>JBFXAH010000056.1:0-3773 GCA_050184475.1 Pirellulales bacterium | reverse complement strand
ACGCCGCAAAATAGCGAGCTTCTCGGCGCCCGTGAGGTAGTTACGCGGCTGAGTCATGGGAATCCTCCGAAGTCAGGGTTATGCTAACCCCGCCACCGGAAATTCCCATTCCATAAGAAGCAAGACACTCGTGCTCTCAAAAGCCAGTGTATTCCAACAGATCAAACCCTGTGGGCAATCGATCGGGCCGATGATTTCTGGGCGGCGCGCCGCGAGCTATTGGCCGATTCATTCAATGAATTTGTCGAAGAGTCGCTACCCAGTCGACGCCTCTGAGCCAATGTGCCAAACCTGCGAATCCCCTTTAGGCAATCACTCTACCACCTGTCCCGGAGCTTATGGCGTGAGCGTCGAGTACACCAACCGCCGCGGCGACCGTTATTTCGTATTCGAAGGCAAAACCAAGACCGGCAAGCCCAAGTATTTCTGCGCGAGAAAAACCAGCGCCGCGGGACTGCCGATCGATACGCTCCCGAGCGGCTACGAGATTCACGAGTCCCCTGAGTCGATGCAGGTGTCCGTCCGCAAGATTCGACCCTCGCGAATCAGCCAGTTTGAGCGCGAGTTGATCATACGACTCGCCGGCGAATTGTCCGAAGCACCCAGTATTGTCGAAGTCCAGGGCGATAGCTTGGTTATTTTCGCGTCTGACACTCGGCCAGATAACCGGGCCGAAGTGCTGACAAAGCTGTTTGGAGGCACACTTTCAGATCAGGCGGATATCTCGGACTGGATCGCGTCCAATATGCGGTATTCGCCCATGTTGCGATTCACGCTGACCGACGAAGACAAGCGATTGTATAGCGCCGAACGCTGGTGCTTCCTGGGCAGCATCGACAAGTTCATGCCGCTCGAGTTTGACAAGCCGTTAGAGCATCTTGCCCGCAAGCTGCTCAAGCATCTCGGGCAGGAGAGTTTTTTCGAGTTGATGTGAGGCTACCGCCGTCAATTGGGAGTACCTGCGCCGATGCGCATTCGTGAGGGTGTGAATGGCGAGCCAATATCCGCCCGACTCCGCCAGCTGGCCGTCAGCGACCAGCGGTGGGCCGAGCACTATGCCCGGTTGGTCGAATTGGTCGCCCTGCTCGAGGCGCTGCCGCCCGACGAACTTTTCGGCGCGGAGATCATTGAGCGACGTCCGCCAGCGCTGCTGATCGTCGGCACCAGAGGCCGTGCTGTCACCGTCCGCCCCGATCACTACGATGGTCGAGCCGCCGTCGAATCGCCGCTCCACTTTCGTATTCGCATCGATCGCGGTCCGGGCACGATCGCGGACGAAACGCGAATCGTCGAGCCGGCGGCCGCGGCCGCTCGCGTCAGGCAAGAACTGTTCGCTTAGCCATTATTGGGGAGCGTGACAGGTCGATACGCCAGAATTCATCGGCGCACGCCTAGCGCGCCAACAGCGTGACCAGCACCGTCAGTGTCATGCCCAGAAAGCCCATCAACACGATCGCCACCAGCACCGAGGTCACCGTGCGCCAGGTGTACGAGTCTTCCTGTTGCATGCGGGCTTCTTCGGCAGGCGAAAAGAAATGCTTCGACAGCGGACTGTGCGGTGTTATGGTCGCCATGGTCATGCTCTCCGGTCGGCGGTAGGTTCTCTCGTGGGCAGGCCGGTCGGCCGGCCAGTCGCCGGCGCCCCGTCAACCTGCCGCTTTGCAAACCTGATACCGACGACGGCCGACAGCGGGCAGAACCTGTGTCGCAACGCCGCAGAGCGCAAGAACTTTGGCCACGTAGCAGCGCCTCGCGAGACAGTTCGTCGCAGCGCGCCAGTGATGCGAACCGCTCGTTGCACCCCGCAACAATGTGACGGGGCCGCACACTTGCGGCCGTCAGGGCGTGCTTGGCTGACACACCTGGTGCGCGTCGCCGGGGAACTTGGCCAAGCGTCCGGCGACGGGAGCTAACGCGCTTTTGGCCGAGCCTCGCGGCGCCCGATCACCGCCAATGCGACCCAGATGGCCGCCGTCAATGCCAACACCAGCGAGCCAGGCTCGGGCACGACCAAGAGCAGGGCCTCGCGAAAGTTGTCGGCCAGAATCTGTCGCCCCGCCTGGTTCATGTGCACCGAGTCGCGCAATAGTTCGGGGCGGGCACGCCAAGTGTTCGGATTGAGAATATCGAGCCAGTTGTCGTCGAAGAACCAATCGACGCCGGTCAGCGACGACTGCATCTGGTCGTTGAAGAGGTTGACGACGACGTTGGGATTGATGGGCAGACCACTCACGATGACGTCGGTGAGCAGGTTCGGGGGATAGGCCGAGACGATCACGCGCGGCGATTGTCCGTCGGCGTTCTGGTGCCCCTTGAGCAGGTCGACGATCTGCTGCACTTCGGCGACCGTTTGATCGAGCGCGGCAATTAGGCCAGCGGGAGTCGTGATGCCGGTGAAGGTTGCCAGGTCGTTGCCGCCGATCATCACCAGGGCCACGTCGGGGTCTTCGTTGAGCCATCCCATCTTGACCATGTCGACGGCCATCTGATTGGCGGTTTGGCCGTTGATGCCGTGATTGATGACAGTGAATTGCCCCGTGCCGAATTGCTGGTCGAGATCGTTCTGCAGCAGCGTGGGATAGGCGCCGTTGCCGTGCGTGTTGCTGTCGCCTAAGGCCATGACGCGCAGGGGGGCCGCGTGCAGCGTCGACGGCACGACCGCCACGACGGCGACCAGCAGCAGCGCCGCCCGCACAAAGGCCCGCGATGAGGGTATGGTTCTCCTGCGAAAACACAACGGCCGATTCGGACAGGGCATTGCGGGCACTTCGACTATTTGCACTGGCCGCCTTTCGAGTGTGGTCGGATCGCCATGCGGCACGCGGATCAGATCGGAGCCTGCACGAACGCAGCGAAGAATGCCCCACGCCGTTGGAGCATAATTGGTTTCGGCCGTAGATGCACCCCTGGCAGGCAGTTGTTTTGCTGTGGCCGGGCCAACTCAAGGTCGAAGATTCGCCACGAATGCGCAAAAAGAAAGGCCGCCCGGTGGCGGCCCGCCCCCTCGGCCCCGTAAGTTGCGAGTCGCTCTTTCCCCACAGGCAGGATGCGCGTCGCCTGGCAGGCGACTGGCGCAACGTACTCTGCGAAACTCGCTCCCCGCTTACGGGGCCGCCGAACTACTGCTGACAAACAACAGGTCTTGCGTCTCTCCTTCTGAGACCGAAGATTCGCAGCCCGCCGGCTGACCTGGGCCACCGAGCCGGTTTTCCTCCGCCCCCTTTCGACTGCCCATTTCGGTCTGCCCCCCACTTTTAAATACGCGGCAAAGTGCGCAAAAGTTCGGTCGCGCGACGGGCTGACGAGCCGAGAAAAGTACGGACTTGTCGCGACTCTCAAGATGGGCTGCAAGGCTCGGGTCAAAGTTTGCCCGCGCGATGCTTGCCCCCGCGAGTCGATCGACGCACGGCGAAATCGACGAACGAACGCGAATAGCCCACCCGCGCCAAGGATTGCTAAAAGAAATGCTGATGGTTCCGGGATGACGTACACGAACGGTTTGTCGTTGTACTCGCCGACGATGCGGTTGCCGGAGATGCCGAAAAAGTGATGGCCTCCCATGAACTCTGATTCAATGCTAAAAGGATGCGTATAGGTAACGCCATCGTAAATGAAGGAGGCAATAATGCTGCCGGTGTTCGCGGAAGTGTCTTGGCTCGCAGTTCAATGGGAATTTTTCCCGTCGTTTTGTGAGAGACTTGCTCGGGCTATCCATTGATTAAATCGGTGCCCCTCGTTCGCCCCTTTCGCCTCGCCGTCGCCTCGGCCCTCGC
>JBFXAH010000055.1:0-4007 GCA_050184475.1 Pirellulales bacterium | reverse complement strand
CGCTTCTTGCCCGCCGCTCCCTCTTTCAATAGCCCCCGCTGCTTGTCGTTGAACAGCGCCAGGCACTCTGCCAGCTTGGGCTGCTGGTGGAAGCCGTAGCGGGCGACGTTCTCGGCAAAAACTTCGATGGGCCGCCGCTTGCGGAACACGGCGCGGCCGTTGTCGTCCTCGTAGTTTTCGCCGCTGCCGGTCGGATCCTTCACCGGGGCGACGCGGCACAGCAGGTTGTCGAGCTCCGCCAGCTTGCGCTGCTCGGTGAAACTGTCGTAGACCACGCGGCGCACGATCAACAGCACGTCGAAGGGATTCTCCTTGCGGTTGCGGTCCAGGTCGTCGCCCAGGCGGACGCGGCCCGTCTTGACGAACCCGTCGACGTCGGGCTGGGCCTTGCCGCGATCCCAGGCGACGAGCACGCGGGCTTCCGCGGCGACGAGATCCTTGTGGTGCTTTGAGAGCACGCGCTCGAGCAGCTTGTACGGTTCGGTGGGCTTGCCGTCGTGCACGGCTTCGGCGAACTTGTAGCTGATGCCCTTGGTCTTCTTCGCCTTTTCGGTTTTCTTCTTCCTGGCCATGATGGTCCTCCAGCGAGCTAGCGTGTGCGAAACGTCCGGGCCGCGGGCCGCGTATCCGTGCGACCCCGGCTCGGTTCCATCCGGCGCGTCCATCCGTGACGGCCGTCGCGGGCGTGCGTTCCCAGCATCACGCCCGGGATACATCTTCCGGCGGCGCGAGCGAAATCACCGCGCCGCCCTCGGCTACGATCTCCTGGTAAATCTCCTCGCGGTGCACCGGGATCGACTTGGGCGCCGTGATGCCCAGCCGCACCTTGTCGCCGCGGATGGCGACAATCGTCACGACCACGTCGCTGCCGATCCGGATCGCCTCGTCCACGTCGCGTGATAGCACGAGCATGGAAAACCTCCTTGTTCGGTTGGTAGTTTCCTGACGACTGCGCAAAACGGTGCGCAAATATTCCATCGCTTCGATCAGTCCCCTCCCCACGAGTCACCAGCTTCCCACAGCGTTTCCTTGGTCCCTTGCTCAACACCGGCGCGTCGCGCCCGGCCTTCGCGCTCGAGATCGGGCAGCCGCTTGGCCACCAGGTGCCGGTCGGCGTTCATCAGCTGCGCCAGCCGCTTCGACGTGACGGGCCGCGGCTGCAAACGCAGCGCGGCGTGCACCAGGTCGCGCTGGCTGGCGAACTGGCCGCTCGTGACTAGATGCGCCGCGGCGACATAGCTGCCGGGCGGGTCACTGGCGCGCGCCAGCGGGCCGGCCCGCGGAGCGTCGAAGAGCGTGAGTTGGTTGGCGTTGGCCATCGTCCTTGACTCGGTGCGTCGGGTTCTCGCTGGGTTTTCAGTCCTGCACGCGGCGAACTTCCTCGGCGAACTCGCGCTGGTAGACGGTGGCCCAGCTGGAGCCGTCCGGCAGGCTGCGATCGCCGTGCTCGGGATGCGTGATGGTCACGCCCGATCGGCAGACGACGGCCGGCCCGACGAGCTCGGGCGGGATATCAGCCTTCGGGATCAGCGCGTTGATCCGCCGGACCATCTCCTGGGCATCGACGGTGCGGACCGAGACATCGCCCGTGGCAATGTGCCGGCTGCCTTGCGTCGTGCCCGGAGCGAGCTGCTTAGTTGCGGCAGGCTCCCCATTGGGTTCGGCGTCGAGACACACCAGGTACAGGTCCCCCTGGCGCACGACGTCGCCCGGGGCCGCCGCGCCGATCACCGCGTGTTCACTGGCGATCATGGTTTCGGCGCTGGCGCGGATGCGCTCGATTTGCGCGGTGACAGTCGTTTTCTCAACCTTGCGGGTGCGAGTTGTCATGGGTGGCAATCCTTTTCAGGCGCGGGCGGCGCCAGGTTGGCGAGCTGGTACATCTGGCGGATGGCGCCCCGGCAGGCGCGGCGATCGCGGGCGTTCATCGGCTCGGTCGACAGCGCGTTGGCAATCCACTTGGCGGCGTAGCGGTCGCACGCCGACAGGTCGATATCGTCGAGGGTGAACTTGCCGTCCTTCATAGCGCGGCTCCTTCCAAGCGGGCGAGGCCTTCCAGAAACAGTTCCAGTTCCGGGGCGCTGCGCGGATCGTCGAGCACCCAGCCCAGCGCGGCGGCGAACGTCGTGCAGAACTCGGCGGACCGCTGGTCGCCAGCCCGGCGGGACTGGGCGGCGTGCCGGCGCAGCAGCTTCACTCGTTCCGAGATAGCGGCTTCCGATTTCACTTGACCCTCAATGCACATTCCGAGACCGTCTTGTCCTCGATCGCGTACACGATGCCGTCAGCGAATCCCAGGGCGTAAAAGATACGAGCGGTGTTGGGGTCCATGGTGCGGCGTTCGGCGCGGGGCAGCGAGTGCCACAGGGCGTCGAAGCCGCGGTCGTTGGCGGCGTCGAGCCGCCGCGCGACGGCGTCGCGCGGCGATCCCGGAAGATGCCGTCGTTTGAAAAGTTTGAGCATGGCTCTAGGTTCCCACCGACGAGAAATCGAGAATCCTTGTGGCCCACTTCCGCGCCCCTCGCTCCGTGCGATGCGTCGCGGCCAGCAGCGTTTTGGTCTGGCCGTTGTTGACGTACAGCCGGCTGCGGAAAACATCGGCGGCGGTGGCGATTGTCAACACGACCCGCGAATCGCGGACTGTTTTGAACTCGTACATGGCCGTCCCTCTTTTGCGATGTGACGTCGGTCCGCATTTCACGGACGCCCAGGACTCCTCTTGCCGCCGCTTCCAGGCGCCTTTCCGCGTCGGCTCTTCCGTCGATCTTCTCCAGGCCATCGGGGCCGGTGCTGCCCGGCGCAGCTCTGCGCTACGCGACAACGTCACAAGTGCTGCCGGCTGGATTCGAACCAGCGACCTCGTGGTTATGAGCCACGTGAGATACCAGGCTTCTCCACGGCAGTCCGAAAATCAGGCACGTGCGTCCGCGCGTTCCACTGCTCGGTCGATGCTTTCAACCAGCTTGTCGGCGCCACGAGTCGAGCAGGCGCAACGCGGTATCGACGGCTTCTGGACTGGGGCTGGCCTCTACGGCTGCTTTCGCCTTGTCCCAAAGCCACTGGTAGCGATCGTCCATCGACTCTTTCACAGGGGCGGCTTCGTCGGCCATTGCAGGCTCCTTTTGAAAAACGCCGCACGCAGGGCCCGTGATGCGTGCGACTCTCGCGTAGCGGCCACTGCCCCGTGAGCGGACAAATGAGCACGTCCAAAGAGCTGCGTTCCCCACGGGTGGCGCTCGCTGCACTTCGACGGACGCTCTAGGCGGTTGCTTATCTCACGGACCCGCAACCGCATGCATGACTCGGCAATCCCGGACAAGCCGGGACTCGTGGCCTAGGTGTATAGCAACGGGAAACTTCAAACGCTCAGTCCTTTGGCGTCCGGTCGTCCCGAAGAATCGGGACTGAGAGACGCGGTGGTTTTCTGTCGAGGGCGGTTCTCACGCCGGAACCTCGACAACGGCCGTAACTATAGCGTCTGAGCTATAGTTTTCAAGTACGTGCGGGAGATTTTTTTCGCGGACGTCCCGGCACCCGCTTCTTTCGCGAGAATGCGTCAACATCCCTGCGACGAAACAGCAGGTTTACTCCCAGGCGTCCGGCCGGTTTTAGGCGGCCGGATACGACGAGTTGTCGCACGCGACCTTCGCTGACACCGAGCACGGTTGCAACTTCAGACGTGGCTAGCATGTCCAATCCCATTGCCATCAGTACGGGCCCTTTACTATACTCACTCTCGCTAGTGTTTCAATCACAAAAGCTCGGCAGGCCGTTGAGAAGCGGCACCACCGCGTTCAAGCGTTCAAGCCGCCCCGGTTTCCCGGCGACCTGCCGAGCGTGTTTCCAGGCTTGCGTTCACGAATTCCCGTAATTACCGTGGGATTCAATCGTAGCGAGGGTGAAGGGACTCGAACCCTCGGCCTCTAGCGTGACAGGCTAGCGCTCTAACCAACTGAGCTACACCCCCGGGTGGACTCGGCGCGGCGCTCGGCCAGTGGTCGAGCAAC
>JBFXAH010000054.1:0-5991 GCA_050184475.1 Pirellulales bacterium | reverse complement strand
GGCGAGCGAAGATGGCCAGGGAATGCTGCCGGAAATGCTGACGAAGCGTCGCGGAACCGCGAAACGACAGTTTGTGCGACAGGGGCGCGCAGCATCGGCGAAGTTGTTCGCCGAGTGCTGCGCAGCCAGTCTTCGCCGCTCTCGGCGCGGCACTACTACTCGCCCTGTGCAAATTCAATGTCGGCAGTGCGTCGGCCTCGAGCGGCGGTGGTTTTAGCGATCGAAGATGGCAAGGGAACGCTCGAGGTGATGACGACGAAGCGTCGCGGAACCGCGAAACGGGAGTTTTAGCGGCGCGAGCGCGCAACATCGCCGCAGACGCGATGCAGAAGAGCGAGAGTGACTACGCCGCTTGTCGGTAGTAGTGCTTGAGCAACCCGCCGAGTCTCCGCTTGCAGCGGACTTCGGACAGGGCTATGGTCGATGCGACAGGCGGCTTGGGCTTGGCTTTTGCCTTTCGTCGAGTCTTCGAGTTGGGCGGCGGCGCGAGCAGCCCGTTGTCGAGAGACTGATGAGGACGTTCCTCATGATAATGTGCCAGCGTTTCGGCCACGAGATGATCGAGATGCGTCAGCCCGATGGGGATAAAGTTGTCGAGGCACTCGTGCTGCAAGGTCTGGATGAACCGCTCGACGAAGGCTTGGGTATTGGGAGATTGCGGCGCGGACTTACGGACCTTGAGGCCGGCGGCCTGGAGAGCTGCATCGAACGGCGCCGTGTACTTGCCGTCCCGGTCGCGCATGACCATCTTGGTGGCAATGCCAGTCTGCTTGACGTGCGCGACAAAAGCCTGAGCCTGCTGCTCGGCCCACTCGCGGTTGGGGTTGAAACTGGCCGATGTAACAAACGCGCGTCGTGTCCCCGCCCTGTGCAAAATCAATGTCGGCGGAATTCTGGTGACACAGCGGCGGGCGAAATGGACAAGGGAGCGCCAAAAGCCGCGAGCGCTGCGAACTCACGTGCGTCGTCAGGGCATTTTTTGCTAATTGTGGCGCAGGCGGTGATGCTGTTTCCGGCGCGAGCGCGCAGCATCGCCGCAGACGCGATGCAGAAGTGCGAGAGTGACTACGCCGCCTGGCGGTAGTAGTGCTTGAGCAAGCCGCCGAGCCGCTGCTTGCAGCGGACCTCGGAGAGGGCTATGGTCGTTTCGTCGGGCGGTTTGGCTTTGGCCTTCCGCCGAGACTTTGGCTTCGGCAGCGGCGCGAGCAGCCCGTTGTCGAGCGACTGGTGGGGACGTTCGTCGTGATAATGGATCATCGCCTCCGCCGCGAGATGATCGAGATGCTGCCGCCCGATGGGGATGAAGTAATCGAGGCATTCTTGCTGCAAGGTCTGGATGAACCGCTCCACGAAGGCCTGGATGTTGGGCGATCGAGGCGCGGACTTACGGATCTTGAGACCCGCGGCTTTGAGTGTTTCGTCAAAGGGGGACGTGAACTTGCCGTCCCGGTCGCGCATCACGATCTCCGCGGAGAGGCCAGTCTGCTTGATGTGTGCGACAAAGGCTTTGGCCTGCTGTTCGGCCCACTCGCGATTCGGGTTGAAACTGGCTGGCGTGACGAAGGCGCGTCGGGTGCCGACATGCAAAAACACCAGCACGAAGGCGTCGCGAAACCCTTTGATGGTCAGAACTTTCTTGGAGAAGTAGTCGCACTGCCAGAGCGTGGCCGCGTGCAGCTTCAAGAACTCGTCCCAGGTGCCGACACCCCGTTTGGGACCGGGATCAAAGCCGTTCTCCTTCAAGATGTTCTTGACAGTGTTGCGGGAAACGGAGGTGATTCCCAGCTTCTTGAGCTCACCGAGGATGCGGGTGTAACCCCAGTTGTTCTCCTTGGCCAGCTTGAGGATCAGCCGGCGGATCTGATCTTTGGTTCGGCGGCGGCCCCCTTTCGCCTTGGCCAGCTTGCGCTTGACGCGGGATTCACGAATCCAGCGTCTCAAGGTGTCGGGATGGACGATGGTACAGAGCTGGTTGAGCGCGCCGCCCAGCTTGGCCGCGTAGCGAATCAGCCGGTTGCGCTCCTGCGGGGAGACTCGGACCACCTGGCCCAGCTTGCCGCGCAAGATCTGGTTCTCGATCTTGAGATAACGAACGTGCCGGGCGAGTTCCTTTTGGGTGGCGCCGGCGATCAACAGCAACAAGGGACGATAGATGTTCCGCATCGGGCACTCAAAGGCGTAAGTCTTGGTGTAGCAGGCAAGTGGCGCTATTGTTGCACACCGGCTGAAGGGCCAGGGGAACGTCGTCCAACGGTCAAAACGGGATCCGGCTGGCCGATCCTGCCTTCCGCCGACCGGGTGGGGGCCTCTTTCCGGTCCTGCAGCCGGCGCCCTCCTTATATAGAGGCGCGATTCCAGCCCCCGGGCCAGATGCTTTCTTCATGTAGGGGCCCCTCAGCGACGACTGGCCGAGCCTGGGTCAGGCGTTAACTCGAGAGCCGCTGCTCGTAGCCGGGGACCGGACCCCGGTCGAGACGCGAACTTCGTTGAGCCGGCTCTCTGTCGACAATCTCGCGCGGCTCTCCGCGAAAGAGTTCGAAATGGGTTCTGCACGGGGAGGGCCTGATTCCGTTTGCCGAATCGAGCGGGCTGCCAGGCGGGTAGTCCTGCCCCGCCAGACGCCAACAGCCCCGGTTGCGTCTGGCCGCGGCCGCGCGCGGTGCCTGGTCCGAGGCAACTAGCTGGCCGCTCTACCCGCCTGGCCCGACTGACGCGGACGGCCATCCGCGATTCCCTGCGGAAGGCCGACCCGCTGTCGTTGTGCCCTACAAGCTGAGAGATGCGCACCGTGCGGGCGCGTGACAGAAATTTCGCGGGAATTTTTTCACGTCAAATTGGCTGGACTTCGCCGCACGACAGGCGGAAGATGAATCTGGTTTGGTCGACGATTGAACCGAAGGGGCAAGCGATGACGCAGCCAGCGGGCGTCGAACACATGTCGACTGGCGACCCGGTACGTGGCGATCCGGCGAGCTCGTTCGCCGGCCGGATCGAACAGGCACGTCAAGGCGACCAGGCGGCGGCTGGCAAGCTACTCGACGAGAATCGTTCCTGGCTGCGGCGCAAGGCCGCGCAGCTACTGGCAGGTCGCAGCCCGGCGGCGATTGATCCGTCGGATCTCGCCCAAGATTGTCTGGCGGCGGCAGCTCAGAATCTCCCCAGGTTTCGTGGCGGACGCGGCGCCGCCTTTCGGGCCTGGCTGTCGACGATTCTCCTCAACAAGTTTCGTAGTCTGGTTCGCCCAGGTGGCACGCTTGCCAAGGTGGCCCAGGCACTACCTGATGATTCTGCGGGCCAGCTCATGCTGGCCGACGACGGCTCGTCGGTTCTCACGCGGTTGGCGCGCAGCGACGCCGCGGCGCTGTTGCGCGCCGGTTTGGCCGAGCTCGACGAAGCGGACCGCAGTCTGATCGTCGCCCATTTTGTCCAGAAGCGCGATTACGCGGCGCTTGCGGTCGAACGGCAAACCACGGCGGCAAATCTGCGCCAACAAGCGCATCGCACGCTGGTCCGGCTGCGCGAAGGGTTGCCCATGTTAGGGGCGATCGAGCGTTCGCAAATGCCGCCGCACTATCGCCGCGTGTTATGCGCTGCTCGTTTGCGGAATTGGTCGATCGCGCAAATCGCCGCCCAGTGGAACCTCACTCCGCACGCCGCCCGCGCGTTGTTGCAAAGTTCCGAAGACTGGTTGCAACGAACTGGAGGTCGACGATGACCGCCGAGCATGAAGACGGCCGGCAGGCGCGGGACGAGCGTGCCGATTCCCAGGAAGCAATCGAGCTCGTCGAGGCCTATTGCACCGCGCGCTCGCAGGGCGCGGCGATCGCGCCGGAAGATTGGTTGCGTGCTCGCGGCGGCGATAGGTCGCTCGGCGAGGAGCTGCGTATCATTGATCTATTGCGCGACGCGTCATCGTTGGAAGAGGATGGCGCCTCGGTCGACACGACGCATGCCTGGCAGCCGCCAACGCCTGCAAATGTAGCGCCGGCTCTGGCCAGCGACCAGCCCACGTTGTTGCCCGGCGAATTGCTCGACGGCAAGTTGCGGATTCTCGACCGGCTCGGGGCTGGCGGCATGGGAGAGGTCTACGTCGCCTGGCACGAAGTCCTCGAGCGCGAAGTGGCCGTCAAAGTACTGCTCGGCGACCAAGCCGCGGACGAATCGTCGATTGGCCGGTTTCGCAAGAGCATCGCGATGCAGGCACGGATCAGCAGCCATCAACACATCGTGGGCACGCTCGATGCCGGCGTGCATCGCGGACACATCTATCTCGTGACCGAATATGTGCCTGGAGCCGACTTGGCGACGATTCTGCAAGCCCGAGATCCGGTCCCCTGGCGCGAAGTGACGGAGTGGATTCGCCAGGCGGCCGTCGGGCTGGAACACGCGCACCAGGCGGGGCTCGTGCATCGCGATATCAAGCCGAGCAATATGATTCTGGCCGGCGATGGCACGATCAAGCTGCTCGACTGGGGGCTCGCGCGGTCGCACTCTGGCGACGCCGACGACGGGCGCACCGCAGCCAACGTGGCGCTAGGCACCTTCGATTACATGGCCCCCGAGCAAGCCCGCGATGCCGCCACAGCCGACGCCCGCAGCGATCTGTACAGCCTGGGTTGCACGTTCTATCAGATGCTGGCCGGACGAGCCCCCTTTGGTCATCACAAGTCGAAATTGGCCAAGGTCCAGGCGCACGGGTCGGAGCCGCCGCCACTTCTGGCCACGTTGCGACACGATGTTCCCGGCAGCGTGCAGTCGGTAATAACTAGATTGCTGCAAAAAGATCCGGCGCTGCGCTACGCAACAGCGCGCGAGTTGGCCGACGAGCTCGAGGCGATCCTGGCCGGCGAGTCCACGCCTCGAGTTACGCAAGGAGAATCGCGACGACGTGTGCTATTGCCAATGAGCGTGGCGATGTGCGCGGTGTTGCTGGCATTCACCGCGAGGTACTTTTGGCCACCCAACACTGCGAGTTTGCTCGACTGGGAGCGTCTCGAATTGTTGACAGCGGAGGATCCGACTGACAAGAACCTGCCGTACGATCCGGTCAACGTCGTGATCGAAGGGGGATTTCGACAGAAACCCGCTTCGATCCGCACGTTCGGCGGTCCGGCCGGCTTTCGCCTCGATGGGCTTCTCAACCAGCCGACCAGTTGGGCCGTGGTGTGGATCGACGATCCCGCGGCGTCGCCGAGAACCGACGCAACCACCCGGGTCAACCTGCACCTGGTCGCGTCGGGATCGGGACGAACGGTCGCCTATCCCGGATCGGGTGTCAATGAAAAGCTCATAACCGTTATGCCATCGTCGACACCGGGAGTACACGACGTGGTGCTGGTGTTGGTTGCCGATCCAACCCAGGCGAACGTAATTGAGGCCGACGGCGATTGGCTGGTTAGCCAGATCCAAACCTTGTCCCCGCAGGATTGGCCTTTGCCGCCGAAGAATTTTCCCGGGATGATCTGCACGCCATCGGTTGATGCGGCCGAAAGTGCCTGGCGATCACCCGGTGCGGAGGTCGACGGCCACACAACAAATGCGTACTTGCAGCAGATCGAATCACGCCTGCCGGCCGGTGTGCGGCCGCTGGCGGCGTTCTTCGTGCGGACGGAACCGGCGGCGCCGGACGCTACCGACGGGGCACAGCCTGGGGCAGAGCACGCTCCCTAGCAAGGTGCGATCGAAGATGAATTCGGCATGAGCATGCCAGGGTTGAAGCATGGGAGTTCAATCAACGCGACTGCCCGCAATGCGCAAATCTGAGCCGTCAAGGCTGATCCTGGCCTTGGCGACTAGCTTGTGTTTGGCCTGCGCGACCGACTCGCCCGACGAGCCCCAGTCTGCTTCGCAGGACGATAGCGCTAAACAGGCCCGACTCAACGAGCGGGTTCAATGCCTGGCGCGGGCGCGCCAACTCGAGCAAGCGGGCAAACTTCCCGAGGCCATCGCCGCTGCAGAACAAGCCCGGGCAATTGAGCACGACGTGTACGG
>JBFXAH010000053.1:0-6837 GCA_050184475.1 Pirellulales bacterium | reverse complement strand
CTCGCAGTTCGCGTCGCAGTGTGCTGCTTCCGTTCGGGCTACGCCCTCACTCCAGCAGCACACTGCGGAACCTATTCCCCAACCCCTACTCTCATAACCCCTGGCACAACAATTGGGGGCATTTCAGCGGTGCTGACTACTTCGGCCCAGCAAAGCTGGGCTTTGTGACGGGGCCAGTCAGTCCGTGGCACGAAGTGACGCGAGCGGCAAGAAGTGGAGGCGGCGAGATTCGAACCCGCAGCTCGGCGTCGCATCGCGCTTTCTACTAGCCATTTACGCTCGCAGGAGTTTGCACAAGTTTGTGAAAGACGATTTCGCGCTCGCTGCTTAGACTTGGAAGCGTGATCGGCGCCCTGATCGACAGCGGCAGTACATCCCACGAATCGACGATACGTTGCGGACCAGGGTCATCGAACGCCACCTCAAGCCACTGAGGGCACCAATTCTGCAGCGCCAGTGCAGCGCGGCACATGTCGCAATCGGCGTAATCGCAAGTGCTGCAATTGCTTGATGCGGAGTCGGCCTCGGGTTCAAATCCCGCGACAGGCACGGTCGGCAACAACGTCCGAGGGTCTCGAGCGGATCGAGATTTAGACCGCTTTCTACAGGTGACACGTGATAGCCGCCGCGGCGGAAGTAACGTCGGCCATCCGAAGCGCTCTTGCGCGAGCTAGGAACACTGTGTCCGTTCCGCAGACCTTTCAATTACCCACAACTTTTCTGCCCAGCTCAACTCCCAGGTGAATGTCGACAAGTCTCGACAGGCCACGCCAAAGAACCGTGTTTCCCGGCGGTCCGTCGCTTTTGCGGTCGAGGTAGCCGCCAAGTTTGGCGACGACCCGGAGGTAGTGCGATATGTTTTTCGGAGCGGGCTGGTCCGGATCGCCAGCGAGGTGGTTGAGGATCGCGATCTCTGTCTTTGTAAAGACCGCGTCGGCGGGCGTCTTCGGATTGGTGCGATTGACCATCGTCAGCCAGAACACCCGCCAGGCGATGATGCAGAACACGGCGATCAGGTTGGTGAGCCGCTCTGCGGTGCGGAGCTTGGCGTCTTCCGTGCGACAGCCTGACTTGAGCACTTTGTGAAACGTCTCAATCTTCCACCGCTGCGAGTACCACTCCACCTTCTCAACGGCCGAATCCAGGCCTTCCACCGGCAGATTGGTGAGCAGCTTCCAAGAGATCGGCTTGCGCCCTTCCGGCTCACCCCGCTCCCAGGCGTGAATCACGGTCAGCGACAGCGGCGGGTATTTCTTGTGCTTGCCAATGGGCGGATGCACCGTCATCCGGCTGTACCGCAGTTGCAAAGTGACCTCAATCGGCCGCCGCTTGGCGTCCAAGATTTCCACCTGAAAGCTGCCTCGAATGGGCTCGCGTTTCATCTTTCGGGCGATCGTGGTCTCTCCCGTGCCGGCCAACCGATCGACGCACGTCCGCACCAGGAAATGTGTGTTTTTCTCTGCGGCTAGGCAGAACAATTCATAGATGTCGCTTTCGCGGTCGCCAATGTGGACGCAGCGATCCGGATTTGCAAGCTGCATCGACTGCTCAAGATTCTCCAGCCAGCGAACGCTTTCTTTCTCTTCGATCGGAATCCGCGTGCTGTTCACCGAGTGCTTGCCACCCTCCTTGCTGCGGCCCTTCAGGGCGTTGGTCCCCTTGAACTTCTTGCGGGTCCAGAACTTGACAGCGGTCAGTCCCAACGGCTTGCCTGCCGTCGTGATCGCGAGACTCGAGTGCAGCAGCAGCCCGCACTTGGTAATCGGTCGCTGGCCAATGCGACAACTCGGCAGAATGCGAGTCTTCCCGATCGCTTCGGGCTGCTCGCGCTGAAAGCTGAACTCCGTCGTGTCGTGCAGAATGAGAATCGGGCCCTTGGCGGCCGAAATGCGCGACTTCGCCGCTGCGAAGTGCCCCGCGAGGATGATGCTTTCGTCGACGCGAGGGTTATCAAAGAATCGATAGGCTGCTTTCGTGGCGGCCCAGTCCTGACAGGCCACGGGCAGCGCCGAGCCGATCTTCTCGCCTAGCTGGGCAAGCACTTTGCCGAACCGCGCTTTCAATCGCTCGTCGGGAAACTCACACTCCTTAATCTCTCGTTCGACCCAGACTTCCATGTCAGCGGTCTCCGAAAGCTCATGATGTCAGCAAGCAAAGCCTGCACTCCGGACGCAGAATAGCCTCGACACAAAAATGAACCTATGCGAAAAGTTGTGGGTAATTGAAAGTCCGCAGACCACAGCTAGTTTCTTTTGGCCGCGCCGGGCAAGCTGGGGCCATCTCATTTCAGGAGGTGGTCGATGGCCAGCAGGCGGCGCGATGCGGAGCGGGAATCTTTTTGGCGCGGCGTGCTGGCGAGTCAGGCTGCCAGCGGTCTCTCGGTCGCCGCGTTCTGCCGGCGTGAGAAGCTGAGCCAGCCTTCGTTTTACGCTTGGCGACGCACAGTCTCCCAGCGCGACCGTCAGCGTCCGAAACCAACCAGGCCGCGGCGACCGGCGCGCGAATTCCTGCCCGTGCGAGTGATGGATCTGCCAGCGCGCGATTCGTCCATCACGATCGAGCTGGCCGGCGGCCCGGTGTTGCGGCTGCCGGAGGCGACCCCGGCTGTCAGTAGGCGCTCAAACCCAGCCAGCGATCGGCGCGTGAAAACCAGCCAGCTTGAGTAACCAGGGATTCGGCCTAGGAGCCTTCCAGCGGCATATCGCCGCGGGAGGCCTCGATGGCGAATCAACTCAAGATGGCGACCGTGCAATCCATTCTGCACCTACATTCGTTGCGTTGGTCCCAGCGCCGCATCGCCGCGGAGCTGCAGGTCAACCGTGAGACGGTCTCGCGGTACGTGCGGCTGTCGCGAGAATCGGCGCCAACGGTCCAGGCTGATCCAAACCCAGCCATTGCGCCGATTCTCGGCCCCGGCGCAGCGGCGCTTTCTGATCCCGCCAAAGCGCCGATCTCAGCGGCCGGCCGAGGAAGCGATTGCGCTGGCTGGCGCGAACTGATCGAGGCCAAGCAAGCGCAGGGTCTTTCGGCCCGGCGCATCCACCACGACCTGGTGACCGAGCACGGCGCCGCAGTTAGCTACGACAGCGTGCGGCGGTTCCTGCGGCGGCTCGGCTGGACTAGGCCGCTGCCGTTCCGGCGCCTGGAGAGCGCAGCGGGCCAAGAAGCCCAAGTCGATTTCGGCAGCGGCGCGCCGATCGTGGGCGCCGATGGCAAGCGCCGCCGCACCCACGTCTTTCGCATCGTGCTGTCGCACTCGCGCAAGGCCTACAGCGAAGTCACCTATCGCCAGACGACCGACGACTTCCTGCGCTGCCTGGAGAACGCGTTCCACCATTTCGGCGGCGTGCCACAGACCTTGGTGATCGATAACCTCAAAGCGGCGGTCAAGCACCCCGACTGGTTCGATCCGGAGCTGGTGCCCAGAGTGGCGGCTTTCGCCGCCCACTATGGCACGGTCATCCTGCCCACGAAGCCTTATACGCCGCGGCACAAGGGAAAGGTCGAGCGGGGCATCGACTACGTGCAAGAGAACGCCCTGCGGGGGCGCACGTTCCCGAGCCTGGAAGCACAGAATCAGCATCTTCGCGAATGGGAAGCCGGCGTGGCCGACACGCGGATTCATGGCACGACGAAGCGCCACGTCGGCCGCGTCTTCTTGGAAGTTGAGCGCGCGGCCTTGCAACCCTTGCCCGCCGGCGGCCGAGGCAAAACTAGCCAAAGCGCCGATATCAGCTCCCGGCGCAGCGGATGGTGAACTCGGCGAAACGACGCTTGCGAACGACACGGCTCGCGCGGCTTCGTCCGCCAAACCGCCACGCAAGCCGACGAACACGACGGCGGAACCCGCCGCAAACCCAGCGTAAGCGGACCCTGCGCTGGCGCGCAACTTGATAATCGTATCAACCAAGAGGAAGATCACACTTCAAAGGCTGGCTGGTTTTGAAGCGCCGATAAGTGGCTGGTTTTCAAGCGCCGAATGACACCCGGCGATGCGGATTGCCGAATTGGTGCGAGCCCTGCAGGAGGCGCGCCGATGATTGCCGGCAAGCTGGCGGGCGTGCAAGTCTGGGTGGCCACCACGCCGGTCGACATGCGCAAGAGCTTTGACGGCCTGGCCGAAGTCGTGCGGTCGTTTCTGAAAGCCGATCCGCTCTCGGGCAACCTGTTCGTGTTCCGCAACCGCGGCGGGCACCGGGTGAAAGTGCTTTGGTGGGACACCGAGGGGCTGGTGATTTATTACAAGCGGCTCGAGCAGGGCGAGTTCCGCTGGCCCCGCTCGGGCGAGGTGGCGCTCGAGATCACGGCCCCGCAGTTGTTGCGACTGCTCTCGGGACTGGAGATCGCCGAACGCCGCGCTGGCTGACGCGCGATTTTGCACACCTGAAACCGTCGCCGCCGCCGCGCAGTATAACGAGGCGATGAGCACGCCTCTCACTCGATCGACGCAATTCTTCTAGGCACTGCCACGCTGCCGGATGATCCGGCGCTCTTGAAGTGCTTGCTCGTCGAGCATCGTCAGCGCGAGGTGAAGTATGAAGCACTTCTCGCGCAGATCAAAGAGGAAGCGGCCCAGCAGATCGAGCAACTGCAAGCCGAACGGCAAGCGGCCATCGACGCCGCGGTGAAAGCCGCCGTGCTGGCCATCCTGCGGCGCTACTATGGCCCCCGGAGCGAAACGTTCGACCCGCGACAACTGTTGTTCTTCGGCCAGATGATCGAGCAGTTGCCGCTGGATGAAGCAAGCATCGCAGCCGAGTCGGGCGAAGCGCTCGCGACTCGTCGCATCAAGAACCGTCATAACCACGGCCGCCAGCAACTGCCCGAGGGCCTGGAACGGATTGAGATCGAGCACGACCTCGACGACAAGGCCTGCCCGGCCTGTGGGTGCGAGCGACAGCGGATCGGCGCGGAAGTGAGCGAACAGCTCGAATACTTTCCGGCTAGCTTCAAGGTCTTGAAGCACATTCGCCACATCTCGCCCGCGCCGCGCCATCGCCGCTCTCCTGAATGAGGCCTCCACCCCACTCAGCCTAGCAACGCAGGCAAGTTGCAGTTCGCCGAACGGCTATGAAGTTCTACGATGCGCAGGATTCGGACGGTAAGCGCGCCGCGCAGATGCTGGCGCTGGTCGGCGAGTTGTACGCGATCGAGCGCGAGGCGAAAGGAGCTGACGACGACGTGCGGCTGGCGCTGCGCCGAGAGCGGAGCCTGCCCGTGCTCGCGAAGATTAAAGATTGGCTCGAGACCGAAGCCGAGGTCGTCTTGCCCCGCAGCCCAATGGCCGCGGCGATCGGCTATGCCAAGAACCAATGGGCCGCACTCGTCACGTACACGACACAGGGTTACCTCGCCATCGACAACAACGCCGCCGAGCGGGCCCTGAACCGCGTGGCGATCGGCCGCAAAAACTGGCTCTTCGCCGGCCACGACGCCGCGGCGGCGAATCAGTCGCGGCTGTGGTCGCTCATCGCCACCGCCGAGTTGGCACCAGGACTCAAACTACACCTGGAGAAAAACTCGGGGAGCAGGTCAGCCGGCCCTGTGAGGCACGCGAATGCCCGAAGCTTCGTCAGCAACCGCGGCCGCTCGCGGCGAAAACTCGGGGACATTGATTTTGTGCACATAGGAAGTGGGGCGGTGTGGTTACATCGGCGTTATCGCCGTTCCGGGTGGCAAGTCACGGATTTGTGACCACAAATTGGCATGACCGACGAGGTGCAATTCTCGTTCGACGACAGAGATGTTGGAATCGTTGACGACTCCACCCAAAATCAAAGGCGTCGTCCAATGCAAGTGTGATTCTCTTGCAACATGACCGAACCGCTTCGCAACTGCTAATGAGCCATCACCATATAAGTCAATCCAGTCGATCCCGTCATTCAGAGCCGTTTTCAGAAGATTCACCGGATCGAGATAAAGGTCCGTGCTTTCGCCGTTCTCGTGGTTCCACATCAGAACATCATCTTCACCTGGCACGACGATCAGTTGATTTCCAAAAACATCTTCACCGAATGCAAAGGCACCTGGTGGAAGAAATGCCTCCCAATGGTGTTTCCAGCGACTACCCGAATTCCATTCTTGGATACCGCCAGCCGGCCATGATTCGGAATAGAAGCGCCAAAGCCCGCTACAAGCCTCGGAATCCCCGATCACCTTTGGCAAAGCGTCCAATAACGAACTGCCTTGTTCGATGGATGCTTCCAAGCGAGCGATGTGCGTCGGTTCAAGTTGCATCATCCGCCTCCGGCTTTTATCATAATCTGTGTACCATATGGAAGCTGATTCACCTGCCTGTTGATTAAGTTGTGCCCGTTTTGGTGAAACGGGTTGAACTCCCATGAACCATTCGTAATACCACTGTCGGCCCCATTCAAACCCAAAGGTTGAACATGATGGCCAATCGCTCCCGGAGGACGCGGGCCAGCAACGCTGCTCAGTTCTCTGACAAAGCCCGAGGAACGCGAGGGTGGAACAACTCGATACATCGGTGAATTGCCCGGTATCGGGAGTTCGCTTGGCCAAGTGATAGTTCTACCAGAACCACTTACCCAGTCAACGTTCTGACGACCGTACTTGCCCGAGAAGTATTCGTACCATTCGCCGCCCGTTGCAAAGGTCTGCCGCCCCGCACCTTTGCCACTTCGAAATCCCAACCCACCGCCTACTACTTGTAGGAGGCCCAGCGGATTGCCATTCAGTGAAGCGGCTGTGCCCCCTCCTAAATTCTGACCGCTAGCGAGGTTTTTTTGAGCGGAGGAATGGGCCTCCTCGGAACAGGGATCTGACCACCGACAGTAGGCTCCATCGGTGGTTCGCCGCACCACCGACCGTCGG
>JBFXAH010000052.1:0-9831 GCA_050184475.1 Pirellulales bacterium | reverse complement strand
ACAACTGACCTTCGACGTAGGTCTTCAAGTGCCCGCGCGTGTCCGAGCGACCAAAGCAATCGCGGTACTCCTGGAGGTAGCTGAGCAACTTCGGTTTCAAGCGACGAATGGCGGTGGCGTCCATGCCCGATTCTCCCTGATGGTTCGACAGCCGGTCCTCCGGCCTGCCACTAGTCTCGCCGATTCCGCCGCCTTCACCAATACCGAGTCAATTAAAGGGGACGGGGATCATTTTCGTTGACGCATGGCGCGGCCCAGGCTAGCTTCACGCACATGCCACGTCGCGCGCGCTCCATCGTCGGCGGTTACGCCTATCACGTGCTCAATCGCGCCAACGGCCGTTTGCGATTGTTCAAGAAGCCGGCCGATTACCAAGCCTTCGAGCAGGTGCTCGCCGAAGCCCACCAACGCGTGCCGCTACGCATCTTGGGCTATGTGATCATGCCCACGCACTGGCTTTTGTCGTCTGGCCAGCGCAACGACAAGCCAGCCAGGTGACCGACTTCTTCCGCTGGCTGACGAACACGCACACCCAGCGCTGGCACGCGCATCACGGCCGATGGCGAGCGGCCAAGGCATGTGCTAAAAGTAACCGCAAACCCGTCAATAATCCGCCCTTCGAGGGAGTCTCGCACGCATGCCCACCAACGGACAATTGGGACGCAAACTTCGCATGGCCCTGGTCGGCGGCGGCCAGGGAGCTTTTATCGGCCGCGTGCATGCCACGGCCGCCGTCCTCGACAACCGCGCAGCGCTCGTGGCCGGCGCCCTGTCGAGCGATCCGGCCAAGGCCAAGGCTTCGGCCCCCGACTACGACATTCCGGCCGCGCGGGCCTATGGCTCGTATCGCGAGCTGATCGACGGCGAAAAGACGCTCCCCGCGGCCGAACGTATCGACTTCGTCACGGTCGCCACGCCCAACCACACGCATTACGAGATCGCCAAGGCGGCCGTCGAAGCCGGCTTCAACGTCCTCTGCGACAAGCCGATGACCTTCGACCTCAAGCAGGCCGAAGAGCTGGCCGACGCCGTCGATCGCTCGGGCGTGGTCTTCGCCGTCACGCACAACTACACCGGCTATCCGCTGGTGCGGCAGGCTCGCGAAATGGTGCAGGCGGGCGAGCTGGGCGAAGTGCAGGCAATTCGCGCCAACTACATCCAGGGCTGGCTCCGCAACCGCATCGAGAAGGACGATCAGAAACAGGCCGCCTGGCGGACCGACCCAGCCCGCAGCGGCGCCGCCGGCTGCTTCGGCGACATTGGCACGCATGCCTATAACCTGGGGCGCTACATTTCGGGGCTATTGCCCGTCGACGTGAGCTGCCATCTGAAGACGTTCGAGTCGGGTCGCCAGCTCGACGACTATGGCCATGCAGTCGTGCGTTTCGAGAACGGCGCGCTGGGGACGGTCACCGCGTCGCAGATCAGCCACGGTCGCGAAAACGACATCTCGATCGAAGTCGACGGCACCAAGGGGGCCATCCAGTGGCGGCAAGAGGAGCCGAACGTCCTCTGGTTCCGCCGCAACGGTCAGCCGCACGCCATGTACACGCGCGACCCGAATGTCCCCTGGCTGCACGAAACGGCCAAGGCCAGTTGCCGTTTGCCGGCGGGCCACCCCGAGGCGTTCTTCGAGGCGTTCGCCAACATCTATCGCTTCGCTTACGACGCCATGGTCGCCCGCGCCAGCGGCGAAAAGTTCGAGCGCACGGCGACGATCTACCCGAACGTCAACGACGGCGTCGAGGGGATGTACTTCATCCAGCAATGCGTAGCCAGCAGCAAGGAAAACGGCGCCTGGACGCCGCTGCGGCACAAGCGGGCGAGAAAATAGCGCGGCTTCTAGCGGTAGTTCCTAGACCCGGTTTGTAACTTATACAGCGTAGTGCTTGGGTGGCCCAGCCGCTTGCCGGCTGGGTCGCGAAGCGATAAGAGGCCTTCTGAAACCGACGCGGCGGACGCCGCCGCGCGGCACGAATAGATTCTCGTGGCTGCGCCACCCGACTGCCAGCAGTCGGGCCACCCGGGCGGAGGTTAACTGCCGGCCGCAGCGCATTAGACCGACCACTAGCAAACCAAACGGGGGTGATCGATGAGCGACTCGCGTTTTACTCGGCGTGACATCAACCGCCTGGCCTTGGGCGGCCTGGCTGGGCTGGGGAGCGGACTGGCCTCGCGCTGGCTGCGGGCAGCCGACACCACGCCGCTGCGGCGCGCGCCGGGCGAAGAAAACGCCGCCGAGCCGCTGCCGTTCGTCGAAGGTTCGTGGACCATCGCGGCGCTCCCCGACACCCAGGTCTATTGCGAGCGCTGGCCCGATCACTTCTATCGCCAGACCGAGTGGATCGCCAAGAACAAAGCCCGGCACGACATTCAATTCGTCGTCCACCTGGGGGATATCACCAACCGCAACACTCCCGAGCAGTGGACCGTCGCGCAAAAAGCAATGCGCACCTTAAGCGGCGAAGTCCCTTACTCGCTGGCCTACGGCAATCACGATTGCGGGCCGGGAGGCAACGCCACCACGCGCGACACCTACCTCAACGAGTATTTTCCGCTGGCCGACGCGCGGCGGAGCCCAGCCCTGGGCGGGCTGCTCGACGAGACGCGCCTCGACAACAGCTTTCATAAGTTCACCGCCCGCGGCAACAAAGTGCTGGTGCTGGCGCTCGAATGGGGCCCGCGCGACGCCACGGTCGAATGGGCCGAAAAGGTCGTCGCCGCGCATCCCGATCACAAGGTGCTGCTCACGACCCACGCCTACATGTACTACGACGACACCCGCTACGACTGGGTCAAATACGGCAAGCAGCAGACCTGGAACCCGCACTCGTACGGCACGGCCAAGCTCGAGGGGGGGGTCAACGACGGTCAGCAGCTCTGGGACAAGATGATCGCCAAACACGACAACTTCTTCATGACCCTCAACGGCCATGTGCTGCAGGATGGTCTCGGCCGCCTGACGACCGCCACGCCGGCCGGCAACGACGTGCACGAGCTGCTGGTCAATTACCAGATGAAGAAGGAAGGGGGCGAAGGCTTCCTGCGGTTGGTCGAGTTTCTGCCCGACGGCCAGACCGTGCAGATCAAGGCGTACTCCCCGTCGCTCGACGCCTACAAGACCGATCCGCAGAACCAGTTCACGCTCCAGCTCAACCCCGGCTGGGGGTGAATCGCGTAGGCCCGACGGCCGAGACCAGGCGATGTACTTTGTCTCCGTGACCCGGCTGCGGATCCGCAAGTGGCGCTTTCTGCCCGCCTTTTTCTACTACACACTGCTGTCGCTCAGGCAGTCGCGGCGGGCCGCCGGCAATCACGGCACGCATATCTACCGCGACGCCCGCTCAACCTACTGGACGATCACCGTCTGGCAAAGCGCGCAGGCGATGCGCGACTTTCGCAATCATGGCGCGCACCTGCGGGCGATGCCTCGCCTGCGGCACTGGTGCGACGAAGCGACGTACGCGCACTGGGAGCAGGAGACTGCCGATCCGCCCGAGCTGGCGTGGGCCTCTGAGCGGCTGACGCGCGAGGGGATCGTCTCGCGGGTGGATCATCCGTCGGCCGATCACGCGGCGCGAAACTTCCCGGCTCCGCGGTAGACTCGGCGAAAATCGCTCCGCCGCGCCCGGCGCAAAGCAATGCCGCGCCGGCTATCATGATCGTCGGCGCTACACAATCGAACTTCATCCGCCTTCCGGAGCCGCTCCCATGCCGCATCACTTCACCCGCCGCACGTTTCTGGCCACCGGCGCCGCTGCCGCCGCGGGCATCGCCCTGCGCTCGCGCCGCGCCCACGCCGCCGAGCCCGACACCAGCAAGTACGGCGGCTTTCTGATGGGCATGCAAACCTATTCGCTGCGCGGCTTCGGCGTCGAGCAGGCGCTCGACTACGTCAAAGAACTCGGGCTGCACAGCGTGGAACTCTTCGACGCCCACTTCCCGAGCAAGTCGTCCGCCGAGCAGATCGACGCCATGCAAGCCCGCCTCAAAGCGGCCGGCATCCAGGCGCTGGCTCACGGCGTCAATCCTTTCACCAAAGACCACGAAGCCAACCGTCGCTGGTTCGAGTTCGCCAAGCGGGCCGGCATCCGCAATCTCACGGCCGACCCGCACGAAGACGCCTTCGACAGCCTCGACAAGCTCGTGGCCGAGTACGACATCCGCATCGCCATTCACAACCACGGACCCGGCGCACGCTACGACAAAGTGGTCGACGTGCTCAACGCCGTCAAAGGCCGGCATCCGAACATCGGCGCCTGTGCCGACCTGGGGCACTACATCCGCTCGGCCGAGGACCCGGTCCGCGCGATTCATTTGCTCGAAGGGCGATTGTTCGGCATCCATCTCAAGGACTTCGCCGAACAGAAAGGACAAACACACGGCGTCATCCTCGGCCAAGGGCACTTGGACGTGGTCGGCGTCTTCAAGGCCTTGAAGAAGGTCAACTACCCGGCCGACGCCTGCCTGGCGCTCGAGTACGAAGAAAAGCCCGACAACCCGTTGGACGACATCCGTGCTTGCCTGGCCGTGGCCTCGGAGGGGGCGCGCAAAGCGGTGTCGTGACAGATACCAGCGGTACACTCAAACCCGGCAGCCCTCAGCATTCTTAGCGACCAAGAAGGTGAACGATGATCCACGCTGCTTCACGAAATCAAGGCCGGGGCCAGTCCTTCGGCATCGCCATGTTGCTATTCGCGATGCTCTCGTCGGCCATGGCCAGCGCCGCCGATCCGCCGGATTCAGCGGCCAAGCAGCCCCCCAACATCGTCTTCATCTTTTCCGACGACCACGCCTATCAGGCGATCAGCGCCTACGGCGACCCGCGCCAGTTGATCGAAACACCGCAGATCGACCGCATCGCCGCCGAAGGAATGTTGTTCACCCGCTGCGTGGTCCCCAATTCGATTTGCGGCCCCAGTCGGGCGACGATCCTCACCGGCAAGTACTCGCACGTCAACGGCTTCTACAACAACTCGAACAGCCGCTTCGATAGCTCGCAGGTCACCTTTCCCAAACTGCTGCAAGGGGCCGGCTATCAAACCGCCATCGTCGGCAAATGGCACCTGGTCAGCGATCCGACTGGTTTCGATTACTGGCACATCCTGCCCGGGCAAGGGGTCTACTACAACCCGCCGATGATCAACAACGGCCAGCAGGTCAAGCACGAAGGATACACGACCGACATCATCACCGATCTCAGCCTGGCGTGGCTCGACGAGCGCGATCGCGACAAGCCGTTCCTCTTGATGTGCCAGCACAAAGCTCCCCATCGCGAGTGGGCGCCGGCCCTTCGGCACTTGGGGCACGACGGCGACCGCGTCTATCCCGAGCCCGCCACGCTCTTCGACGACTATGCCGGCCGCGGCCTGGCCGAGCACGATCAAGATATGACGATCGACAAGACGATGAACCCGCGCGACGTCAAGCTCGTCGGGCCGGGCAACCTCACCCCCGAGCAGCGCGCCGCCTGGGACGCCTACTACGAACCGCGCAACCAGAAGTTCCGCGAGGCCAACCTCGCGGGCCGCGACCTGGTGCGCTGGAAGTATCAGCGCTACATGCACGACTATCTCGGCTGCATCAAGGCGGTCGACGAAAGTGTCGGCCGCGTCCTCGAGTATCTCGCAGAGCACGACCTGGCCGATAACACGATCGTCGTCTACGCCGCCGACCAGGGTTTCTATCTCGGCGAGCACGGTTGGTTCGACAAGCGCTGGATTTTCGAGGAATCGCTCCGCACCCCTTGCCTGGTGCGCTGGCCCGGCGTGACCAAACCGGGCAGCCGCAGCGACGAGCTGGTCTCGAACGTCGACTTCGCCGAGACGTTTCTCGACGTAGCCGGGGTGCAGGTGCCAGCCGAGATGCAGGGTCGCAGCCTGGCGCCGGTGCTGGCCGGGCACACGCCCGACGATTGGCGCAAATCGTTCTACTATCACTACTACGAGTACCCGACGCCGCACCACGTGCGGCCGCACTACGGCGTGGTGACCGATCGCTTCAAGCTCGTGCGGTTCTATGGTCCCGATACCGATTACTGGGAGCTCTTCGATCGCCAGAAAGATCCACACGAACTGACCAGCGTGTACGGGCAGGCTGACTACGCCGAAGCGCAGAGCGAGTTGACCCAAGAGTTGCGCCGGCTGCGCGCCGAGCTCAAGGTGCCCGACGAAGATCCCCCGGAGGCCTCGGGCCGCCGCTTGAACGCCCCCCGGCGTCGCGGGGCAAAATAAGTCAAGAGCCGCGAACTGTAGCCGGGGTCTCCGACCCCGGACTGCTGTCGTTCGGAAATGAGATAATGCCAAACCACAGTCATCTTGCTCGGCTCGACCGCGTCTGGACTGACCAGCCAATAGTCTTCATTACTACTTGCGCACACAACCGGCGTGCGGTATTGAACAACGCGCCAATGCACGGGATCTGCCGCGAGGTGTGGCGCAACGTAGAGTCGCTATATGGCTGGATCATCGGGCGTTATGTGCTTATGCCTGATCATTGCCATTTCTTCTGTTCGCCGCGCAGCGAGGCTCAGCCGTTGCAAGTGTTGATCGGAAAATGGAAGGAATGGACCGCCAAATACGCCAGGCGTCGACACGCCGTTTCGATGCCACTTTGGCAGGAGGAGTTCTTCGATCACGTGCTGCGAAGCCAAGATAGCTACGAGGAAAAATGGAACTACGTTCGTGCGAATCCGGTTCGCGCGAGATTAGTTCGTATGGTTGACGATTGGCCTTACCAAGGAGAGTTGCATCCCCTGCGGTACGAATAGTTACAGCCACAGGGTCATGGACCGAGACCGGCCTCACAGAGGCCGGCTACAGATCAAAACGAAAGGCCCACTCATGTCCACGCATCGCGCCACCGTGTTCCTGGTTGCGGCGCTGTTGATCGCTACGACCTCCGCCCGCGCCGACGACGGTAGCGTGGTCCGCGTCGACAGTGGGCTGGTGCGCGAGTGCGCTGCCGCCCGCGCCGGCAACGTGCGCGTCTTTCGCGGCATTCCCTACGCGGCCTCAACGGCCGGCGCCAACCGTTGGCGACCGCCGCAACCGGTCGAGCCGTGGGACGACATTCGCCCCTGCGACGAATTCGGCCCCGCCTGCCCGCAGCCAGCTTACCCCAGGGAGTCGATCTACTACCGCGAGCCCGAACCGCAAAGCGAAGACTGCTTGCGGCTGAATGTCTGGACCGCCGCGGGCAACGCCGCCGAGCGCCGCCCGGTGATGGTCTGGATTCACGGCGGCGCGCTGACCCGCGGCAGCGGCGCTATCGACGTCTACAACGGCGCGGCCCTGGCCCGGCAAGGGGCGGTGGTCGTCACGATCAACTATCGGCTCGGTCCGCTGGGCTTCTTCGCCCATCCCGAGCTGACCGCCGAATCGCCGCAGCACGCGTCGGGCAACTTTGGTTTGCTCGATCAGATCGCCGCCTTGAAGTGGGTCGGGCAGAACATCGCCGCCTTCGGGGGTGATCCCGGCTGCGTGACGATCTTCGGCGAGTCGGCCGGATCGCTCAGCGTGAACGTGCTGGTCGCCTCGCCACTGGCCAAGGGATTGTTCCATCGCGCGATCGGCCAGAGCGGCACCGCCTTTCGCCCGCTCGGCACGCTCGAGGCGGCCGAAAAGCAGGGGGAGAAACTCCTCGGCGATTCGTCGTTGGCCGACCTTCGGCAGCTCTCGCCCGAGAAGCTCTTGGAACTTGCCGGTTCGCGCGGCGACGGCCGCACGGCGCCGATCGTCGATGGCTGGCTACTGCCCGATCAACCGCTGGCGATTTACGCCGCCGGCAAACAGAACCTGGTCCCCACGATCACCGGTTCGAACGCCGACGAAATGACGACCCTCGCGCCGACGGCCTCGCGCCCCAAGACGCTCAAGGCGCTGCAGGCCCAGATCGCGCTGCTACTGGGAGACCCGGCCGCCGTGAATCGGCTTTATCCCGCGACCAGCGATGCTGACGTCGAGCGCGCGTACCTCGACCTGGTCGGCGACGTCACCTTCACCTTGCCGGCGCGGATGTGGGCACGCTGGAACACGCAGGCCGGCAGCACGACCTACCTGTATCAATTCACGCGCGTGCCGCCGCAAGCGCAGTCGGCCGGACTGGGCGCGTTTCATGCCGCGGAAATCTCCTATGTGTTCCATAATCTCGGCCGGCTCCTGGAGTCGGTCACCGACGTCGATCGCCAGCTTGCCGACACGATGTCTGCCTATTGGGTCAACTTCGCCCGCACCGGCGATCCCAACGCCGAGGGCTTGCCCGAGTGGCAGCCGTACACGGCCACCGACGAGGCGACAATGGACTTTGGCGATCGCGTGCAGCAGGTGGCCCACGTCCGCCAGGAGAAACTCGACCTGCTCGAATCGCTGATGAGCAAGCGGATCATGCCGAAAGAATGACGGGGACGAATTCGCTCCGCCGATTGCTCGCTCCTGTAGCCGGCCCTTCTGTAGCCGGCCTCATCGAGGCCGGACTGTTATCCATTTCTGTAGCCGGCCTCTGCGAGGCCGGTCCGGGATGACGCCGGTCCGCTAGTTATTCATTTCTGTAGCCGGCCTCTGCGAGGCCGGTCCGGGGTCGCAGACCCCGGCTACAAATTGAGGCCGGTCCGTTATCCATTTCTGTAGCCGGCCTCTGTGAGGCCGGACCGGGTCTCTTTCCTATAGCCGGCCTCTGCGAGGCCGGTCCGGGGTCGCAGACCCCGGCTACAAATTGAGGCCGGTCCGTTATTCATTTCTGTAGCCGGCGTCATCGACGCCGGACCGGGCGGGGGCCTCTTTCCTGTAGCCGGCCTCTGCGAGGCCGGACCGGGGTCGCAGACGTCGCAGACCCCGGCTACAGATTCGCAGCGCAGTGGCGACGCCTTTCGACCCCGCAGGGGTCGCTCTGTCAGCCGAGGGTGTCAACCCTCGGTGCCCGTCGCATCATTGCCCGGCCCTGACAGGGCCGCTCGTGGCGGTCGGCGGGTCAAGGGGTGCGTCGCCCCGCGCTCGGCGCTGTGTGGATTGGAGATATCGGTCTCCGCCGCGCAGCGGCGACAGCGCTTAGCCGTGGGTGCCAACCCACGGACCCCGGTCGCGACACAACCATCTAGCCGCGTAGCGGCGACAGTCCCGGCCGTCACGGCCGTCGAGTGGCCAATTCGCCCTTGATATAATGGATACAATAGTGTACACATTTCATGGACCTCGGGGTACCGCTCCGCGCGCTCATCCAGGCACTGGGCACCCGAAATACGTCCAAAACACATCCCCGCCGTGGCGTGGGCAACTGCCGACGGGGACGGGAGGGGGACGGGAGTTCACGCTTGCGCATTACGGCTGACATCGTCGTCGCTGGCGGGCTTCGCACGGCCGGTCGCCCTGCCGCACTCCGCTCGACTTCATGGTGAACGAGCAAGTGCCATGATCAGTACCTTTCAACTGATAAGAACAACCAGACTTTGCCTGGCACACCAGATTACGCAGATGAGCTGTTCGCGAACTCGCCCGCATTCCCAATCTGCGTTAATCGGCGAAATCTGCGGACCGCAACTGCATTCTTTGCGCCTTGGCGCCTTGGCGCGAGATCCAAATCACCGCAAGGAGAATCCAACCTCGGACCTCTCTGCGATCGTCTGCGCCCTCGGCGGTAATCGACCTAGGACGCAAAACGGTTCGCTAGGACGCAACGAGGACGCAAACGATTGGATTTGCGTCCTAGAATAAGTTCTTACTGGGCAACTACTTCACTGCCACCACCAGCGGCTAGGACGGTAAGGACGCAAAAATACCGCAATGGAGTGAGAGAAGGGGCAAGAGCCCAACTGCTCCGCGAACTCCGCGGCTTCGC
>JBFXAH010000051.1:0-12154 GCA_050184475.1 Pirellulales bacterium | reverse complement strand
TGTCGCCGGCGCAGGCCGCACATTGCTGTTTAACCCATATTACATATCCACTGCCGGAATCTGGACAATCGACCTTACAATGCCGACAAACGGTCCCGGCAACTACTGGCTCGAGATGGCCGTCGGCGCGGGGATCGAAGGAACTGGTACAGCCGCCGGGTTCGAACAAGTTCTGAATAACTCATTTGTACGATTGGGGAACGGCCTCGGGCGCTATGCCTGGCTCGGTCAGGCCAGCACGGGCGCGCCGACCGATACGTTTACGATCGATCTTAGCTCGAAGCTGGGCCAGGAATTCGACATCGCGCTGACTTCGCGCGGTCCCGACTTCTCGGGCCAGACGCTCGAGTTGATCGCCCCCGACGGCCAGACGATCGTGGCCCGCGGCTCGGCCTGGTCGCCCGACGGCTTGTCGGCTCCCACGGGCCTGCGGATCGCCGGCTTCACCGTGCAAAGCACCGGACGATACACGATCCGCTTTACTTCGTCGGTTTCCGGCGCCTATTCGCTGGTCGTCAGCGACGCGGTCGACATCGACCGGCCCAGCGCCGCCGCGGTGCTCGGTTTTCTGGTCGCCAACGGGCTGACAACGCACGCGTCGGTCACCTCGTTGGTCAACACGCTCGATTTCGACCAGGTTTTCGGCACCATGTCGACCGACGAAGTGCTTGCGTCGTTGGCGCGGGCCGGCATCTTGGGGAGTTACACGACCTCGGCAGCCATCAAGGCCGTCTTGCCGTCGCGCGGCGTCGACCTCACGTCGCTGCGCCCCGACGGCGTTCTGACCGCGTTGTCGTTGGCCGATGGCGGTTCGCTGCTGGTCATTGGTGGCGTGAAACTCACGGCACCCCAGGCGAAGTCGCTGCTGCAGGCGACGTTCAACGCCGACCGCGTGGGGTTTCTCGACATCTTCACCACCCGCGAGCTGTTGCTGCAATTCGACACCAGCTTCTTGTCGAGCAAAGTCGACCCGCGCAGCACGTTCTACGCCTACACTTCGCCGCCTGGCCCCAACGGCTACGGTGACAACATCGTGCCGTGGTACATCATGTGGCAGCGCGACTCGGTTGGCAGCATCAACGTGCCGACACCCCAGAAAGCGCTGGCGGCCGTCGCCTCACAGCCCGATGGTCATCACGTGATGTTCCTGGCCGACTTCATGGAGCTGGCCGGCTTTGGCGGAGGACTGTTCGGGAACAGCCAAGGCTACATCGATCCGGTCGGCGCTAACGGCCTGCCGACCGACTACTACATGATCTGGATGGATCAGTGGGTCCAGCAGTCCGCGGCCAAGTTGCGCACCTTCCTCACCCAGTACAAAGCGCTCGGCGGTAAACTCGACATGCTGGTGATCGACATCGAGCAAGGGATCGATTACCACACGCTGCAATACTACGAGCAGCGGGTCAATCCGAACGTACCCACGACGCGCACGCTGTGGCAGGCCATCGTCGCCGACCCGCGTTGGCCGACGGTCAAGGCCCAACTGCTGGCGGCCGGCCTGACCGAAGCCGACCTGACAGCTTCGGCCATGGCCACGTGGAACGTGACCGGCAATCAGGCCGCGATCTGGAACGCCGTGATGGAGGAGCGGCAGGCCGACTACTTCAATCGCGGCATTTACGACGTCGTCCGCTCGGTGTTCCCCGAGGCCACCGTCTCGAACTACAACCAGTACTACCGCAGCACCACGATCCCCTCATCTGTCTATTACGGTGGCCACTCGAGCAATTCGACCATCGGGACCGTGCTCGGCAACGCGCAGGCGGCCGCGCTCTACGGATACCTGGGGCCCGTGCTCACCGAAACCGCCACGCTGCAGCCGCCGATTCCGTTCGACGCTTCGATCAAGTCGATCACTTACACGCCGACGTCGGGCACCATCGGCTACGTCACGGTTAACATGTTCCAACCCATTACCGGGCTGAAACCGGGGATGGACATCCAGATCCAGAACCGCGGTTCGTACTGGATCAATCCGGCCTACGAAGGGCGTTTCAAAGTGCTGACTGTCGCCGCCGACGGCCGCAGCTTCACCTATCGGTTGCAGATTCAAAGCGCCAGCTATCCGCCGGCAGCGGTCGACCTCACCTATCGCCAAACCTCGGTGCGCTCGGCCTACGTGAACTTCTGGCAGCCCTATCAGGCCATGGTCTCCGACGTGAAGTTGTTGCGCACCCAGGCCGCCACGTCGAGCGTGCCGTTGCTCCCCTGGATTTCGTCGGCCGACTGGCTGAAGAGCGACCGCGGCGACGACTACACCTATTACGTGGAAGGAATCTTCCACGCCGCCCTGACCGGCGCGCAGGACTTCTTGTGGTGGAAGTACGTGCAAAACACCGACACCGCCAACGCCACGGTCCTGCGCCAAGCGCTCAAAGAACTCGACGTCATGGTCGGGTTCGAAAACCGCACCGCGCTCCTGCTCACCGACGTCGGCTACGGCGATGGCTACGTGCTCAGCGCCATGGACGCCGGCGGCCGGCGCATCTATCGCCTGACGCCCGATCCCACCCAGCAAGTGACGATCCTCAGCAGCTCGGGCAACGTCGCGATCAAGGTCGGCAGCAAGACCGTGGAGATTGCCAACGCGTACATCTACACGCCAACGACCCCTAACTCGACGTTGGGCTACTGGATCGTGCAGACGCAGCCGACCCCCTCGGCGCTCCGCGGCTCGGTCGACAGCTTGCTCGGCAAGATCGAAGCCGCCCTCGATCCCACGATCGTGCCCGACGGCCTCGTGCTGCGGGGGGTCACCGAGACTTACACGCTGGTAATGAATCCGACCTTTTACTCGCCGAACGATCGCTTTACGTTCGCCATCGATTGGGACAACAACGGCACCATCGACAAAACGGTAGTCGGCCCCAGCGGCACTCAAGTCACCTATGCGTACTCCCAAGCCGCCACGATCGCCGTGAGTGTGACGGCCACGCCAGTGGACGCGAGCCTGCCCACGGGATTTAGTATCAGAGGGATGAAGATAAACGTCGTCGGGACGCAGCCGAACTTGACCAATCCGGCCCTCACCGACCTGGTCTTCAGCGGCCAGCGCGGGGTCGATTACCTCGATATTTCGACGCCGAGTTTCGGCACCGTCGTGTTGACCCGGCGCGTGGGGACGGCGCTGCCGACGGTTACCACCTACACCGGCATTTCGGGGAGCGTCGTGATTTATGGCCTGGTCGCCAACGACCTGACCCCCAGCTCGTTCACGCAACTGGTGCCGATCCAGTTCCGCACGATCGCCTCCGCCTCGCTGCCCAATACGATCTCGCTGTCGGGCGGCACGTCCAGTTCGACGGTCGGCCCGATTGCCTCGTCGGGCAGCACGTCGACGCTGTTGTCAGGGTTGACCGGGTTGACCGGCGGATCGTCGAGCGTGACGACCGCGCCAAAGCTCGCCAGCTCGGCGATCGACGCGGTGCTGGCCGAGAAATGGGCCCAACCAACGTTCGAAGAGCTGATCGCCGGACTCGCCAAGCTGAAGTCGGGCGCCAACGCTTGACGGGCCTGGCAGCCAGTTGACTGATTTGTAGCCGGCTGCATCGAGGCCGGAGATTCGCGGTTCCTTCCAATAGCAGCACGTAGGCTACTACTCCACATAGTCGCCTGAGTTCCGATTCTGGGCAGGCCGATGCCGCTTGAACCAATCATCCAAGTGATTTGATAGTAGCTCAGCAAGTCTACGCAGTCATCCCTACGAAAAGGTAATCTCGAGTCGGTCGCAAAGTCGAAACCGAGGCATTGGCGGCCTATTGGCGGCTGCTTACAATCGAACTTAGACGCGCAGCCCACTTCCGCATCTGTTTTTTTGAATCGCGTCGCCGCGCACTAATGACGTCTTGCTTCGTAGCGGACCAGCGCTCGGCGATTTCTCGCCTCGCACGGCCAGCGCGTCGCCGAAACTGTATGTGCGGCATCGCTGGCATCTATAACCTTTACTCGACTCGTCCCATCACGACGGGCGAACTCGAGAACATGCTGGCGACGATGCCCTATCGCGGGCCCGATGCCCATGGCACGCGGCTGTTCGGCGACCGCGCCGGATTCGGCCATCTGCGGCTGGCGATTCTCGACTTGCGGCCCGAGAGCAATCAGCCGTTTGAGATCGACGGCGGTGACCTCGTCATTACGTTCAACGGCGAGATCTTCAACTACATCGAGCTGCGCGAGGAGCTCGAGGCGCTAGGGCATCACTTCCGCACCACCAGCGATACCGAAGTGCTGCTGCGGGCCTACAAGCACTGGGGCCCGGCCGTCATGCCGCGCTTGAACGGTATGTGGGCGTTCGCCATTTACGATCGACGCCACGACACGCTGTTTTGTGCCCGCGACCGCTTCGGCATCAAGCCGTTTAACTACCTCGTGCAACACGGTCGCTTGTCGTTCGCGTCGGAGATTAAGGCCATCCTGGCGCTCGACTCCGACCTGGCGCAGCCCGATTTCGAGTCGTTGTCGCGTGTATTGCGGGCGAGCGTCGGCGCGCGCGGCGAACAGACGTGCTTTCAGAACATCCGCCGGTTGTTGCCGGCGCACACGCTGACCGCCACGCGCCAGGGGATCAAGATCGAGCGCTATTGGGACTATCCGCTCGACACGTTCCGCAACGTGACCTTTGCCGACGCCGCTGAGCGCGTGCACGAGTTGCTGATCGACTCGCTCCACCTGCGGATGCGCAGCGATGTGCCGGTCGGCTTGACGCTTTCGGGCGGCCTCGACTCTTCGGCCCTGGCCTGTTTGCTGCGGACATTTTTCTTCGGCGAGATCGATACTTTTACGGCTGCCTATCAAGGTGAGCCGTACGACGAATCTGGCGCCGCCAGTCAACTGGCCGAAGATCTCAACATGCGGGCACACTTAATTCCAGCCACTCTCGGAGAGTTTATCTCTACATTGCGACAAATAGTGCGTCATTTGGAATCTCCCACGCACTCGCACGCAGTATTCCCGCTATGGAATATCATGAAATCTGCTCGGCGCCACGTGACCGTGCTGCTCGAAGGCCAGGGAGCCGACGAACTGCTCGCCGGCTATAAGAGCAGTTTTTACGAAAGTTGCCGCGAGCAACTGCGGCGCGGTCACCTACGGCAACTGTGCAAGGAATTGCGCTGGGCGATGCGCACGGTCGGCAGCGTGAACGCGTTCTTGATAGCTGCGCGCGAGGTCAATCCGCCGTTTTTGGGGAGTGCATTTCGCAGGGTGCGCGGCGACGAAGGGGTATACGTCGGGCCCTTGCGAAACGGGAGCGAGCGGCCGGAATCCGAACGCCGCATCTTGCACCCCTCCGATCGTTTGAACGCATCGCTTATTCGCCAGATGGAGGGAGGGTTGATCGATTTATTGCATTACGGCGACGCGATCTCCATGGCACATTCAATTGAGTCGCGATTGCCATTCCTGGATCACCGCTTAATCGAGTTCTGTCTGCGCATTCCTGGTCCGTTCAAGTACCAGAACGGGCTCGGCAAGCTCGTGCTCCGCGAGGCGGTGTGCAAGGAGGTCCCCGCGCGGATTCTCAGCACCCGCGCGAAGCTTGGATTCCCCACCCCCATCGCGCGCTGGTTCCGCGAGCGCCCCGATCTGACGATCTACCCGGTCTTGCACTCGGCAGCGTGCCGGCAGCGCGGCATCTTCGCGCCGCAGCAGATCGATGCGGCCGTGGCCAAGCATCTGTCGGGCCAGGTCGATCTGTCGAGCAACATCTACCGCTGGATCATCACCGAATTGTGGTTCCAGGAATTCATCGACCACCCCACAGAGTTGTCAATCGATCCGTTGGCTCGCACTTCGAGTTCCGTCCCTTCTCAAGCGCAATCTGCTGCGGTGCAATAGGCTGCTTAAGCGCTCGTCGGTGCCGTTGCGGTGGCCGGTATTGCCAGCTAGGCTATTGCTAGAGGCAGTTTCAGAATCCGGTGCCCAAATCCGGTGCCACCGGGGCTGACGCAGGACTGAAACGCTCGACACAGCACGAACAAGATAGCAGTAGCACCCGGCGACGGTTCAATGTTTGTTTCGAAACTGCTTTTAGCTTGACAAATTGAGCTGTCGGTCACGAGCTGAGTCAGCGCACTAGCAGATCAGTTCGAATGGAGTTTGGTACGATGCAGAACGATGAAATGCCATTCCAAAATGTTAGCACGCTGGAAGAGGTACGCGAATTTTGGAATCGAAAATCCTGTGGTGAAGTGTTTGCCGAAGGGGCAAACCGTAAAGAGCAATTTGATAGCCATGCCCGAGCTCGTTACGACCTCGAGCCCCACATTCATTCGTTTGCTAGGTTCGAAGAAGGTGCTGGCAAGGATGTTCTCGAGATTGGGACGGGCATGGGTGCCGACCACCTGGAATGGGCAAAGGCCGGTCCAAAGACCCTTACAGGAGTAGACCTGACACCTCGGGCGATTTCCTGGGCCAAAGAAAGGTTCAGCACCTACGGATATGAATCGAATTTGCAAGTTGCCGATGCCGAAAACTTGCCCTTCGCCGACAACTCGTTTGACATCGTGTATTCATGGGGGGTATTGATGTCGTCCCCCGATACCCAACAGACGTTTCGTGAGATCGTTCGTGTGTTGCGTCCCGGTGGAATCACTCGGATAATGCTTTACAACAAGTTCTCCTTAGTTGCGTATATGTTATGGGCTCGTTGGGGGGTTCTGGGAGGAGATCCCTTTCATGGTCTTAGCTATTATGCGGAACGACATCTGGAAAGCCCAGGGACAAAGCTCTATTCCGCCAATGAGGCTCGAGTGATGCTCAAGAAGGCAGGACTAACTGAAATTGATGTTTCAACACGGCTGACTGCTAGTGACTTGTTGCTAGGCGTAACAGGACAGAACCACCCCGGTGCACTCCTCGAAATAGCAAAACGGCTTTACCCGCGCTGGTTCGCAAAACGCTTCCTCAAGAGGCATGGCTTGAATCTAATGATCCAGGCCCGTAAGGCCTTGGTGACCTAGAATGTATAAATGCCACTCAATGATCAATTCCTTTTTTCATAAACAATATTCACGTCACGACAGCATGCTGTTTGGCTTACGTGCTAGGTGTCTGTAACGGGTGAACCTATGAAAAAAGGAATCATTGCGAGTCAACATCGATGCCAAGCAGCAGCTTTCACCTGACTTTAAGACATGTTTATCGACATTGCCCGACGTATTTTTGGAATGTCCGGCGAAAAACGTCCTCTGCGCGGCCAACGATTGCGTCGCCTATACCGAAGTTTCAGCGCTTGGTATACGCGTACTTTTCGGTTTCAATTTGAGTCCGTCGGCCGAGGAGTACTCGTTGGCCGTGGCACAAGCATTCTCTATAATTCTGTTGCCATCGGCGACTACTCTTCGATTGGCGCTAACTGTTGGATCATGGCGCATGTGCGAATTGGTCGGTTTGTTATGCTAGCATCCAACATCTCCATTGTGGGGGGTGAGCATACCATTCACCAAGTTGGCGTGCCGATGTCCCGATCCAATCGCGCGGAAATGAAACCTGTTTTTATAGAGGACGATGTGTGGATAGGAGACGGGGCGATTATTATGCATGGCGTCAGGATTGGCGAAGGGGCAGTGGTGGCCGCAGGAGCATTAGTTACACGGGACGTCGAGCCTTACACTATTGTGGGCGGCCCGCCTGCGACGGTCATTCGACGTCGTTTTTCTAGTGCCGAAGACGAGAGGCGTCATAGCGCCCGATTAGCCGAGTTGCGATCAGTGGGGTACGATTGTTCGGAAGGTCATAGATGAATTCGTCTTGGCTCGCAGTTCAACGGGGATTTTTCCCGTCGTTTTGTGAGAGACTTGCTCGGGCCGTCAATTGACTAAATCGGTGTCCCTCGTTCGCCCCTTTCGCCTCGCCGTCGCCTCGGCCCTCGCCCGCGACGGCGCAGCCGCTGGGTGCCGAGCGACCAGAGGCGGAAGGGGCGGCCCCCTTTTGCTGAGCCGCACGTGGCTGAACTCGGCGCTGGCCGACGCCTGAAATCGTCGCGCGATGAATGAAGAGCCGTTGTCGGTCACCAGAAACGGACGCGTGGTCAGCGGACCGCTCACACGCTTCGCCTCCTCGCGCGCCAACTGCAACGCGCGAAGCACTTCCTGCGCGCTGTAGCTGTGCGTCAGGTGGCAGGCCAGCAGGTAGCGCGAATAGTAGTCGATCACCGTCACCGCGTAGTGCCAGCCGAAGCCGGGAAGGTGGATGTAGGTTACGTCCATCTGCCATAGATCGTTCGGTTTCTGCGGAAAAAGCTCGAATAATTTGGCCGTTTGGTGCAGTTCGGCCGCTCGCGACCGCGGCCGCTGCAACAGCCCGTGATCGCGCATCACGACGTACGCCTGGCGATCTTTGACCGTTTGCCCGGCGCGGCGGCACATCACGGCGATTCGCTTATAGCCGTACCAGGGATTCTCGCTGGCCATCGTCACCACGCCGCGGACCACGTCGTCAGGAATCGCGCGCGGGGCTGGTCCCGAGCGCTTCGGCGGTTGCTGCTCGTCGCGCGGCCGGCGATACCAACTGCTCGGCGCGATGCCGACAAGCCGCAACACCTGCGTGCGGCGCGGCGCCGGCGTGGGTTGGTCGAGCTCGAGTTCAGCCTGGATCACGTCGCGATTCTCCGCGCTCAGTGGGACTGGCCCTAGAGTTTTTTTAAGATGCGGTTGGCGACCGTCAGCTCGCCGATCACCTGGTCGCGCTCTTCGAGCTGCTGCTTGAGCTAGCGGACTTCGGCCTGCTGAGCGTCGGCTTTGCCGCGCCGCTTCGATAAGGCGGCCTCGCCCCCGGCCAGGAACTCGTCGCGCCAGCGGTAGAGCGTCGGCTCCGAGACCTGATAACGCCGTGCGATCGCGGCGGCTGTGTCTTCTTACGCAACAGGCCCAGCACCGCCTCGCGACGCTGGCCGACCTCAACGTTCGTCTGCTTGGGCATCGTGTCGGCTCCTCGGGTTGCGACCCACCGCCAGCACAACGCTCGCCACCGGGTCAGTCCATCTTCACCCGAGAAAGCCTCGCACACCACGATTCCCAGGAACCTTGAGCTATACAAATTCGATGTCATCAGGCAACCCTAGATCTGTCTTGGCTCGCAGTTCAAGTGGAATTGCTCTGCCGCTGCCGGCGAACCGCGTCGCGCCACAATCGCTCCTTCGCCACATCTCGCCTGCGCCGCGCCATCACCGCTCTCCTGAATCTGGCCTCAACCCCACTCAGCCTAGCAACGCAGACAAGTTGCACTTCGCCGAACGGCTACGGCATCCGTGGGCGAGTTTTGGCTGTCGGCGGCTGCCGATTCGGGCCGCGAATTGCTTCAACTCATTCTACTGCGGGCGTTTTCGTTGCGCTCGACGTTGAGGGTTTACCCGATTGCAAAACCCGCGAATTCGCACGTGCGCTTGGCCAGCGGCTCGCGTATGACTAGCGACGACGGCGCAGCGCGACCGCGATGCAGCCAACTACTGCCATGCCAGCCAGGACCAAACCGCTCGGCTCGGGCACCCAATACGCTGCCTCAATCGCCAAGCGTTCCTCGGTCGTGCCTGTGAAATGGTCTGCCCAGATCGTGTAGTCGATGCCGTCGACGAAACCATCGTGGTTGAAGTCGCCCTGTGACCAATTGCCGGTAAGCAGGAAGTGGTCTGCCCAAGCTGCGAAGTCAAGACCGTCGACCATCCCATCGAGATTCGAGTCACCGACATGCAGGTCGAGCACAGCGTTGAGTACCTCGCCGGCCAGCCAGAAGTAACCGGCCTGGTTGGCGCCATAGAGGTGGATGCCGTCGTTGTACCAGCTCTGCCAGCCGGCCTGCTGGCGGATCTCAGCGTTCAGGTCGAGCAGATGGACTGGTAAGCCTTGGGCCTGCAGCTCGGTTACCTGGTTCTTGATCCAGGGGATCATGGTGGAGGTGAGCAAGTCCTCGGCGGCGGCGTACTGTGGTGCCAGGATTGGGATCGGAGTGGCGATAAAGATGTCGGGCCGCTTGCCGCCAAGTGTCACGGCGGTGGTCAGGTACTGGTAGACACCGACCATATCTGCCTGGTAGGTCGGCCACGCCAGATAGTTGCCGGCCGCAGCCTGAATCACGTCGTTGGTCCCGAGCATCACGATCACCGCGTCGGGCTCAGGGTTTTCTTCGATCACTGAGCCGTAGGCCCAAGGCGGCCCGAAGCCATACACGGGACCGTTGATCGCCTCCTGGGCCTGGTTGTGGAAGGCCGGCTCCGGCTTGTGGTTCGTATCGAGCTGATCGCCGACATAGAGCGGTGCCGTGGCGCCGCCGCTGGCGATCGAGTAGCCGGTGCCCGAGATGCCTTGCGCCTGCATGACCAAGGTCAGGCGTACTGGAGCGTAACCCGTGGAATTCGAGTCACCGGTGGCCACGATAGAGAGACTGCCCGCCTGGACGGTCGCGCAAAGCGAGAGCCAAGCCGATATGCTGCCGCGCATTTAGCTGCCCAAATCTTTAGCTGAACAAACAATCTGCCCGTTGGGTGGTGAGGGTACTCGGGGGCAGCCGGAACTTCAAGCAGTGTGTTGGTTAAATCCTTCCCATCTTGCCAGTAAATGCCGAAAATCCCCACCGGCCAGTGTAGAACCCCATCGCTGCGGCTGATCTCGCCGGCGGAGTTTCATCGGGTGCCCCCGCTCGCCGCGATCATCGCCAGAATGGCCCGCTGGATCGGCTCGGGGAGCGTCGGCCACGCCTGGACTTCTCAGGCCAAGTCGGGCGACTCACGCCGCAAAAGCGCCAAGCAATCCGCCAAAGCTCGCTGGGGGCAAGTCAGATCTGTCCGTTTCTTGGGGTCGATCTGCGTCGGTCGTCTCACGCTCCACGTCTTCGTACCAGCACTCGCCGCCGCACTGCAATGTCGAGCTGCCGTGCTGCGCTCGAAATCGAAGACTAAATCCAAATAATCAGCGGTCCCTGCTCTTCGTGCGATAGCGCCCGACTCAACCCGATGATCGAAGCCACGATCCCGTCGATGCGGCCGGTGCTGTCCTTCTTCGTTGGGACGATGTTCTCGTTGTGATCCTGCCGCACGGCGCAGCGACCGGCCATCCACGTCAGGAGTGGGTTCCCGTTGTGACGCAGCCGACCGGCCCTCAGTTTCGCCTCCGAGCTTTCAGACTTCGTGTACTGGGCACCGCCGCCGGACAAGAATCGACCGGAGCGTCGTGGCCTAGAACGTCTCGATGCGCCGTGGCGGGGCCACAACTTAATTCGAAAACGCTGACATCGTGCCTTCTCCCGCGGCTAAGCCGCTAGATTGGGAGAAGACCCTTCCTCCACTGATTTAACCGCTGCTAGCGGCCAAGATTTCGGGAAAGGGCACAACCCCCACGCCAGCAGAGCCGCGACGGCTTTCTGATGGACCCCAAGATGCCAGCGTGCTACGCTGCGTGGCAATGTCGGCGTCAGAATGCTAGCCAATGCTAGACGAGGGGTTGAGGATATGGTCACAAAGGCGATGTTGCGCTCCCCGTTATTTTGCGGGGTTGCGATCGGTCTGCTTTTCTCTGCGTCGGGTCTATTCGGTGTCGGAAACGCGGCGGTAGTCGTTCAGAGCTTTCCGTTTTCGTACAACAGTGTTTCCTCCCAGAACGTTTTAGGTCATCAGGGTTTTGAGACTCTCCTGAATCAATTTGATCCGGCGCTCGGCGTGCTAAATGGCGTCAATTTCTCAGCCGAAATCACGGAAACCGTACACGACTTTTCCGTTGATAATAGAACCTGGTTCAATTATGGCAAGGCGCCCGGGCCGGGTAGTGAGATAACGGTCGCTGCCGAACTTCAGGGCGGAGCAGCGTTGGTCTTGGCCGGGGCCGATGGTGGTGCTTGGCCGTTGTTTGTTACCACCCCCTCAGTCACATTGCTTCCATATGAATCGTTCTCATTTGGTGATGTTTCGGCAACAGTAACGCTGTCGGCCCCGTACAATAATTTCTATGATGTTTTGTACAACCCGATCGACTTGGCTGACTTCATTGGGCTGGGAAAAATCGACGCCGGACTTTGGGGGGAGGGAAGCAGCCTTCAACCTGTGCCCTTTCCCGAAATCTTGGCCGCTAGCAGCGGTTAAATCAGTGGAGGAAGGGTCTTCTCCCAATCTAGCGGCTTAGCCGCGGGAGAAGGCACGATGTCAGCGTTTTGGAATCAAGTTTGG
>JBFXAH010000050.1:0-13003 GCA_050184475.1 Pirellulales bacterium | reverse complement strand
ACCAAGTCCGCGACTATCGGCAGCACGAGCAAGAAAGCCGTGCCAAAGCAAAACGCGCCCGACGCCAGAAACGCCGCGCACTCGCTCAGGCAACCCAGCGACACAATGGGTAGGCCGGACGCTTACGTAAACGGTGCCGTCCGGAGTACGGCCGGCATCGTAGATGGTGACAATGCCTGGATGCTTGAGCCGAGCGGCCAGCCGAGATTCGTCGAGGAATCGGGCGATGCTGGACTCAGAGCCCAGAGTTCCGGGGCGCGGAACTTTGATTGCGACCTCGCGGTCCAATTGTTCGTCGTGCGCTCGATAGACCGCCCCGAAGCCGCCGGTACCCAGCGTCTTCAGGATGCGGAAACGGCCGATTCGCTCCTCCAGCGGATTGGCTTCGGGAAGTGACCGAACCCGTGTCGCTCCGGTGCGCGACTCGCTCGTGTCGCCAAAGTCAGTCGTCGGCGTGTTGCTGGCATCGAGTACGCACGCGCTTCTTGACGAGCTCGCCTTGCGGCCAGTCGATGAGTCGCTGAAGAGACGCTCGATCGTCGGGCGAAACTCCGGAAATCGCGTTTGGTATTCACCGGCGGTCGGCGTCTCGTTCACGCGACGACGCATCTCCAGCTCGACGCTGAGCAGTTCTTCGAAGGCACGTGGGCGCGCTGTTTCGATGAGCTCCGCGAGGTACGCTTCGATCCGGGGCCGATCGCCAGTTGACCAGGCTGCTTCGAAGCGGTCGCAAAGTTGATCGATAGCATTAGCGGCACTGAGACTGGATTCAGGCTGGACGTTGGTCTTACGCTTTTCCATCTGCGCTCGAGCCTTCAGGCGCAGTTCGCCTGCCCGCAACGATCAAGCGACACTCATGCAGTAGAAGCGGGCGAGCTGCGAGCTGGCGAGCTCGCTATGACTGAGCCAGGTGCTGCCGCCGTTGACCCAGCCGACGGTGGCCGACGAGGTGTAGGGATCAGTCCAGTTCTGTGCCGCGAAGCCCGACCACTCGCCGTCAGGATTGGCCCCGCTCCAAACGAACCCGGCCTACGAAGCGACCAGAGTGCGTCGCCAGTCTCGATGAGCCGACCAGACGATTTAACGGACGCGGCGAGGATAGGAACCGCGACGCCTTCGCGAGTGCACGATGAGCGGTATGCCAATCGCGCCGAACAGCGCGAGCGCCCAGGTCGAAGGCTCCGGAACGACGTTCGGGCCGGATAATTGGAATTCGTCGAATCGCATATAACCGGGGTTGCTGCTGAACGTGCCAAACCACAATCCTACCTGCAGCGTGTCGATGGCGCCGATATCGGGGCGGACCGTCGAGGTCCTGAAAATCCACGGATCGTTATCGCCGGGTCGCGTATAGAGCTGGAATGTACTTCCGCTGCGCGTCATGCGCAGCCAGGGGTGGATGGGAGCGGCGAAATTCAGGTTCGTCGTCGAGCCGTTATCGGTGCTGCGCAGCGCATTGATCCCGTTGGGCAGAAAATGCCGCAGCGCCACATAGTCTTCCCCCGGCCCCGCGTCGGCCAGCGTCGGCACCCGAGCGATGAGCCCGCCGTCCGAGAACCATGCTTCGCTGAGCGCCGTGACGCGCACCGAAACGTCGAAGTCGCCTGAAACAAGCTTGTACAACACGGGGCCGTTGGCGAACGCGTCTTCCCAACCGACGTTCGGATTGACCGCCCAATTTAGCTCGCCGGGCGTCGAGATCGAGGCGTTTCCCGACTGCAGCCCTGTCGGGTGGAGAACGCCGCTCCAAATCGTTCCAGCGACGTTGCCGCCGAGATAATCGTGCGCGGCGTCAAACGAGTCGACGACTGTGCCGGCCAACGCAGCCTGGACGTGCATGCCGAGCAAACCGACGGCGACGGCAACAGCTCGCCGACAGGCTACGGTCTTGAGAGTCTTCACGAGGAATGCCATTCGCAACTCCTGTTGCGTGCGACCGCGCACGCCAGCGAAACACGATAGGAAGGGTTGCATTAGCATTCTCTTAAGAACGAACGGCTGAAAGACGTCGGTGCAGCCCAAACGCCGACTTCGCGCTAAGGCATTCCGGCGCAGCCGGCAGGCTGCCAGCACTGCACATCCGACGACGGCCCACATCAGCGTGCTCGGCTCAGGCACAACTGCGATCCAGGCTTCGGTCTGGCCGAGGGGATTCGTGCCCCAACCGACAATCGTGCGCCCATCGGCGGAAACGCCCGTGGCTTCCCTGAGGGTCCATCCAGCGACCGCTGCGCCGAGCCCTTGGGATGTAAGGATGTCCTTAACGGACTGCATGCCATTGGCATTCGTCCAGCGAAACGCCTGGTTGCCGGAGGCAGAATTGCCTCTCCCCACGACGACTGAACCGTCGCCTGAGACATCAAAGGCGAAACTCTGGAAGCTGCCGCCGGGCAGGTCACCCAGGCCGACCATGCCACCCTCGCTAGTCCAGCGATACGCCTCGAAGCCGGAAACGGAACTGCTGCTGCCCACGACGACCGAACCATCATCCGAAACGCCAAGGGCTTCGCTATAGAAGCCGCCGCCGGGCAGATCGCCCAGGCCGACCATGCCGCCCCCGCTGGTCCAGCGAAATGCCTCGAAGCCGGATGCAGAATTGCCCCTTCCCACGATGACTGAACCGTCATCCGAGACGCCCCAGGCTCGGCTAATGAAGCTGCCACCGGGCAGATCGCCCAAGCCAACCATGCCGCCCACGCTCGTCCAGCGAAACGCCTGGTCGCCGGAGGAGGAATAGCTGTAGCCCACGACGATCGAACCGTCACCCGAAACGCCTTGGGCCTCGCTAAAGAAGCCGCCGCCGGGCAGATCGCCTAGGCCGACCATACCGCTTCCGCTGGTCCAGCGAAACGCTTCCTGGCCGGAGGCGGAAGTGCCGTAGCCCACTACGACTGAACCGTTACCCGAGACGCCATTGCCGGCGCTCGAGAAGCCGCCGCCGGGCAGATCGCCCAGGCCAACCATGCCGCCCCCGCTAGTCCAGCGAAATGCTTGGTCGCTAGAGGCGGAATTGCTGTAGCCCACTACGACCGAACCGTCTCCTGAGACGCCACGGGCGACGCTAAAGACGGCGCCGCCGGTCAGATCGCCCAGGCCTGTGAACATCGGCGTAACGGGGCCTGCCACCGCGCCGTCGGCCGCGAGACACAACAGCACACCGACCAACCAAGCAAAACGAGCACAATGTTGACGATCAAACTGGGTGCGGATCATTAGCATTCCCTCCAAAGTTTTTCAGTTTCGAGAGCCGGCGGGCGGTTCCGTCACAACAAGGCGATCATCGGGGTTGAAGCCTCGCGCGAGCGGTGCGGCGGTGCTTGCCCATCGGCACGCTGTCGATCACGATCAGTGCGGACGAAGCCGCGTGGTCCAAAGAGCGCGGGCGCGCCAAGAGCAAGCGCCCAGCAGGGAAGCTGCGAGGACCGCTGCGGCGCATTTGCGAACTTTCTGCGAAAGCATGGTTTGGTCTAGTACTCACGACTGCCCGGGGAGCTCTCGCAGACAAAAGAGAGAAAGTTCAAAGGTTACCGTCCCCGCCGACGTCTCACCACGAGCAGGCCTCCCAACAGAGCCGATCCCGCCAGTGCCAGTGAACTCGGCTCCGGGACGGTTGCGACGCGGAACCCCACATTGAGGGCCTCGTAGGTGGGGCCGACGCTGTCCGGGACCGACGCGGAGAGGACGCTCGCGTCGTAGCTGAACGAGCCCCCGCGACGACCGCGGGACGAACCGGACACAAGCGACTCATTCCACTCCCAGACATTGCCCCCCTGGTCGAACGTGCCATAGGGACTGTCGGAATCGACATACGCGCCGACATCCGTTAGATCGCCGGCTGCACCGGAATAGTTGGCCGAGTTTGATCCGCCCGGAGGGCCTTCCGCCGTGGGGACCGTATCACTGCTGGTGGGATAATCAAAGTAGTTGGCCGTGTCGCCGTCGTTCTTGTGGTAGGCCGCCTTGTACCACTCGTCCTCACTAGTCAGGAACCAGGTCGCGCCCACGTTACGCGTAATCGAGAGGCCGTTGCTCGGCGTGGCCGTGCCGCCCAGCAGCGTGTAGGCGCCGGTCTCGGTATCGCCTGACCCTTGGCCATTGTTCAGCCAGTTGGCGAAGCGAATGGAGTCGTACCAGGAAACGTAGTTGACCGGCATGTCTTCCCGGCCGCTGATGGCCGCGTAGCTGTAGCTGCCGCTGGAGCCGCTGCGAGTGATGCCACCGTGGACAGTGCCCATCAAGATGTTGTAGAGCCCCAGCGGGTCGCTGGCCGCCTTGGCATTCAGGAATGCGGCATATTGGGCGTTGGTGACCTCGTAGGTACCAATGCGGTAGGCGTACGAGACCGCGCCAAAGCCGGTCGTGTCGTCGCTGTTGCCGATATTCTGCACCGGCACGGTATCGATTGTGATCGGTGTCGCGGTAGCCGTTTGCCTAGTCAAAAGAAGGCCGGCGCATAGAAAGACGATCAGCTTGCCAGATGAAATCGATGGCCCGGTGGTGGTCATTAGCGTTTTCCAACCTCTTCTCCGCCGATTTATGGTCACGAGCACTGTGATGCCGGCTGCCAACAGAATTCCTGTGCTCGGTTCAGGAACCGTATAGACAATGGTGAGCCGAGGATCGATGTTCGGCCCACCTGAGTCGAAGTTCTGCATTCGGAAGGCGCCGCTACTGGCGAGCTGGCCGTCATCGGGCTTAAAGCTCAAGACGAGAAACGATTCGGCGGCCGACACGAGCGTTTGAACAATCGCAGTGACGTCGACGGTGACGGGCCCGATAACGCCGTTTCCCGCGCCCGAGGCGACTCCGCCGACAAGTATTGTGAAATCGAATAGGTCGGCGGTCGAGACCGTACCGTCGCCTGCGCGGCCATAGACGAGGCTCCCACCGCCTGTATCCTCGATGGTTTCCCACGCCGAAAAGACCGCTGAACTCACCACGGCCGAGCTCGGGAGCGCGGAAATCGGAAACTCGAATCCGAAGCGGTGAGTTACCACGCCGCTGTGAATACGGGCGTGCAGGGATCCGCCCACCAGTTCACCCGACAAGGTGCCATCCGAGGGCGACCCGCCATTTAGATCGGTCCACTGCCGACCCGAAACCTGTGTTACGCTCAACATTTCCGCCGGCGCGGAGCCGACAAAGATGAGGCCGACAGCGACAACAGACAATGTCCATGCGGTGCGAGTCACTAGCGTTCCCTTCGTGTTTTTATGAAGGCTGGTTTAATTGAAAGACGTCGGTGCAGCCCAAACGCCGACTTCGCGCTAAGGCATTCCGGCGCAGCCGGCAGGCGGCCAGCAAGGCACATCCGACGACGGCCAGCAGCAGCGTGCTCGGCTCGGGGACGAGGACCATCGCGCCGTGGGAAGAGAGCAGGTGCGGGCATGAGAAATCGGCTTGCCGTGCTATAGTTCGAGGTTCGACGGCAGTCGACGCTCCCGCCGCCATAGCCAACAAATCAAGCCGGCGCTCCCGATGAACGCGCTCATGACACCAGACGGCTCGGGGACAACGAAGACCGCGTCAGGCGGCGGTGAATACAGGTTCGAATTCAAAGTGAATCCGAGATGTTGCTTGATTGCCTCTTTGAAAAGCCCTAGTTCGGTATGTCCTGTCGCCACGCCTGAAACAAAAGCACCTTCCCCTCCGGCGACCTCAGTTTCATAAAAGCTCTTTAGCTGATCGATCGGGTTCTGAGGATCGCCAACGATATAGAGTCCATTGATTCGCTCGACGCCGGCAGCAAGGGCGGAGTTTCGCATCGTAAGGGTGTCAGGCCCGAAGTTCGAAATGCCATCTCCCGAGACACAAATGATCTGTACTGGGCTATCGTAATTGTTCGTTTCAAATGAAGCCGCAGCGACGCCGATGGCGCCGCCAACATTGGTGGCTCCCAATCCTGTGGTAATCAATCCGAGCATGTCATCGCGAATAGTGTTGGCGACCGCCGGCGAGTCAACTAGGTAGTAAACTGGCGGACCAAATGGAAGTGTACTGAAAACGCCGAACCCTAATGCCACCTTCCCCTGTGGGCCACTGGTAAACGCACCTTCGGCGCCCAACTCAGCGATTGCATCTCCCCAACCTTGCCACTGTGTCGCCATTTCTATGGCGTCGATACTGCCAGATATGTCAATCATGATCACTACCTCGGAATCGACAGTGATAGGCGTTGCCAAACTGTCTGCCGCGCCGATGGCAAGGAATGCAGCAATTATCGCCCCTTCGATAAGGCGATTAGTGGCGCGATGCAAATAGAATCTGCGGGTCGGCATGAAGCGGTCTCCCTGGGGCAAGGAATTGCTTGGTCATTGTGGACTGACATCACCTTCGTCATCGTGATGCCTTCCCTCCGGTAAACGCGTCCGGACGGGCAAACCGGACACGAAACGACAAGATTTTTTCAGATTTTTCTCGGCAGCTTGACGCTCCGCGGGCCGCTCCCCATGATGGGGGGACGCTCAAAAGCCTCTTAAAAATCTTCTCCTGGCTTGTCCGCTTGAGTGCCGCCGTGGCGTTTTCTGTAAATGGGGACCCGGACGCCGGCACTCCACCACCGCCCCCCTGCGCCGAACCCCAGGCCGACGGTTTCGATGTCTCGCTTGCGCGGGCCCGGGCGGGCCAGGCCGAGGACAAGGGCCATGTACTGCAGCAATGCCGCGACTATCTGTTGGCAGTCGCCATGCGGCAGCTCCCCAGCGACCTGCGCGCCAAGGTCGGCCCCTCGGATATCGTGCAGGAGACGCTGGCGCGGGCATTTGAGCGGTTCGATCGCTTCACCGGCGAGGGTCAGCAGGAACTGCTCGCCTGGCTCACGCGGATTCTCGATTACCGCGTGCTCACGGCGGTCCGCAAGTTCCGCCATACCGAGGCGTCGAACATCGCTCGCGAGGCCCGCGCCGATGGGGCCGACGACGTGCCCGAGTTGTTGCTCGGTCTGGCAGCGGCGACGCCGGGCCCTGCATTGCGGGCTGCGGCCCGAGAAGAGCAACTTCAAGTGCAAGCCGCTCTGGAGCGTTTGCGGGACGACGATCGTCAGATCATCGAGCTGCGCAATTTCGAGCTGCTATCGTTCGTCGAGATCGGCCGCCGCACCGGTCGTTCGGCCGAAGCGGTCCGCAAGCATTGGGGGCGGGCCATCGAGCGGTTCTCCACGCTCCTCGATGCTGAATAAACGCAGCCAGGTAGGTCGATGAGCACGCCTGCCCACGACGATCAGTTTGCCATCTACCTGGCCGGTTACCACGACGTGGTCGTGGCCGAAGACGGCACGGCGGCCGCGGCCAGCTTGCCAGTCGACACGCCCGACGAACTGGCCGCGCGGCTGAACCGCGGAGTGCTGTGCCTGGAGGTGTTGGAGCGCTTTCGCCGGGTGCAACAGGTCGAGCAGGCGACGGGCGAATCGCCGACACCGGCGTTTCGATCAGCGGCCGATCGCGAGACGGTGGTCGAGGCGCGATTCGCCGAGGTGCCGCTGACGCGGCTGGGGCGGTTCCGCATCGAGCGCGAGCTGGGGCGCGGTGGCCACGGCATTGTCTTTTTGGCGATCGACGAGTCGTTGCAGCGCCCGGTCGCTCTGAAAGTTCCCCGCCCCGAGTGCCTGATCTCTGCCGAGATGCGGCGGCGCTTTTTGCGCGAGGCGCATGCCGCGGCGCGACTGGCACACCCCAACTTGCTGAGTGTGTACGCCAGCGGCGAAGAGGGGCCGCTCTGCTACCTGGCGTCGGCCTGCTGTAGCGGTCCCACGCTGGCCGCCTGGCTGCGGGCACGAACCGACGCCGTTCCCGAGCAACTCGCCGCCCGACTGGTTGCCGAATTGGCCGACGGGGTTTCGTATGCCCACGATCGCAACGTGCTGCACCGCGACATCAAGCCGAGCAACGTGTTCCTCGACGCGGCGCCGCATGGTTTTGTGCCGGTGCCGGGCAAGGGGAATCGACCAGGGCCCACCGAATCACCGACGATGTGCGTGCCGAAACTGGGCGACTTCGGCCTGGCGCAACTGACCGACGATGCAGGGGAGATGACGCGCAGCGGCGCGATCCTGGGCACGCCGGCCTACATGGCGCCCGAGCAGGCTCGCGGCGCGCATGAAGAGATCGGCCGAACCACGGACGTCTACGGATTGGGCACGGTGCTATTCGAGCTCTTGACCGGGCGAGCTCCCTTCCAGGGGCGCAGCGATGCGGACACGCTGCGGCAAGTGGTGAGCGACGAGCCTCCCCCCGTGGCCCGCCTGCGCCGCGGCGTTTCGCCGGACCTGGAGGCGATCTGCCTGAAGTGCCTGGAGAAACAGCCGAGCCGCCGATACGCGACGGCGGCCGAGCTGGCCGACGACTTAAGGCGATATCTGAGCGGCGAGCCGATTGTCGCGCGGACCAGCAACACGCTCGAGCGCGTCGGCAAGTGGGCGAAGCGCTACCCGGCTTGGGCAATTCTGATCGCGGTTGTGTGGGTGTCTTTCGTTGGTGGCCTTGCCTTTCTGGCGTATTCGAACGCCCGGATTTCGCAGGCCCTGATCTCCGAGCGCGAATCCAAAGAAGCTCTCCGCGTCCAACTCTATGCGGCCGACATCCGCCGGGCGGGCGAGGCCCTGGCACTGAATAACGTCGCGCAGGCCATCGAACTGCTCGCACCCTACAAAGACTCGCCGGATGGCAGCGACTTGCGAGAATTCGCCTGGCATTACTTGTGGAGCTCACTTGGCCGCCACCGTGCGTACTTGCCGACGCATCCGGCCGACGTTTACAGCATCGATTTGTCGCCCGACCGCACGCGATTGGCGACCGGCTGCCGCGACGGGCTGGTGCGCATCTGGCGCGTGTCGGATCGCGGACTCGAAAAGCAACTCGGCTGCGATTCGGAAGTGAACGAAGTCTGCTTCTCGCCCGATGGACGATGGCTGGCCGCTGGTTGTGACGACGCACACGTTCGAGTTTGGGACACCTCCAACTGGCGATTGCGCCACCTGTTGGCCATGGGGGGAGCCACGGTCACGGATGTCAGCGGAAAGGACGACGCTCTTCATTGCCTCGCCCTGCAAGCCGACGGCAGGGTACTCGCCGGCGGCCTCTGCAAGAAGTGCCGCTTCGCTGCGGTGCGCTTCCGGATGAACGGAACACTGGATGCGAGTTTTCACGACGATGGAATCGCCGAGCCATCGAGCAGCGCCTCGGTCTACGAGTCGCTCGTCTCAATTCAGATGTTGCCCGACGGCAAGATTCTGGCGGTCGGAGACATGGAGAACGAGGGCCAGCAGGATATCGCGATGCTCCGATATCATGCCAATGGCAGCCTGGACCAGAGCTTTGGGGAACATGGTCTGCTGGTGACCGATCTGGATCACACCGATGAGTACACATCCACGGCACTATTGCAGCCCGATGGCAAGCTCGTGGTCGGCGGCTTTATGGGAAGTTCAACAAAAGACTTTCTCTTGGCGCGATTTCAAGTCGATGGTCGCCTCGACCCGAGTTTCGGCGACGGTAAAGGTTGGGTTCGTACTAGCGCGGGTTCGGCGCGCAATCGAATCGCTGCGGCGGCGCTGCAAGCCGACGGCAAGATCGTCGTCCTCGGCGATACGGCGGATCCCCTGGGATTCGCGTTATTCCGATACGATGGCAACGGCAGCCTGGAAGCTTCCCTCGTGCAGCATGGTAGCGCGTCGATCAGTCGCCTTACGACCGTTCGAGTTGGTGGAGTCGCAGTACAAGCCGATGGCAAGATCGTCCTCTCTGGGGGCAACGGGTCGGGGTCCGAGTTGTTTGTCGCTCGACTGACGAGCACCGGCGAGCTCGACCCCTCCTTTGGTAGCGACGGCATTTTCTTGCTTCCCGAGGCGGCAGAGTCGGGACGCAGCTTCGCCACAGGAGTCGCCATCCAACGCGACGGCAAGATCGTCGTACCTGGATGTGTCGCTCGTGATGGCGATCTGGACGCGCTGCTGTTGCGCCTCGACGTCGACGGCACTCCCGATGCAGCTTTCGGCGAGGCAGGCTTGCGGACGTTGTCCTTTGGCCGTGGAGACGACGTGTTCACAAGTGCGGTCGTGATGCCCAATGGTCAGATCTTGGCCGGCGGGACCGCCCACGATAAGAGCGATGAGCCAGCAGGCTCCAACTTCGTCGTGGCTCGCTTCCATGCCGACGGCGCGCTGGATGCCTCGTATACCAAGGCAGGAATCAGCGGATTAGCCTTCTCCGGGGATTCGCAACTGCTATCTGCGTGCGCCAATCAAACGGTACGGGCCTGGGATACGAGCTCCGCTAAGAGTGTTCGCGACTATGTGGCGCCTAGCGGCGACATCGATGGGGTGACAATCAGCCACGATGGCCAATGGCTGGCCGTCGTAGCCGGCGGGAGCGCCTATGCCTGGAAGACAACGACGGAGGAACCTTGCGTCAGTATTTCGGATCAGGTGCCAATCACGTCGGTACTGTTCGATTCTCCGGGATCCCTTCTGACCGTCGGCTGCGAGAATGGATCGATCAAGCATTGCGATTGTGCCACCAGCGAGTGGGATCGCGAGTTAGTACCCCCCCTGGGTCGCCAGATCAAGTGGCTGAAGGCGTTAGACCAACGACAACTGATGGTAGCGAAGACCGATCAAGACGACATTATACATGTTTTCGATAAGGACTATCGCCGCATCACCAAACTCAAGAGCCCAGCGGGGAGGATTTGGGACATCGCGAAACCCGCGACCTCACCTACAGTCGTTACCAGCGATGTCGATGGTCATATCATTGAATGGGATCTGCCCACCGGCGGGCAACCGTTGCACGCCGACGGCAGTCGAGAGCTGGTTGTCCCCGGTGGAGATTTCTCCGCGTTTGCAGTTTCCTGCAAGGGGGCACTCGCCGCCTGCGGCTACCACGACGGGCGCGTAGTCGTCGTCGACGCGCACAGCGGCGAGGTCCGCTATACGGGCCAGCAGCATCCGAGCGCAGTTTGCGATGTGGGGTTTCTGCAGCAAGGCGACGAACTGTTTGTCGCCCATGCTGACGGTGAAGTCTACACGCTAAACCTGGTCACCGAGGCTGTCACCGAGTCGAGGTCGTTTGCCAAGACTTTGCGGGCGGTCTCGATTTCACCCTCAGGTGAGCACATCGCCCTGGCTCCCGAGGACGAATCGCTCGTGACGCTGATGAGTTGGCCGGACGGCAAGTCCGTTCGACAGATTTCACTCCCGGGCTCCGCGAGGTGGCTGATCTTCAACCCCACCGGCTCGGCATTGGTCGTCCTTGGCGCGGCCCAATTCACAGTGTGGGCGACTGATACTGCGCGGCCGATCGCGTCACTGGGGAAACTCGGCCAGTCGTACGAAGACGCGTGCTTCCTCGCGGACGGTCACACGTTATTCGTCGCTGAAGGCGTGCTCGGGGTAGGTATTTACGAGATCCCCAGTTATCGACTCCTGGCCCGTTTGGCGGGTCACGAAAAAGGTGGAGTGCAGAACCTGGCAGTTACCCCAAACGGCCGTAGCGTGGCGACTCGAGGCTTTGACGGATCCTTGTCGATTTGGGACGTCGAGACCCGGCAACAGCTGTTACGGCTACCAGGTAATGGGCCCGCCACGCCCGGTAGCCTTCGCTTTACGAGCGATGGCAAGCTATTGGTAAACGCGCTCAACGAAGCAGGCAGTGAGTTCCTTGCCGTCTGGTCTGGCGGATCCGACCGAGAGCGGGATAAGGATCGTTGAACCGGAAAGGACTTGGTGCGAGACTTTCCAGGCATGACTCGTAAATCTGATGATGCGGTTCACGGCGTCCCTGCCGCAGACGCCCGTTGACTGTCCTCGCTACGTCTGGCGATGGCACTTGGACGCTGGAACCGGGACTGTCAAAGCGCGGGGGTAATGAGTCTGACTCCCGGCGACCTCACCCATCAACCAGCTTGCACCAAAACTCTGGGAACGTCTGTGAAACCAGCGCCCACTGATGAGATTTTGTCGGCTCCCACTGCCAATGGCTCGCGATTACACGAGGGGCGTCAAGCCTCGGGCGAAAGTCGAGGGCGATTGCTACATCAGCACCAGGCTCTCGATTGACTGCGATCACGACGGACCGCGTGACATCTCGCCAGGGGAGTTCGTTGGCTGCGAAAGGCGGACCTCCTCGCACTTCGTGAAACAGCTCCGCTGTCGATGGGTTATCTGCCAGGTGGCCGCGGGATTCTGTCTCCATTTGCTCAACCGACAGAAAATCAACGGCGTCGCTTAAGAACGGGATGACTCGCCTCACTGCCTCATCGCCCGGATGTTTCCACCCACCTGTCGCGAGAAGCTCGACGAGCAGCTCCGGAAGTAGGAGACCATTGACGGATATCGAGGGAGGGTGACTCATTTGCCGTTCTGGGAGTGCAGAAGTCCTATGTCGGCGTGTTCGAGCCCTCATGCACGCCGAGGACAATCAAATGGCGAGCCTTGCGCATGTTGCTAAATCGTAGCGAGTTGGACGCAAGGCGGTATAGCGAGCGGCTCTACAAGAGCGAACGGAGCCAATTCCAATTACTTCGTCCGGTCCCTAGCAGGAAGTTTCGGGAGTCGGAATTCGCGCTGCCGGTTAGCGCATTTTGAGTTACGTACAACTGGAATTGGGTAAAGTACTCCGCCGAGCCTAGGAACGCCGAAATCACTTCCTCGAAGTGGGCGCCGGCGCGCAGCCGCCCGGACCAATACATGAGACCGACCGGATCGGCCGCTCGCTGGAGTAAGTTCGTATAGAGGTCGCTTACCTGGCCAAGGGTCGCTTCTTCACTCGTCAATATCGCCATTGCGACACCCGCGCGATCCATGTTAGTAGCGGCTCCCGTGGCGCGATCGACGCGTCCAGTGATCTGGGCGTTCCAGAAAAACTCTCCCTGGATATCCGGCGCACGCCCCAGGACGTCTTGGTAGAGGGCCCGGACGAAGTCGGCGTTCGAACCGCCAGCCAACTCCCGGTACTCCTCAGAACCAAGGATCCCGGCGAGCAAGTGCTGCAGTGATTGGCCCGACTCG
>JBFXAH010000049.1:0-20139 GCA_050184475.1 Pirellulales bacterium | reverse complement strand
AACTGGCACCCCCCAGCGCGCAGGCTCTCCATCGCCAGCTGCACCGCCACCAGCGAACTCGAACAGGCCGTGTCGACCGGCACCGCCGGCCCCCGCAAGTCCAGGAAGTACGCCAACCGACTCGCCAAAGTTGCCGGCGATGTTCCAGTCGCCGAATACTCGCAGAGCATCTCGCTCGGCAGGCTCGTGCCGTAATCCTGAATTCCGAGACCGACGAATACTCCAGTGCGTGATCCTGACAGCGCTTTTCCACCGTAACCCGCGTGTTCCAGGGCGTGGTAGGCCGTCTGCAGGAACAGCCGCTGACGAGGATCGAGACATGTCGCTTCAGAAGGCGCGATACGAAAGAACGCGGCGTCGAACGAGTCCACACCCTCCAGAAAACCGCCAGCAAGGTGCAACGGAATCCGGGCAACAGGTCCTCCTGCCGCGACGGAACGCGCGAGTTCGCTGCGGGGTGGTGGAACCGCGCCCACGCAATCTTTGCCGTCACGCAACCTGTCCCAAAGCTCGCCAGGCGAATTCGCATGCGGAAAGCGAATTGCCAGTCCGATTACGGCAATGGGAGATTCCCGGCTAGGCGAGATGCCTACCGCACGCAGTTCGCGCGCATCTGAGACCTGCGAAACCCGCGCGCGGTCGCTGACCGCGTTGGATGAATCCTCGACCGGTTTGACCAGCGCAGGATTCAATTCGGCCAAGTATTCCGAAAGTTGCAGAATCGTCGGATGTGCGAAAAGCGCTGGTGGAGTCAATGCTTCGCAACCCAGTTGATCGCCAAGTAACTTAACGATCTCCAAAGCGCTGAGCGAATCGAGTCCCTGATCCTGGAATGGCAGATCGACATCGATTTGATCTACTCGGCAACGCAATACCGTTGCAAAGACTTCTCGCAAAACAGTGATCAACTGGTGTGACGATCGACTTGACAGCGAAGAGCTCGCCGGCTGTTTGGACTCGCGCGCCAGACTCTTTGCGCCAGCATCGGCACAATGTGCAGGCGTCGAGCCGCGATGAGCCAAGAAGAGGCGCAGATCTAGCCCGGCAAGCTCTTTCGAAGCGTCTTGTTCGCATACGGCATCTGGCAGCACTTCGACTGCGTCAAATCCGTTACTGTGGAGCAGCTCGGACCACTTCGCCGATGTCAGGAGTGGAGTCGACTCGCGGAGTGGCGTGTCCTCAAAACGCCACCAGCCATCGGTCAGTCCGAAAGTGAGTTGCCCGAAGCGACTCGATTCAGTCGCTTCGATCACCATGAATATCCCACCAGGCTTAAGCAGTCCGGCGCAATGTTGTAGCGTCTCGTCGAGTCGGCGTGTGGCGTGGAGGACGTTCGCCGCGACGAGAATGTCGAACGAGGCCGGCTCTAGTCCTTGTGCCGTCGGGTCACGCTCGATATCGAGCGTGCGGAAGCACATCCCAATTCGACCGGAGAACTCAGCGCGAGCGCGCTCGACCAGTGTGGGAGAAAGATCAGTAAAGCAGTATTCCGTTTCGTGAGCTCTGGCATCAGAGAGACTTGCCAGCAGCGGGCGTGTCGTACCGCCTGTGCCTGCTCCAATTTCTAGAATGCGGAAAGTTTGCGATCCCGATGAATCGGATTCTTGCTGGGTTTGGTTCGGGCAAACGATACTGGCCAACGCGCTGGCGGCAGCGCGACTCATCAGCTTGGGCGCGGGGGAAGTGTCGTAGACCGCCTGGATTTCGGTTGAATCCCCCTCCGGAAAAAGCAAGGGGAGTGGATCAATTTGGCCAGTCAACACATCGCCTAGTCGCGTTCCGCAACGCCTGAGCACTTCCAGATGCGGAGCAAGTTGCGGGAGACGGGATTTCAACGCATCCACTTGAGCGCGTGGTTGCGCATCGCGGAGAGGTCGAGTGGCGGAGTATGACTCAGGTGAATGCTGAATGAGATCACAATCCTCGACCAGCATGTTGAGCAGCGCTGGTAGGTGACGGTGGAATCGCGGTGCTAAGTTCAGCCGCGAACCGATATCCTCAAGTGTGGCCGTTTCTCCCGGCCGACGAAACAGTCCGACATGATGGATCATCGAAGCTACGAATGCCGCGGCTAGACGGTCGAGCTCGCGACCTGGCTCGGCCCACGATTGCAACTCGTGCTGAAAGGTGGGCAACGAATCTTGCAGATGTCGTTTAGCCGCCAGTCGCGCTGCTTCCCAAGCTTCACGCGGCGTCGCTTCGGAGCGGTACGTACCGGCAGCCCGGTACACGGCAACTTGCACGGGGCGCGCAGCGAGCACGGCCTCGAAGGCAGCACGGCCCTCAGCGTTCGATAGTCCAGAGATACCACTTTCGCGCAATAAGTCTCGATAGCGTTCACCGGCGGCCGCGGCACTCGCTATCCAAGGTCCCCAGTTGATAGAGGTTGCAGTGAGACCGCGCGAGCGACGCGCGTGGCACCATGCATCCTGAAATCCATTGGCAGCCGCATAGACGGCGTGGCCTGCACCGCCACGAAGGGCTGACAACGAAGAGAAGAGAACAAAGAAATCCAGCGGTTGCCCCGCGGTCGCCGCGTCGAGCGCGCAGGTGCCCTTGACCTTCGCACGAAGTACTTCGTCTACGGAGTTCGGCGTATGCCGCCATAGGGCCGAATCCTGCATATGCCCCGCTGCATGGATGACGCCGCGAATCGGCCCCAGGTCGCCGACCGCGTCGCTGACGACTTTCCGGAGACCGTCGATGTCGGAAAGGTCAACAGTTGCCAAGCGCACGTCCGCGCCAGCGGCCTTCAATTCAACGACTTGCCGAATGCGAGCGCCTAGACCGCCAGACACTGACGAAGCAAGATGTGCTGGCCACTCGCTTTCGGCCGGCAACGCCGTACGCGAGACAAGAACTAAACTAAGTCGCGCAATCCCCTGCCGTCTCGCCATCGACAATAGGGCCCGGGCTGCCTGGTGCCCCAAGCTCCCCAATCCACCGGCGATCACGTAGACACCGTCGGACCGCAGGAGAGGCGAAGGGTTGGCCCGCTTCAGATCACAGGCCATCATATGTTGCGCCCACCGGACTGCACCGTCCCGATGGGCGATCAGGCCTGCGGGCGGAGCGCAGGTCAACTCGTCCATGACCGCGACAGCGATGTCCGATGGATGGGCGGACTCCGGCAGGTCCAGGAGCCTGGCATTGAGGCGCGGATACTCAATAGCTGCCGCTCGAACAAGCGGAGCGAGCATCGCACTGGTTGGACTCCCGAAGGAACTTTTCGGGGATCGAGCGTCGCCATTGGCACTGTTCACATCGAGCGATTGCCCCCCGGCGGTAACCACACAAAGATTGATCGATCGATTGCTCGCCCCGAGCGCCTGCACCAAAGGGATTATGGTACGGATGCCCGCATCCAGACCGTGCTCGACGTAGCCGAGTGGGCGCGACTCACGGGAGGCTGCGTTCAAAGGGCGCAAGGCAACGACGACTTCCGGTTGTCGACCAGTAGCCGCAATCTCGGCCAAAAGTCGCGCATAGTCGTCAAGCTGATTGGTTCGCAGCTTGAAGCAATCGGTAGCTAGTTGTGCAAATTCTTCTCCAGCGGAGACGCGCACTGCTGAAATACCGCGCGCAGCAAGCTGCGACCAAAGCTGATTAGCGACACCGCCAGCATCTTCCAGCAACACCCACAGCCCAGACGGCAAGGAACGCGAACTCACCGGTTCCATTTGCCAGTCGACGCAATAAGCAGTCAAGTCCTCTAGGGATGTCTCGGCCTCGGTGTTGGCGCGATCGACTAAGGCCTCTGTCGGCTCAACTGGTGATTTCGGAGTCGAAGGCTCGGTTGACGATGCGGATGATTCCACTAATTCTGGTGACGGATCCAACCAACAACGCTCGTGAGCAAATGGATACGTTGGTAATTCGACTCGACAGCGCGACCGCCCTTGATCGAACCCGGCCCAATCGACTGGCCAACCACGCGTCTCGAGTTCAGCGAGCACAGCCAGCGTCGTCTGCCAATTGTCGTGATTGCGTTTGATCGTCGGCAGGAAGCCAACGTCGTCAGCCATCGGCAATCCAGCGGCGATAGTGCTCCCCCAGGCACTCAGTACTTCGTTGGCACCGATGTCGATGAACGCTTCAAATCCATCCGCGATCAGCGCTTCGAGTCCGTCAGCGAAACGTACCGTTGAACTGGCATGGCGTGCCCAGTACTCAGGACGAGGCGCAATGTGCGACGGAAACGCCGTGCCCGTTACGTTTGAAATCAGAGTTGCATGTGGAGGGCGATGGAAAACCTGCGCGGCGAAGTCCGTCAACGGGGACAGAAATGGGGAGATATCTGGCGTCTGCACTGCGCGCGACTCGGTAAGGTCCTCGACTTGCCAACCTTGCCGCTCGAACTCGGGCCTTGCCTGGGCAAGCACGGCAGGGTCGCCGACGACAATGGTACTTGTCGGGCCGTTCTCTGCTGTGACGGCGACTCGCTCGCTGAATCCGGCGAGTACTTTGCGAACGGCACCGGCGCTCGCACAAATGGCAAGCGCGGCTGCAGTCGATGGCACGGTTTGCAGCAGTCGGGCGCGATAGGCAACAAGTTTCAATCCGTCTGCCCAACTAATCGCGCCGGCCGCACATGCCGCGGAATACTCGCCCAAACCGTGCCCCAAAAAGGCCGACGGTGCGACTCCCCACCCGCGATACATCTCATACAAGGCGTACTCGAAAGCGAAGATAGCGGGATCGGCGAACTGGATTGCGCTAAGCTCGCCGGCATCGTTTGTGATCGAATGCGCTGTGCTCCCGTCGGGATTTCCTTCGCTGATTCGTCGACGAGCCGCCGCGTCGACAGACTCCGATGAGAACATTAGGTCGACTAGTTGCCGACCGAGTTGTGGCGCAAGCTCCTGAGAGGCCCAGGTAAATGCTCGTCGAAACGTGGGATCGCTGTCGTAAAGCAATCGCCCCATGCCCTGGTAGCAGCCCGAACCGGCGAACAGCATTGCGACCTTTGGCTTTCGGCCTGGCCGCACGCGCCGCTGCCAAGTATTGGCAGGCGACAAACGCACGTTTGCAGAGACGGTTGTTGTCGTCGAGGCCGGTGAGGAAGGCGCAGACTTTGCCCGTAACGACGCAGCCACCCGGCGCAGCGCAGTGGCGGCGCTCACGACATCCGGAGCGACGACCGTCAGGCGCTCGGGCAGGCGAGCACGACCAACATTAAGCGTGTAGCAGGCATCAGTTAGCCTGGGCGCAGATGGCTCCTCCAGTCGCTCAGCCAATCGTTGCGCCATGACCGCGAGTTGAGCGCCCGACTGCGCGGATAGATTCGCCAGATGGTACGTACGTTCATTTGCGACGGGTTCGCGTCCGACTCGTGGCGGGCCTTCTTCGACGATCACATGGGCATTCGTCCCGCCAAACCCGAACGAACTGACCGCAGCGCGGCGCGGTGCATCCACGGAGGCGACCCACGGCCGTGGTCGATCGAGGAGGAAGAACGGCGAATCATCGGCAACGATGTCGGGATTGACTTCGCACAAGTGCAAGCTCGGCGGAAACTCGCGCTGGCGTAGCACCAGGATTGTCTTGATGAAACCGGCGATGCCGGCCGCGGCTTCCAGATGGCCGATATTCGTTTTGACGGTCCCCAGACCACAGAATTGGTGGCGCGACGTATCGGTGCGAAATGCCTTGGTGAGCCCGGCGAATTCGATGGGGTCGCCGAGTTCGGTGCCCGTACCGTGCGCCTCTACATAGCCGAGTTCATCGGAGGTCAGCCCCGCGTCAGCCAGTGCCGCGCGGATGACCTCGGCTTGGGCCGTCGGATTGGGAACGGTCAGGCCAGCAGTTTGTCCACCATGATTGAGGGCCGAGCCACGAACGACGGCCAAAACCTGGTCTCCATTGGCAAGCGCCGCTTCCAAGGGTCTGAGCAGCACGACGGCGGCCCCTTCGCCGGGCGCGTAACCATCGGCTCGTCGATCGAACGTTCGGCAGCGGCCGCTCGGGGAGATGGCTCGCATTTGGCGCAAGGCTTCGAAATGCGACGGCGAAAGACCCGCCTGCACTCCCGCCACCAAGGCGAATTCGGATTCGCCACGCCGCAAGCTCTCGACAGCCAGGTGTAATGCAACCAGCGCGCTAGAGCAGGCGGTGTCGACCGTCAGGCACGGCCCACGCAGATTGAGCAGGAACGAGACCCGGCTGGCGATCATCGCGCCGGCACTGCCGGTGGCCAGATAGGTTCCGGCACGGGGACCTACGAGCGCCCCGTACTCGCTAGCCATTGCGGCGACATAAACGCCGGTTCGAGTTCCCGCCAGCGCCGTCCCGCCGTAACCTGCCTGCTCGAGTGCCTGCCAGGTGATCTCGAGCAACAAGCGCTGCTGAGGATCCATTTCGGCAGCCTCCCGCCGCGAAAGACGGAACAGCGCAGGATCGAACTGATCAATGGCATCGAGGAAGCCACCACAGTTTGTGGGTTCCGATTTGCTGACAGCGTCGTCGACCGATAACTCGTCGTCGCGATAATGCGTGCTTGAATATAAATCGTGAGGCTGCCGATCCGCGGGATACGCAGACACGCAGTCGACTCCGGCACGCAGGTTCTGCCAGAACTCTTCGATATCGGTGGCGCGCGGGAAGCGGCCTTGCATGCCAATGATGGCGATGTCTCGCGACGAGGCGGTGCGCTGTGGAATGCTGGTTGCCGCACCCACCGCGACCCTGGATTCACCAGACATTGGATTCTGATCAGCCGCCGGCACGACTGACCGATTCTCGCCGAACGCCTCGGGATTCACGTCGGCTGAATTCTTCCCCGCAATCACTACACCGTGTTCGTGCACGAGGGCCGCGGCAAGAGCCTCGAGATTTCGATAGTCGAAAAAGAGCGTTCTGGGAAATCGCTTGCCTGTGACACGGTTCAAACTGCGCGTGAGTTGTGCCGAAAGTATCGAGTCGATCCCCAAATCCAAAGTGGGCTGAGTTGGGTCAATGCGATCGAGAGGCAGCTCAATTGCTTGGCTAACGTGAGCGCATAACCAGTCGAGTACGGAAATCAGCGAAGAAGCCGTCGGCTCAGTCATACTTGCTGCTGGTTCGTCACCTAGGTTCGCAGTCCGGGTAGACGCGGCGTCAAGAATCGCTGCGTCGTCAGAAACGGCACCGGATCCTTCGCCGCAATAACCGAGCCGCGCGACGATCACGCGTGGCAACTCCATTCGCAATGCCGCTTCCAGGGCCGCCAGCGCGATCGGTGTCGACATCGGGGCGATGCCGGCGGCCCAACCGGCCTCCGCATCTCGCAGATCGATCGAGTGTGGCTGAGGCGCGTTTGCGAGTGGCACCTCAACTTGCGTCGGATCATCAAACGTCCAGCGAGCGGCTCGGGCGGCCACGCCAGCCTCCGCCCACAGCCCCCAGTCGATTGAGAGGGTTCGGCGATGGGTGGCCGTGCGCCAAGTGGCCAGGGCATCAAGCACTCGACTGGCGGCCGTGTAGTCGGCCTGAAAGACATTTCCTGAAATCGACGCCACTGACGAGAAGTACACAGTGAAGTCAAGCGAGAGAGCTTCGGTAACGCGATCGAGCGCGATCGCACCGGCGACCTTCGGCAGGAACACAGCCGAAAACTCCGCGAGCGGTTTTCGCTTGATAAGAGCGTTATGCAGGAGCCCAGCGGCATGAAACACGCCATCGATTCGACCGAACTTGGCAAGAGCCTGGCTGATGACTCCCCGCATCGCGACCTCGTCAGCGACGTCGGCCGCGGCAATCAGCACCGACGCGCCCAATTGCTCGAGCCGCTCGACAGCGCGGATGCGCTCGGCGGTTGCATCGTCACCGTCATGCGTGGCCAACCACTGCGGCCAATCACGTCGGTCGGGCAGGCCGTGTCGTCCCACCAAAACGAGGCGAGTTTCCCAGTTGCTTGCTAGCCATTCGGCGACCGTCAGACCGATCCCGCCAAGGCCACCCGTGATTAGGTACACGCCGTGACGTCGCACAACTGCATTGTCGCCCGGCCTTGCGGCAGCCGTGACGATGGGAATCGTGACCGGTACAAAACGCTCGCCTGCGACGCACGCGACCTCCGGGCTGGATAGTCCGCTCGCGATTTCGTTCACGACGGCCGTCGCCGCGAAATTCTCCGATTCGGTGCCACGGCTGGCTTCGCTGGTGGCAGGCGCGACGTCGATTGAGGCTACCTGCAGATGCGGACATTCCAGCGCCATGACACGCGCTAAACCGGAGGCAGCTGCCGCTAGCGGCGCTTGGCAACCTTGACCAAGCACGTCATGCGCGCCCTTAGTCACGACTACAAATACGAGAGACGATTCGATTCTGCTCGCTGCCGTTTGCGCTAGGAGGAACAACTGTTCCAGGTCGGCAGGCAGAGTGTTGGTGCACGCTGGTACGTCGCAGGCCGGCCATTCATGGTCGCCCCATACATAAACAATTCCCGCCAGTGGACGCTCAGCGACACCGCCAGCAGCGAGGTTTCTAGCGGCGTCGTCGACGGCGACAACAGCCGCATTTGCCCCAAGCTGCTGAAATTCCGTCCGCAGCGTTTCGAGCAATGCTGAACTGCTGCCCCCCCCGCGCGACGATGTGACGATTAGCCACCGTCCGCTTATCGAATTTGACTTGCCATTATCCGGAAGTGTTTGCTGCTTCCAGGTCGGTCGATGAATCCACCCGGACAGATCAATGGGCGGTTCAGCTTGCTGTGTCTCCTTTTCAGGTTCCCTTCTGAATTCGTCAGCTAGTGGGTCAGATTGTTTCGAATGCAAAGCCGCTTCGTTTTTTGAGGTAATCCAGTAGCGTTGGCGGGCGAAGGGATACGTCGGCAATGCAACGCGGCGTCGTTCGTATCCTTCGTCAAACGCCTGCCAGTCAACATTTACACCGTGTGCCGACAACTTCGCCAGTAACACGACGAGTTGATGCCACTCCTCGGCAGTGAATTCGTCGACGTGGGGCGATCGCGGGACGACCAAGGGCAGACGTGGCAAAACACGCTCTCGGAAGTTCTCGCCATCGCAGTAATAGCGAAGCGCCGCCAGGACCGGGACTGCCGTCCTATCGATCAAGTCAGTCGGCAGTAGACGGGCAGCCGAAGCAGCTTCCTCCAGGTCGTGGGCCGTGCCCGACCAGGTAGTTTCAATTGCAGGTTGATCTAGGTCGCGCGAGGTACCGCTTGACGCATCCGCTTGCGCGTATCGGCCTATCCAATGTCGCAACGCTTGCGCCAATTCATGCGTTGTTTGACCAACGGCCGCCAGACGCGTCTCGAACAATTGTCGGCCGGTGTTCGCCGTAAAGCACACATCGGCGACAATCAGCTCGGGTTCGCATTCAAGGGCCTGGGCGTATCGCTCCGCCAACTCGAAAAGCGCCGGCTCGTTTCTCGCTGAGAGCGTCAAAACGTGCCACGGGCGTTCAAACGCCGGAGCGGATCTGGCAACCGCGGGTGCTTCTTCCAAAACAACGTGGGCATTCGTGCCACCAAAGCCGAACGAACTAACGGCGGCGCGTCGCGCGCCACCGGTCGGACGCGGCCATGCCCGCAAGCGCTCGTTGATGTAGATCGCCGACTCCTCGAACGCGATGGCTCGATTGGGAGACTCGACGTGCAGCGTCGGTGGCAATTCGCGACGGCGTAGTGCCAGCACGGCCCGGATCAGCCCGGCGATTCCGGCGGCAGCTTCCAGATGGCCAACGAACGACTTGGCGCTGCCGATTGCGCAAAGGCCTTTTCTGGCAGTATGGCGAGCAAAGGCTGCGGCCAGACCGTTGATCTCGAGCGGATCACCCAAGGCCGTTCCCGTACCGTGGGCCTCAAAGTACTCAAGCGAGTCGGGTGCGATGCCGGCCCGTTGCCAGGCCTTGGTCAACAGCTCGCACTGCGATTGAGGGTTCGGGGCCGTCAAGCCCGCCTTGTGATGGCCATCGTGGTTGATCGCCGCGCCGCGAATGACGGCCCAGATGTCATCACCGTCTCGCAAGGCGTTGTCGAGCGGTTTGAGCAGGACCAGGCCGGCTCCCTCGCTCCGTACGTAGCCGTCTGCATGACCATCAAAGGTGCGGCAGCGACCTGAAGCGGAGAGCATGCCAGCCTGGCTGCAGATGATCGTCCCGCCAGGAGTCAGAATCAGATTGACGCCACCGGCCAGTGCCAGATCAGCATCGCCACGCGCCAAGCTATCGCATGCTTGATAGACGGCTACAAGCGATGATGAGCACGCGGTATCGACGGCCAGGCTCGGTCCAATGAAGTCGAACGAATACGACAGCCTGTTGGCGACCATTGTCAGCGAATTACCCGAACCTGTGTGCGGATCCAGGTGCAGCCCTGCCTTCGCCAACAAGTGCAAGTACTCGACTCCCGAGACACCGACAAACACTCCGACCCGACGTGAATCGGTCGACATCGCCGGGTAGCCAGCGGTTTCCAGAGTCTCCCAGGCCAATTCGAGAAGCAGTCGCTGCTGCGGATCCATCCAACGCACTTCGCGTGGAGCAAGCTGAAAGGCCTCCGCGTCGAATTCGTCGACGCCGTCGATGAAGCCCCCCCATCGGCTGACACTCGACCCGGGGCGCTCGCCGCTGGCATCGAACGTCTCGCGCCAGTCCCAGCGATCGGCGGGCACTTCGCGGATCGAGTCGATTCCGCGCCGCTGATTCGACCAGTAGTGGCGCCAATCCCGGGCACCGGGAAAACGGCACGCCAGACCGATAATGGCAATCGGCTGATCGCCACTGAATTGGCGCGATGACTCCGGCGCGCTCGATGTGTTTGAATGCACGACTAAAGGCTGGCGCCCAATGGACTGCGCGTTCGTCGTCGCCAAACTTGCGGTCGATGACTCTTGGTTGGCTCCAATCCTGGATGCCAACCAACGGCTCAGCCGGTCGACGTTCGTTTGCTCGAAGAGCAACGTCGGAGCGAGCGTAATTCCTAGCGTACTAGCGAGCCGATTGGCGACGCGCACCGCCAGCATCGAATCGAGACCCAATTCTTGAAAGTTCGTGCGCGGCCTAATCTCGTCGGGGTTCACGGCCAAAGCAGCGGCCGTTTCACGCACGACCAGTGCTGCCATTGTCTGAAGCGTGTCCGCGCTTGGGGACTGCAATTCTTGTGGCGAGGACTCCGGAGACATCGAACGTCCCGCAGGCTCATGTAGGCTGGGCATCTCGTACAAAGACTGGCGCAGCCAAGGGGCTACTAGCCGCGACGGAGACGTGTGCTGCAATCGCAAACCTGTGGTCGCGGTTGAATAGACAAGCAGGTGCGCTTGTGGTTGTTTCAATGCGGCTGCGAAGAGTTGCTGGCCCAGTGTTGGCGAGATTCCCTTGAGTCCACCGCTGGTAAGTTGTTGGGGAGTGAAGGTTCGAGCCGCGATGCCAACTTCAAGCCATGGGCCCCAGGCCAGGCTGAGAATTCGGGGACGACTTTGGGTCGCCCGCGAAGTCGCCAAGGCGTCCAAGTAGCTGCTGGCAGCCGCGTAGGCCGTTTGCCCGTGTTGTCCGAACGTTCCGGCCAGCGAGGAAAAGAGCACAAGAAAGTCGCAGCCGAACTCGGTAGCGAGTTGGTCAAGCACGAAGCCGCCTTGGACCTTGGGCCGAAGCACATCTCGCAGCGAGTTGAGCGATAGATGCGTGGCTCGGTGGTCGTCGGATACGGCGGCCGCGTGAACGATGCCAACAATCGGCAAGCCCTGCTTAGAGGATTCCGCGAAGATCCTCCTCATTAATGCGGCATCAGAAACGTCGCCGCAAGCCGGTTCGACGATTACTCCGGCCTGAGATAGCGCCCCTAGCGCTTTCCTACGATGCGAGCACTCCTCGAGGGGCGTACGATTCAACAACACAAGTCGACGGCACCCTTGCTCGGCAAACCAACGGGCGATCTCCAGCCCAAGTCCTTCCTGTCCGCCGGTTACCAGGTAAGTGGCGTCTTGTCGCAAGGCCGGCGCGGGAGCGGAATCAACAAGCGTCGTGGCTGCTGCTTCGCGCGGCACGAACCGCACACCCCCACGCCATGCGGTCTCGACGTCGTCGCTAGGGGAAGTGAATTCTGAAACAAGCTGCGCGGCGGCGGTGATCGCATCGGAGTCGAGTAGAGACACGTCAACCAGCCGCCCCTTCGCGTCGGGTAACTCGTGCCTTAGCGCTCTTACGAAGCCCCACGCGGCCGCCCGCTCAGGAACAACCGCAACTCCATCAACGACTGCCTGAGCATCGCTCGTGACTACCCATAGGTCAGGCGAACGCGAACCGCCATAAACGGCCTGTACGGCAAACAGCAAGCTCTCGATGCCGCGCGCTTGCTGCCGAGCCAACTCTGGCAGACTCACTACGCTCGAAGGTTGCCCCACATTCCAGGCATGTACAACACCCAGCCAAGGTTTGCCAAACTCGGCCAGCGATTTGACCACGCTGACCAGATGTTCCACGCGGTTTGGGTCAACCACGAATTCACTGGCCGCAATTTGCGAATAGTCCTCACCGGCATGTACGAGGACGACGTGTTGACCGATCGCTCGTAAGCGCACCGCCACGTTTGCGACGACACCATGGCCGTCGGCCAAGAGCAGCCAGACTCCGGGCTCCAAGTTTCTGGAGACGCCAACCGGCGTTTCTTGCCAGACGACTTTGTGGAACCAGTCGCCGTCGCGTGTTGTTGGCTCGTCGCCGCGGCACGGCTTCTCAGGTACTTCCGTCGGCACGGCAACTTCCGGCGTTCTGGGCGGCGAATGCTGGTGGGGTACCACTTTGCGTGCGGCGCTCGATCCGAGCCCCAAGCGGCGATGCTCAAAGGGGTACAATGGTAGCGGCACCCGCCGCCGCGGCGCGTCGTGGGCTTGCAGCGGCGACCAGTCGATCGTTTCCCCTCGCGCGTAGCGGGCCGCCAGTTCCTCGAGCTGTCGTTGTCGGTTGTGCTCGGGGCTGGTTTCGCACGGCGCCGGAGCGACGACCGCCGTCTCCTCCGCATCGCCGTGCTGCTCATCCGTTGGACCGGCGAAGATCGCCAACTCGCGATGCCCAAACCGCCCCTTCCATTGTTCCAGCAGCGCTAACTTCAAGCGCAGCTCGGCCACCGAGTTGGCCACGATCGCGAGCCGATGTCGCTGGTGTAGCCGACCCATTTGCAACGTGAAACAAACGTCCGCTAGGCGGTGCTGTCTATCGCGCAAGGCGCTAGTATGCGCTGCAACCAGCCGCCGCAGAGCCGCTTCGCTACGGGCAGAGAGGACGAACACTTCCGGCCGCAGCGGCTCTTCCAGCACCGGCGCCGGCTGCGGCGCTTCTTCCATCACCACGTGAACGTTCGTGCCGCTGAGGCCAAAAGCGCTAACGCCTGCCCGACGCGCCATGGTTGAGCGGCGCCATGGAGTTGGCCGATCGCACGGAGCGACCGGCGAATCTTCAAAGGTCAAATGTCGATTGGGCTCAATCAGATGCAGGGTCGGCGGCAACCGCTCGTGGTTAAAGGCCAATAAGACTTTGACGACGCTCACGATGCCGGCGGCCGGTTCCGCGTGCCCAATATTGCTTTTCACGGCACCGATGCGGCAGAACTGACGGCGTGACGTGTGCTTTGCAAAGGCCGCGGTGAGGCCTTCGATTTCGATCGGATCGCCAAGCGCGGTCCCCGTACCGTGCGCTTCGATGTACGTGATCGTTGCGGGATCGATGGCGGCATCCTGCCAGGCAGCAAGCAGTACCTCGCGCTGGGCCGTGGGATTCGGCGCGGTCAAACCATTGGAACGTCCATCGTTGTTCGTCGCGGTCCCCTTGATCACGCCGTAAATCGTGTCGCCATGAGCCAGCGCGTCGGTTAAGGGCCGGAGGACGACCGCGGCAACCGCCTCACCCGGCACGAACCCATCGGCTCGCTCGTCGAACGCCTTCGCGCGATGATCGCCGGCCATAGCACCCATGCGCTCGAAGGCCGCAAAGTTGAGCGGCCGCACGTTCAGGTGCACTCCGCCAACGAGCGCCATGCGACTTTCACCGCGTCGCAAGCTCTGAACGGCTAGATGCATGGCCAGGAGCGAACTTGAGCAGGCAGTGTCTACGGTCAGGACAGGGCCTTGTAGATTTAAAAAGTAGGCAATTCGGCTCGCCAGGATCGAAGGCGTGAAGCCGCTGGCCCAGTGCTCGTCGATGTCTTCAGCGGCGCTGCCCGGCACTTGCACGGTTGCTCCGGCCCCGACAAACACACCAGTTCGGCTGCCATCGAGCGCCGTACCGCCATAGCCGGCATGCTCGAGGGCATGGTAGGCCGTCTCCAGGAAGAGCCGTTGCCGTGGCTCCATGCGGGCGGCTTCGGCCGGCGAGATCCGAAAGAAAAGCGGATCGAACGAGCTCACGTCGCGCAAGAATCCGCCCTGAGTCGCGTCCGCCGCGGCGCCTTGCGCTAACAACGCATCAGCACGCGAGACTGGCCACGGCCCGATCGCGTCGATCCCTTCCACGACAAGCCGCCAGAAAGCCTCGGAATCTTCTGCTCCCGGCACTCGCAACGCATAACCGACGATCGCGATATCTTCCCGCCTCGTTGCTGCCGGCAAGGATGCAAGTGTGCTTTCCCTGGCGGTCGCTTCTCTGCTGATGCTGGCCTGCATTGGTGGCCCGACGTGGGCCGCTACCGGTGAACTCGCCGAGACTTCTTGGAAAGGCCGACCAATTGTGCCTGCCAGCGCAGTAGTCAATGCTTGTTTTTGTTCTGCAAGCAGGTGTTTGGCTAGCTCGCTGAGCGACGGATGAGCGAATAGCGTTGGTGGCGCGAGCCGTACACTTTCTAGCCTGGATCGCAACCGTCGAATCCAATCGAGGGCCAATAGCGAATCGAGGCCCAGCTCTTGAAAGGGATGCTCGGCGTGCAGACGCGAGGCCGGCATCCGCAGTACGTCGGCCAAGGTTTCTCGAAGTATCTCGAGCAGCACCTCGAACTGCGGTTGCGGTTCGATGTCAATCGCGGGGCTCGTCGTCAGATCGGATCCCGTCCGCGTCGATTCCACCGGGGCAATCGCTCGCGATGGCTGCGAAGGTTCGGCGCGGGCCGGTGCGAGCGCCGCGATTAAAGACTGCCCCGTGTCCGGGAAGTTCACTGACGAGCCGGGAAAAGACTCAATGGCGACGAATCCGGCCTCCGTCAAGGAAGCGGTCCATCCCTCGGCACTCAGCAGCGGTGACCGATCGCGCAACGAAAGATCTTCGAACCTCCACCAGCCAGGCGTCAGTGCGAAGGTTAAATCCGCGTAGCGTTTATCGCGGACCGTTTCGAGCAGCAGGAGGATTCCGCCTGGCGACAGCAGCCGTCGCACATTGGCCAATGTGTCCGCGATTGTCCGCGTGGCATGAAGCACATTTGCGGCAATCACAATATCGAAGCAACCGGTCGGCAACTTCTGCAAGTCTGGCGGTCGTTCGACATTGTAAAGCTGAAAATGCACCTTAGGACAATGGCCTAAACGCTCCTCGCCACGACGGAGGAATGCCGGAGAAATGTCGGTGTAGAGATACTCTTCGAAAATGGCCGCATGCCCGGTGAGTAGCACGCTCGAAGTACCGCCGGTCCCCGCACCAATCTCGATGGCGCGCAGTCGCGAATTCGGGCGAAATGTTTGCGCATATCGCGCGACGCAATGAGCGATCAACAAGTTATAGAAGCGAGCGAACGGCGATTGCTCGTACAAGGCCGCCGCTTGCAGTAACGATCCGTCCGGAAACAGTACCTCCAGCGGATCGCGCTGACCACGTAGCACCTCGGCCAGGTGAGTGCCGCAGCGTGCCAGCAGATCGAGTTCGGCAGTCGCCTGCGGGTATCGTCGCCGCGCGGCGGCCAGCGCCCCTTCGCTGCGCCGCTCGCCGGCCGCGATCTTACGGTTGGTGCGCCAACCGCGATCGCCCACCTGCGAAACGAGCGATTCCTCCTCCAGCGTTGCTAAGAAACGCTCGAACAAGGTCCTGTAGAGCGGTCGCAGCTGTGCACGACCCACGATCTCGTCGATCGCCAGCGACAATCCATAACTCGGCAGACAATCGAGCTGAGCGAAAGCGTCGATGAGCATGGCGCCCGCCAGCCGGTCAAGCTCGGCATCCAGGCCCCGGTACACCTCCATCTCTGCCGCCAAGTCTCTCGCCAGCTGGCATGCAGCTGTGTTCGCGCTGCCACAGAAGTCTCGCCAGGCAGCCTGTTCCTGATCCTCACCGAGCGAGGAACCATCTTCTCGAATGCCAATTTCATCGGGCAAGCGTTCGGTGTTTCGAATCGCCAAAGTCTTTGTATCTACACGGGCGATTCCCAATTGAGGTCGGTCACATGCCAGTGCCCAACCGAATGCCTTCCGACCAGCGGCGCTGCTGATCGAATAAACTCCCTTCGACTCAACAGCGCCTCGATGCTCAGGCGTGGCGACCACGCCGGTTTCATTCCAATATCCCCAGTTAATCGACAGTGCCGGCAACCCCTCCGCGCGACGCAGGTGCGCTAAACCATCAAGGAAAGCATTCGCGGCCGCGTGATTCGCTTGACCTGGCCCGCAGGTCAATGAAATCAAGCTGGAGAACAGGACAAAAAAGTCGAGCGACTGTCCTCGCGATAACTCATGCAGGATCCAACTGCCGGGGACTTTTGCCCGCAACACGACCTCCCAGGTTTCGTCGTCGAGAAAGGCAATCGTGCGGTCGCGTAGAACACCTGCGGCATGCACAATCCCGTCGAGGCGACCATATCGGTTGTCGATTTGCAGAAACAACCGTCGCATGTCCTCCAGATCGCCGACGTCGGCCCCAACGCACCAGACCTCGGCACCCGACTCCCTTAATTCGGCGATCGCCCCTCGGCGGCGGCTGCTCTCGGCTTGGTCCAGGCCAAACGTTGCCTCGGACGGATCTGCTTCCGACACCGTGCGGTTCACTAGAATTAAACGGCAAGGTGCCTGTTGCGCGATCCAACGAGCTGCCTCGAGCCCTAGGCCTCGCTGTCCGCCCGTGATCAGATAGACTCCGTTTCGCTGGATCGTCGTGCCTGCTCGCCAGGTCAACGGATCGACGGGTTCGAACGCTTTGACAAACCGCCGACGCTCTCGCAGCGCTACCACTGGCACGGGGCCCCCGGTCGCGGTTTCTAAAGGACGCTGCAGCTCCTGGCACAAAACATCGGCGACAGTTGTTGGCTGGTCTTCGCTGTAGATATCAAGGAGTCTCGCCTTGATCTGCGAGTATTCCTGCGCCGCCGTCTGCAGCACTGCGGCAATGCAGTCAGATTGCGGCTTCAGTAATCTACTATCGAGCTCGACGGGCTGGGCGTTGGTGGTTATCGCCGCGAGTTCGATGGCACGGCTCGTGTGCGCCGTCAATGCCTGAATCAGATTAACCAGTCCCATCGCGCCTTGCCGCACCTCGGTGCAGATTGAATTCAGTCTCTGACCGATGTCGGCAGCCGAGCCGTGCGGCGTCGCGTGCGCAATAGATCGATAAATGACGCTCTCGAACTTCGTGGCCTGTTTTTCGGCTTCGACGAGGCATCGAGCCAGGCCATCATGGTTCGCTAGGTCAGCGATAAATCGCTCGTCAGAAAGTCTCTCGAATCGCGCCCCAGGAAATATCCGTATTACTCGAGATCCGCTCGCCCGTAGTCGAAACTCGAGTTCGCTGGCGAGCTCATCATCGCTCGAAACCATAAGCAAGTCGCGCCCGGTACGATCGACGTCGCGAGCAACTCGATCCAACTCGACGTTGTCCCAGCGGGGTGCGAAGAACCAGCTAGAGATATCCTGATCGCTAGGTTCCTGATCGTTCGCCTTGTTGAAGCTGCCGAACCTCACGCCACGCAATGCGGCAAGCGAGCGCCCCTCTGAATCGAGGAAGTAGATATCGCCGCCGATCGCAGGCATCCGCTGTCGATCGCCGTATTGGCGCGCGTGAACGATGCATCGCGCACTTCGTCCGATGGGTCGCCAAACAATGACTTCTTCGACGCGAGCGACGTCGAGCACCGACGGGGCACAATAATCGAGTCGCTTTTCGCCGCAACCGGTTGTTAAAGAGCGGAGTAGCTGTATGGCAGTTTCTACCAGCGCAGGGTGAAGCAAAAACGCCCCATCGCCCGGCCAAAGTTCGGCGCTTACATCCAAATCTGCCAGCGCCGTGCGGCCAGCAATCCGCGCGCTCTTAAGAGTTCGATACGCTGGACCGAGTTGGATTCCACCCCTGGCAGGCAAACTGTAGAGTTCAGCGACATCGTCGATCGTCGCACCCACGAGACGTTGGCTTTCGAAGATGCGTGTTAAGCGCCTCGTGTAGCCAAGCTCGAGCTTTGCACCGCGAGAGGATCCGCTGAAGAATACTGTCGGAGCCTCCGGCGTATTCTGTGGTGATTCGCTGGCGACGATATCAATGAGAGATTCCGCGCCCTGCTGCCGGACTACCAGGTGCACCTCTATGGCCTGGCGAATTTCCAGCGGCGCCGGTAGCGCCACGGTTCGGAGCCCAACCACTTCCGGTACCGCTGAAAGGCGCAAACGCTGTGCAGCCAGCGCCATTTCAATCAGTGCCGCTGGACATAACGCCGGTTTCCCGCACCGGCGGTAGTCGCGCACCATCGGCGCATCGCCGGGCGTGAATCGCTTTCGGAAAGTTGTGGGCAAACCGACACCTTGGTCGAACTACGACGCGCACGAGCCAGGGTCGGCCCCGTCGAAGCTCAAACACTCGTCCAACAACGGGTGCAGTGGGTACTGTCCCATTGTCGTACGGCTCGATGCCTGCGAGTCCGTCAACCTAGGCTGGTCTGTCCGGGCCCCAGTCGCCGCGTGCGCGACTTCAACCCAGTATCTCTCATGCTCGAAGGGATAAGTCGGAAGCGCCAATCGGCGCCACGCGGAGAATTGATAGAACCGCTGCCAATCGACCTCGAAACCTTTGAAATATAGCCTGCCCAATGCTGTTAGGAGCTGACGCCACACGTCGTCGTATGCCTGATGCGCGAGGCCTACGACCCAGCTTCGGCCGCGCGCCTCCCACTGCCGTTTCTCGCTTTCTGAGTCAACGCTCGACAGCCCGACTTCGAGCAACACATCGACCCCAGCTCGTTCCAGGGTTTTCGTCGCCGTCTCAACTGATTTAACGGCTTCAAGCTGTTCCTTGGCGTCCACGACCGCTGCGACGCGCACCTCCATGGCCTCAAGAGCCCGGCGCAAATTGGTGATTGGTGTATGCCCGCCGATCGCCAGGCAATCGTCCATACCTAATGCGGCAACCGCCACTTGCCCGGTCACTAGCCTTTCGACGACCGCCGAACTGGTGAACGCCCGAATAGCCCCCAAGCCGGACGACCCTTCCAGCTTCGCCCCCTCAAGTAGCATTTTCAAGGCCCGGTCGAGGTCTCCCGAGTCGCTTAGTCGCCCGGCGGTGATTTCACCTAGACCTACCCCTGCCGTGGCGACTGGCACAACCCCCCAATCGTTCCAAATCGCCGTCAGACCAACCTGCAGGGCGAAGTGCTGCAAGTTTAGTGTGGCGCCTTCATCGAGTCCGCCGTAACGACGTCCTTCAAACAGACCATCCTTGGGCTGCGTTCCCGTTTTCAGTCTCACATTTCGCAGAATCTCGTCGATTGCCCTGCGGAATACTGGTAGCTCGGAGTATAGGCAACTGCCCACCCTTCGACTTTCGGAAAGATCGGAGTACAGCAGTCCGATGTTCGGTCGCTTGAGAGGTTGGAGAAACTCGGTGTTGTCGTCGCGCGCATCGACGTCGGATTGCAGGAACTCCGCGAGCGCTGTTCGAAGTTCGCTAAGGTTCGTGACCACACACGCCCACCGCTTGGCCCAGTGCGCTCTTCCAGTATTTGCCGTGAAACAGATATCCCCCAGGTTGGCGCCCGGGTTCTTTTCGATCCGGTGGACGTAACGCTCCACAAGTGTTCGCAAGGACTTTCTTGATCGGGCCGAAACTGTGAACAGTTGCGCCCGGCCCTGCATGCCTTCTTGTCGTTCCATTCGTCTTGTCGCGATGGCCGGTGCTTCTTCCAGGACCAGGTGGGCGTTGGTCCCCCCCAGGCCCAAGGCGCAGACTCCCGCCCGGGCCGGGCGGTCGCGCCGCGGCCAGGGGCGCAAGCGGTCGTTGAGGTAAAACGCCGAGCCTTCCAGACGCAGCAGCCGG
>JBFXAH010000048.1:0-22505 GCA_050184475.1 Pirellulales bacterium | reverse complement strand
GTTTTGCAGCGCGACACTTCCTCAAAAGGAAGCATCCGAGGCAAACGACTCCAAGCCGGCTGGAACGAAGACTTCTTGGAACGCATTCTGTGCGGTTTTTCCGGAGATTAAGATGCGATTGCCCTGCAATCTACTGGTATCGATATGTCTATCAAAATACCGCGAAAAAGTAGCCGCCAGTAGATAGCTACGCGCAGCACGTGCCTTACTCTGGCGCCTTGAGCCGCCAGCCGCGCATCTCGTCGAGGTGCGGCCGCTTCGTCAAGTCGTAGTCCAGCGGAGTGACCGTCACGTACCCTTTTTCGAGCGCCGACAGATCGGTCTCTTCGGGCGTGGCCGGCGGCGGCGGATCGTTGGTCGCCCAATAGTAGCTGCGGCCGCGCGGGTCGATCCGTTTCTCGAAGCTCTCGCCGTAGCGAGCCACGGCCATCGGCACCACGCGCACCTCGGGAGCGGGCTTTTTCAGCGCCGCCAGCGGAATGTTCATGTTGTAAAGCTGCGGCCGCGGACCCTTCTGCTCGAGCAGTTGCTCGATCAAGCGACTGGCGATTTGCGCGGCCCGCGCGTAGTCGGCGTGCGGGTCGTATTCCAACGACACGGCCACGCTGGTGATTTCGAAAAAAGCACCCTCGATGGCCGCCGCCACCGTACCCGAATAAAGCACGTTGATGCCGGCGTTGAGCCCCGAGTTGATCCCGCTGACGACCAACTGCGGCCGCTGCGGACAGAATTCAAATAACCCGATCTTCACGCAATCGGCCGGGCTACCTTCGACGGCCCAACCGCGGCGCCGTTGGCCGGCGAAGATTTCCTGACAAACCAACGGGCTCAAAAACGTGATCGAATGCCCGACGCCGCTTTGCTCGACGGCCGGCGACACGACGCACACGTCTCCCAGGCGGCCCAGTTCGGCTTCGAGCGCTTCGAGCCCGGGGGCATAGATACCGTCGTCGTTCGTTAACAAGATCTGCATAAAGGAGCGGGTCTCGCGATGGCCACGGGTGGACAAGACCTGGCGGGCCACAGTAGACCGCAGGTGGGCCGCAGCGCCACAGCGCGGCGCGCACGCCGAGTTTAACGCATCGCGGTCCGACATTCGAGGTGCCCGCGCGGCTCACATCGCCTGCACGCGCTGCGTCTCGATTTCGACGGCCGGCACCACCGACAGCCCGTTGGTGCTTTCGGCAGGTTCCTCGGCGGGCCACATCTTCAGGCCGCCGAAGTAAGCGTTCTCGTTGCTGCCGCGACGGATCCCCTCGGGCAAGTCGTCGAGCTTCTTGGCGTTGCCGCCGCCGAGCACCACATAATCGACCAGAAACGCCGGCTTGAGAACGTGGGCCGCCTCGATCGCCGCCCGCCGCCAGCGCTTCAGCCCGTGCAGTTCGAGCCCTTTGCGGCTGAGATAGTGCTCGAACGTTTCGCCGCGGAAGAACTTCAAATGCCCTAGCGCCAGCGGCACGATCACGCCGTCGACGATGAGCGTCGTCCCCATGCTGGTTCCTAATCCGATGTAGAGCATGCGGCCCCCTTCGTAGCTCCCCAGGGCCTGCATGCAGGCGTCGTTCATGATCTTGACCGGACAGTTGAAGGCCGAGGGATAGTCGTATTCGACCCAGCCCGGGCCCAAGTTATACGCCTCGGCCGAGGGCCGGCCGTTGAGCACGTCGCCGGGGTAACCCATCGAGACGCGATCGACCTGCCAATCGCCGACGCATTCCTTCACGGCTTCGAAGAGTTTCTTCGGTGTCAGCTCCTTGCCCGAGGGAATCTTGCACTTCTCCCGTTCACCAGTTTTCCAAACCTTGACATTCGTACCGCCGATATCGACGACCAAAATGTTCATATAAGGCTCGCGAGGGTGTCACGATCTTCGGTATTGGGTCACTACAAGTCGTTGCTGGCCGCGCGGCGGGCAACCTGACGCCGCGGCGATCAGCCCTCTCGGTACCGTCGACGCGATCGCCCGCAATCGATCGACCGCCTGCGCCAGCTTTCTGCGTTTCTCTTCACCGGTCGATAGAGCGCGGGCATTTGGCGTGCCATTCACGCGGCGCCCGACTGAACGCCGCGCCGCTCGTCAGGCGAACTCGATCAGATTCACTTCCCCTTCGCGGCCGGAGATGCGCCCCGTGCGGCCGACGAATTCCTCTTGGGTCATCGCCGCGAGCAATGCTTTGTCTTCGCGGCGCGTCTGTGCCCAGGCACGGCGGCCGCTGGCGGTGCGCCCCAACACGATCCCCACTTCGGGCACGCCCGCAGGATCGTGCCAGACGGTGTAGGCATCGACCGTCAGAGCGCCTTGCGGAGCGGGATCGACTTCGACCGGCGTCGGCTGTGCCATCTGCCGACGAAACTCCTCGCTCGGCGTGCGCCGCCAGCGCCGCGCCGGCTCGCGCGCGCTGTACAACCCCGCCGAGTGCTTCGTGCAGAACCAGCCGTTGGCCGTCACCAGGCCGAGTTGTTCCGGGTGCTGCCGACAGCGGGCGACCGCTTCGGCCAGCGCGTGCATCGTGTAGTTGCAGCCGGCGCCGCCGAAGTAAGGCAATCCGCCGGTGAGCGTGCGCGGCCGCGGATCGTCGCCGTCGATGCCTAGCGCGCGCTCGGCAATCCGCACCATGCAGTGAAAGCAGCTATACAGATCGAAGAAGTCGACGTCATCGAGCCCCACGCCGGCCTGCGCGAGCACGTCGCCGACCATCGAGCGAATGGCGGGCGAATCGGCCAGCTCCGGGCGATTGCTCACGTACCAGATGTCGGCCGCGTCCTGGCCAGCCCAGGGATAGACCCAGCGTTCCCGCGGAATGCCGAGCCGCGCGGCATGCTCCGTGGTGGTCAAGATCAGCGCCGCGGCCTGATCGACCGCCATCACGGCGTTGAGGTACTTGGTATAAGGAGAGCCGACCAGGCGATTGTCCGGCGTGACCGTCACGATCTCCTCGGCCGAGCGGGCGACCGGGAACCAGGCGTATGGATTGCGCGCCGCGACCGCGCTAAAAGCCTCGCCCCACCGCCCCAACACGCGGCGCTCGTCGGCCAGCGACTGGCCTTCGGCCATGCGCAGGGCGCTCGCCAACATGGGGTAGACACGCGTCGGATGATCGGCGAAATGTTCCTGCTCGATCGCCGAGCTGCCATGCTCGTCGCGGCCCACCATCTCGACTTCGATCGGCACGGGAATGAACTGCTGTCCTTGCCCGGCTCGAAAGGCCAACGTCGCCGAGCGCATCACTTCGCAGCCGGTCAGAATCGTGATGCGGCTTTCGCCGGCGGCCAGGCGATCGCAGGCGCGATTGACGAGCCATTGCGGGAAGCTGCCGCTGATGGCCGTGTACTCGCGCGTCGAGGGATTGATCTCAAGCTTTTCGGCCAGCGCCCGCGGAGCATCGGCGGGCCAATAGCTGAGCATGTTGACGACGTGCAGCGAGTCGGCCTCGCGCACCAGGACCGGCGCGCCGGCATCTTCGGCCGCCGCGCGAACCACACCGCTCATGAAGTCGAACGGCGGGATGAAATCGTCGACGCTCCGCGGACGGTTCGTCTGCTGGGCGACGCCGACGATCACCGGCACTGCTGGATGCGACATGCGTCACAGATCTCTATACGACGCACCGGGGTGGCCCGACTGCTCGCAGTCGGGTGGCGCAGCCACAAGAAGCTACTCATGCCGCAGGGCGGCTCTAGCCGCGTCGGTTCTAGAGGGATTCTTGTCGCTACGCGACCCAGCCGAGGCGGCTGGGCCACCCAATTCCGGCGATCCACAAGATTAACGGTCCTCATCGGCACCCGGCATTATTCGAGCTGCGCGTCAGGCACTGAGCTTCTCTCCGCGCTCGGCGCGCTGGCTCAAATAGTCGCACGGCTCGTACATCGGGCCATACTTGCGGCTCCACTCGGTCAACCGCTTGGCGACGTGCCGGGCCCCCAGCGAATCGGCCCAGTGCATCAGGCCGCCGCGATACGGCGGGAAACCCATCCCCATCACGCTCGCCACGTCGATGTCCGACGCGCGGATGGCAATCCCTTCTTCCAGGCACCGGCACGCTTCGTTCACCACGCCGAAGAAGACCATCTCGACGATGTCGTTGTCCGACAGTTCGAGCGCCGGCGGATTCCCCGCATCCTTGCGCGCGGCGGCGACCAGCGCGGCCAGCTCGGGATCGGGCTGCTCGGTCTTGCCGTCGGGATATTGATAGTAGCCGCGCCCCGTCTTCTGACCGAACCGCTTGGCCGCGAACAAGTGCTCGACCAGCGTCGAGTAATACGTGCGATCCTGGTAAGCCTCGGCCATGATGCTGCCGGCGAACTTGGCCACGTCGACCCCGGCCAGGTCCCCCATGCGGAACGGCCCCATCGGCATGCCGAACTCGAAGATCGCCTTGTCGATGCGGTAAGGATCAACGCCGTTGTCGACCAGCAGGCCCGCCGCCTGCCCGTACGGAAAGAAAATCCGGTTCACCAGAAAGCCGACGCAGTTGCCCACGGTGACCGGCGTCTTCTTGATCTTCTTCGCCAGGCCGATCACCGCATTGAGCACCTCGGGCGCGGTGTGCTTGGTGCGCACCAATTCGACGAGCGGCATCACGTGCGCCGGCGAAAAGAAATGCGTCCCCAGCATACGCGGCAGCGCCTTGGTGTTTTGGCCGATCATCTCGATGTCGATCGTCGACGTGTTCGAGGCCAGCACGCAGTCGGGCCGCGTGGCTTTCTCCAAGTCGGCGAACACCTGCTGCTTGAGCGCGATGTTCTCGACCACCGCCTCGATGACGATATCGAGCGCGTCGAATCCCTGGTAGTCGGTCTGCGTCGTCAGGCGGCCCAGCATTTCGTCGTACTTGGCTTGCGAGAGTTTCCCCTTTTTCAGCCGCGAGCCGAAGTTGCTCTCGATCCGCCCGCGACCGGCCGCGGCCGCTTCGTCGTTGACTTCCTTGAGGATCACCGAGATGCCGGCGCTCAACAGCGCCGTGGCGATCCCGCTCCCCATGGTGCCGCCGCCGAGGACCGCCGCCCGCTCGAACTTGCGGGGCGGAAAGTTCTGGTCCGTCACGCCCGGCACCTTGACGCAAGCCCGCGACGCGAAGAACAAGTGGATCAACCCCGTGGCCTGCGGCGCGGCCAGGCACTTGGCGAAGTTCTCCGCCTCGCGGCGAATACCCACCGCGTACCCCTCGCTGGCACCCGCCAGAATGCAATCGAGCGTGAGCTGCGGATGAATGAGGTTGCGGGCTTTGTCCCCCATCATCATCAAGCCCATCTGGCGGAACTGCTCGGCCTCTTCCTTGCTGAGGAGCTTGTCGCCGAGCTGCGAGGCGCGAACCGGCTTCAACTCGCCGGCGATGAGTTTCTTGGCGGCGGTCTTCGCCGCGTCGAGCAGCTTGTCCGGCTCGACGACTTCCTGCACGATCCCCAATTCGAGCGCCTTGGGCCCCGGCTGTTCGACGCTCTGCAGAATCATCTCCGAGGCCTGCTGCAGGCCGGCCAGCGTGCCGAGCTTGGCGGCCAACACGCGGGGCAAGCGCTGCGTGCCGCCGGCCCCCGGCAACAAGCCGAGCTTGAGTTCGGGCAAGCCGACGCGCGAGCGCGTGGTGGCCACGCGATACTGCCCGGCCAGCGCGACTTCGAGCCCGCCGCCGAGCGCGAAGCCATCGATGGCGATCACCACCGGCTTGGCGTTGGACTCCAATTGATCGAGCCAGCTCTGCAAGCTCCCCGCCAGTGCCGAATCGGTTCGTTTGCCACTGGCCTGGCCCAACTCGCCGATGTCGGCCCCGGCGATGAAGTTGTCGCCGGCGCCGCGGAGAATGATGGCTTTGACCGAACTGTCGGCGTTGGCCGCCGCGACCGCTTCGGCCAACCCCGTCACCACGCGCTGGCTGAGCGAGTTGACCGGCGGCGAGTCGATCGTGATCAAGGCGATCTCGTCGAGCTTTTCGGTTTTGACGACGGGGTGATTGGCGGCGGTCTCTTTCGGCATGGCTTTGGGCTCACTTCGAATACTCCCCTCTCCCCCTGGTGGGAGAGGGGACGGGGGTGAGGGGGTGCGCGGGCGCATTGGGTGCCACTGCTGGCTTGCCCAGCAGTGCAGAGCTTCCCGCGAAACCGCAGTCGATATGCGGTTCAATCAATGGCGTTAGCCGCGCATCGTAGAGCCGCGCGCGGCGCGGTTCAAGGGGCGGCGTCTTCCGCCTGGCGGCGCGCTCGCCGCTCGGCCTTTTGCCGCTTTCGCGGGCGCTCCCGCTTCTCATCTTCGGCTTCGCTGGCCGTCGCCGCGATGTCGGCGGGCCGGGCCTTGGCATAGCCGGCGATCGCCGCTTCGAGGTTGCGGATATCGGCCTTGGCGTCGGACGAAAGCGTGGCGCGATCGACCGGCGTCTTTTCCTTCGGGTCGCTCTGCAAGTTGTGGATTTCGCCCCCGCGATAGACCTTCCACTCGTGATCGAAGGCAAACTCGCGCGGCGGCTCGCCATGGGGCGAATACCAGCAGTAGATCCACTCGCGCGGCTGCCCGGTTTCGCCGCGCACCTGCGGCAAATAACTGCGGCCGTCGATCGGCATTTCTTTCGGCACGCTCACGCCGGCCGCCTCGCAGATCGTCGGCAGAAAGTCGGTGCTGTCGACCAGATCGTCGCAGGTCTTGCCAGCGGCGGCCGTGCCGGGCCAACTGACTACTAGCGGCACGTGCATGCCCGCGGCGGTCGTCTGCCCCTTGCCGCCGACGACTTCGCGATCCCCCATCATCGAGCGCGTGCCGCGCCCGGTGCCATTGTCGCCGACAAAGATCACCAGCGTCCGCTCGCGCAACTTCAACTCGTCGAGCTTGTCGACCAGCCGACCGATCATCTTATCCATGTAGGTGACCATCTCGCCGAAGTGCCGCGGCGCCTGTTTGCCCTTCTCGCCGCTGGCCTGGGGGTCCCAATCGGGACTGTCGGGCGTCGGCTGATAAGGCGCGTGCGTCAGCAACATCGGGTAGTAGAGAAAGAACGGCTGCTCGCGATGCCGCTCGACGAACTCGAGTGCCCAATCGTTCACCAGCTTCGGCCCGTACTCGCCGTCGGTAAAGTCGCGCTGCTGGCCAGCAAAGTCGAGACCCGGGTTTGCATAGCGCGGCACGCGGCGCGTGTGATTCCACAGGCAATACTCGTCGAAGCCGAACTGCTTTGGATTGTCAGGCTCTTTGCCGAGTTGCCATTTGCCGACGACGCCGGTCTTGTAGCCGGCGTCGCGAAACAGGTTGCCGAACGTCGTCAGCCGCGGGTCCATCGTGCCGAACGTGATGTAGTTGCGGACGTTGTACGCGCCGGTCATCAGTTGCACGCGCGTCGGCGTGCAGAGCGGCTGCACGAAGCAATGGTCGAACCGCACGCCGCCGGCTGCCAACTTGTCCAGGTTGGGCGTGGCATACGACGTGCCGCCGTTGCAGCCCAGGGTCTCGTAGCCCAAGTCGTCGGCCATGATCAACACGACGTTGGGGCGCTCGGCGGCCCCCAGCGACGCGGGGAGCAGGCTGCCGGCCAGCACGACCAGCGCCGCGCCCAAGTGGAATAACCTTGTCATCGAATTCAATCCTGCTTGGAGTTATCGGTCATTTGCGAGTGATTGTAGCTGGCCCGTCCCCCGGTTTAACCTGAAAAACGCCGCTGAGTTTCGATTGTAGAATCGTTGGCCCGTCGCGATGCCGTGCCCAGAGGGGGAATCGATGCCGCCGGCCGGAAAGACCTTCTCCGATTCGCTAACGGCCTGGGCACTGCGCTGGCACGTGCTGGCGGCTGGCATCTGGCTCTTGATGATGCCGGGCGGATTCCCCTGGAATCATCCGCGATTCTGGGCCAATCGTGGGCTGCCGATCTTGCTGGTCGCCCTCTGGCTGGCCGTGATTGTGGTCACATGGCGACGCGGCCTGGGGCCGATTCGCGCGGTTCGCTGTGCAATCCCGGTTGGTTGGACGGCGGCCCTGGTCGTCGGCATCTGGCTGTTCCCGTACAGCGCCCGGAGATTCGCCCCGCCGGTGCTGCTCGCGACGGCCCTCTTCTGGTGGCTGGCGTTGGGCCGCGGTCGCTGGCGGGCTTTTGGGCACTGGCCAGCGGCTTTGCTCTCGGTCGCGGCGATCGCCTTGGGAGCGGTCGTGCCGCTGACGCAGCGCGCACCCGACGCCGACACACGGCCGCATTCGAACGACACCGACGATGATGCGAAGCCAGAGACGCAGCTAGCCAATGCCAATTCGCCGTTGTGGCTGGGGCCATTCATGTCTGTCGATGTGTTTGATCCGCACGTACTTATCGCGCCGCCCTCAACCGGGCCACGCCGCACTCGAGAGCAAGTGAATCTGTTTATCAGTCCGCGGCTCACATTCATTAGTACCTCGCCCGACCGCTGTTGGACAATCTTTGCCCAACGTCCGCACTGGACTCGCAGGGTCTTGCAACTCCGTGACGTCGTTCACAAGGATCGCACCGTCGATTTGCGGTATTCCGGCAATCATGATGCGCGTTTGAAAGCACACTTAGATAGGCATTGGAAATTCGCGACGATCGAAGCGATTTCGACTCTCAAACAAGACTCGTACTCGCATCTCAATTCATTTTGTCAAGTCTCGATCGGCGGTCATCACAATTTGCAGTTGGTCTTTTCGCCTTGCCCCAATCAACGAATTGAAGTACTCGAATCCGAGTATCCCGTCGGCAAGCCGGCGCGAATGGCGTATCTCGACACCGCGGGCGTGTTCCATGTCGTCGAAGCGCGCAGCGGCGAGAAAGGTCCGTTCAGAGAGCTGGCTCGCGGACCACTTGGCGCGACTGAGCCACTGACAATCACGCTTGTCGACGATGGCCACCAAGTCTGTCATCTGACCTTCGACGATTGGGCCGCCCAGGCCGGCCGACAACTCTCACCGACCGCCGGCTGGGGGCTGCCCGTCAATGCGATTGAGTTCAGCGAAACGCGACTCAATGGAGCGAACATCTGGATGACGCTTGCCGGCACGTCAGTCGGTCGCGGTTGGGACAGCGTGGGTCACCGCGCGGGCACCTATCGCAATCGCATTCGCGTCGACTGGTGAACGCCGCGGCGATCAGTGAGCCAAGTTCTGCAGCGCTTCGCGATGATAGCGCTGGGCGGCTGCGACGAACGCGTCGAGCTGTGCCTGATCGCGAAACGCCAGCTTGGGGATTAGCACGCTGTAGGCGGATGAGAGATAGACCAATACGTGCTGCGGCGAGCTATCGACACGCTCGATGGCCGGCCAACGATAAAACGATTCCGAGTATTGTGACGTTTCGTGATAGCCGGCAGTGTCGATCGTCACCCGATGCCAGCCAAACAGATTGCGATTCTTTCCATCGGCACAAAGACGCCGCATATTGCGATCAATCGTCTTGCGCAAGCGAGCATCGCGCGTTAGGAACACAACATAGCCTGCGAAGCTGATGAATCCGCCGAGCCATGCTCCTCTCGTTGGCCCCTTGACCATGAGTGCGCCCAATACACCGACAATCAGCACCAGCGATGGCGCGCTAATCCGCTGAAGGAGTCTCTGTCGTCGCAGCACACGATTCGTCTTCCACTGGTGCATCTGGAAATCAACCAAATCCTCCACTTGTAGTTCGAATTCAACCGTGTAGCTTCCTTGCCCATCCGTCGTCGCGCCCCCTGCCAGCGGCGCAGCGCCAGCGGCCGCCGAGGGCACGCCATGCTCCGGCGCCGCGAACGGATTACCGCTCATCGCTGACTCTGCCATGTGCGACTCTGCTGGACTCGATTCCTCAAAACCCCACCGCCGCGCTCACGGGGACGGGAGTCGTTTCCGGCCGACGACTTTGCTATCTGGCAACGCCGCTTCCCGGGTGGCCCGACCGCTTGCGGTCGGGTCGCGCAGCGACAAGAAACCCTCGAGAATCGACGCCGCTGAAGCGGGCCGCGCGGCATGAGCGGATTCTTGTGGCTGCGCCACCTGGCTGCAAGCAGCCAGGCCACCCCGTTTTTGTCTGGTGCGAATTCAGTACCCCACCGCCGCGCCGTCTTTGCGCGGGTCGGTCCCCCCTTGCAACGTGCAGTGCTCCAGGTCGATCCAAATGCCTTGATAACCGCCGTAGCCGCCGACACCCGCGCCGTGGCGCACGTCGTGCCCTTTGGCGCGCAACCCGTCGACTGCCGCAGCCGACACGCCCGACTCGCACAGCACCACGTTCGGTTCGGCGCTGGCCGGCTCTCCCGTGGGCGAGGCGCTCCCCAGGTGCCGCACGCGCGGCGCGTCGCCTGCCTGCTGCACGTTCATGCCGAAGTCGATCATGTTCAACAACACTTGCACCTGCCCTTGCGGCTGCATGTCCCCACCCATCACGCCGAAGGAGAGCCACGGCTGGCCGTCGCGCGTGACCATCGCCGGGATGATCGTGTGGAACGGCCGCTTGCCGGGCTCGAAGCGGTTGGGGTGATCGTCGGCCAGCGAGAAAAGCGCACCGCGATTCTGCAGCACGAAGCCCAACTCGCCGGGGACCATTTGCGAACCAAAGCCGTAGAAGTTGCTTTGAATGAACGAGCAGCAGTTGCGATCCATGTCGACCACCGTGAGATAAACCGTGTCGCCGCGCTCCTGCCGCGGATCGCCGGGCGAGACGTCCGTCGCCGCGCGGGCCAGATCGATTCTTCGGCGGCGCCGCTCGGCGTACGGCTTCGAGATCAACTCGGCGGTCGGCACGTCGGCGAACTTGGGATCGGCGTAAAACCGCGCTCGGTCGGCGTATACCAGCTTCTTGGCTTCGACGATGCGGTGCAGGTACTCGGCCGAGTTGTGCCCCAGCGAACGCAGATCGTAGCCTTCGAGCAGGTTGAGCATTTCGAGCACGGCAATCCCCTGACCCGGCGGCGGAATCTCCCAGACGTCGTAGCCGCGGTAGTTGGTCGAAACCGGCTCGACCCAGTCGGCCGTGTGCTCGGCAAAATCGTCGGCCGAGAAATAACCCCCGACCGACTTGCTATAGGCCACGATCTCGTCGGCGATCGGCCCTCGATAAAAAGCGTTCGGCCCGCCGGCGGCGATTTGCCGCAGCGAAGCGGCCAGCCGCGGGTTGCGGAAGATCTCGCCGGTTCGCGGCGCGTGTCCACCCGGCAGATACGTGGCGGCCGAAGTCGGGTATCGGCTCAAGCTCTTGGTGCTCGAGTGCCAATCGGCGGCGATGATCTCGCTGACGGGGAAACCGCCCTCGGCGTAGTCGATCGCCGCGGCGAGAATCTCCGGCAACGGCTGCTTGCCGAAGCGTTCGAGCAACAACCCCCAGCCCGACACGCAGCCGGGGACCGACCACGAGAGGGGGCCCGTCTCGGGAATGAACTCGCCCTGCTTGCGCAGCTCGGCGCGTGAAAGCCCCCGCGGGCTGCGGCCGCTGGCGTTGAGGCCATAGAGCTTCTTCGCCTTGGCATCCCAATAAATGACGTACAGATCGCCGCCGATGCCGCAGCTCATCGGCTCGACGACTCCCAACACGGCGTTGGCTGCCACGGCGGCGTCGGCCGCGGTGCCGCCGGCGCGCAGCACTTCGAGCCCCGCCTGCGATGCCAAAGGTTGACTCGTCGCCACGATGCCATGCCGCGCTATAACCGCCGAACGACTTTGATGCGGATCGCCGGCCGGCCGGTCGTAGCCGGCAGCGCTGACGTACTCCTTGACCGGCTCGGCCCCCTGCGCGAGATTCTCACCGACAATCCCCATGGTCGCTCCAAGTAGTAGAGCCAGCTTCCAAGCCGCTGCTGGGTGCCACTGCTGGCTTGCCCAGCAGTGCCAAGTTCGATTCGGCGCCGCCCGAAGGGCTGGCAGCGCCCGCCGCGGGTCCGATGCTGGTTTTGAAAACGGGTCTTGCGACCGCGGGTTCAACTTCACGCGAACCATTCGACCCACGTCACCCGTTAGCCCAGTCATAGCTGAACAGCCTTCCGGAAAAAGTCGACGCCGCTGGAGACGGCTCGCAGCCTGCGGGTTTGATAAAATGCACGGCCATTGTCCCCGTTGGCGAGGACGTTTGCCAATCGATTGTCGCGGAAGTCCAGGGGCAGTCTGTCCGTGAAAGGAGAAGGCTCGCCATGTCTGACTCGATCGCCCGGCTCCTCGACCATTCGCTGCTGCACCCCACGCTCACCGACGACGAGCTCCGCGCCGGCTGCGAGTTGGCCCGCCGGCTCGAAGTGGCCAGCGTCTGCATCAAGCCCTATGCCGTGCCGCTGGCCGCCGAGATCCTGGCGGGCAGCCCGGTCCACGTCGGCACGGTGATCGGCTTTCCGCACGGCGCTCACTGCACCGAAACCAAAATGCACGAAGCCGAGCTCGCTTGCCGCCAGGGAGCCACCGAGCTCGACATGGTGATCAACGTCGGCCGCGCGCTCTCGGGCGACTGGACGTTCGTGGCCGCCGACATCCAGGCCGTGGTCGACGTCGCCCACCTCTCGGGGGCCATCGTCAAGGTGATCTTCGAAACCGACTTCGTCACCCGCGACGAAGACAAAATCCGGCTCTGCCAGATCTGCGAACACGCGGGGGCCGAATTCGTCAAAACCTCGACCGGCTTCGGCTTCGTCCGCCAGCAAGATGGCGGCTACGCCTATCGGGGCGCCACCGAACACGACGTGCGCCTGCTGCGAGCGCACGCCGGGCACAGCATGCAGGTCAAGGCGGCCGGCGGCATCCGCACCTATGAAGACGCAGTGAAGATTCGCGACTGCGGCGCCTCGCGAATCGGCGCCACGGCCAGCGAGGCGATCGTCGCCGGCGAGCGCGCCGCGCAAGCGACCGCCGCCGCGCGCTAGCAGACGCCGTGCGCTAGTAATCGCCGCGCGCTAGCAGGCGCCATGCAACGCTTCTCGACAAGCTCCCCGGGGCTGCCGCGGCAAGCCCCCCGCAAATGGGGAACGCTCGCCGCCGGCAACCGCTCGCTATTGAGCCAATCTCGCCTGCTGTCACTGGGGTTAAGTGCGCTGCGACAAATTGCCAGTCGAGCGCGCCGGCAACCTCGTTTTATGAGCCTTTCCAAAGTTGAGGAGTTGTCTTAGACTTCATTCGGCGACCCGATAACGGCGGCCCACAGAATAGTGCGACCAGGCGAGCGAATAGCAGGCCGGGAGCTCGCCGCAGCCCGATCCGGCGGTGAATCACCCCCCCAATGGCTGAGCGGCAAGTTCCCGGCCGATCGTCCGGGCGCAGACCGCTGGCGCACGACTTGCGTAGAACTATTCGTGGGGCTCCGACACGTTTGTTATCGCGCAGCGCTCAACTAACTCGACTAATCGAGACCGACAACCATGGAAGCGGCGACCAGGCTCGGCGTCCACGACGACGCACCACAGCAGATCAACGCCATCACGAGTGACGACTGCGCACCGGCGCTCGAAGCATGCCAGGCTTCGGCGCGCGACGATCGCAGCTTGATCGATGCCGCGGCGGCACTGCCGGCGCAGTTTCGCGAGCGGCTGCGGCGCGGCATCGACTGGCGCACCGTCGGTTGGCTCGGCTTCATTCACCTCGGCGCGCTGGCGGCTCCCTTCTACTTCACCTGGAAGGGGGTGCTGTTGGCCCTGGTGCTCGGCTGGCTCACCGGCGGCATCGGCATCTGCCTCGGCTACCACCGGCTGCTGACGCACTCGAGCTTCACCACGTTTCGGCCCGTGCGCTGGCTGATTGCCTTCCTGGGCAACCTGGCCGGGCAAGGCTCGCCGTTGATGTGGGTTGCCCAGCATCGTCGCCATCACGCCTATAGCGACCACGAAGGCGACCCCCACTCGCCCAAGCACGGCGCCTGGTGGAGCCACATGCTCTGGCTGATGCCGACGTTCGACACTAAGTATTACGAAGCCCTGTTTCGCCGCTACGCTCCCGATCTGTTGCGCGATCCGTTCATCCGCCTGCTGGATAAGACGTTTGTACTCTGGTACCTGCTGGCCGGCGTGGTGCTGTTTCTGTTGGGCTATGGCTTTTGGGACGCCCGCACCGGCTGCTCGTTCGTCGTCTACGGCATGTTCGTCCGCATGGTCTATGTGCTGCACAGCACCTGGTTCGTCAATTCGGCCAGCCACATCTGGGGCTATCGCAACTACGCCACCAAGGACAACAGCCGCAATCTCTGGTGGGTCGGTCTGCTGACCTACGGCGAAGGCTGGCACAACAACCATCACGCCTTCCAGCGCATGGCCCGCCATGGGCATCGCTGGTGGGAGATCGACCTGACCTATTGGTCGATCTGCCTGATGGAGAAGCTCGGGCTGGCCTGGAACGTGGTGCACAGCGTGCGGGGAGCCCACACCCGCCGCCGCAGAGCACGGCGCCGCGTCGCCCGCCGCCAGCGGTAACCTGCGCTGCGCGCAGAAATGCCCGCAGCAGATTCCAAGCCTGCGCAGAACCGACATCAGATGCCACGGCTGGCTTGCCCAGCACTGTAGCCGGCCCTCCTGTAGCCGGCCTCTGCGAGGCCGGTCCGAGTCACGGACTTCCGTGAGCATTTCTGCGCGCAACGCAGCCGGCCCTCCTGTAGCCGGCCTCTGCGAGGCCGGTCCGAGTCACGGACTTCGTGAGCATTTCTGCGCGCAACGCAGCCGGCCCTCCTGTAGCCGGCCTCTGCGAGGCCGGTCCGAGGCCACAGACCCCGGCTACAGAACGAGCCTGCGCTCGCCGACCCTCTCCCCTTGTGGGAGAGGGTGGTTCGCTGGCCGCGCACGCGGACAGCGAACCAGGTGAAGGGTCCGCATTCCCAACGTCGGCGTACTGCGCGGTCACCGACTATTTGCGACAGACCACGTTCTGCGGATCGTGCCAATCCATGCCACATTCCAGGCACTGTTGCGCTGCCATCGAGCGCAAAGGCTGACCGCAATACGGACACGGCGCCCGCGGGCGGCGAACGTCAGAATCGCGGGTGACCCAAGCTTTGGCATCTTGCAGGCCGATGCCGGTCTCGTCGCGCAGTCGTTTGATCGCCGAGATACGGCTGCCCGCTTCGATGAGTTGGCGCAGCTCCGCCTGGAGATCGTCGCTGACGATCGGTTCGACGCTCGGCGGAATGAGGCGGTCCTTTCTCACAGCGGCCATTATATCGACGTTCCGGACGCGGCACGATGCGCCGCCGCCGGCGTTACTCGCCGCCATCCTGGAACAGCGCCAGCGCCGCGACGACCAGGCCGCACCCATAGCCCAACAGCGCGCCGACGATCACCACATTGAGAGCATCGACCGTCAGCGCGTTGCCGCGAAAACCTCGTCGAGAATTCAATAAAGCGGACGGGGATCAATGTCGTTGACGCATGGCGCGGCCCAGGCTAGCTTCACGCACATGCCACGTCGCGCGCGATCCATCGTCGGCGGATACGCCTATCACGTGCTCAATCGCGCCAATGGCCGCTTGCGATTCCCTTCGCGCCAAGAAATGATCCCCGTCCCCTTTGTTCTCCGACAAGTGGCTCTGGATGGTGGAGGCGCATCTCCAGCAGGCCTGAGTTTCACATTGCCCACCGGCGCGGGCGATACCTAGTCACACCCGATGAGAACTTCGAAATGTTCGTCGCAACAGGGATTCCACGTAGGCGCGTGAGAGGAACTGCCCGTGTCTGATGCTCTCTCTCGGCAAGCGAATCACATGTCCGACGATGCGTGGGACACCGAGCGCATGGAATACTTCAGCGACGCCGTCATCGCCATCGTGGCGACTCTCCTGGTAGTCGACCTGAAGCCACCGCGGTCGGAGAACCTCGCGGGAGCGACGCTTCGGGACGCGCTCGCGCACGACTCGCCAAACTTTGTGGCGTTCGCCGTCTCGTTCGTGTTCATCGGAATCGCCTGGGCGGCTCACCATGACATGTTTAGATACATCCGCCGCACCAACCACGTTCTGCTCATCCTGAATCTGATCTTCCTCATGGCGATTGCGCTGCAGCCCTTCTCGACTGCCCTGGTCGCCGAGCATTACGGCAAGCCCGACGAACGGACGGCCGCGCTCGTGTACTATGGCATCCTGTTCTCGGCCTCACTTTCCTACAACGCGGTCTGGTGGTACGCGGTGCAGGGCGGGTTGGTGTCTGAAGACCTTGATCCTCAATTGCTCCGTACGCTCAGCCTGGAGCATATTGCCGCGCCAGTGCTGCACGCGGTCGCGCTCGTCGTGGCCAGTTGGAGCGTGCCGCTAAGTTTCATCCCGCTCAGCATGGTGTATCTCTTGTTCACATTGCCGCGCGTGACCGAGAAATGGGCCGCCAAGCACCCCCGAGGATAGCGGTCAATGCGCGCTCCTCAGACTTCTTTTTTGAGATCAATGAGGAAGTCGAGAAACGCCTGGTCACTATCGCGGAACGCGCGGTGCCAAATCGACACCGCAGAGTGCCGATGCTTTGACGTTCGCGCAGCGGGGCACAATTAACCAGCGATTCACTTGCGGAGATCGACCATGAGCTGTCACCACCTCGCCAGCATCGAGCCTGCTCCTCCGCACACTCTCGGGTGTGAAGAGTGTTTGAAACTGGGCACGCCTTGGGTTCATCTCCGACTCTGCCTGAGCTGTGGTCACGTCGGCTGTTGCGATAGTTCACCTGGCCGCTACGCCACACGACATTTCCATCACACGAGCCATCCCGTGGTCGCATCCTTCGAGCCAGGCGAAAGGTGGGCCTGGTGTTAAATTGATGAAGTTGAATTGCCAGTGCCCTTCGGGCCGTGCCGTTTCTGCGCGAGTGAGAAAAGCGACTTCACCAATAACCCGGAATCTGCCATGCAAAAGCAAGACTTGCACAGCGCCGCGTTCCCCACACTGAGCGAGGCGGAAATGGCTTCGCTGGGGAGTTGCCCCCTGACGGTGCTCAAGCAATATAAGGCTGGAGAAAAGTTGTTCAGGGTGGGCGACTGCGACTGCAATTTCTTCGTCGTCAAGTCTGGCGAGATCGAGGTCATCGACGAGTCCGGGGATGCATCCCATGTCATTGCGGTGCTTCGCCCCGGTGAATTCACCGGCGAGATAGCGCAGATGGCCGGCAGTCCGTCGCTGGTGGAAGCCATCGCCCGGCGTGACAGTGATGTTTACGAATTGTCGCCCGATGCATTTCGCCAGCTTCTCAATCATCACCCGGAACTGGGCGACATCGTCCTGCAGGCCTTCATCGCGCGCCGGCAGCTTCTCCGCGAGCCGGGTAATTTTACGGGCCTGCGCGTCATCGGTTCGCGCTACTCGCAAGATACCTTTCGGATCCGCGAATTCCTGGCCAAGAATCTGGCTCCGTTCACGTGGCTGGACTTGGAAGCCAACCCTGACGTCAGCGCGCTGCTCAAGCGACTAGGACTAGGAGAGGCCGATACGCCTGTGGTAGCCGTGGGACAAAAGCTGCTGTTGCGCAATCCTTCAAACCGAGAGTTGGCGGATGCGCTGGGGCTTCGTCAGCGGCTGGAACAGACGGTCTTCGACCTGGTCATCGTGGGAGCCGGACCGGCCGGGTTGGCGGCGGCGGTCTACGGCGCCTCCGAGGGCCTGCGCACCGTGGTGCTCGAACAGGCGGCGCCCGGTGGCCAGGCCGGCCGCAGCATGCGCATCGAGAATTATTTGGGCTTTCCGACTGGCATCACCGGCGGCGAACTGGCCGAGCGCGCCACGGTGCAGGCCAACAAGTTCGGCGCTCGATTGTCCATCCCTTCGCCCGCCATCGGCTTGACGTTCGAAGCTTTGTACTCGGTGCTGCATCTTGAGGGCAACGAGACGGTAACAACCCGATGTCTGCTGATTGCCACGGGAGCCGACTATCGCCTGCTGCAAGTCGAGGGTTGCCAGAAATTCGAGGGTCGCGGGGTTTACTACGCCGCGACACCGCTCGAGGCGCAGATGTGCATGGGGGCAGAAGTCGTCGTTGTCGGCGGTGGTAATTCTGCGGGCCAGGCCGCGGTCTTTCTCGCTAGCCAAGTTCGCAAAGTGTACATCGTGATCCGCGGAGACGACCTTTATAAGAATATGTCAAGCTACCTGGCGCATCGGATTGAACAGACCGCCAACATCGAAGTGATCCGGAATACCGAGGTCCGGCGAATGTCGGGTGACGGTCACCTCGACTTCGTTGAGATCGTCAACAACAAAACGGGAGAATCACGGACGCTGAAAACGCCGGCCCTGTTTAGCTTCATCGGCGCGGCACCACGAACGGATTGGCTTCCCGCGGAGATTGAAAAAGACGCCAAAGCTTTCGTGCGGACCGGGCCAAGCCTGGCACATTCACCCCATTGGAACATCCCGCGCGACCCCTTTCTTCTCGAAACCAGCCGGCGGGGCGTGTTCGCCGCGGGCGATGTGCGGTCCGGCTCGATCAAGCGTGTCGGATCGGCTGTCGGCGAGGGGGCCATGGCTGTACAGTTTGTCCATGAGTACATGAAAGAAATGTAAATCGATGAATCCGACGACGCCTAACGCACTAACCACGCGACGTCGCGCAGCCCGCTACAGTCTTGTCAGCTCGCCGACCCTCTCCCCTTGTGGGAGAGGGTGGTTCGCTGGCCGCGCACGCGGACAGCGAACCGGGTGAGGGGTCCGCATTCCCAACGTCGGCGTCATGCCGGTCACCGACTATTTGCGACAGACCACGTTCTGCGGATCGTGCCAATCCATGCCACATTCCAGGCACTGTTGCGCTGCCATCGAGCGCAAAGGCTCACCGCAGTACGGACACGGCGCCCGCGGGCGGCGAACGTCAGAATCGCGGGTGACCCAAGCTTTGGCATCTTGCAGGCCGATGCCAGTCTCGTCGCGCAGTCGTTTGATCGCGAGAGTGAATTAAAGGGGACGGGGAGGACGGGGATCAATGTCGTTGACGCATGGCGCGGCCCAGGCTAGCTTCACGCACATGCCACGTCGCGCGCGATCCATCGTCGGCGGATACGCCTATCACGTGCTCAATCGCGCCAATGGCCGCTTGCGATTCCCTTCGCGCCAAGAAATGATCCCCGTCCCCTTTGTTCTCCCCGTCAAGGGGCTATTGCGCCCCGTGGTTATCTTGGCGTTCTCGGCCGCGCTCTGGCTCGCCAGCGCGGGCAGCGCCCGGGCGGTGGGGTTCTGGCCGCTGGTGTTCGGCGGCGGGAGCACGCTCGTGGACCAGCAGTTTAGCGTCACGCCGTCGATCTCGGGGGACGTGACGATCGCCGCCAAGGTGTTCAGTTTTCTCGACGTCCCAGAGCAGACAAGCACGCTAGCACCGATCGCGCATCGCTACCGCAGGCGGATGAAGCTGCGGTAACGCATCTCTGATTTGGGGCAGACATCGATGTTGCTCGCTTTCAGCGACAGCGCCGGGGCAGTTTCCATTCACCATCCTCCGCGCTGAATCTGCGCGCGCTTACGCCAACGAAGGAGTCGCCATGCGGTCGAAGTACGCCGGCCGCCAGTGCGATTGGTTCGACGCTCTTGCGATCCAACTTCGACAACTGACCTTCGACGTAGGTCTTCAAGTGCCCGCGCGTGTCCGAACGACCAAAGCAATCGCGGTACTCCTGGAGGTAGCTGAGCAACTTCGGTTTCAAGCGACGAATGGCGGTGGCGTCCATGCCTGATTCTCCCTGATGGTTCGACAGCCGGTCCTCCGGCCTGCCACCAGTCTCGCCGTTTCCACCGCCTTCACCAATACCGAGTTAGCGCTGTAGTACTAAGCGCTTTCGTACCAATCATTCCAGAGCCGGGGAGCCTGGTACTTTTGGCCATTGGGTTGTTGGCCGTCGTGCCGATGGCTGTCCGTCACCGGAGGAAAGCGTAACCGCTCGTGGCAACCTGCCGGGGCAGAATTCTTGATTGCCGACGCTATCGATCGGGCCGCCATCGAACTTTTCCGCCGCGCATGAACCGCGCGCGTCTTAGCGCGCGCGAAGCGAGTAAAGCCCGGCGTGAAGAGCAAGTGAATTTCCTGGAATTGCCTGGCATTTCGGGTACAATCGGGCCACGGGCGAACCCAGCCGACGGGCGCGAAAACGAGAGGGGAGCAGCTAATAACACGCAAGCAAATCGAACGACTCATGAGCCGCGGGCTCGCGCCCTGTGCTGCGCTGGCGGCGATGGGCATCTTTTTCTTGGCGGCCGCGGCACCGGTCCGGGCGGTGTCCATCTATTTCGGCAACATTTTTCCGATATCGACGAACGAGCTAACCGGCACGCTGGCGCTCGACGGCAGCTTGACCGCCAGTGGAGGCATTGCAAGTATCCCGATCCCCCACCAAACCTGGCCTGTCAACATCGCGGGCGACCCCGCCGTCAGCACGCAGCCCCAGAGCAGCGATACTTCGGGAACCGTGGACTTGTTTGGCACCAGTTTTACCAGCCTGAGCTCGATCAACGTCGACCTGCTCAACGGGCCGCCGGTCGGCTTTGCGATGCAGACCGTCGAATTGTTCGGCCCAATCAATCTCGAAATCGATCTTTCGGGAAGCCTGACCGCCCTGACGTTCGAACAGACGGCGACCTCCTCGATTAGCACTTTTGGCGGGTCGGGTGGATTTCAACTGCCGGGCTCAATTACGGCAACGATCTCCGACTTGACGGTATCCACGACGCTAATCCAGGAGACCCTGCCCGATCAGACGTTTTCCCTCCCCGTCACTCTGGCGGGAACCTGGAAAGTCACGTGGTTGGGCAACGCATCGCGGATCGATCTCGACGGCAACCTAGTCTCGTTGGAACTGCCACTTTCGTACCTGGCGGCGCTCACGAACACTGTAGGTGTCTCGGCGACCTTCGATATGAGCTTGCTATCGACGCTCAAGCTGGACTTCGATTATTACCTGAGCGCGTATATACCAATCGCGGAACCGAGCAGCGTTGTGCTCTTAGTCGTTGGGCTGCTGATAACCATGCCGTTAATCGTTCGGCCCCGCCGAAAGCCATAGCTTTGGCAACCATCGGGCAGGATTCTGCAACCTCATCCGTGGGCCGTCATCGAACTTTTTCGCCGCGCATGAATCGCGCGCGTCCGGCCAGCCAGGGAGGCATCCATGTTCAAGAAACGGCTTCGCCAGAATAAGAAGACGTCTTGCCGCGCCAAGGTTCGTCCGCTGCGCATCGAAGCGCTCGAAGAGCGTCGCGTCTTGATCACCGACGAGGCGATCCACTTTCTCGAAGCCTGGCAGGCCGGTTCGCGGTTGGCATTCCAGGGCGATTAGAATACGAGGGAGCAGCTAATGACACGCAGGCAATGTTTGAGACTCGGGACCACCGTCAAGGGGCTATTGCGCCCCGTGGTTATCTTGGCGTTCTCGGCCGCGCTCTGGCTCGCCAGCGCGGGCAGCGCCCAGGCGAATCCGTGGCCGCTCGTGTTTCCGGGTGGAACCGGCTACCGAACCTTGGCAGACCAGCAATTCAGCGTCGCGCCGTCGATCTCGGGGGACGTGACGATCGCCGCCAAGGTGTTCAGCTTGCTCGACGTGCCGGAGCAGACAAGTCCTTTTACCAGCTTTGGTTGGCCGACGGTTAACTCGCATCCTCAGAGCCTCGACAGTCTTGGCACGGGCACGTTGGTAGGCCTTGAACTCGACGAAATCAGTTTAATTCACGTCGATTTTCTCAACGGCCAGGCGGCCGATTTGGGCTTCGCAAACGTTCCGCTGACTACAACGGAATCCGGCTTTGCGTTCCTGGATTTCGACGCGACCCTGACCGCGCTCACATTCCAGCAGACGGGTCAATCGACGACGTTTGAGGACATCTTTACGAGCGGCACCGGGACGTTCGAGCTTCCCGGCACGTTGACAGCGACGCTGTCAGATATTCTGGGCACAATTGATGGTTTCTCGCTGTTGTCGTTTGCGGATCAGGTCTACGAGCTTCCGGTTATCTTGGCAGGTGAATGGCACGTTCAGGGTACGAACTTCGGCCCCGAGTTTACGCTCGAAGGGATACAGTCGCTTGACGTTCCCCTGGCGCTGGCGACGACGTTGCTGCAGTCGTTCCCCGGCAATCAGTCGGTGGCGGTGAGCTTTTCGCTCCTGAGCACTGTCAGCCTGGACATTAGTTATCATCTCGAGACGGTGGACATTCTTCCCGAGCCGGGAAGTGTCGTCTTGCTGCTGATCGGCGCGCTGGCGCTAGCACCGATCGCGCATCGCTACCGGAGGCGGATGAAGCCGCGGTAACCACGCAGGGGCTGGGGGCAGACATCGATGTTGCTCGCTTTCAGCGACAACGCCGGGGCAGTTTCCATTCACCATCATCCGCGCCCAATCCGCGCGCTCACGCCAACGAAGGAGTCGCCATGCGGTCGAAGAAACTGTCCAAACCACGGAAGAAACTCTGCCTGGAGCAATTGGAGCCGCGCCGGGTGCTGGCGATCGCCGACGAGGCGGTGCACTTTCTGCAAGCGTCGGGCTATTTCTCGATGGTCGAACGGTTCGCCAATCCCACCAGGGCAATCGCATCTAATTTGGACCAAGTGTTGCTTTGATCCTCCCGAAGTCAAGCGAGCGGTCGGAACGCTCGCGATCGCAAAGGCTTCACGGAGGTTTTCAGGATGGCGCGTCCAGGCGTGGT
>JBFXAH010000047.1:0-24388 GCA_050184475.1 Pirellulales bacterium | reverse complement strand
GCAACCTCGGCCTCGCTCGAAACACCCACTTGGGCTAGCGCGACTGCCTAGCGCGATGCTCGGATAGAAGATTGGGCGATCCGCGAAATAAATCTCTGCGACGACTTGACGACAAACCACCTTTCATCGAGTGGCACCCAAAACAGGTTTCGAACCGCTTCTGGCGACTTCACCCTCCCGCGGCGGCACAGCGCTTGGCGAACGCGCCAAACACCCGCTCTCCCAGCGCGTGCATGGTTGGCAAGCGCCGCGGCAATTCGGCCCAGATCGCGGCCGGATCGATGTCGGGCAGCTCGGCCAGCTCGCGGCAGCCGCCGGGGCTCGTGATCCACTCGTCGACGATCTCGGGCGTCACTTCCAGGTGACATTGCAGTCCCCAGGCCTGGCGGCCGAAGCGAAACGCCTGTTGCTCGCAGCTCGCCCCGCGCACGAGCTGCACGGCGCCGGGGGGCAGCTCGAAGGTGTCGCCGTGCCAGTGAAAGACGATGTCCCCCGGCCGCACCGACGAGAGCAACGGATCGTCGGCGGCCGCCGGCAACGGCTGCCACTCGTACCAGCCGATCTCTTTGCAGGCATGCCGCAAAACCCGCGCGCCGAGCGCTTGGGCCAACAACTGGCACCCCAGGCAGATTCCCAACACCGGCAGCCCGGCATCGACCGCCTGGCGAATCCAGGCCACTTCGCTCACCAGAAACGGATGCTTCTCGGTCTCGTCGCTGTTCATCGAGCCGCCAAGCACGACCAGGCCGGCCCAATCGCGCGTGCGGAACGCGGCGGGCAGTTCGGCGAACAGGTCGAGATAGCGAAACGGCACGCCGGCCGAACCGAAAATGCCAGCCAACGTGCCGAGACCATCCTTGGCGGCGTGTCGAAAAACAAGCACTGGCTTCATAGCCGAGATTGTACGCGCGAACGGCTAACCTGTCGTGACCGGCGGCGCGGCGGGCGTTGTTGGCGCGCCGTCGTCGGGCGGAGTTTCGAGCCGCTGGTGCCGCGCCTCGTGCACGCGCTCGTCGCGAGCGGTCAGCCAACGGATCGCATAATAAAAGACTGGTGTGAACAACAGACCGAAGAACGTCACGCCGATCATGCCGCTGAGCACCGCCACGCCGAGCGAGAACCGCATTTCGGCCCCGGCCCCCTTCGAGGTCACCAGCGGCACCACTCCCAGGATGAACGCCAGCGACGTCATCAGAATGGGGCGCAGCCGCAGCCGGCAGGCAGCCACGATCGCTTCGATCCGCTCGGTCCCCGAGTCTTCCATCTGCTTCGAATACTCAACGACGAGAATGGCGTTCTTGGCCGCCAGGGCGATGAGCACGATCAGGCCGATCTGCACGAAGATGTTGATGTCGAGCCCCACGAGCCAGATGCCGATCAACGCCGAGAGAATGCACATCGGCACGATCAGCAAGATGGCCAGCGGCAGGCTCCAGCTTTCGTACTGCGCGGCCAGCACCATGAAGACAAAGACCACGGCCAGCGGAAAGATGAACTTGCTCAGCGTATCGCGCGAGGCCAGCACCTGCTGCAAGGTGAGCTCGGTCCATTCGTAGCCCATGGTGCCGGGCAGATTATCGCTGGCCAGCCGCTCCATCAGCGAGACCGCCTGGCCAGAGCTGGTCGTCGGGGCGGGGATGCCGTTGAGCTCGGCCGATGGATACAGGTTGTAATGATTGACCAGCGCCGGCCCGCTGACGTCGCGAATTTCGATCATCGACGAAAGGGGAACGCGCTGCCCCTCGGCATTGCGCACTTCGAGCCGGCCGATGTCGTCGACATGCTCGCGAAATCTCGGGTCGGCCTGCACGTTCACCTGCCAGTTGCGGTTCTGAAAGGTGAAGTCGTTGATATAGTACGAGCCGAGGCAGGCTTGCAGCGTCAGGTGGATTTCGTCGAGCGACACCCCCTGCGACTTGGCCTTCTCGCGGTCGATGTCGACGTACAACTGCGGCTGCGCGACGCTGAACGACGAGAACAGCGCCAGCATGCCTGGCTGGGCCATGCCGACGGCGGCCAGGTTTTTCACGGCCCCTTCGAGTTCGGCGAGCCCCGCGGCGCGGCGATCCTGCACCTGCATCTTGAAGCCGCCGGTGCTGCCGATCCCTTCGACCGGCGGAGCGCCGAAGACGGCAATCTGCGCCCCCCACAGCGAAGCCAGTTTCGGCCGCAATGCCGCCATGATGGCGTCGGCCGATAGCGCGGGCTTGCCCGCCCGCTCTTCGAACGGTTCGAGCACGACGAACATGCCACCCGAGTTGCTCTGGTTGGTCGAGAGCAGCACCGAGTAGCCGGGGAGCTCGAGCGTGTGGGCGACGCCGTGCGTCTCGCGGACCAATTTGGCAATCTGCTCGACAATCTTCTCCGTGCGCTCCAGGCTGGCGCCGTCGGGCAAGTGCGCTTCGACGACCAGATAGCCTTTGTCTTGACTGGGTATGAACCCCTTGGGGAGCACGCTGAAGCCAACGCCGGTGAGCGCCAACAAACCGCCGTACAAAAAGAGCACGATCACGGCGACCCGCAACAGCCCGCGCGTGGTGCGACCGTACAAGTGTCCGATGCGTTCGAAGGTGCGGTTGAAGCCGCCGAGGAACCAGGCGAGCGCGGCATTGATCGGTCGATAGGCGAACCAGGCGATCGCCGCGCCGACGGCAAACAGCGCCAGCCGCGTGGCCCAAGTGACCGTCGCCGAAGCATGAGCATGTCCGCCCGCCACGTGCGGTCCGCCAACGGCGCGCAGCACCAGGCTTTCGAGGGCCCACACCGTGACCAGCCCCAACAGGATGGCCAGTCCCCATCGCGGCAGAATCTCTCGCGCGCCGTGCGTGTGCTGCTCGGTCGAATGGGGCCGAATGAGTGTAACGGCGCGGGCCGGAGCCATCGTCATGGCGTTGATGGCCGAGATGATCGTCGAGGCGGCGATCGTCAGGGCGAACTGCCGATAGAACTGGCCGGTGATGCCCGCCAGAAACGCCGTGGGGATGAACACGGCGCTCAACACCAAGGTGATGGCGATCACCGGGCCGGTGATTTCGGCCATCGCCTTGAGCGTGGCTTCGCGCGGCGGCAGCCCCTTCGACATCCAGCGTTCGACGTTCTCGACCACCACGATGGCGTCGTCGACGACGATGCCGATCGCCAGCACCAGGCCGAAGAGCGTCAGGTTGTTGAGCGAGAAGCCGAGCGCGGCCATCACGGCGAACGTGCCGATCAGCGAGACCGGCACGTCGATCATCGGCAACAGCGTGGCCCGCCAGTCTTGCAAGAAGACCAGCACGACGATGAACACCAGCACGAAGGCTTCGATCAAGGTCTTGTAGACTTCGTGGACCGATTCGTCGATGAAGACCGTCGTGTCGTAGACGATCTTGTAGTCGATGAGGTGGCGGTCCTGACCGTTCTCGAGCGTTTTGGGGAAGCGGTCCTTGAGCTCCGTCATCTTGGCGCGGACCGCTTCGGCCGTGGCCAGGGCGTTCGAGCCGGGAAGCTGAAAGATCGCCAAGGTGATCGTCGGCTCGCCGTCGAGATAGCTGTCGACTTCGTAGTTCTTGGCCCCCAGCTCGATGCCGCGCTCGACCACGCGGCCGGCGTCATCGCGCCGGGTTTCGGCGACCACGTCGCGCAGGTAGACCAACTGCCCTTGATCGCCGCGCTGGACGACGATGTTCTCGAACTGTTCTTCGTCGCTCAACCGGCCTTGGGCCAGAATCGGTAATTGGTAGGCCAGGCGCGATCCGGAAGAGACCGGCGGTTGCCCGAGCCGGCCGGCGGCCACTTGCACGTTTTGTTCGCGCACCGCGCGGATCACGTCGCTGGCTGTGAGCTGCAACGAGGCCAGCTTGTTGGGGTTCAGCCAGATCCGCATGCTGTAGTCGCGGGCCCCCAGAAAGTTCACGTCTCCCACGCCTTTGATGCGGGCCAGATCGTCCTTGATGTTCAACGTGGCGAAATTGCTCAAGTGCAACTGGTCGTAGTAGTACGAACCATCGGGGCGCTTGGCCGACACCAGGTTGACGCACAGCAATATGCTCGGCGACTTCTTCTTGGTCGTCACGCCGATGCGGCGGACGTCTTCGGGCAATTTCGACAACGCGATGGCGACGCGGTTCTGCACGAGCACTTGCGCCGTGTCGAGGTCGGTCCCCAGCTCGAACGTGACGTCGAGCGTCATCTGACCGTCGTTGGTCGACTTCGAGCTCATGTAGAGCATGCGCTCGACGCCGTTGACTTCCTGCTCGATCGGCGTGGCGACGGTTTCGGCCACGGTTTTGGCGTCAGCGCCGGGAAAGCTGGCCGTTACCGAGATCGTCGGCGGCACGACCTCGGGATACTGGGCGATCGGCAACTGCGTGTAGGCAACGCCACCGACAATCACGATCACGATCGACAACACCGTGGCGAAGATCGGTCGGTCGACGAAGAACTTGGCAAACATGCGCCGATTACCTGTTGATGCAGATTGTGGGAGCCTGGTCTGCCCGTACGACTAATTTTGCGGTTGCGCGTCGGGCTGCGCGTCGGGCGGGGTTGGCGAGTCTGAAGCTGCGGCGGCGTCGGACTTTTCTGCTGTCGCCGCGTCGGCGGCGGGCTCTTCTGTCGGCGCTGCGGCGGGGGCTGCTTCGACCGCGGGCTTCGGCCCGGCGTCGCCAGCGAGTGGCCGGCCTTCGGCGTCGACCGGTTCGGCCGGATAGTTCACGCGCGCCGACTGCATCCCCAGCACGATCACCTTGTCGGTGGGGAGCAACGTGTCGGTCTCGGATCGCCCCGGCAGCACGATCCGCATGCCGTCGTCGAGCAACCGCCCCAGATGGACGTCGCGCCGCAAGACGACGTTGTCGGGGCCGACGATCAGCACGTAGCGCTTGTTTTGATCGGCCAGCACCGCTTCGTCGGGAATGAGCAGCGCCTGATACGGATCGCTGACTGGCACCCGCACCCGCACCCGTTCGCCGGTGACCAGGTTGCGGAATTCGTTATCGGTGACACCGCGCACCTGGATCGTGCCGGTGTGCGGATCGACCTTGTTATCGGCAAAGTCGAGCACGCCATGATGCGGGTAGCCGGTTTCGGTCTCTAGCGCGAAATCGCAGGGGATCTGCGCGGCGGCCAGCGGCTCCGTGGCTTCGCGCCGGCCATCATCGCGAGCTCGCTTCTGGTAGTGCTGCAGCGATCGCTCGTCGACGTCGAAATAACAGTAGAACGGCGAAATCGAAGTCAGCCGCGTGAGCGCCGTGATGTCGGCATTGACCAGGTTCCCCTCGGTGATCAGCGTGCGGCTGAGAATGCCGCTGATCGGCGCGGTGACCTTGGTGAAGTTGAGATTGAGCTCGGCCTGGGCCAGTGCCGCTTGGGCCGCCTCGAGCGACGCCTTGGCGACGTCGTGCTCGGCGACCTGGCGATCGAACTCCTCCTGCGTGATGGCCGCCGTGGGGCGCAATTTCTGGGCGCGCGTCAGATTGGCCGTGGTGCGCGCGAGCTCGGCTTTCCAGCGGGCGACGTCGGCCACGGCGCGATCGACTTCCGCCTGGAATTGTCGCGGATCGATTTCGAAGAGCACGGTCCCCTGCTCGACGCGATCGCCGGCGCTGAAGTTGACCTTGTTCAAGTAGCCGCTGACTCGCGCGCGAATCTCCACGCTCTCCGCGGCGTCGAGATGGCCGTTAAACGTGTCGTAGTCGATGATCTCGCGCGTCTGCGGTAGCTGCACGGTGACCCGTGGCGGCGGCAGCTTGGCGACCGGCACTTCGTCGCTGCAACCGGAGGTCAGCGCCAGCAAACACAGCGCACCGGCGACGGCGATCATCCGGCCGCGCGGCGCGCGCCATGCGAATCGTTGATGTAGGTAATTCATTTCAGCAACTCATCGATCTGGATGGCGGGCGATTCGTGGTCGGCGAGGCAAGAAACCGGGGGCGGGAGCGTCTGACGGCGATCCTTGCCCCGAAACAGACACCATACGCGGCAAATTAACAAGAAACCCTAGAAGCGCTGCAAATGGCGGTCAATTATTCATGCGGCGCGCTTCCCCCCTTTGGGGGACCGAACAGGCCGCTTGAACCGGCCGCGCCGGCCGTGACAGCAGGCGGCACACCTCCGTACTGGATGGCAAACTGTCGCCGTTACGCGCCGGCCGCGTGCAGCTCGGCGGGCTACGCGGCCGGCGCGCAGTACTCGACCGCCGTGGCCGCATAAAGTTGTGCCACGCGGACCAGCTCGGGTATCGAGACCCACTCTTCGAGCGTGTGGGCACCGCCTCCTTGCGGGCCGTGCGTGATCGCCGCCATGCCGGCGCGGGCCCAAAACGAGCTGCCGTCGTCGACGAATCGCTTGGCGCCGCGCGGCAGCGGCTGCCGCCCGCTGGCTTCGAACGCGCGATCGAAGGCAGCCACGAGCGGATCGTCGAGCGGCAATCGAAAGGCGTCGCGCACCACCTGGTAGCGCAGCTCGATCGCGGTGCGGCTCGCCGCGGCCAGCTCGTCGACCAGCGCGCGGAATTCGGCTTCGACCTCCGCGGCCCGGGCGCCCGGCAGCCAGCGACGGGTCCCTTCGAGCCAGCACTCGTTGGGCGACTGATTGAAGATCTCGCCGCCGTGGATTTGGCCGACGAATGCGCTCTGCGGGCCGGCGATCGGATCGCGATCGTGCGCCAGCTCTTCGTTCCAGGCGGCGATGCGCCGGACGAGCTCGGCCCCCACAGCGAGGACGTTCGGATCGTCGGCCGCGCGCATCACTTCGTGAATGGGGGCGCCCTCGCGACGGACCGTGGCGCGAAACGTTGCTTGCCCCCGCCCCGCCACGGCCAACACATCGCAGAGATACTCGGGGATCAAGGCGGCATCGCCGCGGACTCCGTCGTCGATCAGCCGGTCGAGTTGCGAGCCGTCGCCCCAGGGGGCTTCGTGCAGATCGTGCGCGGTGAACAACACGCTCCCCGCGGGCAGGGCATTGCTGTCGCGCAGTGCCAGGAGCGCTTCGACCGCGGCGGCCGTGCCCGCCTTCATGTCGGCCGATCCCGATCCGGTGAGGATGTCTTCGTGCACGGCCGGCTTGACGAAGGGGAGGTGGACCGTGTCCAAGTGCCCGTTGAACTGCAAGGTGCGGCCGGGTCGCCCCGCGTTGAGCCTGGCGACGACGGCCGGCGCCGCCGGCCAGCCGGCCACCGGGCGCTCGACGACGATCCCCTCTTCGACAAGTAGCTCGGCCAACACGTCGGCGACCGCACCCGCCGCGCCGGTCGGGCTATAGACCGAACAGAGCCGTAGTGCCGTGTCGACCAGCCGCGATTGATTCACCGAGCCGCGGATCGAGTCGAGCACGTCGGAGTCGATCGACATAGAGGTCTCTGAATTGAATTTGTAGCCGGCGCCTGCCCCACCCGGGACCGGGCTCACCAAGGCCGGCTACAGGCTACTCGACACGCCAGCGACGGCGCCCACGTCGTCGCGCTCGCTTAGCCGTCGAGCGACCAGCCGGCGCGGTAGTCGCGGCGGACGAATTCGGCGGCCGCGGGGCAGTTCGTCGCTGTCAGTTTCTCGGCGTCCCACTCCAATCGCTGTTGTACCGCACGGTAGGAGACGTTACCCAACAGCACGGTTTCGGCCAGCGCGCCCGAATAGTCGAAGTTGCAGGTCGTGGCTCCGCGCGTTTTGACGGCCGCGATCCACTCGGCGTGATGGCCGATCGAACTGGGGATCGAAGCCGGCGGAGTCGTGGCCGTTTCCCCCTCGTTCATAAACAACTGATGCGAACCGTAATCGGCCAGCAGCCGCCCGCGGTCTCCTTCAAAGAGGACCGCGGCTCCCTTGCCGTAGGCCTCGGCCCCCTCGGGCTTCCAGGCGCCGTGGTACCAGGTGAGCTTGAGCGGCGGTTGCTTGCCCTGGGGCGTTTCGCGCTCGGCGAACTCGTACTCGACGCGGAGGTTGTCGGGGACGTTGTTCTCCCCCTCGTAGGTTTTCTCGCCGTGCGCTTCGATCGACGCGGGATAGCGCAGCCCCAGCGCCCAGAAGGGCAAGTCGATGTAGTGGCAACCCATGTCGGCCAGGATGCCGCCGCCGAAATCCCACCAATATCTCCAGTTGAAATGGAAGTGCGAGGGATCGAACGGCCGCAGCGGCGCCGGGCCGGTCCATTGGTCGTAGTTGACCGTTGCCGGCGGCATGGCGTCGGCCGCTGCTCGATGCCCCGGGCGCACCGAATTGGCTTGCCAGACGTGCACCTGGCGGACCGGTCCGAGCACACCCGCCTGCACGATTTCGACCGCGCGGCGGTAATTGTCGCCGGCGTGGATCTGGGTGCCCATCTGCGTCACGGCCTTCTGGGCGGCAGCCAGCTCGCGCATCTGGCGCACTTCCCACACGCTGTGTGCCAGTGGTTTTTCGCAGTAGACGTCGAGGCCGCGCCGCAACGCCCACATCACCGGCACGGCGTGCGAATGGTCGGGGGTCGACACGACGACGGCGTCGAGGTCTTTCTCCTTATCGAGCAGCACGCGGTAGTCGTCGTAGGTGCGCGCCTGGTTGAACTTCATGGCCACGGGGCCGAGCCGCTGGCTGTCGATGTCGCACAGCGCGACGATGTTTTCGCTCGTCACGTTGTTGAGGTTGTAGCCCCCTTGCCCGGCCACGCCGATGATCGCCAGGTTCAGTCGCTCGTTAGGGCTGCGCGGACGGGCGGCGGCGACGCGCCGGGGTTGCCACAGCGCCGCGCCCCCGACGGCGGTTGCGGTGCCGGCCGCCAGAGCACGTTGCAAGAATTCACGACGACTGACGGGATCGTACATCGCTCAAAGGCTCCCGAGGTTTGGTGAAGCTTCCGGCAGCGTAATGTGCCGCCGCGCCGCGTGCAACGCGCGGGCGCCTGGTCTGGCTGGCCGCCGGTCGCTACGCTTGTCGAACACGCCACGCACGTCCATCCGAAGCACTGCGACACGCTCGCCATGTCCGACGAAGCTGCCGAAATCCCCGACGAGACAACGCCCGCCAGTGAGTACCCCGGCGACACGTTGGCGGCGGCGTTGGCGCGCCATGGCGTGACGCTCGAGCCGGACCAGGTCGAGTTGCTCGATCGCTACGCCAGGCTGTTGTGGGATTTTAACGCACGATTGAATCTGACGCGGCACACCGACTACGAACGCTTCGTGGCCCGCGACCTGCGCGATGTGATGGCGCTGGCCGATCTGCTCGAGGTCGGCGAGCATGTGCTCGATCTGGGGACCGGTGGCGGCGTGCCAGGCATTCCGCTGGCGATCATTCGGCCCGACATCAACGTCTCGCTGTGCGAGTCGATCGCCAAGAAGGCGCGCGCTGTCGGCGAGATCGTGGCGGCGCTAGGCATCGATGTGCCGGTCTACCACCAGCGTGCCGAACAGGTGGTCGAAGAGCAGAATGTCGATACGATTGTCGCCCGCGCCGTGGGGCCGCTCGAAAAAATTCTCGGCTGGCTGGGCCCGCATTGGGACCGCTTCAACCGGCTGCTACTGGTCAAGGGACCGAATTGGACCGACGAGCGCCAGGCGGCCCGGCATCGCGGGCTGTTGCGCGGGCTTGAGCTGCGCCGCAAGGTGAGTTATCCGCTGGCGGGCACGGAGTCGGAAGGGGTGGTGCTCGAAGTCCGCCGCGAGGAATCGGGCTAAACGATTGGGTGGCCCAGACACGGCGTAGCCGCGTCTGGGTCGCGCAGCGACAAGAGGCTTCCGTTGCCTCGTCGCGACTGAATGACCGGAGCCCCGGCAGGTACCCTGGTTCCTGCGGCGCTCAAGTAAGTCCAATTTCACTGTTGCTGCGAACGAGTGGCACGCGACGAACGAAGGTCGGCGAGCACATCTCCGGCGGCGGCGATCGTGTCGTCGATGTTCTGCTGGCTGTGCGCCGCCGAGACGAACATCGCCTCGAACTGGCTGCAGGGCAGATAAACGCCGCGCTCGATCAAGCCCCAGAAGAAACGCGCGAAACGCTCCGTGTCGCTGCGGGCGGCCGTATCCCAATCGGTTACTGGCCCGGGCTGAAAGAAGAGCGTGAGCATGCTCCCCACGCGGTTGAGGCAATGCGGCACGCCGGCCTCGCGGGCGGCCGCTTGCAGTCCGTCGGCCAGCCGCGCCGAGAGTTGCTCGAGCTTGTCGTACGGGGGTTCGTCGCGCAACAGTTCGAGCGTGGCGACGCCGGCGGCCATCGCCAGCGGATTGCCCGACAACGTGCCGGCCTGAAAGACGCGTCCGGCCGGCAACACGTGTTGCATGATTTCGGCACGACCGCCGTAAGCTCCGACTGGCAGCCCGCCACCGACGATTTTCCCCAGCGTGGTCAGATCGGGGCGCAACGCGTAGAGCTGTTGCGCGCCGCCTGGCGCCACACGAAAGCCGGTCATCACCTCGTCGCAAATCAATAGCGCGCCGTCGGCCGCGGTCGTTTCGCGCAGCGCCTTCAAGAAGTCGGTAGTCGGCGGCACGCAGCCCATGTTGCCGACGACCGGTTCGAAGATCACGGCTGCGATCTCGCCGGGATGCTTGGCGAAGGCGTCGGCCAAGGCCTGCGGGTCGTTATACGGAAGCACCAACGTATCGCTCGCGGTGCCGCGGGTGACGCCGGGCGAATTGGGCACGCCGAGCGTGGCGGCCGAGCTGCCGGCGGCGACCAACAAACTGTCGACGTGGCCGTGGTAGTTGCCGGCGAATTTGACGATGCGCTCGCGTCCCGTGAAGCCGCGCGCCAAGCGAATGGCGCTCATCGTGGCTTCGGTCCCCGAGTTGACCATCCGCACCTGGTCGATTGAGGGGACCGCGGCGACGATCAACTCGGCGAGCCTGGTTTCGGCTTCGGTCGGCGCGCCAAAGCTGGTGCCGTGCGCCAGCGCCGCTTCGAGGGCCGCCAGCACGCGCGGATGGCGGTGCCCGACGATCATCGGGCCCCAGGATCCGACGTAGTCGATGTAGCGCCGACCGTCTATGTCCCACAGATAGGGGCCGTCGGCGCGATCGATAAAGAGCGGATCGCCGCCGACGCCGCCAAAGGCCCGCGCCGGGCTATTCACGCCACCAGGAATGAGTTGTTTGGCGCGCTCGAACGCGGCGCGGCTGCGATTGCGGCTGGCTGATTCCATCGCCGCATTCTATAGCAATTCGCCGATCACTTGCCCGCCGTTGTTGATCGGTACCGGCCGGCCGGCGAGGTTCGTGAAGTGCGCCGTCAGGTCGATCCCCATGATGTGATAAAGCGTGGCCAGGATATCGGCCGGCACGATGGGGCGTTCGGCGGGGAATTCTCCCTTGGAATTCGAAGCGCCGACGACCTGGCCGCCGCGCACTCCGCCGCCGGCCGCCAGCACCGACATCACATTGCCCCAATGATCGCGGCCGGGCTGCCCCATGCTGAGCGGCGGCCCGCCGTTGCCACCGTTGTTCAAACGTGGGGTGCGGCTGAACTCACCCATCACCAGCACAAGCGTGTCGTCGAGCATGCCGCGATCGGCCAGATCGCCGATCAACGTGGCGATCGAGCGATCGAACGACGGCAGCCGGCTTTTCATGCCCGGTTCGAGATCCCAGTGGTGATCCCAGCCGCCGTTGTGAATGGTGACGAACGTCACGCCGGCTTCGACCAGGCGGCGGGCCAACAGCGCGCTTTGTCCGTAGGTATCGCGGCCGTACTTGTCGCGCAGGCGGGGATCTTCGGCCCCGATGTTAAAGGCCTCGCGGGCCGCCTCGCCCGTGACCATCGAAAAGGCCTGCTGGTTGAACGAATCGAGCCCCCGCATCACGCCCGAGCGATCGGCCTCGCAGCGCATGCGGTCGAAGGTGCTCAGCAGGCCACGGCGATCGTCGAGCCGCCCCAGCGACAGTTCGCCCGGCAGATCGAGGTTCGGAACGCGATAGCCCGCGGCATTGGGATCTCCGCCGGCTGGAAACGGATTGTAGGCCACGCCGAGATAAGTGGCGCTGTTATAGCCTGGCACAATCCCCACGGTGGCCGCATGCGGCACGGCGACATAGGGCGGCACCCCCGGTGCATTGGGTCCGCGAAGCTTGGTGACAATCGATCCGGCCGAAGGATAGACCGGATCGGTATTGGCGCCGGTCGCTCCGAAATAACCAGTGAGCATCATGTGGGCGCCGGCAAAGTGGTCGCCGCTGTCGTGATGCACCGAGCGCAGCAGCGCGCAGTGATCCATCACCTTGGTGTGTTCGGTCAGCAGCTCGTTGATGTAGATGCCCGGCACGTTGGTGCGAATCGGGCGGAACATGCCGCGGAACTCGGCCGGCGCATCGGGCTTCGGATCGTAGGTCTCCAGGTGCGACGGCCCACCGTCGACCCAGTAGATGATCACCGACTTGTTGTTTGCCGACGGTCCGGCCGACGAGCTCGTGGCGGCCCGCGCTCGCAGCGCATCTCCCAGGGTCAGACCGGCCAGGGAAAGCGATCCGGCCTTGAGAAAATCGCGACGGGCAACACCGTCGCAGCGACCCACTTTTCTAGGACCCCAGATCGTGAGCATGGCATCTCTCCTTGCCGGCGCGACGGCGGCGGTCGACGCGGGGGGGCGATCGATCAAACGGTAAGCATACGCTGATGGGTCGTCCGGGTTCAACGCAATTTGGCCGCAGGTGCAAGCGACAACGCGCTTATGGCAGTCGCGACCTGCTAAAGCCTGCGGCGATTGTCAGCCACCCGAGCGGCATCCGCCTGCTCCGTCTATAGCGATTTTGGCGACTCGAACCAGCGGTGAGAACTCGAAAGCCCTAAAAGCAATTCACCGTTACGACGGCCCTCGGCAATTTGCCGACCTGCCGGGCTCAACCTAGTTTTCAGATGGATATTGGCGAAATACCCCGACGCCGCCTGGCCGCGCCCCGCCGGTGCGCAGCCATTGTGCGCCGCGCTTCAACCAAGACATACCCATGCCCAATAGCGCAAGCGACGATCTGTTGGCAAAGTTGGCGGGACTCGGCGGAACCGGCGACGGCGCCAATCCCTGGGAAACGATTCGCCCGAGCTCGCCCGAGCACGGCCAGCGCGCCGGCGCGCGGATCGAGCTCGAAGGGGACGAGGACGACCCTGCTCGCGGCGGCGACAATGCCCTGGACCAAATGTGCCAGCGCATCTCGACATTGATCGATCAAACCGGTGCGACCAGCGGCGAAGCCGACGACTTCGTGCCGGTCGAGCCCGACTCGCTCGCCGACGCCGACTTGACCGACACGCAGGTCGAGTCGTTGATTCTCAAATTCTTATTCAACACGGGCGAAGCCACGGGCCGGGTGATCGCCGACCAGACGCGGCTCCCTTTCAAGCTGATCGAAGCCCTGCTGCGGCAGATGAAGCACGACCAACTGGTCGTCTACAAGGGCGCCGCGCAGATGAACGATTACAACTACACGATCACCGACATGGGGCGCGAGCGTGGCCGGCGCGAGTTCGAGCACTGCACGTACTTTGGCGCCGCCCCCGTTTCGCTCGAGGATTACATCGCCAGCATCAAGGCGCAATCGATCGAGCACCAGCGGTGCAACGTCGACGACTTGCGCCGCGCGTTCGCCGACCTGCTGCTCAGCCAGCGGATGCTCAACCGGCTCGGTCCGGCCGTGAATTCGGGGCGCGGCTTGTTTCTTTACGGGGCGCCGGGCAACGGCAAAACCAGCATCGCCGAGCGAATTACCAAGGCCTTCGGGCAGACGATCTGGATTCCGCGCGCCGTGGGTATCGACGGCGACATCATGCGGTTGTTCGATCCCAGCAACCACGAGGAAATGCCGCTCGAGGCCAGCGATGGCCTGTTGGATCAACGGCGGATCGACAAGCGCTGGGTGCGCATTCGGCGGCCGACGATCGTGGTCGGCGGCGAATTGCGGATGGAGAACCTGGAAATCACGCTCAACTCGAACACGAACATCAGCGAGGCGCCGCTGCAGATGAAAAGCAACTGCGGCGTGCTGGTGATCGACGACTTCGGCCGGCAGCGGATTCGCACCGACGAGCTCTTGAACCGCTGGATCGTGCCGTTGGAAAAGCGCTACGACTTCTTGAACCTGGCGAGCGGCAAGAAGATTCAGGTGCCGTTCGATCAGTTGATCATCTTTTCGACGAACCTCGAGCCGAAAGACCTCGTCGACGACGCGTTCTTGCGGCGTATTCCTTACAAGATCGACGTGCAGGACCCCTCCGAGGAACAATTCCGCGAACTGTTCCAGTTGATGGCGCCGAAGTTAGGCTTCGTTTATCGCGAAGATCCGGTCGACTACCTGATCGAGAAGCACTACCACGCCAACAAGCGCCCGTTCCGTTGTTGCCAACCGCGCGACTTGTTGCTGCAGGTGAAGAATTTCTGCTCCTACCAGGGGCAATCGCCCGAAATGACCCGAGAGAATTTCGATTTCGCGGTCGAGAATTACTTTGCCATCATGTAGCCCCACGGCCTTGTGGTACCCCGCCCGATTAACGCCTGCCAACCACCACTTTCCTTAGTTTCCTTCACCCCGAGAATTCTCCGCAATGTCCTTGAAAGTCGAAGAACTGCTACGTGCCGATTACCCAGCAAAGCCTGCCGCGACCGGCGGCTTGCGACTGTCGCAGCCGCTGCGCCGACATCTGGAGAAGGTTCGTGGCGGCCAACCGCGCCGCGACGGTGCGGTGGCGCCGCTTGGCGCGGTCGAGCCGATGACGGACGAATCGCGGGCGGTCTCGAACGACTCGATGTCGGTCGCGTGAATTTGATTGTTTCTGCCGGCGAGCTATGTTTGTCGAGCCGGAATTTGCGCCAGGAGCTAGGACCATGACCACGGTACTCGGACTACCAGACACCGAGTTTGTCGATCGCCGCAGCCGCGAAATGACCGCGATCCGCGCGCCGCAGGAGCGGCGCCAGTTCGCCGACAGCCACGCCGACCTGTCCCCCCCCGCGCAGGAGTTGGCCAACGCCATCGACGCTTACAAGCTGCGTCATCGGCGGCGCTTCATCTCGTACGAAGAGATGCTCAGCGTGATCCAAACGCTGGGCTACCAGAAGTAGCGTCGTGATTGCCCATTCGGCAACTCACGCGAGCAAGCCGCAATACTAGCGGCGCGTGCCATGGCCGGCGCGGCCCCCCCCCGCGCGCAAAAAAAACGGGGGCCTCTGACGTGCCACTTCCGCATTGGCTCGAGACGCAATGGCCAGGGGCAGTTAACCATCGCGCCAAAATCGTCAGAGGCCCCGCGGGCCAGTGCTCACTTGTCGTTGCATCCGGCGTGCCGGATCGGCGTCGCGGACGTGTCGGCGGGTGACCGACAGATTCCATAAGGATTGTTCGCTGAACCAGTTAGCCAGGCGATGTAAAAATTTTTAACATTGCTTTGGGGGCAATTCGGGCCGTTTTTCTGGTGGCCCACGCTGCAACAGTTGCGTCATCTCGCTGTAGCGCTCTACGAAGCACCCCCCTCTGGAGTGCTGGTTGCTGGCACCCGCACGCCGATTTGTCTCGCCTTGAGACACGCCCTCTGGCCCGGAGCCGCTCGGATGCTCGGTCTATGCTATTTAAGCTATTTAATGGCAATCAGTTATCGTCATCGCTCCCGTCGCTTGGTTGACGATGGGCGGGCGACTTAGCGGCTGCCATCGGCCGGCGTTATATTGCGGTCGGCGTTTGGAGGATTAGGGGTGATGCCGGCGTGGGGCTTGCCGGCGAACAACGAGTTTCAATTGGGCACGGCTGCCATGAGCGTCAATCCAGCCTCGATCGGCTCGTACCGCTGCGGCAGCGGCCAGCCGCTGTTGATCATCGCCGGCCCCTGCGTGATCGAGAGCGAGTCGCTAACCCTGGCGATCGCCGATCATCTGGCCGGGGTGGCCGAGCGGCTCGGCGTGCCGCTGGTGTTCAAGGCCTCGTTCGATAAGGCCAATCGCACGAGCACGACGGCCTTCCGCGGCCAGGGAATGGACGAAGGGCTCGAGATCCTGGCTCGCGTCCGTCAGCGCTGCGGTTTGCCGGTCACGACCGATATTCATGAATCCGAACAGGCCGCCGCCGCGGGCCAGGCGGTGGATCTGCTGCAGATCCCCGCCTTCTTGTGCCGCCAGACCGACCTTTTGCAGGCCGCCGCGCGCACCGGCCGGCCGGTGAACGTCAAGAAGGCACAATTCCTCGCTCCCTGGGACATGAAGCACGTCGTGGCCAAACTCGAGGCGGCCGGCTGCGAGAATATCGTGTTGACGGAGCGCGGCACGTTCTTCGGCTATGGTCGGCTGGTCAACGATATGCGGGCCATACCGCAAATGCAGGCTCTGGGGCCGCCCGTGATCTTTGACGCCACGCACAGCGTACAAGAACCAGGGGGGTTAGGATCGTCGACGGGGGGAAACCGCGCGATGGTCGAGCCCTTGGCTCGTGCCGCGACCGCACTGGGAGTCGACGGGCTGTTCTTTGAGACACACCCCGACCCGGACAAATCTCCCAGCGACGGGCCCAATATGGTGCCGCTGCCGGAAATCGAGGGGCTGATCGCGCGGTTGTTGCGGCTGCGCGCGGCGGTGGAGGAGTTGTGAACGAGAAACGAGATTGCCGGCGAATCTGCGCTATCGATCGTGACGCGGTCGCGCCGAGATTTTGGTCGCACACTAGGTGTGCGCTCGTCTTGTTCGCCGTCGCGGGATTGCTGTGGGCCACGGTCGGCTGCAATTCGCGTTCTTCGGTAGGGGGTGGCGCGAACACGGCGGCCTTCGCCGACCCCGTGGTGAAGAGGCAACTCTTCGACACCGCGATCGACAATCTCAACCATCTCGAGCAGTTTCACGCCGAAGACATGCTCGGCCGTATCGTCGAGCACTTGAACGAATCGGTCGACTGGTCGCGGCCGCTCGAGTGGCGCGTCGATCCGCTCGTGCTGGCGCTCCCCGAGAGCGATCGCGACCTGCAACCGATGCGCGACCTGGTAAGCGACAAGTTTCTGGTGTTCGACTGTTTCTATTTGCAGGAGGCGGTCACGCTGCGCAATATCGCCCGCGACGCCCAGGGGGACCAGGCCGACGAGTTGGCCCGCGCGACCAGCTTGTTCGAGTGGGTCGTGCGCAACATCGCGCTGATGCCGCCGGGTGAGTTGGGGACCGACAGCGCGGGGCAACAGCTCGAACCCAATCACTTGCCTTATCAATCGATTTTTCTCGGGCGTGGCGAAGTCATCGACCGCGCTTGGGTGTTTGTGCTGTTGTGCCGGCAGTTGGGGATCGATGCCGCGGTGTTGGCATTGCCGGGCGAAACCGCCGACGAGGCTCCCCGTCCGTGGGCCGTGGGGGTGTTGATTGCCGGGAACGTCTACGTATTTGACCCGCGATTGGGAGTGCCGATTCCGGCTGCCGACGGGCAAGGGGTCGCCACGCTCGCCGAACTGGCGGCCGACGACGCGCTGCTGCGCCAACTCGACCTGGATGAAGAGCATCGCTATCCCGTGACGGCCGAACAACTCGCCGGCACGATCGCCCTGGTCGAGGGCTCGCCGGGGTATCTCTCGCGGCGGATGAAGCTCGTCGAGTCGCGGCTCACCGGCGATCGTCGCATCGTATTGACAACGCAGCCATCGACGGTTGCCGAGGCGCTGAGCAAAATTCCCAGCGTGCGCGAAGCCCAACTCTGGCGTCTGCCCTACGAGCGGTTGCGCTACCAGGCGAGTCCCGACGTCACGGCTTCGAGCCAGCGCGAGATGCTCGCCTTTCGAGGCGAGGGCGTGCCGCCAAAGTTTCAGGGAGTCGGGATCGAGCTCGCGCGAGGCCGCACGTTGCATTTGGCGGGCAAATACCTCGGCGACGTCGGCGAGCAAAGCGCAAATTACTGCTACCAGCGGGCCCGCGTCGCCGATGCCGATCTGGCGGCGGCCGGGCTCACCCCCGAGCAACTCGCTCCGCTGCGGGCCGCCAAGCAGAGCGCCAGCTATTGGTTGGCCCTGGTGGCCTACGAGCGTGGGCGATTCGACTCCGCGCTCGAGCACCTCGACAACCGGGTGCTGATCGCCGACGACATCGCGGATGCGGCCGACAACCCCTGGCGCGAAGCGGGTCTCTACCTCAAGGCGCGCGCCCACGAGCGACTGGGGCAGATCGACGAGTCGATCAAGGCGCTCGAAGCGACGAGCGGCCAGCAGCGTCACGGCAACCTGCTGCGGGCCCGCTGGCTGAAGGACCGCGCGCAGCCTGCCGAGCCGACGAGCGAAGCGGCGAACTGACCGATCCCCAGCCGCGGCATTCCGCCGCACCGTTGAGCGGCCAAGCCGGCACTGCTACGCTACGCTCGAACTTTCAGTCGATGCGGTGCCAGGCAGCGTCGCGCTACGGATTCTCGTCGACATGTCGCGAACCACTCTGAATTTTCTGCTCGATTGTCTGTTGTTGTTGTTCTTTCTGGCGCTGATCTGGGTGACGTTCGTGCTGCGGGTTGCGTTCCCGAACGCGACGGCTGCCGCCGGATATCGGTTGTGGGGGTTCAGCTACGACGGCTGGGCCGGGCTGCAATTCGCCCTGTTCGTCGTACTTATAGCCGCAGTGCTGCTGCATATCATGCTGCACTGGTCCTGGGTATGCGGCGTGATCGCCAACCGCGTATCGCGACTACGCGGACAGAAAGCGCGCCTCGACGATGGCAGTCAGACCATTTATGGCGTTGCCGCGCTGATCGTGGTGGTCAATGTGCTTGGCGTGGCGCTGGCCGTGGCCTGTCTGTCGGTGCAGATGCCGTAGGCGACCGGTTAGCAGGGTGCCCAGGCGTCGTTGGTCAGCGCGAGCGGCTCTAGCTTCCCGAGCGTCGGCCGCCACCCCCTTTGCCGCCACCCTTGCCACCTCCTTTGCCCGAGCTGCCGCTCCCCGAGCCACTGCCGGAACCACTGCCGGAACCCGAGCCCGAGCCGCTGCTGCCCGCGTCGCCACTACCCGAGCCGCTGCCGCCGCTGCCCGAGCTGTCGTCGCCGCTGGCCTGGCCGGCGATGGCGCTGGCCGTTTGCTGGAAGGTGTTCGAGGCGGCATTGCCGAGAGTTTGCGCCGCGGTCAACACGGCCATCGAGACGAGCGAGAGCATCACCGCATATTCGATCGCCGTGGCGGCCCGGCGCCGACGGCTGGATCTCCAGCGCGACAGTCGGGATCGGGACGCCACGCGCGAGGTCGACAGTTCGTCGCTGCGCGCGGCGCGCGGCGGCGGAGGATAGGATTTGGGCGTCGTCGTGCGACGCCGCCGGGCGATGCGGCGGCAATTCATGGTGTCTCTCCCAGCGAGATTTGCGGGCGCGAGCGGCTTGGTCTCTGCAACCATAGAACGCCGACCGTCGCGCGCACGACGTCAAACTGCCACTTCGCGAGGCCGATCGCGCGCGTTGTATCGCCTCGCGCCATATTCGTGATTAGCGGCCGCCGTCACGCGCGGCTCGCGGACGTTGTTCCCGTTTTTCGAGACGTGCGGATTTCCGTTCGTCGGGCCGTTGTGCCAGTTGCAACAGTCGTATCCTTGATCGCGGCCAGGGCCGCGGCCGAACCGGTTTTTCTCGCCGCGGCGCGACGTCACAGGCCCCGCCTGCCAGCTCGAAGTTCCGCCGGCGACAGGCCGCACGCGCGGCGAAATCTCGCCTTGCCATGCCTCGTGGTTCCAGGTATAAGGCCGCCCCATGACGCGAGGACGAACCAACCCTGACTTCCTCAACGGCGTGCCCGAGCTGGTCGTGCTGCGGCTGCTGGCGGCCCGGCCGATGTACGGCTACGAGCTCGTCAAGGCCATCGAGCAGACCAGCGGCCAGGGTCTGGAATTCGGCGAGGGCTCGATCTATCCAGTGTTGCATCGGCTCGAAGCCGAAGGGGCGCTGGCTAGCCGGCGCGTAACGGTCGGCGGACGCAGCCGGGTCGTGTATCGCGTCACGTCGCCGGGCAAACGCAAGCTCGCCGCCGCGGTCGACGCCTGGCGGGCCGTCGTGCAATCGGTCGAACGTGTCTTGAATCAGCAAATTGCGGAGAGCGACGAGCATGGACGCCCGGCGCTGGCTTAGCGATTTCGAACGTGAACTGCGGCGGCAGCGATTGCCCCGTTCGTATCGGCGGCGCTTGTCCGCCGAGTTGGCCGAACATTTTTACGACGCGCTGGCGGATGCGGCCGTCGGGCAAAGTTCTCTTCAGCAAGGAGACCACGGCATGGATGCCGAACGTGTCCAGGAAGTGTGCGGACAATTGGGAGCACCCCACGCGTTGGCGGCCGGCGCCGCCCGCGAGTATCGCCGGCGGACCTTCAGCGGGCGGCATCCGATCTTGATGTTTCTTGTGGCGCCGTTGCCGCTGGCGATCGTGGCCTGGGCTGCCGTGATCGCTGGCGGTGCTGGCCTGTTCGCCTGGTTGGGGCCCAAAAGTGGTGGCGACGTGCCGGCCGGCTGGCTCTATTCTATGCCTGTGGTGCTGGTGATGTGGGCGATCGTGCCGCCAACATTGGTGGCTTTGTTGGTCTGTTGGCTGTCGGCCCGCAGCGGACGGTCGTGGCGCTGGGTGATTGCTTCGCTGGGGTTGCTGGCGATGGCGACCGCGGCCTTTCATAGCGACCTGCGGTGGCCGACGATGCCGGGCAACGGGCAACTGATGATCGGCTTCGGACTGAACCGTCATCCGAGCGTCGCGCAGTGTCTGCGGTTTTCGTTCCCGCTGTTGGTGGCCATCTGGGCGCTGTTGCACTTCTCGCGTCGGCAGCACGAAGGCGACGACGGCGACGGCATGGGCCTCGACACTTCGAGCGGCGATGGTAGCCGAGCAGGCCACGTGCTGCTCGACGGCCAGCGCATGACCCGCGCGGCGTGAACCGACGTCGAGAGCGGTGGAATCCAGGTCACCAACTCGCAGGCCACCAACCCGCAGCGCGCAAGGGTTCTGCGAGCTCGTCAAGGCGCGAAGGCGCAAAGCAATGCAGCTTTGTTGTCCGGAGATTTCGCCGATTCACGCAGATTGGAATGCGGGCGAGTCCACGAGCGGCCCATCTGCGCAATCTGGTGTGCCAGGCAAAGTCTGGTTGTTCTTATCAGTTGAAAGGTACTGATCATGGCACTTGCTCGTTCACCATGAAGTCGAGCGGAGTGCGGCAGGGCGACCGGCCGTGCGAAGCCCGCCAGCGACGACGATGTCAGCCGTAATGCGCAAGCGTGAACCCGATTCGGCCTCGTTACAAGCGTGAGAGTGGCCAGCCGCCCAGATTCGGTGAAGCCTGACGCCGACCGCCAAGCAACGAGCACGTGCAGCGGCCGGACTCTCCGGGGTGATAGGGGACAGCGGGCATCGACAGAACAACCAGGAACCTGGGAGACCTGCGGCGGCAGCCCGCGACGCTCCGTCGCGAGCAACCGGCGGCGGGAAAACATAACCGCCCTCGGGCCGGCGCAGGAGTCGGAGGGGTTCATAGTAGCGACGACGCCGGGCAATGCCGGCCGAGCGAAGGGACCCTGCCGGAGAGTCGTGACAGTCAACGAAGGACGTGCCGCTTGGGTCGTTGGACCCGACTACGGAATTCAACGCTTCCTTTCGCGACTGCCACTGGTTGTTGGTCCAAGCGGATGTTGTCAGCATTCGTGCATGTCCAACAATGAGTGTCTTCGGGTAAGCCGGATGCGGGAAATCCGCACGTCCGGTTTGAAGAGGGGAGAGGCGACAGCAACGTGCTGTCCCTCTCCTACTCGACTGGTTTACGTATTCCTGGCCACGCCAAGCGAGCGTCGGCAAGGTCCGCGCGGTTCTGTTCTCCTTTCATTACCGTTCTGGCCTGCCCGCTAGTTACGGAACGCTGAACAGGAGTCATTCCCCCTCGGGGGGCCTTCTCTCTCTCCATGTCCGTAATTTTGCGTCCGGTGCGTCCGGGTTTTTTGATATTGCACCGGAAATCGATTAGACGGCACAACTTGGGGCGTGTAACGCGCCGCGATTTTGCGTCCGGGTTTGCGTCCGGCGCAGCGGTTTTGCGTCCGGGATGTTACCGGGGGAGTGGTCAGTGGTCAGTGGTCAGTGGTCCGAAACGCAATCAAACCAGCGAAGCCGCGCAGCGGCGACATTTCATTTCTTCCCCGTGGTCTCGCCAAGGAACATGGATCTCGCGCGAGGGCGCGAAGGCGCAAAGGTTCAGCAGTTTGTTGTTATCCGCAGATTTCGCGGATTGACGCAGATTGGGAGAGCGGACAGGTCAACGAGCAACTCGGTTGTGAAACAGATTGCCCGATTTCGGGTGCCACTGGCTCTGCCGGCTCTGCCAGTGCTCAGCAGCGCGAATGGCCGATCAGCTCATCTGTGAAATCTGCGGATTTTGAATTCATGCGGAGTAGTCCGACGCGCGGGACACCGACAAGCGAGTTGTCGGCGGTGCTACGTCGGCTTGTACCCGGCGTTTGCCGCGGAGTGGGTGGAGCTCCGCAGAGGCGACTTTTCAAGCTCTCTGCGTTTCTTGAAAAAGCCTCTGCGGTTCGAAAGATGCTTAAATTGACCACAATTGCGGGCGTGCATTTGTCGGGTGCCTACTGCCGCGGCCAGAGGGTAGTCGCGAAACATCTGGCCTTTCTCCGTTATTGTCCGGGGCCTAGTGGCCAAAAGCAATTATGAAGTGTACAGAGTTATGATCTTGATATGAGGCTCGCCTGGCCGATCGATCGCTTGCCAGGTACCCTAGCCCGGAGTGAGAATCGGCCACGTCAAGAGACGCGGCGCTCCTTTAGCCGTTACGACCAACCATGGGGCATCTAAGTACGCATGAGCGGCGACCGATCTTGCGGCGTTCGTGGTACGACTCGACTGTTGAGCAATTCCTATCATGCCCAGCCAATGAGGTTTTGGGTGAGCTCTTAACGAACGCCGAATTCGCAGTACTACCGAGCCAGCGCGATGCCTGGCTGGCGCAAATCACGCTGTTGCGGCAAGTCTTGCAAGGCATGGGCGGTCAACTCCTCCTGGAGTTCAGCATTCCGCGAATGGGGCGCAGCATAGACGCAGTGCTGGTTGCCGGGCCTGTCGTCTTTGTTATTGAATTCAAGGTTGGCGCCTCGGACTTTGAACAATCCGCGGTGGAACAAGTATGGGACTACGCGCTCGACTTGAAGTACTTTCACGAGCCCAGCGAATCCATCGCGATCCTCCCGATTGTGGTCGCCACGGCAGCGGCAAATGTCGGTCCTTTTGAGCTTCGTGCGGATAGCGACGGGGTATTTCGACCTATTTGCATTGGCAGCAGTGCCCTTCGCCACGCCATCGACCACGCTTTACAACAGGTGTGTGGCGGGCCGATCGATGCAGTGAGGTGGGGAAGCGGCTCCTATCGTCCGACGCCGACGATTATTGAAGCAGCTCGATCACTGTACGCGCAGCACTCTGTCGAAGCCATCGCACGTTTCGATGCAGGAGCAGCCAACTTACGGCTAACGTCAAGTCGAATTGATGAAATTGTCGACGAGGCCGTCGGCCGGCGCGAGAAAATTATTTGCTTCGTGACGGGCGTGCCCGGGGCAGGCAAGACACTGGTCGGTCTGAACGTCGCGACTCGTCACCGACGAGAACTCGAGCAAGCGACTCACGCCGTCTATCTTTCGGGAAATGCACCGCTGATCGCTGTGTTGCGCGAGGCACTAACACGCGACGAGGTTGTGCGTCGCAAAGCCAGAAGCGAGAAGGTTCGTAAAGGGCAGGTCGCGGAAAGCGTCAAGGCATTCATTCAGAATGTCCATCACTTTCGAGATGACGCACTCGCAGACACCAATGCTCCGTTCGAGCATGTCGTGATCTTCGACGAAGCGCAACGCGCTTGGAACCGCCACGAAACCGCCAGCTTCATGCAACGCAAGAAGAAGCGCGAAGGCTTTGTTTACTCCGAGCCTGAGTTCTTGATGTCGTACTTGGATCGACACCGCGACTGGGCGGTGATCGTCTGTCTCGTCGGCGGCGGTCAAGAAATCAACCGAGGTGAGGCCGGCATTGAAGGCTGGTTGGAGGCAATCGAGACTCGCTTCCCGCATTGGCGAGTTTTTATTTCATCGCGATTAACCGATTCTGAATATGCAGCAGGCAATGCCTTGGAGCGGGTGCGAACTCGGCCCGGAGTGTGCACCGATGACACGTTGCACTTGGCCGTCTCGATGCGATCTTTTCGTGCCGAGTATGTTTCAGCGTTCGTGAAGGCGCTCCTTGATACTGACGTGGCCGCCGCCCAGCACAATCTTGCTAAAGTTGCCCAGCGGTATCCCATTGTGATCACGCGAAGCCTTGACGCCGCTAAGAGCTGGGTACGCGCAAAGGCTCGTGGGTCGGAAAGATTTGGCTTACTACTACAGCGCTAACTCGGTATTGGTGAAGGCGGCGGAATCGGCGAGACTAGTGGCAGGCCGGAGGACCGGCTGTCGAACCATCAGGGAGAATCAGGCATGGACGCCACCGCCATTCGTCGCTT
>JBFXAH010000046.1:0-25913 GCA_050184475.1 Pirellulales bacterium | reverse complement strand
AGCCTGTTTTCGCCATGAGCCAACTGGCCATCCAACCCGATGCGGCGTCCGGCGTCGACGCGTATATCACGGATGCCGTGCCGACGGGCAACTTTGGCACGGCCGAGACGCTGCTGGTCGGCACCAATGTGATCGGCTCCGCGTTCAACATGCGCTCGCTGTTGCGCTTTGACGTGAGCGGCGTGCCGCTTGGCACGGCCATCCTGCAGGCCACGCTGCACCTGCAAATCACCAGCTCGATCCTGGCCTCCGACGACGCGTTCACGGCCTATCGGCTCACGCAAACCGGCTGGACCGAGGATGGCGTGACCTGGGAAAAATACGACGGCAGCAACAACTGGAGCACGGCCGGCGGCGACTATTCGCTCGTCGGCGCCGCGGCGTGCGTGCTGCAAGAGCCGGGCGACGTGCACTTTGACGTGACGGCCCTGGTGCTGGACGCCATTGCCAACCGCGGCGGCATCCTCAACCTGCTCATCAAGGGGTCGGAGTCGGGCTCGACGCAGTTCATGGAAGTGTCTTCCTCGGACGAGCCGACGGCCCTGATTCGGCCGCTGTTGACCATCGACTACAGCGCCCAGGGGAGCCGGCCGTTCATGCTGCCGGCCATGCTGGCCACGGACGACGTGCAGGCGGAGGCGACCGTGACCGCGGTGGCCTGGGACGTGGAAGAGCTGCAAGTTTACACGCCGGGCCTGGTCGTGGCCGGCGGGATGGTGGCGCAATGAGTACAGCCCGCAACGCATGGCAGCGAGAGACTTATTTGTCGCCGATGTTCGCCTTGTTCTTTTTCTGCGTGATCTGCACGGCCATCGTAGGCTGCGGCCTATCCGTAGCGTTCTATCTACGCGCCATCGTTGCGGAACGCGAGCGTGACAACGTGCCACTCGTCGGTGTCGACTTACAGCAGCTGGTGCAGGAGTGCGATGAAGCACTCGACAGCGGTGGCGCTGCGTTTCAGGAATTCCAGCAGCGGTGGACGGGCAGGCGCGTCCGCGTCAACGGCGTTGTGCGGCAGGTTGTGGCCACCAATCAAGGCCGCGGCGTCGTCCGGCTGGCAGCAACAGCCACCGGCGAAGCCGAGACGTTCATCTTCGAGGCGGACGCGTTCGATATTCACGTGGCAATTGGATCACAGGTGGCCATCGACGCGACGATCGAGCAAGTCAACCCGCTGGGACCATTGTTCGTCGACAGCCGGATCGTGATGAAAACCGTTCCTCTAACCGGCACCAAACCATGACACTTTCCCTACAGCCTATCGCCTACAGCCTAGAGCCTGTCTTTCCATGACCGCAGTGATCGAACGTGACACGGTGTTTGTCGGCACGAGCCCGGTCTTCCTGGGACGCATCAAGGGAGACGCGGGCGAGTATCTGACGCAGGTGGACGTGGCGAGCATCAGCTGCCAGGTGTTCAACGCGGCCACCGGCGTGCAGGTGGCCAACCCGTCGATCGCCGTGGGCGACGTGATCTTCGACACGCTGCAAACGGGCGGGCCGTGGACCAAGGACGCCGTGGGCTACAACTTTCGCCACACGATGCCGACCAGCGTGTTCGCCACCGCGGGCCTGGTGTACCGCGTGGAGTACCTGCTCACGCAGGCCTCGGGCGTATTGATTCCCGCGTTCTTTCAAGTGACCGGCGAGGCCAAGTACAGCGCGTGAGCTGGTTCGCCAAGTTCTCAAGACCCTTTGAAGGTGGAGCAATGGATCGACGTGAAATGTTGAGTGCCGTGGCCGGTGCCGTGGCGGGGGTGACGGGGGCAGGCACGCCCACGACCGAGATCCTGAGCGTTGCGCCGGACGAAGAGGCGCTGTGCCTGGTGCTGTCGTTTCCGGGGACGCTGTCGAGAGAGGCGCGAGAGTACCTGCGACGCGATGTCTCGGAGAGATTCAAAGGCCGCCTGGATATTCCCGTGTTCGTTCTTCAGCAGGGCCTGAAGATGGAGTTGCTCAAGCGACCACTGCTCACCGACGAGCAGGTGGCGCAGCTACGCGACGAGTGGCGGAAGGTCCACGGTGGTTGAGTCTATGCCAAATCGACCGCAAACATTCAGACCGTTCGGTGCACCGAGCAAGCGGGAGCAGCGCCGCCGCTACGACCAGCGTCGGGGCACCGTGGCCCAACGGGGGCCGTACCAGACCAAGTGGTGGCGGGCCAAGCGACTGGAGATCGCCCGGCGGGACCTGTACGTGTGCCAGGACTGTGGCTGTGACGTGGGGCGGCGGCCCGGCGACTTCCACTGCGACCACGTCGAGGAGCGGCCTGTAGGTGCGCCGATCGACACCGAGCGCTGGGATAGGGACGAGAACCTGCAAACGCGTTGTGATCGATGCCATAACCGCAAGACAGCCTTGGGCATGCGGCGCGGGGCACCCCCCTACCCTCGCAAGCGCGGTGGTCAGGCCGGCGAACCGTTCACCCCAACGCGCGTGCGCCGGCGCGAAATTAAGTAGGGGGAGGGGGTGCTTGTGGCGACAGCGACGAAGAAAGCGAAAAAGGTTGTGAAGAAATTCACCTCTTGGCGGTCCAAGATCGTCGGGCACGAACGTGTTGCGCCCGGTGATCTGCTGGTCAATCCGCTCAACTTTCGCAAGCACCCTGTCGCGCAAAAGAACGCACTGCGCGACGCGATCAACGAAATCGGGTTTATCCGGTCCGTCACGGTGAACAAGCGGAGCGGCCGGATCGTCGACGGCCACGAGCGTGTCGCGCAAGCAATTCAAACCGGACAGCCGGTGATCGACGTCGAATATGTCGACCTCAACGAGAAAGAGGAGAAGAAGGCCCTCGCCACGATGGATCCCATCAGCGAGATGGCGACGACCGACAAGGAGTTGCTGAGCCTGCTTTTGCGGGACGTAGAGACCGGCAGTGAAGCCCTGCAAACGATGCTCGGCGACCTGGCCAGCGATGCGGGTCTGTTCGAAAACGGCGAAGTCGAAGAAGACGAGGCCCCGGAGATTCCTAAGAAGCCCGTGACTAAGACCGGCAACCTGTGGCTCCTCGGCGACCATCGGTTGCTGTGCGGCGATTCGACGAAGGCCGAAGACGTCAGGCGGCTGATGAACGGCAAGCGGGCGTTGCTGATGAACACCGACCCACCATACGGCGTGGACTTTGCCGGTCTCAAGCGCGGTATGCCCGGATTCACGAGCCTTGAGCGCGACGGCGCCATCGAGAATGACGAACTGACAAGCGGTCCAGAACTGCAGGCCTTCCTCGAGTCTGTCATCCGCACCGCGGTTCCGCATCTTGTCGACCGTCCGGCGTTTTATTTATGGCACCCGATGCTGACGCAGGGCACGTTTTTTGCGGCGGCGGCGGCGGCGGCGGCGGCGGATATTTTGATTCACCGTCAGATCATCTGGGTTAAGCCGCAGATGGTGCTAACCCGTAGCGGCATGTACCACTGGAAACACGAACTCTGTTTCTACGGCTGGATCCGCGGCAAGCAGCCAGCCTGGCACGGCGACAAGTCGCAAGTTTCGGTTTGGGAGATCGGCGAGAAGATCCAGGGCCGCGTCCATCCCACGCAGAAGCCGGTCGAACTATTCGCGCGGCCGATGCTGAATCACACGCTGCGCGGCGAGTTGGTCTACGAGCCGTTCTCTGGGAGCGGCTCCCAGCTGTCTTGCGCCGAGCAGCTCGGTCGCCGCTGCTACGCGATGGAGATCTCGCCCCACTATTGCGACGTTGCCGTGCAGCGCTGGGAGACGCTTGCCGGCAAGAAGGCGAAATTGGCAAAGTGAGAGGACGAAAGCCAACACCTTATCGACTGAAGATTTTGCGCGGGAACCCTGGCCGTCGGAATGCAAAGGCGCCCGAACCAGAGCCCGCGCTGAGTGTGCCGGAGTGCCCCGATCACCTGAAGGGCGAGGCGCGAAATGAGTGGGATCGGATGGCGACGGAGCTGTACTCGTTGGGGCTATTGAGCAACCTCGACCGGGCGGCCCTGGCGGCGTATTGCGTGGCGTACGGTCGCTGGCACGACGCCGAGGAGATCCTGAGAAAAACGAACGTCGTGCTGGTGGCCAAGGGCACCGGCAACATGTACCCGAACCCCTACCTGCACATCGCCAACAAAGCCATGGAGCAAATGCACAAGTTCTTGACCGAGTTCGGCATGTCGCCCAGCTCGCGAACGCGCGTCCACGGCAAGTCAGACAAGCCGGGCGACGATTTCGAGCAGTTCCTGAAAAAGAAGAAAGCGTAAATGGTCAAGTCGACCCGCAAAGCGTGTCCGGTCAGCGCCTATGCCAAGGCGGTCATCAGCGGCAAGATCGTCGCCGGCCGTCTGGTGCGCTTGGCGTGCGAGCGGCACTTGCGCGACCTGGTCGACGGGCCGAAGCGCGGCTTGAAGTTTGACCCCACGAAGCGCGACCACGCGCTCAACTTTTTCTCGTTCCTGAAGCTCCCGGAAGGCGATAAGCCGTTTCTCCTGGCCGGCTGGCAAAAGTTTGTGATCGGCAGCATCTTCGGATGGCTCGGGCCCGACGGATACCGCCGCTTTCGGACGCTCTACGCGGAGACGGGCAAGGGCAGCGGCAAGACGCCGACAGTTGCCGGCATCGGGCTCTATGGAGTCACCGCCGACGATGAGCCGGCCGCCGAGGTCTACACCGGCGGTGTCACGCGTGACCAGGCGAACTACCTGCTCAACGACGCCGTCAATCTGGTCAACGCCGCGCCGGCCCTGCGGAAAATGATCGACGCCAACGCGCACAACTTATTTTGCTCGCGGACGGGCGGATTCATGCGGCCGGTGAGTTCGGAGGGCCGCACGCTCGATCAGAAGCGCGTGCACATGGCCCTGCTCGACGAGATCCACGAGCACTCCGAACGCATCGTGGTCCAGAAGATGCGCGCCGGCGTGAAGGGCCGCAACCAGCCGCTGATCGCCGAGATCACCAATAGCGGTCACAATCGCAACACGATCTGCTGGGAGCACCATGAGTACAGCGAAAAGGTGCTGCTGGGCATCACCCCCGACGATTCCTGGTTCGCCTACATCTGCACGCTCGATCCCTGCGCGGCGTGCGCGGCCGAGGGAAAGACGCAGCCCACCGACGGCTGCCCCCGGTGCGATGACTGGCGCGACGAGAAGACTTGGATCAAAGCCAACCCCAGCCTCGACGAGGTCGGCATCCCCGGCCGCAAGTACCTGCGCGAGCAGGTGACGCTGGCCGAGGGCATTCCCACCGAGGCGAACACGGTCATGCGGCTGAATTTCTGCATCTGGACCGAGACCGCGCAGAAGTGCATCCCCATGGACAAGTGGGACTTGGCCGTGCGCGACTTCACGGCCGCGTCGCTGGCTGGCCGCTTATGCTACGCCGGTTTCGATATCGGCGCCACGAGCGACTTTACGGCCTTCGTGCTGGTGTTTCCGCACGACGACATCGAGTACGTCGAGATCCCGGTCGACCTGGCGGACCCCGACGGCCCGAAGATCCAGTTCCCGCGGCGCAGCTTCAGCGTGCTGCCGTACTTCTGGCTGCCGGAGCGGCCGGTCAAGCGCGACGCGCGCACCGAGGAGATCATTGCGGTCTGGAAGCGGCAGGGTCTGATTCGCGTCACGGCGGGCGACACGGTGGATTACGACCAGGTGCTCGCCGACATTCAGCAGATCGTCGCCCCGTTCAACCTCGAGCTGCTGGCATTCGACCGTGGATTTCAGGGCGTTTCCATCGGCACCAACCTGACCAAGGTCTACGGCGACCGCGTGAAGGTGTTCATCCAGGGAATTATCTCGATGGCCCCGCCGTTTCGCGAGCTGCTCGAGCTGCTCAAGGCCGGACGGCTGCACCACGACGGCAACCCGGTCCTGCGCTGGATGGCCAGCAATACGGCGGCCGAGACGCGGGGCGGACTCAGCAAGCCGTGCAAGGAGAAGTCGAGCGAGAAAATCGACGGCATCACCGCACTGACGATGGGCTTGGGCGCTGCGATCCAAGCACCTCCGCCGGAGGCGTCGATCTACGAGTCAGAAGGAAACCTGAGCCTATGAGCGTTGAAGTGGGAGTTTTGTTGGCGGCGCTGGCCTTGTTGACGCTGGGCTGTTCGCTGGCCTGGTTGCCACTCGGTCCGATCGTGCTCGGCGCGCTGCTCTTGTGCGGCCTGATCTGGACGCGGCTGCACACTCCGCGCAGGCCGATCGCGGTGCCGGTCCCTGACAAACCCGAGGAGCCGAAGTGAGCACCGACACCACCCCAGCCACAGCGATGGTCCCGGCGTCGCGCAGCCTGGTCGACGTGCTGATCCCGTCGCGCCAAGCAGTGAATATGGCGACCCTGCCGGGTCCGAGCGACGACTACTGGTACGAAGACCGGCCGCTGACCACGACCGCCGGCCAGCCGGTGACCGGGCGCACGGCGCTCACGCTGTCGGGCTGCTGGGCGGCGACCAACGCCATCGCCGGCCTGTTCGGCGCGTTGCCGTGTAAAACGTACCAGAAGCTCGACGAGAAACGCCGCGAAGAGCGGCCCAACCACCCTTCGTCGAAGCTCGTCGGCGAAGAGCCGAACCCGGACATGGACTCGTTCGTGTTCTGGGAAATGATGACGCAGTGGTGGGTGAACTACGGCAACGCGTTTGCCGAGATCCAGCGGCTTGAGCAGAGCGACGGCCTGTTCGCGCTATGGCCGATCCACCCCTCGCGCGTGCGCCCCGAGCGCGACGTGGCCAAAAATTGGACGGGGCGATGGCTGGTGCGGTCCAACGGCGACGTATTTGCCCCGCTCGAAGCCCGCGACGTGTTCAACATCGTGGGGCACCTGTCCGACGACGGCCTGATCGGTAAGGGTGTGATCACTTACGCCGCGCGGGCGATCGGGGTCGGCCTCGCCCAGGCCCAATACGAGGGCGATTTCTACGGCAACGGCGGCCGGCCGAGCGGCACGCTCGAGCATCCCGGCAAGCTCGAGCCCAAGGCGCGGGACAATTTGCGGCGCGAATGGCGCACCGTGCACGGCAAGAGCAACGAAGTGGCCGTGCTGTGGGAGGGAATGAAGTTCAATCCGCTGTCGGTCGATCCCGAGCACGCCAAGCTGATCGACTCGCGCGTGTTCACCGTCCAGGAAATGTGCCGCTTCTACGATTTGCCTCCGCACGTGCTGTACGAGCTTTCGAAGGGCACGTTCGCCAACACGGAGGAAATGAACCGCTTCCTGATGTCGCAGCCCTTCAACAAGCGGGTCGTGCGCGTCGAGAAGGCGCTGCGCCGCCAGCTGCTGAGCGAGAGCGAAAAGCGCGCGCGCTACTACTACAAATTCAACGTCAGTGCCCTGCTGCGCGGCAATCCGAAGGAACAGGCCGAGATCAACCAGATCAAGATCCAAAACGGTGTCATCAATCAGGACGAGTGGCGTTCCCAGGACGAGCTGAACGAACTGCCCGATGGCCAGGGCAAGCACTACTGGATGCGTCGCGACATGGCGACGACCGAGCTGATCCTCAAGAGCAACGGCGCGCTGCCGGGTTCCCAGGACATCGGCCCCACGCCGCCCAAGCCCGGCACCCCGCCGACGCCCGACGACGGCCAGGACGACGCTACCGACCAATTCGAGCAGGAAAAGGCCGAGTTGCAGGCCAAAATCGACAAGCTGACCAACAAAGTCGAGGCGGCGGACAAGTTGGCCGAAGAGGCGGCGTGCGAGATGCGCGTCGCTCTCGAGGGCGCCGGTCGGGCCGCCGCGCGGGTCAATGAAGTCGAGACCAGCAACGCCACGCTGCAGCAGAGCGTCGAGGCGGTCACCGGCGAGCGGGACCAGCTCCAGCAGGCCATCGGCGAGCTTACGACCGAGAAAACGGGCCTGCAGCAGGCGATCGAGGTCGGAAACAGCCAGTTCGCGGCCGTTTCGCAGCGTCTCGAGGAATCGCAGAACGCACTCGTCGCGGCGCATGCCGAGCGCGACCAGGTGCGCGGGATCGCCGATGAGCACGCCAGCAAGATCGGCACGCTCGAGTCGCAGCTGGCCGCGGCCAGCAACCAGCTGGCCACGACGACCACCACGCTCGCGGAGCTGCAAAACAGCGCCCAACAGGCCGAAACGGCCCGCCAAAAGGCAGAAAACGGCCTGGCGGAGGCCATGCAGCATCTGAAGGCCCTCGAAACGCGGTCGCAGACCGAATTGACCCGCGTCAAGAACCAGGCCGACCAGCTGCTGGGTCGCGTCGAGGCGATGTCCGTCGAGCTCGGCACCGCGCGGAGTGAACGCGACACCACGCACACGACCAACCAGGTGCTTGAAAAAGCGCGCGAGGAGCTGCTGATTGCGGTCACCGAGCACAAAAACGCCGCAAAACTGGCGCGAGACGAGGCCAACCGGGCAAAAGCCGACGCCGCTGCGGCCAAAAACGCGCAGCACGAGCGAATCGCCGCCGGCCGGCTCGAGCTGGCCGCCGCGGTCCGCGGGATGCTGGCCGTCGCGATCGACAAGCTGATCGCCGACGAGCAGCACGAGGCGCGTGTGGCGTCGCGCCGTCCCGACCAGTTCAAGCAGGTGATGAACGGTTATTACCTGCAAATGAGCGAAGCGCTGCAGGCGCAGCTCACGCACGCAGCCTGCGCGCTTGAATTGGCCGGTTTCGCGCGCGTGGACGTCGCCCGAATCGTATCGCACTACGTCGCGGACGGCCGCACGCGACTGAACAACGTGTTTCACAAGACCCCGGCCAACGACCTGCGATCCGCCGTGCGGCAGGAAACCGAGAACTGGGAAGACCGCCGCGCGCCGCTAACCAACTGGATAGGAGATTGATTCCATGAGCAGCCGCAACAACCAACATAACAACTACGCCGACCGCCACGAGCGACGTTCGCCCATCGATCTGTCGGCCATGAAGGGAGCCCAGTTGGTCCAGATCAACCTCAAGGCGCACCCCGGCCCGCACGCCAATCCGATTTGCACCGTCTTGCCAACGCAGCAGGGCATCGAACTGCACTCGTTCGGCGGTTTCACGATCAACCAGGACGCCGCGGTGCGGATCGCCGCTGGCCTGGCGGCCAATCCGAACGTCAGCGTCGACGATATCCCGGCCCGGGCGGCGCTCCTGGCCGAGCAAACACTATTGGCGTCCGATACGCTCACGCGCCAGCGGTTCGAAGAACGTCAGCAACAGCAGCAAGACCAAGAAACCGAAAACACAAACGAGGCCGGACCATGAGCACACCTGACATGTTTTGGGACGTGCGCGCACAAGCGCGCGAGGCGACGCTCGATCTCTTCGGCGTGATCGGCGACCTGTCCGTGATGCAGGAGTCCGTGACCGCTTCGGACTGCCTCCGCGCGCTGCGCGGGCTCGGCCGGAGCATCACGACCCTCAACGTCAACCTGCACAGCGAGGGCGGCTCCGTGGCCGACGGCCTGGCCATCTACCGCGGCATCCGCGACTTCGCCGGCGAGAAGATCGTGCACGTGACGGCGCGGGCCTGGTCGATCGCCAGCGTGGTCATGCTGGCCGGCGATCGCATCGAGGTGGCGCCCGAGGCCACGGTGGGCATCCACGATCCCATGCTGCTCCCCTTCAAGCCGATGAACGAGCGGGATATGGTCGAGGCCGCAGCGTTCCTCAAGGGCTCGAAAGAGCTGATTCTCAACGTCTACGAGCGACGCACCGGCACCGCGCGGGAGCATCTGTCGGAGCTGATGAGCAAGACCACCTTTTTCCAGGGCGGCGACGAGATCAAAGAGGCCGGGTTCGCCGACGTCGTGAAGAAGGACCTGCCGAAGCTGCGCGTGGCCGCGTGCATCGACCAGCGCTTCGTCGACTGCCTGAAAGTTCCGGAGTCGATCATCCGGCCCAAGCCCGCGCCGCTGGCACCGGAGATCGCGGCCCGGGTACAAAAGCTGGGAATTGGGACGAGCGCCGATGCGAAATAGCCGCCGCCGCACGCACCGCGGCCGGCCGCTGCCAGGCCGTTTGCGAAATCGCATCGAGGCCCTGATCGGCGCCGGCGAGCCGGTGCGCAACGTGGCCAAGGTGCTGCGCGTATCTCCAACGACCGTACAGAAATACAGCCCGTTTGCGGGGGCAAGTTTGTCACAACTTGTTTGCAACGCGGCGGGGTGATTCGCTAGGGTAACTCTCAACGAGAACAACGCTCGCGGTCGTAGGCCTAGTTGGGTGTAAGCGACTGCGGGAACGGTAAGCCACGCTGATTCAGTTACAGCAGGGGCCTATCAGCACGAAATCCGTGCCGATGGGCCCTTTTTTTGTTGGGCTCCGGCGGAACCTGGAGACCCAACCATGGCGACCGCGACGAAAGAGGACCTCAGCAAACTCAAGTCCGAGGACCTCGTCGAAAAACTCAACAGCCTGAAGCCCAAGGTCCAGGAGCTGACGGGGCTCGAAGCCCGCGACCAGATCCAGGACAACGAGCTGATCGACCTGCTCGACGAGTGCGACGAGATTCAGAACGTCATCGAGACCCGCAAGCGCGAGGATCTCGAACGCCGCGTCAAGCGGCTGGCTTCTTTCGACGCCCGGCCGAACGCCCGCAAAACGGGCGGCAACAGCGGCACGCCCGAGGATTTCGATTGCCTGGGCGAGCGGCTGCACGCGGTGGCCCAGTTTCGCCTCACCGGCACCATGGACCCGCGGCTGCGCAACGCCTTGGGCGCCAACGAGAGCACGCCCAGCGAGGGCGGTTTTCTGGTCGGCTCCGACGAGCAGACCGAGCTCAACAGCAAGATGTACGGCGAGGACAGCTGGCTGGGGCTGATTCCCCGCACGCCGATCTCGGCGGCCAGCAACATGCTCAAGCTGCGGCTGCTCAAAGAGACCAGCCGCGCCGATGGCTCGCGCCAAGGCGGCGTGCAGGCCTATTGGGAAGGCGAAGCGCAATCGACCACCGCCACGCGCCCTGAGTTCGAAGACCTCGAGCTCACCCTGAAAAAGCTGATGGCGCTGGGCTACGCCACGAGCGAGCTGCTCGAGGACCACTCGGCGCTCGAGGCCGAAATGACGGCCGGCTACAACGAGGAAATGACCTTCAAGCTGGGCGACTCCGTGGTCAACGGCAACGGCGTCAACAAGCCGGCGGGCATCCTCAACGCCCCGTGCAAGATCACCGTCTCGGCCGAAACCGGCCAGACGACGCTCGATCCGCTCAATTACGAGAACATCGTCAAGATGTGGGCCCGGCTGCATCCGCGCAGCCAGATGAGCGCCGTGTGGTTCGTGGATCAATCACTGATCCCGTATCTGTTCACGATGGGCCTGCAGAACGGCACCGCCGGCACGCCGGTCTACCTGCCGCCCGGCGGGGCCTCGGGCTCGCCGTACGGCACGCTCATGGGCCGGCCGGTGATCCACACCGAGTTCACCCAGGCCGCCAACACCGAGGGCGACATCATCCTCTGGGATCCGACCCAGTATCGCCTGATCGAGAAGGGGGGCATCCGCGGCGCGAGCTCGATGCACGTCGCCTTCACGACCGACGAGTGGGCCTTCCGCTTCACCTACCGGACCAACGGCGCGCCGAAATGGCGGTCGCCGCTGACTCCCAAGAACGGCGGCCCGACGCTGTCCACGATCGTCACGCTGGCCACTCGCACGTAGTTCACCGGGAAACAGCATTTTCGCTCACTGACCGAGCGGCTGACTCGCAGCCGAAATTGCGACAAGGAGATCGACCATGGGCGCTCCGTTCAATTTGCTCCAAAACGCCATGTGGATTTCGGCGGCCGTGCCGAAGGACATCACCGGCGCCGCCTACGCGGGCGACTACGTGAACATGTCGTTGTGCGACGAGCTGTGGATCATGCTGCAGCAAGGCGCCTGGGCGGGCGGCACGCCGGCGTTCACCGTCGGCCAGGGCACGACCGCCGCCGGCGGCTCGACCGCCGCCTTGGGCACGTTCGAAGCCTGGCAAGGCGTCGCGCTCACCGACGACCAGTACGCCGCGGTCACGGTGACCAGCGGCACGTTCAATCTGCCGGCCGTGGCCAACACGGTCACGATCGTGCGCTGCCGAGCGGCGGACATGACCGAGGGCTACAAGTACCTCCGCGGCGAAGTGGCCACCCCGGGCGCGAACGCCGACCTGTTTGCGATGAGCTACGTGCTCGTCGGCTTGAAATACCAGGGCAACGTGCCGCCGTCCGTGATCGCGTAGCCGACCACCCCAACCAAAACTGGTTCGTTCCGGCTAATCCCGGGACGGCTGACAAACCGAACCAGAGGCCCGAGCCATGTCCACCAAAGCCAAATACGCCAACGGGATCCTCACGCACTACGATCCCGCCAAGAAGTATCTGTGGACCAATCGCGAGTCGCGATACAAGTTCCACGAAGACTTCGACCAGCTCACGACCATTCCGGACGATGGCTCGCGCGCCAACGGCTGCCCGTGGGTGCAGGACATCACCGGCGCGGCGCCGCCGACAGTCACCTTGTCGGCGGACCACGCGGGCGGTGCCGCGGTATGTACGCTCACGGTCGACAGCCAGGCCCAGGACGCCACGATCCACTTCGACGACAACCGCCACGTGTCGCTCGATCGCGGGGCCGTGTTCCAGGCGTATCTGCGGTTCACCACGCTGCCGACGCTGTTGGGAATCGGTTCGATCGGCCTGGCCAGTGATCACAACGCCGGCGGCATGGCCGGCACCACGTATTGCGCGGGTTTCCAGGTGTCGGCCAGCGGCGCCGTGGGCCTGCTGGTCGACGACAACGTGTCGCCGATCACGGCCGCGGCCGTGGCCACGCTGACCGTCAACGTCTGGTACGTCTTCCGCATCGAGTCGTTCAGTATCAGCGGGCTGCGGTTCTACATCGACGGCGCCGTGGTGGGCGGTTCCACCGCCTTCAACCTGTCGGCGCTGACCGGCACGGCCAACGCGGTGCTGCAGCCGTTCATCGGCATGTCGAAGGCCAGCGGCGCCGGCCTGGGCGTGATGGCCGTCGACTCGGTCGACGTCTGGCAAGACTAGGAGCGCGCCGCGCTATGAGGATCCGCACGCAGGATGGCAAAGTCGAAGACGTGACGACCGGCGTTGCCCGCCGCTTGATTCAAGCCGGCGAGGCGACCGCGGTCGTTGAGGTGGAGCATGGCGACGATGACAAGCCAAGAATCGGCAAGGGTAGCGCCAAACGGTCTCAAGCGGACCGTGGCGCCGACCATCCAGGCCGTTGATCTGGCCGGTTTCAAGCGCCACCACGGCATCGACATTCCGGATCTCGATCTGACGCTGCTCGAGTACATCGACGCGGCCACCGAGTGGTGCGAACGGTATCAGTGCCGCGCGCTGCGGCAATCGACCTGGGCCGCCGTTTACGACTGCTTCCCGGCCGACGGCGTGTTCTACCTGCCGATGCCGCCTTTGATCGCGGTCAGCTCGATCACCTACCTGGACGCCGCCGGCGTCAGCCAGACGCTTGACGCCGACGTCTACACGGTCGACGCCATCTCGGAGCCCGGACGCGTGGCGCTGGCCTACGGGCAGTCGTGGCCCACGACGCTTGCGCAGATCGCCGCCGTCACGATCACGTACACCGCCGGCTACACCTCGGCCACCCTGATCCCGGCCATGACGCGGCAGGCGATCCGGTTACTGGTTTCGCACTCGTACGAGAACAAAGAGGCCGTGGCGGTCGGCGCGCCCGCAGCGCTAGTGCCGCTGTCGGCGATCGACCTGTTGGAAGCGGACCGCATGGTCGAGTACCGCTAGGCACCCATGAACGCGGGGAGACTCAGACACCGTGGCTCGTTTCAAGTTTCACTGAAACGCGATAACGCGGCGGGCCAGTCGATCATCGAGTGGCACACCGTGATCCGCCGCGTGGCGTGCAACGTGGGCGATGAGTGGAGTCGAAAAGACCTGGGAGGATTGGCCGTCTTTGGGCAGCAGCTGCAGGCCGAGACCGTGCACCTGGTATCGCTGCATTGGCGGCCAGATATCACCAACAACATGCGGTTCATCTGGCACGACGGAGCCACCGACCGCGCCATGACGATCGCCACCCGACCCTACAACCCGGACGGCCGCAAGAAAGAGCTGCTGCTGGCCTGCAAAGAGCCGCAGTAAACGCAACGGAACCGCCATGACGTCGCTACTGACCCTCACCGTGCAGTTCGAGCTCGCCGAGCAACTGGGCGAGACGATTCTCGGGCAGGCTCCCGGCGCGCCGGGACCGCCCGACGAGGGTGAACTGCGCGACGACGTTACCGGCCGCAAGAGCCCGGTGGTCAGCGCGCTGTCGGCGGCCATCCGCGCCCTGTATGTGATCAAGCGGGCGGACCTCGAGCCGCTGCTCTGGGAGGCGATGCCGGACGGCCAGTTTCACGGTCTCGACACCGTGCTCCGCATGCGGGCCATCCGCGTGCCGATCGACAAGTTCGAATTCCAGCAGGCCGCCAGCGGCGTCAACTACCGCGTGCTGCGCCAGGCGCCGCACCGCAACTTTCCCAAGGCCTTCATCGATCGGCCGACGCTGGGCAACCGCGTGTTCATGAACACCGGCACCGATTACCCCAAGATCCGCCGCGTGCTCGGGCCCAGCTTGTGGTCGATGGTTTCGGGCGCCGCCATGGCCGCCAGGCTGAAGGGATTCGCGGGGGTGGCCGCATGACCGCCGTCTATCCGCTGATCGAGCGCATTGCCGAACAGATTTGCACCCGCATCGAAGCGGTGCAGATCGCCAATAACTACCAAGTCGACGTGGCGGAGGTGCTGCGGCCGACGCGGATCGGCAACGTGGGCGATCTCAACTTCGTGCCCAAGGACCTGCTGGCCGTCGTCGAACAGGGCCCCTGCGTGACGGCCGTCGAAGAGGTGGGCAACAGCAACCCGAACACCAAGCAGCGCGAGCAGGTGTTCTACATCGGGCTCTACCGGCTGTGTTCGAAAGCGGACACGGTGCCCATCGACCGGAAGCTCAACGTGTTCATCGCCGACGTTGAAATGGCGCTGACGCTGGGCAAGACGCCCGGGGCCAATTGGCAGCAGTTCATCCAGGAAGACGACAGCCACCTGGCCGTCAACTCGCGGCTCGCCGATCCGCAGTATTTCAGCCTTATCGAGCACCAGGCGGCAGGCGCCACAGTGCAGTTCGCCGTGACCTATCGCCATCCGGTGAGCGATCCCTACACCGTTGCCTGAAATCTGGCACTAGGAGCAACCTGCCATGACCGTTTACGCCCCCATGTTGCGAGAGCGGCGGATCCTTGGTTGCAAAACCGAGACCACGGTGGGCACGCCGATCGCCCTGGCCGCGGCCGACGCCACGATCAACGTTTGGAACGTCGACATCCAGAACGAGGGCGAGTACGAGCCGCGCGACGGGCAGGGCAACTTCTCCCCGCTGTCGGGCACGGTGGGCCCGGAGATCGGCACGGTCAAGTTCCAGACCGAGGTCTACGGCGGCGCCAGCGCGCCCTTGTGGATGTCGAAGCTGCTGCCGGCCTGCGGCGCGTACGGCGCGGCGCTGGCTTACACGCCGCAAACGAACCCGCCCGGCTCCGGCAACGTCAAGACGCTCACGATCGGCGTCTGGGAAGACGGCCTGTTCAAGAGCATTGCCGGCGCGATGGGCAACCCCGTGTTCACGTTCACGGCCGGCAAGCGGGTGATGGTCGAGTTTACTTTCCGCGGTGTTTGGCAGCCGCCGGTGGACGCCGCCCTGCCGACTCCGACTTACATCACGACCGCGCCGCTCAAGTTCGACGCGGCCGCGCTGACCTACGGCACCTGGACGCCGCGCGCGGCCAACATGACGCTCGACTTCGGCAACGACGTGCAGATTCGCGAGGACGGCTCGAGCACCGGCGGCATCCTCTCGGCCTGCATCGTGAACCGGGCCATGAAAGTGACCATGGACCCTGAGAGCATGCTAATCGCCTCGGGCACCGGCGAGGGCGACGTGTTCGGCATGCGGCTGGCCGGGACCAACGCCGCGCTGGCCTGGACGCTCGACAACGGCGTGACGTCGCTGGCGTTCGCCGCCCCCAAGGCGCAGATCACCAAGATCACCACCGCCGACCGCAACAAACTGCAAACCGATCAAATCGAGTTGGCCTTGAACCGCTCCGCGTCGCTCGGAGACGACGAATTGACGATCACCAGCGGCACGTAAATCACCCCCAGGAGTTTTTCGCAATCATGCTTGTCGACAAGAACCGCGCGCCCCTGGAAGTGGGCGACCTGGTCACGCTGCGGTGCCGCGTGGTCGGGGGACACGAAGGCACTGCCGGCCAGATCGTGCTGCTCGAGCCGGCCGACAAAATCACCGGTCCGGTCTATACCCGCACCTTCGGCGTCAACTCCCGGCAGGTGGAAGCGGTCACGCCGCGATCGGCACCGGCGAAGCCGGCCGCAGGGGCCGGCAGCGAAGGGACGGTGTGACCCGTGCCGCGCTGCCTCCACCCCGAAGATACGTTTGATATCGCGCTCGACAGCGACCTCCGGCTGCCCGAGGACGAACGGCCCGTCTTCACGTTCCGCCCGCTCAGCATCCGCCAGTGGCGCGTGTGCATTTCCGCGATCGAACGCGTGCAAGGCCTGGACGATTCGCATCCCGAGAACGTGGGCCCGGCGATCGACGCGATCTGCGACGTGCTGCGCACCGGCCTGGTGGGCTGGCGGAACATGCTCGATCACAACGTGGCCGACGGCGCCGAGCCGCTGTGGATTCCCTACGATCCGGCCAAGCTCGACGAGCTGCTGGACATGAACGAGGCCACCGAGCTGATGCAGAAGATGATGAGCGCCAATGAGCTCACGGTGGAGGATAAAAAAAAATCCGCGTCGCCGCCTTCATCCGCACGGGCAAGCTCTGCAAGAACTGCTCGGACGGGCGGTGTGTCAACGAACCCACGGAGGTGATGGCCCTCGACGTGTCCTGCCCGGTCTGCGAGGACAGCCCGGGCAACGACGACTGCGAAGCCTGCGGCGGCCGCGGCTACTTCCAGCTCAGCAGTTGCCCGGCGAAGTTCATCGACCGCGAGCTGCAGGACTGCTACCCGATCGCCGACCTGTTCCGCGAAGGGACGGCGCCGGCGCCCGGGGGCTCAATGGATCAAACGAAATGGCTGCTGAATTTTTGCAGCCGCGCGTGGGGCGATGAGAACCGCATCACCGCGGCGCGCCAGGAGAGGTAAAGCGTGGCCAACGCCGTCGGCAACTTCATCGTGCGGGCCCAGGATGCCGCCAGCCGCGTGCTGCGCGCCGCGATTGGCAATATCCGCGACGGCTTGAACACGGTGGCCGCAGTGGCCACGCGGGCGACGCAAGGCCTGAGCCGCCTGGCGGTCGTACTGGGCCCGATTCTCAATGTGGTGCAGTTGCTCTTACACACGCTACACGCGATCCTGGCCGCCTTCGCCTCGATCGTCTCGATCGCCGCCGACGCGCTCGACATCATCCGCTCGCTGTTCGGGATCGTGGCGGCGCTACTGCGCTTTATCTGGAACCTGGCCAAGGTGCTGTTTGCGGTCGTGACCACCGTGGTGAAGGCGATCGGATCGGTCGTCAGCACTGCGTCCACGGCGGTCGCGAAGGTGGTGGGCGATTCACAGTCTGGCCTGGGGCGTATCGTCAAGTACGCGCTGGGCGCTTTGGCCATTCTGACCGCGGCGTTTGTGGCGGCCGCAATTGGGGCCGAGCAAGCCTGGTTGCCAGTCTCACGCACCATCGGCCGGATCGCCATTGCCGGCGCGGGGGGAGCGATCGCCGGGCTGCGCGAATTCGCCAAGGAGGTCCGCCGGGCCACGCTCACCGCCTCTGCGGACGTGTTGACGCTGGCCGAGCAGGCTGTGCGGCTGCGCATTCCCGAAGGCCAGCTCAAGGCCGTCTCGGCGGCCGCGATCGGCCTGTCCGCCGCATTGGGCATCAGTGCCGCCGATGCCATGACAAAGCTGGCTGCCGCGATGCGCGGCGACACGTCAGGGTTTAACGATCTAATCCCCGCCCTGAAGGGCGTCAACAGCGAGACGGCCCGGCTGGCGATCATCACGCGGATCGCGCAGCAGGGCATGGAACTCGCGCAGAAAGAGGTGAGCACGTTCGCCGGCCTGTGGCAGTCGTTCAAGAACGTGCTGGCCGAGAACGCCGCCAACCTGGGCGAGAAGATCGCTCCAGGGATCAAGCTGATCGTCGACGCGCTGCGCCCGCTGCTGGGCCTGCTCGAAAGCTCCGGCGCCGCCTTCGCGGCGATCTTCAATACCGTGGCCGCTGGTCTCGCGCCGCTGCTGACCGTGCTGGTCGGCTGGTTCGCCCACGCCATGGCCGGCTTCATCGCCTTCGGGCAGACGGTGATCGAGACGTGGCGCCTCACCTGGACCCTGGTGGCCACCACGCTTGTCTATTACGCACTCGTGATCCAGGAAACGCTGCGGCACTTCTTCACGGAGATACTGCCTGCCTATTTCAACTGGTTCAAAGAGTTTGCCCAGCCATGGCTGCAATCTCTCGGCGAAGGCCTGAAGGTCGGCTTTATCAATCTGTTTCTGAACCTGGCCGACGTTGCGGGCATGGGCATGGCCGCAATCTGGGCGAAGATCACCGGCGACGATGCGGGCGCGAAAATACTATTCAAATCGATGGGCAGTATGTTCAAGCGGAGCCTGATCGAAGGGTTCGCGATGCCCGAAGGCGGTATGCCAAAGCTGCCGGAGATCGCCGGCAGGGAAGTGTCGCAACTCGAGAGAGACCTCAAGGCACAGATGGGTGATCTGGGTTCTTTGCTGGCCAGCGCTTTCGGGATCAACTTCGACAAGCAGCTGGCCGGGTTCAACGCGATTCTCAACGGCCAGGCCATGAAGGACGTCAAGAACGAGATCGGCAAGATCGGCCGGCTGCCTGGTGAGGGCAAGGGCACGCCGGGCAGCGGCGGCACACTGCTGGAGAGCCGCTTCCTCACCCGGGCCCCGGGCTCTAACCCGATCGAGAAGCTCACCCAGCAGCAGGCCGAAGCCAACCGCTTGCACCAGCAGCACCTCGACGCGGTCCGGGCGGCTGCGGCCAGTTCCAAGGAGCTCGAGCGGCGCATGATCGACATCGAGCTGCGTATCGCCGAAGCGATGACGGTGGCCTGATGGGCATCCACCAAATCACCTACAAGATCGCGCAGGAGAGCGGCGTCGAGACGCAGGACAACCGGCGTTTCGACCAGACCGGGCGGCTCACCTTTCAGGCCACCAGCAACTCACCGGCGACCGACAACACATACACCATGCGCAACGACCCGGCCGCTCCGTTGGCCGGCGTGCGACATCCCTTCATCCCGACGCTGTTTGCCAATCGGGTCAACTGCCGCAAGGTCAGCGGCGTGCTCTACGAGTTCGACGTCGACTATCGGGGCCGCGGCAAGCCCGGCGAGTCGCCGCTCGACGAGCCCCCCACGATCGAGTTTGATTTCGCGGTGAGCGAGGAGCCGTACGACACGGACTACGAAGGCACCCCGATCTGCTTCGTGACGGGCGAGTCGCCCGACCCGCCGCTGCGCGAGACGGTGTACGACCTGGTGATCCGCATCGCGCGGAACCTGAAATACGTCGACCCGGACATCATGAGCCTGTACGCCGGGCGCACCAACTCGGACATCTTTTTCAGCCTGCCGCCCGGCACGTGCAAGATCACCGAGCCGCCCAAGGCGCGCAGCCGGCACTGGGAGCAGCTGATTTATTACGAGTGCACGATCGGCATCACCGTGCGCCGCGGCGAGCCGGGCCTCTACGAAGACGCCGAGGCCTGGTACAGGCGCGTGCTCGCGGCCGGGTATTACATCCGGGCGTTCACCGGGGTCGGCAACAAGACCAAGGTCGTGCACGCCACCGATAGCACGGGCGCGCGGGTGACCAAGCCCATCCTGCATTCGACGATCGAGGGATTTCCCATCCCGCGCGACCCCGACACGGGCCTGCAGGATTTGCAACAGGCCGACTGGTACAAGTTCAAACCGCGCAAGGCGCCGATGCCGTTCGCGGCTCTCAACATCCTCTAGCAAAGGTTCAACCGCGATGCCAAGTTTCACCGCCACGTTCAACAGTCAGGGCGTGATCACGTTGCCGGAGATCACCCGCGCCCAGCAGGTGCAGGAGCCGCTTGTCTCCTATCCCATTCCCTGGTACGCCTGGCGCGTGCACGACGCCCCGCAGACCAACCTGCCCGGCACGAGCGCCAGCGACGACCTGGGCGTCTACGGCACGGCGTTCGGCACCAACTCGCCTTCGGTACGCACGTACGACGTGAAGAACGCCGGCGCCGTGAGCCTCTACGCCCGCACGTTTCTGTGCCTGCCACCGGAATACGACCCGGCCGAGAGCGTCACGCTGCGGTTCTACTGCGGCATGATCACGACCGTCGCCAGCACGAGCGCCACGGTCGACTGCGCGTGCTACGAGAGCGACAACGCCGGCGGCATCGGCGCGGACCTGGTCACGACTTCCGCCCAGGACATCAACAATCTCACGCCGGCCAACAAGGATTTCACGGTCACGCCGACGAACCTGGCGCCGGGCGACATCCTGGACCTGCGCGTGGTGCTGGCCATCAGCGACACGGGCACCGGCACGGCCGTGATCGGCATGATCGGAGCCGCGTTCCTGTTGCTCGACATTCGGGGGTAAAAGCCGGCTGGAGGCTGGAGACCGGATGTTTTTGTTTCCTGCGGCCTATCGTCCGGAGCCTACTGCCAATAGCCTACAGCCTCTCTTCCCATGACCATCGGCCTGTACACGGATCGCACGGCGCGCGGGATCCTGCGGCAGCTGCAGGAGCTGCGGCAGCGCGTGGGGATCGGCCGTCCGGACCGGCCGCCGCCGGTCGTGCTGGACGATGGCCTGACGTTCAAGAACACGAGCGCCACGACGATCCCGCCGTATGGCCTGGTGCGCGTCGACGACGAGCTGGAGTTCAACGACACCCGGATCTACGAGGGCAAGTATCCCGATACGACGTGGGGCGACGAGTGGCTCATCAACGGGCCCGACGAGGTGGCCCAGAACGATTTCGGCACGGCGCAGGCGGGTCCGATCGTCACGTTCCTGTTCGACACGGGCACGCCGGCGGCCAAGGCCATCTACGGCCCCAAGCCCGGCCAGGCCGGCGCGTCGCTGGGCTTCCCGGCGCTTTTGAAAGTGATCGGCGTGTACGACCAGACGGCCAAGCTGTGCCGCGGCCGGCTGCTGCACGGGGGCGTGATCACCACGCTGCTGGGGAAAACGACGGCCGCGGCTGCTGCCAGCACGCCCACGACCGACTGGATCATCCTCGCCGAAACCGCTTCGGGCACGAATAGCGATGCCGGCTTTACCACCGTGCCTTCGGCGGTGTCCCGCGTGGCGATCGACGACGACAAGGAAATCGAAGTCACGATGCTGGGCAACGGCTGGCGCATGAAGCCGCTGGAGTGCAACGGCTGATGAACGTTATCCCGCTCATCAACTGCGGCCCGCCATGCCCGGGGCAGTGCAACACCGATCCCGATTGCAACATCTACTGGATCGATGAATTCACGGGAGTGCCGGCGACGGACGGCTACACCGTGGTCAGCGGCTCCTGGACGCTCGACGGCGACGATCTGGAAGTCAGTAGCGCCAACGCCGTCATTCTGATTGATGACGTGGTGAGCGCCAGCGGGATGTACCTGGAGGTGTTCGCCAACGTCGATGGCATGGCGGTCAACAATCGCGTCTCGCTCTATGCCGACTACGCGGATAGCACACACTACGTGCGCGGTGAGTGCCGCCACCAGTCGACCGATCACGATGACTTTTCGGTGTTGACGCTGTTTCGCAACTCGGGCAGCGGCGAAGTGGTATTAAACCAGATCGCGGTGCCTGATTATGACGACGGATACTTTGCTGGCGGCAGCTTGACGCCGGGCGACATTCGCCTGGTCCTGCGTTTCCCCGAAGAGCTGGGCCGCTGGGTGTTTGGCATCGCCCCGGTCTACGCGCAGCTTTCGCCGCAAGCGCCGCCGACTTCGCTGGGCGGCCACTACACGATTTCGCTGCCCGACACGATCACCAGCGGCAACCAGGTGGGCATCGGCACCGGCAGCAGCTGGTCGACCGATCTCAAGGTGCAACTGGTCAACTTGTGGCGCGACGACAACGGCACGCCTGATTGCCGCACAAATCCCTGCCCAGGGCCAACGACGTGTTTTAACGATGGGATCGACGATGTAGAGCAGCCGTGCGTCATTGATACGTTCTACATTTGCATTGAAGATATGCAGGGCGGCGCGGGTGCCGTCCTGTTGAACGGAACCCACGCCCTGCGCTATCTGGGCCAAAGCTCAGCCTATGATATCTCTAACGCATGGGGTGCCGTATGGCAGCTCGATTTGGCCTCGGGGGCTTGCGGCGACCGTCCTTACCTACGCTTGATGCCGCGCGCGGCCACGCATGGCGACAGCAGCTTGACGCTGTACCTGGCGAACTGTTTTGCACCCTGCGCTGATGACACGTCCATCGCGTCAGCAGCGACCGAGTATTACCTCGGTGCGATTGACATGCTCGTCACGAATTATAGCGCGTACCCAACGGGGATCGGCGCATACCAGCTTCAATGCGAAGCCTATCCGGTCACGCAGAACGGCGTCTTTTCCGACCGCCTTTCGGAAATTGACGCGGACTGCGATGGCACGGAGGCTATCGTGACCTACGGCGGACTAGCTGGGAGCTGCGCGGGCACCCCTGATCCGTGCGACGACGAAGGGAATTTTGGCGGCACGTGTTACATGGAGTGTGGCATCGGCAACGTGCTGGAAATCGTGCTGGCCGCGTCCGGCGCCGACGTGGGCGACGAGCAAGTTACCTGCCCCGTGGACTGTGATTGTTATTCCGCGATCATCGGCGCCGGTGAGGGGGACGCCTGCACGCTCGACGAGGGCACGTGCGACATTGACGAGCCGGGGCTATGCTCGATTGCCTGCCTGAGTGTCGCGCGCATCGCCGCCAACGGCGGAGATCAATGCGGCTTATCTACACCGTGTCAGTCGGGCGATACGGACTGCCTGTGGTTCGAGAGCACTGTCTGCACGCCCCTCGGTCACAACATCTGTTCGGGCGCGGCCTGTTCGTGTACCTGCGGCTCGCCGCAAATCGACAACGGGACCGCTCAGGCGGGCATGAAATGCGGCGGCAGCGGCGACAGCGGATCGAGCTGCGCTTGCCTGCCTACCTTTATCGAAGGCTTTTGTGTGGCGGAGGAACCATGACCAAGCCCAAACTGACCATCGTCGTGACGACGGCCGGGGACTACGACGGTTTCTGGTTCACGCTGCTCTTTCTGCGGCAGATTCACGATCTGCGGGAGTGCGAGATCGTCGTGGTCGACAACCGGCCCACGTATTTTCTGTCGAAGAAGATCGAGCGCAAGTGCAAAGCCTACAACTTCCGCCGTAACCTGGGCGTGCGCTACGTGCCGCTGGCCGCGCCGCAGGGCAGCGCGCCGGCGCGCAATAAAGGATTCGCCGAAGCGCGGGCCGACTGGGTACTGTGCATTGAGGGGCACCTGTCGCTACAGCCCGGCGCCATCGCCGGCCTATTGGCCTGGATCGCAAAAAATCCCGACTCGCGCGACCTGCTCACCGGCCCCAACGTGCAAGACGATTTCGCCGGTTCGATCACGCACTTGAACGACTACTGGAATCCCAAAGGGCGCTGGGGTATCTACGGCAAAGTGTTCCTGCGGCCCGACGGCACGCAGTACACGCCGCTGCGTGAGCCGGGCAAAGAAGATACCGTGCTGTTCTGCGAGCCCAAGCACGGCGCGCCGCAGATCGCGGACATGCCGCCCATGCCGGCCGCCGAAGCGACGGCTTACTTTCCCGCGAACCCGCCGCGCCAGCTCGGCCTGCACCCCGACGATGATTTCGAGATCCCGGCGCAGGGGCTGGGCGCGTTCTGCTGCCGCAAAGATGCGTTCGCTGGTTTCAACGAGCACTTCCGCGGCGTGGGCGGAAGTGATTACTACTATCACCTCAAGCACCAGCGCACGAACAACGCCAAGAGCCGCTGCCTGGGCGTGCTGGGCTGGGTGCATCGCTATGACGACGAACAGGCCGACCAGAAGGCCCGCCCCTGGGTGCCTCACAAGAGCATCGCCAACACGGTGCGCAATTACGTGCTGGGCCTGACGGAGCTGGGCGAACCGCTGGACCGCGCCTACACCTGTTTTGTGGCCGGCGGCCTCATCAAGGAAGAACAGTGGCAGGCGATTGTCGCCGCGCCGGTCAAGGCGCCCAGCGACGAGATTCTGCCGCCGCCCGAAGAAGGGCCAGGCAAGCAACTGGGCCTGATAATCAAAGACGAATACGAAATCGAAGAGCCCAAGAATTGCATCTGCAAGCGACTGCGCGCGCAGATGAACCGCTGGGGCGTTGAAGGTTGCCGCGACCCGAAGAATCGCGCGGCGATCATCGCGGCCATGAAAAAGAACTACCAGCACTTCGGCTGGGGCGACATCTTTTCTGCCGCCGGCAAGGCATTCAAAAAGGGTCTGCCAAAGACCTGGGGCGGCATGTACGACCTGGCCGTCAACCGCGAAGCGCAGCGGCTAGCAAGCTCGGATACGAATGCCAGCTTTGGAACGTGACGTTCTACGGCTGAACGCGATGAGGGCAACGGACGCGATCGTTCCGAGAAGTAAACCGCTCGGCTCCGGCACCGGCAGGACCACGCCGGCAAACCCCGCCAAGAGCAGGTCGGCCTCGAGCCGGTGGGCGTTCGCGTTGGGATGCACGTAGTCCAAGTGATACAACTCCAGGTTCGCCGGGCCGGTGGCGAGCCAATCGTAGTAGGCGCTGGCCGGATCGAGCAGCAGCACGCTGTTATCGCGCGCCAGCAGCACGAGCTCCGCGGCATAGTCGCGATTAAGAGCGTTTTCGTTCACGCGATCGTGATAGGGCGCATACGTCCAACCCGAGAACCAAACCAGGTACGATAGCGGGAAGGGCGCCATCAGGACTGGCTCGGCACCGCCGCCGCGAATGCCGTCGATGATCGTTTGCATGTTGGCGACGTAGTTGGCCAGTGGCACCTGCGGCGTTGCGCCGTTTACCACGAACGCGTCGTTGATACCGAATTGCACGACGACGTAATCCGGGTTGTGCGACAGCACGTCGCTCGCCAGCCGCGCGACGGCGTGCGTTGTCATGTTGCCGCCGACGCCCGCGTTGACGATCTCGACGTCTTGGCCGATGAGCGCGGGCAGTTCAGCCTGCAGCAGATCGGAATAAGTGACCAGCGACGAGCCGTCGGGAAGCGTGCGGGGCGCGGTGGTCGAGTCGCCGAACGTGACGATGGTGATGGGGTCTGCCGACGCCGTTGCCGCGCAGCAGAAAAGAAAGGCGGCTACCATACTCCGGATCATGGGCGGTCTCCCAATGCGCGGGGGTGTGATACTCGAATTGAGACCACAGTACCACCACAGAAAGGCGGGTGCAATAGACTGGGGGTCTTTTCTGCAGCCAGGAGGGGAGGGCGGGAGTTTTCCCCCTGGAGTCGCTACAGCGGTGACTGTGCCGCTTGGGCCCGCAGCCGTGGAATGCTCAGGCAAAAGTGGCGGACGGCCAGAGCATCGGCCGAAGGCACGGCGACGTGGATGCTGACCCAGCCGGGATCCTGGAGCGAGACGCCGGTCACCTCGCCGTCCAGCACTCGAATTCCCATGTCGTAAAGCTGGTGCACCATGTTGTGCGTGAACTGCACGCGCTCACCGACCTGCAGCCGCTCGGCGTCGTACCCCTTCAGTTTGTCGAGGTCGATTGCCATCAGAACCTCCGCGTGAGCCCAAGGCCCAACAGCACGACCAGCACGATCGCGGCCGTAGCCGGCCCGCCGTGCTCGAGCGCCGCCTTGAACGTGTAATAGGCCAGCTTCACCGAGTAGAAAATGGCCAGGTACAGGGCCAGGCCGACCGCCTCCCACTTTTCAGTGTCCATGCCCTCAACGCTAC
>JBFXAH010000045.1:0-26387 GCA_050184475.1 Pirellulales bacterium | reverse complement strand
TTTCCTTGGTTTAACAGCCGCGCCGCCTTCATGCGTCGCGCTTCGAGTTTTTGTTGTGTCGCATTCATACCTCCTTCTACGAATGCTAGCAGTGTTTATGTTCGCCCGGCCGGGCAAGGGTCAATAGAGATCGATCGGAATCAGGGGCCCCTTCCCGCCCGCGACCCCAGCGCCCTCCATTTATAAAGGGGCGCATCAGCAGCGGCTGGCCGGAACTCGGCAGGCCACTAACTCGAGCGCCTGCTATTTTGAAACTCAGGACGAGCCCCAGTCGATAGGCGAGCTAACTCAGGCCAACTCTCGCGTAAAAAACCGCGCGCCTCTCGGCCAGCTAGTTCGAAATGGGAAATTGGTTCGGCACAGGGAGCCGACATCCCAGATCTTGGCTCGATCGTCATCATCCACGGAGACAAGTCCGAGATGTCTAGGCTAAACAAGAGGGATGTTGACAGCGTATTAGAGCGGCGGCACCGGGGAGCGAGCGCGGCTAGTTCTTGACGCTGTACGCTCTCCAACTCTCACACCTTCATCACATCGCCAGTCCTAGTGACCGAATTGGCGAAGTCTTCCATTGTACGCGGTTTGATTTGCAGCGTTGCCCGTCGGCAAAAAACCCACCAGGGCAGGAACAAAACTAGCGATGCGATGAAGGTCAAGGTCGAGGGTTCGGGCACAATCATCGTACCGACGGCGTCGATCTGGCCATCGAGTGAGAGGGTAACGTTGACTGTACCTGGGGTAAGGCCGGCCACCAAAAATGCACCGTCTACCGTAATTGTGTTCTTCACAGGCATGGCTAAGTCAACGTTGAGAATGCTCGGCGTCATAGATGGCGACAATTTGACCGTTCCGGCTGCGATCCCGGCGTTGGTTCCCATTGCCAGTGGCGTGTCGAACAGATCGATCGTCGAGTTGATGAGTCCCGTTGTGGCGACCGTGCCGTCGACCAGCCCGAGCAGCAAATCTCCAGAGTCAAAGCTACCATCCCCGGCAACGGGTTTGGCGTCAGTCCCGAACAGTGCGCCCTGGGCACCCGTGACTTGAACCTTAATCAGGCCCAGGATTGCCGACATGTCGTTGAGCAGCAGATTAGCACCGTTGATCCGAAGTGCGTTAGCAGTGCCACCTGCCTCGCTGATAAAGCTGTCGATCGATCCGGCGACAGGCGTGCTCGCGAAAAGCGTGTTGCCCATAATGGTCGCGCTGAAATCGAGTTTGCTCGACGGCAGGACCGTCAGCGTGACGTTCGTCGCCGGAGGCGCCACATAGCCTGGTGCCACGCCGAATACAGCCTGTGCGTCGGCAATGTCCGTGGGCAAAAGACCCGAGTAGGCATACAAACTCGAGAGGACCGGATTCATCACCGCCATGGCGCCTTCGGTGTGTTCGAAGCCAAACAGCGCGTGACCGATCTCGTGCAATGCCACGGAGTACGTGTCGACCGATGAACCTCCCAGCATGAGGCCCGAGGTATCGAGCACCCAGTTGTATTCCGTGGCAAAATGGATGTCGCCCGCTTCGGGGCCAGGCGCAGTTGGTAAATACGCGTGGCCGGGCACGCCAAGCGATCCGAACGAATGTCCGCCGATCCTCAGCGTTGCCCCGCCGGGTCCGCTGTCCGGGACTTCGACAAACTGTACATCGGCGACGCTTGACCACATGTCCATCGCAGCAAGGATTTCACTCTTGAAACCTGCGGGCATGAAATCGCCAAGAGCAGTGATACTCGCACTATCACCTGAGCTCGCACCTGTCGGAATCAAGCTCCAAGTCACTGTATTTGCCGCGCGCGCTGTTGAGGTCGATAGTACACACCAGGCGACTGTCAGGCAGATCGCTTGCGCGATGGTCATCGCCTGGTGGACTTTGCGCTGGCCGCTTAAAGGTGCATAAATCATTAGCTTGCCTTTCTTTTATGAGCGAGCCACAAAGTGATTCGTCTCGAGCTTGGGAATTAACAACGAAACAACCTCGCCTACCATCAGCTACTGCTTGAGCTCCGCGACGAGATCAGGGCCCGTGGACCGGCTCGCCGCCGTTAATCGTGGAAAGACCTCGGTAAACACTCAAGGCGGTGCTTTCCGCCAGGATGCGCGAGGAGCCGTCGACAAATAAAAAATACGCTCCGCCGGCATGACTACTACGAAAGCCGCTGGTGTGGCTCTTGACGAACGGGTTACGCTCGTAGCCATCGCGCCATTTCACGCTAGCCTGGCAAGTGAGTAATTGCGTCGGTGGCACGACCGAGATCAGGGAGACGGTGACGGGGCGTTTGTTGAGCGGCTCGATGGTGCAACCGAAGATCGATGTGGCGAACACGCCCGTCTTTTCGATGACGGCATCGTTCATCGGCGGTAGGGCCCAAGGATTGGCCGCAAAGGAGCCGGGCACGGCCACGGTGTCGCCGGGATGCGCGCCGATGGGCCAATCGGGACCGCAAGCACCTTCACCCATGGCAAAAGTGTTCGCCAGACCATCCCTGATCATGGATGGCTTGACCACAAAACTGGCGCCAGGCATGGCGAACTCGGGCGGACCCGAGAGATCGAACATGCCGCGCTCTTCCTTGTTGACGCTCCCCGGTCCGACGCACCAAGCATCGTAAATGCCTTTGGATAACAGGTAGTCGGTGATGCCAAATGTCGCGCCGGCTTGAGAGAACGTATCAAAGCTCAATAGGCGTTCGTCGGTGTAGGGGTTGTCGTGCGACGCCGAGGGACAGACGAGCACCGGAATCACTCGATCGACGACACCCGGCGGTTGTTGGTCCCAGCCTTTTCCGTGTCGGTAGAGCGCGCTCAGTTCCGATTGTTCCAGATGCGGCAACAAGCTGGCGAAGGCCGTGGCATACACGCGGGTGTCGCCCCGGTGACCGGTGAACAAGTTGGGCATGTCGAGGTAGCTGCCGATCGACATGCCGGGCGGAAAGCAGCCAACCGCGTGCTGATAAACCTGGAGTGCCACACCCAACTGATGCAGGTTGTTGTTACACGCGACGCGCCGGCCCGCCTCGCGAGCGAATTGCACCGCCGGGATCAGCAGCGCGATCAAGACGCCCAGGATGCCCATGACGACTAACAACTCGACGAGACTAAATCCAGTCTGACGCAGCGGTTTCATGATGGTGCTCGCTTGTGTTGATCAACCAAGTCGGTTTGGAAACAGGCGATCAGGGTCGAAGCTGGGCAGAAGGTTTCGCGGTCCTGGTGCGCTGCTGTTCGAGGACGCGTTTGAGATCGTTCACGGCGAAGCGCGCCGTCTGGTTATGCTTGGCCAATTGTTCGAGTTCGCGGAGCGCGGGTTCCGCCTCGCAGCCCACGTAGCTCAAAGCCACGGCCACGGCGCTGCGGACTTGCTCATCGTCATCCTTGATCAACGGCACGAGCGCCGCGACGGCTAGTCGCTGCTGGGCGCGACGCTGGTCGGCGAACGGATCTCGCTCGCTGGCGCGGGGCGTGCCCCGCCAGTGCCGGGCTGGATCGATCAGCACCCGACCAAGCGCCTGCGCTGCAGTGGCCCGTTCATCCGGATTGGAGCTCTTGAGCAACTTGATGAGATCCGCCGCGGCTGGCATCGCCAGCGGTCCCTGCAGACCTATCAGTTGGGCGGTGTCGATTCGTTCCTGCGCTTGCGCCGACTGGAGCTGCTGACGAAGACGAGACAGCTCATCCGATCGTCTTCCGGGACAACCTACGAAGAATGCGACCAAGAGCGCGATTGCGGAGGCCCGAATCAATCGCTTCAGCACGTTCATCGCAGCATCTCCTTACCAGCCCGGCCAGAAATCGCGGCGCTGCGTCACACTTTGGCGTCTTTTGATGTGCCACGCGCACAGCAGCCACGCGACGGCGGAAGTGGCCAGACACCAGGCGCTGGGCTCGGGGACTGCTTCGACGATGATGCCGATACGTAGTTCATCCAGCGCCACCGGCGCCGGAAGCCCGTTAGCCAGCGCCAGATTGAGGTGGTTCCAGGTCAGAAAATTTTCGTAAGTCACTTTTTCGGTCAACTCCGTGGCGATCGTGCCGGTGAAATCGCCCCCCAGATCGACCGAGGGTGTGGGCACCAATACGTTGGGAATCTCCGCGCGATCGAGCGGATCGGGCGCGACACCGGACAAACTGATCAGGTAGGCCGACAGCGGCGACAACGGCACGGGCTGACCATCCTGGAACGGGATCAAGTAGACGGCGCTGTGGCGAATCGAGACCTGCTGCCCGCCGACATTCAGGTCGCTCAGCTTCAGGCTCCAGCCCGCGAACGGGTTAATCGCGTTCTGGTAGAAGGAGTTGCCATCGGCAGTTTTCAGCGACAGTTCAAGGATCAGCCCCGCCTGGGCGAACTCGGGGCGCACGACGGGCGGGCCGATGTACACGGCCAGCGTGTACGGCGACTTGCCGGCATAGGGGAGGAAGCTTTCGTTGACCAGCAGGCCACCGGCTTGCTCGGCGACACCGTCGAAGGTGAGCTTCGTCGGCGACAAATTGCCAGGCACGTTGGTCCCGCTCAGAGTGTAGGTCGAGCCCCAGGGGAGCTGCGAGGCGACGACGCAATGATGCTGCGCGACTAGGAACATGATCGTGCCATTGAGCACCATCAATCCGCAACGAAACGAGTTGGTCGACATGTTCGACTCCGCAATGGCATAGAGTGATCGGGCCGAAACCCGAATGGGCTTCGGTGGCAACTGGCTGCGGGTCGTTGTCGGCTAGCGTCCTTTCGTGAGGAGTGATAGTGGGAAACTATCGGAATCGCATCATGGGACAATCAGCCGTTGTTCGCTGAGGGAGTCGAAGTCGGTGGTCTCGCCAGCGTTGCCACAAACGAACCAATCGGCGTCGACTCCGCCGGTGAGCGTATCGGTCGAGTTGTCGCGTAAGACCGTCGCGGCCGCTTGGAGGAAGAAATCACCGTTGTCGCGCGGGCCGACGCCCGTGCCGCTGAGATTGGCAATCCGCGTGGCATAATCGCGTTCCGAAGTCCATTCGCGGAAGATCGCGGCCAGCGCCAGTTGCTCCTGAGAGGCCTGCTCGAGAATGACCCCCAGCCGGATCTCGTCGATGCCAAAGCTGCCAAACACCCCAGCAGCAAGGTTCAATGCGGTCCAGTTCAGCAACCCTTCGTTCACTTGCTCTGGAGTGATCTCGAAGAAAATGTCGCCGTCGGCGAATACGGCGTCGGTCGTCGCGTTGGCAGCACCCATGATGACCGAGGGAACTTCTGGTCGATTTAGCGGATCGGGAGCGCGAAGCGCGTTGGAGGGAGGGAGATTCAACTGAGCAGGTAGACCGTCTCGATAGACGATCGCATAGAGCGAGCTAGCGCGGACGGTCGCCGGGGTTAGACCCGTCCCCAGACCACTGACGGAAACTCCCCAGCCCAAGGCGTCGTTCGTCGAGCCAGCCAATTGTGAGAACGACTGACCCGTAGACGTCTTGAGCGTCAACTCCAGCACCGTGCCAGGAGCGCTAAGCTGCGGCCGCACCCGGGGGGGGCCACTGATCGGACTGACGTAGTAAGTATCGTTGCCAGCGAAATAGTGCATCGATTCATCGACAACCAGCGAACCTACGGTTTCCGCGACGCCATCGAAGGTGAATTCCGTTGGTGCCACGTCGTGTGGTGCTCGCGTCGCGCTGAGCGTGTAGGAATCACCCCAGGGAAGCGGAAGCGCAGTGAATTTGGTTTGCTCGCCAATGAGTAAGTCATCGCCCGCTCCTCCTTCCAGCACGTCCTTCCCGCTATCAGTCGAGTTGACGCCAAAACCTCCGACTAGCACATCGTTGCCCTCCCCGCCGCGGAGGATATCGTTGGCTCCTTCAGCACCGTTGCCGCCGCTTAGCAAGTCGTTGTCGTTGCCTCCTTCGAGCGTGTCGTTACCGCCACCGCCGAAGATAAAATCGTTGCCGGCGCCCCCCAGGATCATGTCGGCGCCCCCTTCTGCTCCGTCGGCGGCGAGGCCATTGGCATCAATCAACATGCCGTTGCTGTCGCCGTAGATGACATCATCGCCGTCGCCGCCTTCGATGGTGTCGGCGCCGCCTTCGGCGCCATCGTCACCATGGATACGGTCATTGCCGAGACCGCCGTAAATGACATCGCTGCCCCCCTCGGCGCCGTCGTCGCCGTGCAACTCGTCGTCGGCGTTGCCGCCGGTGATCGTGTCATTGCCGCGACCACCGTTGATCCGGGCCGCGCGCGCGGTGAGCCCGGCAGCCGAAATGGCGTCGTTGCCGGCCAGGCCGTAGGCGAGTACGCGCCCCGTGACTCCGGCAAAATCCTGCGTGGTATTCACGGCCACGCCGTTGAGCAACGTGGTGTGCACGCGAATTGTATTCGGCGCAATCTCCGTGAACTCCACCTCATCAGCGCCGATAGTTCCACCCCACACCAGGTTCGAGAGGGATGGATTTAGCTCGTCGGCAATGACTGCGGCCTCGACGGTCGAGAACGTGATCAAGCTCGAACCGCGACCGCCGTCGTCGTCGGTGGCATAGATTCTGACCTGGCTCGTGCTGCCCGCCCCCGACAGGGAATTGCGAACTTCGGTCCCGTTTTCGATCTCGACCACTTCTGGGTCGGACAGCGCCGCTTGGACGATTTCGGGCGTCAACACCTCGTCGATTTTATTGTCGTTGTTCCAGTCGATCTCGTACAGAACGATGCGATCGAAGACACCTACGTCACTCGAAGCCAGCGCAAAAGTCGTTGGCAGGCCGCGCACCAAGGTCCGTGGAGGGGGGAACATCGTCGGGACAGGGGGTGCGTTGGTCACGGTTACCGTGGTGGAGCTGGTGGCAGTCCCCCCCGGACTCGTTACGCGCAGGTGGACTGTGGAGCTGCCGTTGTCGCTGCGAGAGAAATTGACGTTCTGACCGCTGGTCTCGAAAAAGCCGTCGTTGTCGAGATCCCAGGCGTACGAAGTGATCGTGCCCGTCCCCCCGCCGTTGAGCTGGATCGTGGAGCCTTCGGTGACGGTATAAGGTCCACCAGGGTTGGCAGCGGGCACTTGGAAAACTATCGACAACGTCGTCGCCACTGAAGTGACGGGGTTGCCATGGCCATCGTTGACGCGCACCGACACGTTGTGGGAGCCGGGCGCCGTGGTGAGGCCCAGCGCACCTAGTTGCGCCCAAGTGAGTGTAGGGCTGACGCCGGTGGCGTCGCCGTACACGCCATTTCCGTTGATGTCCCAGGAATAAGCCAGCGTGTCGTTCTCGGGATCGCTCGAGAGCGCTGCGCTGAGGGCCAGCGAGCCACCATCGCTCACCACGTACGGTCCGCCGGCATGGACCGTGGGCGGGGCGTTGTCCGTGAAGCGATAGTGTCGGCTGTAGACGTCGTAGTAGGAAACAAAAGGCCCGGACGAAAACCCTGTCGTCCAAGCGAGGACAAAGGCGCCCGCTGGGTCGATCGCCACTGCAGGAAGCAAACCGCCATAAGGTTGCTCTGCGGAGACGTTAAACTCGATCCCTTGGCGAATTGCCGTGGCGTCAAAACGCTGGGCAAAGATGCCATCGTGGTCGATGTCGCCGTTATAGCTTTCCCAAGTGACGACGAATTCTCCCGTCGCGCTCATGGCAACCGCCGGGGCAAGCTGATCCCCCGGTGTGAGGCTATTGACGCGGAATTCGCTTCCCACCGTGCTGCCGGCGGCGTTGTAGCGCTGTGCGAACACGCCGTAACCGTCACCATCCTGATCGTCGCTCGACGCCCAGACGACAACGAAGTTGCCGGCAGAATCCATGGCCATCGAGGGAGAGATTTGTTCGCCAAAACTGTACGTGTTGACCTGAAAGACGTGCTCTGTCAGCGATCCAGGCACCAACTGCGAAACACCGGCCGCGTTGTAGCGGCGCGCCGCGATGTCGGGGCTGATAAAGCTTGGGTTGTCCCAGGCGATGACGAAGTTCCCCGCCTGATCCATCGCCACCGAGGCAGACGCCGACTCGGCCAGGAAGGGGTCAACGCTGACCTTGAATTCGCTTCCCTGAGCCACGCCAGCCGCGCTGTAGCGCTGGGCGAACACATTACCTATCGACCCGAGAAGGTCCTCGTGAGTGCTTGTCCAGGCGACAACAAAGTTGCCGGCAGCGTCGATGGCCACGGTTGGCGCGCGCTGATTGTTCAAAGTGTTCGAGTTGACGCGGAATTCGCTGACGCCGGGCGAGCCGGGGACGTCCTGAGGCACTCCGGCCGCGTTATAGCGCCGGGCGTAGACGCCATCGCCACTGCCATCCTGGCCATCGCTCGTCCAGACGACTACGAAGTTCCCTGCGGCGTCCATGGCCACGGCCGGTTCAAATTGATCGCCGGCCGTTGCGACGTTGACGCGAAACTCCGTGACACCGGGGGAGCCGGGGACATCCTGAGGAACGTCGGCCGCGTTAAAGCGCCGGGCGTAGATTCCCGAGCCACTGCCGTCCTGGTCATGGCTCGTCCAGACGACGACATAGTTGCCCAACGCATCGGTGGCCACGGCTGGAGATTCATCTACGTCGGTGGCGGCCGTGTTGACCAGCGCCTCGCTCAGCAGATAGGGCCCAGGGTCGTCCAAGACGAAGCGGGCGGCCAACTGGGCGACACTGCCCGTGCCGTAAAGCCGGCCCACGGCGACGAGGTTGCCGTCGGGTTGCAGGGCCATTGCGACGATGAGGTCGTCGTAGGCGTCGCTCAAATCCGCCACCAGTGTGCCGTGAATGTCGAACGCATCGCTAGGGGACTGATCGCCGGCTGAGCCATCGTCGAGCGAGCCATTGGCGTTGTAACGCGCCAGGGCCAGGGCGGTATGGCTGCCAAACACGGTGTAGCCGCCCAAGACGATCTTGCCATCGGACTGGATGACGAGGCTCTGGGCGACGTCGGTTGAGCCGTAAAAGTCGGTCGTAGCGATTCCGTCGTCGGCGAATGAGCTATCGAGCGAGCCATTGGAGTTGTAGCGAGCCAGGGCAAAATCGGTCTGGGCGCCGACGTAGGTGTGGCCAGCCACGACGATCTTGCCGTCGGGCTGCAGCTTCGCGGTCACGGCATACTCATCAGATGACCCGATGGCGGTGGTGACGATGCCGTCGCCATCGAAGGTGGTGTCCAACGAGCCGTTGGCGTTGTAACGAAGCAAGGCAAAATCAACGTTACTGCCACTGGTGCTATGCCCAACGACCACGATCTTGCCGTCGGATTGCTCCAGAACCACCTTGGCCCCATCGTGCGACGTTCCGAGACCCTGAGTGACGAAGCCGTCGCCATCGAAGGTGGTGTCAATCGTGCCGTTCGAGTTGAGGCGCACCACGGCCACGTCGTTGTTGCTACCGTTGGCAACAATGCCAGCCACGAGAATCTTGCCGTCCGACTGTAGGGCCAGGCTGTAAGCAATCTCGTCGAGCGCTCCGACGACTGCGATGGCCTTGCCGCCCACACCGAACGAGGTATCGAGCGAACCGTTGGTGTTGTAGCGCACGACGGCAAAATCGTAGAAGCTTCCCGCCTGACTGTAGCCGGCCACGAGGATCTTGCCGTCGGCTTGGATCGCGACGGCGTAGGCTTCGTCGTTAAGTCCGCGCACGTCAGTCGAGAGGCGCCCGTCGCCGTCAAACGTCGTGTCAAGCGACCCATCCGTGTTGTACCGGGCGACGGCAAAGTCGTAGTTGCTGCCGTTGTGGCTCAAGCCAGCCGTGACGATCCTGCCGTCAGCCTGCACCGCGACCGCGGCGGCTCCATTGGTGGTCGAACCGACGAAATCGGTCGTCAGCCAGCCGGTGCCACCATTTCCAAAAGTGGGATCGAAGCCGGCCGTCGTTGTGGGGCCACGGACGATGACACTTTGGGTCGCTTGCCCGCTAACGCCACCATTTTGGTCGGTGGCGGTCACCGTAATGTTGGTCGTTTCGAAATACGAGTAGGTGTGTGACACCTGCGTGCCGGAAAGGCCGCTGACGTTCTGTACCGCCGATCCATCTCCCCAGTTAATGCTGAACGTGAAGCCGGCCGCCGCATCGGCCGCCGACGGATCGCTGGCGGTGAGGGTAAAGGTCGCGCTCGAGCCGCGCAGGACGGTCGAGGGCCCCGTTACTCCCGCCGTGGGGGCCACGTTGTTGACCGACAGCAAGACGGGAGTGGACGTGTATGTGCTCGATAGCGCATCTTGTGCACGCACGCGCACGCTGCGTGTGGCCGGTCCGTTGTCGATGCCCAAGGCACTCAATTGCGCCCAGGTGAGTGTGGGCGCGATGCCCGTCGCGTCGCCGTAGAGGCCATCTCCGTTGACGTCCCAAGTGAAAGTGCTGGGAATCAGCGAGGGGTCACTGGCCGACGCGCTAAGGGACAGCGATTGACCTTCATTGATCGAATACGAGGTGCCAGCGCTAATGAACTCTAACGTGTATCGCGCGACGACTACATCGAAGGTGGTCCCGTTGTGGCGCGAGCCGACCACGTGCAACTTGCCGTCGGGCCCGAGCGCGGCGCGCTCGGCCGACTCATGGCCGCCCTCCAAGTCGCTGACGAGCTTGCCATCGCCGTCGAAGCTAGTGTCAAGAGATCCGTCAGCGTGATAACGAATCAGGGCAATATTGCTGCCGTTGTCGCTGCCGCCGGCCGCGACGATCTTGCCGTCGGACTGTACAACGACGCTGGTTGCCCCAGCATTCGCGACGCTGACGGCGGTTGTGAGCTTGCCGTCGCCGTCGAATGAACTATCGAGTGAGCCATTGGAGTTGAATCGCACGAGCGAGAACTGGTTGCTGCTGCCGGTGTTACTCTTGCCTGCCAGGACAAGCTTGCCGTCGGATTGAATGGCCAACGCGCGGGCTTCGTCTGCCGCGGAGCCGATGCCCACCCAGACGCGGCCGTCGCCGTCGAACGTAGTATCCAATGAACCATTCGTGTTGTAGCGCACCGCGGCGAAATCGTCGTTGCCGTGGTAGCTAGAGCCTGCCAGGACGATCTTGCCATCGGCTTGCAAGCCGACGGCGTAGGCAATGTCGTCGCCCGACCCGAGGGCCTGGGTCGCCTTGCCATCGCCGTCAAACGAGGTATCGAGCGATCCATTAGCGTTCAAACGCACGAGTGCGAAATCGTAATTGCTGCCGTTGCTCGTTAGGCCGGCGACCAGGATCTTGCCATCAGGCTGCACGACGACGCTGTAGGCGATATCTTGCGCCGACCCGAACGCACCGGTCCACTTACCGTCGCCGTCGAATGAAGAATCGAGCGAGCCGTCGGCGTTGAGACGGGTGACCGCGAAATCGAGGTTGGCGCCCGTGCCCGTATAGCCCGCCACGACGATCTTGCCGTCAGCCTGCACGGCAACGCTAGTGGCATGATCGAACGAGCCGAAGGACACGGATTGTTTCCCATCGCTGCTGAACAACGTGTCGAGCGAACCATTGGCATTGAAGCGCGCAATCACAAAGTCGTCGTCGCTGCCGTTGCTGCTATAGCCCACCGCGACCGTCTTGCCATCGGGCTGCACGGCCACGGCGTTTCCAAGATCGTCGGCCGAGCCGCTAAAAAACGTGGCCGTGGCCCATCCATCGTCGCTAAACGCCGGATCGAGACCGACGGTCAGCAAGCGGCGGTCTTCGAGCGGCTCGGCCCGCAGCCGGCGATGCTCGACGCGGCTCGGGCGAGGCCTGACTCGCGAAGCCTGCGACAGCCCATACTTGTCCAGCCATCGCTGCCAAAACACGGATTTCATGGTGCCTGCCGTGGAAAACGGGATCACGAGGGCCGCCGCCGTTGAGCGGTCGTGGGGTTTGACGTGCTGGATCGAGCCTTCGCGGACGCAAGACCCTCTATTGCCTTTAGATGCAACGGCGACGGAAGTGAGACACCCGCGCCAAGAAACTTTTTGAAAGTCCGTAGCTGGCCTTTGTTGCGACCGCCGAGCTCGGCGGTTATTCTCGTCACGAGCGACGCGCCTCGGTTCTCGCAAGAGACCGTAGCGCGTCTCATCCCGCTGAGGATTCCCTCTAAAGAGATAGGTCGAGTGTGGAAACACCCACTCCGGCCGCTGGGGCGGCAATCGACATGATGCTCGCTGCGCGCGACGGCGACGTGGCGGCTCTCGAACAACTATGGACCGCGTGCCGCGACTATCTGCGGCTGGCGGCGGCGCGTGAGTTATCGGCCGAGCTGCGCGCGAAGCTCAGCCCCTCCGACATTGTCCAGGAGACGCTCACGGCGGCGCAGCAGAGCTTGGTGCAGTTTCGTGGCACGACGGACGAGGAGTTGCACGGTTGGCTGCGGCGAATTCTGCACAACCAGGTGACGCAGGCGCATCGGCGGTTTCTGGCGGCCGAAAAGCGCGACGTGCGCCGCGAGCAGTCGCTCGACGGGAAAGCGTGCCAGTGTCACGATCCGCGCTTGGAGCAGCATGCCACGCCCTGGCGCGCACTGGCTGCCGACGAGCGGGCGGTGGCGCTACGAACCGCATTGGCGAAGCTGCCCGAAGATTATCGACAGGTGATCGTCCAGCGGGCCTGGGAACGGAGGTCGTTTGCCGAAATCGCCGGCGAGCTGGGGCGCAGCGAAGCGGCCGTTCGCAAGCTCTGGCTGCGGGGACTCGATCGACTTGCCCAGGAGTGGTCGGCGCATGACAGCGGATCGTCGGTTTGATCCGGAAGAGACTGACAGCGCCGCCGACGACGCGTTGATCGCAGCGCTCGCGCTTTACGACGAAACTCGAGACACTGGCGCCGCGTCCGACCTGGGTGACACCGGCCCTCCTGATCCCGAGCTCCAGGGTCGCTTTGAGCTCTTGCGCGGCGTGCTCGATGACTTGGCGCGGCTGCGCGAGGCCGACCCACCGCGTACCGCAGGAATTGCCGAGCCGGCGGGCAGCGACTCTACGGCAACCGGGGCTGCGCCGTCGCCGGGGATTGCCGACGACGCTCCGCGCATCATCGGCCGGTTTGTCATCGAAGAGGAGCTCGGTCGCGGCGGACATGGCATCGTCTTTCGGGCACACGATCCGGCGCTGGGGCGCGACGTGGCGCTGAAGGTGCCACGGCCGGAGTTGCTGCTTTCGGAAGCGGCGCGGAAGCGATTTTTGCGTGAAGGGCGCTCGACCGCGTCTCTCGCGCATCCAAATCTAGTGACGGTGTTCGAGGCGGGCGAAGCGGGGCCGGTTTGTTACCTCGCCCAAGAGTATTGCGCCGGGCCGAACCTGGAGACCTGGCTTGGCGCGCAGCGCCGGGCCGTGCCGTCGCGCCAGGCAGCGGAGCTCGTGGCTCAACTGGCGGAAGGGGTCGAGCACGCCCATCGCCGCGGCGTGGTGCATCGCGATCTCAAGCCGGGCAATGTGCTGATGCAACCGGTGTCGGGCAACGTCAAGGGTTCGCGGATTGAATCTGCCGACCTCGCAGTCGCCGACGCGAGGGAGAGTTGGGTGCCGCGGATCGTCGACTTCGGACTGGCGCGGCTCGAGGAAGGGGCCGGTACGCTCACGGCGACCGGAGCGCTGGTGGGTACGCCGGCCTACATGGCGCCGGAGCAGCTCGAAGCCTCGCGGGGTGCGGTGGGGCCGGCCAGCGACATCTACGCGCTGGGCGGAATTCTCTTTCAAGTGTTGACCGGGCAGACGCCCTTCAACGGCGCATCGCAAACGGAATTGATCAAGCAGATCTTGCTCGACGAGCCGCGACGACCGCGACAAGTGCGACGCGACCTGCCAGCGGATCTGGAAGCGATCTGCTTGCGCGCGCTGGAAAAGCGGCCCGCCGACCGTTATGTGTCGGCCGGAGAAATGGCGGCGGATTTGCGGCGGTTTTTGCGTGGCGAGCCGACACGGGCGCGGCCGTTGCGGGCAAACGAAAAGCTGGTGCGCTGGGCACGTCACAAGCCCTGGGCGGCAGCGCTCGTCGTTGTCGTCGCCCTATCGCTGTTCACCATGGTGGCGATGGCCGGCGCGTACACAGTGCAATTGCGCGCGGCACTTGCCGAGACCAAGCAGCGTCGCGATGAGGCCGAGAATAGTCGCCAGATTGTTCGCCGGCAACTCTATGCGAGCGATATTCGCCTGGCGCAAGAGGCGCTGGACGCGTATCGACTCGGAGAGTGCGTTAGCATTCTCGACCGACAGCGCCCAGCCCCTGGCGATCTGGACTTACGAGAATTCGCCTGGGGCTACCTGTGGCATCGCACGCACTCCGCGCAGCGCGAGCTTCTCGGCAACGAAGGGGAGCAATACGCAGTCGAGTACTCGCCCGACGGATCGCTGCTCGTGGCGGCCGGCGCCGACGGCGTCGTGCGCCTCTGGGAGGCCGACACCGGCCGATTGCGTCAGGAATTGAGAGACTCTCATTCCGAGGTCAACGCCCTGGCCTTTTCCGCCGATGGCAGCCAGTTGGCCGCCGTCAACGATGCCGGTGAGCTATTGATTTGGTCGCTCGCAGGAAGTTCAAGCCTGAAGTGCCGCGCGGCAGTCAGCGCTACGGAACTCTATGCTGTTCGCTTTTCTCCCGACGGACAGCAAACCGCAGTCGCGGGCGACGACGGCTACGTTCGCGTGGTCGCAACACTCGACGGAGCAATTCAGCGCGAGTTGCCGGGGCACACCCAACCCGTGTACGCGCTTGCGTATTGGCAAGGGGGGCACCACCTCATCAGCGGCGGCAGACAGGGTCAGCTGCTCGACTGGGACCTGACAAATGACGCCGATGCACAATCGCGCACGTGGCCTATCGTAGGAAACGGCCCAATCAGGTCGCTCGAGTTCACACCAGACGAGACGCACCTAGCATTCTGCCAGGACGACGTTTACATCGTCCGTGTCGGGGATGATGACGCCATGAACCGCATCTCCTGTGACACCGCACCGTTCAGCTCGGTGCGTTTCTCGGCCGACGGAAAGTGGATCGTGATCGGTAGCATGGACTCCACTTGGCGGATGGGGCCGTGGAATCGCAAGCGCGATGATTTAGCAGTGGTCGCGGCACATCAAGGAAGAGTCCATGCCATTGCGGTATCTCCGCTCCGTGACGAAGTCGCATCGGTCGGCGCCGATGGTTTCGTGCGACAATGGTCGAATCCCTGGCCTAGCAACCAGTTCACCCTGACGGCCAGTGGTGCCCTGCGGTACACAGCGGAATTCTCGGCCCACGGCGAGCGGCTGATACTCAAATACGGGGAGAAGGATGATTCATCGAATCTTGTGTCGTCTGACTGGGACGGAAACGCTTGGCAGGCAGTTCATTATTGGAAATCGTCGGAGCGAAACGCCGCCATCCGTTGCGCTATCTCCTCCGATGGCAAGTGGATCGTCCGTACCGATGGCGGCGCGAATCTGCTGGCCTGGCAACGTGAACTGTCAACCGAGTGGAGAAAAATCGGCTCACTCGAACCGTTGATTGGCGAATTGGCGTTGGCACCCGCTGCCCCACTGGTAATTGGTAGCAACATGGGCACGCTCGCGGCCTGGGACCTAGAGCCAGCTCGCCTGCGCTGGAAAGTCGAGATTCCCAGATCCGACGTGCGACAGCTCACGTCGTCCGAAAGGCTCGTGGCTTGTTCCGTTGGAAGTGAAGTCAGAGTCTATGACTTATTGACCGGAAAGCTGCTGCTGAGCCGACAAACACCTGGATCGGAAATCCACGCCTTGGCAATCGCCGTCGACAGTCGCCAACTGCTGGCCGCCGGAACCGATCGCTCGATCTACCGCTGGACACTGCCCGGCGGTGACAAATTGCCAAGTTGGATTGCACATGGAGCCATCGTCGAAGGATTGGCCATTGATGCCAGTGGGCGCACCGTCGCCAGTTTCGACAGCGACTCGATCCTGAAGATCTGGCATCCTCCGACGGGACAAGCAATTCTGAGTCTCTACGCCGAGACGCCCAATCGGATGGTCTTTTCACCCGATGGGCGCTACCTGCATTTGGGAGGCAGCGCCAGCCGCGATTGGGGCGTTTGGAGCCTGCATTCCGTATTACCCACGTCCGTATCAGGCATCGCCAAGCAAGCTGCGAGCTCACGTTTCCCAGAGGTCGAATCCGTTCCGCCAGCTTCCGTACCCGATGACGCGGTTGCCTCGGCCGAAGCGGCAGAGGAAAGCCACCCCGCTTCGATCGGCGATGGGCTAATTCTTGACGCTCGTACCCAAGCCGTGGCCTTGCAAAGCAATGGAAAGATTGTGGCCGTCGGCTATAGCAACAACGGCAGGGACGATGACTTTGTGATTGCGCGCTTCAATGCCAATGGTTCGCTCGACACGTTGTTCAGCGGCGATGGGAAACAATCCGTGTCCTTCGGCTCGTTCGATCATGCCACTAGCGTTGCCGTGCAGGCTGACGGCAAGATCGTCGTGGCGGGCTATACGGGCACGGGCGCCAACCTCGATTTCGCGGTCACCCGTCTCAACGCCGACGGCTCGCTCGATTCTTCATTCGACGGCGACGGTAAGTGGACCGGTGCGTTCGGGTCGGCGCAAGATATCGCCTACAGCGTCGTCGTGCAGCCTGATGGCAAGATCCTGGTCGCCGGCCTAACGAGCAACGGCAGCAATTACGATTTCGCACTCGTGCGTTTGAACGCTAATGGATCGCTCGATACCTCGTTTGACGGCGATGGCAAGGCGACCCAGGCCCTCGGGTCGGGCGACGACATTGCCTACGCTGTCGGCTTGCAAGCCGATGGCAAGATCGTCCTGGCAGGCTCTAGCTACCATGGTAACGACGATTTTGCCGCGGTGCGCTACAACACGAATGGTTCGTTGGATACGTCGTTCGACGGCGACGGCCGCGTCTGGGTGGGCATCGGTTCCGCGGCAGACGAAGCCCGCGCGTTGGCCATTCAATCCGACGGCAAGCTTGTCCTCGCGGGCAAGAGTAACATCGGCGGCAGCAACCAGTTCTCGCTCGTGCGCCTCGACGCCAATGGCTCACTCGATAGTTCATTCGACGGCGACGGCAAGCTCACAACCGCCGTCAGCGGCTCAACCGACGTCGCCAATGGTCTCGTCATTCAACCCGACAACAAGCTCGTCGCTGCAGGCTACAGTCGGTTAAGCGGCCATTCGCGAGTCGCGCTGGCTCGCTACAACACAGACGGCTCGCTCGACGATGGCTCGGCCACGGACTCGACACCGAGCGACAAGTTTGCCAACGACGGCGCCTTCACCACATCGTTGCACTCCAACTCCGACGAAGAAGCTTTCGATGCCGTACTCCAGCCCGACGGCAAGCTCGTCGTCGTCGGCACAACCCTGTCCGCGGCGTCCGATATAAACGCGTTGAATGACTTCTTGATCATCCGCTTCGAAGTAGACGGCAGCCTCGATCGCAGCTTTGGCGAGGCGGCTGAGCGGACCGATGCGAAGCAACTCGAGGGGGTTCCTTTCCCCTAGCTTGCCTTGCAGGTCGCGAGGCTGTCTAGAACTTTCCGGCCGAGAGCCGCGAGAGGACTGAGGTGGAGAGCCAATTGGAGGTATACCCGCGTCTCGACCGCAGTTATGCCGCTGGCTGGTCGTCGTGCTTGCGCCGAGCCGCATACAGCGTAGCGCCGGTGGATCGAATCTGTTAACCCGGAGAGCACAAGGTTCGTAGCCGGTTGCTTTCGCTTTGCCGTTGACCGAAAGGTACTCGAACTCAGCAAGTGCTTGCCTAGAAACCACTTCGCCAAATCGCTCTCGCGCGTATTGTTACGAAGAGCTTTCCTTGTCGGGGAGCTTTTTCCAGTCGCGAACTTTTCCGCGACCCACGGGGTTTACGCCATATGCCGAGAGCGAGGGCTCTCAACGTCGAGTCTTTTCCGACTTTCTGGCAACGACTTGCGACGTGTCGCGGCGCTTCGAGAGTGCTTTCTATCCGCCAGGTGCGCTCTCCATTTGCCGCCGCCTTTCGATCTCGCGCCGAAACTCTCGCGCTCTCGGTCAAGCGACGGTCGTTGGGTTAACAGCACCGCGAGTGCAATTACCAGCCACTTTTGTCACGTCGACACACCAAGCAAAATCGCGGTCCATGACGAGGATACAAGTCGGTTGCTGGTAGCCATCGAAGAGTTGCCGGTGCTGATGCGGGATGTTGTCTGGCTTCGCAACTGGCAACAGCTGAGCTTTGACGAGATCGGTCAGCGCATCGGTAAAACGGGCGAAGCAGCGCGAAAGCTATTCTCCCGGGCCGTACAACAATTGGGCCACAAGTTGCCGGCAGACCGCCAGCTCAATGGGAGTTTCGCAAGCTATCGTGGTCGTTAGTGAGATGTCTTCGAGGGCCAGCAAGACCTCTCCGATGCGCCCCCCGTGCCGCACCCGTCGCCTCCGTGTGACGGCGCAGCCGCCTATGACGCTAACGCTCGAATCATGGATCTCCGCCACCGCGGCGGGGCTTAGAGATTGATGCGAGCACGCTCGCCAGTGGCTCGCCGTCACTTAATTTGACGGGACGAGCGCCCACGACAGATTCCGTACTTGGATTGAGTCGCATTGCAGTCAGCACTGTTGCGGTGAGGGTGGGCAGCGAGACGGCATCGACCACTGCCCGAGACCCCTCAGGATCGGTAGCGCCGAACACGACTCCCTTGCGAATTTGGCCCCCAACCAAGGCGACGGAAAAGCCATAGGGCCAATGATCTCGACCGTTGGTCGGATTGATCGCAGGTGTTCGTCCAAACTCGCCCATGCACAACACGAGAGTCGAATCGAGCATCGCACGCTCCTCTAGGTCGGCAATCAAAGTGGCGAACCCCGAGTCGAGCATGCTATTCAAGCGAGCGTGCGCGGTGAAATTGGAGACGTGCGAGTCCCAGCCAGAAAGTTGTACCTCAACGCAGCGCACGCCAACCTCGACCAAGCGACGCGCTGCGAGACAACTGCGACCAAATGGGTTGTCGCCATACGCGTGTTGCAGTGAGAGGGGCTCCGTGTCGATCGAGAATGCGCGGGACTGCGGCGATGCCATCATTTTGACAATTTGCTGAGTTTGTTCGGATCCTCCCAGCCTAGTGGCCAATGCGGCATTTTGCTCGGCACGAGCGTGCTCAACAATTCGCAATCCCTCCATTCGTCGCTGAAAACGTTTCCAAGAAACCGTGCTACGCAGATTGGTCGGCGGATTGATCGGATCGCCAGTTCTGAAGGGGTTGTAATTCTGGCCCAAGTACCCTGCTTCCGCTCCCCCGGAGTTGCTCGAGGTTACCGAGGTCGTCGCAATGATTGTAATGAAGGGAGGCAGTTCGCAAGTCGGCTCAGGAAGGTGCGCAGCGCAAATCGCGCCGAGGGTCGGATGCACGATCGACGCGCTCGGAGCGAAGCCGGTCTTGACCTGGTACATGCTGCGAAGGTGATCCAATTCTGTACCGGTGACCGAGCGAATGATCGTCATGCGGTCCATCAGTTCAGCAAGCCTAGGCAAGCCTTCGCCGAACCTCACTTCGGGGACGCTTGTGGGAATGGACTTGGTCGGGCCGGCGATCTTACCCGGGTGCGGATCGAATGTCTCAAGCTGACTCGGGCCGCCATCGAGCCAAAGCAAAATGAGCGACATCGGCTTTTCGGTAGCCGGCTCGATCGGATTCGCGCGACACACGGATGCAAATAGGCGCTCGGCAAAAACCGACGTGCAGCAACACTGCACAAAGTGGCGACGCGTCCAGCCAGACCTGCTATTCATATCCATTACTTCATCCCATCAGTGGCGCCAAATGAACTCAGAGGAGTTCGTCAAACTCCACAGCATGTCGGCCACGTAGTCAGGTCGATCAGCTACCGCGCAACCCGACAGCTCAGCTGCAAAGTAACTCAACTCTGCGTCGGTAGGATCGCGCGAAAGGCAGGTCTTGAACGCGGTCCGCACGCAGAGTTCGTCGTCGCCGCAGAGCAGTGCCATTTGGAATGGCAAGGTCAGGGGACGCCACAGCTTTTCCGATTCCCACCGCTCGCCATTCATCAGAGCCAGTCGTTGAACGAGACTTGGACGATCCAAGAGAATCTTATCGCTCGCGGAGGTGCCCACACCTTGTGCGAACGATTCGCTTTGCATTGTCGCCAGCGACCGCTCAATCAGGTTGGTAGATTGGCCGAGCGGTCGGCCAAGCAACGTTTGGCTGAGCGAAAAACTGATGACCTTGGGCGGCAAACGAGTCACGGGAAAGCTAGCGAACACTTCTTCGTGCTCTAGCGTCGCAGGAGCATCCATCGCTGACTCACGACGAAAAGCCTCGGTTCTGGCAATTAAGCGCAACACTCGCCGCAGGTCGTAATCGTGCTCGCGCAGATCTTGCGCCAGGATGTCGAGTACACCGGGAACACTCTCGGGCTTGCTGAGATCATCAATTGGCTCGATTAGTCCGCGACCGAACATCAAGAACCACATGCGATTGACTATGGCTCGCGCGAAGTAAGGGTTGTCGCGGTGCGTGAGCCAATTCGCCAAACGGTGCCGTGGCGAGCCGTGGCCGGAATCGAGCTCGGGCCGGAACGGCGCCTTGGGGGCCACCGTGTCGCGCTGGTTGGTCTTGTGGTTTTTGTAGCTATACTCCGTCGGGACGTAGTACACCCCATGCTTGTGCCAGCCCGCATCGCCTTCGTCAAATGGCCAGCTTCTCTGCTTAATGCCCGCAAAGTAGCTTGCCAATTGATGAAACTGCTCTTGCTTCCACGACGCAAACGGATCGTCGTGGCATTGTGCACAATCTAGGCGCAATCCCAGGAAATATCGGCTCGCTTGTGCCGCCAACGTCTCCGGATCGCTCTTGTACGAGGCGTAGAAATTGGCTGCGCCTTCTTCGCTGCACAGCCCCTCGGCGGTGACTATGCGCCGTGCTATCTCGTCATAAGGAGTTGCACTGTTGATCTCATTGCTGAGCCAGCGATGAAATGAGCGTCGCCTGTATGGATTGGGAGGGTCGAGTACCTGATCGATTACGCAGGCCTGCGTCAGCACCTCGCCCAGGTGCTCACCAAAACGCTGATCTTCAAACAACTGGTCAAAAAACGCTTCAACCCGCTTCGCCTTTGGACTCTGTTCTAATAGGCGAACTTCAGTTAAGGATGGGATGCGCCCCTGGAGCGACAACGTCATGCGTCGCGCAATAGTCAAGTCAGACGCTGGGCCAAGCGGCTTCAATTGTCGATCCTGGCATTCTTGACGAATCAACTCGTCAATCTGTCGCACAGTGGATTCGGCAGAATCGGGATCCGCGGCGGGTTCATTTTCGACAAGTGATCGAAGCGGAAACGCGCCCGAGACCCACTCGTTGACAATCACCGCCACTGCAAGACAGGCAACCAGCAACGCGGCGTTTGCCGCAGCGCAATAACATCGTCCGATCAACCGCATGCTCATTTCTCTTTTGCCCGGACTAAGATATAGGAGCCAGATGCGTTTGGTACACGAAATCGCGGTTCCATTCGATGGGGGTGATCGAAGTCGTCGAAGCGATTGAGAGACTCGGCAGCCAGCGCAGGGAGCAGATCGTCCGCTGAGCCACAATCCGATATCCCAACGATAGACGGTGCTCGGTCACTAGGTCAAGAATTGCCGCTGCCATCCGCTTTTGCTGTGCATCGCCGGCATGTACAATGTGGCGGTGGACCCCAAAAACTGGGCGCGCCGATAGGAATCCCACCACGGAACTGCCTGTCAGGAGCGATCGCAGATGAGCAGGAAGCGTCGGGTGTTGGGGGCCGCGTCCAAGGCCAAAGTCGGTTTAGCGGCGGTGCGGAGTGACAGGTGACAAGGCGACCGCCCAACTAGTGAGCGACTTCGAGGTTCACAGCGGCCAGATGACGGCCTGTTAAGAAGCAACCGTTGGTCCAGGCCAGTGAGCTGTTCGACGACGGCTGCCGCAGGCGAGCCAACGAGCCTTCGGCTCACGAACAGGAGCTATACGAGTAGATCGACAGCCTGCAGATCGAGTCGAGTCGTTGAAAAGAAGCTGCCCACCTCCGGCCGCGCCTACGCCCTCACTCCAGCAGCACAGCGGAGTTCCCCAACCCCGACCTTCATAGCCAGTGGTTCAGGGAATCGAGGCTGGTCAGGTCACCGGCGAGCTGAGGTCTGGAACTCCTGACGGTTTACCGACAGATGTTGGCCAAATAGAATGATGCCGAGCCGGCGATTCTGGGATTCTAGCCGCGGTTGCACGCAGCGGCTTCCTGTGACCTGCGCAAGAGCTATCCCATCTGAACGGAACCAATGAAGGCGACGTATCGAGTTCCGACGTACGTATATGCGAAGACGTCGGGAACGATAAAGTATGCCATCGCGTTTGTATTCGGCTACGCGATCGTGTCGATTGTGTTCGGGGGACTCGGGGTGATACCCGTTCTACAGTTCATCCCCCTGGGATTTCTATTTGACCTGCAGCGATCGATTGCCGTCCGTGATCAAATCGATATTCGACCATCGCGGATCCGAATTAATTGTCAGTACTTCGTGCGCGCCGGACTGGCGAGCATAAGGTGGGCCATGGTGTTGCTTCCAGTCGTGCTGCTCCAGGGACTGGTCGATCGCGCGCAGCTTCTCAATCCCGACAAGTACGTTCTGCAACTGGCGACACTTCTCGTGCCACTGGTTTGGGTACTCGCGATCGCTTACTTGGTATCGACGGAATTTGGTGACGGTAGGCGTCGAGGTCTGTTTGCGAGGATGGGTCGGTGGAGAAATGGCGCGTCGCCAGAGCCGTACCCAATAATCCGCCAAGCCTTACAGGGAATTGTCCAGACCGCCATGTGGCTTGGCTGGTTGTTTTCGCGGGGGGTACGAGGCTTTATCGCAGTGGGCGCCTGGTTGTTTCCCTCGGCAGCGCTTTGGCATTGGGGCTTCAATGTCGATTGGCTCGAGATGCTTGCGCTGGTCTTGCTAACTTTGACAGCCCCCTTTGCCCTTCTCGGAAGCATTCGATTTGCCGTGCACAATAGAATCGGGGCTGCCTGGAACTTGCTCGAATTGGCGCGAGAACTCTATCGCCTGTCGTGGCACATTGCGCTAGCCTTTCTCGTGATTGATTGCTTGACTCTGCCACTCTATCTTCTGACGTTCGAACAGCCTGCCTGGGATTCTGCCTGGGCGATTAATACACTGGCGTTCGCCGTGATCTTGCCGAGCCGAATCGTTACAGGCTGGGCATGTAGATCAACCCCCAAGGTGCGAATGTCCGCTGTATCGCACTTGATGGCGCCGCTTGGGGTGGGTGCCGTACTCGTTTGCGCCTTCGTGTATGCGACGGTCCTGGGCTTTGTCCCAGGCTGGACCTGGCAAGGTACCCGCATTCTCTTCGACCAACACTCGTTGTTGCTGCCGAACCTACACTGATCCCCTTGCGGATGGTCGATCAGGAGACGTGGTGGCGGTTGGCTAATTTCGACTGTCGGCAGTCACGTTCCTGGGCGCCAGATCGTAACAAGCCATCTCGTGGTGATTGCGGATGAATAAGTGGCCGCCAACGAGGGACGGTATGTTCCACGTCTTACCTTCGATTGCTTCGAAGCGACCTAGTTCCCGAAACTCGCTGGGATCGACAGCGACGAGCGAAACTTCTCCCATTTCGGAGACCACGAGGAAGCAGTTGTCGACGAGCAGCATCTGGCCGTGACCAAAGCGGCCACCTTTCCAACGCCGCTTGCCGGTGTCTGCGTCAATGCAGGCCATGATCCCTTTATCGAGGCCATAGATCGAACCAGCGACGACGATCGGACTGCAGAAACCGCAGCGCAACGAGTTGCCCTGCCAAACCAATTCGGTCGACCAAGTCCCGTCGGCCTGGGTAACCTGCACCAGAAATCCCTGCACGTCGGTGCCAAAAAAGACGCGATCACCAGGGAGCAGCACCGGTTGGGCGGCGACGATGTTGAAGTTGTCTTCAATCTCGTATCGCCACAGATGATCGCCGGACCGAGGATCGTAACCAACCAGTCCCATGCGATCGTAAACTAGAATAAGTTCGGTGCCGGCCATGGTGACCAGCATCGGCGATGAGTATCCCGAATTGGCAGTACCGCCAGCCCAGGCGCGATGGCCCGTGCCACGATCAAATGCCAGCAAGGCGCGACTCTTCTCGTTGCCGCCCTGGGTGCCGACATTGACAACGACGTTTGGCCCGACGCAGAGCGGCGACGCCGCAATGCCAGCATCCAGAAGAGCCATTCCGTTCTCAGCAACGAGATCGACTTGCCAGTCGGCATGCCCTGTCGCCAGGTCGACACTGGCCAATTGCCCCGTCGCACCCACGGAAAAGACCTTGCCATCGCAGATGCAGGGCGTAGCACGCGGTCCTTCACCAGACAACACTGAAGTAAAGAAGGCCGGATACGAATAGTCCCAAAGTTCTCGGCCAGACTTCGCATCATAGGCTACCACTGCTTCGTCCGCGTTTCGCTGCTCGAGCGTAACGAGCATCGGACCGAAAACAGCGAATCCGGAATAGCCGACTCCAATCGGCTGATGCCATCGACACGACGGTGGCTGCGCGTCCCAGTGCAGCGAGATCGACTGTTCGCCGACTCGTCCATCGCGGTGCAAACCACGATATCCAGGGCTGATTTCTTCTTCTGGAACCTGCTCGATCTGGATCGCGGCTTTCGCATCGTCCAATCGGTGCGACTGCCGATGCTCAGCAAGTATTGCGTCTTGATTGGGCTTCCATCGAAACTCAAAGGTGGGGACTAAATCGCCCGATAGGTCGACATTTCGCACAAGAACTCGGAACGCTAGGCCCGCACAGAATAAGCCCGCGAGGATGATCAGCCGTGCGCGCCAGCCTGCACCCGCGAGAAACAGCATCCAAAACACCGTGAGTAGCACGGCGACTAAATACGATAACCATTGATAGCCAATCTGCCGTTCGCGATCGGCGGCCAGCGTGTCGCTCCAACGAATCGTCAATATCGCCACGACCAATCCCGCGATGATCACGCCCAGAATCCACCATCTCCGACGACGGACTTTTGACTCGACTTGGCTTGTGATCTTGGTCATCGGCGCATGACATCGTTTGAGGAAATCGACTGAGATCCCCGATCGTCGAAGGACTCGGAGTCGAGAAACTAGGCGCAGTCGCCATCTTAACCGTGGCCGATGCGCATCGCCAGAGATTGCTCGCCGGTCCGCCGAACGAAATGGGCGTCACAAAAGCCAGGCCGATCGTTCTCGGCCGTAGGGATGGCGCGGGGCGCTACTGCCAGTTCCCCGACTTCCAGGAGGGTGTGCTGGGCGTCACCGCCGCTGGCGCGACACCTTGTCAAGTAACAAGAGAATGCCGGTAGTGGGCTACTTTTCTTGAAGCAAAGCCAACAAGCGTTCGGCACGCCCGATATTCTGTTCAGCAAGCCACAGCCAATAAACGGCTTCCGACTTTCGCTCTCGCGCGTACAGGTTCGGAAAGGGTTCGTTTCGGGGAGCTTTTTCCAGTCGCGAACTTTTCCGCGACCCACGGGTTAACGCACGACGCCGAGAGTTTCCCCTCTCGGCGTTTCGCCTTTTCCGCGTGTCGTGAAAGCACTTGCGACGCGAGCCGCTCTCGGCGAGAGTTCTTTACGCGCGCCGGCCGCGCTGGCCACCATCCGCCCCCGGCCACGACTCTCCCCAGAACTCTCGCGCTCTCGGTTTTCACCTGGGACGCCGAGAACCGGCTCCGCGACTACTGGGACCCGATCAACGACATCCACGACGAATACACCTACGACGGCGACGGCCGCCGCGTGGTCCGCACCGTCAACGGCGCGGAGTATCACTACCTGTGGGACGGCGAGAACGTCTTCTGGCAGACCAACGATGTGGTGGCGGCCGTCTGGCGATACACGCTGGAGCCGGCCGGCTACGGCAATCTGCTCAGCGAAATTCTGGGTGGCTTCAATGCCGAGCGCTTCTACCACTTCGACGGCCTGGGCTCGACAGCACGGCTTTCGCTCCCCAACGACACGGTTGCCGGCAGCAACATGACCTACCAGGCGTTCGGCCAGCCGCAACAATCGGGCGACCAGTTCACGCCTTATCGCTGGCTTGGGCAGCTCGGCTACGACTTCCAGATCATTCCGCTGGGCGGCTACGCACTGAGCTACTACGACTACGCCAACTGGTACGTCCGCCAGCGATACCTCGACCGCTGGACCGTGAGGTGGTCGAGTAGGGATCCGCTGTGGGATGATCCGCGCGGCAATTTATATTCGTATGTGGCGAACGTTCCCACGGTGTTTTCTGATCCCTCTGGACAATTTGCATGGGTACCCATCTGCTGTCTGGCCTGCGCAAGTGTCCTGACGCTTGAAATCGGCGTCCCTGCCGCAACGTGCTTTACGATGGGACTTCGCTTTCGTAACGATCCGCTTTGTATAGCTCAAGGTTTCTGGGAATCGTGGTGTGAGAGGCTTTCTCGGGTGAAGATGGACAGACCCGGTCGCGAGCGGTGTGCTGGCGGGGGGTCGCAACCCGAGGAGCCGACACGATGGGGAAACA
>JBFXAH010000044.1:0-27470 GCA_050184475.1 Pirellulales bacterium | reverse complement strand
TTTTGCAGCGCGACACTTCCTCAAAAGGAAGCATCCGAGGCAAACGACTCCAAGCCGGCTGGAACGAAGACTTCTTGGAACGCATTCTGTGCGGTTTTTCCGGAGATTAAGATGCGATTGCCCTGATATCGGCCCCGGCTGGGAATTTGTCGGACACGGAGAGACGCCATGAGATCAACAGTTATCGGGCTGGTTGCAATGATGGTCTTTGCGGGAGCGCCGCAGCGGCCAGCAATCATCGCAAATCGGGAAGTCAGAGCGATTCTCATTGAGCTAAACGCTGACGATCCACAACAGCGCGGCCGAGCGTTCCATTCGATCACATCGAAGTCGGAACAGCTTGCTGATGGAGTCGCCGTGATCCTCGATTCGGAAACCACCGACGAGGCTGCAGATCGTCGCATTCTCGCGGCGAAGTGGCTGGCATTGAATGCGCCAAGGCAAGGGATTCCAGTTATGATCCGCCACGTTGAGTTTAGCCCACCGTCGCAGGTCATAGATGGGTTAAATGCACTATCTGGATATCCGTGCGCAGAAGCCCTAGTGACCGCGGGATTGGACTCGGTCGCTGGCATTTTTCGTTTTCTGGCTGGAAGCAATGAAGTGAGCAATAAGTCGATCGAACTTTACGCACTTATCATCAATAACCTCTATCGGAAGCACTTTGATCAAGGTCATGGCACGGATGCTATCGAACTTTTGCGTCGAACAAAGATTCGATTTCCAGGTACAAAAAATCTCGAACGGCTTGAAGCTGCATTGAAGGCACTGCCTCGGTGATGCGGGGATGATGTCAGTTTTGTGGGCAGATTCACCAGGTGCGTCTAATGCAAGAGTCGACGTTGAGGCGGCGGATTGAAACCGGCGCCTGCGATCTCCCACGCAAATTGGTACTTTGTGGGCGTGATTTGCACCGGTGCATTGACGACGCGGCCATCGAGCGTCCACACCGCATCTGGCACCATGGCGTTTCCGTTGACGAAGTTCTTGGCCATCTCCGTCGGGAAGTACCTGCCCGCATCTTTGCAGATCAGATTGAAATGCTTGAGCTGGGCGAAATGGCGACGGATTCTTGTCGGATCGTCGGAAATCGCTGCAATCTCCTCGAGGGTGAGTCCCTTGCCCGCGCGGCAAAGCTCGAACAGAGTGGGGATCAGATACCTCGCAACTCCAGTCGCTGCGGCTGGACTTGCTTGAAGTTCACGGGCTCCCGTTCGGCGCCGGCCGCCACTCCAGCCTTGACAAGCGCTTGCGAGCCGGTAACTTAAGTGATTCGCCAACGGTGCGTTGCCGGGGATGCTATCGCCCGGATGCGCTGCAAGGCGTTATTTAGCAACAAGTTATAGTCCTGGCAGCCAGAAGGCCGTTTCGCGCTATGCCGACGATCAACCAGTTGACCCGCAAGGGACGCCGCAAACCGCGCAAGTTCAGCAAGTCGCCGGTGCTCGAAAAGTGCCCGCAGAAACGGGGCGTCTGCCTGCAGGTCAAGACGATGACCCCCAAGAAGCCGAACTCGGCGCTGCGGAAGATCTGCCGCGTCCGGCTCTCCAACGGGAAGGAAGTCACCGTCTATATCCCCGGCGAAGGGCATACGCTGCAGGAACACTCGATCGTGCTCGTGCGGGGGGGGCGCGTTCGCGACCTGCCGGGCGTGCGCTATCAGGTGGTCCGCGGCGCGCTCGACACGCTGGGGGTCGATAAACGGAAGCAATCGCGCAGCCGCTACGGCGCCAAGAAGTCGTAAGCCAACAAAGTCGAAACCGACGCACGTCGCGCCCGGGGCCATCAACCTGGCCGGCGTCGCCCGTTCGAGCCAGACGCACAAACTCAAGAGGTTAGGGATCTCCGTTTTATGGGCCGCATTACCGCCAGTCGCAAAGCGCTTCGTCCCGATCCCATGTATGGATCGTTGTTGGCCGGCAAGTTCATCAACTGCCTGATGTGGGACGGCGAGAAGAGCACGGCCCAGCGCGTTTTTTACGGCGCGCTCGAAGTGATCCGCGAGCGGATGCCCGACATGGAGCCGATCGAGGTCTTCACCCGGGCGCTCGACAACGTCAAGCCCGAGGTCGAGGTCCGCAGCCGCCGCGTCGGTGGCGCCGCCTACCAGGTGCCGATGCAGGTCAATCGCAATCGGCAGCAATCGTTGGCGATTCGCTGGCTGTTGGGTGCGGTGCGCGAGAAGAAGGGGCGCCCCAGCCACATGAAGCTGGCCGAAGAACTGCTGGCCGCCTACAAGCGGGAAGGAACCGCTTACACCAAGCGCGAAAACGTCCATCGCATGGCCGACGCCAACAAGGCCTTCGCGCACTTCGCCTGGTAGTTCGCTCGCAGTCGATTTTCGCCGCGGCCAGGGTGACAGCACTCCGTCCGCGGTGCTTTTTTGCGCCCCGCGGATTTTTTGCGCCGCAGCGGCCGGCTGCGTCTCGTCGGCCTGCGTAATGCGAGATATAACGGGCGGCTGGCCATGCGCGCCGCCCTACACACTCCCCACGTTTCCCGCCAGTCAAGTTGAATCGCCATGGCTCGCGACCTGAAGACAATTCGCAATATCGGCATCATCGCCCACATCGACGCCGGCAAGACGACGGTCACCGAGCGGATGCTGTTCTTCACCGGCGCCACGCACAAGATGGGCGACGTCGACAAGGGGACGACCGTCACCGACTTCGATCCCGAAGAACAGCAGCGCGGCATCACCATTTACGCCGCCTGCGTGACGTTCGCCTGGCGCAACGTGGTGGTGAACCTGATCGACACGCCCGGCCACGTCGATTTCACGGCCGAGGTCGAGCGAAGCCTGCGCGTGCTCGACGGCGGCGTGGTGGTCTTCAGCGCGCGCGAAGGGGTCGAGGCCCAGAGCGAAACGGTCTGGCGCCAGGCCGACAAGTATCGCGTGCCGCGGATCGCCTTCATCAACAAGATGGATCGCGAAGGGGCCGACTTCGAAGGCACGGTCGAGCAGATTCGCAAACGGCTCGAGGCCAATCCCGTCGTCGTGCAGGTGCCCGTCGGCCAGGGCCCGCCCCACCAGAGCGATCCCTTCCGCGCGATCATCGACCTGGTCGACTTCAAACTGCTGACGTTCGAGGGGGCCGATCAAAAGGTGCCTCCCACGGTCGCCGACATTCCGCCCGAACATCTCGATCTGGCGAAGCTCTGGCGCGAGCAGCTCGAAGAGCAGTTGTTCGACTTCTCGAACGACCTGGCCGAGCGCGTGCTGGCCAAGGAGCCGGTTCCCGCGGAACTGATCCGCAAGGTGCTCCGCGAGGCAACGCTGCATCGGCTGGCCGTGCCGGTCTTCTGTGGCTCGGCGCTCGATCGCATCGGCATTCACCCGCTGTTGGACGGCGTGGCCGACTACTTGCCCAGCCCGGCCGACGTGCCGCCGGTCGAAGGGATCAACCCCAAGAAGAAAGACGCCGTCGAAAAGCGCGCCCCCAGCGTCGACGACCCGTTCTGCGCGCTGGTCTTCAAGATCGAAGCGGCCCGCCATGGCGACTTGTACTTCGTCCGCGTCTACTCGGGCGAGCTCAAGGCCAACTCGCGGGTGCTCAACCCGGCCAAGGACAAAAAAGAAAACGTCAGCCAGCTCTGGCACATTCAGTCCGATCGCCGCGAGCAGGTCGATCGCGTCGAAGCCGGCGACATCGTCGGCATCATCGGGCTGCGGGCTTCGATCACTGGCGACACGATCTGCGAAACGCAACACCCGATTCTGCTGGAGACGATTCGCTTTCCCGAAACGGTCATCTCGATGGCCATCGAGCCCGAGAGCTCGACCGAACGCAAGAAGCTGGCCGACACGCTCGACATGATGAAGCGGCAAGATCCCACCTTCCGCGCGGTCGAAAGCTCGGAGACCGGCCAGACGATCATCTCGGGCATGGGCGAGCTGCACTTGGAGATCATTCGCCACCGGCTGCTGCGCGATCACAACCTCAACGTCCGCGTGCACAAACCGCGCGTCAGCTACCGCGAGTCGATCGAGCGGGCGGTCGAAGTCACCGGCCAGTGCCATCGTCAGCAGGCCGGCCAGTCGCTGTTTGCCGAAGTGCGGTTGCGGGCCGAGCCGCTCGATTCCGACGCCCAACCGGTCGCCTTCGCCAATGGTCCGCGGGCGGCCGAAGAGCTCGGCGACGAGTTTCTGGCGGTCGTGCGCGAAGTGCTCGCCGACCAGGCGATCGGCGGCGGTTCGCTCGGCTATCCGCTGATGAAGGTCAAGTTCACGGTCCTCGGCGGCGCCACGCGCGAAGGAGAATCGACCGACATCGCCTTTCGACTGGCAGCCGCCGACGCCTTCCAAAAATCGCTCCGCCAGGCGGGCATCGTGCTGCTGGAGCCGATCATGCGGCTGGAAATCACCACGCCTGAAGAGCACTTGGGCGATTTCGTCGCCGACCTGCAGCAGCGCCGCGCGATCATCACGCAGACCGAAAGCCGGGGCAAGCTGGCCGTCATCGAAGCCCAGGCGCCGCTGGCCAACCTGTTCGGCTACTCGGGGGCGATGCGCGGCCTAAGCCAGGGGCGCGCCAGTTGCTCAATGGAGCCCTCGGCCTACGGGCCAGCCCCGCCCGACGTGCTGGGCGCGCTGCTCTAGAGCTGTCTACCGGCAAATTCGCGGCGGTCAACTCCTGGTGCCGCGACCGGCCTCACTGAGGCCGGCTACAGGCCTCCTCCCGCTGGCCCAAAACTGCTCCTTGACGGCCGCTAAAATATGTACACAATTATGTACATAATATGCCAGTCCCGGAGCCCCGCCCATGCCAGCCCGCGATCTCCTCCCCGCCGAACCGTCGCCCCGGCAACCCGCCGACCAATCCCCCGGCCGCCAGCTCGAAATCGGTCGCGCCGCGCTCAACGCACTGCTCGCCGAGCAGCGGGCTCGCCGCGACGCCGTGCTCGCCGAGTTGCTCGGCCCCGCCGCGCACCCCGCGTCGGACGAAGACCCCGCCGTCGTGTCGCCGAGCCACGCCACGTTGATCGCCCGCCTGGTCCTCGAATCCGACGCGCAGCTCTTCCGCGATCCGGCCGGGCAGGTGCAGATCAACTTCGCCGTCGACACGGCGGCCGGCCTCCACCGCGAGACCCGTCCGCTGCGCAGCCGCGCGGCCCGCAACTGGATCGCCCGCCGCTTTCACGACCAGGCCGGCGGCGTCCCCGCCGCGCAAAGTGTCGTCGAAGCGCTGGCGGTCCTCGAAGGGCACGCCCTGCATGCCTGCCCGCAGTTGGAAACGCATCTCCGCGTCGCCGAGCATGCCGGCCGCATTTACCTCGACGTCGGCGACGAGCTGTGGCGCGCCATCGAGATCGACGCCGACGGCTGGCGCGTGATCACCGAACCGCCGCTCCGCTTCCGTCGCCCCCCGGCGATGCTGCCTTTGCCCATCCCGGCCTCACAGAGGCCGGCTACAAATTCTCCTCACCAATCTCCCCTCTCTCCTTACTCCTCACACCTCTCTCCTTACTCCTCACACCTCTCTCCTTACTCCTCACACCTCTCTCCTTACTCCTCACACCTCTCTCCTTACTCCTCTCCCCTCTCTCCTCACTCGTCCCCCTGGTCGCTCCTCCGTTCCTTCCTCAACGTCGCCGACGAATTCTGGCCCCTCATCCTCGGCTGGCTCGTCGCGGCCTTGCGTCCTCGCGGACCGTATCCCGTCCTCTGCCTGCACGGCGAACAAGGGAGCGCCAAAAGCACCACCGCCTTGCTGCTCCGCTCGCTCGTCGACCCCAACGCCGCCCCCTTGCGCGGCGAGCCCCGCGAAACCCGCGACCTGATGATCGCCGCCAACTGCGGACATCTGATTTGTCTCGACAACCTGTCGCGGCTCCCCGACTGGCTCTCGAACGGCTTGTGCCGGTTGAGCACCGGCGGCGGTTTCGCCACCCGCACGTTGTACGAGAACGACGTCGAAACGGTCTTCGCCGCCTGCCGCCCCAGCCTGCTGGTCGGCATCGACGAGCTGGCCACCCGCGGCGACCTGATCGACCGCGCGGTCGTCGTGCCGCTGCGGGCGATCGATCCGTCGTCGCGGCGGTCCGAAGAGCAACTGCAGCGCGAGTTCGCCCACGCCCGCGTGGAGATTTTCGCCGGGTTGTGCACGGCGTTGTCGACGGCGCTCCGGAACCTGCCGACGACGCGGCTCGCGCGGCTGCCTCGCATGGCCGACTTCGCGCTCTGGGCGACGGCGGCCGAACCGGCGCTCGGCCTCTCGCCCGGCGCGTTTCTCGAAGCGTACGAGCGCAACCGCCGCACGGCGCACGAGCTGATCCTCGAAGAGCACCCGTTGGCGAGCGCCTTGCGCGATCTCGTCGAGCCCGGCGGCGAGTATCGCAACACGGCCTTCTGGCTGCTGCTGAAACTGCGCGACCGATCGTACGAGCACGAGCGGGCCGATCGCAGTTGGCCGCGCAGCCCGCGGGCGTTATCGAGCGCCCTGCGACGCTTGACCCCGGCCCTGCGCGAAGTGGGAATCGAAGTGGAGTTTGTGCGCCACTGGGACCACGGCCGCCAACGGGTGATCAGCCTGCGGCGTGCGCCCGACGACATTTCCGATCGCGCCGCCCCGGGAGCTTCCTAGCGTCAACGCGTCGGGGCATCGACGGGATCGTCGCGTCGATGACGAGCGTCAGCCGCGCTCTTGAGGATGGGTGGCCCCGTACGGGCCACACTTGAAGTCGTCGCTCGTGGCCGGCCGGATCTCGCCTCTCTGTGAGCGAGATGCAAATGACATAAGACCAATCGCCACATCGTCTTGCGACATAAACATTATTTAGTTGACAATCATTGTAATTATGACGATAGTTATGATCATCGCGGCGGGCCCGCGGATGCGCGGAGCTCGCCCTACCACCGTAAACAAGGACGCAAAATCATGGTTGCCGACGTGCTACACCGACATGCCCGTTCGCTGAAAAGAACGCGTGTTTCGCTATCGCAGGCGCTATTGGTCGTCTCGGTCGTCGGTGCCGCGGGGTGTAGCAAGGAGCCGGCCCGACTGGCGACGTTTCCCGCCGCCGGCACGGTCGCCTTCCAGGGGAAACCGACTCCCGGCGCGATGGTCGTGCTCCATCCCGAGCAAGCCCTGGGGAGCGATGTGCCCCGCCCCTCCGGCTATGTCGACAAAGAGGGCCGCTTCGTGCTCACCACGTTCAAAAGCGGCGACGGCGCTCCGGCCGGCAAGTACAAGCTGACCATCGAGTGGAACAAGCTGATTGTCAAAGGCCCGGATGCTGAGCCCGGCCCGAACGTGCTCCCCGCCAAGTATGCGCAACCGGCGACCAGCGACTTGATCGTCGAGATCGCCGCGGGCCCCAACCAGCTCCCCCCTGTGAAGCTGCGCCGGTAGACACGCCCCCGCTTCGCGCTGCCCCACCAAGCGACTTGCCGAGCGCTCCGCGCGCTTGCCGCGCACAATCCGCGCCCACACTCCGCATCCACAATCAACTCCGCTCACCTACGACTGCCAGCCAAGGAGGCTGAAATCATGAACCGTCGACCTTATTCCGCGGGCTTTACGCTCGTCGAGCTTCTCGTTGTGATCGCGATCATCGGCGTATTGATCGCGCTGCTGCTACCGGCCGTGCAGGCCGCCCGCGAGGCCGGGCGCCGTCTCAGTTGCTCGAACAATCTCAAGCAGATCGGTCTGGCGCAGCACAACTTCCACGACACCAAAGGGCACTTCGCCGGCAGCCTGCGGCCGCCGGGGTTGACCAACGCGCCGCGCATTTCGTGGATCACCTACCTGTTGCCGTACTTCGAGCAACCGGCGGTGTTCAACCGCTACGACCAGAAGCTCAACTGGCATCAGGACCCGAATCGCGCGCTGGTCGGCACGAACATCTCGATGTTGTTATGCCCCTCGACACCGCAAGCCGACATGTATCTCGACGGCGCCCCCGACGATTCGACCTGGACGCCCTTCGCCGCCGTGACCGACTACTCGCCCATCACCGGCGTCGAACGCCGGTTGTTTCAGGCCGGCCTGGCCGACCAATGGGGCGATGGCATACTGCCCCGCCAACTCTCGACCGGCGCGCCGAAGATCACCCGCTTTCGCGACGTGCTCGACGGCCTGTCGAACACGTTGTTGGTGGTCGAATCGGCGGGCCGCCCGCGCACCTTCCGCAAGGGAATCGAGATTCTGCCGGAGAATCTCCCCTCGCCGAATCATCGCATCAACGGCGGCGGTTGGTGCCGCCCCGCCAGCGACTTCGCGCTCGACGGCTCGACGTACGACGGCTCGAGCTCGCCCGGCCCGTGCGCCTTGAACTGCACCAACGGCGAAGTGGTCGATTTCAGCAACTGGCCCAACAACACCGGCGTCTATGGCACCAACGGTTCGGGCGAAGCCTATGCGTTTCATCCCGGCGGCATGAACGCCGTGTTCGGCGACGATTCGGTCCGCTGGATCAGCGAGACGATTCAGATTCGCGTCTTCGCGGCTTTGGTCACCAAGGCCGGCAAGGAGATCGCCTCGGAAAACTAGCTTTCGCCGCGTCGCCTTCGTCGCTCGTTCCAACAACCACGCACTCCAATCGATAAGGAATCCTCCCGTGTCACGCACGCCGACAATCTGGCTGCTCGCGATACCGCTGCTGCTGGCGTCCGCCGCAGGCTGCAGTCCCGCCGTCGACGACGGCCCGCGATCGGTCGAACTGCTCAACGTTTCGTACGACCCCACGCGCGAGCTGTGGAAAGCGATCAACTTTGCTTTCGCGGCTCAGTACGAAAAAACGCACGGCCAACCGCTCGACCTGCGCGTCACGCATGCCGGCTCGAGCAGCCAGGCCCGTGCCGTGATCGAAGGGCTCGAGGCCGACGTGTTGAGCCTGGCCATGTGGACCGACACCGACGCCGTGGCCCGTGCCGGCCTGATCGATCCCGGTTGGGAGACGGAGCTGCCCAACAACTCGCTCCCCTACTCGTCGACGATCGTGTTCGTCGTCCGCCGCGGCAATCCCCGGCAGATCCACGATTGGCCCGACCTGCTCAAGCCGGGCGTCGAAATCATCACCCCCAACCCGAAGACGTCGGGCAACGGCAAGCTGAGCTTCTTGGCGGCCTGGGGCGCGGCGCTCGATCGCGGCGGCAACGAGGCCGACGCCTTGGCCTACGTCACCGAGCTCTTTCGGCACGTGCCGGTGCTCGACTCCGCGGCCCGCGCGGCCACGGTCACTTTCGCGCAGAAGAAGATCGGCGACGTGCACCTCACCTGGGAGAACGAAGCCCGGCTCGAAGTGCAAGAAGCGCACGGCGAGTTGGAAATCGTCTATCCCTCGGCGAGCATTCTGGCCGAGCCGCAAGTCGCCGTGGTCGACGCCAACGTCAAGCGGCACGGCACGGCCGACGTCGCCCAGGCGTACCTCGAATTCCTTTATACCGACGAGGCGCAGGAGATCATCGCCCGCAACTACTATCGCCCCACGAACGAAGCCGTGCTGGCCCGGCACCAGGAAGATTTCCCCGCCATCAAATTGTTTCGCATAAGCGCCTTGGCGAAGGACTGGGCCGATGCCCACGCGCGGTTCTTCGCCGAGGGGGGCGTCTTCGACAAACTCAGCGAAGGGACCGCGGCCGCGCGCTAGCGCCGCCGCGCTTGCGCCAGCCACGAAAGGAAATGAGTTCCATGTCGCGCCGCGTGCTACCTGGTTTCAAACTGAGTCTCGGGTTTACGCTCGCCTACCTGACGGTGATGGTCGTGATTCCGCTGGCGGCCTGCGTCGCCAAGGCCGCGACGCTCACCCCCAGCGAGTTTTGGGCCGCCGTGTGGACACCCCGCGCCCGAGCGGCCTACACGCTGACCGTCGGCGTCTCGCTGGCGTCGGCGTTGATCAACGTCTTGCTGGGCATGCTGTTGGCCTGGGTGTTGGTGCGTTATCGCTTTCCCGGGAAGCGGTTTTGCGACGCCATCATCGATCTCCCCTTCGCCCTGCCGACCGCCGTGGCGGGGCTCGTATATTCGAGCTTGTATGTCGAAAGCGGTTGGCTCGGCCAATTCCTGGTGCCGCAGGGCATCGAGCTGGCTTACACGCGCTCGGCCATCGTGCTGGTGCTGGTGTTCATCGGGCTGCCGTTCGTGGTCCGCACGCTGCAGCCCGTGTTGGAGAGCGTCGAGCGCGAGATCGAAGAAGCGGCAGCCCTGCTGGGGGCCAGCCGCTGGCAAACCTTTCGTCGGGTGATTCTGCCGTTGCTGCTCCCAGCGATTCTGACCGGCTTTGCCCTGGCCTTCGCCCGCGCCTTGGGCGAGTACGGCTCGGTGGTGTTCGTGTCGGGCAACATGCCGTTTCGCACCGAGATCGCCTCGCGGTTGGTGGTCGATCGGTTGGAGGAGTTCGAGTACGCGCAAGCCACGGCGATCGCCGTGGTGCTGTTGGCGATTTCGTTCTCGACACTGATCGCCATCAATCTGCTCGAGCGTTGGAGTCAGCGTAGCCATGCCTGAAACTTCACTCTCGATTGCCCCGCCGCCGCGCACCGCCGCCGGCGCGAGGCCACACTGGCAAGTCGCGGCGCCCCGCCCCAGCGACCACGCGGCCGACGCAGCCCTGTCCGACCGCAACGCCCCCACCTGGCGCCCCGCCCAACAAGATCCGTGGTGGGTGCGGCTATCGCTGATCACTTTGGCGGTCGCCTGCCTGCTGGTGCTGGTTGTCGTTCCCGTGGCCAACGTCTTCTACCAGGCGCTGTCGGCCGGCTGGCGGGCGTACCTCGATAACCTGTTCGGCGATCCCGACACCCGGCACTCGGTCGTGTTGACCGTGATCGTGAGTCTGGCGGCGGTCGCGGCCAACGTGATTTTTGGCGTGGCGGCCGCTTGGGCCATCGCCCGGTTTCGCTTTCCGGGCCGCGCGGTGTTGACCACGTTGATCGATCTGCCGTTTGCCGTCTCGCCGGTCGTGGCCGGGCTGCAGCTCGTGCTGTTGTTCGGACTGCGCGGCTACTTCGGCCCCTGGCTGCGAGATCACGATATCCAGGTGATCTTCGCCCTGCCGGGGCTGATCCTGGCCACGATGTTCGTCACCCTGCCGTTTGTCGCCCGCGAGTTGATCCCCTTGATGCAGGCGATCGGCCCCGACGAAGAACTGGCCGCCGTCAGCCTGGGGGCCCGCGGCTGGCAAGTGCTCTGGAAGGTCACGCTCCCCAACATCAAGTGGGGTCTGCTCTACGGCATCTTGTTGTGCAACGCGCGAGCGATGGGCGAGTTCGGCGCGGTCTACGTCGTGTCGGGGCACATTCCCGGCCAGACCCAGACGATGCCGCTGCGCGTCGATCGCCTGTTCCAGGGATACAACACGCCCGGCTCGTTCGCCCTGGCGTCGGTGTTGATGCTGCTGGCCCTGGTGACCCTCGTTTTGAAAACCGTGCTCGAACGCCGCACCGAACGTGAGTTATCCGCCGCGGCGAAACTACACTCTCCGGAGCTCGAACCATGAGTATCGCGGTCCATCACGTAACGAAGCGCTTTGGCAACTTCGCGGCGCTCGACGGCGTCTCGCTCACGGCCCGCAGCGGCGAGCTGCTCGCCCTGCTCGGGCCGTCGGGATCGGGCAAAACCACGTTGCTGCGGGTGATCGCCGGTCTCGAAGCCGCCGACCGCGGCAGCGTGCACTACCACGACGAAGACGTCACCGCGCGCTCGGCCCGCGAGCGCAACGTCGGCTTTGTCTTTCAGCACTATGCCCTGTTCCGGCACATGAACGTCTTTGAAAACGTGGCCTTCGGCCTGCGGGTGCGCGGCGTGCGCGGCCCCACGGTCGACCATCGCGTGCGCGAACTGCTGCGCCTGGTGCGGCTCGAATCGCTCGAGCGGCGCTATCCTTCGCAGTTGTCGGGCGGGCAGCGGCAGCGCGTGGCGCTGGCCCGCGCCCTTGCGGTGCAACCGAAAGTGCTGCTGCTCGACGAACCGTTCGGCGCGCTCGATGCCAAGGTCCGCGTCGAGCTGCGGCAGTGGCTCCGCCGGCTGCACGAAGAGATCCACATGACGAGCGTCTTTGTCACCCACGATCAGGAGGAAGCGTTCGAAGTGGCCGATCGCGTCGCCGTGATGCATCGCGGCCGCATCGAGCAGCTCGGCTCACCGCAAGAAGTTTTCGACCAGCCGGCCAATTCGTTCGTGATGCGCTTCCTGGGAAACGTCAACGTTTTTCACGGCCGCGTGCAGCAGGGCAAGGCGTTATTGGGGCAGTGCGAAGTCGCCCTTCCCGAGCACGCCGACGTCGACGCTAACGCCGCCGCCGTGTACGTCCGCCCGCACGAGTTGGAAATCGAGCGTGCGCCGGCCCTCGAGCGGCTCCCCGCCCGCGTGGTGCGGGTGCACGCGGCCGGCCCGGTGGCGAAAGTCGCGCTCCGCTCCGACGACTTCGGGCTGGAGATTCAAGTCGAACTGAACGTCGAGCGCTGCGCGGCGCTGGCGCTGCGGCCCGGCGAAGTCGTGCACGTGTCGCCGCGGCGGGTGCGGGTCTTTGTGCCCGACGAGCTGGCCGCGGATGCCGCGGCTCCGGAGTACGCGATTTGAGCGCCGGGCGGAAGTGCGCGCGGTAGATTGCCGCCGAGCACTGATCGCGAATGGTAAAGTCGCCAGGTGCTGCCGTAGCAACCGAGCTTTCACCACTCTCTTCGCGTCGACTCGCTCAGCAGCCGGTCGTTCATCCGTGTCCGTTGCACTGGGTTAACCGCTCCCACACCAACAACACCCGGACGCAAACGGGGCACCCGGACGCAAACCGGACGGTCACCCGGACGCAAAATCGCGCCGGTGTTACACGCCCTAAGTTGCGTTCTCTAATCGAGTTCGGGTGCAATATCAAGACACCCGGACGCACCCGGACGCAAAATTACGGACCATCTGATGTCGTGGGGGTGTGAGTGAGGAGAGGGTAGAGAGGAGTGAGGAGACAAGACCGGCCTGTCGCCTCTGGCCCCTGACCTCTCACCTCTCACCTCTCACCTCTCACCTCTCACCTCTCACCTCTCACCTCTCACCTCTCACCTCTAGCCTCTGACCTCTGACCTCTGGCCTCTCGCCTGTCCCCTATTCCCAGACGACGCCGCGCGGGCCGCTGGTGACTGCGCCCAACTGCCAGTTGGCCAGACCCAGGTCGGCCAACTGCCGGCCGATGCTCGCCGCGAAGTGGGGACTGACTACCAGCACCAGACCGATCCCCAGGTTGAACACCCGCTCCATCTCGTCGTCGGGGACTTCCCCCAGCCGCTGCAGCCAGCCGAAGAGCGGCGGCACCGGCCAACTGTCGCGCGCCAGCCGTACCTGCACGCCCTCGGGCAGGATCCGCTCGAGGTTCTCCCGCAAGCCGCCGCCGGTGATGTGGGCGATGCCATGCACCACGCTCTTCACCCGGTAATGGCCCAGCACGCTCCGCAGCGGACGGGCATACAGCCGGGTCGGCGTGAGCAAGGCGTCGGCGACCGTGGTGCCGAGCTCGGCGACGTGGTCGTCGACGGCCAGTCCGGCGACGTCGAAGACGATCTTGCGGACCAGGCTGTAGCCGTTGGAGTGCAAACCGCTGGAAGCGACGCCGATCGCCACGTCGTCGGGCATGATCTGCCGGCCGTCGATCACCCGCCGCCGCTCGACCACGCCGACGCAGAAGCCGGCCAGATCGTAGTCGCCGGGCTGGTAGAGGTCGGGCATGATGGCGGTCTCGCCGCCGAGCAGGGCGCAGTCGCTCTCGGTGCAGCCGGCCGCGATGCCGGCCACGATCTCCTCGAGCCGTTGTGGGTCGTCGTGCGACATGGCGACGTAGTCGAGAAAGAAGAGGGGCTCGGCCCCGCAACAGAGGGCGTCGTTGACGCTCATTGCCACCAGGTCGATGCCGATGGTGTCGTGCCGGCCGGCCAGCGCGGCGACCTTGAGCTTGGTGCCGACGCCGTCGGTGCAGGAGACGAGGACCGGATCTTGGTAGCGGCGGGCGAAGAGCGGGCTCTCGAAGTCGAGCTGGAACAGCCCGGCGAATCCTCCCTCCAGCGGCAGCACGCGCGGCGAGTGCGTGCGGCGCAGTAGCTGCGGCAGCCGCGCCATCGACTCGCGATAGACGTCGAGGTCGACGCCCGCGTCTTTATAAGTCACCTTGGCCATTGGCCTTGCTTGTGGCCCTCCTCGCGCGTGGAGTGCGGATTGTAGAAGGGGCTCGAAGCGACTGTCAAACGACCTGCGAGCGGGGGTACAGCAGTCGGTGGGCTTGAGCTAAGATGGTCGCCACCTGCCGGCGGCCGAGGCGGCCTGCCGGCCCAGCGAGGTACCAACGCTATGCGATCGGTTCGAGCCGTGTCTTTTGACTTTGCCCGGCTGCTTAGCCTTGCGCGGGTCGCCGCGCTGCTATTGGCTGGCGGCGCGACGGCGGCGCGGGGAGCGGAGTTGCCGCCGGCGCCGGCCGTGTCGACATTTGCGCCGGTCGACGACCTGCTGGCGTACGTCGACGAATGCCTGACCGACTTTGCCCCGGTGCTGGCCAGCGCCGAGTCGTTCGACCGCGGGACGTCGCGGTTGGAGAAAGACGCCAATTCGTTGGCCGCGGTTGCCTTGGCGCTTCACCTGCACGACCAGGATCATCGACTCAAGCATCATGCCGGCGTGATGTGCAAGGCGGCACAGAAGCTGGCGGCTGCGGCCGCGGCAGTCGACTACGCGGCGGCCCAAGACGCCTGGCAAGCGCTGCAAGCGGCCCAGCGCGGCGAGACTTCGGCAGTTCCTGAAATGACCTGGCAGCCGGCCGGCGAAATGGGGATCGTCATGAAGCAAGTGACGCTCTTGCACGGCAAACTGAAACGCGGCGCTCGTCCAGGTCCGCGCTTCGACACTGGGGCCGAGGAGAATGCCCGGATGGCAACGGTCTTGGCGGCCCTGGCGCAATGCACTCAGGCCGATGTTCCTCGGGGAACGAGCGCCGCCGACACGATCAAGTGGTACGATTTGTGTGCCGAAATGCGCGACGTGTGCGGTGAGACGAGCCGCGCGTTTCATGCCCGTGATCCGGCCGCCACGGCCGCGGCGCTGGAGCGCGTGGAACACAACTGCACCGCCTGCCACGACGTGTTTCGCAAGCAGCCTTAGGCGCTGGCTGGCAATCTCTAGTTGAGACGGAATGTCGACCGCCCCCCTCGAGTTACAGTTCACGCATCCTTTGCCCTACGGAGCGATTCTGCACGATGGCGGCGTGCAGTTCGTCATCTTCAGCCGTTGGGCGACCGGCATGCGCGTGCTGTTGTACGACCGCGTGTCGGATCGCGATCCGGCGGAGATCCTTCATTTTCATCCCGACACGGATCGCTGGGGAGATATCTGGAGTTTGTTCGTCCCTGGCTTGTCGGCAGGTCAGCTCTACCACTTGCAGGCCGACGGACCTTTCGAGCCGGCCCATGGCCATCGCTTCGACGGCAATGCGCGGTTGATTGACCCGTATGCCCGGGCTTTGGCGGGCAACTTTCTGCCGGCCGACGACGGCATCATCCGGCCCCCCAAGTGCGTGGTCATCGACGACAGCTTCGACTGGCAAGGGGACCGGCATCTCAAGCGGAACTTGTCGGACACAGTGATCTACGAGCTGCATGTGCGCGGCTTCACGCGCTCGCGCACCAGCGGCGTTGATCACCCTGGCACCTATCTTGGGGTGATCGAGAAGATTCCGTACCTACAGTCGCTCGGGGTCACGGCGGTCGAATTGATGCCAGTGCACGAGTACCCGATCAACAACTGCTGGGGCCGTCCTGAGCCGCACCGCAACTACTGGGGCTACGATCCGCTGGCGTTCTTCGCCCCGCATCGTGGCTATGCTGCCAGCCGCGAGCCTGGCGCGCAGGTGCGCGAGTTCAAGGAGATGGTTCGCGCCCTGCATCAGGCCGGCATCGAGGTGATTCTCGACGTCGTCTTCAATCACACGGCCGAGGGGAACGAACAGGGGCCGACGCTCAGCTTCAAAGGGCTGGCCAACCGTATCTACTACATGCTCGAGGCGTGGGACCTGAGCCGATATCGCAACTACTCGGGCTGCGGCAACACGGTCAACGGCAATCATCCGATCGTCCGCGAGATGATCTTTCTGTGTTTGCGGCATTTCGTGTTGAACTACCACGTCGACGGTTTTCGCTTCGATCTGGCGAGTATTCTGAGCCGCGACCGCAACGGCGAACTGGTCCCCAATCCGCCGCTGGTCGAAACGATCGGCGAAGATCCACTGCTGTCCGACACGAAAATCATCGCCGAGGCGTGGGATGCCGCCGGCGCGTACCAGGTCGGCTCATTTGCCACGCGCCGGTGGGCCGAATGGAATGGCCGCTACCGCGACGACGTGCGGCGATTCTGGCGAGGCGATCCGGGCATGGTCGGCCCCTTGGCGACGCGGCTGGCTGGTTCGAGCGATCTTTATCAGGCCAGTGGGCGACTGCCGTATCACAGCATCAACTTCATCACCTCACACGACGGCTTTCCGCTCAACGACTTGGTTAGCTACAACCACAAGCACAACGACGCCAACGGTGAAGACAATCGTGACGGCGACAACCAGAACAACAGCTACAACTACGGCGTCGAAGGGCCCACGCGCCGTCGCAATGTCGATCGCGTCCGTCAGCGGCAACTCAAGAACATGCTGGCAACGTTGTTGTTGTCCAACGGCGTGCCGATGATTCTGGCCGGCGACGAATGCCGCCGCACGCAACAGGGGAACAACAACGCCTATTGCCAGGACAACGCCATTAGCTGGTTCGACTGGCGACTCGTCGAAAGTCATGCCGACATGGTCCGCTTCTGCCAGGGGTTGATCGCGGTGCGGATGGATCAGCCTGGCTTGCGGCGCATGAACTTTCTGACTGGGCATCCAGTCGTGGGCAGCTTGCCTGACGTCGCTTGGTATTCGCCCTCGGGACATACCATCGATTGGCATACCGCGATCAATAGCCTGACGTGTTTTTTGTCGGCCACGACTCCGGAGTCGAATCATCAATACACGCGCGGTAGCCGGCACCTACTGTTGTTCATGCATGCCGGCACGGCTCCGCAGACGTTCCTGATGCCGCCGGACTTGAAGCACTTCGACTGGCGATTGTTCCTCGATACTTCGGCCAATAGCCCGCGGGACTTGTACGTCGGACTCGACGGTCCGCCGCTCGAGCCGGGACCAATCCAGTTGCCGGGGCGCACGTTCGTGGGATATGCCGCCGTGCCGACTCCCGCAGCGCCGCTGGTGCGGGCAGATTGATGTCGCCGTGGACAGGCGTTGTTGGTCGTGGGCATCTGCGGTCAGTTCTAGAATAGGGTGGGTAGTCGCGCGATGGAATATCGCCGCTTGGGATTGACCGACTTGTGTGTTTCGGCGATCGGCTTCGGCGCCTGGCCCATCTCGGGCATGAGCAGCGTCGATGTCAACGACGACGACAGCCTGGCCACAATCGCCGCCTCCCTCGACGCCGGCGTTAACTTCTTCGACACCGCATATTGTTATGGTGAACAAGGGGAAAGCGAACGGCTGCTGGCGCGCGCACTGGGCGAGCGGCGCGACGAACTTGTACTGGCCACCAAAGGAGGCCTCGCGTGGGGGCCCGGCCGCCGACAAGTGCTCGATGCCTCGCCCGCCACACTCCGACAGCAATGCGAGACAAGTCTCCGGCGGCTGGAAACCGATTGCGTTGATCTGCTTTATTTGCATGCACCCGATCCGAACACACCGATCGCGGACTCGGCTGGGGAGTTGGCTCGTCTAATGCAAGAAGGCAAGGCCCGCGCCATCGGGGCATCGAATTGTACGGTCGAACAATTGGCGGAGTTTGCCAGTGCTTGTCCACTGGCGGCCGTGCAGCCAGCTTACAACATGCTGCAGCGCGAGATCGAACAGGATCTCGTCCCCTGGTGCATGGCGCAAGGGGTGGCGATTGTCGTCTACTGGCCATTATTGAAAGGTCTCCTGGCTGGTCACCTGCGGCGCGATCACGTCTTCGCGGCCGGTGACGGACGAGCCAAGTACCCGATGTTCCAGGGCGCAGAGTGGCAAAAGAACCAGGATTTCGTCGATCGATTGCGACCAATTGCCGCCGACGCAGGGCTCACTGTCGCACAACTCGTCATCAACTGGACGATCCATCGGCCCGGCGTCACGAGCGCGCTGTGTGGCGCGAAGCGCCCCAAGCAAGCCATCGACAATGCCGGCGGAGGAGGCGAGCCGTTGGCCGCCGGGATCATCGCGAAAATCGATGAAGCCCTGGCCGAGCGTGGCACGCCCCGGGTGCGGTTGCCCGTGTAAAATAAAGACGTCATCACGGGCACCACACTTTCGCCGCTCGCGCCTCGTTCGCCATGCCACTTGAGAAGCTTGGTCCGTACCGATTGGGTCGACGGCTCGGCCGCGGCGGAATGGGTACGGTTTATGCCGCGGTCGAAGACACGTCGCGCGAACCGGCCGCCGTCAAAGTCCTCTCGGCGCATCTGGCCGATGAGGAGGGGTTCCGCGAACGCTTTGAAGCGGAGATCGAAACCCTCCGCAAGCTGCGTCATCCGAATATCGTGCGCCTCTTCGGCTTCGGCGAGCAGGACGACGTCCTGTACTACGCCATGGAACTGGTCGAAGGAACCAGTCTCGAGGAAGAACTGCAAGCGGGCCGTCGCTTCACCTGGCAGGAGGCCGCGCAGATCGGCATCCAGGTCTGCCGAGCACTGCGACATGCTCACGACCATGGCGTAATCCATCGCGACCTCAAGCCGGCAAACCTGTTGGCGGCGCGCGACGGCACGATCAAGCTCTCCGACTTCGGCATCGCCAAGCTCTTCGGCAACGTCGGCATGACAGGCGACGGCGGCGTCGTCGGCACCGCCGAATACATGTCGCCCGAACAGGCCGACAGCCGCCCCGTCACGCATCGTGCCGATCTGTATGCCTTGGGGGCGGTGCTATATGCGCTGTGTGCCGGCCGCCCGCCGTTTCGGGCGCGTTCGCTGGTCGAGATGCTCGAGATGCAGCGTACGGCTATGCCCGACCCCTTGCGGCGATTCGCCCCCGACGTCCCCGACGAATTCGCCGAGATCGTCGCGGCGCTGATGTCGAAAGACCCGGAAGCCCGCCCGCCGACGGCGCTCGTCCTGGGCCGCCGGCTCGAAGCAACGGTTCGCGGTCTCATGCGGCGGGAAGAACGATCGTCGTCCAGCGCGATCGTTCCCAGCGAATTCATCGACAGCGACGCTCCCTCCGCTAGCGCGCCGTCGCGTGCCGACGTTCCGCTGGTGCCCGGCGGCAAGACACAGCACGATGAATCGTCGTTTGCCCAAACGCTGGCCGCCAGCAACCTGCCGGACGAAGACCCCTTTGGTGTTACGCACGGCGGACAAACCGACCTCGGCGCGGCCGCCGATGAACTGCCGGCGGAGTTGGCCCCCGACGAACCGACGATGGCGCCGCCGCGGCCGGGATATCCGCTCGCCGCACCGCCACCTCCGAGCGCTTTGGATGCCCCGCAGAAATCGCAGAAATCACGGTCGATCGAACAGTCGCCGCCGCGCGGCCAGCCAACGGCCGGTTCGGCAGCCCGCTTCACGGCAGTCGCCGAAGCCGACGCGGCGCAGGCCGCCGCCGCGCAGCGCCGTCGCCACTTCGTGTTGGCGGCGCAAACGCTCTCACTGGTCGCGGGCCTGTGCGTGCTGGCCGCCGGCGCCTGGTACCTGCTCAAGCGGCCCACGGCCGACGAGCTCTATCAGCGGATCGATCGTGCCGCGAGCTCGGAACAGCCCGATGCCCTCGCCACGGCCGAGCCGCAAATGCGCGACTTCCTGGCCCGCTTCGCCCGCGACGCGCGAGCGCCCGAAGTTCGCGCCCTGGTCGAGCAGTTGGAACTCGACCGGCTGGCCCGGCGACTGGCCCGCGAGAGCCGTCGCGGCTCGTTGCCGTCCGAGAGCTCGCCGGTCGAGCGAACCTATCGCGAAGCGATGCTCACGGCCGACGACCGGCCGCAACAAGCGGTCACCCGGCTCGAAGCATTGCTGACGCTGTACGGCGAAACCTCCGCCGCCGAAACAATCACCGCCGCCGGCACGAGCGACGCGGCCGACGCCGCTGCGGCGGATCACGACCGCCGGCTGGTCGAGCTGGCCCGCCGGCAATTGGATCGCTTGCGACCCTTGGCCGAGCAGGCTACGGCCCAGGACATCGCCGAGATCCAGCGGCAACTGGCCCGCGCCGCCGAGCTGCAGGCGACGCAACCCGCCGCCGCGCGGCAGATCTGGACGAGCCTGCTGGCGCTCTACGGCGATCGGCCCTGGGCGCAAAGCGCACTAGCGCCTGCTCGCGAGGCGCTGGCCGCCGCCAGCAGCGCCGCCGCGCCGAACTAAACGCACACAGCGCCGCCGAACTGATTTCACTCCGCGCGTCGAACTAACCAACGCCGCCGAACTAATCCTCACTCTGCCTTTCACGCTTACCGCAATCCCGCCCGCCGCGCCGGCGAGGGATCGCCGTGAAGCGTCCCTCGCCAGCGCTTGGGGGGGGCCAACGTCGTTCGGCCGCGGCTACGCAACCGACATCTCGGCCAGTTCCTTGGCCAGCCGCTTGCGGGCCACGTGCAGCCGCCGCTTGATCGTGCCCACCGGCGACGCAAAGTTATCGCTCATCTCCACGAGCGAGTGTCCCTTGACGTAAAACGCCAGCAGCGTCTCGCGGTCCAGCGGCCGCAGCCGCCGCAGGCTCTTGCGAACCTCGCGGCGCCGCTCGTTATCTAGCGCGTCGGCCAGCGGCGTGCGGGTCTCGACGCACGTGGCCGCCAAGGTCGCCGGCTCGGTCGCCAGCGCCGGCTGCGCGCGCGAAGCCCGGTTGATGGCCATGCGCACGGTGATCGAGCGCAGCCAACCGCCGAAGCACTCCGGCGTGCGCAACTGACGCAGCTTGCGCAGCGCCTGCACGAACACCTCTTGCACGAGCTCCTGCGCCTCGGCGTGATTGCGCAGCCGGCGCAGCGCCGTCGCGTAGACGGCCCGCTCGTAGCGCTCGGCCAGCAGGCCGAAGGCTTCGCGGTCGTGCTCCTGGGCCGCGCGCACCAGCTCGGCCACGGTCAGGTTCTCGAGGTCGCGGCGATTCGGTCGATCCAAAAGTCGCATGGCAATTCTTCTCGAAATCTGGGGGAGGTCTCTGGCGGACGGCCACGGGGCAAACGGGGGATGCACCGCGCGGCCGACGTGTGGCAAACCAAACGCGTCGAGCCCAAGGGGTACTCGACGAACACCGCGATCGATCGCCGACCGACAACGAGAGCCTAGCGCTCACGTGCGGCGGGCGGCCGGCCGAGGGCGTCGTCGAGGTGCCGTGTTGTCAGAACCGGGGCCAAAGCCCTAGCCTGAAACGACGGACCCCCACGGCGCCGGTCGAACCTGCGGTCCGACCGCGGCGGTAACCGGCATCGCGCCATCGAACATGGCCGCGAGTAAGGTCCTGCCGCGCAAGGCGCGTTTGGCCGCGTGCTTTAGCACGCCGGCGGCATGGCAAATCGCCGAATACGATCGCCATGCGTCCAGAGGTCGCGAAAGCGTATGCGTATCGCGATCACGGCTGCCGGCTTCGAAGCAGCGCACTTGGTTCAAACCAAGGCTACGGCTCGTCGAGCATGCATTGATCGTGTTACGCATCGGAAAATTCCTGCGCTTCCGCGCGGTTCGAGAGAATAGAACCACTTACAAATTGCCGAGCAGCCCGCCAGCCCGCTCCCCGAATCGGAGAGCCGCCAGCCGCGAACCGCTCGCTAGCACAAGCCTGACATCCAACGGTCGGTGCGTCAACGTGGCCACCGGCTCGTTAGCCGACAGCATCCGACCCCGCCGTCGAAACTCGCCACCACCAAAGTGGGCGAATTCTCGGCCGATCCGGGCACTGGCGGAGCCAGTGGCACCCGAATGCAGGCCCATGCTGTCGCTAACTGCTGCCCGGTCCACGGCCGCCGGCGGGCGAGGCCGGCAAGCGCACCGCCCGCGAGGGCGGCTTGTGTTGGTATAGACAGCCGATCGACCGTTTGGTTCACCGGTTTTGCAGAAAATTATTCCTTTCCCAAATCAGCCGAACTCCGACACCGCCGGGCCGGCCGCGGCCGGCTGGTGCTTGACCCCCCGTAACCCAAGTGTCAGACTCACTTTCCGCCAGGCAGTGACACCGGGCAGTGACGCTGGGCACCCGGCACCGACCAGGCAACAAGCCACCGTCCGGCGCCCAACCACCGCCGGCCGCCCCGGCAGCACCGTCGCCACCCTGTCCCAGCCGCCGAACCGCAACCATTCTTCCGCCCACCACCACTCCGACCCACCGAGCCGCCATGATCCGCACTTTCAAGCAGTTGCTGGCACAAAAGGACCATCTGATCCGGGTCTTTTCGATCGCCCGCACCGTCCATCCGGTGGTGATCGACCTGTTCGGCCTGGCCGGCGGCTACGACGGCTTCTGGCTCGACCAGGAGCATGGCGGGCTGACCTACGAGCAGATCTGCCTGGGGGCGGTCTGCGCGCGGGCCAACAACCTCGACTGTTTCGTCCGCATGGCGCCGACCAACTACAGCCTGGCGACGCAATGTCTCGAAGCGGGGGCGGGCGGGCTGATGGCGGCCCGCGTCGAGTCGGCGGCCGAGGCCGAGGCGTTCGTCCGCTGGGCGAAGTTCGCGCCGCGCGGCATCCGGGGGATGAACACCGGCGGCCGCGACGCCCACTACACGCACAAGACGCAGCAGCAGTTCGCCGAAGACGCCAACCGCGAGCATTTCGTCAGCATCCAGATCGAGATGCTGGGGGCGCTCGACGAGGTCGACGAGATCGCGGCCATCGACGGCGTCGACCTGCTGTTCCTCGGTCCCAGCGACATGAGCCAGGCGCTGGGGCACTTGGGCCAGGTCGGTCACCCCAAGGTGTGGGAGGCGATCGATCGGGTGGCGGCCGCCTGCCGGCATCACGGCAAACATTGGGGGACGTTGCCGGCCGACGAGTCGTACGCGGCCCGCGCGGTCGACAAGGGGTGCCGGTTTCTGATCATGGGTGGCGACGTGCTCTGTTTGCGGCGGGGGATCGAAGCGGTGAAGCACACGTTCGCCCCGCAGTTCCCCACGGTGATCTGACTTGTCTTCCATATGTCCCCTGATCCCTGACCCCTGCTCCCTACCTGTTCTCTCTCTCCATGTCCGGAATTTTGCGTCCGATGCGTCCGTAGTTTTTAATATTGGGCCGTAAATCAATTAGCGGGCTCAGGTTGGGGCGTGTAACACCTGTCGATTTTGCGTCCGATTTTGCGTCCGATTTGCGTCCGGGTCCAAGCGTTTTGCGTCCGGGTGTTACAGCGCACTTTGAATTCGGATCCTGTGTCGGAGTGTCGCGCTGTCGGACCAAAGCGGCCAAATTGATCGCCTAACGTGATAGCGATCATCAATCCCCATCCGGCACCACCGACCAATCGAATTCAGCGGGCGCGTCGATGGTTACCGAAAGCGCCGCGGCCATTGGACCACTACGACGATAGAAAACCCTGAATAGCCCCTCATCACTTCGAACATCAGTTACGCGACCGACCTTGCACTGCAAAAGCAAATCGACGACGAACTTTTCCAACGTCCAACCACCACGGTCTTCGGGAGCGCTGAATAATTTGGGGAGCTTCGAGACGAGCTGCGAGTAAGAAGGGCTCCTAGTCGACGACCGAAGCAAGCGATGCATGTCTGCAGCGGGAACTACTCTCGCCCCGACATGGCAATCCGATTCGTTCGGTTCTCCGCTGAAAGGAGGCGCTGGGACATGAACTGTGTGCGGAATCACAAATGGATTGTAAAGAAGGTAATACACCGGAATCTGGGTGTGCTTCTCGTAATCATCAATTACCGTCGTCTGCTGGCTACGTCCACGCAAAGCCTTATATGTGGATGTCTTGGCGAATTTTACTTTCCTAGACGAGACGAGTTCCCCGAAGTCGTTATCGTCGGCGAAAAGTCGACCAAAGCCAATTCCGTATCGCCTGCGTCGTTGGCTCTCCGTCTCGACGCGCAATCCCAACGGATACAATCGTTTCGACTGAAGCAACGCGACTTTTGATCGCACGAACCTTGATGCAGTGCGGAAGATCACCAGGATTCCAATGTCGGCAACCTCAAAGTTGCCAAACATTGGCACTTTCCCAAGGAAGTGGGTGTCGATGTGGACTGTCCAGCCACCGGAAAACTGAACTGGGACTGCTACCTGCTGCAAACACTCAACGACTGAGATATCGAGGTGTTCCTCGTAGGCAAATGGATTGTGCGTGAGCTTGGCGGAGGCCAGGACACCTGCCCGCCGAAAAACATCGCGAAGCCAGTGCTTGATTTCTTGGGGGATGTTAATCACTGAATGCCCTCCACGCGACTCTTTACTCTACAGATCGCAACCGTCCTCGTCTCCTACCTCCGACTCTACTAAAGCAATCGTCTTGAGAAGTTTCACACCTCGGTCACGGATACGATTGGGGATTTCGTGGTGCATATCGTCCATCCGCCGGATCCTCCACGCGTCACCATTCGGCGGCTTTAGTTCCGACAGCGCTAGTTCGGCATTCTTGCCTTTAGGGCCCGTGGTCCAAATCTCGGCGGTACACCGAGAGAAGTGTCGATCGTTTCCCCTCAGCCATTTCTTAAGTGCTGGAACGGTTTCGGTGAAAAACTTGCTGACGTCTGAATCGAGCAGCGACTTCCGGCGATGGTACGCCTTACATTCGACAATGCGTAGCTCGTCGCTGCCACCGATGGAGAACACGTCCACGTCACGCGTCGTGTCCATCCAAGGGACTACGCGCCCTAACTCGGGCGATGCAAATCCCTGGGATTGCAAGATCAACGCGCACAACGCTTCAAGACCAATGGCGCGCAAGTCGGCGATCACGGGATTTGTTTTAAGTTCCTCCATCAGTTTCGTCACTTCGGTGAATCGGTTCTGGGAGTCTTGGGGCTTGCATTGGCTGAGGCCGCCGAGAAGACGTTCAACTTCGACCATGGCGTCGAGGGCTTCGTCACCGAACATCTGTCGGAAGCTCACAGTCATTAGCGACTCGCGGCGCGCTTTGTCCCACGCGTCGCGATGGAAGTCTCGCGCAGCGATAATACCGATGACTGGTTGCTGCTTGCGACGCCGAATTGTCGCGCGCTTGATCCTCTGAAGAAACGACTCTACCTGCGGTAGAGAACAAACACTGTGATAGCAGTCGATGACGACAGGGCACGGCGTCGGTTGTTTTGCGCCTTCTTTCCAGCGCTTCAGCGGCCCGAGGAAGGAAAAGCCGTATGCTGAAAAGATCTGTCCGTTGAAGGTCACGTACGGCTTTTCGATTTGTGGGACCTCGATGCGATTCCACGAAAGTAGATTCTGGCGACGGAGCCGTTCGGTTAGGATACGCGCGAGAAGCGACTCGTAGCGAATGTGTTCTATCGCTGATGTTGCGAGTGCGTCCAAGTCACCGTCGGGAAGGATCGCGCAGGGTGCAATCAGTGACTCGAGCGCTGTCCCGCGTTGAATTACTCTTGCTCCAAGCTCTTCAAGGGAGCGAAGCTCACTTTCATACGAAGGGCCCCGCCGTGCTTGATTTGGCAAAACGTCCGACGGCGGTGTGACCGCGAGTAGTCGCATCAAATCGATGCGATGGAGGAGCCCATGGGCTCCGAGGGCTCCGATGATCCTGGCGAGCCCGTGGCGATTCGTCGAAAGGAGCTTTGCGCCGACTTGCAAAAAAAATGGCTGGCTTCCGACTCCCCGTCCATCGGCGAACAGGCGTTCATCACGGGGAAGCCGTAGGTTCTGTGATCGCCATATCCCTTTTCGTTTGGATTGGCGGCTAAGGACTTGGCGCGCATTCTGTGGACTGCGGCCGCTACGTACCAACCGATCTATCAACTCGGATGAAGTGTGCACTCCGTTCGCGAGAATCGCGATAAGCTCCCCTTCACCGTTCGTCCTTACCATCTTGCACTCCTTTTTCATGGCATTGTCACGCTGCGCTTACTTTAACTCTCTCTCTTCGAGAGAGTGCCGCAATAGGTATTCGCAAAATGCGTTGCAGCAAAAGGGTTTGCAGCGATATTTTTTCTAGCGATTGTCACGGTAACACCGGAATTCGCTGGCCCGCGCTGCTTTTTTGGCAGTTGCTGAGGTTAACCCTCGCGCATCGCGTTGGGGAACTTCGATCAGTCACGTTTTGAGGCATCGGAGCCCTCCTCGGGTGCATGCCGGATGCTGATCACCCGTTGGCGGCTGCGGTCGGGTTCGCGCACAAACTCCACTTCGATTCCCACTTCGCGCAGGGCCGGGGTCAGACGTCGCAAGGCACTCGATAACGCCCGCGGGCTGCGCGGCCACTGGCAATCGGCGCGCTCGTGCTCGTACGCCCGATCGCGAAGTTTCAGCAGCAGCCAGAAGGCCGTGTTGCGGTAGGTTTCGCCCGGCTTGACCAGGTCGCGCACGGCGGCGGCCAGCGGGTGCTCTTCGAGGATCAGCTCGTGCGCCGCGCGGCGGTTGGCGTCGTAGGCCGCCAGGAACTCGCCGGACGAAAGGCCCAGCGCCGGTTCGGCCGCCGTCGCCCAGCGGGCGAAGTCGGCCATTCGCGGCAACGACGCCAGCCGGGTGGTCGGCAGATTCCGTAGCGCCGTCGAGACCGCTGTGCAGAGGCCCGCCACGATCGCGGGGGCCGCCTGGGCGAAGTCGGCCAGCAGGTCTTCTTCGGGGCGGCGCGACGACGGGTCGATCGGCGGCAGCGGCACGACGAGCGAGCGATCGACCAGGTCGCCACGCGTCGCCAGATGCTCGATGCCGATCAAGATCGTCGGGCGGCTGGCCGAAAAGACCGTCTCGACGTCGTCGGCGAACAACGTGCGGGCGGAGAAGCCCCCGCCGGTGCTCAAGCGGCACAGGCCGTTCGACAGCCAGTCGGGGAGCCGCGACAGATTGTCGAGACAGACGACATGCCCCCAGGCGGCGGCGATCATCAGGTCGCGGGTTTCGCGGGGCTCGCCGCGCAAGGGGGCGGCGTTGGGGTCGACCAGCGAGCGGAGGATGAGGGCGGCCGTGCTCTTGGCACTGCCGGGTTCGCCGTGCAGACAGAGGACGGGGTACGGCCCGCGGGGTCGCAGGGCGGCGACGAGCCAGCCGAGCACCAGCGGCCAGAATTCGTCGGCGACGTTGAGGAAGGAGCGGAGGAGCAGAGGCCAGGGGGTTGAGTGAGGAGAGAGGAGTGAGGAGTGAGGAGAGATAAGTGAGTGGTGAGGAGAATCTGTAGCCGGCCGCAGTGAGGCCGGAGAGTGAGAGAGTTGAGGGGCGAGGCTTGAGGCTTGAGGGTTTTCTGTAGCTGGCCTCTGCGAGGCCGGGGTGGGAGCAGGGCAATCGCATCACACTTTGACGGCAAGGTCTAGTGCTTGCACGCTCCTCGCCACAAGTTTGATGCTCTGTCCACTTGTCGCGCGCTCGTCACGGCGAAAAATGGCTGGCGACGAAAGGCTG
>JBFXAH010000043.1:0-30324 GCA_050184475.1 Pirellulales bacterium | reverse complement strand
GCTCCCGCCACTGCGCAGCCAGAACGCTGCTTGCCGATCGGGCCATGGCTCGTGCTCCACCACAAGGGAAAAAAAGATTCCCCTGAGACTAAACCACGCGCCAAGAATGGACGGACCGGACGCTTACATTGCCGTGGCGATGCAACAGATCAACGGCGGTCGCTATTACGACTTCCGCGGGCTGGCCGGCGATCCGCCGCTGGCGCGCGATCGCTATCTCGAGCTACGCGGGCTCGACGTGGCGGCGATCGGCGCCAATCGCGATATCGCGCGGGCCGTGGTCGCGCCGCGGCAGCCGACCGGCTCGCCCGGTTCGATCGTGCTGGCGTGGAGCACCCGTCCGGCCCCCACGCGCGGCGCCGGTCTCGCCGCGATCACCTTCGACATCTTCGAAGAAGATCAGGGCAACGCCGAGTTCGACGCCGAACGCAACCTGCTGGGGCACAAGTTCCGCGGCCAGGAGATCATCGTCACGCTGGCCAGCGGCCACCATGAGTTCACGTTGTGGGACGCCGAGGGGCGGCTCGTCGACGAAGCGCCGCCGAATCTCGCCGCCGACAAAACGATTCAATCGCCTGGCTTGCCGCGGCTCAATCCACCGCTGTCGTGCATCCGCTGCCACGGGCAGCAAGACGGCTGGCTCGATATCCGCGATCGAGTGCGGCAACGGCTGGCGGCCGGGCAAGACATTTTGGGCGACTACTCGCCGGCGACCGGCGCGGCTCACCGTACGGAGCTCAACGATGCTACGACCTTGTCGCTCTTGGCCGGGCTGTATCTCGGCGACTTGACGATCGCCCTGAACCTCGGCCGCGACACGCACGCGCACGCCGTCTTTCTGTCGACCGGCGGCCGCGACGTGCCGACTGCCTCGGCCTGGACCGCCGACGTCTTCGCCAGTTACGTGTACGACGAAGTGACCGCCACGCGGGCCGCGCTCGAGCTCGGTTTGGAGTCGATCGAGCAACTGCCGCCGCAACAACCCGACGATGTTCACTTGATCGACATCGAGCGGTTCCCGATGTCGCGCAAACAGTGGGAAGCCGTTTACGCCGAGGCGGCCGCTCGCGTCGCGCACTTATGGAACGACGCGCCTGCGGCAGAGGTTGCCACAGAGGCCGCCGAATAACAGCGCCGCCGAATAACCAATGCCACAGAGAGAAGCAGTTCAGGAGATCGATGGGGTGCCACTCTTCGCCGTTAACCCTTTTGATTGGGAGACCTATGGGTGGCCCGGCTGCTCGCAGCCGGGTGGCGCAGCCACAAGAAGCTACACATGCCGCGCGACCCCTGTCAGGCGCGTCGGCTTTAGAAGGCTTCTTGTCGCTTCGCGACCCAGCCGGCAAGCGGCTGGGCCACCCATTTTCCACGTTTCAGATGGTTAACGGCGTTGGTTGCCACGGCTGGCTTGTCCAGCAGTGAAAACTCATAGGAACGATTCGCACACTAGAGTTCGCACCACTTAGCGACAACGAATCTCAACCAGCGACTGACTAACCCATGACCATTTACGACGTCCAGGCAACCTTGGCGGAACATGACCAGCGGCTCACGACCATCGAGCGCGCGTTGGGGATCGCCACGCCGGAGCCCGAGCCGCCATCTCCGTCGCCGGTTCCGCCAGCGGCCGGCCAGGTGTTCCGCCCGCGCGAGCTGGCCGAGTTGCCCTCCAACCCCGGCTTCGGTTGGCAGACGTTTCATCAGACCGCGGGCGAGGATCGCCACGAGCCGGTCGCCTCGCGCAGTTGCTACGATCGGCTGAACTGGTCGGCCCTCGAACCGCAGTTGGGCGTCTACTCGCTTGATCTGCTGCGCAATAGGCTGGCCGCCGCCAAACAGGCGGGCCAGCTCTTCGCCACGCGGGTGATGACCTGGAACAACGACGCCGGGCCGGCCGCCTATCAAGCGCTCCCCGGTTGGTGGACGAACTACGGCGGCGCGCGGCGCTGGCAGCCCGACTTGAACGACGCGCGAGTGCGCGGCGCGGTAACGAACCTGGTCGTCAACCTGGCCACGGTGCTCAACGATCCGTCGCGCGTCGACTTGATCGACATCGGTCATCGCGGACCGTGGGGCGAGTTCAGCGAAGAAAACCGCATCAATCTGCCGGCGGTCTCGCTCGACACCTTCAAATGGCTCGTGGATCTGTACGTCGGCACGTTCACTCGCATCAAGGTGCTCGTGGGCGCGTTCTGGCCGCTCGACGCGCTGGAGTACGCCTTCAGCAAAGGTTGCGGCTGGGGAGGCGACAGTTGGGGAGACTTCAATTGGAACCATCCGCAGCTCTACGACCGGATCGTGGCGCGGTTTCCCCAGGTCTGGAAGCAAGCCCCCGTGCGGATGGAGCCGGCCGGCACGATGAATGGTTGGGGCGGGGCGTCGGTCGTCGGCCGCGCGCTCGACTTCGCCCGCGCCAGTCACGTCGCCTATTTGCAGAACAAGCTGAGCGCGGTCCCCAGCGGATCGCTCGGCGCCGTGCAGGCGGCCCTGCGACAAATCGGTTACCGGCTGGTGGTGCGCGAAGTAGCGGTCGACGCCGATTGGCGGACGGTCCGCGTCTCGCTGACCAACGCCGGCACACTGCCGGTCTATGTCGAGCGAGACCTGTGCATTGGACTCGAGCGCGGCGGTCAATTTCAGACGATTCGCGGCGGGGGCGTCGGCGGCATGCAGCCGGGCGAAGTTCGTGATGTTACGATCCCGCTAGGCGCTGGCGCCGCCGGACAGACGCTGCTCGTCGGCGTGCTGAACAATCGTGCCGAAGCCGACGTCGCCCTGGCCATCGAAGGCCGACAGCCCAACGGACTGCATGTAGTGGCTAGTGGCTAGAACGGCCGGCGAGCGAAAAATCAAGAACACGAATTCCTAGCCCCAAATCCCTGATCCCTAACCCCTGACTGCCTTCATGAAAACCAGCGCTATCATCTTCTCGTTGCTAATGGCACTTCCGCTCGCAGCGCGGGCCCAGCTCCCCTCGATTCAGGAGCTCGACGAGCGGCTCCGCGCTGTCGAAAAGCAGCTCGGCATCGGCGGGCAGAAGCCGGTGCCGACGATCGGCGTCGACAACCACGAGTGGCAACTCGCATTGGCCGACGAGTTCACCGGCTCGGCGCTCGACGGCGCGAAGTGGAGCCCCAAGTACTTCTGGACACCGACCGTCATTAATAATGAGCTGCAAGACTACTTTCCCGAGCAGCTCAAGGTAGCCGACGGCCTGCTGACGATTCGTTGCGAGGCGCCGGCCCGCCCCGGCGGTCGCTACCGCAGCGGCGTGATTTCGAGCTTTGGCAAGTTCTCGCAAGCGTATGGATTCTTCGAAGCCCGCTTGAAATGGCCGACTGGCCCCGGCACCTGGCCGACGTTCTGGCTCTATCCCGAAGATCGCAAGTGGCCGCCGGAGATCGACATCTTCGAAGCCAATGGCTACAAGCCGCGACTCACCTGGCCCAACTATCACTGGACCGCCGGCGGCAAGCAGCAAGCCGATCCCACGTACTTCGACGCCGAAGTCGATCTCACCGCCGACTTCCACGTCTATGGGCTGTTGTGGCAGCCTGGCGTGTTGGTCTGGTACCTCGACGGCCGCGAGATCAAACGGCTGACCGGCGCACATGTCGCCAGCAAGCCGATGCACCTGAACTTGAACCTGGCGATCGCGCCGCCGGGCAACGCCGGCATGCCCACGCCCGACGCCACGACGAAATTCCCCTGCGAACTGCAGATCGACTACGTGCGAGTCTGGAAATAACGAAAGGAACCGACATGCTTCGCCAAGGTATCGCGGCGGTCGCGCTACTGTTGCTTGGGCCAGTGCTGAACATCAGCAACGGATCGCGCGCTGGCGCGACCGACTACTGGGTCAAGCGCAACGGCTGCTTCTACCGCGTGCAGGCTCCGGCCGCGACCGTCTCGCCGAGCTATTCGGCCGGCCAGGCGATCGCGACGCTGGCTGGCAAGAAAGCCGAATGGGCGTTCATCACCGAGAGCATCACGCAGTTGTTCGGCCAGTCGGCATTGTCCAGTAACTACGCCGGCGACTACTCGCTGCAGCGCGGCAATACCGTGTATGGCCATGGCCAGCAAGGGTACTCGCTGCAATCGTTCGCCACGGTGACGCCGCAACCGCTCGACGTCGAAGCGTTGATGGAACGCGCCACCCGACTGGCGACGCAAGCCCAAGAGCACGGCGCCGCGGCGACCGCCCAAGCTCAAGGATTGCTCGGCCAGGCCCAGGCGGGTCAACAGGCGATCGCGCAAACGTTCGCGCAGGCCGCCCGCGAGTTGGCGGTGCTCGAAGCGTTGCAGCCGATCGCGCCGCAGGAAGTGAAGACCGAAGCGACGTATCATGCCTCGGCCACTTCGAAAAGCTCAGGGCCAGGGAGCGCGTCGGCGGGTGACCCGTCTGCGACTGCGGCGGATGCTCAGGCGGCAAGTCTTGCGCCTGAAGCCTCGCTCGATTGGCGACCGCGCTTCGCGGCGCTGGTGGCGACCCGCTGCGCCACGTGTCACGACGCCGAGAGCCCGGCCGGCGGCTTGAACCTGGCGGGTGATATCGCCGCGCTCGACAAGGACCGACTGCTGGCGATGCTCGCGCGCGTCAGCAGCGGCGATGCGACTCGGCGCATGCCCAAAGACGCCGAACCGTTGGCCGACGGCGAGCTGCTGCTGTTCGTCAAAGCCTTCGCGGCAAAGTAGTAGCAGGAGGACTGCAAAGTCGGGGCCTGATGCACTTTCGGCTCGCCAACTTGACTGCCTGCCAAATCGCACCGGCCCGAAACGCGTGCTTGACTTTGCAGTTCTCCTGAATGTCGTAGCGCCACGCGCCGGCCCACGCTTAGAGCAGTTGGGGTGCGCGCAGCCGTGATATCAGCCGCGAAAGCCCTCTGCCAAAACCCATCACTAACAACTGAACATCGGAAACTGGCAACTGCTTCAAAGGAGACCCACCATGCGCAAGCTACTCACCACTATCTCGCTAGCATTCCTGCTGCTAGGCGTTGCTCACCAAGCGCGCGCCTGCGATCCCACGATTGTCGGCCCGTTTGGCCTGCCGGCGGTTGTCGTCCGTGGTCGCGTCGTGCCCTCGCCGCTGGTTATCGCTCCGAGGCCGGTGGTCGTCGCCCGCCCGTTGGTCGTGCGACGACCGGTCATTGCCGCGCCGCTTGTCGCGCGTCGCGGGTTGATCGTGGCGCCGCCGATCGTGGACGCACCGGCCGTGGTCGTGCGCCCCGGCTTGTTGGGCCGGCGCCTGATCGTCAATCCGTTGGTCGTCGTGCACTAGCGGTCGCTGGTTTGCTGTCTGCCATGTTTCGCGATCGCGTCGTCGAATTTCGTCGCGTCCGCGCCGATACCTTGCGCCCTAACCCGCGCAACTGGCGCGGCCACCCGCCTGCCCAAGTCAGCGCGCTGCGCGCGGCGCTCGACGAAGTCGGCTTCGTCGGCGCGCTGGTCGCGCGGCCGCTGGCCGACGGCTCGCTCGAACTGGTCGACGGTCACCTGCGGGCCGAGACGCTCCCCACGGCCGAACTCCCCGTGCTGGTCGTCGATCTCTCGGACGACGAGGCCGACAAGCTGCTGGCGGTCTACGATCCGATCGCGGCGCTGGCAAGCACTCATCGCGAGCGGCTGGCCTCCCTGCTGGCCGACATCGAGCTGCGACATGAATCACTGCGCTCCGTCGTCGACGAAGTTCTTGAGCGACACTCGCAGCGCTCGCTCGACGACCTGCTCGCGCGGCGCGAAACGGATATCGATCACGCGCCACACGATCCCGATGCAAACCAGAACGCCGCCGTTGAAGCGTCATCGTCGTCGCGCGCCGACAAGTGCTCGTCGCGCGCCGCGCGCGACAAAACCTTCCGCGCCACCTATCAGCTCGTGGTCGATTGCCGGTCGGAATCCGAGCAGCGCGAGCTGTACGAACGCCTCACCGCCGAGGGGCACCAATGCCGCGTCTTGACTTTGTCGTGAGTTGTCCGGTGCGGCCGTCGTTCGCCGTGGCGCAAGTCGCCGGCATGTTCGACGTGCCGCTGGCCGAACGCTTGACCGAGCGGTTCTCGCTCGACGTCCCCGATTGGATCGCGCCACAAGCGCGGCAGCCCGACTGGCGGATCGGCCTGATCGTCGGCCCGTCGGGCAGCGGCAAGACGACGATCGCCCGTCAATTGTTCGGCGCCGCGCTCGTCGAACCGGTGCCGTGGCCGACCGATCGCGCGGTGATCGATGCCTTTGCGCATCTGCCGACGACGCGCGCGACCGGTTTGCTGACGGCAGTCGGGCTCGGCTCGGCCCCCGCCTGGATCAAGCCTTACCACGTGCTCAGCGGCGGCGAGCGGTTTCGCTGCGACCTGGCCCGCGCGCTGGCGGCTCATTGCGACGACGAGCAAGCGACGGTCGTCTGCGACGAGTTCACGAGCGTCGTGGATCGCCGCGCGGCGCAGTTGGCTTCGGCCGCGCTGACCCGTGCCTTGCGAAGCAATCGTATCCGTTGCCGGCTCGTCGCGGTCACCGGTCACGACGACGTGGCCGCCTGGCTCGAGCCCGATTGGGTGCTCGACACGCGAACCCGGCAGTTTGCCCGAGGGTCTCTTCGGCGTCCGCGGCTCGAGCTTGAGCTCTATCGCTGCGCTCGGCGTGCGTGGCGAATGTTTGCGCCGCATCACTATTTGAGTGGTCAATTGAGCGCGGTCGCCCGCCCGTTCGTCGCCTTGTGTCGTCTCGAACCGCCTGCGGTGAGCGAAGCCGAACCGGCGGCGTTTTGCGCCACGGTCTCGATCATTGGCCGCCGCCGGCATTGGCGCATCTCGCGGTTGGTGGCCCTGCCCGACTATCAAGGTTTGGGCATCGGCGCGGCCATGGCCGAAGCGGTCGGCGACTGGCACCTGGCGCGCGGCGAGCGGTTGAGCGTCACGGCGTCGCATCGCGCGTTGGTGGCTCATTGCCGGCGTTCGCCGCGGTGGCGATTCGTCGATCAACGTGCCGCGCGCAAGCCACGCGCGGCGCCGGCCGCCAACTATCGCGACGCGGCCGGCCGCGCCGTCGCCTCGTTCGAATACTTGGGACAGCTCGACCAGTTTGCTTCCTCCCTGCTGAGCCAAGGCGGTCTGTAAGTGGGCGTAGAAACGCGACTGGAGGAGACAAATGACTATCCTCGACGAAAAACAGCGCCGACAAATCCTCGCATTCGTCGGCCTCGGCTGCTCACAGGTGACCGCTGCCCGCATGGCGAACTGTTCGCTGGCCGACGTTCAAGAGACGCTCGAGCAAGACCCCGAGCTGCTTGAGCAGGTCGTCCAAGCCGCCGGCGAGCTCGAGGGCCGCGCCCTCCAGGCGATCGAAGCGGCCTGGGAAAAGAACTGGCGCGCCGCCTGCTGGCTGCTCGAGCGCCTGTATCCCGAACGCTACGCGCGCCGTCCGCCAAACTCGGTGCTCGCCGAAGACGCGCGAACGTTTCTGAGCGAGGTCGCCTTACTGGTCGAACAGCACGTTGCCGCGGGGCCCGAGCGTGAGAAGTTGCTCTCCGCGCTGCGCGAACGAGGACGGGAACTACACGCCCCGGATCGGCGGAAGAAGAAGTGAACTTGCCTGCGCCGCGTCGCGAGCGTGACGCGGTCGATCCCGCCGACGCCAAGCGCTGCTTCCCCACTTGGGGCGCGTTCGTCAAGGCGACCGTCGCGCAAATGATGCGTCGCCGCAGCGAGCACGACGAAGTCGGCGATCTGTTGGCCTGGGGACGCCGCTATCTGCCGAATCACTTTCAACTGCCGTCGTCGAGCCTGCATCATTGGCTCGCCGATCAGCTCGAGCGCCGGTTGTTCGAGCGCGGCTGGAAGCTGAACATCATCGGCCCGCGCGGCGCCGCCAAGTCGACGCTCGCCTCGCTGGCCTATCCGTTGCGGATGGCGCTCGAAGCCCGCGAGTCGTACATCTGGATCGTTTCCGACACCCGTCAGCAGGCGTACCTGCACCTGGAAAACGTGAAAGCCGAACTGCTCGACAATCCGCTCTTGGCCGCGGCTTACCCCGCCGCCGTCGGCCGCGGTCCGCTGTGGCGCGTCGGCGCCGTGCGATTGCCCAACGGCGTGGCGATCGAAGCCTATGGCACAGGGCAGCGGCTGCGCGGGCGGCGCTATCGCGATTCGCGCCCCACGTTGATCGTCTGCGACGATCTGCAGGGAGATCGACACATCGAATCGGCTCACGCCCGCGAGCTGGCGCGGCGCTGGTTTCACGGCGCGCTGCTGCCGGCCGGCACAAAGCGCACCAACTTGCTGCATCTGGCCACGGCCCTGCATCCCGACGCGCTGGCGCTCGACCTGCTAAAGAACGCCGGCTGGACGTCGCGCGTGTTTCGCGCCGTCGAGCATTGGCCCGACGACCTGGCGTTGTGGGAACAGTGGGAACAGATCTACACCGATGGCCAGCGCGCCGACGCCCGCCGGGCGGCCCGCGAGTTCTATCTCGATCATCAGGCGCGGTTGCACGCCGGCAGCCTGCTGCTGTGGCCCGAGCAGGAGGATCTTTACACGCTGATGTGCCTGCGCGCCGAGTCGGGCCGAGCAGCCTTCGATCGCGAAAAACAGAGCAATCCCTGGCCGGCCGAACGCGCCGAGTGGCCTGCCGAGTACTTCGGCGAAGCGATCTGGTTCGAGCGCTGGCCCTTCGCGCCGGTGGTCCGCGCTCTGGCGATCGACCCCAGCCAGGGTCACGACGCCCGTCGCGGCGATTACGCGGCCTTCGTCTTCGTCGCGCTCGATCCGTCGGGCGTGTATTTCGTCGAGGCCGAATTGCGGCGCCTGCCGGTCGCCGAGCTGGTCGCCACGGCCGTCGAGCTTTATCGGCGGTTTCAGCCCGACCTGCTGGGGATCGAAGCCAATCAGTTTCAGGAGCTGCTCGGCGATTTGTTGCTCGGCGAATTCCGGCGTCGAGGGCTCGCGCATGTGCCGCCGATGCTGGTCCACAACCACGTCAACAAACGGGTCCGCATTCGCCGCTTGGGTCCGCTCTTGGCCGGCAAGCGGCTGCGCTTCAAGCGCGATTCGCCGACGACCCGCCTGCTCGTCGATCAGTTGCGGCAGTTCCCCTGCGGCGATCACGACGACGGGCCCGACGCGCTGGAGATGGCCATCCGCCTGGCGGCGACCTTGGTCAACGAGCGCGCGGCCGACGACGGGCTCGGCGACCAAATCCGCTTCGCGTAACCAAGAAACGACGCGCTCGCCCGTTGCCAACGGAGATCAAACACCAAGAACACAAAGGGCACGAAGCCTACACGAAGACTATGAGATCTCGCACCAAGGCGCCAAGGCGCAAAGCGAAGAAGATCAGCCACCTTAAGCGCGAAATGACACAGAAAGAAACCGCATTGCTTGGAAGCGATGAGCGGTTTGTCGGCCTGTGGTTTCCTCTTTGCGCCTTTGCGACTTTGCGCGAGAAAAACAATTCGCTGTGCTAGCTATCGAACTCATCCGGCACATCGCTAACGAAAGGATCAACCTCATGAACGCTGCCAACGCGCACGATCCCACGTCGATCGCCCAGCGACTCGAAAGCCGGCTGCTCGAAGCCTGGCTCGAGCTCGGCAATCAGTTTGTCGATCCACTCGAACCCTTGCTCGACGGCGACGGCAGCCCCTGGCTGCCGCTGGGATCGGGTTCTCGAGCCGCGACCAGGGCCCACGTCGCCTGGACCGAGCCGCGACTGCAGTTGCTGCGCGACGAATGCCGGGCCCTGGCCACGCACAACGAGTTCGCCATCAACGGTCACGAGAATCGCATCAGCTATATCGTCGGCACGGGGCACAGCTATCGGGCCACGGTCCGGAAGGGGCGCTCGGCTCCGCCCGATCTGGCCGCCGCCGTGCAGACGTTGCTCGATGATTTCGTCTTCGACAATCGCTGGCACGCCCGCCAGCAGGAAACGGTCCGCCGCCGCGATCGCGATGGCGAGGCCTTGCTGCGGCTGTTCACGGCCGCCGACGGTTCGACGCGGGTCCGCTTCGTCGAGCCCGATCAACTCGCCACGCCCCCAGAGCACGCGCACGATCCGGCCGCCTCGCTGGGGGTGCTCGCCGATCGCGCCGACGTCGAAACGGTCCGCGGCTACTTCGTCGACGGCGACCTCCTCTCGCCCGACGACCTGCAGCATCGCAAGGCCAACGTCGACGCCAACGTCAAGCGCGGGCTGCCGTTGTTCGCGCCGGTCCGCAAAAACTTGCGGCGGGCCGAGAAGCTGCTTCGCAACATGAGCGTCGTGGCCGAAATCCAATCGGCGATCGCGCTCATCCGCCGCCATCGCGCGGCCACGCGCGCGTCGGTCGAACGCTTCGCCGCCGACACCGCCGACTTGAGCCTGTCGCAACCCACGGCGGCGCGCAGCGGCAACTTCCGCCTCTTCGGGCCCGGCACGATTCTCGACGCTCCCGGCGGCATCGAGTACGACTTTCCGGCCGCCGCGCTCGACGCCGGCAAGTACGTCACCGTGCTGCAAGCCGAGCTGCGGGCGATCGCCGCGCGGCTGGTCATGCCCGAGTTCATGCTCACCAGCGATGCCTCGAACGCCAACTACGCCAGCACGATGGTGGCCGAAGGGCCTGCCACGCGGATGTTCCAGCGTCTGCAGGCAGAGCAGATCGCGGACGATCTCGAATTGCTGTGGCGCGTGGTGGGTCGCGCCGTGGCGGCGGGCCGTTTGCCGAGCGAGTCGCTGGAGGTGATCGAGATCCAGGCGGCCGCGCCGTCGCTGGCCGTGCGCGATCCGCTGGCCGAAGCGCAGGTGGCGCGGATTCAAGCGGCCAGCGGCATCCTCTCGCCGCAGACGTGGTCGCAGCGGAGCGGGCTCGATTACGACCAGGAGCAAGCGAACCTGGCGGCGCACCGGGGAGCGGCAACTGCCGAGCAGTGACGGTTTCGCTGTGTAGTGTAGAATAGTGACGGTCCCCTGGAGCGATTTCATGGACTGGCGAGAGCGCATTTCCGTCGATCCGCAGATTTGTCATGGCACGGCCTGCATCAAAGGCACACGCGTCATGGTGTCGGTGATTCTCGATAATCTCGCGGCTGGCATCGGGCGCGATGAGATTCTGCAGAGCTACCCGACGCTTACGTCGGACGACATTCAAGCGGCGCTCGAGTATGCGGCGGAGTTCCTCGGCGCGGACGCCTGATCGCAATCCAGGTAGCCGGGGCGCACACCAGAAGTTTCTCTCCGAAAATGGCCTCGCGCTGCTTGACAAATGATCAAAACTTTGTACAAATATCAGCATGACAACCAACGCTGCATCGCTGCTCGAATCGGCCACCAATCAGGCCAAGCTCCGTCAGGCCGAAGCGGCCCTGACGCGGCTGCTGGACGACTCGCTGCGACGTGGCTTTTACGGCACGTTGTCGTTGGAGCTAGCCGTGCAGGATGGCGTCATCCAGCACCTGCGACAGCGCCTGGAAAGGATCGAGAAGTAGTGGCCGATATCGGCCGCGCCGAATTTGACCCCTGACCCCTGACCCCTGACCCCTGACCCCTGACCCCTGACCCCTGACCCCTGACCCCTGACCCCTGACCCCTGACCCCTGACCCCTACCCGGTATCGCCCGAGCCTGCTTGCCCCCCACGCCGGCGGCAGGTATCCCCCGCGAGCCCGCACAGAATCGCCCGGCCGATCCGCACGCCAGCGCATCGCCCCGGCCGTTTTGTCGTGGGCTTTTTTTACGCGCATGTGCCACTGCTTCGCAGAAGCAGTGCGACCCCCAGCGCAGGCACTGCTTGACGGGCAAGCAGTGACACACACGAACATGAAACAACTCCGTCCAACAGGAATGGCTACACGATGACGACCACCGCTTCCATCCAACGCGCGACTGCGGCAACGGCATCCGCCGGCCAGCCGCTCACCGCGCCGTCGAGCGCCAGCGCGGCAAACGCCGCCGCGGCAACCGCGATGTCACCCGAGTCCGGCCAAGCGCTCGCCGTGGGGCTTGTCGAAGATTTCGTCCACTCGCGCGACGCCACGCTGCGGGTCGATCGCGCGGGGGCCGTGATCCGCGGCGTGAAGATTCTCGGCCTCGAGTCGGACAACGGCCGCAGCTACTTGCCACAAGCGCTGGCCGCCGCGGTGCCGCTCTACGAAGGGGCCAAGGTCAACGTCAATCACGCCAAGGGGCACCCGGCCGCGCCCCGCGATTATCAAGATCGCATCGGCCGCCTGCGCGGCGTGCACGTGCGCAGCGGCGCCGGGCTGTTCGGCGATTTGTATTTGAATCCCCGGCACGCGCTGGCCGAGCAGTTGCTGTGGGACGCCACCCACGCTCCCGAGAACGTCGGCTTTTCGCACAACGTGCAGGCTCACACCGTGCAGCGCGATGGCCGCACGATCGTCGAGTCGATCGTGGCGGTCCACAGCGTCGACCTGGTGGCCGACCCGGCGACCACCCGCGGACTGTTCGAAGCCCGCGATACCAACTCAGGCCAGGGGGGCGCGGCAGTGCAATCTGGCGACGCGAGTTCTCCCCCGTCGCGGCCGAGCTCGACGGCGCCCCCCTCTCACGCCGCGCTCGGCGAAGCGCTCCAGCCCCCCCTGGCCGCCTGCACTTTGGCCGAGTTGCGGGCCGCGCGTCCCGACCTCGTGCTGCTGCTGCTCAGCGAAGAGCACGATGTCCGGCTGGCGCTCGAAGCGCGCCTGGCCGAGGTCGAAGCGCGCGAAGCGGTCGCCGCGCGGCGGCAGCAGGCGGTGCGGCTGTTGCGCGAGTTCGGCTTGCCCGAACCGCAGCCGGGCGACGCCGCAGCCTCGCGACTCGTCGACGCCACGTTTTTCGAGAGCTTGCTGGCGGCCCCCGACGAGCGCACGCAGCGGGCGATGGTGGCCGACCGCGCGCGGCTGATCGACGAAGCGCGGCGCTTTCCCACCAGCGGCGGCGGCAGGTCGCTGCCGCGCTCGCGCGAACAGCAGTCGATCGACGCCGTGCCCGCGCCACCGCGCGGCCTGCGCGAGTTTGTCCGAGCGATCACGTAGGGATCAGGGGCTAGGGGTTGGAGGTCGGTTTCGAAAGCAGTTCGCTACGCACGTCGATCCCTCGCAATCCTCGGCCGCTTATCCCTTCGTCCGAACTCCAAACCCCTAACTCCAATTCCCTAGCCCCTACAGGAGCTTTCCATGTCCGACAACATGCGTTGGCGCTACGGCGACACCAAGCCGGTGATCAGCAAGGCGATCGCCGCGGCGGTGAAGATCGAAATCGGCGATCTCGTCGAGCAGGCCGCCGGCGGCGACGTGACGCCCGCCGCCAGCCATGCCTGGAACACCGACCTGGCGACCACGCAGAACGAGTTTCACAACACGTTCCTGGGGGTCGCCATGCAGCGCTCGCGCGGCACGGGCGACGCCGTGCAAGACAGCGACCCGATCCGCGTCGCCAGCGAGGGGGTGTTCGAGTTCGACTGCGCCGCGGCCACCTTCGAACTCGGCACGCTCGTCGGGCCGGCCAAGCAAACCGCTAGCGCGCTGGAGAATCAGAAGGTCGTCGCCCTGGCCGCCGGCAACGAGAACAAGGCGATCGGCCGCGTCGCCAAGCGCTACGCCTCGAACACCACGCGCGTGCTGGTCGACATCAGCAGCACGGTGCTGGCCGGCGGCCCGCAAGCCAAGGCGTAAGCACGTGGTCAGTGGCCAGTGGTCAGTGCGTCACGCTACCCCTCACCCTCCGGCTGTGCCGCCACCCTCAACCGCAAGGGGAGAGGGTTGTGATGATCGCCGCTTGGACACTCGCACCAGTTTCCAAACCACTGACCACCAGCCACTAGCCACTCTCCCGTAACACCGACTTTCAACCCCACAGGTCTCCACTCTCATGCCCACCATCAAATACCGCGAATTGCGCCGACAGTATGAGCTCGACGGCCCGCAGCGGACCGTCGAGCACTTGAGCGAAGCCCTCGCCGAGAAGCAACTGCGGCCGACCGATTTCTCGCTCCGCGACCTGGCCGAGGGGCTCGTGCCCGACGGCCGCGAATGGGTGCGGTTGCTCGATCCGCGCAGCTCGGCCGGCGTCGCGCTGCAAGAGGCAGGCGGAGCGGTCGACGTCTCGGCCTTCTCGAACATCACCGGCCAGCTCGTCTATTCGACCTTGCTGGAGAGCTACCAGCACGAGGCCTTCGTCGCTTCGCGCCTGGTCGCCACCGTGCCGACGCGCTTCGACGGCGAGAAGATCCCCGGCGTCACCCGCCCGGCCGACGCGCTCGACGAGGTGCGCCCCGGCATGCCGTATCCGAACCTTGGCTTCGGCGAGGACTATATCGAAACGCCGTCGACCACCAAGCGTGGCTTCATCGTGCCGGTCACCAAGGAAGCGGTCTTCTTCGATCGCACCAACCTGGTCCTCAGCCGCGCGGCCGAGGTGGGCGAGCTGCTCGGCCTCAACAAAGAGAAGCGAGTGCTCGACGTCGTGCTCGGGCTGGCCAATCCCTTCAAGTGGAAGGGGGCGACGTACAGCACCTATCAGGCGGCCACGCCCTGGATCAACAAGCTGGCCGGCAACGAGCTGGTCGATTGGACCGACGTCGATCGCGTCGAGCAAACGCTCGCCGAGTTGACCGATCCGGCGACCGGCGAGCCGGTGCTGGTCGCGGCCGACACCGTGCTGGTCATGCCGGGCTATCGCCACGCGGCAAATCGCATCTTCAACGCCACCGAGATCCGCTACACGGGGAGCGGCGCGGCGACCACGACCATCGCCCCTAACCCGATCAGCGGGTATCGCGTGGAGTCGAGCCGCCTGGCCTATCAACGGCTGGTGGCCAGCGGCATCGCGGCGGCCGACGCCAAGAAGTATTGGTTCGTCGGCGATTTCCGTCGGGCGTTCGCCTACATGGAGAACTGGCCGATCACCGTGGTGCAGTCGCCGCAGAACGACGAGGCCGACTTCACGCAAGACATCGTGCTGCGGTTCAAGGTCAGCGAGCGCGGCGCGGCGGCGGTGTTGAACCCGCGCTACGCGGTGCAGTGCTACGAGAGTTAGTCAGTAGTGAGTAGTGAGGGGAGAGGAGAGTCTCGAAGCCTCCGCTCGCCTCGCCTCCCTCTCCTTTCACCTTTCACCTCTCTCCTTTCACCTTTCACCTCTCTCCTTTCTCCCTGGTACTCCCATGCCAACCGGACAACTGACTTCCCCCACCCAGAGCGCGCTCGGCTATCGGCAGATCACGTTGCCGGTGTCGGTCGTCAGCGACTGGGTTGACGTCTGCAACGCGCCGACGACGGACGAAAATGATGCCGGCGTGGTCGCCGCCGGCACCGTTGTTGCGCCGACGCTCGTCACCCGCGTGGCACAGAACTGGCTGTTCGTCGCCGGACTCGGCTCGACCGTGCAAGTGCGGTTGAAGTACCCCACGGCCGGCAGCGTCACTACCAGTCCCGTCGTGCAGATGTTTGGGCGCGATCGCCGCGGCGTGCCGCAACGCCTGGTCGACGGCTCGGGCGTGCACGCGCTCGCACTGTCGGTCGACGCGGCAAGCGACGTCCGCGACGCCGCCACGCCGCAGATGAGCTACACGCAACCGGTCGAAGTCGACGCCGACGGCTGCGCCGAAGTGCTGGCCGCCGTGCGCACGGCCTTGGCCGGCACAGGGCTGACCGGCGCGACGATCCAAGCGCGAGTGAAGTAACGCCGGGGACTGTCCCATTTTTCGGTATTCGACGATGCGTAATCCATCTCGCGCCATCCGAAAACATGGGGCGGTCCCCCACGGCCCCGCGACCGGCGCGGCATTGAATTCCTGAGATTAACGTCCGACCCGCTCGCCCGAACCCCTAAACCCTAACCACCAGAAGCAGTTTCAAAACTGGCGATGAACCAACGTCGGGTGCCACTGCTAGAAGCGTCTAGCAGTGCTGTGTCGAGCTTGGCACTGCTGGGCAAGCCAGCAGTGGCACCCATACCAGGTTTTGAAACTGCTTCCAGCCACTAACCATCGGCCACTACTATGCCACTCATCACGCAAATCTCCGGCAACCAGGCCAGCTACGCCGCGCTCTCGACACAAAGCGGCCTGAGCTACGTCGCCACGGCCGACGTTCCTCCAGGCTCGGCCGCCACCGGCGTGTTGCAGTCGGTCGAAGGGGCCGCGGCCAGCCTGCGGATCGATGCCGCCAACACCGCGTGCCCCAACACTGGCGATCACTACTGGCTGCGATTCTGGCTGCGGGCGCTCCGCACGCCCAACGCGCTGCCGACCGCGCAGAGCAACTACGGCGTCTACGTTTGGGACGGCGCCAGCAACTTTCTCACGCTCACGCTGACCACCAACGGCTCGTCGGCCCTCGGCTGGACTCCGGTGCGCTCGCGCGCCGGGCTGGCGGCCGGCACGGCTTCGCTCATCATGCAGGCCAGCGGCGAAGAGTGGCTCGCCTGGGGCGATTGGTGCGAGTTGGTCGTCCACGTTCAGCGGCACGCCAGCGCCGGTCAGTGGCGCGTCTTCGTCAACGGCGTGCTGGTGAGTCACGAAATCGGGCTCGATACCGACAGCACGTTCAACTGGTCCGCGCTCGGCGGTCAGTCGCTCGCGCTGGCCTTGCCTGCCTGGAGCGGCGTCTACTGGCAGGTCTGCGGACCGCTGGAAAGCTACAGCGGTACCGACATCGCGATCCGCCCGCAGTTCGCGCTCAATGGATTGTCGGCGCTCACGAATCAACTGCACCTGCCGTTTGCCACCGCGCAGGCCGGCGCGCTCACGCAAGGCTGCTTCGGCCAGGTGTCGGGGACCGGCACCGTGACGGTCGATACCGAATACACGAATCAGTCGGGCTCGCCCTGTCGTCGTCGGCTGGTTTTCGCCGGCAACGGCAACGCGCCGGTCTGGACGACACTTTCCCCGGTCGGCCCGCTGGCGTTCAACGAGCAAGGTTGGGCGACGCTGGCGATCAGCGATCTGCTGGTGCCGACCGACGGCTACGCCACCTGGCAGATCAACAAAGCCGGCGGCGGCGCGCTCTTCAAGTTTCTCGTCTCGGGGGGCAGCTTGTTCGCCGCCTACGACACGGGGCCGTTCAGCAACGTCGCCGGCTGGACGCACGCCACGGTCCGCTACGCGCTGCTGTTGCACCTCAACCGCGACGGCCGCGCCACATGCACGCTCATCGATCAAACGCGCTCGCCCGGCCAGAGCGCCGGCGGGTACCTCGCCACGACGGTCAGCCAGCCGCTGGCCGATTGGTCGCCGCAAGATATCGGCACCATGTCGCTGGCCGCGCTCCCCAGCGCGGGGAACGTCGAAATGGGCTTCATGGCGGTTTGTCGCCGGCCATCGCTCTTCACGCTCGACAGCCTGGCGAGCAACCCGCACACGCCGGCGTCGGGCAACACCGCGCAACTGCAGAACGCCTGGTGCGTCGCCCGCAGCTTTCCGATGCAGCGTGAATGCCAATGCCTGCCGGGAGGGCATTATCCGCTCAAGCACCTGGGGCTTGAGCGGCGCGTGCTGCTGGCTTCGCTGGCCCGCCCCGGGCTGCGGCGCAACGACTGGACGCGCAACGTCCTCGGCCCGCTCGTGCACACGCACGGCTGCGAAGTGATCGCCATCGACGCCGGCGGCATCAACGATATCACCGGCGTACAGACCGGCAACGCGGCGGGCGTGCTGGCCGAACTGCGCGGCAATCTCGACGCCTTCCTCGAGTGGGCCGTGACGCACGACTGCGCCGCCTGGGTCGCCACGATGCTGCCGCGCGATTTGCGCAGCGTGGCCATCACCGGCGTGACGGCGGCCAACCCCGCGGTCATCACCGCGCCGGGGCATGGACTGACCGGCACCCTGCGGCTCGACGTCGCGGGCGTCGTCGGCACGGGCAACATGGCGGCCGTTAACACGTTCATCAACAACGCCGAAGTGCTCGACGCCAACACGATCCGCATGACGGGCGTCGACACCTCCGGGGGATCTTACACGAGCGGCGGCACGGCGCGCGGCTACACCGCGGGCGAGTTGGCGGCGATCGCCGCGCTCAACTACCACCTGCGCGCGGCGGCCGCGCGGCATCAGGCCCAAGCGCTCGTCACCGTCAGCGATATCGCCGCCGACGCCGCGGTCAATCCGGGCACTTATCCAAACAACACGGCCTTCTGGGCCGATTTCACTCATCCACAAACCGGCACCGGCGCGGCGGGCGCACAAGTCGTCGCCGAGCGGATGGTGCAAACGCGCATCGCCCCGCCGACCGCGCTGCGCCGCCGCCGCTGGCCACGGCGTCTGCTCGCGAGGAGTCAATCATGAGCGACCAGGAAATGCTCGCCGCGATCCGCAGCCAGGCGCTGGCCTCGATCGCCGCGATCACCGCCGAACCGAAGCCGAGCTACTCGCTCGACGGCCAATCGATTCGCTGGGCCGAATATCTCGCGCAGTTGCAGGCGACCGTCGCCTGGTGCGACCAGCAACTCGCGGCCGACGAGCCATTCGAGATCCGCTCGCAAGGGTTGTCGCCATGACGCTCGAATTCAACCCAGCCGACGACCTCGGCGTGATCGACGGCGCAGAAACCGTCACGCTCGAGCGCGTCGGCCCGACAGGCACAACGACGATTGAAGTCGCCGGCGCCGTGCGCGGCCGCTTCGAGCGCCAGCCTCCGACCAACAGTGGCGGCGTGACCTTCGAGCCCGAGTCGATCGTCTGGCACTTGCCGAGCGCGGCACTGGCCGGCTTCGAACCGCGAGCCGGCGACACACTGACGGCCGGCGCCGAGAGCTTTGTCGTCGTGGCCGCCGCGCGGCTGACCGTGGGCACGCGCTGGCGCATCGTCGCGCAAACCCTGCGCTGAAGACAAAAGAATCAGGGCTCGCGCAAAGGCGCGAAGGCGCAAAGCAAGAAGCGAATCAGAAGCGACTACCGCACCTGGGATTCGCGGCGGACGCAGACTTGAAACACGGTCACCAGGAACACGAATCCGCGCGGAGGGTCAGCTAGGCCAGAGTACGGTGATCCGCAGGATTGCGCAGATGTATGCAGACTGAAAACCAGATCTGCGCCAATCTGCGAAATCTGCGGATCGTTCCGCGCCTTACCTGTCTTGTTTCCCTGCCACCTTTCGATTCGTCCTTTGGTTCCCTCGGTGACTTGATCGAGAAATAAACCGACATTGGCTCTGAACAACTTCCATGGTTCCACGTGAGCTGTGCGATCTTTGCGACTTGGCGCCTTTGCGCGAGGCAATCTGACTTATCAGCGTGAGCATTCCATGAACACCAGCCTGCCACCCTTTACGACCGCCGATGTCGACCCGCTCTGGTTGCGGATTCTCACCGCCGTGCAAACCGGCATTCGCGGGCTGGCCTTGCCGAGCCTGGCCGACGAAGCCGTGCTCATTCGCCCGGTCGCGGGCGATCGCGACCTCGGCGCCGGTCGCTCGACCCCGTTGCCGGTCGTCGAGATCAGTTTGCACCAGGCCGAGCGCGACGCCGCGCGACGCGACATCAACTTCCACGGCGACGTCGATTATCCCGTGCTCGTCACGGTGCTGGCCGCCGATCGCCCCGACCTGCCGGAGAACCTCGCCCGCTGGTTGACCTGGCGCGAAGCGATCGCCGGGGCTTTTCGCCATCAACGGCTGGCCGGCGTGGCCGAAGTGATCGACTGCTCGGTCGAGCCGGGCGAAGCCGTGCAGGCGACTCCGCTGGTGCGGCAGAACCTGTGGGCTTCGACTGTCGTGTTGCGATTCGTCGCCCGCGGGCAAGGGACGCTGGTCCTTAAGTACGGCGACTACGCGCACCCGCTGGGCGAGGCGGCGATTTCGATCGCGGCGCGGCCGCACTTCAATCCGCGCGGGCGGCACGACGCCACGCTCGCGCGTTGGGAAATATCCGGCGTGCTCCGCGCCGACACGCCGGCCGAGCTGACGACCGCGATCAATGCGCTGCGCGACGCGTATGCCGTGGCAGGCGAGGATCTCGGCCTATACCTGGCCGACGGCACGACGCCGACCAGCCACGCCCTGGCGTCGGCCGACACGCTCGGCGGCACGCGGGTCGTCGAAGGGCCCGACTTTCCCGAGAGCCGCGGCAGCGAGTACGCGCTCTATCGCAGCTACCGCGTGGTAGTCGAGGGACTGCTGCCATTGACCGACGCCACGCTCGAGCTCGTATTGCGCGAAGAGTCGATCACGCTCGTCGGCGGAGGACCGCGCTTCGTCTATCTGCAAACGCTGGCCGGTCCGCCGCGGCGGCAGCTCGTCGCCGAACAAACACCGTACCGCGCCGAGCAAGCTGGCCGCGCGATCGGCCGCTCGGCCTATCCGGCCGCCAACGCGCCGCTCTGGCCCGACGACGAACATGTCGATCGTCGGCAGATTGTCCGCCGCACGCCGCGCGTGGTGGCCAGCGCCGCGGCAACGACCTACACCGATTACGAAATCGCCTGGCAGTACGAATTCGAGAGCGACGCGGCCTTGGTCGGCGGCCCGACCGCGCCATGAAGCAGAACCTCGCGCCAAGGCGCTAAGGCGCAAAGAAAGACGAAATGCCGATTTCACGCGGAGCCGCGGAGGACGCGGAGTTGTTAACCGCGGACTTCGACAAGTTCAGCCCGCGCGATAGCTCGCGCGACGTGCAGTCTCAACCACCAAGAACGCAAAGGAGTCATGAAGCATGAATTCAAACCCAGCGAAGACACAGAGTGACAAAGAAGGGAGACGCTTTCTGCGTAATTCTGTGTTTTTCTGTGGATGCAACTTCCCCCTTTGCGCCTTCGCGCCTTGGCGCGAGACATCTCCCTCGTTGCGTGTACTTGTTTGGTGAACTCCCATGTCAGACGATCAAGGACAAGTCGCGTTTGCCGGCATCGACCAGGTGATCGCCGCCCGGTTTCGCTTCCAGCCCGGCGCGGCCCCGAGCACCTGCTGGTTGGACATCGTGCCGCAAGCCGAGATCGCCGCCGAGTCGGGCACGCTCGAGCTCGCCTGCGGCGATACGTACCTGGCGTTCCCCGATTGCCAGGTCGATCGCGCTTCGTTCCAGCGCGATGGCGACGGCCAGATCGAACGGCTGGCGGTGCTCGATCGCCGCTGGCGTTGGGCCTTCGCCCACGTTACGGCAAACTTCAACCAGCGCCACGACGACGCCACGATTGTCGAAGGGACCGAGCGCACGCCCGACGACCTGGCGCAAATCTGCTTCGATGCTTTTGACGAACCGATGGCAGAAACGGCGGCCTTGGCTTCGACCGCCCGACCAAGGCTCGGCGCCGTCGCCGCGCCGGCAGCGACACACCTCGATGGCCTGGCCATGCGCCTTGGCTGCCGCGTGACGCTGGGAATCGATAACGTTCCACGCATCGCGGCGCTTGGCGCAGGCCTCGAGCTGCCGATCTCGCTCGACGTGATCCGGGCCGGATCGCGCACGATCGGTCCGGCGCGGCCCGCTCGGCTGCGCGTCGTCGGTGGCCGCACGCGCTACCAGTGCGATCTACGGCTCGAAGCGGTCGGCTTCGATCTCGACGGCGAGGTGCGGCCCCTCGACGAACTGTCGTGCGCGCCGTCGGCAGGCTGGACCGCTGCCGACCTTGAGCATCTGCAGGCGATCGCCGATCTGCGATTGCGCGAGCTGGCACTGGCCAGCGTCTTTCGCTGGTATCGCGTCGTGCCGCCGGTCGAGCTCCCCGCGGGCGAGTCGCTGGCGACGCGTGAAGCGTTCCTGCCACTGACAACTACGCAGGTCGAGCTCGACAATCCGCCGACCGGCACGCGGCCGCACAATCGCCCCGCGGTCGCCTTCGGCGTCTGGTGCGACTATCCCTGGCAAAGCGACAACCGGGCCGCGGCCTTGTCGCCGATCGATTCGCCGCCGACTGCCGCGCAGGCGCGCTCGATTGTCGCCACGCCGTTTTCAATCGATGCCCCGCGCGGGCTGGTGCGCTTCGCCGCGCCGGTGATTCGCTACGCGGCCAGCGATCGTTTCGCGCCGGCCGAGTTGGTGCTGCGTGCGTCGATTGGCGTGCGCGAAAGCGCCAACTTCGAGTGGCGCCACTGGCAACACGAGCGCGAGCTGGTGCCCGACGGCACCACCGAGGCGGTCGAACATGTCGACGAACTGGTGCACTGCTGGCTGCTGGAGTACGACGCCGGCGATTATTCGCTTGCGGGCGCGACCGATAACGCGACGGCGCTGGCCGCGGAGGCCGAGGCGTGGCTCGATGCGCTCGAGCGCCGGCATCGGCAGCGCACGCCGGAGTTCGTCGCATACGCCGGGCTGCTGCCCCTGTCGCCCGACGGCTCGATCGACGCCGTGGAGTGGTCGATCGGCCCGGCGGGGACCACGACCAGCGTGTGGCGCGACACCGAGGCTTAACAAATCAACAACGCAGGCGAAACACATGATTTCTTCGTGTCCTTGGTGTTCGTCGTGGTTACGATCCCGCCGCTTTTCTGACCCCTAACCCCCAATCCCTGACCTCTAGCCTCTTATCCCTACTCATGACCTTTTCTCCCCGCGGCAACCTGGTGCGCTGGCTGTCGTTTCGCAACGACGCCGGCGAGACGATCCCTCCCTGCGCCGTGATGCAGGTGACGGGCGTCGTCACGCTCGAAGGGCAGGCGGTCCTCACCGTCGACAAGCCGGCGGCCGATCGCGGCACGCACTTTGTCTTCAACGGCGCATTTGCCGTGGCGGCCGGCGACTTTGGCAGTTGCACGCACAGCTTTCCATGCTGCGCGCGGTTCAATCCGGCCGACGCGCCTGCCGTGGGGCAAACCTGGGGTGCCGAAGACGGCGCTTGGGCGCTCAAGAAAGGGCATCGCGGCTATCGCGTCATCGGCGGACCGCTCGACGATCGCGTCGAAATCGTGCGCGACGACGCCGCCGAGTTGCTCTGGGCGACCGCCACCGCGACCTGGACGCGTGTCGCCGGCTCGAACGCCAGCTACGTCGATTGTCATCGCGCCCGCGACAAAGAGGGGACGCTCGAACTCGACGGCGGCGGCAACCCGATCGATGTTCGCGTCTATCTCCCCAGCGACGACGCCGGCAAGGTGCACCCCAACGTGCGTGCGGGCCAGACGATTGCCTACACGGTCGACGCCGCCGGCGTGCCGTTTTCGCTCGACGCCAAAGTGGCCGACGACCCGATCGGCACCGTCAAAATGTGGGTCGGCAACATCGCCACCTTGCGCGGCGGCTGGCGCGAACTATCGGCCATGCGCGGGCGGTTCCCCGTCGGCGTGGGGCCGGGCGATGCCTATTACGATCCGTCGGTCTTGGGGGCCGCCGACGGCACTTCGCATCACACGCACGCCGACCACGTCTTCACGCCGACCGGCACGGTCGACGCCACGACCAGCGGCACCGCCACGATTTCCGGCGGAGGCTTGACCGGCACGGGCACGATCTACACGTCGAGCGATTCGGCCGGCGTCGCCGTGGCCGATCACGATCCCCACTATCACTCGCTGTCGTTCAACACCGTGACGGCCGAGACCGGCAGCGGGGTCAATGCCATCTATCCGCTGGCCGCCGACACCACGACCGAAAAAGCGCTCGGCGGCCCCACGACCCTGGCGCACGACGTCACCGATGCGGGACACGCCCACGCGATCGACGCTGCCGACGTGGCCGCCGCGCTGTCGCTCTCCGGCACGATCGACGTGACGGGGATCGACATCAGTGCGACGCTGGAGCTCGACGAAGTGACGCTTGCGCACGACGACCGCGGCCACATCCCCCCCTTCTCGGCGATCTACTTCATCGAGAGGTTCGAATAGCAACTGCAAAGAATTCTCGCGCAAAGTCGCCAAGGCGCAAAGCCATCGTTGTCGAGAGAGGACGCAAATGCTGCGAAGTAGAGATTGGACTTTGACGTACTCCTCAGTAGGAGCGGGCGAGGTGGATGCCTTTAAGACGTCCTGCGCGCGTGCTCGCTTGCATCTTGGTGTTGGCGTACTTTGCGCCTTGGCGGCTTTGCGCGAGACTCCCGCTACGTCTTCCTCAGCCCTGCGCCGCGACTTTCGCGTACAGCACTTCGACCACGCCGGCCAGCACGTCGGCCTGATCGGTTTCCAAGACCAGCGCCGCCTTGGCCAGCAAGTCGCGCTTGCGATTGATCGAGTCGATCACTTGCCGCGCGCCGTCGCGCGTCAGCGCGCCGCCGGTGCCGAAGTGGCTATACAACTCGTCGAAGTCGGCCGTGCTCCAGCCGTCGAAGGCGTCGGGCGTTTCGGCCACGACCTCGTCGACCAGCGGATTCGTCTGCCGATCGAACGCGTGGTACGCCAACAACGACGGCGATTGAAACAACTCGTCGGCCGGCACTCCCAAGCCGGCAGCCAACTTGTGCAGCGTGCGCGCGTGCGGACGCACGCCCCGATCGGCCAGGATCGACTTCACGGTGCGGGCGTCGACCCCCGAGGCCTCGACCAGGCCGTCGAGCGTCAGCCCGCCGCGGGCCATCAGCCGCCGCAAGTTCGCAGAAAAGTTGTCCACGCTTAGTCCGTGTCGTCAAAAAGGATGCATAAAAATGCGCTGCAAGTCTTGCAGATTTATGCTCTATTGTTGTTGACGAATAGTGTACGTCAGTATAGTATCTGTCGCGGCGGATTCAACAAAAAAACTCGGCCACGGCGGCTCCGGCCCGATCGCCCGGCATCGAGCGACCCGGCCGCCGCCAGGGCGTAACGACACCAATCTCTTCAACGACGGAGGGCTCCCCCATGAAGGCACGGCCACAACCTGGTTTTCGCGTCTGGCTGGTCGGCTTCGAGCAGTGGCAACCGACCGCCTGGTACGACATGCCGCCGCGAGCCGTGGCCATCGAGCCGGCCGACGACGCCTGCATGTCGCCCGACGAAGCCACGCTATTCGTCCAAGGCTTCAACGAAACGACGCTCGCCCGCCATGGGCAGATTTGGGCGATCCCGGTGCCGGTGTTGGTGCGCTACGAGCACGACTTGGAGCCGGGGCAATGCTTGGCGGCCGCCGCCATCATCGCCGGCGCGCCGCAACCGCTGAAAGCCAGGCTCAACCAGCCGACAACCGCCGCTCGCGGTTCACTGCGGCGAAGTGGTTGACGGTTTCGGCCGCTTTCGCCTCCGCAATTGCCTGATCATCCGCTCGACCGGCACCAACATCCACAAGATCACCCAAGTGAGAATCGCCCCCAGGATCGGCAGCCACCACTTGCCCAAGCCGACCGCCACCCCCAAGGCCGCGGTCAGCCAGATCGAGGCGGCCGTCGTCAGCCCCCGCACGCGGCGTTCGCTCGACAGCTTGAGCACATTGCCGGCGCCGACGAAACCGATGCCGGCGGCGACCCCCTGCACGGCGCGCGAGATGGCGTCGTTCGAGGCATCGACCTCGACCAGCGCCAGCACGAAGATCGTCGAGCCCAAGGCGACGAGCATGTGGGTGCGCAGCCCCGCCTCTTTGTTCGTCGCTTCGCGCTCCATGCCGATCAGGCCGCCGACCATCGCCGAGAAGAACAGTTTGAACGTCACCCGCACAAAATCGTCGAGCGTCGGAAAGTCGCGCAGCAGTTCGTCCAAGAATGGCAGCATGGATGCTTCCCCAATTGAGGTGCGCAGGGCGGGGGCTTTGGTTGCATTTTCCATGCCGGCAGCGTCCTACGCCACCGTGGCGGACGGGGGGGCGCGTTCCCTCGGCCCGCGACGCTCGCTACGACGGTGCTGCGGTCGCCGCTTCGATCCCCGCTTCCAGCGCCAGGCAAATCGTGTCCAACTCGTCGAGCGAGATCGCCAGCGGTGGCATCACCACGACCACGTTGCCCAATGGCCGCGCGAACACGCCACGCTGCCGGGCGTGCCGGCAAGCGGCCGCCCCACGTTGCTCTTGCCAGTCAAACGGTTCGGCCGTCTCGCGATTCTGCACCAACTCGATGCCGGCCATCAGCCCGCGTTGTCGCACGTCGCCGACGTACGGCCCCTGGCCGATCCGCGCCAAGTGTTCGCCGAGCCGGGCGATCTTGGCCGGTAATTGTTCGAGCGTGCGCTCTTCGTCGAACACGTCGAGCGAAGCCAGGGCGACGGCGGCCGCCAGCGGATTGCCACCGTAAGTGTGACCATGAAAGAACGTCTTCGACTCGGCGGCCGTTCCCAGGAACGCCTGCCAGATTTCGTCGGTCGCCAGGGTGGCCGCCATCGGCAGATAACCGCCGGTGAGCCCCTTGGCCAGGCACAAGAAGTCGGGCGACACCTCCTCGTGCTCGCAGGCGAACATCCGTCCCGTGCGGCCAAAGCCGACCGCCACTTCGTCGGCCACCAGCAGCACGTCGTAGCGGCGCGTCAGTTCGCGCACGCCGCGCAAGTAGCCTGGCGGGTGCACGAGCATGCCAGCCGCCGCTTGCACCAGCGGCTCGATCACCACCGCGGCGATCCGCTGGTGTTCGGCGGCCAACAGCTCTTCGAGTTGGGCCAGGTACCAATCGAGCGCCTGCTCGCGCGACACGCCCGGTGGACGGCGATAGAGGTTCGGGGCCGGCGCCCGCAACACGTCGAACAGCAGCGGCTCGAACATCGCGTGAAAGCGTTCGACCCCCCCCAAGCTCACGCTGCCGATCGTGTCGCCATGATAGGCGTCGGCCAGCGCGACAAAGCAGCTCTTCTCCGGACGCGGATCGCTCAGTTGCCGCCAGTATTGAAAGGCCATCTTCAGCGCGACTTCGACCGCCGTGGCGCCATCGTCCGAGAAGAAGACGTGCCCCAGCCCCGGCGGCGCGAGCCGCACCAGCCGCTCGGCCAGGCGAATCGTCGTCGGGTTCGACGCCCCCAACAGCGTCGTGTGGGCCACGCGGTCGAGCTGCTCGCGCACCGCCGCGTCGAGCCGCGGATGGCGATGCCCATGCACGTTGCACCACAAGCTGCTCACGGCGTCGAGATACTCGCGGCCGTCGATGTCGACCAGCGTGCAGCCGTGGCCCGACGCAAAGATCAACGGCTCGTACTCCTGCATCTGGGTGAAGGCGTGCCAGACCAGCTCGCGGTCCCAGCGTTCGAGTTGTTCGCGGCTCGATTCGCTCATCGCAACTCAATAGTTCACTGCATAACCCTCTCCCCTCGTGGGAGAGGGTGGCCGCGTAGCGGCCGGGTGAGGGGGCTGATAAGCGACGATTCTCGCGCAAAGTCGCCAAGGCGCAAAGGACCGGCGTATCGACTTGTTCTCCACCAAGACACCGAGCGGCAGGTATCTCGCGCCCCGGCGCCGAAGTTACCCCAGCGCGTCGCGCAAATGCTCGGCCACGCGCAGGGCGTTGGCAGCGATCGTCAAGCTCGGGTTCACCCCGCCGCTGGTCGGAAAAAACGAGGCGTCGACCACGTACAGGTTCTCCAGGCCATGAGCACGACAGTTGGCATCGAGCACGCTCGTGCGCGGGTCGTCACCGAATCGGCAAGTGCCACAGACGTGCGCGATCGTCTTGTTATCGTGCGCCACGCTCAGCGTGATCGGTCGCAGCGGTTTGAAGGCCGCCGCCAGTTGGGCGTTGTACTCTTTGGCGCGGCGCTGCTGGCGCTCGCGATGATGGTAGATCAAGCGCCCCAGCGGCGCGGCCGTCGCGCGCGTGGCGTCGTCCTCGTCGGCCGGCAGCACGCGATTGTCGCGCCGCGGCAAGTCCTCCATGATCGACGCCACGACGATCACCCGCACCCGCAGGTAATCCCAGATCGGCCCCAGCGCCGGCCGCAAGTAGCGCAACCATCGCATCTCGGGCCCGAGTTTGCCGAGGTAGTGCAAAAACGGGGGCAGCCCGCCGACCGATTGCACGGTGCCGAACTTCTGTCCGTCGCGCTGATAGAAATCGTTGAGCGCCAGCTCCTTGGTCTGGCCGGCGATCGGCGCCGCGAGCTTCGGCCGCAGCACGATCAGGTCGATGCAATGCCGCATCAGGTTGCGCCCCACCAGGTCGTGCTCGTTGGCCAGGCCGTGCGGCCAGTGTGGACCGCGCGAGTGCAGCAGAATCGTCGGCGTCACCAGCGCTCCGGCCGCCAGCACGACTTGTTTGGCCTGCAGCACCAGCGGTTGATCGCGCCACGTGCAAACGACGTGCTCGACGCGCGTGCGATTGGCCTCCAGCGCGCGCACCGTACATTCGGTAATCAGCGAGGCCCCGTGGTCGCGCACTGCCGGCAGCACGCACATCCGTCCGGCGTCGTTCTTGCACTCGCGGGCGCACAAGAAGCCCTGGCACGTCGCGCAGGCGTCGGTGTGTTCGCAGGCCAGGTGCAATTGATAGGGATGCAAACCCTGGCCGCGCAAGATTTCGGCCAACTGGGCGTTGCCGGCCGTCAGCGGCGGCGGTGCGATCAGCGACTCGGTCGCATCGGCGTCGGGCCGCAAGGGATCGACCGTCCCCCGCGCGCGATACAACCGCTCGGCCGCCGCGTACCAGGGGCGCAAATCGTCGTACGAAATCGGCCACTGCTCCGGTACGTCGCCGCCGTCGATATCGGCTTCGCTATAGTTGCCGCGCGGCGCGAAGTCGGCCGGAAACAGCCGCTCGAGCACCATGCCGTACAGCGCGGTCGAACCCCCCACGCCGCAGCCGATCTCGGGCGTGAAGGCTTTGGGCCGCTCGGGCGAATCATCTTCGATCGCGTCGGCGGCCCGACCCGCGCGCAGCAGCAAGTGGCGCCGCTCGTCGGCTGGCAGCCCCGGCAAGTTGGCGACCTCTTCAGGCGTGATCCCGCGCAGCGGATCGCTCGCGGCGTCGAGATACGAGCGCCCCTTCTCGACGAACAGCACCCGCTTACCGGCGCGGGCCAGCGCATGCCCCAGCGTTCCTCCCCCCATGCCCGTCCCCACGACGAGCACGTCCCACAGCACCTGGTCGGGTCGATCGGGAAGATTCACCGCGGGCCTTTGCATCGTTGGGACGTGATCTGGCTCGAAGCTGGCGCGACACGCTGGGACCGAAGCCAACTCCCGTCCCCCATCGGGAACTCGGCTATTGTTGGCAAACCGCTGCCGCAACGGAAGCGGCCGGCGACAACTTCAGACGCTTGAAAGCTCGCCAACCGACCGTTCACAAAATGGCCACCTCGCAGGCCGCGCACACCCTACAATAGACGCTATGGATCGCTTTCTGGCTGCCACCGTGCAGATGAGCTCGCGCGAAGACGCGCCGGCGAACCTCGACGCCGCCTGTCGCGCCATCGAGCAAGCGGCCGATCGCGGGGCCCGGCTTGTCGTCTTGCCCGAGATGTTCCTTTGTCTGGGGCGCGCCCCGGCGATCGTGGCGGCCGGCGAGTCGATCCCTGGCCCGGCGACCGAGCGGCTCGCCGCGCTCGCCGCCCGGCACAAGCTGGTGCTCGTGGCCGGCAGCATTCCCGAGAAATCGCCTGCGCCCGACAAGGTTTTCAACACGGCGATCGCGTTCGGCCCCGACGGACAACTGCTCGCCAGCTATCGCAAAATGCACTTGTTCGACGTGGCGATCCCCGGCGCCGTCGAGATCCGCGAGTCGTCGTGGTACGTCCCCGGCAACGACGTTGTGGCGGTCGACACTCCCTGTGGCCGGCTCGGCCTGGCGATCTGCTACGACTTGCGGTTCCCCGAGTTATTCCGCCGGCTGGCCAGCGAGAGGATCGAACTTTGCGCGCTCCCCAGCGCCTTCACGCTCACGACCGGCCGCGACCATTGGGAGGTCCTCATCCGCGCCCGCGCGATCGAAAACCAGATCTATTTGCTGGCCGCCAACCAGTGGGGCCAACACGCCGAGGGGCTTACCAGCTATGGTCACTCGATGATCGTCGACCCCTGGGGAACGGTGCTGGCCACGGCCGCCGACGGCCCCGGCCTGGCGCTGGCCCAAATCGACCTGGCCCGCCAGCGCGACATCCGGCAGCGCCTGCCGGCCCTGCAACACCGCCGGCTCGACGGGAACCGCTGAGGGGCAAGGGCCGGAAAAAACCGAGTATTTGGGCAACTATTGAAGAGTTTCGACCTGCCAGGGAACTTGCCCGCCTCGCGGAGCGTCCAATGGGCGGCCACCGATTGGCCAAGAGTTTTTTAACCACGGATTTCACGGATAACACGGATGCGGCAGAGAGGTTCCAATTGGCTTGCCAAAAACTATCCGTGCCATCTGGTGTCATCCGTGGTCCGAAGTTCGTCTGTGAAATCGGTGTAATCTGCGGATAGTCTTTCGGCTTGGTGACCTCCTTCGTGCCCTTGGCGATCTTCGTGTTTCCAACGACCTTCGACGATGACACGGTTCGATAATCTCCTCAGTAGGAGCATTGAGATGAGCTTGATCAATTGCGGCTGGCTCCGTTGCTGGACGATCTGTGGAGCGCTCTTGTGCGTCGCCTGCGCAACCGTGGTCGCGCAGGACAAGCCTGACGCGCCCCCCAGCGCC
>JBFXAH010000042.1:0-32006 GCA_050184475.1 Pirellulales bacterium | reverse complement strand
CACCGACACCCCCCGCCGCGCCGACAGCCCCCTGTTGACCCGCCCCGGCTGGCAACGCGTGCTGGCCGAAGCCGGGCTGACCGCCGCGGCCCTGGACGTCGCCGCCGACTCGCTGGATGCCGCCGCCCCCGACTCGGCTCCCGCCGCCGCAACCGGCTCCCCCAGCGGCCAGACCATCCTCGCCGCCACGCCCGCAGTTGCCAAACCAGCAGCGTCGCCAGCCGCACCAAGTGTCACGATCGCTGAGCAAGTCGCGATACCAACAGTAAGGACTAGAGGCACCGCGGAGGAAGGCAAGCAAGTGCCGTCTGGATTGGAGCAGAGGCTAACACGTTATTTGAAGCGAGAGTTCATCCGAGTCCTGCGATTGGCTGATGACGATTTTGATAGCACAACAAATTTCATGGACCTGGGCTTCGACTCGATCCTGGCCCTGCAGATTCGCAAGGCGTTGTGCGAAGACAGCGGATCGGATTTGGACAGCACCGTACTGTTCCGCTACCCGTCCGTGGCAGAACTCGCACGATACCTGACGAGCACTCCCGAACATGCGTTGAAGTTCGCCAAGCTGGTCGAAGCGTGCACAACGCGCGAAACGTCCGAGTCGATGCGAACTTTGTCTGAAGCGCGAATTGCGGAAAATGTTGTTGGACGTGAGACATTAAGTGAGTTGGCAACGAGCGGTTCTCGATCACGCCTTTTGCCAACAACGATTGCCGGCCGCATATCGCGAGATGTCGAGTCCTTGGCGACGGCGGATGCAATCGCTGTGATTGGTATGGCGTGCCGCTTTCCCGGCGCGGCGAATATCGAGGAATTCTGGGAGAATCTGCGACGCGGCGTCGACTCGGTGCGCGAAGTTCCGCCGTCGCGTTGGGACTGGCGAACCACGTACGATCCAAGCGGTGAAAGCCAAGGCTCCTCGCGCAGTAAATGGGGTGGATTCGTCGAAGGCGTGGAAGATTTCGATCCCGGCTTCTTTCACATCTCGCCGCACGAAGCGCGGTTAATGGATCCACAGCAGCGTTTGTTCCTGGAAGTGGCCTGGGAAACGTTTGAGCGAGCGGGGTACCGTCCCGATCGTTTGGGTGAGTGTCATTGCGGAGTATTCGTCGGAGCGAGCGGCAGCGATTACGCTACATTGCTGCACCATAGCGGCGAAGCAACGGACCCACACTTGCAGTCGGGCAATGCCACATCACTGGTCGCGACGCGACTGTCGTACCTGTTGAATTTGCGCGGACCCAGCCTTACCGTTGATACGGCCTGCAGCTCTGCGCTGGTGGCCGTGCACCTGGCTTGTCAGAGCCTCAAGTCGGGTGATGCGGAACTGGCGATCGCCGGCGGCGTGAATCTGATCCTGAATCCTGCCGGGATGGTGCTGGTCAGTCAGTTTGGCATGTTGGCCGGCGACGGCCGCTGCAAAGCTTTCGATGAACAGGCAGATGGCTTCGTGCGGGGCGAAGGCGCAGCCGCCGTGCTGCTCAAGCCGCTTTCGAAAGCGTTGGTTGATGGCGACCAGATCCTGGGCGTGTTGCGGGGCACTGCGATCAACAACGACGGTCACTCGAAAGCAGGGCTGGCAGCCCCCAACCCGAAGGCCCAGGAGGAAGTCGTCGTCGAGGCGCATCGGGCCGCAGGCGTGCAGCCGGCGACCATCTGCTATCTGGAGGCTCACGGCACGGGCACGGCGCTGGGCGACCCGATCGAACTCGACGGATTGACGCACGCTTTTGCTCGCCAAACCAGCGCTCACGGTTATTGCGCGATTGGCTCGGTGAAAAGCAATGTCGGCCATCTTGAAGCGGCGGCGGGAATCGCAGGGCTCATCAAAGCGATTCTCGTCGTGCGGCACGGAGAACTTCCGCCGACGCTGCACGTCGGGCAGCCGAATCGCAACATTCGTTTCGAAGCCAGTCCGTTCTTCGTCAACGACCGCTTACGGCCCTGGCCTGTCGTGCAGCCAGCTGGCAGTCCACACAATCGACTTCCCGCCAAGTTAGCGACGTCAGAACAAGCCGGCTTACTGCGGCGAGCCGGCGTGAGCGCTTTCGGATTTGGTGGCACGAACGTCCACGCGATTGTCGAACAGCCGCCAGATCGGCCCCAACAAGTAGCCTCTGATTCGCGCCTGGCCCATTTGCTCGTGCTCTCGGCCGGGAGCAGGGCGGCGCTACGTAATCTGAGTGAAGCCTATGAGAAATCGTTGGCGTCACGTGACGATTGGACACTTGACGGTGTTTGCAGCACGGCCAGCTTTGGGCGAAAGCCCGGCAATGTTCGCCTGGCGATTGTCTTGCGATATCGTGAGCAACTAGCCGACAAATTGGAACTGTTTCGCCTCGGCAACGATGCGCAGCGGCTAGAGAGGGCCGGGATCTTTAGCGGTACCGTGCAGTCCGATGCCACTGCGATTGCCGTCCCCAAGTCCCGAGTGGTCGAAGAGATCGAGCAACTCAGCGATTCGTCGCTACAATTAATCGCCCAAACTTGCAGTGGCGAAGTGATTGAAGAGCTGATCGCGCCATGGCTGCGCACTCGCGGGCTGGCAGAACTCGTGGGAAATGTCGAGGCGACGACACCGGCAGGCGATGTTTGGAATCGGTTGCCGTCCGAAGAGCAGATCAAGCTGGCTACACTTCTAGCGCGATTATTCGTGTACGGTGCCGAAATCGAATGGGAGCCGTTGTACGGTGTCGGGAATCGACGCAGGGAGTTGCTGCCGACATATCCGTTCGAGCGCCGCCGATGCTGGGTGACTGTCGACAGATCACATAGCGAGTCGGTGCCGCTTCGGAAGGACGAGGATCAACCGCAAGCTGCAGGAAACGTTAGGACGCCGCAGTTAGAGATGCGTGAGCATTGCGCAACGGCACCCACGGTGCGCGCATCGGATGTCGATCGCCTGCTCTATCAAGCGATCTGGCGGCCGAGCCCATGGCCATCGTCGCCGACTCACGGGGCACTCGGATCGATCGGTCGTGGCGGTGCCACGTGGCTCATCGTTGGTCGGCACGACAAATTATCGGAGGGCATCTGCGACTTCTTGCGGGCGAACCATCACCAGGTAATCGAAGTTCGCAGCGGAAGTCACTTCCGCGTTGAAAGCGACGACACGATCTGGATCGATCCTTCGCGCCGGAAGCACTGGCGACGGCTATTAACGACCTTGGCCGAGTGGCAAACCAAGGTCGCACATGTCGTTGCCTTGTGGCCGGCTCAAGACCCGTCGTTCACCGATTCAGCGGAAGCCGTGGCGGTCGCCAACGGCCACGCAGTGCGAATGCTTCGGCTTGCCCAGGCGTTGCTAAAAGCCAATACGACAGCCGTCATGGACCTCCGGCTCGTCACCCGCGGCAGCCAGCATGTCTTGGCACAGTCGAGACTGGAGTTTCCGGAGGCCGCCGTTCTCTGGGGTATGGCGCAGAGCTTGGAGCGCGAGCATCCGCTAGTCCAGGTTAAGTGCACGGATTTAGATCCCTCGCAGCCCGGCGCCGTCGGCGCTTCGCAACTCATTCGCGAGTGGTCAAGTGAAGCGACTGAGCGGCAAGTCGCGTTTCGAGATGGGCAGCGATTTGTACTCGACTTGCAGCCGCTTGATCTGCTAACGGTGGCGCGCCAATCGCCGCCGCTAAGGCGCGGGGGAGTGTACTTAGTGACGGGAGGTCTGGGCGGGATCGGTTTAGCCGTAGCACGTTGGCTAGCGGAGGAATACGGCGCGAATTTGGTTCTGGCCGGCAGGACGATTCCACCAACGACTGGCGATCGCGCCGCGTGGCTTGCCACCCATCCACAGCGCGCCGCCTGGCGACGTAAACTGGAATGGCTTACCGCGATCGAGCGAGCGGCTCCGAGCGTCTCGCTACGCTCAATTGACGTTGGTGATGTCGCAGCCGTGCGAGAACTCGTTGCCGACGTACGGAAGCAATTCGGTCAAATCGACGCTGTCTTCCATACTGCGGGCGTCTATGCCGATGGGCCGGTCGAAACCGTAACGCCCGATCAGGTTAAACAAGTGCTGCGGCCGAAGTTCGCAGGCGCGGTCGCGATCGACGCGGCCCTGGCCGATACGCCGCAGGTTCCCAGAGTCTACTTCTCGTCCGTCGCCGGATTGCTCGGAAGCCCGAATCAGTGCAGCTATTCGGCCGCGAATAGGGGGCTGGACGCCCTGGCCAGCTGGCAGCGCGCTGGTGGACGCTCGGCACTGAGCATCGACTGGGGACTGTGGGGCGAAGTCGGCATGGGGGTACCCGTTGTCGATCGCGTTCGTCAGTCAGGGGTGCTCGAACCGCTTGCGACCGTTGCAGCCCTGGCCGCGCTAGAACGAGTCCTTTCGTTCAACTTGCCACAGGTGATCGTCGCCAGTTGGGGGCCCATCGGTTGGAGCGGAACGTTCGGATGGCGTGACGGTGCGCCAAAGCCAGCGCTGAAAACGCTTGGAGAGCCAAGAAGTGAAAAGCCCGCTATGCTACCTCCGTCGTCGAACCTATCTGCATCCGAGGCGGAGCGCTTGCTTACCATGCGAGTTGCGCGGCTATTGGAACTGGATGAAGGCGCCATCGCCAGACACCGGACATTTGCTGAGTTGGGGCTCGATTCCATTCTCGTCGTACAGCTACTCCGCGAGCTAGAGGGCTGGCTCGGGAGGACCTTCGCGCCAACCCTGTTGCGTGATTTCCCCAACGTGGCGGCGCTGGCCAAGTTCATCACTCGCGCGTAGTTCTTCGGCGACGAGCTGAGCGAGCATGGCGGCGCCCTCTCTAGTGAAGTGATAGTCGTCATAAAAGAATTCGGCACGGCCGTTCATCTCCGCGGCGGCGTCGACACAGGTAATATCCTCGTCTGCTGCCACCTCACGAATTGCGTCGTTGTATTGATCGATGGCGCGGCGCAGATTCTCCGGCGTCAGATACTTCCAGGGCGGTGGCTTGGGAAAGCTCCGGGCGATCGCCAGCCGCGACAGCGCCTGCCCTGACAGATCCTCTCCCCACAGGACCGGCTGTGTGACAAAGAGCAGTCTGATTCGGCGCCGACGTGCCACGGCGACAATCTCTCGCAAGCGGTGTCGATAAAGGTCGACGGCGTCGTCAAAGGAGGGATCGGTCGGCCAAGCGGGAAAGATCAAGCCGTGGCGGTTGTGAGCGTAATCGCGCCCAGTAGGACCGACCGCCAATCCGTGTCCGAGACGAGCATTCCAGATCTCTGCGACAAGTTGAGCAGTGCATGTGCGAAGCACCAATGGTGGCGGAGTTTGGCCGGCGTCCAACTGCATCAAATGGCGCATTAGATCCTCAATCCCCACGAGGACCACAACCGCTGCAGCATGATCGACGAGCGGCGACTCGGCGAGAAACCGCAAATGGTGCCCGCTGGCATAACCTGAGCGCCCGGCGCTACCTACCCAATAGCGACCACTGGCGGCCCCGTTGAGCTGACTCATGAGTCGGCTCGTCCAGGCGTCGGCGTTGTCGAGAAACAAGCATTCCGTTGTGCTACCGCCAAGGCAAATGACCCTAAGCGCGTCGGCAAGAGGTGGCATCTCAGGTCCACGCACGCCTTGCGCGTTGTGCGTGCTGCGCGCAATCGGCGATACCTGCACATACGCGCGGGGATCGGGGTGAATGGTGAACACTGAATTCGGAGGACGCAGGTGAAATCTTGCGCACAAATCGGTGGAGCACAGGAGCGTTTCACCTAAGCAAGCGCCTACGACGACGGAAACAGTCGCCAAAGCCCCGCGGCAAATAACAAGTCGTCGCTTGGCATCGATCAGTAGCAATACCACTGCAAGCAGCAACCACGTCGAACCAACAACTGCTGGCATTTGTCCGAGCAATGGCGATTCCGGTTTCCAACCGCTTTGGCAGGCGCGATAGGAATCGGCAAGCAGGATCAGAGGGGGGGCAATCAGAATCGCAGACACAACCGGGCGTTGAACGACTTGCCAGAATCGCGCGCCTGGCATTTGTCAACTCGTGGCCCGTGGTCGCAGTGCGTGACCGGTGAACGTCACGGCCAGCGCTGCCAGCGCCAGACATACGACGCAGCCAGCAATCGTCCAAGAATGGGATATGACCCAAACAGATTGGCGGTCGGCTTGCGAACGAGGCGACGATCTCAAGCTGGACGAAGGTCTCGATTGGACCCGGTGCAGAGTTGAGCGCGCATCCACCTGCTCCGGCGGCGCCGACTCTCCAGGCCAGGCGATGTGCAAATAGCCAATCATCATTTCATCCCAAGTCTGGTCGCCCCAGTGCACCACGGCCGTCGGATCGGGGTTCAGGCGATTCGCCGCAGAATTGTCGAAGTGCGCAAGGCAACAAATCCGCGTTCCTTCAGGCATTGGCTTTGGTTCGAGCAGCCGGTATTCGTACTGCCAGCCGAAATCAAATCGCGGAATGTCTAACAGGATTTCAGCGTCGCCGTTTGGATAGACCGCTTCGAAACGAAACGATTTGCCGCGCAAGTGCATGTGAGGATGCATCGCGAACAGCGTGCCCCTCCGCGGGAACTCATACCAGGAGACGACGCGCGTGTCAGACGCATGTGGTGGCAACTCGAAGGCGGTATTCACGGCCAATGCGATCTCGACGTGGTTTCGCACGGTGGACGGGTCCGCGTAACGAACGGCCACCTGGCTTAAATCCTGCTCATCCCTGCCGGCGGCCGTATAGTGCATTTGAAAGACCAACTTCGTGCCGGGAGCGACGCGTCGAGCCATGCCTGGCGGCAACACCAACGGCCGCACGCCAGGGGCCCACGCCCACAGCAAGTAATTCGTCAGTTGATCGCGTTCGTAGGTTTCGCCGATTTCAGGTGGAAGCAAAAAGACATTGATGTGGTGCACGATCGACGTGTTTCCAGGTCGGCACTCCACGGCTTCGATCCACGTAACGTCTCGGTAACCAGGGTCGACGTTGAAATACTGATATTCGAGAACTCCATCCGCGGGCACCAAGAACGGCTGGTTCGCCATCGAGAAGACCTCGTCCGGCACGCCAATTTGCCACTCTTTGGAGAACTCGCGCGGCGGCGGCAAATCATCGCGATTTCCTTCGGGAGCGCCGGCTCGCAGCCAAGTAAGGATCTGCTTGCGATCTGCTTCCGCGAGTCGCAGATCACTGTCGAATTGCCCGAACTCTGGGTTGGCATGCCAAGGGGGCATGCGTCGCTGGCCCACAACCTCGGCGATCATGGCTTCCCACCCGCCCACGTCCGCGTAAGTCTGGAGTGGAAACGGGCCGATCTGGCCTGGTCGGTGGCATTCTTCGCAGTGCCGCTGAAAGATCCGGCTGATCTCGCGCGACCAGGTGGGTGTCGACAGTTCACCAAGCTCGTTGTGGTTGATCCCCAGCTTGCGAACGCGACCGATCAAGCAGCCCGACAGCGGCGTGCTAGGGCAAGGTACATCGCGGCCCGCCAGCAAAGCTTCGATGGAATTGATCAAATCATGACTAGTAGCTTCGCGGCGTTGCAGGCCGGCCGCGAATTGGTCGTCAATCCTGCCGTGATACCGCACGACTCGCTGGGCGTCGAAAACGAACACTTCCGGAGTGCGCGTGGCGCCGCATACGTCGGCAAGGTGATTGTCACGGTCGACCAACAGCGGAAACGAAATACCAAATTCGCGGGCGAATTCGGCAATCTCCGCGGGCGTGTCTTGCCGATTCGAATCCACTCCGATCAAGGCGACTCCATGTGGGCCATGGCGCTCGACGATCTCAGCGAGTCGCGGGAGATAGAGCCGCACCAACGGACATTCGGTGCCGATGAAAACCAAGACCAGCAGCGGTCGATCGGACCACTCTGAGAAGTCGCGTTCCGCGCCAAAAACGTCTTGGCCGCGAAAGGCCGGGAGTCGTTGGCCCAAGGTCTGATCGGAAACAGACGAAGCCCATGCACCGCGCGCAGCGGCATCGTTCGTCGCGCCAATCGCTGGCTGAGGTTCAGCTTGCGAGGATTCAGCGCGGCCTAATGCCAGTATGCCCGCCAGGACGAGAATCGCGTACCCAAAAAAACGCATGCTCACAATCGTCTTGTTCACGCCGCTGCCGGCGACCCAGTACGATGGCTCAATTGACGCCACACCAATCCGATCGAAACGGTCAGGAGTCCGCCGCCAGCAAGCGCCACTAGCAACCATCCCCAAGTGGGAAATTTTCGCAACCCCAGACTTGGATCGACCAAGCGTGGCGGTACGCCAATGCCACGGGCGATATCTTGATGCGCCGGCGCGATCGCGATCGATCCGATCATCATCTCTTCCCAAGTCTGATCACCCCAGCGCACGGTGTCGTTCGGATCGGGATTCGCCAGGTTATCGGCCGAGTTGTCGAAGTGCGCCGTACAAAGTACGCGCGACCCCTTAGGGAGCAGTTTCCAGTCGCGAAGCTGGTAGTTGTGCTGCCAATTGAAGTCGAAGTGTGGGACGCTCAACAGTGTCTCGCGAACGCCGTCGGGATAGAGCACTTCGTAGAGAAACGACTTGCCTCGCAAGTGCATGTGTGGACTCAAGCTGATTAACAGCGAGTCCTCGTCGACCGCGTACTCGGATTTGACCTCGTAATCGGCGTCGTGTGGCGGTATGGCAAACTGGTCGTTGGCCACCAGCACGCAATTCACTTGCTTGTGAACTTCCTCGGGTTTGGCGAACAGCAATCCCAACGAGCTGCGATCCTGTTCGACCACGCCGGTCGACGTATAGTGCATCTCGAAGAGGAACTTGGTGCCGGCTGGCAGAAAGAAGGCGATACCCATGTCAGGCGTGTTCACCGCGGTCTTGCCCGGCGCGAAACCGGTCAGCAAGTTGATTCGCTTGCGCAGATTCAAGTTATACGTGTTGGCCCCCGGCGGCTTGAAATACACCGTCACGTGATGGACTACAGCGCGATTGTCGGGGCGCGCTTCGGCCGCCTTGACCCATTTGTCCTCGGTGAATCCAGGATCGACTTCAAACCACTGATACTCAATCGGCCCGGTCGCCGGCACCGTGAAGGGCTGCTCACTAATGTATACAACCTGATCCGGCTCGACCGCGATATGCCAACCCGACGGGAACTTCATCGGGGGCGGAGCTTTCCTGGGATCACCCTCGGGCGCGCCCTGCGCGATCCATGCGAAAATGAGCCGCTTCTCCTCGTCGGTGAGCCGCACGTCGTTTACGAAATCTCCATAGTGTGGGTCGGCTCCCCAGGGAGGCATGCGTTCCTGTTCAACCACCTCTCGAATCATCTCTTCCCATCCTTGCACGTCCGCATAGCTCATCAACGGAAAGGGAGCGATCTCGCCGGGGCGATGGCATTCCTGACAATGCCGTTGAAAGATCGAGGCAATGTGCTCGCTCCAGGTTACTTGGGGGCCGTTGAGCTTCGGTGATGGCGTCAGCACACGACCGATCCAGCAACCGGGAGCCGTCGTCCGCGGCGTCGTCACCTCGCGCCCGGCCAGCAGTTCATCCAACGCTTGTTGCAATTCCCGACGCACCGGCGCGGCACGTTGCACGCCCACTTCAAACTGGTCGTCAATCCGCCCGCGGTAGCGCACCCGACGCTCCGCATCGAGCACGAACACTTCGGGGGTGCGCTCGGCTGCGAACTGGTCAGCCACCAAGTTCCCCACATCCTTGAGCACCGGGAACTCGATGCCATGTACCCGCGCGTAGTGCAGAATCTCGGTCAATGAATCCTGACGGTTAGAGTCGATACCGAGGAAGGCAACGCCTCGTTGCCCGTATGCTTCGGCCAGGTTGTTCAGGCGCGCGGCGTAGAGCTTCGCCAGCGGGCACTCGGTTCCCAGAAAGGCGACAACCACGAACCGGCGATCCGCCAAATCCGAAAGTGACCACTCGCGCCCGCGATAGTCACGCAACGAAAACTCGGCGATAACCTGGGCGTTCTCGACATCAGTTGGGGTTTGGACTTCGCTGGGGCGCGATGTGGCTGCCGTCGCGCAAGCTGCGAAAAGCCAGACTCCGGCGACCATGACCAGCTGCTGAAAACACCGCCAACAACACTGCACAATAGACATCCTTTGGTGGCTCGGCCGGAATGCGTCCCTCGATGAGTCCAGACTCGAACTCGTCGCCAGCGCCTTTGTCGATTCTAGCGTGCGAATCGAAGCCCCCTCAATGCGTTTCACTTCGGGGTAGGTTCCATTACCCACCTGGGTGAATTGCCACCAGGCTTGTTGTTCCGCGTTTCCCGCGGTGGCTTGTTTCCCCCCAAGACTCACGGAACGGGCTCACTTTCCGAAGTTGTGCTCGCTTCTTCCGCGCCCATAGTGTCCGGCGCGACCGGTGCCACGAACAGTTCCGAGCCATCGGCATCAGTCACCGCCAAAAACGGTCCTTCCTGTCCCACCTGAATGACGGCCCGCAGTCGTCCAGCTTCGTCGTAGAACGTTAGCCCAGGGCCCGCGCTGGTGACATCCAGGCTGGCCCTCGGTCGCTCGTTGGCATCGAGCAACCGCAAGCCGACGCCGCTCGTCTCGCAGGAGAGTTTGGCGCGGGTAACGCCTTGATCGTCGAGAATCAACAGTCGTTGTCCTGTGAGCAAATGTTTGGTCGGGCCACGATCGAACCACTGCTTCACCAGCGATGGTCCATGCTCTCCATCCGGCCAACGTCGCAGCACACCGTAGGTAGTCAGTGCGCTAATCGGCGCGAGCACCAACAACAACCCGACCGCAAGCTTCAGTCGGCGGAGTTGGCGCTCCAAGCGGTCTAATCGACCGTCAGCTTCCATCGCGGTACCCTTTGTCAATCGCTGGCAAACCGAGGTGTATTCAAGACGCGCGAATCCGTTCGATGTGAAACTGCTTCTTGTACCGCCGACGTGCGAACGCGACCATCCCGCCGGTCACTGCTACCAAGGCCAACGCCGCGGCCGCATGTCTGGCGATGCGTGCGGCGGACCAACTCATGTGAGAGGGTACGAATGGTGCTGCCTGCTTTGGTGTCGCGAAGGCCAGCGCGCCGATCATCATTTCTTCCCAAGTCTGTTCTCCCCAACGAACCGTGGCGGTCGGGTCGGGATTGGCCGGATTGTCAGCCGAATTGTCGAAGTGCGCGACGCAGTGAACCTCTGTGCCGGCTGGCAACTGTTTTGGCTCGCGCAGAACATACACCGATTGCCAATTGAAATCGTAGCGCGGCACGCTCAACAGCGTTTCCACGGCACCATCTGGATAGCGCGCCTCATAGCGAAACGACTTGCCACGCAAATGCATGTGCGGATTGAGAAATACGAGCTTCCCATCCTCAGGAAGTTTGTACGACGACTCGACAACATGATCGGCATCGCCCGGCGGAATTACAAAATCAGTATTGGCCGCCAACACATAGTGCAATTGCTCGTCGACCGTCGCTGGATCGGCAAATGCGAGCGCGATGCAACTCCGATCGAGTTCGATCGTGCCGACCGGCGTGTAGTGGACTTCGAACACAAGCTGAGAGCCAGCCGGAACATAGATGCACGGTGGCTTCTCTGTCCCGCGAGCGGGACGCTGACCAGGTGTGTAACCGCCGACTAGATTGATGCGGTCCCCCAACTCTAGTTCCCAGTGTCGACCCGGTGGTTTGAAATAAACGGTGATATGATGGACGACGCGCGGATTGCCGGGGCGGCATTCGGTCGCTCGCAACCATTTGCCCTCACGAAAGCCCGGGTCGACATAAAACCATTGGTAGGCGACTGAACCTTCGGCCGGCACTGCGAACGGTTCCGGACTCATGAAGATGATCTGATCGGGCTTGGGGATATGCCAGCCTTGCGGAAAGTCAGGCGGAGGCGAGGCCGCCGCGCGATCTCCTTCCGGCGCGCCGGCGTCGAGCCAGGCCAACATTAGCGAGCGTTCTTCGTCGGTCAGACTGTTGTCGTTGACAAAATCACCGAACTTCGGATCAGCGCCCCAAGGAGGCATGCGTCGCTCTTCGAGCACCTCGCGAATAGTCTCTTCCCAGCCTTGCACGTCGGTGTGGTGCAGCAACGAAAACGGCGCGACTTCACCCGGTCGATGGCATTCCTGACAATGCCGCTGAAAGATCCTGCCGATCTTTCCCGACCAGGTCAGTTCCATATCCGTGACGGCGGCCGCACGATGGGCCGGCATTCGCCCGATCAAGCAACCTGGTGCCTTGGTAATCGCTAGCGTCACGTCGCTACCGCTCAATAGCTCGTCGAGCGCTACGGCAAGGTCGCGGCGACGAGGGGCCGGGCGCTGAATTCCCACGTCGTATTGATCGTCGATCCTTCCTCGGTATCGCACGCGGCGCTGGGCATCGAGGACGAACACTTCCGGCGTCCGCTCGGCGCCGAACTGGTCAGCCACGTGGTTGCCGACATCTTTGAGCAAAGGAAATGTCAGCCCTAACGTGCGAGCTGCGTGCAAGATTTCCGTGAGCGAATCTTGGCGATTCGAGTCGATTCCCAGAAACTCAACGCCGCGGCTCTCATACCGCTGCGCTAATTCGACAAGCCGTGGCGCGTACAGCCTGGCCAGAGGGCATTCGGTTCCCAAAAACGCCACGACGACGAGCTTCGCTTCTGAAAAACCCGACAAGGCGACGGTGTGCCCACGATAGTCTGCTAGCTGAAAGTCAGCGATGGGCTTATTCGCCATCTCCCCCGCGGCGGCCAGAGACGTGAGCGAGCACGCGATGGCGGTCAAAATAGCTCGACACGCGAATCGCATTCACAACACCGTTCACGAGCCACGAGTCAACCAGGATCCACCCAAAGACCGCCCCGCCGCCGACGCGTAATGGTCAATACGCGAGATTTCCCTGCCAGTTCGATTCTAACCGGCGGTTTCCGAGGCCGAAACCGACAGATACCACGTCAATTTGTCGCGAGCTTTGGTGCTTCCCCCGTTCCGGCCATTTGGTCGCCGCACGCCGGCAGGTAGACTGAAATAGACTGCCTCGAGGTCCCGGGCGCCCTTCATTTCAAGTTCGAGTCTCGTGTCGCTTCATCGTCAGCTTGTATTGCTTCTGATCTGCTGCGCAGCTTCGCATGGGGGCGGGCGTGCGCCGGCCATCGCACAAGTTGCTCTGGCAGCAGACGATCAAGCTGCAGCGACCGCTCAGTCCGCTGCCGCGAAGGACGAGTTTTTCGAGCGCCGGATTCGACCAGTCCTTTCGACCTCTTGCTTTCCGTGCCATGCCAAGGGGGACAAAAGCAAGGGGGGGCTTGATCTTTCGACTCGCGAAGGACTCCTCAAAGGGGGCCGCCGCGGGCCCGCCGTCGCGCTCGGCGATCCTGAGTCGAGCCTGCTGCTCAAGGCGATCCGCAGGTTGCCTGACGCACCGGTGAAAATGCCGCCGAAAAGTACCTTGCCCGAGCCCGCGATCGACGACTTCACCCTCTGGATTGCCGAGGGCATGCCGTGGCCCGCAGCACCAACCGGGGTTGCCGACGAAGCATCGCTGCCTGGCGACTGGGCCTTCGAGCCGATACGTGATCCACCACCGCCAACAGTCGCCGATAACACCTGGCCGCGCCAGGAACTTGATCACTTCGTGCTCGCTCGATTGGAGAGCGCGGGTATCGCGCCGGCGCCACCGATCGACAAGCGTGGCTTCGTTCGACGCGTTACGTTCGATCTGATTGGTTTACCTCCCACTGCCGAGGAGATCGACGCCTATTTGACCGACGACGCCGCGGACGCCGAAAGTCGGCTTGTCGACCGCTTGCTCGCCAGCCCGCACTATGGAGAGCGCTGGGCCCGACACTGGCTCGACGTCGTTCGTTATGCCGAGACGGATGGCCACGAATTCGATGTCGATAAGCCTAATGCCTACCGCTATCGCGACTATACGATTGAGGCCTTCAACCGCGATCTGCCGTTCGACCAGTTCGTCCGCGAGCAGATCGCGGGCGACCGTATCCCCATCGATGATCAGCGAACAAGTTCCGACGGCGCGACGCGATTGGCACCTATTGGCACCGGTTTCTGGTATCTGGGCGAAGTGCAAAACACTCCCGTCGACGAACAGCAGGATCGCGCTAACCAGGTTGAGAATCAGCTCGACGTATTCGGCAAGGCGTTTATGGGTCTGACGCTCGGCTGCGCGCGGTGTCACGATCATAAATTCGATCCAATTCCGACCGCCGACTACTACGCGCTCGCGGGATTCCTCTACAGCTCGGACAAGAGGCAGCAATGCGTCGAAGGCTTGCGTCGCGAGTCAGAACTTGCGAACGCCTGTGCCGAAATCATCGACTGCGACCGCGAGTTGAATAGACTCACCAAGGCTGCAACCATCGACCAGCGGATCGCCGGCGCAGAGCGACTTGCGCAATATTTAATGGCCACCCGCGAGGTGCTGCAGGGACCCCGGGCCGGCTGGGCAGCACGCTGCCAGCAAGCCTCCAAACGTCGCTCACTCGACCATTCGCGGCTCGAGCAATTCACGCTACTCGTCGAATCGGCCGCCGACGCTCCGGGGAGTTTTCTCTGGCTCTGGCGCGAACTGCTGGCGGTCGACGATAGTCACTTTCCGTCGCGATTCGCTGCTATTGCTCAGAACCCGACCAAGGCTATTCCCAAGCCCGAAGTGGCCCCCGTCGGCCCCGCTGTCAAGTCACCGCCCACAATGCTCGCCGATTTTGACGGCACAGATTTCGCGGGCTGGAGTGCCACCGGCGCTGCTTTCGGTCTCGCGCCAACGCCTACGGAGCCGGCGATTTGCACTGGCGCCGTGGGGCCCGGCCTGGCCTCAAGCGGCCGAGTCAGCGGCGTGTTGACTGGCCGACTGACGAGTCCACGATTCACCATCACTCGACCGTTCATTTGGTTTCGGATTGGGGGTGCAAACGACACCGTGAATTGCCGCATCAGCCTGGTGGTGAACGGGCAGCCACTTGGGCTGCTGACAGAAACCGGACGAGGCGATCACCACCTCGAGCAGCGATACTTTGACGTACATGAGTTGCTCGATCGGGAGGTATTTCTCGAAATTGTCGACGAGTCGGACGCAGTTGACGGTTTTATTGGCGTCGACGAGATCATGTTTGCCGACGAACCACCGCCGGTACTTTCCAGTCGCGCCCCCTGGCAGGACCTACTGGCCGAGCCGGTGGCATCGAGAGCTGCACTGGCTGCTGCTTACCAACAACTGCTGATCCAAGAACTCGAATCGTACCGAGACAATTCCGGCCGAGCCGACACTTCTGAGACTGTGCGTTGGGCGTTGCGCGCCGACGTGCCGCTGGCTGCGACCAACGCTGCCATGGCCGTCGACGTGTTGACTTCGGAAATTCGCGACCAAGTAAGCTCATTACGGGCCCGCCGTGCAGATAGTGAGCGGCGACTTGGCCCCTCGACGATCGCGCTCGTGGCCGCCGATGTCGAGCCGCAGGATGTCGCTATCCAGCAGCGTGGCGAGGCCTCTCAACCAGGCCCAGTCGTGTCGCGTGGCTTCTTGAGCTGCATCGAAACCCTGGATCACCAACCGGCGCGTCTCAGCGGGAGTGGGCGGCGCGAACTTGCCGATTGGGTGGCCTCGCCGCGCAATCCGCTAACGGCGCGCGTGATCGTCAATCGCGTTTGGTTGCACCACTTCGGACGAGGTATCGTGCCCACGCCTGACAACTTTGGAGCGAGCGGCGAACGCCCCAGTCACCCCGAATTGCTCGACTATTTGGCCAGTCGACTGATGGAATCGGGCTGGTCGCTCAAAGCACTTCACCGCGCGATCCTGCTGTCGGCGACCTATCGTCAAGGAAGCGAGCCTGCAAGCGAAGCCCAAGCTCAAGACACTGACAACCGCTTGCTCCATCATGTACCGCAGCGGAGGCTCGAAGCCGAGTGCCTGCGCGACGCCATGCTGTTGGTTGCTGGCAATCTCGATCGACGACTGTATGGGCCGAGCGCTAAGCTGCACCTTACGCCCTATATGGACGGTCACGATCTGCCAAAGACGTCGGGTCCGTTAGATGGGGGCGGACGTCGCAGTATCTATCTTGAGGTACGTCGAAACCATCTCACGCCACTGCTGGCTGTTTTCAATTATCCGCGACCGCTCAATGCTGCCGGTGTTCGGCATCAAGCGATCATCCCGGCACAGGCACTGTCGATGATGAACAATCCGTTTGTCGTGAAGCAGGCGAGAGAATGGGGCGATCGTCTGGCTGAATCCCCTGGAACCGCGAGGGAGAAAGTCATTGCAATGTTCCTGGCCGCGTTCGGCCGCGAGCCGGACGAGTCGGAGCGGCGTGAGGCATTGGGATTTGTAAATGACATCCACGATGTGTCCGCGCGTGCCGGCGAGGGGAGCGCTCCATCAAGCGAAGCTGCTTGGGCTGAACTCGCACACGTTCTGTTCATGTTGCCCGAGTTTCAGATTGTGCGTTAGACGCTCGGGCGGCGGTGGCGTTGCTCGATAATGACTGCGGCAGGTGCAGTTTCTCAAGTTTTTTGGTGATAGAATCCTCGGCACGGGCGGTTTAGAATCGATAGATCATGTCTGTTGCGGATCTAGACTGCGCCCTGCGCTCGCCGATTTCGCGGCGCCAGATTCTGTCTCGCTGGGCCGCTGGGTTTGGCGGTTTAGCCCTGGCAGGGTTGACGTCCTGTTCGCGCCCAAGCGGAACGTCACAGCCTGCCAGAGGGACTCCGGGATCTCATGGCATTAGGGGGCAAGCCAAACAGGTCATTTTTCTTTATATGGATGGCGGGCCGTCCCAAATTGACACATTTGACCCCAAGCCGCGCCTCGCGAGAGAACATGGCCAACAAATCAAGATTGAAACTCCCGCCACCCAGTTTCATATCGGCAAGCGAGTTCTGAAGTCGCCGTTTCGATTCGCGAGGCACGGCCAATGCGGGGCGGATGTTAGCGAGCTGTTTCCCCACGTCTCGCGCCATGTCGATCGGCTGGCGTTTGTTCGCTCAATGGTGTCCGACCATTCAGAGCACACGGCCGCCAATTTCTGTCTGCACACCGGCGTGGGAATGCCGGGCCGACCGAGTATGGGGGCCTGGGTTAGCTACGGATTGGGTGTCGAAACCGAGGAACTCCCTGGCTTTGTCGTGCTCGATAGCGGTAATATCCCGCTCGGTGGTGAAGATTGCTTTGGCGCAGGCTTTCTGCCAGCCGCGCACCAAGCAACCTTGTTCCGACAAGGCGCCTCGCCTATCGCCGACCTGTCGCGTAGCGAGCGGACGGGGGAACTTCAGCGGGAGAAGCTCTCCCTGGCCCGGCGATTAACCGAACGTCGGCAAATGGTGCTAGCTGCCGACGATCAAACCGACGCGATAATCGCCAGCTATGAGCAAGCGTTCCGCATGCAAACCGCTGTTCCGAACCTAATCGACTTGAGCGACGAAACGCCCGCGACGCTTCGCCTGTATGGCATCGACCAGTCGGCCACCGAGTCCTTCGGACGGCAGTGTTTGATGGCGCGGCGAATGGTCGAGCGGGGCGTACGGTTCGTGCAGTTGTTGCCTCCGAAGCTGCCCGACCACAATCGCTGGGACCAGCATTCGTTCTTGCTGGATCACCACCGCACAAACGCGCTCGCCGTCGATAAGCCGATCGCTGGACTTTTGGCGGACTTAGCCGCGCGTGGCCTGCTAGACGAAACGATCGTGCTTTGGGGAGGAGAGTTCGGGCGTACGCCGATGGCGCAGGAACAAGCTGCTGGTAAGGACGGTCGGGATCATAATCCATACGGTTTTACGATGTGGCTGGCCGGTGGCGGCGTGCGCGGCGGAGTCACCTACGGCGGCACTGACGAGTACGGATACTTCGCTTTACCAGGGACTGAAGTCCACGTGCACGACTTGCACGCAACTCTCTTGCATCTTCTGGGCATCGACCATACCCAACTTACTTACGACTATAGTGGGCGCCAGTTTCGCCTGACCGACGTCTACGGTCGGGTCGTTCACGAGATCGTCGCTTAGATTTGGCCCGGCTTTTCCGATTCGAGGCCAACGAGGATGAGCGCCATGCCAAGGCTATTGAGCTTGCTGTTCTTTTGCGGTGTTTTACTTTGCCGCCCGGTTGCCGCGGATGAATCCACCGCTTCGACTGCATCGCCCGGCGCGACAACGCCTCTCCCTTCAGCCGAAGCTATCGCCACTCGCAAAGAGTTCGACCGGGCCATTCGGCCCTGGAAGCGACTAGCCGGTCGAATGCAAGAACTGCGTGTCCGGTTCCTAGCGAGCAACGACGAAAACCGCAAACAGGTGCGGCAAGAGTACGGCAAAGTTCTAGCGGAATCGGAGGAAGTTCTTCGCGAGTTCGTGCCGGTGCTCAAGCGGGCGTACGAGGCGAATCCCGCGGACGCTGAGTTCAGGGAACTGATGGCCACGATCGCCATCTTGAATTTCGATGGCGACAAGTTCGAAGCAGCGCTCGATTTGGCCGAATGCCTGATCGCAAATGACTTTCCCAAGCCTGAGATTTACAACCTAGCTGGGCTGGCCGCGCACGAACTGGATCGCCTGGACGAAGCTGAGAAGTACTTTCGTTTGGCCCTAGAGAAGGACGTCTTAAATTCGTATAGCCGGGAGTTGCTCGAAGACTTGCCACAGCACCGTGAAGTGGTCGCGTCTGAAATGGCGCGCCGCGCTGCTTCGGATGCCAAAGGTGACTTGCCACGTGTCCGATTGCACACCACGCGTGGAGATATCGTGCTCGAACTCTTCGAAGACGATGTGCCTAACACCGTAGCAAGTTTTCTGGGTTTGGTTGCCGACGGGTTTTTCGACGGCCTGACGTTCCATCGCGTAGTCTCGGCTTTTGGCGCCATGGCGGGTTCGCCCACCAATGACGGTCAAGGTGGTCCCGGTTACGAGACCTTATTGGAGGGCGAATCGACTGACGCCCGTCCTCACCTGCGCGGTACGATAAGTATGGTCCCGCTCTCGAAACGCACCAATGGATCACAGTTCTTCATCACGCTGCGGCCATCGCGCGCTCGGGGGCTCGACGGCAAGCAAACTGTCTTTGGGCGCGTCGTCGAGGGCATGGACGTAGCGGCCCACCTGCGCCGCTACGATGCGCTTGAACCAAACTCGCTATTCGATCCCGACCGAATCCTGGAAGCAACTATTATTCGGCGCCGCGGTCACCGTTACGACGCGGTGACCACCGCAGATCTGGCTCAAGAGAAACAGGCTCAGGGCATCGCTCTGTTTCAACAGAAAAAATACGATGAGGCCAGTAAGTTGTTTCGCGAGGGGCTTGAGTTGCTGCCATCGCATCACGCGCTGCACTTCAACTTGGCGGCCTGCCTGCTCAATCAACGCAAGTTCGACGATGCCGAAAAACAACTTCGCGAGACATTGCGGCTCAACGCCAAGCATTCCAAAGCGCATCACTATCTTGGAGTCATACTCAATACACGAGGCCAGAAGCAGGAAGCGATCCGGCACTTTCGCGAGGCGCTCCGCATCGATCCCACGTCAAAGGCCGCGCGGGACGCGCTGCGGGCAGTCGAAGGCTCTTGATCGATCAAATGCGCCTAAAGACTTCGGAAACCCGGTCAGGGTTGAGCCAATTGTAGCGACTGCGCTGGTTCGGCGGCCTTGTACTAGGCATTGGTCTGCGGATCTCCGGGCCTCCGACTGGCGAATTATACTGAATTGGTTGGTTTCGGTGGCCACGAATTGCGGGCCGCCCAACACGTTTGCTTGCCAAACCGCACACGACAGCTGCCAAGGCAGTTCGGTTGAACGATTAGCGCATCTCCAGTTCTTCAGAGGTCATCATCCATGGCGGACTATATCCCTCCGATCCTTGGCTCGGTGATGAAGCACATCGCCTGCACGCCAAACAAGAATTTCGACAACGACGCGTACGAGCGTGGCGTTATTGAGCCAGCCCGGGCCATCCGCAAAGTCTACGAGGAGCTAGGCGAAGCGCGCCCTTCAGACGACCAGATCCGCATGGCGGTGGAGAACCTATTGACGATCTTTGAAACCAAGATGGTGGATATGGACGAACGCGAGGATCGCATCAAGGAACTCCTCGAGATGCATCAACTGCATAGCCTCTTTCCAGATCTGCTCCCTCTCAAGAAGTCGGCTCCAACTGGGTAGACGGTCGTTCGTTGGCCGGCGCGCAGCCGCGGTCCGCTCTAGGCCGGTGGCACCCAACGTTCCAGTCGAAATCGCAGGGTGCAACCCGGTGGCCGGCGCGCAGCGACGGCGACGAGGAAACGCGATTCAACGGGTTGTTGCCAGAACTGCCAACAATTCGGATCGTCGGCGATGGTTCGCGAAAACGCGATGGTCGTTGACCAGGCATCAGGGGCTAACGAAAACGAGAATTGATCGAGCGGCAGCGACAGACCCATCCCACGCGCCTTGATGTAGGCTTCTTTTAAGGTCCAGTAGCGAAAGAATTGCCCCTGCTGTGCCACGATGGGGCAAGCTCGTAGCTGCGCGACTTCGGCCGGCGAGAAGAAGTGGTCGGAAACCTCCGGCCCGACATCGTTGCGTGTTGTGTCTTCCACGTCGATTCCAACATCGCGTGCCCAAGTTACGGCGCAACATGCCAATCCACGCGTATGCGATAGATTGAATCGCAATCGCGGCCAGGGGGCAGGATCGACCACCTCGGGGCGTCCAAAGCGATTGGACGCGAACTCTAGCTCTCGGGGGTCGCACTCAAGGTAGCGAGCGATCACCGAGCGCAGTAACACATGGCTGATCCAGTAAAGTCGGCGATCGACATCAAAAACAAAACGCCGCCGCTGGGCTTGTTCTGCAGTCGATAGCCATCGGTCGCAACGCGCCACCAACTGAGGATCCTCTGCCAGAGAGGTTTCGACGTAATACAGGACGACTTCTGTTGCTCCCAACTTTGCTTGGGACGCGCCCTCAAACGTCATGGCATCGCCCCGGGCCGCAATCGTGCGACGAAACTCGCCACCCGCTGGGCGAACTGCGCCGGTTCCGTTTGCACAAATAAATGTCCTCCTGGGACAAACTCAATCTCGCTTGCGGGACAAAAACGTGTCCACTCAAACACGTGAGCAGGTCGGCAGACGATATCTTCGGGCGCACCGACCGCAAGAGTCGGAAGGTCGAGTCGCCTTCCATCGAGTCGAAACGACTCGAACGCTCGAAAGTCCGCCCGCACCACCTCCCGGAATTGTGCAAAAAGTTCTGGTTCCTGCGCCCAATCGGCCGGAATTCCGCCGAGTCGAATTAACACGTCGAGTAGCCCCTGATCGTCGAGAGCCAAAAACGACTCGTAGTCAGAGGCCCGATGCGGCGGCCGTGTCGCGCTGAGAACCAACGCTCGCGGCATCCCCGAGCTTCCAGTCAGCCTTTCAGTCATAGCGAACGCAACACAGCCCCCCAAGCTGTGTCCTAGCAACACGGCATCGGCAAGCAATTCCCTGGGAAGACACGCCAGATAGACCTCGGCCATTGTCTCCACTCGATCCAATGGCGTGCCGCTGGCCCAGCCATGCCCAGGTGGGTCGATCGCCCAGACACCCCACTCCGCAGGCAGATGCGCCGCAAGGGCGCGAAAAACCAAAGATTGGCCTCCGGCAAAGGGTAAACAAACTATCCGGGGTGATCCTGGCTTTGCCCAGCGAAACCGCCTCAGGCCGATCCGGCCGTTATCGTAGCGCAGGTACGTCGCCTCGGCCGCTGGCTTCATGGCTGGCTCTTTGATGTAGATTGAGTGGACGGTAACGGCGAAAAAGGAGGTGACCGGTACGACTCGCGGCGCTCGTATTGATTTAGGCGCGCAGCAATCTCTGCGACAAGCTGGTCTTGTTGTTCCTCCCGGGCGCGGTCGATGGCCTCGCGTGCTACGTCCACGGCCTCAGCAAACCGTCCAGCCGCGGCATACGCGGCTGCCAGAGTATCGAGAATGCTGGCTTCTTGTCGGAAGCTGGCCGCACAGGCTGCCTCAGCCAGTTGCACGGCACGAATTGGATCGCGCAAGGAATCATCGGCGGTTGTCGCGATCAGCCATGCCAACTCATTGTTGGCCTCTGCCCAATCACTACGTAGCGAGATTGCACGCTCAAAGGCGCGAATCGCGCCGGCGAGGTCCCCTGCTTTTTGACGCGTCGACCCCTGCAAGAATGCCAGATCGGGATCATCTGGCCGCAAGCGCACTGCTTCGTCGATAGCTTGCGAGGCAGCCATGAATTGCTGGCAGCGGAGCTCAGCATGGGCGAGTCCCTTCCACGCCTCGAGATTGTCGCGATCGAGTTGCGTCGCCGTCTTGAAAACTGCGACGGCATCACCCCAACGATTGAGTTCGCAAAGTGATCGTCCTAGTAGATCAAACGCGGCCGCCCGTTGCGGATCCAGTCGCGTTACCTCTTGAAGATGTTCGATCGCGTCGGGCCATTGCCGTTGCTGGAAGTTGACGTACGCTAAACCGAAGTGGATGTCGATCTCCAGCGGCGAACCGGGCTGCCCTTCGACGGCCTCGAGGGCTTGGTAGTAGCTGGCTTTCGCCTCGGCGAACCGACCCTCGCGGGCGGCAAGATTCGCCTGCTCCACCAAACTCCGAGACGGTCGCACAATCATCTCGTACCGAGCGGCCAGCTCTTGGTCGGAAATATCCTCCGGCCATTGGTGCCGATAGATGATCAATGGTGAATTGGGGTTCGTCGCGCGATCATCCCAGATCGTAGTGTCCCCCGCTGCCGGCACCGGCAGTTCCGCGATCGTGAACGAGTTGCGTACACGGACAAAGACCACCTCGCGAGGCGATTCGATCGGTAGTTGCAGGCCTGATTGAAAAGTGTCGTTATTGTACCGGCTCAGAGAATAGCCCTGGAGCGGACGGTCGACATATCCCAGTCGCGGCAGCGACAGGAAGTGAACATAGGGGGACGAACAAACGACTGTCGCGTTAGGGTACAGGCGAGCCAGCCTCGCGATTCCCTCGATGTTCGATCGATGGTCGCGCAAGTACTCCCGACTGCGCTCTAGCATAGCGCCGTTGCGGCAAGCGTTGTAAGGCTCGTGGTCGATCTCCGGAAAGAAATCGCCTTCGACGTTGGCCAAGTTGAATGCCGTCAATCCGACCACAACTGCCAGACCGACGCGACGCCATCGCGGGGACGAGAAAAGGAGTCTTCCGACCGTCAGATACAAGAACGGTAAGATCAACATGAAGTAACGGGGCAGGCAATAGACAAACCATAGCGCTGTGAGCATTCCGACAATGATTGTCCAGCCGATAACGATAATCGGTTCGTCGATTAGCACTCGGTAGGCGGCCGCTCGCCAAGCAAGCATGGCTGGCTGCCGCTGAGAATCGCGAATTTGCCGACGAAAGACCGAGGCCGCTGCCGCGATCAGGCCAACGCAGCAAGCGAAAAACACCACGAGTTGATCAGGAAACCAATAAGGCATCCAGTTCCAGAAGTTCTCTCCGCGAAAGTACCCCCGGCTCTGCGACCAGGTTTCAATGGCTGAGTGCGGCAGGGCGTTCGTCCAGTCGATGATGGCCAACTCCGCGGCCAAGACAAGCAAGTGCCACCCCAACCCGCGCCACTGCCGGCGTTGCGCATCAGGAGTGGCGAGTCTCCGGCCAAGGATAATCAGCGCCAATAGATAAAGAATCGTCGCCGCAACCACAGCGCGCCCCGGCGTCTTGATTAGGAACGCGCCGGCGGCGGCCACCGCTGACCAACCATAGAACCCCCGCGATATCAGCAACACCGCAGCCAGCGCCAGCACCGCCATTGGTAAATCCATCCCGCACATATCGACCTGCGTGCTCAGCAGAGGCACGGTTAGCAAGCACGCTGCCGTGGCGGCCGCGCCCCAAGTTCCAGTGCGCGGTCGTAGCGCCGCGAACGTCAGCAGTGCCAACAAGGCCGCGGCCGCAAACGTAGTGAGATGATAGGCCACTAGCACGGCGCGAGCACTCGGCAGCGACCGCATGAGTACGGCGACATAGGTCGGCATGACGCTGGTTATGTAGACGGCCGCGCCGCCTTCCATCCACCGGTTTTGTTCGTGAAATAACTTTGCGTAATCAAAGTCACTGCCAGCAAGAAAGTCGGCCTCGAGAAACAGACCAGTCGCGAAATCGTAGTACGGTGGCGAATCAATGATGTCAAACCGCGCAACTACCAGAAGCGACCAAGTCAGTATGAAGCCGACAAACCATGTCGCGAGTTCTGGTTTGCGCGACCAGAGTGCACGTAACCGCTCTCTGCCACGCGCCTTCCCCCCAGGGCGTAAGCTTGGTTTCCGGCGCACAGAGGTTTTATGTTGTCTCGAAGGCACGTTGCAGACGCGAGATACGCCGGAAGCTTACGGAATTCTCAGAGGGCGGCCGCCGAAGAGGGGCTGTATTGTCCAGTTTCGGTGACTACCAAAGAGGGGAATTAAGGAGTCGTTCAGTGACCAGTGCTTGCTCGATTAATCAAGTATCGACGGGCAGCCGATTGCCGGCAAGGACTTGCAGGGCAACTGTCCGTGATCGGCGTCCCTAGACAGTTGGCGGCGCCTCAGATCAAAGGCGGCCAACGATCCGACGCAACTGGCGGTCGCAGATGGATCAGGAACTCCGGCCCCCAGCTCGGCCGGCACTTGCATATTCTGTTGCGACCCGCGGCGTAGTTGCCGGACGACTTGCCCGCGCCGCCTCAGCGTCTTGTCGCGAAGGATATCGTATGAGCTGGTGCCTTTCGGTCAGTCGCAAGCGGTTTTCATTCTCCGATTCACGGTTTCAGGGATGATCTCGCCATGTCGTGACCTGACGGCCGAGCCAACAAAAAAGGCTGGCTCCCACCCGTAGGCAAGAGCCAGCCTCTCGAAGAGCCGCTGGATGAGCCCCGCGTGCGGGGCTCCGGAGCTATTTACGACGACGGCGACGGCGTAGTAACAAGGGCACCGCACCCGCCACGCCCATAAAGAGCAAGATAATGCTCCCGGGCTCCGGCGCGACGACGTTGGCAACCGAGTCTTGCAACTGGTACACCGTGTCGTCCACCAGAAGACTGGCCAGGATGCCGAAAGTCACCGTGCCTGTCACGGCCACGGTGGCTGTGATATCCACGCCCAGCGTGCTGAACGTGGTGACCAAATTCGTGGCTAGGATCGCCGTTCCAGCCGAGGCAAGTGAGAACGGCAAGGTTGAGCCACTGAGATCCAACCCGATCGTGGCCTGCAAGTCGTCGTAGTTGACCGGGTTATAGCCACCGGGGTTCAAGTCCGCCAGTGTCACAATCCCCGGCAACGGGAAAGCTGCTGCCAAGCTCTCGCTCGTGCTGACCAGATTTCCGAGCGGGAAGTTGAAGCTGCCCAAGATGCCGGCATCCAGCTTGGCAACGCCACCCACCGACAGATCGACATCGCCTCCGATGTCGCCATTGGCCAGCATGAAGTACTGGTGCGTCTCGTTCGTAGGAGGAGCGCCAGTCGGAATCCCGGCACCGGTGAGCGCGTCACCCGAAGTCTGAGTGAACGCCAAGTTCTTCAGCGTGGCGTTAGCATTACCGACTAGCTGCAAGTCAAGCGGAATACCGAAGTCGATACCGAGTACGCTGACGGTGAGGCCACCGCTGCCATTGATCGTCAACGGGTTGCTCGCCACTGAAGCGCCACTGGCACCAATTAGTGTTGCCTTCAGTCCGGTCAAGTCAGCCTTGGAAAGAGTCGAAGGCATCTTGGCGCCGGGGTTCGGATTGCCACCGTCACCGCCTGGATCGAACCCGCCGACTTGCTGATCCCACAGCGTCAACTGGGCGGAACCCAGCGAGGGAGGTGGGGTCGAGTTGATAAGCACTGGCGGCGCGGCAATCGATGGCGTCTGGTAAGGAATATTCAGGTTGCCCGTAGGATTGGTTGTGGCACCTGTAACGCCGAAAATACCTGCCGAAATCGAGACGTTGATGTTGATATTGGCCGCAACCTGAAGCTGCGAACCATCGGCAAGCGACAAAGTCGTTGAAAAGAAGTTCGTGTCGACTGGCGCCGGCCCCGGATTCGTGAACGGGGGCTTGCTATTCGCGCCGTTGTCGAAATTCAACGCTAGAGAAGCAGCGTGTGCCGGTGATCCGGCTACCCACACCGCAAGCGCTGCCGCGACGGGCAGGGCTGTGCAAAACGCCTTTCTCAGACTCATTAGCGACTCCTCGAATTAAGAACGATCCAGCGGTAGTCGTGAAAAATACCTACAAGTTTCGGAGAAATGCACTCATGGCGCCGGGCGCACGACCGGCATTTCGCCTACTGAGGTCACAGTCTCGCAGATTAACTTTCCAAGTCAAGAAAAAATTCTGAATAATCGCGCGATCCGTTCGCCGCCGAATGCGTAGCACTTTCCCGATTAACCCGGCAATGCCGCGACTCGCGCCGGCGTTTCAGCTACACTCCCCTCGGATTCGCTGGAACATGCCTCCCTAGACTCCTCAGCACGGGCTTCGAAGCGAAATGGCCGACTCATTGCGTGAACGCCTGTTCATATATCTCGATTCGCTACCTCTCGTCGACCCACATACCCACATCAATCCGCTCCGTCCCGCGGCAACGACCCTGGATGACTTGCTGGGCTACCACTATTACACCGAACTGGCCCATTCGGCGGGCATGCCTCGTGAGCAAATCGAAGAGGCCGGCCTACCGCCCGAAGAGCGGGTCCGGCGACTCGTAGAGCGACTGGAGCCGCTGGAAAACACCATTCAGTATTCGTGGCTCATCGAGATGTGCCAGAAGTTCTTCGACTTTACCGAGGATCGGTTGACCGCCGGAAATTGGCGAGCCCTCTACGACGCCAGCCTCGAGCGAATGACGCTGCCCGATTGGTCTCAGAACGTGCTAGCGGCCAGCAAACTCGAAGCGGTGTTTCTTACCAACGATTTTGACGACGCGCTCGAAGGCTTCGACACCTCGATTTACATTCCGTGCCTGCGGACCGACGACTTAGTATTTCACTTGGCCCGTCCCTCGGTACGAGCGCGGCTCGAGCGAGCGACCGGCAGGTCCCTTGCCACGACGGCCCAACTTCGCGATGCCGTGGCCGCTCGTTTCGACCACTTTCGAGCCCAGCAGGCGCGGGCGGCGGCGATCTCCTTGCCCCCCGATTTCACCCCTTGTCAGGTTAGCGACGCGGCTGCTCAGTCCGCGTTGTCAGCGGTGCTCCAGCATGGAGAGGAAGCCACCGCCACGGACCGACAGACCTTGGCTTGCCACGTCTTCTGGATGCTTGCTGAATTCTGTGACGCTTACCGGCTTCCTTTCGATCTGATGATAGGAGTCAACCGCCGCGTCTACGCTGGGGGCGTTTACCAGGGGCAAGATCTCTTCGACAGCCGTGTCTCGTTGATTCAGTACCGCGAACTGTTCAACGCCTTTCCGCGAGTGTTGTTCCCCATTTCGGTGCTGGCCAGCAGCACCAACCAGGAACTGGTCGCCTATAGTTGGATCTTCCCGAATGTGCTGACCAACGGACACTGGTGGTATTCGAACACTCCAGAGTTCATCGAACGCGATGCCGCTGCTCGGCTCGAAGCAGTGCCGCAGTCCAAGCAAATCGCCTATTACAGCGATATGTATAAGCTGGAATTCGCGCTCCCGAAGTTTGCGATGTACAAGCGAATCCTGGCCAAGATTCTGGCCGAGCGATTCGTACTCGACCGTGGTTGGAGCGAAGAGCGGGCGCTCGAATTGGGTCGCCGCGTCTTGCGAGGTAACGTCGACCAAGTGTTCCTCGCCGAGTCGGCTTGAGCGCGCGGGCTCGTACACTCGCCCTTGAGACGCGGCGCGCCGCGCTGCTAGCATGCGGTGACTTCCAGCACGCGAACCGAATCGCGTCACCGCTTAGCTTCCGCAGAAGAAGTTCGCGCTATGGCTCTTTCTCCCATGATGCAGCAGTACGAGGCGGCCCGTCGGGCCTGCCCCGACGCGCTATTGCTGTTTCGCATGGGAGACTTCTACGAACTGTTTTACGACGACGCCCGCCGCGCAGCGGAGGTGCTCGGTCTGGCGCTTACCAGCCGCGAAAAGGGCGAGAACGCCGTGCCCATGGCCGGCTTTCCCTACCACCAACTTGATGCCTATTTGGCCAAGTTGATCGGCGCAGGGCTAAGGGCGGCGATCTGCGAACAAGTGGAAGACGCCAGACAAGCCAAGGGCCTCGTGCGCCGCGAAGTGACGCGCGTCGTGACGCCTGGCACATTAACCGACGATGCGCTCCTCGACCCGCGGGCATGCAACTATCTGGCGGCGGTCATCAGCGACGCAACCGATGCGGGACTGGCCTGGGTGGATTTATCGACAGGGAGATTCAGCGCCGCTCGAGTTCCGGCCGCCGCGGTCGGCGACGAATTGGCGCGAATTCAGCCGGCCGAATGCCTGGTTTCATCCGAGGGGCCGGGGGTTCCTCTAGGGCGCGACGAGCGGATGCTGTTGACACCCCGCCCCGCTACGTCCTTTGGGCTATCTGCGGCGACGGAGACTCTCTCCAAGCACTTTGGCACCGCCACACTGGAGGGGTTTGGCTTCGATGACGGCGACGGCCTGGCCCTGCGGGCCGCTGGGGCGACGCTCAGCTATTTGCTGGAGACGCAGCGCGCTAACCTGGACCATCTGGTGCGGCTCGAACCCTACCGTTCGGAATCGACGCTGGAAATCGATCAGGCCACGCGGCGAAGTTTGGAACTAGTCGGTACGCTCCGCGATGGTCGCCGCGATGGTTCTCTCCTGGGGGTGCTCGACCAAACCGTCACGCCCATGGGCTCACGGCTTTTGTCCGACTGGCTCGCTAACCCCTTGACCGGTCTCGAAGCAATCGACGAACGGCTGGAAGCCGTCGACGAACTTATTGCCCAGTCGTCGCTGGTGGCAGCGCTTCGCGAAGTCCTCAAGAAGATGTACGACGTCGAACGGCTCGTAGCCCGAGTGACAACGGGCCGGGCGACTCCCCGCGACTTGAGCTTTGTCGGCCGCACCTTGCGTGCGCTGCCGGGGCTCAAGGCCAAGCTCACGTCGCGAGGCAGCTCGCTATTGAATCGGCTCGAGGCCGAGCTCAATCTTTGCCCTGAGTTGCGAAGCAAACTCGATGCGGGACTCCGCGACGAGTGCCCCTTGTCGAGTCACGACGGCGGTTTCATCCTCCCCGGATTCTGTGCGCAGCTCGACAACTTGCGTGAGTTAGCTGCTGGCGGCAAGCAGTGGATCGCCGGCTACCAGGCCCGCGAGATCGAGCGCACCGGTATCTCCAGCCTGAAGGTCGGCTTCAACAAGGTCTTCGGTTACTACATCGAGATCACCAACACGCACGCCGAAAAGGTGCCCGCCGAGTACATTCGCAAACAGACCATAAAGAATGCCGAGCGCTTCATCACGCCCGAGTTGAAGGAATACGAAGAACGCGTGCTCACGGCTGACGAGCGCGCGAAAGATCTAGAATACGACTTGTTCGTCGAGTTACGCGGTTTGGTGGCGGCCGCCGGGCGGCGTCTGCAAGCGACAGCCGCCGTGCTCGCGCAACTCGACGCATTGGCTGGATTCGCCGAGTTGGCCCGCTCGCGCTCCTATGTGCGGCCGCGCGTCGTAGCAGAACCGATTCTAGAGATACGCGACGGTCGCCACCCAGTACTCGATGCTTGCTTGCCACCCGGCAGATTCGTCCCCAACGATACGACGGCGACCGCGGACGGGGCTCAGTTTCTACTCATAACTGGCCCGAACATGGCAGGAAAGAGCACGTACATCCGCCAAGCAGCGTTACTGACCATCATGGCGCAGATCGGCAGTTTCGTTCCGGCCAGCAAAGCTACGATTGGCTTGGCAGATCGCGTCTTCGCGCGGGTCGGAGCCAGCGACGAACTATCGCGTGGGCATAGCACCTTCATGGTCGAGATGACCGAAACCGCGAGGATCCTCAACACCGCCACGCCGCGCAGTTTGGTGATCCTGGACGAAATTGGCCGCGGCACGAGCACCTACGACGGCGTGTCTTTGGCCTGGGCCACGGTCGAGTATCTACACGATCACGTTGGCTGCCGCACTCTTTTTGCCACCCACTACCACGAGCTGGCCGACTTGGAGCGATCGCTAGCCGGTGTAAAGAACCTCAACGTATCCGTGCGAGAATGGCAAGACGAAGTCGTTTTCTTGCATAAGATCATCGAAGGCGCTGCCGACAAAAGCTACGGCATCCAGGTCGCACGGTTGGCTGGCGTGCCACGCGAGGTGGTCGAGCGTGCCAAGGATATCTTGGCCCAGCTCGAGTCCCAACACCTCGATCCTCAGGGCCAGGCCCGCATCGCTCGGCCAAAGAAGCAAGGCCGCGTCGGCGAAATGCAGTTGACACTGTTTGGTTTCGCCGAGCACCCGCTACTTGAGCGCGTGCGCAAGCTGGATATTGACGACACCTCCCCCAAGGAGGCGCTGCGCTTGATTTCCGAATGGCAGCAGGAACTGCGCGGCGAGCTTGGCGCGGCAGTTCAGAATGGCGAGAGCAAGCGAGTCGACAAACATACCGCGAAGTAACCGGCAAGCCGGGTGGTCGCGGAGAATCGTATTGAGGTCCGGAGGCATTCATTGAGCAGCTACGTCGGCATTCTCCGCGACACCGCGCTCCCGTTTGGTGCCCATCCGTGTTATCCGCGGTTAAACGATCTACTCCACGTTCAGGTTGGCGATGTACTCGTTCAGGTCGCGCTGGGCCGCGATGATCTGCTGCGCCAGCTCGTTGGTGCGACCACGCAGCTTTTCGATCTGGTCCTCCTGCTCGCCGAACTTCTTCACGTAGCGGGCGTACAGCTCGGTATTCTTGTCGAGCTGCGCCATGTTCTGGCGGATCCGCTCCTGCTCCTGCGAGATGGCCGCGATCTGCTGCTGCACGTGCTGCTGCTCCTGCTGCAGGTTGTGCAACGTCTGGCGGCGGCGGACCACCTCGGCCAACGCCTTCTTCACGCTCTCGCTGATGCTCTTGTTCGACACGAAGAACTGGATCATGTTGTCGTCCATGCCGGTGACCGCCACCTGCTGGCTGACGACCATCTCCTCGCGAACCGCCAGTTCGGCCGGCTTGCCCGGCTCGGCCTGGACCGCGAAACGGTACAGGTCGCGAGTCGTTTCGGCCGGCTCCTTGGGCTCCACGAGCGACCAGTTGGCGTCGTGCGGATACTCGACGAGCACCTGCTTGGCGTTGTCGCCCGAGTTCTTCACCGTATAGACCACCTGCCGGCGATGCTTGCGCGACATCTCGACCACCCCCTTGGTGATCTTCAGGCTGGTCAACTCCTCAGGCTGCGACTTGGCTTCGCTGGCCACCTCGGTGTCGAGGTCCAGCGCGTAGCTCACCAACCGCTCGCTGCCGGGTGGCACGTCGGCGATTTGCGCGTCGCCGGCGTAGGCGCCGCCGTCGAAGACGGTGATCGGCCCCTGCATCAGGTGCAGCGGCGTGGTGTTCTTGAACTGGAAGCCTGACAGCGGATGCTTGGCTTGCACCGCCGGGTTGTAGATCGAGACCTTCTTAGCTTCGACCGGGCCGTTGACGATCGGCAACATGGCCGATTTCTGCCGCTCCAAGACGACCGGCGTGTCGATCAGGTATTGGAACAACTCGCCGACATCGCCGGCTTGGGCGACCGAGGGGGCGCCTCCGCCTGAGGGAATCGCGTCGTCGAATTCGGCTTCGGCCACAAAGCCGAACGCCTCTCCTCCGGCGGCCGCACCATCCGCATCCGGTGCCGGAGGTGCCGCAGCACCGGGCTGTGGAGCTCCAGGCCGCGCCCCGGCAAGTTCACCGCGTCCTAACTTGCGGCGACCGGCTTCGGCGAATTCACGCTGTTTGCGATCTAGATCCTGGTCGTACTTCTGCGGACGCAGGCTGGCGAACAACTCCGGCTCGACCACCGGCCGACGGATATATAGCGGCTCGTACAAGTCCATCACGAACGAAATCGGCCGGCCACTGACGAGGGCCAACTGCACGCCGTTCCAGTCCTCCTCGGTCGTGTTCTCGACAATCGCCCAACCTTGCAGATGAGGCGTCTCGTCCTCCTTGAGGACCAGTCGGTAGCTCGTCTTCCAGATCGGCGATTCCTGGA
>JBFXAH010000041.1:0-34714 GCA_050184475.1 Pirellulales bacterium | reverse complement strand
CGCCGTGCTCGAACAGTTGCGCCTGCCAGCTATAGAGTTGGCTGGGCTGGAGCTTGTGCTCATCGCACAGATCGGACACGGGCACCTTGTCGACGAGCCAACGCCGCAAAATAGCGAGCTTCTCGGCACCGTTGAGGTAGTTACGTGGCTGAGCCATGGGAATCCTCCGAAGTCAGGGTTATGCTAACCCCGCCACCGGAAATTCCCATTCCATAAGAAGCAAGACAGGCGCAGGCGAATGCGTGCACGGCACTGCCAGAATGGCGATGAATGTTCTCGACTAATTCGGCAAACAAAATGAGCAGTGCTTGTCGATCATCGCGGCCTATCGGCGTGTGATTCTCCACGATTCTGGTAAGCCGAACAGCGACGTCGTCGGGCGACGAATTATTATTCAGTGGCAAGATGGGCATGGCGTAGCTGGCATCTGCGTGAAATGGAGCCATTGCACCGGCATCGAAAGCGCGCCGAAACCCAATCGTGTCCAAGTAGAGTCCTGTCGTCGAACTATCGTTGATGATTTCAGGCCGAATTCCACGACGAGTACACCACGCCGCCAAAGCGGCTAACCCAACGACATAGACATGGTCAACATCCGAAAAATCAAGTCGCAATGATTGAAATTCCGTTTCGCAACTCTTGAGGGCCGCAGCCAAGTCTTCCATTCTACGGATGTCGGTCAATTCCGTGCTCACCTGAATCGTGACTTCCGTTTGCGAGCTTCCGAATAGGGATGTTCGTTTGACTCTCGCGGATACGGGTGTTGAGATGTTTACCTGCACCGAGTCTTCCTCGATCAGCTCGAGGTCAGCAAGCAGTTCTTCGACAGATCGCGGTGTTGTCGCCGAAGCTCCGCTACTATCCGCCAGGAGTCGCGCCACAGTAGGCCTAAGCGGTCGGGGACACCGTCCCTTTTTAGCTACGCATTTGCGAACAATCCGAGCCCATTCCGGCTCTCGCGCGATGAGGTCCGCAAAAAGATCAAGCACGTTCTCAATCACAACCTGAATGGGCTCTTCGCGAAGAAGCTCAAACAACATCTTGGAAGTTTCGCGTGTGCTGAGCGACTGCACCTCGGTAGCCAATACGACGATGTCGTCACGGTTCAAACGTGATTTTCGAATCCGGCTACGAAGCCTATCGAGCTGCACACCGCTCATAACTGCCTCTATTCACCTACTCATTCGCTTTACGCCTCGCCTTCACGGCATGAAGGGCGGAATCTCGGCGATTCGCGTGCCGTCGAGCATCTCGCGCAGGTAGCGCTCGACGCCCGCCACGCACATTTCGAGCAATCGTTCCCCCGTCGCCGGCGTGGCCTGCGCGGGCGCCTGATCCGCCTGATCGGTCCACATGGCGGTGCGCACGTTTTCAGGAAACGCCGCCAGGGCGATCGCCGTTTCGAACTCCTGGGCGTGCCCCGGCACGTCGTCGGTGCGCATCGCACTGCGGGCTTCGTCGTGATCGATCGTTTCCCAATACGACACGAACTGCAGATTGATTTCAGTGATCTGCAGGAACTGTCCCCAGATGCCTCGGCAGGGGGCGACGTTGCCGCCATGCCCATTGAGCACCAGGATGTTCTTGAAGCCGGCGCGGACCAGGCTGTCGATGAGATCGGCGAGCGCCGCCAGAAAGCTCCCGGGGCGCAGCGACAGCGTGCCGGGATGCCGCATGTGATGCTCGCTGATGCCGGCCATCAGTCCTTGCGCCACCAGCACGCGAGGTGCCAACCGCCGGGCAACGCGTGCGGCGATCTCGTTGACGCTGCGCCAGTCGTGCTCCATCGACAGATGCTCGAGATGCTGCTCGATGGCGGCCACGGGCAGAATCGCCCCCTGCAATTGGCCGCTTTGCATCCGCTGGCGGAATTCGCGGCGCGTGTGCTTGCCCAACCAGATTTCGTCGACTTCGGCCGGCACGATACGCGTCCCTGGTGCGTCGGTGAGATCAAGACGCCAAGGTAGGGGAGGATGCAACCCGCGACAAGCAGCTCGATGAATCAGCGGCTGCAATTTGCGGCCGGCGTTATCGAGTCTCTGCCACCACCCGCGAGCGGTGCAGCAAGCACATCAGGAGACAGATCAACCCAGACGCTACGAGCGCCAGGCCGCCAGGCTCGGGCACTAGAAACGCGGCCGACCAGTTATCGACCGAAGCCCCCGTCCCATTGAGGGTCAAGCTCCAGGCGGCTGTGCCGGTGAAAGTGAGATCCGCCGGCGAGTCGCCCGCATCGATCTCGACGGGAGCGGCCAACGATCCGCTCAAACTCAGCGGACCAAGGTCGAGGATGGAAAAGGGGACGAGGAAACGCTCTGGTCCCGGCGGGACTCCTGGAGGGCTGGAAACGATGCTCGGCTCCAAGCCCAAAGCTGGACCATAGAGGGCAGCGCTTAACTCGCTCGCGCCACTCAACACGCCACCTTGCAGGAGGGGGATCGGCGCGGCCAACCCATATCCCGGCAAGTCTTCGAGCCAGACATCGACATACGCCGTGACATCGACTGGTATCTGGGCATCGAAAAAGAAAGGGATGTCGATGCCAAACGGCTGCGGCGACCAGGGGGTGAGCACCGCGGCGCCACTTTGTCGAATCTCGAACCCGTGGAAGTCGAAGCGGTAGAGGAATTCGGCGGTCGTTTCAATCGCGCCAAGTTTTACGTCGTGCGAAGCACCGAAGTACTGTGAGGCGAACAACGGCGTGTTAGTCGTGCCGAGCAGAGTCAGGTCTTCGATCTGTTCGAGCTTGTGCACCTCGTACGAGACAAGCGCCGATGTGGTCGGCGTGAAGGTCACGTTCGCCGCGCCGTTGGCCGAAATCGACAGCGATGGCGAGAAGCTCACCCCCTGGCCAGTGCCGGCAAAGGGGGACGCCGAGAGTTGGTAGTCGTCGCCTTCGAAAGTGCCCACCCCTTCTGCCGAGTAGCTGCCGAATTGCAAGTTCGTCCAGAAGAACGATTTGATCTCCCCTTCGGTCGTAGCCGGCACCGTGGCCCCCTGCGCCAGACCAGTGCCGAAACAAACTGCGCCCCATGCCATCCAGTGTCGCCAACTTAGCGCCTGGCGAACGACAAAGCGAACCGTCGACATCTTCTCCCCCGCGCGCCGGTGAATTGTCTGCCGAGTGGCAGACCCCAACCGATGAACCAAAGTTCACGGACGTACGATTCTTGCCTGCGGCCATCAATCGGACAAGCAAAAAGCACGGTGAATTCGCGAAATCAACGCGCTGCAGCACGCCTCAATCCTGGTCGCGCACCTCGTCATCGGCCGTTAACGTTCGGGCACGCGCCCCGTGCTGCGAAATCGCTCGACCTCGATCGGCTCCAAACGCGGCAGCAGGCGTTTGCCGCAATCGGTGTCGAACGTCTGATCGCCGGTGACCAAGAACGCCTGCGGCAACGTAATCGGGTGGCCGACGGTCGCCTCCGTGGTGTCGACCCCTCGAATCCAGAGATCGACGAACGTCCGTTCGCCATCGCCCGCGTGCCGCGGATCGCCGCCTGGCAAACCTGCGCCGTCGCCCGTGGGCAACGCATACCAGGCCCTCACGATCAGATCGTCGTCGTCGACCACTTCCAACACGTCGACCGACTGAGGCAACTGGGGATCGGCGAACGACGCGGCCGGCAAGACGCCGATATCTTCCTTGCGCGCCGGTAGCGGCATGGAGAGCAGGGGCGCCGGCTCGTCGCGAAGTAGCTGGCACCGCTTGCGCAGCGCGTCGAGCTCGCCCGTGGCCGCTTTCTCGTTGCCCGCGACAAGCTTCTCCTGTTGCTCGATCTTCTGTTCAAGCGCCTCGAGCTGCGACTGTCGCGCGGTTTCGCAGCGCTCCAGATACAGTTGCACGCGACGGGGAACCGCGAACGTCAACGCTGCCGCTTCAATTCGAGTTGGGCCGCTCGTGGGGCTGTCGATCGCCGGCTGCGCGATCGCCGCCAGGCAAATGTAGATGGCGATCATCGCGAGTCGGGCTCCGTCGGCACGTCGGAGTGCTTTGGCCCCGCCCACCGCGCCGTGTTGATGGCGAAGTACAAGTTCACGAACGGGGGCTTCGTGCGGCTGGCGTACCAGTAGCGAAAGCTGCCGTCGGCCAGGCGCATCACGCAACCGCTGCCGACGTAATTCGACTCCCAGGGGCGCTGGGGGTCGGCCCTGAAGACCGGGTTCTCTGGCAGCTTGAACCAGTGCCGGCCGTCGACGCTGGCCGCGAAACCGATCGCCGTCGTTTGGCGGCGCGTCGCATGGTTGTAGCTGCCGTACCACATCAAATACGCGCCGTCGATCAAGAGCACCGTGGGATAGACCAGCACTTCGGCTTCCCACGGCTGGCTGAGTCGTAGAACCGGCTCGGGAGTGACGGTCCAATGCGTGCCGTCGCCGCTCGTGGCGTGGCGAAACAACCACGGCCGGCTGCTGACGTCGCTGAACCACATCTCGTAGCCGCGCTCGGTCTTGAGCACGCTCGGGCAATAGACGTGCTCCAGCAGCGGCGCCGACAACTCGGCCCAATGGATGCCATCTTCGCTGCTGGTTTCGTGCAGCGTATGCAGACCGCTTCGCCCCAAGGCGGCCGTGCTGGTCCACATCCGCAGCTTGCCACCTTCGCGAAGAACTTGTCCGTTGCCATCGCGCAGCAGCGTCGGCGTGAGCACGCTGCGCACGCCGTCGGCGAACTCGAGCACCGGATTGTGGGCGTACTTTTCGAAATGCAGCCCGTCGTCGCTGCTGGCCAGCCCCAGCCGGAAGACACGGTTGTTGCGCGACCCGCGCGAACCGCAATACCACATGCGGAATTCGTCGCTCTCCAGCGCCACGGCCGGCGCGAAGATGTGCATGTCGTCGAAGTCGCCGCGCTGGCCCAGCGACACGATCGGCCCCTCGACATCGCGCTCCCAGGCTTGCGGGCGCAGCCAGCCGGCTAACTCGGCGGGGGGTTCCGCCGCGCCGGCCACCGAGCCAAGAACTATCAGGCCAATCGCGAGGCCGAACGCCGCCGGACGAAGTTTGAACATCACTGCACCTGCCGTAAATCAGCCGCCGCCACGATATTCCACGATTCGCTCGTGCAGATTGCGAGATCGAAACTTGCTGTGCTTAATCTGAGCGCCCGACTTGCCAGGGTCAACAATGACGTACAACCCTTGATAGTTGAAGCCGGCTTGAATCTGTATATGCAGGGCGACCAAATCTTGTGCTTTCGCGATTTCCAGCCTGAGCGGATGCAAACTGGCAATGGCCGGAGACAACGGCCCATGTACGTCGAAATCGTGTTGCCCCGTGCCTTTCGCCGAATCGATAAGTGCCGTGGCCTCGGCGACGAGTTGGTCGGCGTGGGCCGCGGCGTATTGGCTCTTGGCTTCGTTGTAGCTGGGCCAAACCACGGCCAAACAGTAGCCGAAGAAACCGCAGCAGCCCAATACTGGCACCGCGACGAGCGAACCGAGAATCCACCAGCGATAGCGCTTCATGGCAAGGTCGCTCCGCGGTCAACCGATCCGTGCCATCCATGAAATCCGTGGTCGAGTTCCAGCCGCACCCGGAATAGCGCTCACTTCCCCGGCGCTTCCCACACCGGGTCGAACGGCGTTGGCTCTTCGACCAGGGCCGTGATCGCCCGCGACATCAGCACCAGCGACGGGCCGTCGGCCGGCTGCTCGGTCAGCAGTTCGCCGAGCACGCGGGCCGCGCGCCGCAACTGGCCGGCTTCGAAGTCGGCCAGCGCCGCTTCGTACTTGAGAGCCACGGTCGCGAAGGCCACGTCGCTGGCCGGCGCTAACTCGAAGATGTCGCTGGGCTCGTCGATATTCACCAGCCGCACGCTGCATAACCGGCGGGCCACGAAGGCATCTCCCACCGCGTCGCGCGTGGGGCGCGTGACAATCAGCTCGCGCTTCAGGTACTTGGTGACCCCCTGCACGCGGCTGGCCACGTTGACGGTCCCCCCCAACGGACCGTATTTGAATTTGCGCTCGCTGCCGACGTTACCCACCTGGGCGCGGCCCGTGTTAATGCCGATCCCCACGATGGTCGGCTCGCCTACAATCGGCTGCCAGCGCTCGCTCAACTCGGGGAGCCGCGCCAGCATCGCGCACGCCGCCTGACAGGCCCGCGCCGCGTGGTCGAGCTGTTCGGCCGGGGCGCCCCACATGGCCAGCACCTGATCTCCGACGTAGTCGACCAGCACGCCGCCAAATTCGAGCACGCAGTCGGAGAGCACGCCGAGAATGTCGTGTATCCATTCGAGGGTTCGCGCGGGGCCCACGTGCTCGCTGATGCGGCTGAAGCCGCGGACATCGGCCACGAGCACGGTCACTTCGACCTCGCGCGGCTGCAGCATGTCGGCGTCGTTTTCCAGGTGCGCCGACAGTTCGGGCGTAAAGAACTGCCGCAGCTTGACGCGGGCTTCGAGCGCCGTTTCTTCCTGTTCCAAGCGGGCCAGACCAGCCGCCACGCCCGTCGCCAATAGTTCGACCAGCATCGCTTCGACGCGGGTAATGCCGCCGCCACCGCGATCGAACGGCCCGCGCCGTCGATCGGCATAGAGCACGCCCATCACTTCGCCGCGCGAATCGAGGATCGGTGCGGCCACCACGGCGTCGATGGCCATCAAGCTGGCGGTGAGTTGCTCGGGGGACGGTTCCTGCCAGAAGGTGCGCCGCTCGCGCTCGACCGATTTGAGCACGTGCCGGCTCGGCTCGCGCAAATGGGTGGTCGTGTGCCCGGGGGCGGCGGCCGCCGAGACCACGCGCCAGCCGGCCGGCTCGCGCAAGAGCACCGCGCTGGCGTCGAGCCCGATCAGGGCCACGGCCGCTTCAGCGGCCTGGTGAAAGAAGTCGCGCGTCGTGGCCGCGCTTTGCAGCACGCCGAGCAGAGTCTGCAGCCAGTGGAGCATCGCCTCGGCGTCGTGCCCCGACGGCGCATCGAGAGCCATGCGCCGCACGCGCGTGTCGGCCAGCCGGATCGAGCCGGGGATCATCGTCGGCTGATCGAGCCCTGCCAGCCGTGGGCCGATGGTGCCCGGTTCGACCTGCACGACTAATCGCCCCAGCGCCAAGCGAGCTGGCAGCTCGAGCTCGCGGGTTTCCTGGGCCGGCACTTGCTGCCCATCGGGGAGTTGGATCGGCAGTTTCGTGCTGAGGTTCTTGACCGAGATCGTCTGCGCGCCGCTGGGCTCGAGCCGTGCGTGCTCGCGGGAGATCGAGTCTTCGTCGAACCGCGCGATGATCAGCCGGCGGCCGAGCGGCGTGTCGACCTCCTGGTACGGGTCTTGCTCCCAACGCTGCTGCCGGCCCAGCTCAATCGGACCTTCGATCGTGGTCGAATAGACCAGACCGCGTCCGTCGTAAATCGATAGCTGCCACGTTTGATCGTTTGTGCTGGTGGACATGACTTCCTGGTCGTCGGCCGTGACGAAAGGGGGACGGGAGTCGTTGCTGAAAGGCGACGATTCCGCCGGCTGCGGCAAAGTCAGAAACGACTCCCGTCCCCTGGCCTGAGCGAAAATGCCAGACCATTACGCGAGAATATCATGCACGACCCGACCGTGCACGTCGGTCAGGCGGAAGTCGCGCCCCGCATGCCGGTAGGTTAGCCGTGTGTGATCGAGCCCCAGCAGGTGCAAGATCGTGGCGTGCAGATCGTGGATGTGGACCTTGTCTTCGACCGCGTAATAGCCGTAGTCGTCGGTCGCACCGTAGGCCATTCCCGGCTTGATTCCCGCGCCGGCCAGCCACATCGTATAACCGTGCGGGTTGTGATCGCGGCCGTCGTCTCCTTGGGCCGTGGGCGTACGGCCGAATTCGCCCCCCCACAGCACCAGCGTGTCGTCCAGCAAGCCGCGCTCCTGCAAATCGCCCAGTAGTGCGGCGATCGGCCGATCGACTTCCAACGCATTGCGGGCATGGTCCGCCTTGAGGCCCCCGTGTTGGTCCCACTTGTAGCTGTGGCTGATTTGGATGAACCGCACGCCCCGTTCGGCGAAGCGGCGGGCCATCAAGCACTGCCGGCCGAAGTTCTCGGTCGGGCCGCCGTCTGCCCCGTAGCGCCGCAGGGTGCCGGCCGTTTCGCCTGCGAGGTCTTGCAGTTCTGGGGCGGCGGCCTGCATGCGGAAGGCCAACTCGAACGCCTCGATGCGTCCCTCGAGCGCCGCATCGGGACCGGTTTGTTCGAGGCGCTGGCGATTGGCCCCCTGCACCAGGTCGAGTTCCAGCCGCTGCAAATCTCGCGGCACGGCGCCGCCATTGTCGATGAATGGAATTTTAGCCGAACTGGCCGCGACGCTGGCATTGCCCAACGGAGTTCCTTGATGCACGGCCGGCAGAAACGCCGAGCTGAAGTTGTTCACCCCGCCATGCGTGAGCGTGGGGCAAACCGTCAGGTAGCCGGGCAGATCCTGGTTTTCGGTCCCCAAGCCGTAAGTAATCCACGACCCCATGCTCGGCCGCACGAAGGTGTCGCTGCCGGTGTGCAATTCGAGGCAAGCTCCGCCGTGCCGCGAGTTCGAGCCGTGCATCGAGTTGATGAAGCACAACTGATCGATCGAGCGCGCCAGGTGGGGGAATAGCTCGCTGGCCCACAGGCCGCTTTGCCCATGCCGCGCGAACTTCCACGGGCTGCGAAGCAGGTTGCCGGTCTGGCTCGATACGATGCGCGGCTTGGCAAACGGGAGCGGCTTGCCGTGGTCCCGCTCGAGCAACGGCTTGTAGTCGAAGGTGTCGACCTGCGACGGGCCGCCGTGCATGAACAGAAAAATCACGCGCTTGGCTCGTGCCGCGAAGTGAGGCGACTTGGGCTCCAGCGGCGAAGCGGCTTGGGCCGGGGCCACCGGCTCGGCACGACTCGCCGCCGCGTCGCCCCCCGCGGCGAGCGACGAGCGGGCCAGCAAATCAGCCATCGCCAGCCAGCCAAAGCCGGCCGCCGTACCCCGCAACCAACCGCGACGGGAGACGAGCGGTTCGTGATCGTGACACCAGGATCGCATCGGCTTACTCAATCGACAAACACGAATTCGTTCGAGCCCCAAATCGCTCGGCATAGGCCTGCCCAGGCACGCAAGCGGGCCTCTTCCTCGCCGACTCCTAGATCGCTCCAGGCTTGCTGACTCGCCGCGAGAAATTGCCTGGCTCGCGTCACTTCTTCTTCGCTCGCCACGCGCGACAGGGCGGTGAGATACAAGTCGTTCAGGCGCGCCGTTTCGACATCGTCCACTGAAATCTGGTCCGCGGCCGGCTGGTCCGCCGCGCCATCCTTGTTCAGCAAACGCTCGGCCCAGGCTCGGCTTTCGGCGAGCACGAGCGAACTGTTGAGCATGAAGAGCGCTTGCGGCGCGACGATCGTGCGGTCGCGACGCCCCATCAGCACGCTCGGATCAGGGAAGTCGAACGCCTGGAAGACGTCGTACAAGGCGCTGCGCACCACGGGCAGATAAACCGAACGGACGGGGCTGTCGTACTTCGTCGGGTTGACGCTGGCCGTGCCGGTGACGTATTCGCGGTCCTTGGTCGACAACAGGCTGCCGCCGGGCGATCGATCGAGTCGGCCGCTGTTGGCCAGAATCGCGTCGCGCAGCTCTTCGGCGTCGAGCCGCCGTCGATTGAACCGCCAAGACAAGCGATTATCGGGGTCGATCGCCGCCGCTTCCGCATCGAAGGCGGTACTCATCTGGTAAGCCGCGGAGGTCATCAGCAGCCGATGGAGCGCTTTGATCGACCACCCCTGTTCGACAAACCAGCCGGCCAGCCAGTCGAGCAGCTCGGGGTGCGTCGGCGACTCGCCCAAGCGGCCGAAGTTGTCGGGCGAGCGGACCAGCCCTTCGCCAAAACGCCAGAGCCAAACACGGTTGACGATCACGCGGGCGGTAAGAGGGTGATCGGCGCGCGTGATCCAATCGGCCAATTCGAGTCGGCCGCTATGGTCAGCGGCAGGTGTCCGCACGTCGGCGAGCAGGCCGTCGAAAACGCTGGGGAAACCGCGCGGCACTTCGGCCCCCAGATTCAAATGACTGCCCCGAATGTGCACGCGCAGATCTTGCGGCGAGCGCTCCGACACGGCCATCGCCTGCGGCACTTGGGGGACTGCTTTCTCCAGAGCGGCGAGCTTTTCGCGGAGTTGGGCCAATTCAGCGACTGCATCGGCCGAATACCCGGCCTCGATGCCGTCTCGCGCGACGAATGGCCCTTTGCCGTCGGCCAGCGCCTGTTCGACTTCGACCGGCTGTTCGGCGGCGGCGCGGGCGAGCAACCACGACACGCTCTGTGCTAGGAACAGCGGCGCGAGTCCTTGCTCGTCGGCAACTTCGGCCAGCGTGCGGCGCCCGCCAGTTGGTACTCCCTCGGGCCAGGCGTGCGGAGAGAGCGCCAACTTGTCGACGTGCGGGAAGGGACCATCGCGTTCGAATCGCAGGGTGTGCTTGCCGGCGTCGAGCAATAACAGTGCGACCGGCTGCCAACTCTGCGTGTCGGGATTCCACGATCCCGTGACAAGTTCGGCCGTGGCCAGCAGCACAGGGACGCCATCGAGCAGCACATCGATGGGTCGGCTTTGCGCGGCGGCGTAGCGCAGCTCGAGTTGATAAGCACCCGCCTGGGCTTCGTTCAGTTCGAGATCAAACTCGACGAAGTTCGGCAATTCGCCCCGGTTATAGACGACGCCGATCTCCGGCCCGTACAGATCGAAATCCTTGACAAGGTTTCCGCGCGCGTAGGCTTCGGCCTCGAAGCTGAGCGATCCAGCGGTACGCCCCTCATCGGCGGTGGCCGAGTGGTGCGCGATCACCGGCTGCCCGGCCACGAGCGACGCGGCCGCCGCCAGGTAGTCTGCTGCCCGGGCTCGCGCGGTAGCGAGCAATTCGTCGTTCGCCTGGGCGACGCGCTGCGCGATTTGCTCCTTCTGGGCCGCGATCTGCTGATGGTGCTCGGCCAACTGTTGCTCGATCTCCGGGGTCGTCAGCGGCCGCTCCTGCCAACGGGCGACGACCGTGAAGTTCTCCATCGTCTGCGTGCTTTTGAAGATGCCCGCCAGCGCGTAGTAGTCGGCTTGCGAGATCGGGTCGAACTTGTGGTCGTGGCAGCGAGCGCAACCGAGCGTGAGCCCCAAAAACGCCTGGCCGAGCGTATCGACTTGCTCGTCGATGATGTCCATTTCCATTTTCACCGGATCGTCTTGCGCGAGCATTTTGGGGCCCAAACACAAGAAGCCGGTCGCCACCAAACGTTCGTTCGCCCGCGCTTGGTCGCCCGACGAAGCGGCATCGGTGGGCGCTGAGAGCAGGTCGCCGGCCAACTGCTCGCGGACGAATTGGTCGTACGGCAGATCGGCGTTGAAAGCCGCCACGACATAGTCGCGGTAGCGATACGCCTCGCCGAACGCCAGGTTCTCGTCCATGCCGTTCGAATCGGCATAGCGGGCGACGTCGAGCCAGTGCCGCCCCCAGCGCTCGCCGTATTGCGGCGTGGCGAGCAAGCGATCGACGAGCCGGGCGACCGCCTCCGGCGAATCATCGGCGACGAACGCCGCCACTTCGTCCGGCGTCGGTGGCAAGCCAGTCAGGTCGAAGGTGATGCGGCGCGCGAGCACTCGCTTTTCGGCATGCGGCGCGGGTCTTAGTCCCGCGGCTTCGAGCTTCGCCAACACGAAATGATCGACCGGCGAGTGGCACCAGGGGACGTTCTGCACGGCCGGCGGAGCAGTTCGCACGACGGGCTGAAACGACCAGTGGGCCCGTTCTTCGTCGCTCCATTCCCGTGGTGGGGACGGACCAGCGACTGCATCGGCGGCCGCGACCGCGGGCTCGCCAGGTTCGAGGTCAGCCGGCGGCCAAGGCGCGCCCATCTGCACCCAGCGTGCCAGCGACAGGCGGTCGCGCTCGGGCAATTTGCCCTGCGGCGGCATTTGCACGAGATCGCCATGATTGATGGCGTCGATAAGCAGGCTCTCGCCCGAGCTAGCCAAGCTAATCGCCGGTCCGCTGTCGCCGCCGGCTAGCAGGGCGGCTCGTGAGTCGAGCCTCAGCCCCCCTTTTTGCTGATTCGGCCCGTGACAACTAAAGCACTTCGCCGCCAGCACCGGGCGCACGTGTTTCTCGAAGAACTCGATCTGCTCGGGCGTAGGTTCGGCTTCGAGAGATTCGCCCGCCGGCGAGTCGTCGCCGGCAGGCAACGCCATCGATCCCCAGTTCAACCACAACACTATCGCCAGCAGAAACCGCGCGGCACGCATCGGGCGCCATCGATTTGTCCAGGCGGCGGGCATCGACTCGAACCTGGGGGGCGGGAGAAGCGTGGAAGGGAGCGACGAACCGCCTTAAGTAGAACAGCCAACGCCCGTTCAGGCAACTTCGGGCTCGTCGATCAGCCGAATCCGTTCCACGTGGCGGCCCCCTTCGAACGGCGTCTCCATCCAGATCTTGACGATCGTCAGGGCGAGATTGAGCGGAATCAATCGCTGCCCCAGCGAGAGCACATTCGAATCGTTATGCGCGCGGGCCAGCCGAGCCGACTCTTCGTTCCAACACAGGGCACAGCGCACCCCGGGCACGCGGTTGGCGACCATCGCCTCGCCGTTGCCCGAGCCCCCCAGCACGATGCCGCGGTCGAAGCCGCCGCGGGCGACTGCCAAAGCCACGGGCCGGATGAACCGAGGGTAGTCGACCGGCTGGTCGCTGTGGGTGCCGAAGTCTTCGACCTCGAAGCCGGCGGTGAGCAGCGCCGAGCGGATCATCCCTTTGTAAAGGAAGCCGGCGTGATCCGAACCGATGGCGATACGCATGGAAACAGTCTAATGCCTGATCGACCGCAGGTGAATCGGTTCGGCCGACGCAGTAATTGATCGACAACGCCGGCTACGACAATCGCAGGTCGAGCGCGTGTTTTAGCAGCCCGATTGACCCGGCCGCCAGCACGACACGGACGACGTCGACCTTAAAGCGATCCAGAGCGACAAAGGCCGCGACCGCCAACAACACATTGAACCAGAGGATGTTCCCCTCGGGCGAAAGCAACACGGCGCGGCCGAAGAAGAGCGCCAGGTTCAGGATCACGCCGACTACCGCGGCCGTAATACCCGCCAAAGCCGCATTCATTCGCAGCGAGCCGCGCGACCGTTCGATCCAAGGCGCACCGATCAGGATGAACATGAACGACGGCAGGAACGTGTAGTAGGTCGCGACCAGGCAACCCAACAACGCGCTGGCCGCAGCCGGCGTGTCCGCTACCGGATGGTGCCAACCGCCGACGAATCCGACGAAAGACACGACCATGATCAACGGACCAGGCGTGGTTTCGCCGAGTGCGAGCCCGTCGATCATCTCGTCGCGACCGAGCCAGCCGAAATGATTGACTCCCTGGTCGGCCACGTAGGGGAGCACCGCGTACGCGCCCCCAAAGGTGACCAGTGCCGCTTTGGTAAAGAACCAGCCCATCGCCGCGTGCGTGCCACGCACCCCTTCGCTGGCGACGAGCGCCGCCAGCGGCGCCGACCAAAGGGCCAGACCGACGGTCAGCGTGCGCAGCGACCGCGCCAGCGTTGGCGGGCGCGGGTCGGCTAGGACCGCGTGATCGCTGTAGTCGTCAATCAACGGGGGCGCGGCAGATTCCCCGGCTGCCACCCCGTGACTTGCCGAACCTTTCGAGACCGGCCGGCCAAGTCGCGAGAAGACCAGGCCCATCATGCCCGCGGCCAACACGATCAAAGGAAACGGCAAGTGCACAATCGCCAGCGAAACAAACGCGGCTGCCGCGACCAGCACGGCCGGCACCGTGCGAATCGTGCGGCTACCGATCCGCAGCACCGCGGCCAGCACAATGGCGACCACGGCCGGCTTGACACCTGCGAAGACGGCCGCCACGACCGGCACCTGACCGTACGACACGTAGATCGAGCTCAACACGCCGAGCAAAACCAAACTAGGCAATACGAAGAGCGCGCCGGCGATGATTCCGCCCTTCGTACCGTGCAATAGCCAGCCGATGTAGGTCGCCAACTGCTGTGCCTCGGGACCGGGGAGCACCATGCAGTAGTTCAAGGCGTGCAGGAACCGCTGCTCGGATATCCAGCGGCGGCGATCGACCAGCTCTTCGTGCATCACGGCGATCTGGCCGGCCGGGCCACCAAAACTGATGCAACCCAGCCGAAACCAGTAGGCCAAGGCTTCGCGGAACAAGACGGCAGAGGGCCGCGCTCCACGGTCAATCGTCACCGCCGATTCCACGGGCGCTGGGGTCGCTTCAGGCATTCCGTTCCTTAGCGATCGTTCCTACCCACGCAGCGCCGCGATCAACATCGGGGCGAGCTTGAACACCGACGGGTGGTGATACAGCGACACCACCTGCCGCGTGACCTTGTCGGCAGCGCGGTTCGACGGAAACCAGAGCGGCTTGGGAAACTGCGTGATCGGCCCCTCGAAGATGCTCTTCTCCGGCCGATCGAACATGTAAGTGTTGTGCACCCAGCCGATGCCGCTCTCGGGATTCTGCAGCGTGGCGCCGGGATGCCCGCCCCAGGGTGGCGTGATAATCGCGTACGACAGCGCCGACCAGTAGTTCACGCCGATCGTGCCGTAGCGCAGATCGCACAGCGCCTGCTGGAACAGCTTCTCGTTGCCGGCATCCTTGCGAAACGCCGGGTGCACCATCACCGTGCAGCCGAGCGTGCCGAACAGCCGGTTATTGGCGAAGTCGACCGCCTGCCGCAGAAAGTTCGCTTCGCTGGCCGCTTCCAACGAGGTTTCGACGGTCACCGGGCAGAACGACTCTTCGTCGAAGTACAGCGGATGCTGCTCGGGGTCGACCCCGGCTTTGAACGTCCAGGGGAGCGCGCCGGCCGGCACGCCCGTGGGATCTTGCCCTGTGAATTTACGGTAGCGGTCCTCGGCGCCGGGATAATAGGCCTTGCGCGGCGCCTGGTTGCGCAGCACGTCTTGCACCAGGCCGACGAATTGCTCGCGCTGCGGCCAACTCTTCCAGGTGAGCACCACCTTTGTCGCCACGCAGTTGAACGAACAATTGTTCAGAATGCTCGAGGCCAGGTTCTCGGCCTGAAAGCGGAGTTGGGCCTCGCTATAAGGGCCGGGCACGACGATCCACGGCGAGACATTGCCTAGCTCGCTGGTGATCGGCTTCTTCAGGACCGGATCGTTTTCGCGCTTGCGGCGATCGCGCTCCGCGCCGGGGGGCCCCCACACGATGGCGTCGTGCGAGAAGACCGAGCCGGTGATGTGCGCTTCGTCGACCAAGGCGTGCCCGAGCGCGTGCGAGCCGACTTCGGCCCCGCCGTAGACGATCCGCAACAGGTCGGCTTCGATCAGCGGGGCGAACGCCTGTTCGAAGATCGGGCCGACGTATTCGTTGACCGGGTTCATCTTCACCAGGACGGCCTTCCCCTCTTGGAAGATCTTGGTGAATGCGTCGGTCGCCGGAATGCTCGACACGTTGCCGGCTCCCAGCACCAAGGCGATCCCTTCTTCCTGGCGACCGCGGCGATAGTAACCGGCCATGTTGTCGCGCAGGTTCTGGCGATCGACACCGGCCTGCTGCACGACGTGGGCCTTGAAGCCGCTGAACGCCACGGCGTCGAACAGCCCCTTGGCTGGCATCACCTGCACGCGCAGCTTGCCGTCGGGCCCTTCGTACATGCCGCCGGGCAATTGCGGTACCCCATCGCGTTCGATTTCCGACAGCGAGCGAATGATCAATCGCAGGTAGCGAGCCGTGGCCAGCGGACCGTTGGCCATGTCTTCCGAGCCGAGCGGCGTGCCGAACGGGAGCCCTTTGAAGTCGCAGGCCGCCCGCACCCACTCGTCGGCGTGTTCGACCAACCCGTCGAGGCAGGCTTCGGCCAGGGCGATCATCTGGCGGATCGGCATGGTGCGCAGGCGCTTCTTGCCGCGTTCCAGATCGGCGAGGCACTTATTGACCTCGTCGTGCGAGGTGACCTTGCGAGTCGCTTCGCGATACCAGGTGACCGGCTCGGCAATGCTCATGGTCCGCATCTCCCTCTCTGGTGGACAGAAGTGACCTGTAATTGTCGCGCGTTGGGGGTACTGGAGTCAAGCACGGGGGCGATGTTCAATTAGCGAAGGATTCTCTGAGCAAGAGCCCGTAGACCCCGAAGGCACTGCCAGATAACTAAGACTGCGATTGCGTTAGGTAGTAGTGCCAAGGGCGAAATAAGAACTCCGCCCACGAAGCCCAGCGCTGGGAAGTCAATCTTGTCACTGATCACGACGGCGCCCAAGCCAAACATCATCACAACACTGAGAGAAATCTCGCGGTGTAGATGGAGGCGCTGGCTAAGGTAGATTACTCCGAAAGCTACCACGCCCCCCAGCAGGCAAATGCTCAAATCTGCGATCAAATAGAACGCAACGTCGCGCATGCCCGATTATCCGATGACAAAACAATGTCGACAACAGTTGGCCGTGTTGTCAGAAAGCGATGGCGGGGTGGCCCGATCCTATCGGGGTGCCGCAGGCACAAGAGGTCTCTTTGAAACGTCGCCAAACTAGCCGCGTCGCAACAGCGAGACCTCTTGTCGCTGCACGACACCGACAAGGTCGGTGCCACCCGAGACATGGCGTATACGTTGTCCCTCCCGTCGTGCGTCGTTATCATCGGCTTGCATGCGTGGTGACCCCGCACAACTTGCCCTGCGCGTGCAAAACCGCGACCGCCGCGCGCTGGCCGAAGTGCTCTCGCTGGTCGAACTGGGGCAAGCACCCCCGCTTCCCCAGCCAGCAAATGCGGCCGCTGCGGGCGAGCGAAGCACTCCCCACGTCGTCGGACTGGCTGGCAGCGGCGGCGCCGGCAAAAGCACGCTCGTCGCGGCGCTCGTCGAGCAGCTACGTGGCGCGGGCCTGACCGTGGCCGTGCTCGCTAGCGATCCACAAAGCCCACTCACCGGCGGGGCGCTGTTGGGGGACCGCATCCGGGTGCGAATCGATCCGGCGGACGAAGGTGTTTATTTCCGCAGTTTGTCGACGCGCGGAGCCGCGGGAGGGCTATCCAGCGCCGTCGCGCCGGCCATCGACTGGCTGCGGTTGTTCGGCTTCGATGCCGTGCTGGTCGAAACGGTGGGCGTCGGGCAAGATCAGGTCGACGTCCGCAAGGTCGTCGATACGCTCGTGCTGTTGGTCACGCCCCACACCGGCGATGAGGTGCAGTGGGAAAAAGCCGGGGTGATCGAAGTGGCCGACATCCTCGCCATCAACAAGTCGGACCTCCCCGGGGCCGATCGCGTGCGCCACCAACTGCGGGCAGCTTTGTCGCTAGCTCCCTCGTCGGCCGACGTGCCGATCGTCAGTATCGTGGCGGCAACCGGCCAAGGCGTGCCTGAGCTTTGGCAAGCGATTCAGGAGCATCACCGAACATCAACCGCGAGCAAGTCCGCGTCTGGTTAATACCGGCGCGGCAGCTCACAACAAGCTCGGCTCGACGCCAGTCGCCGATTAACTACAACATCTCAACGTTCCAGGAGTCGCAGCGAAATGTCCCCATCCGCACACACGCAAGGCATGCTCCCCGCCGGCACGTTCAAAAACCGCACCATCGCGATCACCGGTGGCGGGACTGGCCTGGGTTACTCGATGGGGCGCTATTTGCTCGAACTCGGCGCCAACCTGGTGATCTGCGGCCGGCGGGCCGAGGTGGTCGACAAAGCCGCCCAGGCTTTGACCGACGAAACCGGCGGCAACGTGCTGGCCGAACAGTGCGACGTCCGCAAACCCGAGGAAGTCGAGAAACTGCTCACGGCCGCGCGTCGGCAGTTCGGCAACGTGCACGGGTTGGTTAACAACGCCGCCGGCAATTTCATCTGCCCGACCGAACGGCTGAGCTACAACGCCTTCAACTCGGTCGTCGATATCGTGCTCAAGGGGTCGTACAACTGCACGCTCTGCTTCGGCAAGCAGTGGATCGCCGACCGCGTGCCCGGGGCCGTGCTCAACATCAGCACAACCTACGCTTGGACCGGCTCGGGCTACGTGGTACCCAGCGCCGTGGCCAAGGCCGGCGTGCTGATCATGACGCGGTCGCTGGCCAGCGAATGGGGCAAGTACGGCATTCGGCTGAACGCTATCGCCCCGGGACCGTTCCCCACCGAAGGTGCCTGGTCGCGCTTGATGCCCCCGCAACTGGCCGACTCGTTCGACGTCACCAAGCGGATTCCGTTGCAGCGGCACGGCGAACATCAAGAGCTGGCCAACCTGGCGGCCTACCTGCTCTCCGACTTTGCGGCCTACATCACCGGCGACGTGGTCACGATCGACGGCGGCGAATGGCTGCGCGGCGCCGGCGAGTTCAACGGCCTCGAAGCGGTGACCGGCGAAATGTGGGACGCCCTGCAAGCAGCGATGAAGCCTAAGAAATAGGCGGCGTCTGCCCGTCGCTGATTCGCCAACGGGGACGGGAGTCGTTTCTGGCTCCGCGGTGCACCAGTTACTATCGACGGTAACCAGAAACGACTCCCGTCCCCTTCAACGTAAGGACTCGCGTCCTTGTTGCGATTCGCCGTCGCCGTGCTGCTGGTGCTGCTGGTCGGGGCCGCCTATCTGCCGGTCATCGGCAACGGCTGGATCAACTACGACGACGACGTCTATGTGACCAGCAACGCGATGGTGCTGCGCGGCTTGTCGACCGACGGCGTCCGCTGGGCGTTTACGACCACTCACGGCGGCAACTGGCATCCGGTGACCTGGTTGTCGCACATGCTCGACGCCCAGATGTTCGGCGCGTCGCCGTTGGGGCCGCACCTGGTGAATGTCGGCATGCACGCGGCCAACGCCGTCTTGATGTTCTGGTTCTTGAGCCGATGGAGTTGGCATCGTCGCGCCGAGCCAATCGCGAGTGCTCCGGCGGGCAGCGATGGCGAGTCGGTGATAGGCGATGTCACCGGAAAAGCCCGCGTTTGGGCCGCGGCCTTGGCGGCCGCGCTCTTCGCACTGCACCCCCTGAGAGTCGAAGCGGTTGCTTGGGGGGCCGAGCGCAAGGAACTGTTGGCGAGTTGCTTCGCCTGGCTGACCATCTTGCTCTATGCCGGCTATGCACGGCGGACCGGCGGCTCGCGCTATGCCTTATACGCTGCGAGCCTGGTTTGCCTGGCGCTGGGGCTGTTGGCTAAGCCGATCCTGGTGACGATTCCCGTTTTGCTCTGCCTGCTCGATTACTGGCCGCTGGGGCGCCGAGTTGGCATCGTCGACAAGCTGCCTCCAATGCTGCTTGCCCTGGCGTCGGCCGGCGCAACCATTTTTGCCCAGGCTCGCTTCGGCAACACGCGGTTGCTCGAGGCGGTGCCCTGGCCGCTGCGCTTGGCCAACGGCGCGATCGCCTGCGTGACGTACTTGCGGCAGATGCTCTGGCCGACGGGGCTGGCCCCGTTCTATCCATATCCGCGGGCGTGGCTCGAATCGACTGCCGGCGTGCTCGCCGCAATCGCGGCCGCCTCGCTGCTGGTGGCGATCACCGCGGCTTGCATGATGTGCCGTCGGCGGTATCGCTGGCTGCTGGCAGGCTGGATGTGGTATCTCGTCGCGCTGGTGCCGGTCATTGGCCTTGTGCAAGTCGGTCGCCAATCGCATGCCGATCGATACACCTATTTTCCCTCGATCGGGTTGGCGTGGCTGGCCGCCTGGTCGTTCGTGCTCTTGGTCGAGCATCGCGCCGCTCTCACCCGGGCCATGGCGGTCGCGACGTCGATCGTCGTGGTGGCCTGGCTAGCGCTGCTCAGCGCGCTGCAGACGACGTATTGGCGCGACGACCTGACTTTCTGGAAGCACGCCCTAGCCGTCACTCGCGATAATGAGATCGCCAATCAGAATCTAGGAGTGACCTACCTCCGCGCCAACAAAGTCGACGAGGCCTTACCCTATCTCGAAGAGTCGCTACGGCTGCGCCCCGCCGCCGAGACCCATCGCAACCTCGGTCTGGCCTACGAGTCGCTCGGCCAGCGAAATCACGAGGCGGGTCGCGACGCCGAAGCTGCCAGACAGTTCGCCCAGGCCGAAGACCATTTTCAACAGTCGGCACAGCTACGGCCCGACTGGGCACTTCCCGTGCTAAACCTGGCCAGGCTCTATCTCGACGTGGCGGCAGGCCGCTTGTATCGCCCGGGCGACGCCGCGCGTCGGGCTCAACAAGCCCAGGAGATCGCAGCGCCTATCGACGCCAACGGACAAATCACCGCGCTGCTGCTGCTCGCTTCGGCGCAGGCGGCCCAGGGGCAAAGCGAGGCTGCCGCCGCCACGATTGATCGCTGTCGAGCGGTGTTGGCCAAGGCGAATCCAGATGCCGACCTCAGCGAACTCGATCGGCTGCGCCAACACTACCTGTCCGGCGGTCGCTGATAATTCGACAAGTTGCATTCCGATGGCCCCCGGGCCAAGATGGCGGCGTTTTGGTGGCGATGGGCATTGGCGTCGATCGCCCCCCGCCACCCACAGGACCTGCAACAGCACTTGAGGAAGTAGGAAAAACGGTGTCGGCGTCTCGCTCGTTCAAGCAGGAGATCTGTTGCGTCTTCGGCCAACCCGTGGCCGAGAATCCCACCCAACTGATGATCGAGCGGGCCTTCGCCCATCACGGCCTCGATTGGCGATACCTCACGCTCGAGGTCCCCCCGGCAGCGCTGGGGGACGCCATCCGCGGCATGCGGGCCATGGGGTTCCGCGGCGGCAATTGTACGATCCCCCACAAGGTGGCGGTCATCGAGCATCTCGACCGCACCAGCGAATCGGCCGGACTGATGGGGGCCGTCAACTGCATCGTGCGCGAAGGGGAAGAGCTCGTCGGACACAACACCGACGGCCAGGGATTCGTCGCGTCGCTGCGAACGCTGATCGATCCAGCCGGTAAGTCGATCGTGCTGCTGGGGGCCGGCGGAGCCGCGCGGGCGATGTCCGTCGAGTTGGCGCTGGCCGGCGCGGCGCGCCTGACGATCGTCAATCGCACACCGCGGCGGGGTCTGGAACTCGTCGACTTATTGCGTAAGCGCGTCGGCAAGCCGGCCGAGTTCGTCGAGTGGCGCGGCGACTATGTTGTGCCGGCCGACGCCGACGTGCTGGTGAATGCCACGTCGATCGGTTTATATCCCGATATTGACGCCCGCGTTGCCGTGGCCGCCGAGTCGCTCCGCCCGGAGCTGATCGTGGCCGACGTGATTCCCAACCCGCCGCAAACGCGGTTGTTGCGCGAGGCGCAGTCGCGCGGCTGTCGCACGCTCGACGGGCTCGGCATGCTCGTCAACCAGGGCGTGATTGGTTTCAAGCTTTGGACCGGTGTCGACCCAGATCCATCGGTCATGCACGCCGCTTTGCAGGAGGTCTTCTCATGACAGCGTTCGGTTCTTTTGGCGTGCGCCGGTCACGTTGGCGGCGCGGGAACATCGTCGGCCTGCTGTTCGTGCTCTCATTGTTCTTCGCACGCGCGGCGCTCGCCGAGGACGCGACCGGGTTGAGGTTGTTCGTCGATAACTCGCTGGTCGGCTGGGACTACGGCGAGATCGATCCGGCAACCGCCGCGCCGCGCGGTTGGGTCATGAAGGATCGTCAACTAACGGGCGCCGAGGGGGCAGCGCGGCTGCTGTCGGGCTTTTCGCTCGGCGATTTCGAGCTTCGCCTCGGCTGGAAAGTCACCTCGGGCGGTACGTGCAAACTGCTGTTGCCGGTCACTTCGCAGCCGGCCGCCGATGTGCCCGACCGCTATGCCACGCCGCAGTGGGAGCTCACCTTGCGCGAAGGAGATAGTTGCGGCACGTTGGCCGACAACTGGGGCGTGCACGCGGCGGGCGGAGCGGTCGACGCCAGGCCCGATGGGTCGCCGCACGCCACGGTGCTGCGACGCGCCGGGGGCAAACTCTCGCTGACCGTCGACGATCGGCAGTTGTACGAGATCGAGATCCGGCCCGAGCTGCGCTTCGGCATCGGGCTCGATGTTGCCGCCGGCGAAGCGACGATTGCCGACTTGCAACTCGTCGAGCCCGCCGGAGAGTTGCTCCTCGAGCCGGGCACCTACACCGGTTGGTGGGCCCCCAAAGGGACTCGCCCCTGGGTTTGGGAAGGGGACGAGCTCGTCTGTCGAGGACATGGTGGCGATTACCTGCGCACCGAAAACGACGAATGGGAGAACTTCACGCTCACGTTCGACTACAAACTGGCCCAGCGCGGCAACTCGGGCATCGGCATTCGCACGCCGCGCGCCGGCTGGCCGTCGGGCGATGGCATCGAACTGCAGCTCTACGACGAAGCCGACGACGCTCCCCTCAATCGGCATTCGTCGATGGCACTGTATGGCAACCTCGAGCCGCTCGCCCGGGCCGACCGCCGCGACGAATGGAACCATGCCGTGGTCAAGGCCGATGGATACCTGATTTCGGCCTGGATCAATGGCCAACTCGTGCAGCACGCTAACACCTGGCGCATGCCCGAGCTTAAGTATCGTCATTTAAAAGGCTGGATTGGTTTGCAGGACCACGGCGGGCGGGTCCGGTTTCGCAACGTTCGCGCGACGGCGGCCCCGCCTGGGCGCGGGTCGAGTGCCTGGTACGCCAAACATCCGGAGCCGGCAGCCATGGCCGTCTTCGATCGGCTGATGAATCCGCTGCGATTGGCCTACGCCGACGGCATCCAGGTCGCGGAGCCAGTCGACGTATCGACCGACCCTGCGGACGAGACCTTGGCGAAGTTCAGCGGCCCAGGCGCGGTCGTGGCAGTGGCAATGCCCGACGACAAGCAACAACTGGCCTGGTACTTCGACGGCGAGGCGCAGCCGCGCTTGACGTGCAGCGCTGCCGAACTGATTCACAAGGTGCCTTGCGTCGACCACGAGGCGCAACCGCCGTTGGTCTGGATTCCCTTCGCTCGCGAACTGAAGATCACCCGCGCCGCGGATTCCGCCACGTCGGCGAAGAGCGCCGGTCAGGGCTCGGGGAGCGCAAACTACTTCGAGGCCGTGACGCTGCCGGCGTCGTTGGCCGTGCACAGTTGGGAGGCCAGCGCGACCGACGTGCCGCGCGGCCTGCTGCCGGCATGCAGTTATCGGTTCCATCAAATGGATGGAGGGCGTTTGCGCGATCTTGCCACCGTGCCGACGCATGCGTCGTCGGCGCGATCGCTCGCCCCCGATGAGCGAGCCGACGTGCTCGATCTTCCTGGCAGTGGAGTCGCGCAATGGCTGTCGCTGGCGGCCCCGGCCAAAGCCCTCGCCAGCGACGACCTGTGGATCGAAGTGGCGGTCGACGGCGAGTCGACACCGTCGCTCTCGGCCCCGGCCCGCTATTGGTTCCCTGGATGCGCCGCGAAGAAGAGCTGGCATAACTTCGTGTTGACCTCCGACTACGTCGACAACGTCGGGCAGGTGTACACCAATCGCCTGGCCATTCCGTTCGGCCATGGCTTCCGCGTAACGCTCGTCAATCGCGGTAGCAAGAAGGTCGACAGGTTGAGCGCCCGCACGTCGGTGATCCCCGGCGACGACCCGCTGCTCACCGCGGGCTTGCCGACGCAACGCCTCCGCGGGCTGTTCGCGTCGCCATCGTCAGCGTCCGACGAGAATTCGCCCCTGGAGCTCAAGGGGCACGGTCGGCTGGTCGGCGTCGTCTGCCAGTCGCCCGACGATGCGATACCGCACTTTGCCGAATTGTCGATCGACGGGGAGTCGCAACCCGCCGGCGCTGGTTATGCGCTGGCCGCCGCACGCGTGAACCAAGCGAACGCGCCACTGTTCCAACCGCTGGGGGGCCGGGCTGCCGGACTGGCCTGGCATTACTTCCTGTTGGGGTCAGTCGACTTCGAACGATCGCTTGCCGTGGCGATCGCGCCACGGCCTGCCCACTGCTGGCTGCTGTACTACGTCGAGCCGCAGTGAGCGGCTTGTCGCGTTACAAGCTCCGCACCGAGCCACGCGTCACGAGCACCAGCCGCGCGCTTGTCCGTTCCCACGGCAGATCGAACGCCCGCGCCACCGCGCGGCGATAGGCGTCCAGTTGCGGGCGATAATGTTCGACGAGGGCATCCTCGGCGGCCGCGTCGCTGGCGATGTTCGTCTTGAAGTCGATCACGTCGGCCCAAAGCGCTCGCTCGTCGCGCCGCCAAACGACAAGCCGATCGATGGCCCCCTGCAGAAAAGCGTCTGCTTCGTCCAGCAGAAAGTTCCATTCGCGTTCGAGCGTCAGATTACACGGCGAGCTAGTCAACTCGGCGCAGGCCGCTGCAGAAAAGCCGAGCCGATCGGGTGCCGCATAGGCCTGACGCGAAAGCACTCCACGAATCGCGGGCTGCTCGAGCGCAGCGCGAAACTCACGCAATTCGGTCGCGAAATCGAGCCCCGCCAGCCCCACGCGCTGGGCAATCGCGCGCAGCGCGTCGTCGCTCGGCAGTCCGTCCTCGACCCAGCCGATCGCTTCGTACCAGGCGTGTTGCAGCGTTCCGCGGGCGGTCGCTTCGCGGTTCAGTGGCCGCAGCACGTCGGCCAGCAGTCGCTGCGATCCGCCCGCCAGGCGCGACGGACTGCGCCGCTCGATGTCGCGCCCGCGTTTGGGGGGCGACAATCGCAGCGGCGGCGGCTCATCGACAATCGTCGCGGCGGGAGCAGGCGGTTGAACTGCAGGCAATGTCTCGGCGGCCGCGCGTTGCCAGTCGCGATCGCCGTGTTCGAAAATCATCGCCGGCAAGTTCTCGGGCGCTGCACCGGGGGCCAGTGCATGGCGCACCAACGCCGCCAACGTCTTGTTGCCGCGCTTCGGCAACGTGGGATCGCAGACGATCATGTGCAGCGCATGCACGGCCCGCGTCATGGCCACATACAACACGCACAACGCGGCGTGGGCTTCGTCGACGGGCCACTGCGCGAACACCTGGCGGAATTCGGCCGGCAACAACGCCGCTATCTCCTTAGCCGCATAGCGGCAGACACGCTCGACCGGACCGAGCGTGTCGGCCCGCCCGACGACGATCGCCGGCGTCTGCCCCTTCAGTCGCACGTCGAGCTCCGGCAGCACGACGATGTCGAACTCCAGCCCCTTGGCCTGGTGAATCGTCATCACGCGCACCGACGCCGCGGTCGGGTCTTCGATCTTGCGGGCTTCGACCAGCCGCACGAAATCGTCGGTGCGCAGCGTGGCCTGTCGTTCGAAAGCGTAGCCCAATTCGACTAGCTGCAAGAGCCGCCGCAGTTGTCGCTCATCGCAACTGGGCGCCAACAGCCGTGCCCAGTCGTAAAGTACCGGCCCGTAGCCGTGCTCCAAGAGCGCCGCCCGAATCGACTGCGACAAGCGCAGCGCCGCGGCCCCATCGCGATAGTCGGTGAAGCCCACGCCAGGTCCCAACGGCGACGTAGCGACGTGAAACCGCGCCGTGGTGTCGCCCGGATGATCGGCCAGGCGAAGCAACGAGAGGACCGTTTGCACGGCCACTGAGTCGACGAGCGGGTTGCCCCCTTCTTCGCTCGCCAGCACATTATGCTGAGTACGCAGCTCGTAGATCAGACGCGCGACCGAGGTGTTGCGTCTTACCAATACGCCGATCGATCGCCCGGGACACTCGCGTGCCCAGCGCGCCACGGCGCCGGCCGCATAGCGCAAGGTCGCCACATCGACGTCCTCGCCTTCGTCCGGGCGCGGCGCTATTTCCAGGCGAGCGTACCCCGGCAACTCTGTCTTGGCGGTGGCGTGCCGCGCGAAATGCTTCGCCCAGTTGGCGCCGACCGTGGGCGTGTCGACGAGCTCGGCATTGTCGGTCAAGGTTCCGAACACGCGATTGACGACGTCGATGATTGTGGGGCTCGATCGATAGCTGGTGGCCAGCGTTTCCTGGGTCAAGCCCGCCAGTTGGCCGTCGACCAGATCGAAGATTTCCGCCACGCCGCCGCGCCAGCCGTAGATTGCCTGCTTGGCGTCGCCCACGCAAAAAAAGCTGCCGCCGCCAGGGCTAGTTACCGCGCTGCCGAAAGGGCGCAACACGTCCCACTGCGCCAGCGAGGTGTCTTGAAACTCATCCAACAACAGGTGCCGCACATCGGCATCGAGACGAAAGGCCACCGCGTCCATCTCGTGCCCGGCCAGCGCCGCGGACAACTGTCGCGTGACGTCTTCGAACCGCAACGCTCGCCGCGACAGTTTCAGTTGCCAGTATTCTTCGTGGAAGTGCTCCAGCAGGCGGGCGGTCGCCACGGTCTGGTCGATCAGCGTGTTCACTAGTTTCGCGCTGGCGTGCTCGACGAGCGGGCGATAAAGCTCGGCCAGCGCCGGTTCGATCGTCTTGTTTCCGAACTTGGTCTCCCCTTGGGCCAGTTTGGCGGCGATGCCAACCCTGAGAAACTCCCGCCAATCCCCGAGCTCGGCGCGGGCGAGATCCTGGTGACGCTTCTCGCCGTGCGATCCGGCGATTGGATGCTCGGCTAAGGCCGCCATGGCCGCGGCCACCTCGTCGGCGGTCAGTTCACGGCGGCGCTGCAGCCGCCGCCATGCCGCGGGAGTCGTCTCGCGCCAAGCGCTGTACAAGGCGTCGACGGTACCGCGCACCTGGTCGGTGAGCGAACGCGTGACCTCCCCCTTGGTGAGCAGATGCAGCAGCGTGCGCAAGTCGGTGGCGCCGTCCCGATCGGTCATGTTGCCCCGATCGAACAAGCGGCGAATCGCCTCGTCGCGCAGGCGGGCGTCTTCGAGCTCGTCGACGATCGACCAGCCGGGGGGCAATCCCAACTCCAGGCTGAAATGCCCTCCCATCTGCACGAAGAAGCTGTCGAGCGTGCCGATACGCAAGCGATGCAGCCCGTGTACCAGTCGCAACAACAGTGCCTGGCAAGCGGCGGGCTTGACCAACCGCGTGGAACCAACATGTTCGGCCAACGCCTGTCGCGCCGCCGGGTCGTCGACGGCTTCGGCCACGCGCAACAGCACGCGTTCGAGAATCTCGCCCGCGGCCTTACGCGCGAAAGTGGTCGCCAGAATCTGGTCGAGCGGTTGCCCGGCCGTCGCCAACGCCAGAAACCGCCCCGACAGTTGATACGTTTTGCCGGTCCCCGCCGAGGCACGAATCACTTTGTGCCCGAAGCGCGGCGCGGCGCGGGCGGCAGTCGAGGTGAGGGTCATTCCGCCTCCTCCTCGTCGTCGGCGTCGTCGGCCTGCGAATCGAGTATGCGGCCTAAATGAGTGTCCTGGCAAATCGCGGCCAGGTCTTCGCACCAGGCCGGAGCAGGTGAGACGGGCGGCCAAAAGCGCCCCGCGCGAATGTTGCGCACGACTTCGGCGGCCGTGGCCTCGGCGGCGGCGAGGTCGGCGCCACTCCACTCGGCCAGGCGAACGCCTGTTTGGTCGAGATCCTTGGGAAGCACAATGTAGCCCAGGCGAATCTCGCCATCGATACCCAAGCTCCGCGCCAAGCGCTGATACAGCGGCAACTGCAAATCGATCCATTCGGCGCCGGCGTTGCCGGGTCGATGTGCCTCTTCGGGCCCGGTCGGCTTGTCCCCCGTCTTGTAGTCGAACATGGCCCACTCGCCGCTGCGCTCGTTCCGGTCGATGCGATCAACGCGGCCGACGAGCGCGAGTGGTTGGCCATCGACAATCAGGTTCACGTCGCCGGCCGCGAACTCCTGTTCGATGTATTCGACGCGCCACCCTTGTTGCCGCCACTGGGCCTGCCAGCGCGCGAGGGCCGCCAACCGCAATCGCAGTTGTTCGATCTGCAGTCGCACGGCCGGCATGCTCGCGCGGCCATAGGCTTTGGCCACGGCCTTGTCGATCAGTTGGTTGAACTCGGCTTCGATCGCTTCGGCCGTCGTGGCATCGCGCGCGTCGCTGGCGCCCCACTCGGCCAGCACCGCGTGCAACAACGAACCGAAGTCGGGCGCCGCGAGCTCGTCGGCCGAGTCGTCCAACCGTTCGAGCCGCAACTGCCGCCGCAGATAGTAGCGATAAGGGCATTGAAGGTAGTCGCGAAACTCCGTGACCCGCAGCTCCGCAATGGGTTCGCTCAACGGTGCCGGCCTTGGCACCGCGAAAGCCGGGATCGACTGCCCCGGTCGCAGGCGATGCGCGACCGGCGTGGCGATCGCCTGGGTCGCGGGGCGGAACCACGTCTGCACGCGCGACGCCAATTCTGCCACGGGCGCCGCGAACAACAGCCGGCTGGGGAATTGCGGATCGCCGTCCGCCGTGCGTCGGCCGACCACAATCCGCAACTCTTTGCGCGAGGCCGCCAGCAGCGACAGCGCGTACGCGTCGCGCGCGTAACGTCGATCGTTGTCGACAACTCCCAACCGCCGGCGCAGCGCGTTCGGCAAGAAGACATCGCCATTGCGGGCCTGCGGCACGAACCCCTCGTTGAACGATGCGACGACCGCCACCGGCGCATCATCCAACGGCAATTCGAGCCAGCCGGTCAATCGAATTGCCGGCGGGCCCGGCGCCGGCGGCAGCGCTCCCGAGAGTTCTTCGATCACCAGCCGCAGTGCCGCGGCGCCGCTGATCTTGTCGGCCAGCGCCGCGCCGGCCCCGAGATCGAGCGACTCGACCGCTCGAACGACTGCCTCGCAGGAGACCTCCAACTCGTGGTCGGCCGGTTCGTCGCGATCGACTCTCCGGGCACCATAAATGGAGCGCAATAGCGACAAGATCGGTTCGGCCCAGGCCGCGGCAGGCCGTGGCGCTCCGCGCAGCGGTTCGAGCAAACGGGTCACGGCGCGATAGACTTGCTCGACCGCGGCGCCGTCCCGGGAACGAAACCACTCGGACGTCAACTCGCAGGGGAGATGTCGAGCGTAGTAACGATCGGCCGCGCTGAGCAGGTCGCAAACGGCATCGCCCGCGTTGATCTCGCCATCGTTGACGCCATCGTCTGCCGAACGACTTGCGCTCGCTCGAGCTAACCAGCGTTCGACGTCAGGGTGCCGCAATAGCGCCGCCAAATCGGAGAAGCGCCACGTTTCGAGCAATTGGGCGACTGCCTGCAACAACCGACCAACCGGCGTGGCAGTCGCCTCGCGACCGACGACGCGCCGCGCCGGGACGTTGGCTTCGCTCAATCGCTGAAGCACGTAGGGCGCCAGCGACGCGTCGGGCAAGCCGATCGAGATCTCGTCGGCCGCGTAGCGGCCATCGAGCCCGGCGAGCCAGCGCACCACGGCATCGGCCTGGTCGCCGGGGCCAGCCGCGACTTCGACCACGTCCGCCGCAACGTCGAGCTTGGCCTCGGCCCATTTCTCCGCCACCAGGCAACCCAAGTCGTCGAAGCGATCGGCAAGCTTGCGAGGCGCGAAGACGAGCGACGTGACCCGATCGGCGACCGCTTCGATCATGGCCCGCTCCGTGTGTGGCAGATCAACGGTCCCGATCAGCACGATGTCGAAGTCGGCCCGGCACTCCTGTCGTTCGAGCGCCACGAGGCGGGCCGTCTGCTTATCCCAGGTGCCGGTCGCGTCGAGCACGGCGAGATAGCGGTCTTCTAGCTCGGCCAGCGCCGCCCAACGATCGCGTTCGCCGCGCGCCAAGATGTCGGCACCCCGCTCCGCGACCTGAGCACAAGTAAGCCGGTCGCCGGCGAGCTCGGTGTGCAGATCGGCGAAGAGCTGCCCCAAAGCTAACCAGGCGAAGAGATCGTCGTCGGCCGGTGGTTGCGGCACGAGCAGCCGGCGCCGTCGCTCGGCCATGTCACTTAGCGCCCGCCGCCAGGCGAGCCGCTGCGCGAGCGAGCCCGCGAACGGCCGCTGGTTGACGTAGAGCATCTCGGGGAGATCGCCCGTCGTTACCGCACGCCGCGGCGGTATGAGGCGGCAGCCGCGCGATCGCGCCCCCAATACCAACAATTCGACTAGTCGGCGAGCCGCCTCGGAAGTCGGCAACACGACGACGACGCTCGACAGGTCGATAACGTTGACGAACCGGTACTCCGTCGCCAAATGATCGGCGGCCGAGACCAGCGCAGGGCGATTCCAATCAACGAATAATCGACGGACCGGCACGCGAACTACTTCCCGTGGTCGCGAAAGAAAGAATTGTCCGTATCGGCTCGCCGAGATAAGCGAACCGATCGGGCAGTAGTGGAAGCCTGTTCAGGTAATACCAATTTCAACCTCATAAGGCAAGCTGCAGGGCGACGTAAGCGGCAACGCTACACAGAAGTTCGTAGCCACCGGTTTGCAACGCGCTTGCCAAACCAGCCCCCTTCGTAGACACTTCTGCGCGGAAGAGGGATGGCTTTGGGGATTCGCACCGTGTCGGCGCTGTCAGGCGTCGGGTTGGCCTGCCCCCCAGGGCTGCAGTCGGAACCGGGAACAGAGCACAGGGAAGAGGGAGGGGATACCATGCGCCGACGCCATCTGGCGGCGCTCGTGGGCTGCGCCGTATTGATCGGCTCCAGCACACTGGCCGCGGCAGGTCCGACCAGACCTGTCGCCAATCGCCCCGAAGCAGCCAAGCCCGAGCGCAAACCGGCCGGTCCAACCAAGGCCCAACGCCGCGACATGACGCGTGGGCTGCGCGATTTTCGCGAGGCGCGGACCGCGGCGAAGCGGCTCGAGGCCACGCGACTCGTGTTGCGTGCCGGACCCGACGGGGCCAAGGCCCTCGCCGAGCTCATCGAGCACGAGCTGCGCAAGCCGCTCGAACGCTATCGCGCGCAGTTCTCGCAAGCGGCCTCGGGCGTGCTGCGCGCGCGTGGCGTCGATCTCCAGGAGATTGCCCAATTGCGAATGGGTGTGGTCGCCAGGGCCCGGCAGCAAAATCTGACCGAGGATGCCATCCGGGGCCAGTCCGACCCGGCCCTGGCGCGACTGAACCAACTCTTGGGAATCGACCGCAATCAGGTGCTGCAGGCGGATCGCGAGCTCGCAAAGTTGCGCGCCGAGTTGCTGGCCTTCGCGCCATCGTGGGACGCCTGCCAGGCGGCGATGCAGCGCGGGGCTGGATCGTTGTCGGGCGGTTCGTTCGAAGAATACCTGGTCGCCGAAGAGCAGATGTCGGCACAGTTCGCCATGCCCTTCCCGCCCGAGGCTCACCTGGCGATGTCGGCCAATGCGCGGGCGTCGGCCATGCTCGACTCCGAAGAGGCGCGCGGCATCGCGGCCTTGAACCTGACGCGGCTGACGCTGGGGCTCAATCCGCTCTTGATCGATCCGGCGCTATGCAGCGCGGCGCGCGATCATTCCAATGACATGGTCACGAGCAATTTTTTCAGCCATGAGTCGCCGCTCCCCGGCAAGCGCACGATCCGCGACCGCGCCACCCGCTTCGGCACGACTGGCGATGGCGAGAACATCGCGCACGGGCCCAAAAGCGGACAAGATGCCATCCGCATGTGGTGGTATAGCCCTGGCCATCACAAGAACATGCTGGGGGACTATCGCCGAGTCGGCTTGGGACGCGCCAACTCGCACTGGACGATGATGTTCGGGCGCTAAGACAGGCGTGCGGCCGGGCCGCAGACCCTGTTACTGCCGGAACCTCGGTCCGCGCGCTCGCGGCCGATCGGCCCGCCACGGCCCAGCCAGGGGAGAGTCTTGCTGCGGCGCCCCGCGGTCGTCGCAGGCCAATCGCGATAGTTGCCACTGCGCGTCGTCGCTGATCGCGTACATTCTCGCCAACCAGAGCGAGCGCGGCAGGCCCGCATCGTCGAACAAGGTCGGCGGCAGGCTCGAGGCAATGGCTGCCGCGATCGCGGCGTTCAAGTCGGCATTGGGCGACCGCACGTCGAGCCCGGGAACCCGGCTTCCCTGCAGCGCGCCCAGCGCCAGCGACCAGCGCCGAGTAGCGCCTGGCCCAGCCGCGGGGCCAAGCTCCGCCAGAAATCGTGCCGCGCGCCCTGCATCGAGGGCGAATTCGGCCGGGTCGCTCAGCGGCGCGACGTGCGCGACCATCAGGTCGGTCCATTGTTCGATCCTGCGCCGCAGTCGATTCAAGTACACAGCGTGCTCCGAGCCCAGACCCGGCCCGTGCAGCATCAGTTCGAGTGCCCGGTGCCGCGCTTCGAGATGCCCGATCATTACGCTCCGGGCCACCGGTTCGAGTTCTTGCGTATTGTGCTGGCGATCGTGCGCCGCGGCCAGCGCGGCCCAAACGCGGGCCAGCGATTCGCTACAGAGGATCTCCTCGAGCACCGGTCGCAAGAGAAACCACAGCAAACTGATTTGAATGTCGGCGTCGGCGGCGCGGCGCAAATGCTGCTTCAGTTCGCGCCCCCAGCGATCGAAGCGGCACTTGGCGGCCGTCCAATAGCGCTCGGAGCCGTCGGTCGACAAATGGTGCGAGCCGGCCAGCACATTGGGCCCTTGCGCCGATACGAAGGCGGCGAGTTGTACCAGCTCGGCGACGTGCATGGCGGCCCGATTGAATGCCGGCGAAAAACACAATGGCGGGTCGGAAGAGCCCGAGGGGACCAAGGCTCTTCCGCCCGCCCTTGCTGGGAGTGCTGCCGGTCCAGAGAAGGCAAAGTCGATGCCGCGTTTGGCGGCCACCAAACGGCGTCGCGCGATCGGGCGGCAAATCGTTGAGCCATCGAGACTTCGAGTGCGTCTCGCGCTGATCGCCGGTTTCTCGCCATGTGGCGATTTGGCAACGGACGGCCGGGCGCCAGGTCGCCTTTCCGACTCACGCGACTGCACCGACGGCGACTGCTTCTACGCCCGCAATCGGTTCGCCCGCCGGCGATCGGCCTCGGTCAACAGAATCTTGCGGAGGCGTACTTTGCTGGGCGTGACCTCGACGAGCTCATCTTCTTCGATGTATTCCAACGCCATCTCGAGCGAGAGAATGCGCGGCGGCTTGAGCAGAATATTGCGGTCGCTCCCCGACGCTCGCATGTTGGTGAGCTTCTTCTCTTTGGTCGGGTTGACGTTCATGTCCTCGGCGCGGCTGTTCTCGCCGACGATCATGCCTTCGTAAACTTCGTCGCCGGGGGCCACGAACATATCGGCACGCGCCTGCAAACCGTCGAGCCCGAACGCCACGGCTTTGCCACCCACCATCGAAACCAGCACGCCGTTGGGCCGGCCCGGGATATCTCCCGCGGGCGGACGATACCCTTCGAAGCGATGGTTCAGCACGGCGTTCCCCTGCGTGGCATTGAGCAACCGCGTCCGCAGGCCGATCAGTCCCCGCGCCGGAATCGAAAACACAACGTGCGAGACCTTGCCGCGCGTGGCCATCGACAGCATCTGCCCGCGCCGCGCGCCGACGATCTCCATCACGGCCCCCAGATGCTCGGGGGGGACATCGACCGTCAACTGCTCGAACGGCTCTTCGACGACACCCTCGTGCTGGCGCGTGATCACGCGCGGCTTGCCGACCGACAGCTCGAAACCCTCGCGGCGCATGGTCTCGATCAAGACCGACAGATGCAGCAGCCCTCGGCCCGAGACGAAGAACTGCTCGCTGGCTTCGACTGGCCGCACGCGCAGGGCCACGTTGCGCTCCAACTCCTTGTAGAGCCGCTCGCGCAGATGCCGGCTGGTGAGGTACTTGCCTTCGCGCCCGCACAACGGCGACGAGTTGACGCCAAACACCATTTCGAGCGTCGGCAGATCGACTGCCAGCCGCGGTAGCGCGCGAGGCGTTTCGACGTCGGAGATCGTGTCGCCGATTTCGACGCTTTCGATCCCCGTGATCGCACAGATATCGCCGGCGGTCGCTTGTTCGACCGGCTCGCGCCCGAGCTTGCTGAACAGCTCGACGGCCGTCACCCGTTCGGCCGACGTGCGCTCGTCGGCCTGCAACAGCGACACGCTCTGGCCGCGCTTTACCACACCCGATTGGATACGGCCAATGGCGATCCGCCCCACGTATTCCGACCACTCGAGCGTGGTGACCAGCATCTGCAGAGGAGCGTCGGGCTCGACCTCGGGCCCGGGAATCTTTTCCAGCACCATATCCAACAGCGGATGAATCGAAGTGCCGGGGACATCGGGGTCGGTCGTTGCGAAACCGCCGCGGCCGCTGGCGAAGATATACGGAAAGTCGGCCAGCGCGTCTTCGGCCCCCAATTCGAGGAACAGTTCGAACACTTCGTCGACCACCTCGTGGGGGCGCGCATCGCCACGGTCGATCTTGTTGATCACCACGATCGGTTTGAGCCCGAACTCGAGCGCCTTGGTGAGCACGAACCGCGTCTGCGGCATCGGCCCCTCGGCGGCGTCGACCAGCACCAGCGCCCCGTTGGCCATGCGCAGCACGCGCTCGACTTCGCCGCCGAAATCGGCGTGCCCCGGCGTATCGATCAGGTTGATCTTCACCCCCTTGTAGGGGAGCGAAATGTTCTTGGCCAGAATCGTGATGCCGCGCTCGCGCTCCAGGTCGTTCGAATCGAGAATGCAATCGCCAACAAGCTGGCTGGCGCGGAACTCGCCACTTTGGCGCAGCAGACAATCGACCAACGTCGTCTTGCCGTGATCGACGTGGGCAATGATCGCCAGGTTGCGTAAATCGTTGCGACGCATGAGGTTTTTGTCTGGGGAATCAGCCAGGAGCATCTTCGTTTGGACCAGGGGCTCGACCTAAAGCGGTCGCGGGGGGGAGGGCACGCGCAGCGGGCAGGCTCTCAACATAGTATCAGTCACCGCCATTGCCGGGTAGAGCGACCGGAGATTGAAGAATGCGCGAAGACCCAGGTGGCTAGTACTACAGCGCTAACTCGGTATTGGTGAAGGCGGCGGAATCGGCGAGACTAGTGGCAGGCCGGAGGACCGGCTGTCGAACCATCAGGGAGAATCAGGCATGGACGCCACCGCCATTCGTCGCT
>JBFXAH010000040.1:0-38284 GCA_050184475.1 Pirellulales bacterium | reverse complement strand
GTTTCCCCATCGTGTCGGCTCCTCGGGTTGCGACCCCCCGCCAGCACACAGCTCGCGACCGGGTCTGTCCATCTTCACCCGAGAAAGCCTCTCACACCACGATTCCCAGAAACCTTGAGCTATACAAGATCGGCATGGAAAAAACATCTTCTACGACTCGTCTGACGGCACTGTGTACTTGATAGACCATGGCGCGGCACTGCTGGCCGCGCGGGGCCCTGTCAACCTAAGGCAGAACGCCGATCGTTTGCCGATTCGCGAGGAATTCGCAAACGAACTGAGGGAATTTGACCACTTCTGCGAGTGGTACGACCGCATACTCCGAATTCCAGCGCATTTCATCGAAGCGACCGTAAGAGAGGCAGCAAAGGTCGGCGTCGACGAAGCGCATGCTCGCGAGGTGGGATCGCTTCTGATCTCGCGCCGCAGCTCGCTCTGCCAGCTATTCAGACGCCACAAGTCTCAATTCCCAAACGTGATTGAATCCTTATTTACCCCATTTACGTGCGACGATGATCCAGTCGAATACTGCATTTGAAGCGTCCCCGGGCGCGGCGAGGTATTACCTCCTGCAACACATGCCCGACGTGATGCGCAAAGAGACGCTAAACGTTGGCGTGATTGTCCATAAGGGAGACAATCGCGCTGCGCAGTTTCTTGGCGACGCGCGAGTCGACGGCTCGCCGGACGGACGGTCGCTAAAGTACATCAGCGACACCAGGGTCTATCGCATGTGGGTTCGGCACTGGAGAAAGGCCCTAGAATTGCCAACGTGGCAGGAGCAGATGCTCGATTCGCGCCTTAACTCGTTTCAGTTTATCAATGGCGGCGAGGTGACTGATACCGGCGCTGATTCAGCCGAAGAGATTTGTTCGTACCTATTTAGCATGTTGGTGTCCCACGGCGGCCTAGCCGAAGCGCTCGGTGGTGTGGCAGAGGACGAAGATACCGTCGAAATTGCCAATGACCTACGTGGCGAGTTTCGTAAGCTGCGACTTATGCGCCCGATGGCAGACGATTCAGTTCGCCACCCCATTTACGATGGCTTCTCCGCCAGAGGCGCGACCGACTGGCATATGCTCACGTTCTATCAGGAAACGCGAGACCGGGGCTTTGCAATTGAGCCGTTAAATCTGGCAACTCGCCAGCGAAAACATGCCCGCGAGCGGGCAGGCTACTTGTCGTTTATTTTCGGGGACCTAAGAAGCGGTGAAGCGGAACGAAAAAAGCCAGTGAACAACTTTGCAGTTGTGCGTGTCGGTGAAGAGGATCGAAACGATCCGCAGGTGCAGTACTGCCTTAACATCGCCGGAAAGAACGCCGACATTGTTGACTGGAATGACACACGACAGCGAGAAGCTTTTTTGAAGGACCGCGAACGTATCGCGCACGCCGCGTGAATGATAGCCGGACCAAACTCCGTTGCCTCGGAGAGCGGTCCGCGTCTTGGTGGCGCAGGCGTCTTATAAACGTCCGTAGGGGTCGGTCTGCGCCGATCGGGTTCGATTCCCCCTCTCTCCGCTAGCGGCCACGCTTCGCGCTGGCCAGCAGCCCTCGGATTGCCGTTGTAACGGCTTCGGAGCGATTCCAGCCCTTGGCCTGAGCCAGCGCGTCTAGCTCAGTCACGAGACTGCCAGGAACGCTCGCGGCCAATACGACCGTTGCCCCTTCGGGATTGCTCGGCTTGCGACCTGCGCCTTCCCGCTTTCCGCCGTGTTGTTTGGCTTTGGCCATTCCTTAGCCCTTGAAAAAATATAATAGAATCATCTTGACCACGCCGATTGATTCTTTATAATCAAATCAACATGGGCCGGCAAGCCCAACAAAAAAACCCCGTTGCAGCCGGCAAGCCGCAGCGGGGCGCAAGACAACTAGGCTTTCGCCCAATCGTCCCTAAGCAAGTCTGATTGTAAGCGGAAGCCGCCGACAAGGCGACTCCGATGATAGTTTGTGCCCACGCCCAAGCGAAGCAGTTCGGCCGCGACCGCTACGGCAACCAGCGGTTCCGCTGCCTGCTGTGCGGCAAAACCTGGACCGTCCGCGAGCCCAAGCCGCTGGGAACAATGCGGGTTCCCGTAGCTGACGCCAAAATGGCCCTGCGCCTGCTGACCGAAGGCATGTCGATCCGCGCCACGGAGCGATCCACGGGCATCAACCGTAACACGCTTTGCAAGTTGGTCGTGCTGTTCGGCGATGCCTGCCAGCGGTTTCTAGACGAGCGCATGCGGGGCCTGACGCTGAGCCACCTGCAATTCGACGAACAATGGACCTACGTGTTTAAGAAGCAATCCCGGCTGACCACGGAAGAGCGCGCCACTTGCCACGACAAGGGCGACATTTACTTGTGGACCTGCGTTGACCAGAAAACCAAGCTGCTGCCCAGCTTCGCTATCGGCAAGCGGTCGGCCGACAATGCCCGCAGGTTCATGATGGACGTAGCTGGCCGGCTGGTCATGCCCAAGCCGCACGCCTCAGACGACCACGCCTTCGCTCCAGGCAGCTATCGGCCCATCGTCCAGATCAGCACGGATGGCTTCCCTGGCTATCCAGAAGCGGTGGACCTGGCTTTCGGGGCTCATGCCAAGTTCGGCACGATCCAGAAACAGTACCGCAACGCCACCATGATCTACACCCCGAGCGAAATGGTGGGCACCGAGCGGAAGGGCGTCCGTGGGATAGAGGGCCGCGAAGAGCGCACGATATGCACGAGCCACGTTGAGCGGCTGAACGGGACTCAGCGCGTATTCCTGAAGCGCCTGAACCGTTTGACGCTGTGCTTCTCCAAGAAGCTGCGGAACCTGGAAGCCGCCTTCGCCATGTTCGCCGCGTACTACAACTACTGCTGGCAGACTCGGAAGCCCGGCAAGACAGGGTCAAAGCGACCGACCGCCGCTATGATGAATGGGCTGGCCGGACACGTTTGGTCGTTTGACGAGCTTTTCGACACGGTTTTGAAGCCAGCAACACTGAATTAAGACACTACCACTACGGCCGCCCACTGGTCGCCGGCCGCGATCGCGTGTTCAATTGACAGCTCACAGAATAGCGACCCCCCGCGGAGCCGCAACGTTGACGACCGATAGCCACGCCGATTTCGAGCCCTATCTGCGCCCCACCTGGTTCATCGATGCCGACCATCCGGCGATTGTCGAGTTTGCCCGCGCGGCGGTCGGCGACGCACGAGACGACACGGCGCGCGCCTTGCGGCTTTTCTATGCCGTGCGCGACGGCATCCGCTACACGGCCTACGGCATTCGCGTCGATCGGGCGAGCTTTCGGGCCAGCGACACGCTGGCTTCCGGACGCGGTTGGTGCGTCACCAAGTCGTGCCTGCTGGCGGCCGCGGCCCGCGCCCAGAACATCCCCTGCCGGCTGGGCTACGCCACGGTTCGCAATCACCTGGCGACGCGCAAGCTGTTGGAAATGATGGGGACCGATCTGTTCTACTACCACGGCTACAACGAGTTCTACCTGGGTGGGCGCTGGATCAAGGCCACCGTGGCGTTCAACGCCAGCTTGTGCCAGAAGGCGGGCCTGAAGCCGCTCGATTGGGATGGCCAGCACGACTCGCTCTACCATCCGTTCGACGCGGCCGGCAACCGTCACATGGAATACGTCGACGACTACGGACCGGCCGCCGACATCCCCTACGAGGCGATTATCGGCAAGTTTCGCGAAGTCTATCCGCTGGTAGGAATGTTCGAGACGCTGTCGACCGACGCCCCGCAGACGGGCATGCCAGTCGACGGCGACTTCGAGGCCGAGATCGCGGCCGAAGCGCGAGAAATCGCGGGGCTCTCCGAGGCGTCGCCCGCGGGTCTCCGGCAGCAACCAGCCGAAGGTGAAGTAAGGGCCTAGGCTCGAACTCGAGCGCGTAGCGATCCTACTTTGCGCGGCAGCTGGTTGCGGATGACCGTGATCGACGTTGCACGGCATGCTTTTCTGCAATAGGCAATGGTGCTTGCCGTTGAGCCTCCGCAGCTCCAGGCGGCTTTGCCTACTTGCACCCTCGGGCAGTCGCTTCCACAATGCGTGTCCCGCGCGTCCGACCGGGTGAACGTCGTCCGGTGGTCTGCCCGCAACCTTGAAGGGAAGTCGATGGTCGAGAAGCCACGGGTGATTATCAGCGGATTTGGCGACGAAGCGGCCATTCACAAGACGGCCTACGAGCAATACGCGGCGCTGGCCGCGCTGGGGCTCGAGTATTACAGCATCCGTTTCATCGACGCCGGCGGCGGCATCAAGAACGTGATGCAGCTCACCAAGAGCGAAATCCGCCACCTCGCGCATCTCGAAGACGAATTCGGCCTGGGCGTGGCGTCGATCGGCTCGCCGATCGGCAAGGTCAAGCTCGTCGACGTCGAAGACGGCACCAAGAACCAGTTCGTGCCGTTCAAAAAGTACCTGGCCACGCAAGTGCCCAAGGCGTGCGAGATCGCCCACGCTTTCGAGACCAAGCTGATTCGCGGCTTCTCGTTTTATCACCCCAAGGGGAGCGACCCGCACGAGTACTTGCCGCAGGCGGTCGACCAGTTGGGGCAGATCGCCGAGGTGTGCCATCGCTCGGACCTCACGTTCGGCCTGGAGGTCGAAGCAAATCTCGTCGGCCAAACCGGCCAGTTGCTGGCCGACATCTATCGCCAGGTCAATCATCCGGCGATGGTGCTGATCTTCGACGGCGCGAACATCCTTTGTCAGGGGTACACGCCGGCCGAAGTCTTCGAACAATACCTGGCGATGAAGCCGGGCATCGGCTGGCTGCACATCAAGGACTACCTGGCCACGAACCACGTGCCGCGCTCGCCGGGATCCAAACGCGCCAAGGCCGGCGGGCACGTCGACGAAGAGGCGATGCGCAGCTTCGTGCCGGCCGACGTCGGCGACAGCGGGCACGCCGCGATCCTCAAGGATTTCGCCACCGTGATCCCCGCACTCGAAAAGAAGCTACGCCGCCGCGGCATCCCGGGCGTGTTCCTCGATCTTGAGCCGCACCTCAAGCGGGGCGGGCAGTTCGGCGGCTTCAGCGGACCCGACGGTATGGGCGTGGCCTTGCGCGGGTTGTGCCGGGTGCTGGACTTCGTGGGACTCGATTACCATTTGACCGACTTCCAGGACATCTGCACCGAACGCGGCTATTGAGCGGTGCAACCGTATGAAGTCACACTTGACGGCCCTGAATGCGCGTCAAGATCGTGCAGTTTCGCCTCGAAGCTACGACTGTTGAGGTCTAGGGAGCTTGCTGGATTTGCATGACAAATCGCTGATAGGCGGAGCGAATCGCCGCTTGATCGTCGACCAATCGCGCTCGCCATTGTTCGTAGTAAGAGATTTCGCGCTGCGTTCGCAGCAGCGGTCCCGATGCGTCAGGTAAATCGTCGGCGAGTTGGACCAGCTGTTCCCGCAAGGTTGCCAAGGTATCGTCAACGCGTTTTAAGTCGACTTCGCGGGCCTTGAGCCGAGATTCGAGTTCTTTCCGGAACGGCACCAACATGGAGACGGCGTCCGCCAATTTGGTATTGGCCTTGGCCAACCGGCTTAGCGAGACAAGTTCCGCAGCCTGCAAAGTGTCGATTCGAGTTTGCTGGATAGCAACTTGCCTTTCCAACAGCCTCAAGGCAACCGCGCCGCCGCCGAGTGGCACGTCCTTGAAGCACTCGAATTTCGTATCACTGGAGATTGGCGATTCGGCAGCCGAGGCCACCGCGCCGGCGCTGGAATCAGCGGCGATAAACCAGTCCTCGGGCTTTCCGCGATTGGGTACTTCGACGTACAGCCGAAAGGCCCGTTGCGGAACGCCCGAAGGTAATTTGAGTTCCACCTTCCAAGCTTGCGTGACATTCAGTGCGACTCTTCCACCGCTGAGAGTCGCTTTGGAAGAAGGCAGCTCAGCCTTGGCGGAGGGCTTCTTGATCTCGACCGTGGCGCCGTCAACTTCTGTGAGGCGCAAGGGGTATTCTTTGACCGTGGCAGGCACCGCCGGTAGTTCGAGGCTCTGGATCAGTCGTGGCACGTTGCCCCCCTGATAAATGGTGAGCCGCCCGGCTGGCAGCCCGCGCGACAGCCGTAGCGTGTGAGCCCACCACAAGCGGGATTTCACTGCCTGATCCGACACACCCGGTTGAACGACAAAAGTGCGATCGCACAACAGCCATCTTGTCTGTAGCGGGAGGGCGAGGGAGCGCTGTTTTTCCAGGCTGACTTCCTGACATTTGGACGCCCCCTCGCCGAACGAATATGGTTGGCCGTTGAATGCCAACGTCAACTGGACGCCGTCCCAGTCGTAGGCACTGGTGTTCTCGACGCGCGCGAATGCCTGGATCGACGATAGCAATGGAGCCGCCACCGTCGAGGTGCGGCCGATCGTGAGGCGGTAGCTGGCTTCCCAGGGAGGCAGGGGATGCCGATAGCGCACGGTGACGGGAAAAACAGCCGTTTCGGAAACAGTGATGCGCAGCGTGCGGCGATCGCGTGAGTCTCTTCGCTGTAAGGCATCTAGATAGTTCTTCAGGTCTCCCTGGAGCTTCTCGGGCTCAAGCAGCGTGACGCTTTGGACTTTCTCATCGAGCGGAATCGATGTTAGCTTTCCGGAATCGTCGAGCAGCACCACGTCCGGCGTTCGGACCTTTTCGGAAACGATGCCAGGCAGCACGCCGACCACGCGGCCGCTGACGCCGGGCTCGGAGATCAGGATCTTGACCTTCGCGCCGCGAAGTTGTCCGAGGATGCGGCCATACGTCTGGTTGCCGTCGCTCAGATCGATCGGTAGCGACTTTAGGCCTTCGTCAACAAGGGCACTGTCGCCGCCATAGGTCTCGACGTTCGCCACGACGCTGCGTCCCTTGGCATCCAGAACCTGGAGCGACTTGAGAAGTTCGCGCGCGTCGGACACATTCACTTCGATCTCACATGCCGTTTTCTCGCGTAGCTCGTGCTCGAAGACCGCACTGCCCGACTGGTCGAGAAAGATCCGCTCGAGGGGAGCGTCTCCGGTCTGAGCAGCTACGACCCCAGCGTGTGAGGTTTGCGGCAACTCGAAGCTGCCCAGGATGATGATCACCACGACAAGTAGATATCTGCGGCAGCCGGCCACGCTAGCTCGGTCGAAGTACATCGATCACCTGCCCTCTCAGTATTGCAAATCCCGATACCGCGGAGACCTAGGTTCGCCTCGATGTGGCGAGGGAACTTGGCCAGCACTCAAACTGCCTCCGCTAGAAAGACTAGGTCTTCGGCGGCCGCTGCTTATCACGTTTCCGCCTCGCCGGCAGTTCTCGTCGCGCGACCGCCACCCATGCTAGCGACGCTCTGCAGTCAGGTCGCGGAAACTGTGCGGGTTGCGGCGAGTTTTTCATAAATACCGGTTGTAGGTCCATCCGAATACTAGTTGTAGGGCGAACACTGGAGGGGGCAGCGGCCCCCTGTCCGTCGGTATGACACCGCAAAGTTCGGGGGGGGCTGTGATGGCGCGCATTTGCTGGAGCGTATTGGCGGTTTCCGTAGCCTGGGCGAGTAGCACGTCCCAGGCGTTTGAATTCCCGCCGCTGCCGATCTTCCGAGTCAGCCAGCCGCGACTGGAAACCATGCCCTCGATGGAGACGCTCGCGGCCGAGATCGACTGGCTAGAGCACCACATCGATACCTGGGGAACCGTGGTGGCAAAGCAGCCCGACATCTGGGGCGAGGCCCGGCTTAACCGACATCGCCAAGAATTCGAACGCGAGATGCTGAAGGATCTGTCGACGTTCCAGGTCCGCCTGAACGCCTCGATTAGCCGCTCCGACCAGGCGTATTTAGGAGTGGCGGTGTCCCTGGGTCAGGCGGCCGTGGCGCCGCGCCGCGCACGATCAGGCGATGACGATTCTCAACAGACCCTCGTGGCAATGATCTCCGATCCGTTTACGCGCGACACCGAGGACAATGGGGTGGCTGCGATCCAACGAAGCGGCCCTTTCCAGTCGAATGCTGCAGTCCCGAAGTACTTCGAGTTCAACGACGGCTCGATCTCCTTGGAGCCGACGCGCGTTCTCGATCAGAAGGTTCGCTACCTCAACCACCTGCAGCAACTTCGCCGCATCAACGAAGGCCCCGACACGGCCGACGCGCCCGGCTACTCGCTGTCGTTGGTGCGAATTCCGATTTCGATTCTGCCGGGCAAACGCAGCCGTAAAGGGCATGGCGCCGAGATCACCGTCACCGCCACCCCGCACTTGAGCGAGGAGTTGCTGCCGACGACCTTCCGACACCTGGTGATCAACGATGTCGTCGATACGCTGGTGCATCCGCTCTATGGTCTGGTGTTGCTGTACGATCGCTACGAGCTGATCGCCATGCGTGCCGAGGTGGCCGACGCGATCCAGGCGGCTCCCGTCGAGGATCAGGATTTCCCCGAGCTGGTTTTTCACGGTTGGCAGAACGACGCGTACCGCGCCAAACTGCTCGACCGTTACCACGTGCCGCGCAAGCTGGCGCGCGAGACGCTGGCGGAGCTCGATCACGCGATCGCCGAATGCACGGAGATCTGCGCCCCGTACGCGCTCGACCAGCAAATGGGAGCCGGATGCGGGGATGGTCCTTGCCTGGAATGCCCGCCGGATGGCCACTCGCGCCGCCCGACCACGCGCCGGCGCGCGAGCTGGCGCCAGACCCAGCCAGGAAACGGCGCTGCGGAGAATGTTGGTCCTGGAATCGAGCTTGAAGATCCCCGGGCCCAAGACGAATCAGCGGCCGAGGAGTCCGTCCCACCGGGTCCCACTGGACCAGGGATTCTAAGCACGACGCCCACCCCAGTGGGAGGCGGAACCTCCCTGAGTACCGCCGATTCGAAGATCCTGGCATTGTTCGATGCTCGCAAACTGCACGTCATCGCCCAACGGCTCTCGTTGAGCCTGCCCAGCCACGACCACCGCGAGATCCTGCTCGATATTTACACGTATCTCTCCAAGGAGACCGCCGAAGCCTACGACCTGATGGCGGTCTATCCTGGCGACATTCACCCGTACGAGCCGCGAGAACAGATCGTTGCGCGGGCGATTGCCTCGGACGGCAAGCACGCGCGCAAAGGGCGATCGGCCGTGAAGCAGGTGAGCCACGAAGAACTGATTGTGCAGGAAGCCAACGAAAGCTCGGCAACCTTTCAAGACCAATTACAGCAATTCGAGACGTTTCTGTGGGGGACGACGTTTTTGAAAGAACTGGCGGATGCCCAGCGCGCCAATAACCTGCGCCGCGTGCATGAACTCGAAGACCAATTCGACTGCCAATTGGAGGCGCTGTCGAGTGGCTGCGTGCTGAGCGATACCACGCGTGCCCTGGCCTGGGCGATCGCGGTCGAATCGGCGAGGTTGAATGAGCAACTCGTGCAATCGATTCGCGAGACAAGCCGGACGAAAGGGTGCGGCTGCGGAGTCGACGGCTGGATGCCGTTTTACGGCCCCGATCCGCTGCCCGAAGCTCGCGAGACCTTTATGCAATACGTGATGTGCCGCTGGCCCATTCACGTGTTCGCGCTCGATCCGGCGGTGGACGAACAGAACATTGCCGACCAGTTCTCGCGTCGTCGCGAACTGCAACTGGCCTTGGCGCTGGCCTTTATGCGGGGAGAGATCGGCGCACAAGCCTTGATCAACTATTCACGGCGACTGGAGTGGGACATGGCCACCTGGGCGCTCAACCCCACGGCGGCAGGCTTCTCGCACGGCAACGACACCTTTGGCTGGCGGTTCTTTCCGCGATTTCAAACTCCCGACATCAAAGGGACCCTGGGGACACTGACTCAGTTGATCGCAGGGGGGCCCAGCCGGGACTGCGATCGTTGCGACTTGGAGATCGAGCCTGGCATACGCGAGTGCGTGGCGATCGTGGTTATGCCGTCGTTCGTGCCATACGTGACGTTCGACACCCGCAGCAACTGGTTTTGCTTGACCAACCCGCGGCACTCGGCCGTGAGCATCTCCGACACGCTCCATTTGAGCCGGTCGGTGAAAATGATGGAGATGGCCGAGCAAGAGATCTGCGATCACACGATGTATCGCGACGGGGAACTTGGCCGACTCGAGCGCCGCGTACATCAGTTGTCGGCGGAATTGCCGCTGCAAACGATGGAGGTCGAGTTTCCGGTCGACAACTTCGAGTCGGGGGGAGAGCTGTTGGCCAGCGGTGTCAGCGAACTATCGCCCACCGTGTACGGCTGGTGGGGAGCACCTGGAGCCCGGCTCGGACAGCCGAGCACGATCTACCTGCTGGGGAAGAACTTCAGCGTGCTGCAGACTTCGGTCTTAGCCGGCAATGTTCCGGCCGAAAGCCAGTTGGTCAGCCGCAACGTGTTGCAAGTCACTGTCCCGCCCGAAGCACGGCCGATTGTCGACCCGACGAGCGGCGAGCCGGACCACCTCGACATCCACGTGGCGACGCCGTACGGCACGACGTCGCACATCAAAGTCAGCCTGGCCGCACGCGGCAGCGCCGTCGCCCAAAACCGCCTTACCTGGTCGCGTACCCAAGCCAACGTGCTGGTGCGCTACGCGGCGAAGCAACCGACGACTCCGCCCACACGGTTGGCCCCCGAGGTCAAGCTCGTCGCTTTCGATCGAGCCCCGGAAATCGTGATCAACGTTCCATCGACGGCGATGCCTAGGGAGGTGATTGTCCGCTTTTGGCTGACCGACGACCAAGGACACGCCGTCCTGACACCCGCCGACAATACAGGAGAGACGAAAGGCCGCCTCGATCTGCGCACCAACACGATCCGCGTCGAGGGCGAGAATTTCAAGAAGATCGCCGACCTGATCAAGAAGCTAATCGAAGATACGGTCGACACTCGCAATCCTGTGGTTCCAGCCGATTGGCGGCTCTATGCAGTCGTCGACTTTGCCGCGACGACGACAGTGCCCGCGCCGGAGCCAATTCCCGAATTCATGCAATTGCACGTGGACTTTCAGCTCCAATAGCTCCGAACCAATCTCCATAATTCTCCGACATGTGGCGCTAGCAAACGGCGCCCAAACGCGGCAAGAGCTTCAATGCCTCGATCCGGGCGCGCTGGACGACTAGAATTCGGGTTGGCCTGCCACTCGGCTACTCGCCGAGTGGCGACAAGGAGTCGTCGCGTTCGACGTGACGACATCCGCTTGAAGAGACTAGCCCCATGTCGGCATTCGACCATTGGCACCCGGTCTACGAGGCGAGCAAGCTGTCGGCCAAGCCGGTCGGCATTCGCCTGAACGATCGCCAGATCGTGCTCTTCCGTGCTGGCGGGCGCGTCGGCGCGCTCGACGATTGCTGTCCGCATCGGCGGATGCGGTTGAGCCAGGGGCAAGTCGTCGGCGAACGTTTGCAGTGCCGGTATCACGCCTGGACGTTCGACTGCGCGGGGGCCGGCGAAAGCCCCGGCACGCCCAAACTGCACGCGCAAGCCGGCTGTTACGAGGCGACCGAACGGCACGATTGGATCTGGATTCGCGCGGCGGGCGCGCGAACCGCGTTCCCCGAGTTCGCCGTCGACGGCTACCGCTTTGTCGGCACGCTGGCGCACACGTTCAACGCGCCGCTGGAGATCGTGCTCGACAACTTCACCGAAGTCGAGCATACGCCCACCACGCATGCGCTGCTGGGTTACGAGTTAACGCGGATGCACGAGGTCGAAACTCGCGTCGAGGTGACCGATCACTCGGTGCGGGTCTACAACGGCGGTCCGCAGAAACAGATTCCGCCGCTGGTGTCGTTTCTGTTCGGCATCCGGCCGGGGGATAAGTTCGTCGACGACTGGACGACTAGGTTTTCGCCCGTTTACTCGTGCTACGACCAGTATTGGGCCGATCCCACGACGCAAGCCGAGAAAGGGGCGCGGTGGCGGATTTACGTGTTCTTCAATCCGCTCGACGACCAGCGCACCCAACTGGTGACGTTTGCCTACCTGCGGCCCGATCCTCATGGAGGTTGGCGCAACTGGCTGCTGTTCAAGCGGTCGCTCTTGTGGCTTGTCGGTCGCGAGATCGTGCTCGATCAACAGATGCTCGAACTGTTGGCCGACAAGAGCCCCGGCATCGAAGGGATGAAGCTGAGCCGGTTCGACAAGGTGCTCGGTTTGCACCGCGCGCGGATTGAGCAGCTCTATCGTGGACGCACAACGGACGAAGCCGGCGCCAATGGCGCGGGGACTTCGCGGCCCCAATCCGCCACGCAGTTGGGCGCGGATCCTCAGCCAGCCGAAGCCGAGGCATCGTGAGCGGTTCGGCAATGAGCGCAGCGTCGGCCGAAGCGGGCCAGAGAGCTAGCCTGAGCCACGCGCCTGCTTCGCCGCGCGCCGCGGCTGCGATCTTCTGGTTGCCAGTGGCCGCGGCCGTCGCGTTGGCTGCCCTGGTGCGCTGGCGCTTGCTCGACGTGCCGCTGGAGCGCGACGAGGGGGAATTCGCCTACATGGCCCAGCAATGGCTCCGCGGCGTGCCGCCGTACGAGTCGGGCTATGCCATGAAACTGCCGGGCATTTACGCGGCCTACGCAGCGGTGCTGGCGGTCTTCGGCGAGACGATTCGCGGCGTGCACCAGGGCTTGATCGTGGCCAACGCCCTGGCGATTTTGCTCCTCGGGCTGCTGGCGCGCCGACTGTATGGCCCGCTCGTGGGCGGGCTCGCGGCGCTGGCTTTTGCGAGCCTGGCGATTTCTCCTGGTTTGCAAGGCGCCAGCGCCCAGGCCGAACACTTCGTGCTCGTGCCGGCGCTGGCCGGATTGCTGGTGCTGGCCAGTGCCTTCGCGCCGCGCGAACCTGTGACAGCCGAGTCGCTTACCGCGGAGCAACAATCGCCGCGAGGAGGCAGTTTCAAAACCTTCATTGATCCGACGTCGGGCGCCATTGCTAGCTCGTCTAGCAGTGCGGTGTCGCGCCTTTCACTGCTGGGCAAGCCAGCAGTGGCACACAAACCTGGTTTTGAAACTGTCTCTGGCCAATCGGCGCTGCCGAAGCTCGCCGCGGCCGCCCTGGCCGGATTTCTGTTGGGCACGGCGGTAACCATCAAACAGCACGGCGCGCTGCTGGCGGCCGCCGGGGGCGTGTATCTCGTAGTAGCGCTGGTTCGCGATCGTCGCCGCTACGGAGCGACGATCTGGCTCGCGCTACCGGCCTTCGCGATTGCCAGCGCCCTGCCCCTGGGTGCGCTGGCCGGCTACTTCGCCGCCCAGGGAATCTTCGACAAGTTCAAGCTCTGGACCTTCGACATCTCGAGGCAATACGCCGCCGATGGTCTCAATCCGGCCAACTTGCAGAACCTGGTCGACACCCTGCGCGCCTTGTTCGCCGAATCGCCGCTGCTCTGGGCGTCGGCTCTCGCCGGTTTAGCGTCGCTCGCCTGGCGTCCGGAGAGCCGCCGGCAGGCCGTGTTTCTACTCGCGGTGGTGGTGGGCTCGGCGGCGACGGTATTTGCCGGCGGCAGGTTCTTCGGACATTACTTCGTGCTGCTGCTGCCGGCAGTGGCGCTTCTGGCGGCGGTGGGCGCGCAGGCGATCGCCGTGGGAATCGCGGCGACTCGATCGCAACTCGTCGTGATTTCGACAGCGCTCGTTGTGTCGGGCGTGGCGCTCTTCGGCTGGATCGAGCGCGCTTACTTGTTTCGCGAACAGCCCCTGGCCGCCTCGCGACGGCTGTATGGCGTGAACCCGTTTCCCGAGGCCGTCGAATTGGCCGACTACGTGGCGGCGCACTGTTCTGCGGCCGACAGTGTGCTCGTGCTGGGCTCCGAGCCCGAGATTTATTTCTATCTCGGCGGCCGCGCCGCGACCGCTCACATCTACATGTATCCGTTGATGTCGGGCATGCCCTTCGCCAAACAGCTACAGCGTGAGCTCGTCGCCGAGGCCGAGGCGGCCCGCCCCGCCTATATCCTGTACGTCAAAGCCCCCATGTCTTGGGGTTTCGAGATCAACGCCGATCGAATGCTATTGGAGTGGTTTGCCCGCTATCGCGATGAGAACTACACGCTCGTCGGCATCTTTGATATTTGGTCGGCCGAAGATACGACGAAGTTGTGGGGCACCAGGGCGCAGCACTACCGGCCGTATTCGGAAAAGACGAATTGGATCGGCGTCTATCGCCGCAACGATTTCGAGCCGCTGTTGCCCGATGCTGAAGCGTCGTCTCGATTGCCCAACAACGAGTAGTTTCTGCAGATTTCTCGGGGCCGCGCCATCAATTCGACGGCGGGCTGGCGCATGGCTGCGGCGCGGCCGATGCTGGCGGCAACACGCAGATTTCGCGCGGCGATGGGGCGCAGCTCGTTTCGCGTGCACGACTTGCAACGGCGCCGCTGCGCTGTCGGCGCCGCGCTGTGCCCCGTGGCACATGCTCTGCGTCTGGCATGGCACCAGAACACGCGAGCGATCGACGACGGCTTGCCTTGGCGGCACGCCCCCCGGCGATCGCGAAGCCGAACTTTCCGCTGGGTTGCAGACCAGTGCGGACGGCCGCTTGTTCCTCATTGGGTGAAGGGAGACAGCGATGTTGCGTCTCGTGAAGAGGCTGTTGGCGCCCGCCCTTGTCGTGGCGGCGCTGGTCGCCGTGCCCTGGGCCTCGGCCCAGGCGCGTCATCCCCATTGCGGTCCCGGCGGCTACGTCGGCCCCGGCGGCTACGGTTACCGCAGCGGGTATCGCGTCGGGTATCCCGGCTATGGACCTGGCTTCGGCGGCTACGGCTACCGCGTGGCTCGGCCGTACGGGTACTTTCCCAGTCAGCCGGGACCTTTCGGTCGATACCCGCTTTACAACCAGGCGCCGGGAGTCGGTTTTTTCACCGGTCCAGGCGGATTCAGTTTCGGCGGATTCTTGCCTCGCTAGAGGCTCGTCGAATTGCCAAGCGCGCGTCGGGGGCAGGTTTGTCTAGCGATTGGCAACCGAGTGCGGAAGACAGGCCGACCATGATTGTCCTACTGTCGATGATTTTCGCGATCGTCATCGCCACGCTCGTGGCGGACCGCGTCTTCCGCACTTTTCAGAATTCCGATCGACCGGCGCAGCGCCGCGAAAACTCGCAGACCAAAGACGCAGGTCGCAGACGCTGAAAAGAGCTCACCGCGCAATGAAACAGTCCGGGAGACCGCCGTGGCAGCCTGCACCGGACTGTTTGCCCTCCTGGGAAGTTCGGTTCGCTCATTCCCGGTGCGTCGGCGGTAGGCGTGCCGGCGCAGCAGGTGGTCTCACGACGATTCTGGCCCTCGATCTGGGCGGCAGTCCCCCCTCGCCCGTCGCGGCGAAGTTCTCCCCACTCGGCCAGCAAGGTCCCACCGCAATCGGGGCCTTCCTGGCAGTACAACCCGCTAAGCAGTCGCCGCAGCGCGCCCACAGGCTCTACCGCTAGGAACTATCGTCCAGCCGACGGAATCTCTTTCGACGATCTGGAGTGTGCCCCTGTTTCGTCGCTGGGGCGCGCGCACTCCGGGGATCGGGGTAAGCGGGGTTGATGGCGGCGAATACCTCGGACCCCGCCAGTTTTTGACCAGAATCGCGGCACCCGGCGGTCGCGAACACGCCCTTGCGGAGCAGATTTCTTGCCGACGGCGGGCCGCGGGTGAGTTAAACTCAGAGTGCCGTCGGCAGCCTGGCGTCTGCTTTGTGAGGGGGGGGACCAGCAGAAGATGATCGACATCGCCTCGACCGTGCGCGGGATCTCGTGGCCGGGCATCCCGGGACCGTTCGTATCGCAACTGCTGGCGATGCAGTTTCAACTCGATCGCACGCAGTGGCTCTCCGCTGAACAACTCGTCGAGCGGCAGAAACCGCAACTCGGACGCCTGCTGGCGCACGCCTACGACACCGTGCCGTTTTACCGCCAGCGACTCGACGAAGCCGGCTTGCCCCCGGCCACGATCCGCGGACCCGACGAGTGGCGGCAGCTACCAGTGCTACCGCGCGCCGAAGTTCAAGCCGCCGGCGAGCGGTTGTTCAGTGCGTCGGTGCCGGCCGAGCACGGGCCGGTCAGCAAGTTGTTCACGTCGGGCTCGACCGGGCGGCCACTGCTGGCATTGGGGACCGGCGTCACGCAACTGCTGTGGAACGCTTTCACCTTGCGCGATCACCTATGGCATCGACGCGTCTCGGGCGGCAAGCTGGCGGCGATTCGCTCGCTGCCGGCCGAAGTCGCCCGGCCCCCCGAGGGAGTCAGCTCGAACGACTGGGGCCCAGCAACGGCGGGCATCGCCGATACCGGCTCGGCCGCCACGCTCAACATTCACTCGACGGTCGAAGAGCAGGCCGACTGGCTCGAGCGTCAGGATGCCGACTATCTGCTGACATATCCGTCGGTCGTGCAGGCGCTGGCCAGGCACTTCGCCGCGACGGGGCGAAAACTGCCGCGGCTGCGCGAGGTGCGCACCTTCGGCGAATTGCTCGAACCGCACGTGCGGACCACGGTTCGCGAGGTGTGGGGGCTGCGCGTCGTCGACATGTACAGCTCGCAGGAAGTGGGTTACCTCGCCTTGCAGTGCCCCAAGCACGAGCATTATCACATCCAGTCCGAAAGCGTGCTGGTCGAAATACTCGACGACGACGGTCGCCCCTGCGAGCCGGGCGAAATCGGCCGCGTGGTGATCACTCCCTTGCACAACTACGCCATGCCGCTGTTGCGTTACGAGATCGGCGATTACGCCGAGGTGGGGGAGAAGTGCCCTTGCGGGCGCGGCTTGCCGGTTCTCAACCGCATTTTGGGGCGTCAACGCAATATGGCGATCTTGCCCGATGGCAGCCGCCGCTGGCCGTCGATCGAGTTGGCGGACCGCGACGACCTGGCCGACTTCCCGCCGATTGCCCAATTCCAGGTGATCCAGCGGAGCTTGCAGACAGTCGAGATGCTGCTGGTAACGCCGCGGTCGCTGACGTCACCCGAGGAAGATCGCTTGCGAGGCTGGGTCCAAGAGGCGCTCGGCCACCCGTTTGAGATCAGTTTCACCTATGTGAACGAAATACCCCGATCCAAGGCAGGCAAGTTCGAGGACTTCCGCTGCGAGGTCGAACTTTCCAGTTCACCCGCTTGAGCATTTCTTTGTTCGCCCGCAGAAGCACTCCCATGAGTGATGCGTTAGCTGGCCAGGTAGACAATCCCAGTGCAACCCGGGTGCGCGCCACGGTGCGGCTGCCCCAGAGCTTCTCGGCTGCGGAACGAGCTCGGCTCTACCACTTGATGAGCGAGCATTTCGCGAACGTCTCGCCACAGGCCTTCGCTAATGATCTCGCCGAGAAAGATTGGGTGATCGCGCTCGCCGATGCCGGCGGAGAATTACAGGGGTTTTCGACGCTCGTGCGCCGAGAGATCAACGTCGACGATCAACCGCTGGCGATGTTCTACTCGGGCGATACGGTGATCGATGATCGCTATTGGGGTTCGATCAGTTGGTTGGGCGTGTGGTTGCGGCATGTCGTGGACCTGGTCGAAGCGACACCCGATCTGCCCGCCTATTGGTTGCTGCTCACGGCCACGCACCGCACGTATCGCTTCTTGCCCGGCTTTTATCACGAGTATTGGCCCCGGCCCGACCGCGAAACGCCGCCAGAAATTGCCCGGCTGATTGAAGCCATGGTGCGGACAAAGTTCCCCACCGAATACGACGCAGCCGCTGGCGTGGTGCGACTTCACGAAGCCGTGCCAGTGCACGCCGAGCGCGCGGCGCACATCGCTCGCGGCATAGACGAACTAAAGTCGAGCGATCCCTATGTCGACTTTTTTTGCCGCCGCAATCCCGGATATCTACGCGGCGATTTTCTTGCCTGCACGACGCGGCTCTCGCGTGAAAACCTCAAGCCACTGGGGCAACGGCTCTTGAAGATGCGCCTCAGCGAAGAAAAGAGCTAAACCGCCAGTTATCGTCCGACAGGCAGGCGACCGCGGCGGGCGCGACGCTCGGCTCGCAGCCGCGCGCGGCGGCGGGTATCGCTGGGCTTCTCGTAATATTCCTTGCGCCGCATTTCTTTCTTGATGCCGCTGCGTTCGACGAGTTTGCGGAAGCGGCGGACTGCTTCGTGAATCGACTCACTTTCACGGACCTTCAACTTAACCACGAATCACTCCTTGTCTCCTTTGCGTAAGAGGTTGCTGAATCCGAAACCAGCCCCTGCCGAAACCCCGGCGCGCAGCCAAGCAATTCCCTGCCAGCAGCCGCTGGAGCTAGCCCAGTAATTTAACGCCCGGCAGGTGGGCGTGTCCACGCCCCTTGGTGAACCGCCATCGGCGGCCGATTTGCCGAAAGCGCAAATCCCACCTATGGTGAAGGTTAATGCCGTTGCCCGCCCGGCGAGCCCGGGCTAGCGCGGGCGACCAGCAAGGACCGCGACCTGGCGGTTCAAACACCCGTTCGCCCCGTTGGCGGCCTTCCGTAGTTTACAACCCCCTTCGGCAAGCCGCTTTGGCAGCTCCATGATCACCACGGCCCATACCCCCTGGCAGGCCCTCGACGGCCAGATCGTGGTCATCGACTGCGTGGCCCCGTTCGTCATTGTCGGCCGGCTACGCACCGAGGGCTCCAGCTACGTCGAACTGGTCGAGGCCGACGTTCACGACCTGCGCGATACGTCGACCACCCGCGAAAAGTACGTCCTGGAGATTCGCCGGCACGGGGTGCGCCCCAACCGCCAGAAGGTTTGGGTCCGGGCGTCGGAAATCGTCGCCATCTCGCGTCTGGAGGATGTCATCGACGAGTAGCCCCCGGCGTTGGCGGCGTTGGCGGGGCCGACCGCGGGGCGATACCCTGACGACGCGACGGGCCGCTTGGTATCCTCAAAACAAGCGGGGGGCCGGCCGTGCTGCGTGGCCACACCATTCGCGGTCTCGCGCGAACCAGGCACCAGGCAGTTGCGTTGGAAACTACGCCGCACAGACGCGAAGTGTACTTTCACGGCCGGGTGCAAGGGGTCGGCTTTCGCTACACGACGTTGCGAATCGCCGGCGGTTTTGCGGTGACCGGTTACGTACAGAACTTGTCCGACGGCCGGGTGAAACTCGTCGTCGAAGGGGAGCCGCCCGAGATCGACGCGTTTCTGGCCAAGATCGCCGAAAGTTTTTCGGCGCAGATCGCCGGCAGCAACCAGCGGCCCGCCACAGCCACCCACGAATTCAGCGAATTCGAGATCCGAACGTGAATCTACCAACCGTGCAACCGGTATTGGCCGAACTCCCCGCCTGGCTCGTGGCGACCTGGCCCATCGGGCTGGGCGTGCTGGGCTGCTTCGCGGCGCTCGTCGCGATCTATGCACTGTTGAGCACCTTCTTGCCGAAAGTTGCCCCCATCGCGCTGACGACGGCCAAGGCGGGCGTGGCCCATCCGTTGTTCTGGGTGGAGATGGGCTTCGGCGCGGTGGTGTTGATTCTGTTCTTCCCCTTCATCCCCTACTTCACGCTCGGCGAAGACATCAAGATGCTCAAAGACTCGGGCCTCACCTTGATGCTCGTGCTGGCGGTGCTGTTCGCCGTGTTGTCGGCCAGCGCCACGATCGCCGATGAGATCGAAGGGCGAACGGCCGTGACGCTCCTCTCCAAGCCGGTGCGCCGCTGGCAGTTTATCCTCGGCAAGTTTCTCGGCATCCTCGTGCCGGTGGCGGCGATGTTCATTGTCTTGGGGGGCATCTTTCTGGCGACGGTCTCCTACAAAGCATCCGACGATGCTCGCGAGACGGCCGCCACGCAGCCCACGGCCGCCCAATGTCAGGCCGAAATGAAACAGGTCGTGCCGGGCATTGTGTTGGCGTTTCTCGAGACCGTGGTGTTGGCCGCCATCAGCGTGGCGATCTCCACTCGGCTGCCAATGTTGGCGAATCTATTGATTTGCTCGACGATCTACGTGCTCGGTCACTTGATGCCGGCCGTTGTCAACTCCGCGGTCGGCCAATACCCGCTCGTGCGTTTCATGGGGAAGTTTCTGGCGACGCTGCTGCCGAACCTTGACGATTTCAACATTCAGGCGGGGATCGCGGCGGGGAGCACCGTGCCGCTCGACTATTTGGGCTGGGCGACGCTGTATTGCGCCCTCTACACGACGGCAGCGCTCGTCTTGGCGCTGCTGTTGTTCGAAGATCGCGACCTGGCGTAGAGAAACCTGGCGGGGCGTTGGGCGAATTTGCTGTGTGACCGATTACAGTCGCCGTCGAACTGGGGCGAACTCAGCCCGCTTCTTTGCGCGGCACGGCATCGGCCGCCGGCTGACGGCGCCAGTGCGGACCAGGGATGACGTGCACCGGCGGCTGGCCGAATGGACCGACGCGGCCGTCGGCGCGACCATCCCATTGGTGGGCGGCGATCGCTTCGAGCACTTGTTCAGCGACGGCCAATGCCGCGCGACCCTGTTCGCCCGAGACGCGCGGTTCGCGGCCCGTCCGAATGCTCTCCACGAAATCGCTCAGCTCGGCCGTGAGCTGATCGACTTCACCGGCCGCTGCCGGCTCGAGGTGCAACAACTCGCCGAACAAGTTGTCGCGATAGCGGGCGATTTGTTCCGCGGGTAGATGTTCGACGTCGAAGTCTTCGCTGAACAGCACGGCGTCGGGGCGCACGAGCGTCGCCGTGCGGGCACCCAGATCGAGGCCTGCAAATCCCCGGTCTCCCCAGATCTGCATGCTCCGTCGCGCGACGAAGCTCGCCCGCGAGGCATTGAAGTTGGCCACGCAACCGTTGTCGAAGACTAGCCGCGCCTGGGCGACGTCCTCGTGGCGGCCGAAGAGCGCCATCCCCAGCGCGTCGACCCGCACGACCTGGCCGCCGACCAGCGACAGCACGAGGTCGAGATCGTGAATCATCAGATCGAGCACGACGCCGATGTCCATCGAGCGGAACTTGTGCGCGGCGGTGCGGCAGGCCTCGATGTACTTGGGCGCGCCGATTCGCTCGGCCGTCGCCTGCTCGACAACGGGATTGAAGCGCTCGACGTGTCCGACCTGCAACACGGCGCCATGCTGCCGGGCGAGCTGCACCAGTTCGTCGGCTTCGGCGACGGTCGAGGTCAGCGGCTTTTCGATCAGCAGATGCACGCCGGCCCGCAACAAGTCGCAGGCCACGGCGTGATGAAAGCGCGTGGGGGTGGCGATCACCGCGGCGTCGATACGGCCGATGGCGGCCAGGTGGCTCGTCCAGGCTGCTGCACCGCAGGTGGCGGCCAACTGCTCGGCGGCGGCCGGATTGATATCGGCGATGCCGACGACGTCGACGTCGGGGCGGGTGGCGAGAATGCGGGTGTGAAACCGGCCCAGGTGGCCGGCTCCGATCACGGCCAGGCGCAACGGCTTCACGCGGCCCTCCGCCGTTCGCGCGAACGGCCGTGCTTGCCTTCCTGCTGGTATTGAATGAAGCTCAACAGCTCGTTGACCTGCGGCAGCAGTTGTTCGTTCGTGCGGAGGATTTCGCGAGCGTGGTCGAGGCCGACCTTCGCGCGGTAGATCAGGCGGTGCGCCTCGGCCAGGCTCTGCACGGCATCGGTGCTGAAGTTGTTTCGCTTCAGCGACACCACGTTGATGCAGCGCGGCCGGGCCGGATGACCTTCGACGAGCATGAACGGCGGGACATCGTGCAACACACGGCTCAGTCCACCGACGAAGCTGTAGCCGCCGATCGTGGTGAAATGATGGACGCCCACCCCGCCCGAGAGCGAAGCATGGCTTTGGATGTGGACGTGACCGCCCAACAGCGTGCCGTTGGCGATGATGATGTGATCGCCGAGTTTGCAGTCGTGCGCGACGTGCGAGCAAGCCATCAGGTAGTTATGGTTGCCGATCGACGTGACGCCGTCTTCTTTCTCGGTGGCGCGGTTGATCGTGACCCCTTCGCGGATCACGTTGTGGTCGCCGATTTCGACGCGCGTCGGCGAGCCGCTGTACGACAAATCCTGCGGCTCCCCCCCGATGACCACGCCGGGGTAGATCACGTTTTGTTCGCCGATCGAGACGTGACCCATAACGACCACGTTGCTCAGCAATCGCGTGCCGGCGCCAATTCGCACGTGCGGGCCGACGACGCAGAACGGTCCGATCTCGACATCGCGCTCGATCTCGGCGCGCGGGTCGATCTGGGCGGACTCGGCCGTGAAGGTTGCCATCCGTAGCACTCCGGAAATCTCCACACGCGGTTCAGGCGCTCTGCAGCCTTCCTTGGCCGCAATACGCTTGTTGGGCGATCAAAGTCCGCACGAGCTCGGCGTTCAGGTGATGTCCGCTGCGATAGGCGACGACATGCCCGCTGATCGGGCAGCCGGCCAACGCCAGGTCGCCGACCAGATCGAGCAACTTGTGACGCACGCATTCGTCGGGGTAGCGCAACGTGTTGTCGATCGGTCCGTCGTCGCCGAAGACCAATAAGTCGCTGAAGCGGGCCCGTTTCGCCAGACCCTGGGCGCGCAGCCAGTCGGCCTCGGATCGCAGCAAGAATGTCCGGCTCGCACACAGCTCGGTTTGAAACGTCTCGGGCGTGATGGCCAGGCTCAAGGTTTGCCGGCCGATGATGCTGGCCGGGCCGTAGTCGAGGCGATACTGCAGTGTCAGGCCGGGGCGCAGCGCGGGGCGCGCCTCGATCCAGCACTCGTCGTCTCCCAAGCGCACGATTTCGTTGACCGGCAATACCCGGCACGGCACTGCCTGGGCGACGGTGCCGGCCTCGAGCAAGGCCTCGACGAACGCCAGGCTCGACCCATCGCTGCCGGGCATCTCGGCGGCATCGACCCACACTTCGCAGTTGTCGATCTGCAATCCCGCCAAGGCGGCCAGGATGTGTTCGATCATCTCGACCGTCGCGCCGCCGGCGGCCAACACGGTCCGCCGCGGGGCGTCGATTCGCCGATCGACCGTGGCCGGAATGCGGGGGCACTCCACCAGATCCGCACGCACGAAGGTCACTCCGGCATCGGCCGGCGCCGAACGAAACACCACGCGCACGTCGCGACCACTCCAATAGCCGGTCCCGGTTACCGAGACCGTGCGAGCGATGGTTCGTTGATTACGCGTGGTGCCGTCCAAGCTGTCGATCCATGTGCACGAGGAGAAACGCCTGTTAGAAAAGCTGCCCAGCACAGCGGCGTTCAGGCTTGCTGGCGGCATCGACCGGTCGCCAGCGAGGATGATCTGCCGCGCAAATACTGCCCTAGCGAGGCCGGTTGCCTGGCGGCGGCGACGCGACGCGCTGGCCCGACGGCGGCACGCCCGCTTGCGGCGCCTGCGGTGCCCGGGCCGGACGGCGACTATTGAGCTGCGCGATGATGTGGTCGGTGATGTCGATCTGCTTGTTGTAGTAGACCACTTCCTCGGCCATTTCGGCCATCAGCTCTTGCGCGTTCTCTTGATCGATTTCGGAACCGTTGTAGCGCAACACCATCAGAATGTTATTGCGCTCGGCGAAGAATTTGATCTCTTCGACCACTTCGGTGTACGACTGATAGAACATCTTGCCCTGCCGCAGGAGATGCTCGCGCTGCTTGTGCGTCATCTTCGACTTGGCTTCGGCCTCGGCCACGGCGACTTCCTGCTCGAGCTTGCTGAACTCGGGCGTGCCGGGTTTGAAATCGCGGGCCCGCGACGCCATCGCCTGCAATTGCGACTGCAAGCTCTGCATCTCGGCTTCGATGCGCTCGCGCTCACTGTCCCATTGCGCTTTGCGCTCGTTGAAGAGGTTGTATTTGTCGAAGACCGTGATGATGTCGACGACGGCGATTTGCGGCGCCGGACCCGCGGGGCGCGGGGCCTGGCCCACGGCAGTCGAGGCAATGACGGAGATTCCCAAGACCGCCAGCGCGGCCAGTTTCGACGTTTGATTCACGGTTTCGCGCTCCTTGCTGCGATGGTGCCGGACCATCCGTGGTTCCGGGTGCGGCGGATTCGCCGGGGGCGACTGGTTGTTCCTCGCGCCGGAAACTGTGAACGCAAAAGGCTCACGCCGGTCGCGAGGCGGGCGGTATTGTGCCGAGAACACCCGTTTGGGTAAAGGCCAGAAGCCGACGCTTGAGCGCGTCGCAGTACAGCGGCCAAAACTCGTGGGCGGCAGAAGAGTTAGAGCGAACCGCGGACAGCCGCGGACCAACGGAGACACCGGCGCACTGCCACCGCGCGGTGTGTAAAGCTCGCTTTGCCGTTAGAAGAGTTACAGCGTTAGCGACCGGCGGTCCAACCGCTGTCGTCGACCCAGCGCCCCGTCGACGTTTGACGCAAGTTGCCCTCCGGCGCCCGTTGGCTGCTAGCACCCACGGTGTTGGCCACTCGCGGCGTGGCGGTTCCCAGCGGACGCACGATCGAGGTCACTCGACCGCGAGCGCTGTCGGCCGGAATCGTCGCCCCGCTGTCGGGCAGATAGGGTCCCGACGATGATTCGGGACTGGTCGCGGGTTGCCGATCGCCATCGGGGATGGGTGTAATCCGCAAATAGGCCGGCAAATTGCTGCCCGACTGATCGGGGACGGCCGAGGTCGCATCGTTCGTGGGGCTCGCGGCACCCGGCGCGGTGTTCGACGAGTTCGGCAAGTTTTGCAGCGGCGGCGGCGTCTCGGCGGGCGTCGTGGTGCCGCCCGAGTTGGTCGCACCAGGGGTCGATCCCTGGCCACTCGTCGCCGGCGGATAGTTCGCGGCTCCGCTAGTGCCGTTATTCGGGGCGTACGTGCTGGGCGCGCCACCGTTGGCCGGCGCCGACGGCGAGGAACTCGGTTGGTACGCGCCGCTGGGCACGGCGACGTTCGGCGCGCCGGGCAGCGGGGGACTCGTCGTGCCCGGCACGACGACCGATCGCGTAATCGTCGACCCCGAGGGTGCATAGTACGTCGTCGAAGACGCCGGCGCGGGGGCCGCGGCAGCCGCCGGTGCATATGTCGTCGCCGCGACTGCCGGAGCACCGGCACCGCAACCACAAGGCTTGGCAGGCGCAACCGGAGCCGCCGGCGCGGCATAGGCGGCCGTCGTGGGAACCGCCGTCGTGACGGCCGGCGCGTAGTAGGTCGTCGTCGCGGGCGCGGGCGCGACCAGCGAAGAATAAACGAGTCGATACGTCGTGTAGGGGACCATCTGCACTTGCGGACGATAGGTCGTCACCGGTTGCATGTAGGTTGTCTGTCCGCCGCAGGGACTGCACGAGGTGACGGGCTGATAAGCCGTGACCGGCACGTTGACGTATTGCGCGCGGTAAGCCGTTTGCGGCACGTAGGTGACCATCTGCGGAACCGGCGCGCACGATGGCGTCGCGGCGACGACCGGCGCCGGCTTGCAGCAGCTCTTGAACCAATGAAAGATCGCCTTGCTTTCGGTCGGCGCGCCAACCAGCGCTGCCACCGAAGTCGCGACCATCAGGTAAGGCTTTGTCCAACGTGACAACATGGCTTGTCCTCGCCGCATGATTGTTGAAGCGTTCAATTCGTTAGACCGGCGGTCGCGCGAACTGTCAAGCAACCAAATAAATGTCTGACAATCTGCTGAATCTCGCTTGGCACTCTCGCTAGCTGGCCGCGCGTCATACTGCGTAAGCCGGGCAAACGTTTTCGCGCTTGCCTGTGCCAGCAAGCTCTCCGCGAGCGGCACAGCTTGCCAGCCAACAGGCAAACCAGCGCCCCGAGGGTACGCAGTTCCTGCGCCGCGGCCGCCAAGCTAGCGGTCTAGAAACGTAGCCTTTTTTTCACAGCCGGCGTGGCAGAAAATCACGCTTTCAACTCGCCGAGTGCTGGCGGCGCGCTTCGTAGCGGTCGTAGAGGTCGAACAGCATTTCGCGAAGATTTCCGCCGCAACGGGCGTAAGCCGCGGCGATCTCGTCCGTTGACGGTCGCAATGGGCGATCGGCGGCCAAAGCCTGCACGACCGCCGTGGCGACATCGATGTCGACCCGCGTAGCGGCCAGCGCCGGTCGCCCGACCGATCGATGACTCGTAACCACCAGGCCCCAGCCGGCGCGTCGGCAGCGGCGCTTGAGCTGCCAGCGCGCGAGCCAACCCAGTTGCTCGTAACCGTCGACGAAGATCAAGGTGCGCGGCAACGGCAACAAAGGCGGCTGGCTATTGTGTACTCCGTGTGTAGACGAATCGGCTTGGGCACAAGCAGTCTCGTGCGGCGGCGCCCAACCAGCAGGCAGGCGCCGCTGGCCATCGTGCAGCTCGACGAGAACGATCTGATGATCGCGGGCCGTAAGTTCCGCGGCCAGCATCGCCAGCAAGGTCGATTTGCCCGAGCCGTGTGCCCCAATGATCTGGCCGTGGCCACCGGAACGTTGGAGCCGCGCGACGAGCGCCGGCAGATCGTCGCCTGGCGGAAAAAGATAAGGGATTTGCCCGGGCCGCAGGCGCGACGCGGCGAACGGGTTGCTGGCCAATTGCGCGTCGCCCGTCTGGTGCGCCGCGACGTTCATGATTCTTCTGCCGGCGGTTCGACCGAGTGCGTGGTGGTGAAGTCGGCCTCGCGCGAGTCGTCGATGGCCTCGGCGCTAGCGGCCGCCTTGGTCGTGCCATCGCTACCGGCTGCCGCCGGCGTGCGCACGCGCTGCGAATTCGTGCTCGGTTCGCCCGTTGCGGCCACTTCGCTCGCGGGCGTAGTCGGAGCCGGCGGAGGCGCCGCACGGACATGACCTAGCTGAAACGGTTCTTCGCGGACGATCTCGCGGCCACCGCGGGCAAACAGTCGCACCCGCACGCACCAGCGTATTTTGACGATCCGCCCTTCGTAACTCAGCGGGCTGACCGGCAGTTCGGTGCTGAACCAGCCTGCCTGGCGGCCGTCGAGCCGGCCGTCGTCGTCGGCCAGAAATCGTTGAAATAGATGTACAGCCAGGTCCTGATCCCCTTTGCCTTCGGTGTGCCAAAGCACCGACAGCTCGAGCGCTTCGAGCTGGTCGGGTTCGACCCCCGCGACCCGGTAGTGGCCCGACAAAATGTCGCCGGGGCGATACTGTCGCTGGTTCCCCTCGAAGCCGACGAAGACGCTTGGTTCGCTCATGCCGCTTGCGCCCCCTCGGTGGCAGGAAGCACGACCAACGGAAAGCTGCGCTCCAGGTCGGGCAAGCCCGCGCGCCGGGCCACGACGCGCAGCTTCCAACGAATCTCGTTGTGCACCGACAAGAACGAGTGCATGGCGTCGGGGGGAATCTGCAGGGACGCCCGCAACTCGAGCGGCGCGCCGCGGCGGAGTTCGAAGTCCTCGCGGCTGGCGAGCCCGAAACTTGCCGCGCTGAATCGCTCGGTGCGGGTGTTGGTCCCTTGCTGAAACGTGGCCTGCTCTTCGCAGACCAGCTCGAGCGTGTACGAGGTGAGTTTGGTGCCGCCGGCCTGGATGACCAGCACGTCGCACGATTGGCCGGGCCGCAACGGGTGGGCCGAGATTTCGACGATCGGTGGCGCCAGGCTGAGCCGCCGCACGAGCGTCCGCGAGAAGTAGAGCAATCCCAAGGCGCCAACCACCACCCAAGAGGCCGCGAAGACGGCCATCAGCCAGTCGGTGCGGCCCGCCTGAAAGTTCCAGAGCGCAACCGCGACATAAGCGGCCGCGATGCCTAGCACCAGCACCGACAACGATAGCAGAATGACGAGCACCATCGCCGGGCGGAGATCGAAGGGCAAGCGATGCGCCAAGACGCGCCCCCGCACGTGATACGCTTCGCCCACGCGCGGCAAGGTCGGATACTCGGGGCGCGGCTCGACGACCCCTTCGAGCAATTCCAGCGAGCGCGCGCGCTGCGCCAGCATCGCCCGCCGCTCGGTTGACTTGTTCCAATTCAAGAGGGTTAGCGCTAGGCCGCCGCCACCGGCCACGACAAACGACACCGGCACCAACAGCAACAGCCAACTCGTCCAGGTGTAGCCGCGGACCACGACCGCGCTGTCGGGATTGCGGGGATCGTACCAGAACGGCACGCGCAGACCGGCGGTAAACGGCGCGAGCAGTGCTTCTTCTTTCTCGCGGTTGGTGCTGCTCGAGCGCGTGATGTTGTAGGTGCGGGCGTGATAGACGGTGCCGTCGACGTCGTAGCGAATCAGCACCTCGGGGCGGTAGCTCTGCGGTTCCCCTTCGTTGGTTTCGCGCAACCGCTTTTCGAGCACCAGGGCGCGCCCCTCGACGAACGAGTGGTTGACGCGCCATTCGGGCACGATCAAAGTCGCCAGCAGATAGGTCGAAAAGCCGACGCCGCTAAAGAACAGCGCCGCGAAGAACAGCGCCAGGGCAATATCGCCCGACTTGTTCGACCCGGTGCTGCGGTCGCCCCGCTTTTTGACTAAAAAACGAAAACCGCCTGGCACGATTCACCCGTCGCTCGCCGCGCGCCGGCGAGGCACGCCGAAAATGTGAAGAGTCGCCGAGAGCCGGCCGACCCCGACTTTCGCGGCATGGAGATTGCCGTGGTGTGGCGGTCGGTCCGAGCCCGCTATAATCGCAGAACCCGCCCTGGAACGGACCTACCTCAGTTTAGTTTCCCCACGCCGTTACGCGAGCCGCCCCCGCATGTTCGGCCCGATTGCTCGTGAAATCGCTGCCATCGCCCGTGGGGCATTGCGCGCGACGACCGGTGGGCGTGCCGCCGCGCGACTGCTGATCGTGGCGGCGATCGTGGCCGGCGGCTGCCGTGACAACGCGACGGCACCCAAAAAGAAGTCCGCCGAGCGGACGACGTCGAAATCGCACGCCGTGACCAGCGGGACGACTTCGACCCCCGGAACCGGCCAGCAGGCGAGTTCGCAGAATAGCGTTCCCCAAACCAAGAGCCCTGAAACCGACGCGACCTCGTCGACGGCCAGCGAAGCCAGTGCGCCGGCATGGGCTGCCTGGCGGGGGCCGGCAGGCCGCTCGATTGCCGCTGGCACCCAACTGCCCGAGATCTGGCCGATCGAAGCGCCGCCCCCGGTCTGGCAAGCGGCGCTGGGGACCGGCTGGTCGAGCCCGATCGTGGCCGAGGGGCGCGTGTTTGTGACCGATCGCTCTGCCGAGATCGAACGCCTCGTGGCCTTCGACGCCCAAAGTGGCGAACCGATTTGGGAGCGAACCAATCATGTCGAGTTCGAGCCGCACGCGGTGGGCCGCGCGCACGGCAACGGTCCCAAGGGAACTCCCGCCTGGTCGGCCGGCCGCGTCTATAGCCTGGGGATTGCCGGCTGGCTGCAATGCTCGTCGTCCGACGACGGAGCGACGCTTTGGTCGCACAACTTGCCGGCCCAGTTTGGCCGCCGCGAACCATTGCCCTCGGGACAGGCCACGGTGATTGGCGAGCAACACGTCTTGGTCCCCGTGGCGACTGGCGAGGGAGCCCCGGTGCCGCTATTCGGCTACACCGGCAGCCCGCTGGTGGTCGACGACAAAGTGATTCTCTCGGTCGGTGGCGACCTTGGCGGCACGATCATGGCCTTCGACGCCACGACCGGCGCCGTGGTTTGGCAGGCGCTGCACGAGAACGTGTCGTACTCTTCGCCAGTCGCGGCCGAATTGGGGGGCGTGCCACAGGTGGTGGTGATGACCGGGCCGCGCGTGGTCGGGCTGCGCTTGAGCGACGGCGAATTGCTCTGGAGCTACCCGTTTCAGATTCAATACGACGAGAGCATCGGCACGCCGGCCATCGGCGACGATTTGGTGCTGATCACCGGCACGTATCGTCCGTTGACGGCAGTCCACATCACGCGCGACGGCGACAGCCAGACGGCGACCCTGGCCTGGGAAAATCCAGATCTGGAGAGCTATTTGTCGTCGATGGTCGTCTACGAAGGGCACGTCTACGGCATGGACGACGGCGGCCGTTTCGCCTGCGTGCGGCTCAGCGACGGCGTCACCCAATGGAGCGAAGGGCGACACGGCTTCTATTGCTCGCCGATCCTGTGTGGCGGACAGTTCCTCGGCCTGAACGAAAAAGGGGAGCTGTCGGTCTTCGACGCCTCGCCGCAGGCCTTTGCCCTGCGCACGCGGCTGCGGCTGACCGATGCGGCGACCTGGACCATGCCCGCCGTGGTCGGCAGCCGGATCTATGTGCGCAGCGGCGAGGGGTTGGCCTGCTTCGATTTTTCGTCGCGGTAGCCGGTGTCCGCCGCCGCGCAGTGGGCATTTCCGGCCGCCACCGGCCGAGGCCAACCGCGGTTTTCTGCCGGCCGCCGAATTGTGTTGCCGACACGGCTGACGCAGAATGAAGTCATGAGCGCCGCTGACCTGCTTTGCGATCGCTTCGGCCGCGTGCATACCGATTTGCGCGTGAGCGTCACCGATCGCTGCAATATCCGCTGCTTCTACTGCATGCCGGCCGAAAATGTCCACTTTCGGCCGCGCTCCGAGATTCTCACGTTCGAGGAGATCGCGCGGTTTGTGGGCGTCGTGGCGCGGTTGGGGATTCGCTCGGTGCGGCTCACCGGCGGAGAACCGCTGGTGCGGCACGACCTGTCGCGGCTCGTCGAAATGCTCGTCGCCACGCCCGGCATCGACGACGTGGCCCTGACGACCAATGGCCTGCTGCTGGTCGAGCAGGCGGCCGCCTTACGCGCGGCCGGCCTAGAGCGGTTGAACGTCAGCCTCGACACGCTCGACCCGGCCCGCTTCCGCGAGATCACCCGTCGCGACGGCTTCGAGCGCGTGCTCGAAGGCTTGTTCGCGGCGCAGCGGGCGGGCTTTACGCGGATCAAAGTGAACGCCGTGGCGATTCGCGGTCTGACCGAGCCCGACATCGTTCCGCTGGCCGAGTTCGCTTGCCGGCACGGTTTCGAAGTGCGGTTTATCGAGTACATGCCGCTGGATGCCGACGGCAACTGGGAAAACGGCCAGGTGCTGTCCGGGGCCGAGGTTCGCGAAATCATCGAGCGCGCGCTGGGCCCGCTAGAGCCCGTGGCCGGCCGCGACCCCGCGCAGCCGGCGGTCGACTATCGCTTCGTCGACGGCTCGGGCCGCGTCGGCTTCATCAACTCGGTGACCGAGCCGTTCTGCGGGGCTTGCGATCGGCTGCGGCTGACCGCCGAGGGAAAGCTGCGCAACTGCCTGTTCTCGACAACCGAGTGGGACGCCCGCGCGATTCTGCGCGGCGGCGACGGCGGCGTCGATACAAAGTTAAGCGACCTCGTCCGCGAGTGCGTGCGCGAGAAGCGCCGCGCCCATGGAATCAATACCGACGAGTTCATACGCCCCGAGCGGGCCATGTACCAGATCGGCGGCTGACGGCGAAGCAGCAACTTCTGGGCCGCCTGATCCGCCGAGAGCCAACCCTCCAGTGCACACCACTCCGCGCGAATCCTGGTGAACCGACAATGACCGATACCCCGACGACGTCGAATACTGCTCCTCAGGCCGGGCCGACACCGGACCGGTCCCCCGGCGACGCCGACAGCGCCAGCCTGGCGGGGTGGCCGCTCGCCCTCGTACTGATCGTGTTCGTCGCGGCCGTGATCGTGGGGGCGTTTTACGTCGACCCGCTCGTGTCGGTCGCCAGCGGACTTCTTGTCGCGCTTGGTGTCGGCGCGACGTTCGTCGGCGTCTGGCTCGACGACCAGGACGGACCGGCGGCAATCGGAGCGCCGGTGGTCTTGTTCGCCGCGGTAGTTTTCTTTCTGACCGGCGTGATGACCTTTGCCGGCGTGCTCGACGTTCCCGGCATGCCGTCGAACCGCGAAGCGGAGCCTGAGTTTTTGCCCGACGGACAATTCGGCGCGACGAGCCAGCTTGATTCGTCCCTGCCGCGCGACCACCAGGTAGCGGGTACTCGGGCGTAGGGCGGCCGGCGCGGGGGCAAGTACCGATGATCGCTCCTGCACCCTCGACGCTATCGCCAACTGTGCGGCTGCCGCTACGAGTCGAACGCAAGCTCGCGTACAAAGCTGGTGGGGCCGTCATCTATTTGTTCGTCGCCCCCATCTTGGGCATCGTCCTGTTTCTGATCATCTGGGTGCCGCTGGGGTTGCTGCTCGACCACTGGAAGCTGCCGCCGCGAGCAATCGGCTGGTTGGGCGTCGTGCTGCTCGTGTTCACCGTGGCTGTCGCTTGCCGGTGGAGTTGGCGCGAGTTTCGCCGCCGGGCTCGCCAGGCAATCGTGATCGCGACGGACGCGATCTCGCTCGATCTCGACCGCTTGCAAGTGCGGATTCCGGTCGAGTCGATACACGGCGTCCGGCAGCGGGCCGGCTTGACCTCGATCGCCTGCGAGTTGCTGGTCGCCGACGATCGCCGCGTGCGGCGACTGAGCGTTCCCTCGCAATTCGCTACCTTCGACGAGCTGGCGGGCGGGCTGCAAGCGGCACTGCTTGGGCCGCTATGGCATCGGTTCCAAACGCAGCTCGACCGAGGCGAGATACGCATCGTGGGAGATTACGCGGTCATCGCGCTCACCCGCTGTGTGGTTGGCGCCATGCTCGCCGCCGTCGGCAGTGCGATCTACATCGTAGGGCTGGCTTCTTTCTTTTATGCCGCCATCCGATACGCCGGCATCGCCCTCGTCCGACATGGCTGGCAACTCGCGCGGGCGGGATGGTATGGGCGCCAAGGTCAAGTGATCGTCGAGCGCGACGGCCTTCGCCGCGGCCGGCGGTCGGAGCTGGTGCCATGGTGTGAGCTCGTCGAATGCCAGTACAACAGACCGGGATTGTTGCTCCGCGGCAGGCAAGGGGAGCGATTCGGCATCTCGCGGCTGGGTCGCGATTATTGGCCGGCCGCGCCCTGGATCGCCGAACAGGTTGAATCGGCAGGCAGCCGCGAGCGAATTGACATCGGATGAAGATCAGTTAAGTTGACGACTCTAATTGATATCGAGTCTCAATTTCATCTGGTGCCATGCCCACTGTGACAAATCCTCTCCGGCGAGGCTTTACGCTCGTCGAACTCCTCGTCGTGGTGGCGATCATCGGTGTTTTGATCGCGCTGCTGCTCCCGGCCGTGCAAATGGCCCGCGAAGTTGGTAGGCAGATGCAGTGCCGCAATAGCTTGCGGCAGATCGCGCAAGCGATGCACAACTATCAGAGCTCGCTGGGCGCTTACCCGCCCAGTTTTTGCACCAACCCCAAGAACACTGCGGACCGCGGCGGCGGTTGGTCGGTCCAGGCGCGGCTGCTCCCTTATCTCGAGCAGACGGCGATCTTCGCCCAGATCGACTTTCGGGCTGATTACGAAACCGCGGTCTCGTCCGGAGTTCCGGTCAAGACGATGCGCCCCAGCCCGTTTCTCTGTCCCGATGAAGTCAATGACTTGCAGCGCGTCGATATCACCAGCGGCGCGCCGATCTACTATCCGCTCAATTACGTGTTCAACGTGGGGGTGTGGTTCGTTTTCGATCCTCAGGGGCAAGCCAATCTGGACGGGGCGATTTCACCCAATAGCCGCACTCGCCCGGCCGACTTTCGCGACGGTTTGAGCAACACGCTGATGGCCGCCGAAGTGAAGGCCTATACACCGTACGTGCGCAACTCGGGCCAGGGGACGACGACGATCCCGGCCTCGCCGGCCGACATCCCTCCGTTGGCCAGCGGCAGCCAGCCCAAGCTGGGAGCCGATCTCCAACAAAACACCGGCCACACCGAGTGGGTCGACGGTCGCGCGCACCATGCCGGCTTCACGGCAACGTTCACTCCCAACACCCAGGTGCCCTACCAAACCGGCGGCCAGTATTACGACATCGACTACACGAGTCAGCAGGAAGGAAAATCGGCGACCGTGAAGACCTTCGCGGCGATCACGTCGCGCAGTTATCACCCCGGACTGGTGAACGTGGCCATCATGGATGGATCGGTCCGCTCATTCACCGACAACGTCGAATTGACGCTGTGGCGCGCATTGGCGACACGAGCCCGCGGTGAGCCAGTCACCATGCCGGCCGATTGATCCGTGGGCCGCGCGCGTGGCGTTTTTGGTTAGCCAAACGCCGGTCCGCGCGCGCTAGCGGGACCGACCTCAGTGGCCGGTCCCGCTCGACGCCCAGAATCGATCAGCCTTGCGGCAGTCGTTAGAACTGCGGCAAGCCGGGGCCCATCGTGGTGATCATCGTCCCCAGGGCGCGAAGCACGCCGTCTTGCCCGTCGAGGTGCATGTGCACGCCGTTCTCGATCGGCTTGACGGTCACGACGACGCGGTCGGCGGTCCCCTCGAGGGCCGCGGCGAGCATCGCCAGATTGGGATCGGCGTCGCCCTGTTCGGACATCATCTTGACCAGCGGAGCCAGGGTGGCCGAGAACTCGATCGCCGGGACCGACTTGTCGGCTTCTTCCTCCGACTTGTCGATCGCCTTCTTGAGCTCGTCCAGCCCGTTGGCGCCGACGGCGATGTAGGCCGCCTTGTCGCCGATGCCGATCACCAGCTCGACCTCGCTGCCGATGATCTTCGAAATCATGTCCCCCTCTTCGCCCGGCGGAATCGGCAGCAGCACGCTGCTGAACTTCACGCCTTTATGCTCGGCGACGTTCTTCTGGAAGCCGTAGAAACCGACTTCGGTCTCGACCGTGTCGATCAGCTTGTCGAGCAGCTTGGTGGCCGCTTCGTCGTCGCTGATGTAGCCCCCCCCCAGGATCGTGTAGGGGCCTTTACCGACCATGGCCACGCCAAAGTCGATCTTGCCGCTCTCGACGGTCTTTTCGCCGATCCCCAGCAACTCGGCGACGAAACCCTTGAGCAGGTCCTTAAGATGATCGTCGCCGAATTCCAGATCGTTGATGCGGCCGTCGATCTCTTCCTTGATCGTGGCCACGGCGTCTTTGACCTGCGAGACCTGATCGGACGACAGCACCTCGTTGACCACGGCATACACGGTCGCTTCCGAGAGCTTGAAGCCGCCGAACTTGGTCTTGCCTTCGCTCATCTTGGCGAAGCTTTCGGCCGTCTTGCTGCCGGGGACGGCGGTCACGATCGCGTCGGCCAGCAGCTTGGCGGCTTCACGATCGACGTTAAAGCCGAAGGTGATCGTGTCGGTTTCGTTCAGGGCCTCGGTCATCGACTCGATCTGCCCCTTGGTGAGCGCCTCGACCAGCTTGCGCTGCTCTTCGGTCAACTGCGGGAGCGCGTCGGCGCCTGGCAGTCCGCCGCCAGGCAAGTTGTCGAGACCGGGAATTGGCAACTGCAACTCTTCGCCGGCCATCACTTGCTCGGCGCCCATCTTCAATTGATCGATGATCAACTGCCGGAAGACGTCGGGAATGTTCTGCATGTGCACGCGGACAGCGCCGTCGTACTCCTTATGCAGGTCGCCCAGGTATTTCGTGGGATCTTCGGGCAGGTTCTGCAGGAAGTCGCCGCTGATGCTGGCGAAGGTCCAATCGCCCGACTGCTTCATGAACAGCGCGATGTTGAGGATCTCGAAGCGCCAGACGCCGTCTTCCGACTTCTCGGGATCGCCGGCCAGGCCGCCCAGCGTGGTGGCGAACTTCTCCAGATCGTTGATCGGCAGGAAGGCGAGAATCTGAATCTCCAACCCGTCGGAGCTGACGGCAAATCCCCAGGGCTTGCTCTTATCGAGCATGTCTAGGCCCTGACCCTGGGTGGCCAGTTCGAGCAAGCCTTCGATCCCTTGACCGAGATCGGGGTTGTCGGAGACTTTGCCGATGAAGTCGAGGTCGTCGATCACTTCGTCGAAGCTGCGGATCGACGCCACGATCAGCGGCTTCATTTCACTTTCGGCTTCCTCCGCTTCTTGAGCGCGCACGACGAGCGGCGACGCCAACATGCAGGCCACGGCCAGGGCGGAAAACCAGGTTCTCTTCACAGCAAGATCTCCTCGAAGGGTTGGCTGATCGACCATTCTGTATGTTCTTCGCTACCGATGTACACTCGACAGCGCCAGCGAGATAAACCGAGCGAAGCGGCGGCGGCTCGTCGAGAACCGCGCGCACGACTTCATCATTCGCAGACCACGAGCTGCTCGAAGTATCCTCGCTGGTCGGCGTGCAGACGACCACAGACGACACGCGTTGCGCTCGGACAATGATTCCGGAAACCCCGTCGACCGCAAACACAAACTCGGCACGGCAGACGAGCACCAGGCGGGACCTTCGCGGCCGCTCCCCTACGGCCCGCGACGGTGCGTTTGGTTGGCTCGGATTATACCCTGTCGAGCGAGCGTATGTTTTACGCAAAATGCGGGGCCTCGCTCCAGCCAAGGGGGGGCAAATCCTCGCCCGCGGTGGTTAGCCTACTGCCCTTACCGGGTGCGGCGTCGAACCACGAGGAGTGTTGCCCCACGGAGCCCCGCGTGGGGACGGCGAGCCGGGAGATTTATCGAGCTGACGGTATCACGCCGCTTTGGCAGCGCCAGTCGATGATCGCGGGGCAAAGGCTCGGCACGGGGGCCGCAAGTTCTTGGCAGCGTTGCCAATGCGCGGCCAGGTCGGCAGCCCTGCGAGCCTGCGGCGCGCAGTCGAAGCCGAAGTCGGCCGATCCGACCGAAAAGCCATGGATCGCGGTAGCTTAACTCGCGATCGATCCAGCCCCTTGAGAACCGCGCGGCCAGCGATGCTTGCTCGCTTAGCGCTCGCGGAAGGTGATGCGACCTTTGCTGAGGTCGTAGGGAGACAATTCGACACGCACCTTGTCTCCTGGCACGATACGGATGAAATTCTTCCGCATGCGACCGGCGACGTGGGCCATGATCTCGTGACCCCCTTCGATCTTGACGCGAAAGCGCGTGTTGGCCAGCGCCTGAGTCACTACGCCTTCGACTTCGAGACCTGCTTCTTTTTCTTTTTCCGCCATAGGCGACTCCTGGAAAACGACCTGCTGAAAAAACAGCGCCTACCCTGCGCGAGGCTAGCGCCAATGACCAATTGGGGCTCGCCAATCGGCGGCAAAACGAACCGCGCGGCGGCCCGCGCCGTTAGCGCCGATCAATAATCCTACTCGGGGCGATTATTCGACGCCAGCCAGACCGGCTGCGAGGGCGGCCATGATCCACTCGGGCGACTCGATCCCTACGGATAACCGCAGCAAGCCGTCGTCGATCCCGAGTGCCGCCCGCTCGTCGGGCGATAGCCCGCGGTGGCTGGTCGAGGCCGGATGACTGACGGTCGTCCCAAGTTCACCCAGCGACGGGGCAAAGGGGATCTCGGTCGCGGTTTTCAAGAACCTTTCCACGGCCGGCAGTCCCCCGGCCAGGCTGAAACCAACCATCGAACCGAAGCGCTGGCCGAATTGCCGCCGCGCGATCGCCTGATCGGGATGACCGGCCAGCCCCGGGTAGATCACTTCGCGAACCAGGGGGTTGCCCGCCAGAAACTCGGCCACGCGACCGGCGTTGGCCGCCGCCCGCTCGATCCGCAGTGCCAAGGTTGCCAGGCCACGCGCGGCCAGCCAGCAATCGAACGGCGCCGCCCCCAAACCCCAAGTGACGAGCACGTCGGGCAAGCGCTGCCAAGCGGCTTCGCGGCCAACGACCGCGCCGAGCACGACGTCGCTGTGCCCGTTCATGATCTTGGTCAGGCTCTCGACCACCCAATCGGCCCCCAGTTCGAGAGGCCGGCAAACAGCCGGGCTGGCGAAGGTGTTGTCGACCAATAATCGCGCACCTTGCGCGTGCGCGATATCGGCCAGCCGCGCCAAGTCGGGGACGCGCAACCGTGGATTCGTAATCGTCTCGGCGACGACGAGTCGCGTTTCGCGCCGCACGGCAGTGGCCACGGCCGCCGCATCGGTGATGTCGACGGCGGTAACTTCCATGCCCAGTCGCGCGCATTCTTGTTCGAGCAGCCGGCGCGAGCGGCCATAAAGCTGCAGCGCCGAGACGACATGATCGCCGGGCCGCAGCTCGGCCAACACCACGGCGGACAAGGCAGCCATGCCCGAGCCGCAAACCGCCGCGCGCTCGCCGCCGTGCAACCGCCGGCATTGCTCGGCCAGCACGTCGGCGTTGGGATGACCGTCGCGGCGATAGACGTAACCTGCCGCGTCGCCACCCAGCAGGGCGTCGGCCTGTTGCGGATCGGCGCAGCGATAGACGCTCGACAGCGCCAACGGCGCGGCCAAGGGCTGCGTCGGCGTGGCCGGCAATTCAGGGGGATGAGGACAAACATCGTCGGGCTTAGGCTTCATGAGCTTCAAGCCTACGCTGCCCGGCGCGACCTGCCAATCGGCCACCGAGAACAATCAAGCTACGGAGAGCGCAGAGCGGAGATTTAAGCCACCGAGGGCACAGAGGACTCCGAGGAATTCAGAATAGCGAGGTCACGTCAAAACTCGACCGCCAAGAAGCATGCTCGAGCCGGCAGTCGTACTCCAATCCCCCGCTCCGTGACCTCGGTGCCCTCGGTGGCTAATGCCTTTCTCCGCTTGCTCCGTGGCTCGCAGCGCTGCGGCGCGACGCGGCCACAGAAAACAGTCAAGCCACCGAGGGCACAGAGGGCTCCGAGGAATTCAGAATTCAGAATAGCGAGGTCACGTCAAAACTCGACCGCA
>JBFXAH010000039.1:0-40530 GCA_050184475.1 Pirellulales bacterium | reverse complement strand
CTCAATCCCGTGGAAGCCGTTTGGAACCATACCAAGTATGCGGACCTCGCCAACTTCGTGCCTGACGACATCGATCATCTTTTCGACGCCGTGGGCAATTCACTGGACGATCTGACCTTCAAGAATGATCTGAAGCACTCCTGCTTTCGCTGGGCCAAACTCCCCTTGCGACGGTAGAATCACTGTTCGCCTAACTGGCAAGGGTCAATAAATACGTGCCCATCATCGCTCCAGGGCAAACGCATCTTGTTGGCGATGAAGATTGTTCGCAGGGCACTTGCCGAAGGGAAGGCTAGTCCGCGTCAGTCGAATAGCGCCGAACCTTACGAGCGGTTCGTTGTCCGACTCTTGTGTCTGGACGAAAGTGGTCACCAGCGGGCGTTGGAATTCGCGAAAGCCGGCCATCCCAATGTGCTGCGACTATTTCGCAAAAAGCTATCGACAGCACGCCATTCCGACCCATGATCGCTGATCGACCGTGACCCAGGCGAGCCACTCACGAAGTCGCCCTCAAAAGTCCGAAGCAAGTGATCGCTACCGCCGCCAACGTGACGGCCATTCCCTGATAGACCGGCTGCGTAGAATAACGGAGCTGTACGAGGTGCTGACCTGCGGTTAGCGGGATGCCGCAAAAGGCGTGATTGGCCCTGACGATGTCTTGCCGTGTGCCATCCACGGTGGCGCACAAATGTGGATAGAAGCAGTCGGCGACGACAAGCAAGCCATCAGCGCCGGTCTCCACCTCGATCTGTAACAGGTTGTGCTTCAATTGTGAGGTAGTCACTTTGGGAGAGGCCGTTGGCTCGGTAAAACGCGGCAGTTCGTGCTCGACAATGGCCTCGCGGGTTGTATCAAAGTCAGCAGACAACAAGGCGATTACTCTCTCGGATGGATCAACGACCGTCCGAGTGCGATATACCATATGAGCACGCGGTTGAGACGTGCGATAATGGTAGACAAAAGCTGGCGTGGCCGAAATTACCTCGAGATCTTCAAATGGGGGGATCGGCTGCTTTAGATATAAGCTCTCGATGTCCTGAATGAAGTCTTCAATTGGAATTGGACATGACAGATGGGTGATCGCGGCGAGCTTCAATACGTTGGGATGGCGAGATTGAATTAACTCGGTGAGTGCGCGCGGGCTGACAGCGTTTCCCTGATCAAGGACCGTGGCGGCCGGAACGTCGAACAGCAGGTTGTAGCTCACCGGCAGGCAAAATGCGTTGCGCCGCAAGCGGGTGTCATCAAGACTCCAATAGCGAAATAGCGCCCGAGGCAACGGCAACAGGCGAAAGTGCTGCCCGCTGTGTGCCGCAGACACCAGTTCCGCCGAGTGCGTGGAATAGAAATCGGCATTGGTCAAATACGGCCCGAAGTGATGATAGACAGCACCAACTACGCAGAAAAAGACGATCCCCGAATGCACCGCCGCCATCAACCATTTCCGCCGGGCATGCCAGGCCTTGGCGATGAGCGCAAAGAGCGACTCGGCCCCGTATGCGACAAGCACTGAGCTCGCCAGACTTGCCACCAACATGTATCGCGCTGGCGCGCGAAACAGGTTGTGCAGGGGGACGTACATCATGGCGAATCGCCCCGTTGCCGACATTGAAACAAATATTGCTAGCGCGAGCATGGTAAGCCAGAACCAGATCTTCGAGCGAGGCCTTCCGAGGCAGATGCCCAGTGGCAGCAGCAGAACTGCTCCAAAGCCCTGAAAAACCACCAAACTCTCTTCCCAAAAGGGCGAATTGATCTCGAACCCACCTGGCCAATTCCACGGCATGCCATAAGCTGAGGGCCAAACGAATGTAATCAGAAAGCGCCAGGGTACTAAAAAGTCGGAAAAACTCTTCCAATCGAGTGACGGCGCGAATAATCCGGTTGCTCGGTTCGAGACGCCAAGCAACTGGTGCGTAGGCCATATTTGTACTGTGCAAATCAATAAAGGAAGCACAAAGGCAATCGTTGCTCTCGGGATACCATGGCGGATCACGTGGGGCCAGCACAGGTACAGCAACCAAAGTGCTTGCAGCGAATAGGAGATTAACGCGACATGCACGGCACCGGCGAGCAAGGCAACTGCATTCACTACGGCGCATGACCATATAGCGCGTTTCTGTCCGCTAACACCGCGGTCGATGAGATGCAATGATAGGGGCAACCAGACAACTGCCGCCAGAAGTCCCGGCACGACGTGAGTCGCTTGATGATAGCTCGAAGCCATGAAGGTCACGGCACCGAGCATGCTTGCCGTCGCAGCGAGCTGCTGGCCACGCAAAAACTGATAGGTCAGTCCGCCCGAGAGCAAGAAATGGAGGGCCATGAACCAATCGTGTGCCTCGGGCGACGGCCATGCCAAATACATGGCAAAGAAGGGGTAAAGAACGCCAGCTTGACCGTCGGCAAACAGCGGATAGCCACAGTTTACGTCCGGGGTCCAGAGAGGAAACTCGCCTGCTCGGATCATGCGCGCGGCATACAGGCGAAGCGGAACGTCGTGGCAAAAGGTGTCGGTTGCATACAAGTTTGTCGTAGGCGACAACAATGGTCCCGCATAAACGAACCACGCCGCGAGCAGCAAAGTGCACGCATAAAGGTCATTTCTATTCCAGCTCCCCGCACAGCTTCGGTCAACTGAAGGCGGCGATTGACTCATAAACGGCTTCTCTCAGTAGCGATTTGAGGACGCAACAACTCCCCAGGCGCCCAACTCGTACGATTTGAGCGCAGGCGAGGGACCGCGGGATCTAAGCGCCATTCCCTAGTGTAGCCCCCCTTATTGCGTTGGCGCCCAAGTTCTTCGGACCCCGGCGCGCAGGTTGTTTTCTTCCGCCGCCTTGGTCGGATGCTCGAGAAACCACGACGCCAGCAATTGAGCGAATTCTATGCAGCCACGCTCATTGAGATGAAAGTCGTCGTAGAAATAGACTTCAACGCCGTTCATCTTGGCGGCTGCGTCGATAATCTCGACCCCGCGCTCTGCGGCCACACGAGAAAGTCGCAAGTTAAACTGATCGAAGATCGCTCGGCAGTCGCCGGCCAGAAAGCTGTGGTCTGGCGCCTCGGGGTACGCACGCGTCAGACGCAAGCGCTCGCGGCCCAGCGTCGTCAAGAATTCGTCCCACATGACCGGCTGCGTGCAGAAGACCAATCTTACCTGCCGCTCTTTGGCGGTCTCGACGATCGATCGTAGGCGACTTTCGTACGAATCGAGGGCATCCTTGATCCGTAAGGTTCCTGCGGCAATCGGCAGGCTGCGTTCGAGCGCGGCATAACGTTGGCCGGTGCGGTCGACCACGAAACCGGCGCGCAGCTTGACGTTCCAGATCTCACGCAAATGTGCCAGCCAGTTCGACTCGAGCCAGGCCGGCGGCTTGTGACCTCCAGCTCCCATTCCCAAAACCAATCGCATGAAGTCGTTGGCGCCTGCCATCAACACCACACATTGCACATCTCCGACGATCGGCGACTCGCGCAAGAACCGCAAATGATCGGCACTATCCATCTCGCTGACTGCCGCCACGCCGACCCAGTACTTCTGCTTCGATTCCTGGTTCAGGCGACTCATCAACAGTGCGGGCCAGGTCTCTGTGTCGTCGAGAAATAGGCATTCGGTCGTACTGCCGCCGACGCACAGAATCCGATATACCTCCGCGTCCGTTGGTAGATCGGGCCCTCGCAAGCCTAAACGGTTGATCGTCGCCGTCGCAGCACCAAACACTCCTGGAACGACCGACGAATCTGGGTCGTAACGGTATTGGATCTCTGCTGGACGACGATGAAACTGGGCTTGCGGATGTAGGCGACTAAGCAAGGCCTCGCCAACGGCTAACGACAGCAGCAGGGCCACGGACAAGACCCAGAACTGTCCCGCCCGCCGTGCGAACAGTTGGCGACCCCAGGGCAACAAGCAAAGCAGCATGGCGAGGATGCAGACAACTGCCAGTGGCCAGACGAATCGCCCAAAGCTGCCTCCTTCCGCCAGTGGCCATCCTTGCGACATGGCGATGAGCGTATCACCGACGATCGCCAAGGGGATGATCAGAATACCTAGTAATCCAATGAGCCACCGATATTCGGTGCGCGGCGCAGAAGGATGTTGCATAGGGGTGTTCTTGCGGGGCTCGGCAGCGATTCCAACGCCTCGGTAATCACGATCCATCGGGGCGGCGCAACCTCAAGTACACTATATTGTAACGTAGCCATTGCATGAATTCTGGCAGGCGGTGGTCCTTGGCATTCTGCGCCGGTCGCTGCAACACTCGCCATTGTCCTCGACAACGTGCCATTTCATGACGCTTCGCTCGGGTTCAAGAGGACTGTTGCTGTTTCTGGCGTGCTGGCTCGGGTGGATGGCCTGGCGAAACGAGGTGCTGCGGCTACCGCCTTACGACGAGCAGGCAGTCGGGCTGTGGCGCGAGGCGGCCTTTCTATCGGAGACTGGCTTCGACTATCACCGCCTGTTGTACGACGAACCGCATACGATGAGCCCGCAGATGGGCGCACGCTCGTATGTGATCAGCGTGCTGCCCACCCTGTTGGCCCTGGTGATGCGGTTCGGACCGGGGGCGGATTTCACGATCTTGCTGACGCATGCATTGACATTCGCCATGGCCACGGCCGTGGTGCTACTGGTGGTGTGGCTATGCCGGCCGAAGTTGGGCCCCTGGGGGGCCGGGCTGGCCGGTCTGACACTGGCCACGACACCGCTGTTCGCGGTGCAGGCCGAATTGGTCGGCATGGACATGCCCGTAATGCTGTTTGCCGTGCTGGCAGCGACGGCCCTCGCGCACGAACGATTTGTCGTGGCGACCTTGTTGTCGATGGCCGCCTTCTCGATGAAAGCCAACGGCTTGTTGGTGACCGCGTCGATACTGGGTGTTTTAGTTCTGCGGCTGCTTTCAACGCCGCAATCGGTCGACCGGCGGCGATCCTGGCCGGCTCTGGCGGTTTGCTTGTTGGCCTTGGCTGTCGAGGCAGGATTGGTGGCGGCGGGGGACAATTCTTTCTCTGTGCGAGAATCCATCATTTCGCGGTACGGCGGTTTCTTCGGCCTGCTGGGACCCTCGCGAATGATTGACTGGTGTCCGGATCAGGTCGTGGTGCTGATCGTGGGCGTTGTGGCGAGCATCGTCTGGATGAGACGCGGCGTTGACGATGGGCGCTCCGCCGCGGGGCGCGGCGTGCCAGGTCGCCTGGTTGTGGGCTTTCGCGCCCTGGCGCAGTTGGCCTGGCGGCAGCCCGTGTGGTGTTTCGCCTGGTTGCTGGTGCTGGCGACCTTGGCGAGCACCGCTCGCTATATCTTCACGCCGCGCTATTATTCGAGTGCCGTGCCGTTTGCCTTGCTGGCGACGGTGCTTCCGCTGTGGGGATTGCCGGCGCTGCGACCGTTGGCCGGGGCATTCTTGCTGGGACTGGCGACGTTCAACCTGCTCAATCAGGACGGCCGCTTCCTTCCTGACATCGGCCAGGTTGGCAAGGCCTGGTTCGACACGGATCCCTATGTCCGACCGCGGTGGAGCGTATTCACCGAACGCAGCCGCGAGTACCTGCCCGATCTGCGAAGTATTATCGCGCTGATGAAGCAACTCGAAGGGCGGCATGCCGAGGACGAGATTTTTCTAGCTTATCCATTTACAGTCTTCGCGGCGCATCCCAGCATGGGTTACGTCGAGCGGCCCCTGCCTGCACATCGCATCTTGCGTTACGCGAATGCAGTCGACGCGCTACGCAGGGTCGCCACCTCGCCGGGCAACGAGCGACCGGGCGAGGGGCCGATCTTTCTGATCTTCGCCAGTGGTCGCTCCTTCTTTCCCGCGCCGAGTGCGATCGGCCAGCGGCTTTACGATGACCACTTGCCCGTGCCGCTGGTGCTTTATCAGATTCCCTGGTCGGAGGTTCCCCGCGACGCGCGAGCCTTAGAGGACTGGTACCTCGACCAAACCTGGCCAAACATTGCCATTGAGCGGAGTTTCATCGAGCGGCTAGATTTTTTGATTGCCACGGGGCGTTTCGAACGCGCGGACCGCGAAATAGGTAACTTTCTGCACGGGCGCACTTGGGGAGAGCCCTATCTGAGCTATCGCACGCAAGTCCGACGTCAGTTGCGTGGTGCGGTATTATCAGCGCCTTCCGGGACTCAAGCCGGCGAATCTCGCAGGGGCTCGGCCGCTTGCCTCGATAGAGTAGAGCTCGAGAATGGAGTCGCCGAAAGCCGATGACGCTTCGCTCGGGTTCAAGAGGACTTTTGCTGTTTCTGGCGTGCTGGCTCGGATGGATGGCCTGGCGAAACGAGGTGCTGCGGCTACCGCCTTACGACGAGCAGGCGACCGGACTTTGGTACGAGGCGGCGTTTCTATCGGAGACTGGCTTCGACTATCACCGCCTGTTGTACGACGAGCCGCATACGATGAGCCCCCAGATGGGCGCACGCTCGTATGTGATCAGCGTGCTGCCCACCCTGTTGGCCCTGGTGATGCGGTTCGGACCGGGGGCGGATTTCACGATCTTGCTGACGCATGCATTGACATTCGCCATGGCCACGGCCGTGGTGCTACTGGTGGTGTGGCTATGCCGGCCGAAGTTGGGCCCCTGGGGGGCCGGGCTGGCCGGTCTGACACTGGCCACGACACCGCTGTTCGCGGTGCAGGCCGAATTGGTCGGCATGGACATGCCCGTAATGCTGTTTGCCGTGCTGGCAGCGACGGCCCTCGCGCACGAACGATTTGTCGTGGCGACCTTGTTGTCGATGGCCGCCTTCTCGATGAAAGCCAACGGCTTGTTGGTGACCGCGTCGATACTGGGTGTTTTAGTTCTGCGGCTGCTTTCAACGCCGCAATCGGTCGACCGGCGGCGATCCTGGCCGGCTCTGGCGGTTTGCTTGTTGGCCTTGGCTGTCGAGGCAGGATTGGTGGCGGCGGGGGACAATTCTTTCTCTGTGCGAGAATCCATCATTTCGCGGTACGGCGGTTTCTTCGGCCTGCTGGGACCCTCGCGAATGATTGACTGGTGTCCGGATCAGGTCGTGGTGCTGATCGTGGGCGTTGTGGCGAGCATCGTCTGGATGAGACGCGGCGTTGACGATGGGCGCTCCGCCGCGGGGCGCGGCGTGCCAGGTCGCCTGGTTGTGGGCTTTCGCGCCCTGGCGCAGTTGGCCTGGCGGCAGCCCGTGTGGTGTTTCGCCTGGTTGCTGGTGCTGGCGACCTTGGCGAGCACCGCTCGCTATATCTTCACGCCGCGCTATTATTCGAGTGCCGTGCCGTTTGCCTTGCTGGCGACGGTGCTTCCGCTGTGGGGATTGCCGGCGCTGCGACCGTTGGCCGGGGCATTCTTGCTGGGACTGGCGACGTTCAACCTGCTCAATCAGGACGGCCGCTTCCTTCCTGACATCGGCCAGGTTGGCAAGGCCTGGTTCGACACGGATCCCTATGTCCGACCGCGGTGGTGTGTGTTCACCGAACGCAGCCGCGAGTACCTGCCCGATCTGCGCAGTAGCATGGCCGTGATGAAACAAATCGAGGATCATTACCTCAACGAAGAGGTGTTCTTGCCGTTTCCGTTCATTGTGTATGCGGCGCATCCCAGCATGGGCTACGTCGAGCGGCCCCTGCCTGCACATCGCATCTTGCGTTACGCGGATGCTGTCGACGCACTACGCAAGGCCGCCACCTCGCCGGGCAACAAGCGACCGGGCGAGGGGCCGATTTTTCTGATCTTCGCCAGTGGTCGCTCCTTCTTTCCCGCGCCGAGTGCGATCGGCCAGCGGCTCTACGATGACCACTTGCCCGTGCCGCTGGTGCTTTATCAGATTCCCTGGTCGGAGGTTCCCCGCGACGCGCGAGCCTTAGAGGACTGGTACCTCGACCAAACCTGGCCTTGGACCGCTCGCGAGCAAAGCTTTGGGGAGCGTCTGCACTTTTTGCTCGCCACCGACCGATTTAGACGCGCCGAGCGCGAGAACAATTACTTCCTACACGAGCGCATCTGGGGCGAGCCCTTCTTGACGTATCACGCCCTGATTCGGCAGCGGCAAGCAGCTCGCTCTCGCCCGACGCAGCACACCACGCCGCCTGCGAACGGATAGTCGATCCACGGCATTCAACAGGAGGTCAGGGAAGCTGCGGTAAGGTGCGGCGGTTTTGTTCAGCTTCCGCGTACCCAGTGAGGCCGAGTCGTACGGCTTCGTCAAATTGCACGGCAGCGTCGTCTCGCCTACCCAATCGCGCCAGAGCGACTCCCCAAAGGTTGCGAAAACGAGACACTCTGGGGGCCGCGATCACCGCAGATACGAGGTTCTTTTGGGCCTCTTCCCAGCGCCCCAGTTGGGCGAGCAGTTCGCCGAGCAACGCGCGCGCTTCAGGGAATTCCGGGTTCAATTCCAGCGCCTCCTGTACCTGCCTCAGAGCTGCGGCAGTGTCTCCCCGCGTCGACGCGATGACGGCGATGGCGTACCCGAGCACCGGTGCGAGCTCGTCGGTTACGCCGTCTTGCTGGGCGGCCAGAAGGTCGTTCCAGGCCCCCTCCGTATCGCGATGAAAAAGCTTCCACACACCCTGCGAGAAGAGCGATAGCTCCTTGGGTCGTGCCAAGCGAAACCTGGGTTGCGAGGTGTCGACCGGCGGATCATCCGGGTCGTTGAGACGCGGCAGGTTCAACAGAATGGCTAGTCCCTCGGCAAGATGCACGTCGATTTGAGCGACCATGGGCAACTGCGTCTCGAGAAAGGCGACGCGCCGTTGTCCGACAAACCCCTGATGCGCTATTTGACGCACTACCTCGCGTGCGTCTGACAGATCTGCCGCGGCCGCTTCGAGCTCGGACGCCGCTTCGATTTCGCGGAGCGCGCGTTCGAGGCGGCCCGACATCACAAGAAACGTGAGGCGCGCACGGGCGCGCCAGTCGATCCAGCGCGAATCCCAAGATTCGTCCAAGTAGCGCTCTTCGATCTCCCAGCGAGGCCGGCCCACGACCTGCTCCATGGCCGCGCTGCGATACAACGGTAAGGGATCGGGCCCCGGATCGTCGATGAGTTGCACGTCGTCGTCGCGCGGAATCGGAACCGTCACGCGCCCTTCACGATTCCAGGCCAGAATCGGCGTCTGGCCAACCGGTGCGATGCGACACTGTTCGCGATAGTTACTGATCGCCTCCGCGAAATCGTGGGTATCGAAACATCGAAGCGGCTTGGCAACCATCCCCAGCTTGGGGTCCTTCGCCTGCCAGATAAGCGGTAGCGTTATGAACAAGGGGTCGTCCGCGTGTCGTCGCGAGAGTTCATCGAGCGCAATGATGTCCGAACGATGAATGGCCAAGTATTCGCGGCTTCGCTCCCGAAAAACACAGGAGCGGGCCTCGAGAAAAGGGTTCTCGCGCAAGATCGTCTTGCCGATTTCTTCGACGGCGGGGAAGTACCGCCCTGACGAGTTCATGAGGTTAAAGCCGGCAAGGCTGGCGAAGCCAGCCACTAACACTGCGCGCGGCACGCCCAATCTGCCCAGGGATGCGGCCAGGACGACATACAAGAACGGCAACCCGATCGTCATATAGCGCGGCACGAAGATGACCCACGACACGGTCCACACTACTCCGGCCAAAAGGATCACCGCAAAAACCGCCGGGCCGTTGCACAGGTAACTATCAAGCAGCACGGAGCGCCACTTCGCCAGGCGATCAGCAACGATTCGCGATTCTTGCCAAGTGCCAGTAAGCCAACACAACACCGCTACGACAACAGTTATGGCCGTTAGCAGCAGCACTCCCACGACATCCGGACACCAATAGATGGCACCAGTCAACCGTAAGATGATCGGCCATTGCAGCGCATAGAGCTCTGGGAGCGTATTGTCGACTAGATTCACCAGGTAGTATTGCCCCAAGAACACCACGATCGCCCATGCCAGCGCCACACGATGACGCCCCGTCACGGCTCGATCGGCCAGGCCCCATTCCAGCAGCACCAGCAACGACAGGTAGCCGACGATCGCACCAGTGACCACCCCGCCAGACGCCTTGGTGAAAAACGTCAAGGTGGCCCAACCCAGGGCAGCGGCGATGCGGTCGTCGACCGCGGCGCGAGCGGCCAGCAGCGCGAACAGTGCCATTGGGATATCCATACCTACCATGTCGACCTGGGTGCTGAAAAACGGCGTCGTCACCAGCGCCAGACAGAATAGCGCAGCGATCCACCGCGGTTGAAACCTCCGCAGCAGATCGAACGCCAACAGAAGTACTCCGCTAGCGAATGCAAACGTCGCCAGGTGCGCAACGACGACTGCCATGCGTGGACTGCTACTCCAGATCATTAGCAACGCCACCACTGCCGGCACCAGGCTAATGAAGTAGGATCGTGGGCCACGCACCTCGTCGGTATAGGCGTGCTGTTCGAAAAGCAAGCCGTAGTAGTCGAAGCCACTCTCCGCCAGGAAGGCAGCTTCGGCCCAGAGTCCGGATTGATCTTCGTACGGCGGCAATTCGACGACGTCAGTTTTCCAAAGCGTAACTGCCGCGAGAACGACGGCAAATGCAAGGAGCCGTTGGACACGTCGACCTTGGACGGTCCCGACCTGGATTTCTATTGGCGGTACAGTTACCGTGGCATCTGGACCGCCGGGCCGCGACGACAAGCGCGTTACCCGGTCTGGAGTCTTGGTTGGCATCGTCCGTTGTACGATCTTGCGTCGAGTGACGGATTAGGGCCGGCGATCGAATGGTCTACACACAGCCGGAGCGCAGGCTTGGCGTCTTCCTAGCAACGAGAAACGCTGGTTCAGCGGCCGCTGAAGCGGTTGTTCTAGCCCCCATTGTAGCTGTCCGTTTTCGCAAATGCCTCTCTTGTCAACGAGCGAACTATCTCTTGCTCCCGGCCGAGGGTTAACCCGAGCGGCAACGCGTCGGCGATCGCAGCGAGGCTGGCTCAAGCCGATGGCCGGGTTTTGCGCGGCGTTTGTCGTAATACTCCTCGTTCGCTTCGAGGTCGTCGACTCGCCCCCCTTCTGGGACTCCATCATGGCCGTTTGGAACGAAGCCGATTATCTCGCCCAATCGGACTTCGACTACGATGGTCTGCTCAACAGGACACGGTACTGTTTGCATCCTGATGGTGGACGTCGCGCGTACGGGGCAACGATTATTCCCGGCGTGATCGCGCTTCTAATGCGAAACACGCCTACACCCCACGCGGCAATCGTGTGTTACCACCTGCTCATCTTCTTCTGTTCGGCATGTTCGGCCGTCTTGTTCTTCGAACTCGTTCGTCCGCTAACCACGCCCCTGGGCGCACTGCTGGCGACGCTGGCAGCTTGGACGACGCCCGTCTTCGCGGTCCAGATCGACCTGCTGGGAATGGAGCCCCCGCTGATCGCCTGCGCGCTGCTGAATGTCTACCTGATCTCCAAGGGACGAACGGGTTGGGCAGCCGCGGCCGCACTTGGGGCGTTTGCGGTCAAGCAGAGCGGGTTCATCGTCGTCGCCGCCAACATCGCCTTTTTGTTCGGAATCCGTCTCAACGAGCTGCGGCAAGGGCATCGAGCCGGTGACCGCTCCCGATACCTGCTTCTCCACGTGGCCGTCGCCCTGCTCGAGATCCTGGTCATATCGAGCGGTGACACACACACGAAGAACATGCGCGGTGGAGCGAACTGGATTGCCGCGCTCACCTGGTGTCCCGACGTGGTTTTTTTGGTTATCGCATGTCTGGCGCTAGGCCTGCTCCGCGCGCTTGCCTGGCGGCGCCGCGAACCAGATGCTGGACTTCTGGCACGCACTCCCAACGCCATTGGTTCGACCTGGGTCTTAGCTGGCTGGACGGCAGTACTGGCACTGTTGGCGACCGGGTTCGTGCCGTTTTTGCCTCGCTACGTCGCTTTGGCCGTGCCGTTTATTTACTTGGTGTTTGCCGCGCTAATGCTGACAACGCCACGTTCGACGACTCCGGCGATGATCGCGTTCGCGTTCTTTACATTGTTCAACCTGGCAAATTGGAACGGCCGGTTCTTCCCTGATGTCAATGCCCTACCCAAATGGGCGTCGTCGGTTCCGTTTGCGAGGATCGCGCGCGAGCCGGGACACTTGGAACGCAGTCACGAGTACCTGCACGATCACCTGTGTACACAAGAGGTCGTTGAGAAGATCAAGACACTTGCACCAGAGCAACCTGTGTTATGCGGGTTTCCTTTCACCTACATCCTGGCGCTGCCCTCATTGGGATATGTTGATCGGCCCATTGCGACGTATGCCATTCAGGGGTTCTACGACTACACGGCCACGTCTCGTGACGTCGCCCAGCTGTGCCGCGACCACCCCCCCCACCCCATCTTCGTTCTGTCGGAGAATACGTTCTACCGCAACTTTTCCCAGTTTGATTCGCCCCCTCCGGAGTCTGGAACGGTCCTGTATGAGGACAACGATCCCGGGCAGCTTGTCGTCTTTCGCTCGGCCGAACCCGACTCGGCCTGGGATCGAACGCGAATCGAGGCCTGGTATCGCGATCGCTCATTTCCAGGCGACTCATTGGACTGGCACTTCGCTCGCTTGTGGAATACCGAGCAGCTCGACCGCTTCTGTGAGGCCGCGGCAGAATACCAGTCGCGCAATTACGACTGGCCCACGCCCATCGCGCTGGCGGCTGCTCTCTGCCGTCAGGGACGCGAGCGCGACGCAGCCGAAGCCTATTTCAAGGCCATATCTCACGACTGGGATCGCGGGTGTCGCGTCGGTCCGCTTCCCCATGTCATTGCCCGGACCAAACCACTGGTTCCGGATCAGACCCCCGACGAGGCAAGGCAACTAGCGAAGCTCCTCCGAGCCGTCGAAGAGCGTTACCATGGCCACGATGGCGCCTGGCAAGCGGCCGATTACTGTGTTCGACGGTACGCCGCGGCGCTTGCCGACCCGTATCTCGAAGTCTATCTCGAAGCAACGAATCCCCGTGTCCGGGCGGCTGTCGCGCCAAATCGAGACGGATGGTCGGCACTCGCGTCATTGGACCTGACCGATGCTCGGCGACAGTTCGAGATGGCTCTGGTAGCCCGCGCCGACTTTCCGCCCGCGCTCATTGGCCTGGGTATAGTCGCCTACCTGGAGAATCGTTACGACGACGCCGAACAAGCGCTAGCCGAAGCTCTGCGACTGGCACCGCAATCCCAGGAGGCAGCGTACCATTTGGGCCTGGTCCGCCGAGCGCGGAACGAGGCTTTGAAGGGCAGTCACAACCGAAGCGCGTTGCCTGCCCCGAGCAATCGTCGGTTCGCGCAAATTCAACTCGCGCCAGAAGCAACAGGAAATGCAACAAACGAACATGTCTACGATAGCCATGGCCAACAGCGGCACGACTGACTCGTTGCTGGCGCCGGGCGACGACAACCCCTTCGCTGAAGGCGGGATTCAACCGACCTTGCTGCGCCGATGCATTGGGAGCCTGGCGCTGCTGCTAATGATCACGGCTGCCCTCGCCGTCTGGAAGTGGGATATCGTTCGTTCGCCGCCTTACGAGGAGCAGGCTGTCGGCCTCTGGTCGGAGGCGTCATTCCTGGTCGAAAGCGGTTTCGATTACTACGGTTTGAGATTCGAACAACACGACAATACTGACAAAGAGCGCGGACCGCCCATTGGATCCAGGCCCAGGTCGCCGTGCGGCGATACGCACTGTCGGCCCAGATGACACGTGGGAATTTGACGTGTCGGCGAAACTCGGCGAGAGCCAAGCAACCGCCATCGCGGTCTTGCACACTGGCGGGCGTAATGACCAAGGACCAAAGCAGTCCCAAGGTGTCAACGACCACATGCCGCTTGCGGCCGACGACTTTTTTTTCCCGCATCGTAGCCGCGTGGCCCGCCTTGCTCGGTCGTCTTCACGCTCTGGCTGTCGAGTACCGCGGCCGACGGCTTGGGCGTTCGTCCCGCAGCGCGCCGCACACGCTCGCGCAGTGCGGCGTGAATCCGTTGCCACGTGCCGTCCTGCTGCCACAGGCGGAAGTAATGAAATACGATCCGATACGGCGGCAGATCGTGCGGCAAGCTTCGCCACGTGCAGCCGTTGCGAGCCAAGTACAAGATGGCGTCCACAATCTCGCGGCGACTGTACTTCGCCGGACGGCCGCCCGATTTCGGTTCCGGAACCCAGGGCGCTATCCTCCGCCACTGAGCATCCGTCAGATCGCTGGGGTAAGAGTTCCGTCTCATGCCACATAACTTACTAGCTCCCCAGACATTCGCCCAAGATCACTTTTTGGACACGCTCTTAAGGCTATCGCGGTCTAGTATGCTTGCAGACAATGCGGCGAACGACGAGCCTTCGCCCTCGTGTCTCACGAACTGGAGCGACGTGGCCCCCTCGGCAAAACGGCAATGACAGATCAGGGCTTGTTCGATCGCAGCACGCTATCAGCACGCGAGAAATGTCTCGCCGCCTCGGTCAGTGCATCCACTTCGATCTCTGGCAGACGGCAGAACATCTGAAAAGGATGTCGCCAGAGCACTTGTGATTTGGTTTTCCAGCGCGCGGCGCCCGCCTCGTCTCCCGAGTCGCGGCACAATTTCTCCCACGTTTCGCACGCGTATCGATTGGCGGGATTGTAGTGCAATGCTCGATCGAGGCTCTCCGCGGTTTCCCGACGCCGGCCAAGTTCAAGCTGAACTTGGGCCAACTGGACATACGTGTCCGAGAGCGTGACATCCACGGCGTAAGGCAAAGCGCGCGTGATGGCCTTGCGCGTTTGCCTGGATTGCAAGAAATGCGTGATGTAGTAGCCGATTTGATTGTCGGTCCAGGACCAGAGCCGGCTGCGGTTCTCGGGTGCATCGACATCCAGAAAGACTTGCTCCACTCTGGCGTCTGGCCGACGCGACCAAGCGATCGCATCCTGTGCATGGAAGCTCAAGCGCGTACTGCCGTTTGGTTCCTGCAGCCGATAGGCCCGTCTCGCGTTCCAACCAATAAAGTCGTATGCCAGGGCACCCAAGGCCTGCACGCCGATCGACCAGAGCAGCAGCACGGCAAAAGTGCTCACCCAAATGCGGTGCCGGAGGATCATTGGCAAGACGGGAACAAGCATCAGTAATAACAGGGGCATCGTGTCGACGATGTGCCGGTAGCCGTACGACCAACCTCCCCACCAGTCGAAGTGCTTCGACTCCACGCACCAAATGAGCAGGATCGCTACGGCCAGGGGCCTTAGTTCGCGGTATTCGCTGCGACGGCACACGAGATACATGCCGGGTAGCGCGGCGATCAGGAAAGGCGAGAAGACGAACAGACCCCGTGAAGGGCTGAGCATCAATCCAGCGGCACCCAGCCAGAGTGGCGTCTGCCAGATCGTGGCGGCACCAGTCTTGGCCGCGGCCAAATCAACTAGATCGGTTTGTCCGAATCGAAACGGCGATCCCAAGTAGTGCCAGTTGTACAAAAGCAGTGCAATCGCCAGCGGCAAGCCACTGAGCAGATATGCGGCCAGCGCGCGACGATTGACGATCGCCAGGTACACTCCCACCACGATGACCACGATCGCACTAGTTGGCCGGCACCAGGTTGCCGCGGCATTGGCCAGACCGCAAAGCATGGAATGCCAGACACCGCGATCGATGCGCGTCAGGTGAAATACTCCCATCGCCAGGAACAACTCGTTTGGACCGTGCTGCCAGAGCGATTGGCTGCTCATGCTCCAGACGTCGGTACCTAGTCCGTAGGCACAGGCCAAAAGCATGGCCTGGGGACGACTCAAGTAGCCGAGCGTCGCTGCAAACAAATAGACCGCTGAGCCTGCGACACAGAGCGACGACACCCATTTTCCCGCGAACCACAATCGCCCCGGCTGGTGGTGCAAAGGGCCGCCTACTAGCTCAAAAACAGCGAACACCGGCACTGCCGTGACGGCTGCTCCCGGAAGGAAGAGATTGATGTAAGTGCCTGGTATCGGAGTAGGTCGCGCGTAGACACTAGGTGCCGCTTCAACAAGCTTTGCCTGTTCGATGAGGGCCTGCAGAGGACCGTCCACGTAAAGCACGTCGATCGTGGTATGCTCTCGATCATCCTGCAATCTCCATTGCAAGACGCTTGCCGCCTCGGTTTTCGTCAGCGAGAAGTTCCCCTCGTGCAGTAAGCTCTCGGCCTGCAGCATGCTGACCTGCGAGTCGGCCAGCGGGAAGACGTCGCGATTGGCGTGGTAACAAGCGACGAGTCCGAGAAAGAGCAATCCACCCCACGTTGCCGTGCCGCTCCGGTCCGCCAGTCTGGATTGGCGGATTGGTCCGGTTGCCATTGGCGAATGTGCGGGCATTTATTGACTGATCGGAGTGAACAGTAGCAACAGACGCTCGGCGTTGTCAGCGGCGAGGAAAGCGGCACCTGGAGCCGAGCACTCGACGGCCGGCACCAGGGAGTTGGCGGCGGTCTTTGCCCCGATTGCCAGTCTAGTTTGGTCGCCGCTGCCTGACAATTCGCATGGCAGCCAACCCGCCAGCAGCGTTCGGCGATCGGCAATGACGCTTGATTCGAGACCTGCCGCGAATCGGTTGTCGCGCTTAGAATATCGCCTAGGGCCGCGCGCGACACCAGGTTGGCAAGGACATGTAACGACGTGAATCGGAAGTTTTGTCCTTTCCTCCTGATTCTATTGGCTGCCCTCGTGGCCCATTGCTTTATGGTGGTCGATCAACGCCAGGGGAATACAACCTGGGACGGCGCGCTGTTCGTCAAGCTCGGCCTGCAAATGTCGCGGACACCGTTTGACGAAACGGGCACGTTTGCACCAAGCCGACTGTTGGGGGGATTTCGCGAAGAATCGCCTAGGCCACCCTTGTATTTTGCGTACCTGGCCGCCACGGCTCCGCTGACGCGTTGGTTAGGTCCGTCGGCGTGGATTTCGTTCGACGTCGCGTTGATGTTCGGCGCCGCTGTGCTCGCTGTGTATTGGGTCGCTTGCCGGCAATTCGATGTGCCGACCGCTTGGTTTGCCATGGCCGCATTCCTGGCAAGTCCGACCGCACTTTCGTTGGGTTGTCTGGTGCGCGTCGACACGATGCTCGGAATTTGGTTGATCCTGTTTCTGTCACACCTCTCCATGTTGCCAGCGCAGCCTTCGTTTCGGCATGGATTGCACGGTGGTTTGTACGTGGCACTGGCCCTGCTGACCAAGACCTCGGCAGCGATGTTCGTCACCTTGATGGTGCTGGGAGTTTTCGGCTCAACAGTTCGGCTGCGCAACTCGCCCTGGAAGGTGCTCTGCACCGAGGGAGCGGGGATCGCCGTGGCGGCAATTGCTCTGGCAGGCCCCTGGTATTTGATGCACTTCACGGAAGCCTGGGCACATTCCGCGCACACCACGCATTTTCACACGTTGCTGGGAGCGGCGGCCCCGTCGCTCAAGTTCAAAGTGGCTGTCACGCTGTTGATGGTGTTTGGTCTGCTGTCGATCGTACTGATTCCCTTTTTGACGCCGACGGGCTGTCGGTGGATGTGCGGCCCCTCGGCAGGCAGCTTTGTCCGAAGCAATTTCGTAGTCGGGACCGTCGTGGCCATGATTCCTTCGGCGTTGTTTTTTGTCAGCCAGTCGTATTACGAACCCAAGTACCTGACTCCTCTGGTACCGTGCTGGTCGGTGTTGCTCGGCGCGGCGCTTGTCCAGTTGGTCCGTAATGCGGGAGTCGTGCGCAGACTGCTGATCGGTGCGCTGGTGACTTGCTCGCTGCTCATTAGTTTTGCGCTGCTCTACGGGGAAGAGCGCATTGATACGGATTGGACGATCGTCGCTGATCTGAATGAGTTGGCCGCAGACGGCCGACCAGCGACAATCGCCGTGGTGGGCAACATGCCTTACCTCGACTGGTTGAAAGCGAGCGCGATGAATGAGTTCACCACACATCCCGCAAATCGCGTGATAGTGGACGCATCCTCACATCAACCGATGATGGAAGGCCTGGAGAATCTCGAGCATGCAGACTACGTGATCGCGCTCCCGATGCTCGATCCACTCTGGTACCGGGCCATGCCGCTGGTGAACGACGCATACGAAGAACGGATCACCGAGATCGGCCAGCACCCCGAGAAATACCAATACTTGGGGCCGCTGGGCGCGCAACACACGGCGGATCTCTACCGGGTGCTTCACTCGACTTCCTTGAAACGTTCGTAACGTGATGCGGTCTGCCGTAGCGCGAATTCGGGGCTAATTCACTTGCCCTCGATTTGCGAAGCCACTAAGTTGCCTAGCGCCTGGCAACCGGCTTCGTTCAAATGAAAATCATCGTAAAAATACTTCTCGACACCATTCATCGCCACCGCCGCATCGACGATTTCGGTTCCTGTCTCCTCCGCGACGCGGAGCATCACGGCGTTGAAGCGATCCATCACCTCCAGGCACTCGGCAGGTGTGAGCGTACCTGAGCCGCGCGGATTGACGTAATCCCGAGCAATGTGCATTTGTTGCAGCGCCGCTGGATTCAGAAAATCGTCCCACAGGACTGGTTGCGTCACCAAAATGAGACGTTTCCCGCGACGCCGCGCTGCAGAGACGATTTCTCGCAAGCGGCCCTCATAGTCGATCAGGTAGTCGTCCAAATCCAGAGCTTGCGGATCAATCGGCAAATGTCGCCGTAGCGCGAGCCACTCCCGGCCGGTGCGGTCGATGAGGAAGCCCCGGCCCAGTTGCACGTTCCAAATCGTCTTGGCGACCATCATCAAGTGTGACTGCACAAACAACGGTGGTGCGTACTCTCCCGATTCCAGTTGCAGCAGGCCACGGACATAGTCGCCGGCACCGGCGAGGACGACCAGGCAGTCCACCTCTGCGATCTGGCGTGAGTTCTTGATGAATCGCAAGTGATGACCAGTCGCGTTGTCGCAGTGCCCTGCGGCACCGATCCAATAGTGCCGGCCGGCTTTGTCGAGCGCGGCCGCCACTCTGGCCGGCCAACTCTCGGAGTCGTCCAACATCAGACATTCGGTCGTGCTGCCCCCGACACACAGGACTCGTGTCGCTGCCGATCGTGGTGGCAAAGGAGGGGCACGAAATCCGCGATTGCAAATTGTCGATCTGGCTTCACCCGAGACACCTGGAAATGTGTACGGATCGGGGTCAAACGTGTACACTGCTTCCGGCGGACGGCAATGATACGAGCCCTGCGGCCAGACGAATAGAACCATCAGTTCGGCGGTCAACAGTCCAATCAGGATGCTCAGGCCGAACGCCAGAAGTTGCGGTGCCCTGGCGAGAAACGCCCGCGTCCGCCGGGTTGTCAGCAGCGACAGCACCAGTGTGACGTACAACGCGCCCAGGCCCAGTATCAAGCCAACCATCCGATCGGACTCGAGGCGCCAGCCCCGCGCACACGCCACCGTAGCGTCGAGCAGCATCAAGCCCGGCACCAACGCGAGACCAACCAACCCGATGAGCACTCGCCAGACATGGGAATAAACGGGCGGCGTCAATCGTCGACCTTCTTTTTAAAAATGACTCCCTGACTATCTGCCAGAGCGCGTTCGGTGCGTCGTTATTGTGGGTGCGGGAAGGTGGTCCTCATGCCGAATGCACTCGCCATGCGCACTAATTGAGCGCCGCGAGACGCGAAGTCGACCGTGAGTTGCCTCAGACCAATAAATCGGTGACCACATCGCCGAACACATCTGTCAGCCGAAAGTCGCGGCCACCATATCGATACGTAAGCTCGGTATGGTCGATCCCCAAGAGATGCAGAATCGTGGCGTGCAAATCATGCACGGTAACGGGGTTTTCCACGGCTCGGTAACCGAATTCGTCCGTCGCGCCGTATTGAACGCCCCCCCGAATGCCACCGCCGGCCAACCACATGGAAAAGCCATTGGGATTGTGATCGCGGCCGACGATTTTTCCAGGACGCGCTTCGTAGGTGGGCGTGCGACCGAACTCCCCTCCCCAAATGACGATTGTTTCGTCGAGGAGTCCTAAGCATTCGAGGTCTCGCAAGAGCCCCGCGATGGGGCGATCGACAAGACGAGCGTTTTCGCGCAGATCGTGCGCAAGGTTTTCGTGCTGGTCCCAACGATCAGCACCCGGTGTCGTCGGCGGCAGCAGGAGAACGAAACCTACTCCGCGCTCGACTAGGCGTCGCGCCATCAAGCATTGCCGACCAAATTCCTCCGTGGCTGGACTATCCAGACCATATAGCGTGTGCGTCGCGGCCGATTCGCCACTGAGATCCAGCAGTTCCGGTACCGACGTTTGCATGCGATAGGCCATTTCGTAGGTGGCCACTAGCGCATCAAGTTCGTGCTCGCGCGGAGCCGCTTGGGCCGCCCGGCGATTCCAGCGCTGCACGAGCGCGAACTTCTCCTGCTGAATCTTGGCAGATGGTTCACCGCGCGCTAGGTACTGAATTGGTTCCTGACCATTGTCGAGGAAAGTAGGCTGGTGGCGGGCCGGCAAAAACGCGTTAGCGAACATGCTGCTGCCCCCCAGCGGCATACGATTGGCATGCAGCACGACGTAGCCTGGCAGCTCTTTGGAACTATCCCCCAAGCCGTAGTGAACCCAAGAGCCCAGGCTGGGGCGTCCGCGCAAGGCGGAACCGGTCTGCATAAAGTAATTCGCGGTCGGATGCTCAAAGTGCTCGGCCACCATCGAGCGAATGACGGCCAATCGATCGGCACATTGTGCCACTTCGGGGAAAATCTCGCTCACATCGCAGCCACTTTCGCCGCATTTGCGAAACTTGTACGGTGATTTCAGGATGGTCTGTGTCGCGAACCGCGGTTGAATCTTCAAGTCGATTTGTTTGCCGTCGTCGCGCGCTAGCCGCGGCTTGGGATCAAAGGTGTCCATTTGCGACGGGCCGCCATCCATATAGAGAAAGATGACGTGTTTGGCACGGCCGCGGCGCCGAACCGACTTGAACCGCGCCGTGTCGCGAGGTGCGCACGAGTTCAGCATTCCAGCTAGTGCTAGACCGCCAAAGCCGGTCGCCCAGCGAAATAGAAAATCTCGCCGTGAATCACTCGATGACGGTTCTCTTTCCGACATGTGGACCTGCCAACAATCCGTTTGACTAACGCACGAACAGAAACTCGCCCAAGTTGAACATCACATGACAGAGGTCGCTCCAAGCGGCGAGCTCAGCGTTCTGGGCGATCGACTCGTGGACCGAGGTCTGGGTTGCGATGAACGTCGTCGCTTCGGCGACTTCATTGGATTCGGGGGGACGGCCCAACGCCTGCAGGTAGGCGATGCGCACCCGGTCCGCATCCGAGGAACCGTTGCTCAGAAGTTGCGTGGCCCAGCGCTCCGCTTCGCGCCGCGCAAAAGGGCTATTCATTAGCGTCAACGACTGTTGCGGCACGAGCGATGAACGTCGCTGGCCAACGCAACTATCGGGTTTTGGAAAATCAAACGCGGTGAGAAAGCTGGGCAGTGCGTTGCGCCGAACTTGCAGGTAGATGGTGCGCCTTTCAGAGATCAACTGCTGATCTTCGAACGTCGTGTCGAAAACGACCGCCGCAGGGCTGCGCTCGATCAGGACTGGAGCCCCTCCAACGCTGCGATCGAGTCCGCCCGAACAGGCCAGCATCGCGTCGCGAATGCACTCCGCCTCCAAGCGACGTCGCGGCATGTGATGCACCAGCCGATTGTCGGGATCAGTCTGGAACGCATCGTCATCGACGAGATCCGTCTGTTGATAGGTGCGAGACAGCAACATCATTCGATGTAGCGATTTCAACGACCAACCACTTTCGATAAATCGACACGCCAGGTAGTCCAAGAGCGCGGGGTGTGAAGGACGTTCGCCCAACAGGCCAAAATTGTCGGGCGTGGCTACAATTCCGTGCCCGAAATGATGCTGCCAGACTCGATTGACGAGCACCCTTGCAGTCAACGGATTGTGCGGAGAAGCCAACCACTCTGCCAATTCCAAACGCCCGCTGCCGGTGGTTACCTGGGGCATGTCGGGGCGCGTCAGCACGCTCAAGAAACGCCGAGGTGCGATCTCGCCGGGAGAGTGCGGATCACCTCCAAGTTGGACGCGCGTGTCGTCAGGATGCCGGTCGCGAGAGACAATCGCCATCGCCGACTGCGGACAAGACCGCAGGAGCTCCTCGCGTTGCTGGCGCAGCCGTTCTAGCTCGCGACGCTCGTCCTCGCTGAGCAATTCCTCGAGGTCTTCGGCAAGCTGCAGCGGCGAACTCCCACCGGCAATCCAACTGCGAATCGATTCTTCGTTGGGTCGCGGCATGCGCTGCTTGAGCATCCGGATGGCCGGCGGCTCCTGGTCGTCCGGAGCGCCCACATCGAGATACTCGTCGACGTCGCTAAGCCAGCCTTCGAGCGTCGTTAGGATCAGTCGCTGGTACGCCTGGGCCAGCTGTCGATGACTAGTGACGTCAGCGCCGAGCAAACCCAGGACGAGCGCATTCGTTTCGAATTCACGGCTGAAGTTAATGACGGGAATATCACCCAGAAAAGCGAAATCGTCGACGATAATGTGGCCCTGGGGATCATCGTCCACGACTTCCAGGCAGACTTCGCGTCCCATGAACGCGTCCAAGAAAAAGGCCTGCCGTTGCAGCTGATTGGAATTCGCTCCGGTCAGCGTCCACGCGTCGGCCTGCGGCATCGATTGGCTGTTGACGATGACGTTCACGCAGGTTTTGCCTGGATTCTTACCTCCGGCCATGAGAAACGTCACAATGTCGTGATCGGCGTCGACGACCCAGCGCGGGCTGACGAGTCGTCCTGTCAGAACGTCCATGCGATGGCCACTATCAGCAAATCCGTCACCGGTGAACCCGAGCACGTCGGGGCGCGGATCGCGACAGGGGCGATCCCCAAAGGCGGGACCTTCGGTCGACCATTCGCCGAAGTTCTCCAGCTCAAAATCCCCGAATGACACCAGTGCCGCCCGGTGTTCGACATCCAGGGCCTCGTTGAAGCTCGATAGCATTCGCCTCAATGAAGCTCTTCGCACGCCAAAGGTGTCCTCGTCTCGACGGGCCAGCACAGACCACGGCCCCCAGATTGGATCGCGACTCGTGGCGTCGTTGTTAAAAAGCGCCCACCAAGCCTCGAGCCGCTGGGGAGCAACCTCGTGGCGCTCGGCAACCTGGGCCAGTCGTTCCGGCGCTGGGTTGACTGTCTCACGCAACAGCTCGTGCACCGCCATCAGGTAATCGGCAATGCGGCGAGCTTCGGCCAGGCGATGGTCGGCGAACTGGCGAGAGGCCCAGGCCCGATCGACAATCCCGCGGATCTCGTGTTCGTTCTCTCGGAGGAGCTTCAAGTGCTGATGCAACTCGCTTCGGCGGGCGGCTGAATCGATGCATTCTTGCACGTTGGTCGTGCTCATGATGATGCCGGCCAGCCCGTAGTACTCTTCTGTCGAGATCGGGTCGAACTTGTGATCGTGGCAGCGCGCGCAAGCGACCGTCAATCCCAGAAAAGCTTTGCCCAGTACGTCGAGTTGATTCTCAACCTCTTCGGCTTGTGCCAAAGGCCAATCGAGTGCGAAATTGAGCATCTCCTGCATCCAGAGCCAGCCAGTACCGGCCTTGGATATCACCTGAGTACCGTCGGTGCTGACACGTTGGTCGGGGAGCAAATCGCCGGCAATCTGCTCGCGGACAAAGCGATCGAACGGCAGATCGCGATTGAGAGCTTCGATAACATAGTTCCGGAAGTGGAAGGCGTTCGGCTTGTCCGAATCAAATTCGTAACCGTTTGTTTCCGCGAATCGCAGCAGGTCAAGCCAATGACGGCCCCAGCGCTCGCCATAGTGGGGACTAGCCAATAGTCGATCGATGACTCTGGCGAACGCGTCGGGCGAGTCATCGGCCAGGAAGTCTGCTATTTCCTGCGTGGTCGGTGGCAAGCCAATCAGGTCGAAAGTGACCCTGCGCAGCAATACATGCTTGTCGGCCGGTGCGGCCGGCTGCAAGTTATGCGATTCCAACGCGGCCAACACGAATCGATCTATCGGCGAAAGAATCCAGCGTTCGTTCTCTACCTGCGGCGGAACTTCGTCGCGTACGTCTCCAAAGGCCCAGAACGTATCCGTCAGCGACTCCGCCTCGGTGGAACGATCGTTGGCCACTTCACCGCCGACAAGTGTCACCGGGAGGCAAAGCGTCAGCCAGTATGTGAGGAAATACCTGCCAAGTATTCTCATGGCTCATTGCCCAGCGTCGAACGGCGAGCAGGGCCGCGCGGATGCGCGGCATGGTCGGCCGCCCCTTGTTCCGTGGGCGATACCGCAGTCACCTGGTCGGCCAGGGGACTGGCCAAAGGTAATTCCAAGCAAACTGCCTCTTCGGCGTTCCTGACAACCAGATAGGGTGCAGCCAACGCGGGGTGATTCCACGTTTTATTGTTGAGCGCATCAAAGCGCGCTAGTTCCACGTGGCGACTGGGATCGGGATTGACCAGGGCGACCGCGCCAGATTCCGCCATCACCAAGATGACGTCACCAACTAGCATCACCTGACCGTGTCCATACCGCCCCTTCTTCCAGCGCCGTTCTCCGGTCGCCTCGTCGATGCACGCCAAGATGCCACCATCCAGGCCGTAGATCGATCCTTGACAACTGACGAAGTTGGCAAAATTCGGCTGGAACCAGCGACTCTCCCAGAGCGTCGTAATCTGCCAATCAGCGTGTTCCGTTATTTCGCAGCGAAGCCTCTTACCCCCCAGCCCAAAACCGGCGAACTCAATCAACTGGTTACCGTCAAGCAGAAGCGGTTGTGCCACGCGGTGCGCGTCGTCACCAGCCGGGAGCGGCTCAGACCAAAGCACGTGGCCGTCCACGGGGTCATGGCCAACCAAGCTGGTCTTATTCAAGATCAGGATTTGAGGAACTCCAGCCAGATCGACCATCATGGGCGAACTGTAGCTGGAAAGATCGTCCCCCGCGCTCCAGACGCGATGTCCCAGCGTCCGGTCGTACGCCACAAGCGAGTGACCGTTCTTGCCGCCGGCACTGACAATTACGTTCTCGCCGACAACGAGTGGGGAGCAACTCTTTCCATGCAGGCAGTTCTCCGCAGAATTGTCGGCCAAGACGTCGACCGACCAGTTGCGCTTTCCGTTGATTAGGTCTAGACAAGTCAGCCGTCCGGTGCTGCCCATCGCGTAAACGTGGGCGTCCACGATTGTCGGCGTGGCGCGTGGCCCCGAGCCGTTGAACCACGACTCGAACGTTCCTCGTTCGGCGTCTTCCCAGAGCGGCTCTCCGCTGGAGAGCCGGTAACAAACGATGAGTTCGTCGTCGCCGCGTTTTTCCTGGGTAACTGCATAGTCGCCGCTGACCGCGAACCCAGACCAGCCCTCGCCCACGGCGCGTCGCCAAAGCACCGTGGGTGGGTCGGACTCCCAGTCGGTTGCCAGCCGAACGCCACTGACAATGGCATTTCGACTGGGACCCAAGAACTGCGGATAGTCTTGGTGGTGTGGCAACATGCCTGCGGTTGCCGCCGACGCGAGGTCAGGTGCCGAGAACACTTGCGCACGCGGTGTCCATTTCCATGCGAACGAGGGCACCAGATCGCCGCTGAACCCAGTCAACCGAACACAAGACGCGCTCACCACTGCGAACAAGACCAATCCTGCAACCGTTCCCAAACGGTAACGCCACGCCAGACGAGAAAAGGCCACTAGCCAAATCAACAGCAGACTGCACGTGAGAACCAAGCTAAGGGCAGTCAAGACGTTCCGGCCCATACGGTCCAACTCGGAGGGGTACCAGATGGCAACTAGCGCCACGACCTCCAGAATGACGGCAACGCAAACTGGCCACCAACGAGCCCGGCGCGTTTGGCTGTTTCGATGAGTATCGGCCGCTGTGACGTTGATCACTTCAGGCATGGACAATTCGTACCGTGCTCAACAGAAAAGAGAGTAGTGGGGGGGGCGGTCCCCGACCACCAGTGGACGCTTCGGCCGTCACCGGTCGCCGTTTCCAAGTTGGCGAACAACCCCACCGCGAAATGACGAAAACTGAATGCGCACCTCAATTCAGATTGTAACCCGACAATTTGCGATGCGAAAGCAAATGGGTGCTTCACAATCGCCATTCGAGTCGTCTGGTTTTCGATAATCGCGTCGTTTTTTGGCAGTGCCGTCGTTCCACCGCTAGCCGTATGGCGACTGGAAAGGTCGCGTAACATTGGCCCCGCGGGCGGTATTCGGCGTGCATCATCAATCCGCGCCGCGCATTGGCACGTCGCCAATGGTCCGAGTATCTTGGCATTCAGAACTAGGGGATCGACGCCTGATCGGGCCGTGGGACATGCTCGAAGCGACCGCTGTTTTTCTCATCGCGGTATTCGTTTTGGTCGGATCCTGCGCTGCGGTGTTCGGTCTGTTCTTGGTGTGGCGCCACGCGAAACGCTGGTTTGTCTTGCCGTTGCTGAGCTTGTTCGCGTTCATCGGCTGCACCGGAGCCGTCTTCATTTGCGGGGAGTTCTACTATCGCTTCGTCTACGAGGGGACCGATAGCATCGCGGGCAATGCGACTCATCAGGCCTGGCTGGCGCAGCATTGGCATACAAATAATTGGGGCATCCGCGACAGTGTCGACTACGTCGCGGCAGCGCCACCAGACAAAGTACGCCTCACCTTCCTAGGCGACTCGACGCTGGCCGGAGCGGGGATTCCCGATGTGAGTCAGCGTTTTGCCAATCGAATCCGTCGACGCCGCGGAAACCAGTGGGACGTGCAAGTTTTCGGCGTGCCAGGTGCCGCGACCAAGCAGGAAATGGCTTTATTGGCGAGGCTTTTCGCAGAGAGGCCTTACGAGACGGATGTCGTGATCCTGCACTACGATGCGAACGACATTGCGGAGTTATCGCCCGAATTTATGGCGTGGTGGCAAGCCGGAGAGGAACAGCAACAGCGCCTGCACGACAATGTCCTGATCCGGCATAGCAGGTTCCTCGAGCAGGTGCTGTCGCACGCAGCAATGACCGCCAGCCTGGACCTGGAAACCTATCAGCGGCTCATTGAGTCCGCGTTTCGCGGCCCGGCTTGGCAAGAGCAAGTGGCTCAATTGCGAATGCTGCGGGAATTCTGCGACGCTCACGGTGCCAGGTTGGTTATTCTGTATAAGTCATGCGATGCCCCGCGCATCAAGGAATTCAGCGATGAGTCGGGAGTGGCGGCTCTGGACCTGTGCCCGAGCGAGGTCGGTCACACCGAGCAGGAATTGGTCGTAAGCGATACGGACCGACATGCGAGCGCTCTGGCGCATGGCTTATTCGCCGATGCAATCGAAGAGTTCTTGACGCCACTGGCCACGCGGGGACCTCGACGGCCGGTCGATGGTCAACTGCAGAAGTTAGCGGATTTTCTGGCTCAGAATCGTGGTGCCGAGTAACTTGACTCCAGAATTTGGATGATGGCAGTACGCCCATTTCGATCTACCGAGAAATCGGTTGTCGTCAGTCTGCTGGTTGGGCATCCGATTTCGGAATTGCTCGCATGAAATTGACTCGAGCCACCCAGGGGCTTGGGCGCTCGGGGGTATGGACCGCGATTGTCTGCGCGCTGGGCTGCGGCTTGCTGCTGGCGATCTGGCGCTGGGAGACGCTGACGCTCCCCCCATGGCAGGATCAGGCCGTCGGGCTTTGGGCCGAAGCCGATTATCTCGTTGAGAGCGGATTCAACTATTGGAGCCTGCGCTACGACGTTCCGCATTACCTCGATGTACCTTCGGGCCCGCGTTCGTACATGATCAGCGTACTTCCGACACTAGTGGCAATCGTGATGTCGCTGGCTCCGAGCCCCTGGCATACGGCAGTCGTAGTTCACCTCGTCAGTTTCGCGTGCGGCGGCGTGTTGCTGGTGGTGGCCTTTTTTGCCTGGTGTCCTCGGGTGGGCTTCGTCGCCGCGCTGGCGTTGTGTGGTGCCCTGGGAACTACCCCCCTCTGGATCACACAGGTCGAACTGGCAGGCATGGACGTCCCGCTGGGGCTGTGCACTCTGGCAGCCTTGGTTGCCCTGTCGCGCGGCAGCTATGGGGCGGCCGCAGTCGCGGCAGCCGCCGCGTTCGCCTGCAAGGCGTCGGGGCAGTTGATCGTGATGACCGGGATCACCTATTTGGCAGGGCTGTTACTGTTCGGTGGCCAGCGCGAACCAAGCGAACGACGCCGTCAATGGCAAGGGCTCGCTGCCCACAGTATCGTGCTTGTGTTAGCGATCGCGCTGGTGCGCTGGGGCGACACGACGTGGTCTCAGCGGTTCAACAGCGCTTGGCCGGATGGTCTTCGATTGCGACACGCAATGTGGCAGACGACGCCCGACGTCGTGTGCTTGCTTGTTCTGGGTGCCACTGTTTTGCTGGCGACGTTGGTCCGACACGTGGGGAAATGGCTACGGGCCGGCGGCGGTCTCGCTGTCTTGATGGCCCAGCTCGCACGCGCCTGGCGAGACGATCCACTCCGGGCCGCGAGCACTCTGCTTGTCGCCGGATTCTTGCTATCCCACTGGTTCTACATTTTCTTTCCCCGCTATATCTTCGCCGTGCTGCCAGCGGTCTATTGCCTGGCGCTTCCTCTCCACCTCACCAGCCGTGCTGCCAGACGGGCTTTAACGCTTGGCGCTTGTGCGCTTTGCCTCTTTAATCTGGCGAATGCTTGGGGAAGCCTATTCCCGAGCTTGCCGCGCTCCGATGCCGTCGATTACGCAGTTGCCCCCAGTTTTACGCCGCGTTCGTGCATGGTGCTCGAACGTAGTCGCGAGTACCTGGCGGAGCACCGCTCGAGCATGCAAACGGTGGCTTGGTTGTCGGCCCATTGCGGCGATCGCCCGATAATGGTCGAGAATCCGTACTTGTTCCTGCTCACCCGTCCACGCTTGGGCTATGTAACGCGACCTGTCGAAGTGTACGACGCCGGCGTGTTTTCTCAGGTGATCGAAGCGTACTGCCGTTTGGTGCGAGAGCCTCCCGAACGCCAGCCGTTGTTGGTTTGGTATGGCGAAAGTCGGGTGACACTCCCTCCCCCTGAGATGGCCGACGTGGTCTACAACGATCAGCTGGACCCCCCCCTGATCGTCTATAGGAAAGACCTGCCGGCCAGTGTTGCCCCGACGCAACAGGCGCTCGAAGAGTGGTATTTGGATGCCACCTGGAGCCCCGCTTGGGTCAATGATCGGCTCCGCCAGCGGCTGCCGTTCCTTTACTCTACCGGGCGAAATGAGCGGGCGCTTGCCGAGGCAGCGATAGCCGTCGACTGGGATCCTTACGATCCGGATCTAGTCTTGTTGCAAAGGGAGATCGCTGATGAGGTTCAGCGACGAGCTCCATGATGTCCCCTACGGCAATCGAGACCGAACCACAAGTTGACTTCGCCGGTCGGAATCGAGCCGCGCGGGGTATCATGCGCGGCGTGGCAGGGTGGTGTTTCTTCGCGACTTGCCTGCTGATTCCGCGGTTCGCCTGGCTTCGTTCACCTCCGTACATCGAGCAGGCGTATTGCCTTTGGACCGAGGCCTCATTTCTGGCCGAAACCGACTTTGACTACAAGCGACTCCTTAAGGAGGAACGCCATGCCGACGAGGGAGGCCATCGAGCCTACATGTACAGCGCGCTAGCGACCGTGATCGCCATCTTGCTTCGCCTCTTGCCGCCCGCCGACGCGTTCCTGGCATATCGGCTCTTCACGATTGGCTGCGGGGCCACGGTATTGTGGATCGTCTTTCAGATCCTTCGGCCTCGCGCCGGTTTGCCGATCGCGTTGCTGATTGCGCTGGCTGTGGCCACTGTGCCGCTATTCAGCGTGCAAGTGGAGATGTTGGGCCTCGACCTGCCGATGGTCGCCATCGCCAGCATTTGTTTGTGGGCGGTCGACCGCGGTAGATTCGTGCTGGCGGCGTTTCTCACCCTCCCTGCGTTCGCCATGAAGAACTCCGCATTTCTGATCAGCGGAGCTTTGTGCGCCTATCTCATGCTCTCCCTGAGCGTGGGCGCCCGCGACGTGGCAAGATTCAGGGCCCTGCGACGCGGCCTGCTGGCGAGCCTGGCACTATGCGTGTTCGAAGTGGCGCTGCTGTTCGCGGGTGACAACGCGCGCACCCGCATGCACGTTCCGCGGTCGAGCGACTTGTACCTGTGGCTGGCCAGCGCTCCCGACGTGTTGCTCACCACGCTGTGTGCCGCGGGGGGAACCTTGGCGCTCTACACGGTCATTGTTGGCCGGCTCCGACGGACAGAACCAGCGTTGCGATTCTGGCAAGTCCTGGGTCGTGCGTGGACGCTCATCGACGTGGCCTACGGTCCCATCTGGTTCGCCTGGATCCTGTCGCTCTTCTCAATGGCCATGATCCTGCCGGTCTTCTTCGAGTGCCGATATCTTTGCCTGCCAGTTGTCTGCTTGTATTTGTCGTTGGGATTGCTTTGCGGCGGGATCGCCGCAGGCGGTCTGACTTCCTTCAAGCTGTGGCCCGGACACGGCCAGGCGCTCTGCTGCGGCGGGCTCGGCCTGTTGATCTGCCTCAACCTGGCGAATCAGTTCGGTCTGTTTTACCCGCGTTTGCCGCTACAAATGGCACGCGGTTGGGGAACTCTGGAACGCAGCCTCGAGTATCGTGCAGACCACGAAGCGAATATCAGCACTACCCGCGTGCTGGCCGAGTCGGCTGGGCAGGCGCCGATCCTGGTCACGGATTGGTTCGTTCACTTTGTGACGGTGCCCCAACTTGGATATGTCGAGCGCTCGCTGGCCCCCGCCGACTGGAAGCGGCGCTTCGACGCCCACGACAACAACTTGCGGGCGTGGCTGCTCGACGACGCGCCCGTCGCGACGCTGGTGCATGTCCATCCGCAGCGATCGCTGGCATTTCCCGCCTTGTGCATCGCCGAGCCAGGTCCGGACGACGAGCTTCTCTTCGATGACCATTTCCGTCCGCCAGTGACAGTTTTTCGCCGCACTTGGAGCGGAGCGAGCGACACCCCCCAAGGACTGCGCGAACGACTGGACGCCATCACCGCCGACGCCGTCGGGCTAGATCCGGCGGCGCGCTTGCTGGCGCTCGGCTGGGCCGACCTGGCCTGCCGCTGGCTCGCCACCGAGACGGGGCGGCCCAACGATGACTCGCTGCGCGGCGAGCTGCTCGCGCGAACCCAAGCGGCACGGCAGCAAGCCTCGGCTATGTTCGCGGGGGAGGCGCTCGACCGTCTGAACCAACGACTAGACTTCTGTGAGCGCTACCTGCGCGATGCCACGCGCCCTTTGTCCGAACTGCCGCCGGCAACCCTGGAGGATCGGGGTCTGACTATCGAACTTCCCCAGCGAGCGCTCTATCTGCCCGCTGACGACGCGATACCGCAATCCCGATAATCGCAGATGCTACAAACGCGTTGGCTTCGCCCAATCGCTTGGGCAAAGTTTGCCGCGTCATGGCCGGACCCTTGGCGCAGTCGCGAACGGCGGCTATTCCAGCGCGTGGGTGCCGTGCGTGATCGCCCCGCCGGCGCGCAGCGCCGCGGCGACCAATGTCGTCTCGGCCAATTCCTGCTCCGTCGCGCCCGCCTTCTTCGCCTTCTTGTAGTGCACTTCGATGCAGTAAGGGCATTGCGTCGTCAGCGCCACGGCGACCGCCATCAGTTCCTTGTACTTGAGCGGGATCGCCCCCTCTTTGAAGGCCGCCTCGTCGAACGCTTGAAATCCCTTGAACCCCTCGGGGGCCAACTCACCCAGCTTCTTGAGCTTGGTCAGGTTCTTCATGTCGTACATCGCGAGCTCCTTGATCGATGGGAAAGTAAGCCGTCGGGCCGGCAACCGCCGGCGAGCGTAGAGTGTAGCCGGGAAGTGGCCGCCCTGGCGACGGGCCGCGCCGTGGCGACGTTCGCTGCGCAATTTGTACCGAGCGCGACGAAGGATAGCAGGAACTCCCCGCGATCCTGGCAGCAATCCGCCGGCTGTGGTATCTCTGTGCGCTAAACAACCTTGCCGGTGCGCACTAGACGCCCCACTGCTCGCCACGTTCTGCGACCCGCTGGAAAAAGCCGACCATGGACGCCGACATCCCGTACTTGCTCCTCACGCCCGGCCCGCTGACCACCTCGCGGACGGTCAAAGAGGTGATGCTCCGCGACTATTGCACGTGGGACGACGAATACAACTCGCTGGTCACCGGGCTGCGCGACAAGCTGGTCGAGCTGGCCGCCCGCGGCCCCGGCTTTACGTCGATCTTGATGCAGGGGAGCGGCACCTTTGGCGTCGAGGCCACGATCGGCTCGGTGATTCCGCCGCACGGCAAGCTGCTGGTTGCCAACAACGGCGCCTACGGCAAACGGATTGTCGACATCGCCGGCAAGCTGAAGATCGATCACATCAACCTGCAGTGCAGCGAAGTGGTTCCGATTGACCCGGGCGCGGTCGAAGAGCAGTTGCGCCGCGACCCGGCCGTCACGCACGTGGCGATGGTGCACTGCGAAACGACGACGGGCGTGCTCAACCCGGCCGCCGAGGTGGGCAAGCTGGCCGCCAAGTACGACAAAACCTACATCCTCGACGCCATGAGCTCGTTTGCCGGCATCGAATTCTCGATCGAAGACATGCAGGCCCGCTACATGATCTCATCAGCCAACAAGTGCCTGCAGGGGGTGCCCGGCTTCAGCTTCATCATCGCCGACCGCGCCCGCTTCGAGCAGACCAAGGGGTTCGCCCGGTCGCTGTCGTTGGATCTGTACGACCAATGGCAGGAGATGGAGAACAAGCACGGCAAGTGGCGCTATACGTCCCCCACGCACGTGGTGCGGGCGTTGATTCAGGCGGTCGCCGAGCTCGATGCCGAGGGAGGGATTGCCGCCCGCGCCCGGCGCTACGCGGAGAATCACCGCATTCTGGTGAGTGGGCTGACAGAACTTGGGTTCCGCCCGCTGGTGGCCGCCGAATATCGCTCGCCGATCATCACGGCGTTCTGCTATCCCGACGATCCTCAGTTCACGTTCCTGAAGCTTTACGAGGCGCTCAAGCGGCGGCGGTTCGTGATCTACCCCGGCAAGGTGAGCCAGGCCGAAACGTTCCGCGTGGCGACGATCGGGCACGTCTTTCCCGACGACGTGCGGCAACTGGTCGCCGCCTTCGGCGAAGCGATCAAGGAACTGGGGCTGAAGCTGTAGCGAGCGACTTGCTCCCCTCTCCCCTTGCGGGAGAGGGGGCGGGGGTGAGGGGGAGCGGTGTAGCAGACGCCGCGGACTGGAGTCGTTTCGGGCACTCGCGCGGTCACCAGCAGCACCAACTCCGACCGGAACGACTCCTGTCCCGCTCGGAGAAGTAGTCCGACGCATTTCTGCGCGAGTCACCCCGCAGGCGCCGCGTCACGAGTACCTCTCCCCTCGCGGGAGAGCGGTTTCGGTCACTCGACGAGCAATGGCTGGCTAACCGAAGTGAATCGTCCAATGCAAGTCCATTTTGTCATCGATCGATACCATGAAAAGGAAACCATCTCGCAATAACAGCGATGTTGCCTTGTCTAAATGCACCGAACCAATGGGTTCCGGGTGATTGATCCACGGGTATCGTCCATAGGAACTTGGAACAATATCAGCGACCATGCAGAGGGGTGCGCCGGGCAGATCATCTGAGAGAATCAAGTCCGCATCCAGTGACGTGAATAGCCCGCCGACTTTCAAACCTATCAGGCGCGCGACGAACTCGATCCGCCTGGCTGAGGCTGGATCGCTTAAAGGGAAGCCAGGCATGACGCGAGACAGTTGCTCAACGGCTCGGCTCTCTTTGTAGTCGACGGTCCGATGACGTACACCATAACAAGTGACGAACGTCCACTCCGGAGGCGGAACATCTTGCGGCTCGATTAGTTCGGTAAGTCCCAGGGGCTGCCATTCGAAGTGGACGAAGTCCACGGGATCGCCATAGGAAACTGTGTGATCCTCGACGAACACCAGGAGAATGTCTCCGGGCAGGTCGGCAAAGATATCGCGAGATTCCGTAAACCGAAATTGGCACCAGAATGTCATGGGCTTGCCCGACTTAGCCAGCGGCCAGGGTGCCGATGAGCTTCGATACGGAACCCCGCCCACTTTGGTCAGATCGCGCCGCTCGGGCTCGCCTAGTGCCAGCACGAAGACATCCGTCAGTACGCTGGTTCCAAGATCACCCCGTGCCAATGCCTGGCGACGTATCTGTTCAATGACGGCAATTGAAGTGGGATCGACAATCGAACCCCCACAGCGATGGTCGCGAGGCGTCTTCTTGAGCGGAAACTCTCGAATCCAGTGCTCAAGGTCGAATTCGGGGATTTCCATGCACTGTTGCCCCGCCCAGTATCGCAATCTAAGTCAAACTCGGAGCAGGATTCTCAAATCCGAATAAAGATCTTCTTCTTGTACATCCAGTAATCGACGAGCCAGATCACCGCGATCACGCAGAGCGCCGCCCAGAAATGGGCGAAGCGATTCGTCTCCACGTCAAACGGGTGGCGGGTGGTGATCGCTGCCAGGTGGGTGCGGAATGTCCGCAGAATCCAACTCGGAAAGCCGGTTTCGGCCATCACGTACGTGGCGATCGAGTTCATGCCGACCACGACCAGCGGAAACGACCAGCGCCGCCAGCCGGCCACGTCGATCAGTACGTAAAACAGCGACAACAGCAGCAGCGTGCAGCCCGCCGAAAACACTGCCCAGCTCGGCGTCCAGATGCGTTTGACCATCGGGCAGATCGTTTCGCCGGCATACCAGCCCAACCCGATCGCGGCGGCGCCGGCCGCGACCATGATTCCCAGCTTCCACCATTTGCCCAGCGCGCTGCGCAGCAAGTTGCCGGTCAGCAGTCCGGCGATCATCGTCGCCAGCGACGGCACGAAGTTCAGCGTCTGATAGCCGCCGCCGTTGTAGACGAACGGCTGCCCTTCGGGTCGGGGGAACCAGTTCAGAAACGTCTGATCGAAGTAGGCTGCCGGATTGGCGTTCTTGTTCCAGTGGGCGAAAAAGCCATCCCACAGCGGGAAAGTCGTCGGATCGACCCCCACGGCGTACCAGTCGAAATCCGGCCCAGGCAGCGTCCAGTAAGCAAACAGCGCCCAGTATCCCGCCAGAATGCCGAGCAGCGCCAGCCCGGCGATCGTGAGTTTGCGCCAACCTTCGCCCGCCAGCAGATACAAGAACGGGTAGCCGAGGCCGATCTGAGTGAGCACGTCTTCGAAGGTGAAGTTGGTCATCGGGCGCCCGTCGCTGCGCAGAAAAATGCCCAGCATCACCAGGGCCAGCGAGCGCCACAGCACGTGCAGCCAACCGCGCAGCCGCGTCTGTCCGCGCGCCTCGCGGCTGGCAAACGAGTAGGGCAGCGCCACGCCGACCATGAACATGAACGAAGGCTGGATCAGATCCCAGGCAGCCCAGCCGGCCCACTCGACGTGGCTCCCTTGAAATTCGATGAATCGCGCCACGGCGGAATTCGGGAACCGGCCGGCGACATCGGCCAGTTGCAGTCCGCCGCTGGCCATCGCCAGCATCACGAAGCCGCGATAGGCGTCGAGCGAAACAAGCCGATCGCGCGGCAGCGTGGCCGCCGTCGGGCTGGTGGTCGACTCGGCCGCCATGGCGCGCCTGGCGGCGCTGCTCGAGCCGCTGGTCGGTTTCGATTCTCGTGATGGCGACGAAGATTTCGAGCTGTCGACGCGTGGACCTTGTTGCCGATCGCCGCGCTGCCCGCTGGGTGTTGCCGTCGACACGTTCGGTTCCCTCCCTGATGTCCGCAGTAGCGACGGGTGGCAATTAGCCGGAGATGCGATTGGCGCGTCCGCGCCGTGCGTGTGCGTCGCTTGCGATTGCCCCCGCCGGGCGCCGCCAAGCATGACACACCCCCCGGCGGGCGGCAACGTCGCTTTCAATTTGATACCGCGACGAACGGAATGCGGCGATCGAGTAAAATGCGGCTTCCATTTGACGTTGACATCGAGGCGGAGAGGATTTCGCTAAGGCCCCACAATCGCCCCCTCGAGTTGCTTTGGGCGATCGTAGATGACCACCGCGTCAATGCCCACGAGTACCAGCGGGCAAAGCAGCGAAAAAACTCCATGGCACTTTGAGCCCTGGTCGCCGCCGGCTCGATCTTGGCGCCGATTGCCGACTGTAGCGGTTTTTCTGCCGATTCAACGAGCGAGTCGGCGCCCCTCAATTGATATTCCGCTCGTGGCCTTCCCAGAACGGTTTGCGCAGCTCGCGCTTGAGGATCTTGCCGACCGGGCTCTTCGGCAGTTCGTTCGTAGTGAAGCTCACGCTCTTGGGGCATTTGTAGTTGGCGATCAGCCCGTGGCAGTGGTGCTTGAGCTCTTCTTCGTCGGCCGTTTTCCCCGGCTTCAAGAACACCACGGCGTGCACCGCTTCGCCCCATTCATCGTCGGGCACGCCGATCACGGCTGCCTCGAAGACCGCCGGATGCTCGTGCAGCGCCGCTTCGACCTCGACCGAATAGACGTTCTCGCCGCCGGTGACAATCATGTCCTTGGTGCGATCGACCAGGTAGATGTAGCCGTCGGTGTCGATGTAGCCGGCGTCGCCCGTGTGCATCCAGCCGCCGCGCAGCGCCTGGGCCGTGGCCTCGGGCTGCTTCCAATAGCCTTTCATGACCATCGGGCCGCGGGCGCAGATTTCGCCCACCTCGCCCGGCGGGAGCGGGTTGTCGTTGTCGTCGACCACACGCACGTCGGCCGTGAAGGTCGGGATGCCGGCGGAGCGCAGCCGCTTGAGCTCCTCGGGGGTGCCTTCGAGCTTGTGATCTTCGGGGGGCAACATGGCGCAGATCGGCGACAGCTCGGTCATGCCGTAGCCCTGGATGAAGTCGCACTTCAGCTCGGCGATCGCGCGGCGCAGCAAGGCCAGCGGAATGGGGGCGGCGCCGTACGACACCTTGCGCACGCTCGACAGATCGTGCTTCTTGAAGTCGGGATGATTCAACAGCATGTTGATCATCGTGGGGATCGCCAGAAGCAGGCTGACGCGATACTTTTCGACCGCCGCCAGCACGCTTCCCGGCTCGAAGTACGGGATGAAGGCGTGCTGCGCGCCGACCGCCGTAAGGGCGAAGGTCCCCGAGCAATCGGCCAGGTGGAACATCGGCGCGCAGTGCAGGTAGACGTCGTGGGGCCCGCTCTGCCCGGTCATCAGCGTGTTCTGGGCGTTGGCCATGATGTTGTCGTGCGTGAGCATGACCCCCTTGGCGCGCCCGGTGGTGCCGCCGGTGTAGAAGATGCCGGCCACGTCGTCGCCATCGCGGCCGGCGTCGTCGGCCGGCGCGGTCTCGGCGAGCAACTGCTCGTAGCCGAGCAGGCGGTCGGGCGTGCTGCCAGGCCCCGCGAAGACGATGTGCCGCACGGTGTGCAATTTGCCTTCGAAGGCCGGTAGCATCAGCGAAAACGTGTCGTCGACGACCAGCACCTTGGCTTCGGCCTCGTTGAGTTGATAGATCAGCTCGGGGGGAGCCAGGCGGATGTTCAGCGGCACGGCGACGCCGCCGGCCCAGAACGTGCCGTAGAACAATTCCAGATAGCGATGGTTGTTGAGCATCAGGATGGCGACCTTGTCGTCGTCGCCGATGCCCAACTTGCGCAGCGCGCCGGCCAGCCGCGCGACGCGGTCGCCGAACTGGCGATAAGTCATCGTCACCGGATCGTCGAGAATGGCGGTGCGATCGGCGTACAGCGCCAACGCCCGGCGCAACGTCTGCGTCACTTGCATCGAGATTTCCCCCACATGGCCGACGGCCGGCGAGCGAATCGTTCGCTCGATTGCACCGGCCCATCCGCCCCGCAACAAATGGACAAGTGGTGGTGATTGTCCCCGCAGCGGCGGCGCGAATCAAGCAAACGACGGTATTGATGCCGTTTGATGCCAACGATGAATCGGACGAACTCAAATCGTGGCAACGTCGCGGGGCAAACGGGCACTGGCGGAGCCCGTGGCACACGAAATCAAGCAAACGTCGACATCACTACCCGACATTCCGCTGCCTTGACACTGGCCCCCCGCAGCGTTGACAATCGAGCGTCGGCGTCGCACGCAGGCGCGCCGCGTTTTCTTTCCCTCTCCCTCGGTTTTCAAGGCTGCGGATGACCCGCGCTGTCGAAGCCAAACGCCACGCCAGCCGCGTCGCCGAGCTGCTGCGCCAGACCTATCCCGACGCCGAGTGCGCGCTAGTGCATCGGTCGCCCCTCGAGTTGTTGATCGCCACGATCTTGTCGGCCCAGTGCACCGACCAGCGCGTCAACATGGTGACCCCCGCGCTTTTCAAGAAGTATCGCACGGCTGCCGCGTTTGCCGCGTCGCCGCCGGGCGTGCTCGAAAAAGAAATCCAGAGCACCGGCTTCTTCAACGCCAAGGCCAAGAGCATTCGCGCCTGCTGCCGGGCGCTGGCCGAAGAACACGCCGGCCAGGTGCCGCGCGAGCTCGACGCCTTGGTCAAGTTGCCCGGCGTGGGCCGCAAGACCGCCAACGTCGTGCTCGGCACGGCCTACGGCATTGCGTCGGGCGTGGTGGTCGACACGCACGTGGCGCGGCTGAGCTTTCGGCTCGGCCTGACAAAACAGCACGATCCGGTGAAGATCGAACGCGACCTGATGGAGTTGCTCTCCGCGGACCAATGGGTCGACTTCAGCCACCGGTTGATCCATCATGGCCGGCAGATTTGCACGGCCCGCAAGCCGAAGTGCGAGATTTGCCCGCTGCTCGAAGTTTGTCCGCAGCGCGGCGTGACGCTCACCGCCGGCGGGCACAAGCCGGGCCTAGCCGGCCGGGCGAAGCAGACGCAGGCCGCGCCGCGCGCCGCCGTGGCCGGCAAAGCCAAACCGCGCGCGACCGCGAAAGCCCAAGCCGCGAAGGCCAACGTCGCGAAAGCTCAAGCCACGAAAGTCAAATCCGCGAAAACCAAAGCCGCCGCGCACGTATCGAGCAACGGCGCCCCCCGCCCCTCTGCAGCCAAGCCGCAAGCCCAGCGAAAACCCCAGGCGAGGTCCGCGCGATCATGATCCTTTCCGGCCACGAGATTCGCCGTCACCTCGGCACGAAGATCAAGATCGAGCCGTTCGACGAGGCGAACCTCAACCCGAACAGCTACAACCTCACCTTGCACAACGAGCTGATGACCTACGAAGAGGTCGTGCTCGACATGCGCAAGGCCAATCGCGTGCGGCGGCTGGTGATTCCCGAGGATGGGCTGGTGCTCAGCCCCAACCAGCTTTATCTGGCCCGCACCGTCGAGCGCACCGAGACGCACGGCTTCGTGCCGATGATCGAGGGGCGCTCGTCGATCGGGCGGCTGGGATTGTTCGTGCATATCACGGCCGGCTTCGGCGACGTCGGCTTCTGCGGTTATTGGACGCTCGAGATGTTCGCCGTGCAGCCGATCCGCATCTACCCCGGCGTGCCGATCTGCCAGGTGATCTACCACGAGATCGCGGGCGAAGTGACCGAATACGCGAGCAAGTACCAGGACAACCGCGATATCCAGCCGAGCTTGCTGTTCCAGGAGCTCAATCCCGAAGGGGAAAAGGACCCGCAGTTGTCGCTATTCGGCTTCGAGCGCTCGCACCGGTAAGACGACGGGACGTGGATAACCACCAAGGCACCAAGGGCACGAAGGACTACTTGGTGCGTGCCTTGCACGACTCACGCCACCGGCGCGTCATCGACCGCCATGGCATTGTGGCAGATCAAGTCCCCTCGCGAGCTGGTCTACTTGTTTCAGCAAGGTCGGCATGCGGTAGTTGCCGTGCATCCGATCAATGCAGCCGGCGGCCGACCCAATCGAGATTCCATTTGCTGTTATATAGAGCGGTCGCGTGCTATTGCGCCGATACAACTTCGTGGCGTTGCCAGCACTCCGAAAGGGATTCTTGGCAACTCCGATGACGGGAATGCTGGCCTGAAGTTGGCGATATAGCATCTTTCCCAAGCCATCGCGCCCCTCACCGAATTCACAATAGCCGTCAATGACAATAGCGGCTAAGTTTGCCTGACATTTCTCAATAACGCTGACGATGCAGGGGAGCTCCCGCAAATAAAACTGCCCCGGTATGTAGGGTGCTGACTCCTCGCAGCGCTCGTCGACGAGCGAGGAATTGGCCGCGGCGTCTTCCCACTCCCGAAACAGCAACAGCGCGGTTCGAGAGCCCCCGTAGAAGTAGTGGGTATCCACGCAACCGATCATTGCAGTCCTGCGCGAGCGCGCAGTCAAACGGTGCCAAGAACTTGTCGCCGCCGTGCATCGAGAAGTGGGATCAACGCGTCGTCATCTGGCCGAATGTACTCGTAGGTGAGCGTTCCCGCTTCGTCATAGTGCCGCTCGCACATCACAAACCCGACGTCAACGACCATTTCGGTGCGGACTCGTCCGCTTTCATACCACTGAGTTGAATGCCCATGCACGATTCCGTTTAAGTAGGGGACACATTCCTCTCTAGCGCCCGACGCAAAAAACAATTCAGCGTTGCCATCTAATACTACAGCGCTAACTCGTGCTCCATCCGCAACGGGGTAGTTCGGTCATTCGGATGCCCAGCGCGGCGAGTGCTCGTCGTGTTGTTTTGCTGTGGGACTGACGTGCTTGGGCGTTGCGTCGCT
>JBFXAH010000038.1:0-41109 GCA_050184475.1 Pirellulales bacterium | reverse complement strand
AAATGCCCTTCTCCGCTTGCTCCGTGGCTCGCAGCGCTGCGGCGCGACGCGGCCACAGAAAACCGTCAAGCCACCGAGGGCACAGAGGGCTACGAGGTATTCAGAATTCAGAATAGCGAGGTCACGTCAAAACTCGACCGCAAGGAAGCACGCTCGAGCCGGCAGTCGTACTTCAATCCCCCCGCTCCGTGACCTCGGTGCCCTCTGTGGCAATTGCCTTTCTCCGCTTGCTCCGTGGCTCGCAGCGCTGCGGCGCGACGCGGCCAATTGGGCACTGCCACCGAGATTCAAGCCACCGAGGGCACAGAGGACTCCGAGGAATTCGAAAATCAGAATAGCGAACACATATCCTTTAACTCGACCGCAAGGAACCATGATCGAGCCGGCAGTCGTACTCCAATCCCCCGCTCCGTGACCTCGGTGCCCTCGGTGGCTAATGCCTTTCTCCGTGGCCTCGGCGGCCAAGGCCTTACGCGCCGTCGCCATTGCTGCTGCCAGGGAGATCGAAGCCGTTCTCGCGAATCAGCTCCAAGTCGACCACCAATGGCAAATGATCCGAAGCCTGCTTGGCCAACCGGGTGCGGATGATGTGCGCTTCTTGCACCGCGATCTCGCCGCGGACGTAGGCCTTGTCGAGCGAACCCATCGCCCAAAAGGCGGGAAACGAGCGAAACCTCGAGATCGGCGCGGTGACCTGCTGAAATCCGGCTCGCCCCAGCGCACCGCTGACCAGCATGTTGCGCCAGTCGTTGAAGTCGCCGATGACCACGGTCGGCAGGTGAGACGACTCGTTGAACAGACTGTGCGTCATCAAGTGGCGGGCTTGCCACTGCCGCTCTTGTTCGGCCAGCCCGAGGTGCCAATTGGTGACGTGCAGATCGCCGTCGGGGGTGTTGATCACGGCCATCTGAGCGCCGCGCGGCTTCTTGGTGGCCAGCCGCAACGAAATCTGATGCTTGTGCTTGATGGGCCATCGCGACAACAGCAGATTGCCGTAGCCCCCTTCCTTCAAGTGCACGTTGAGCTGAAAGAGATGCCCGGCGGCGCGAAAGTACTCGGCCAGCAGCCGGGGCTGATCGTCGTGCCGCGAGCGGGGGACGTGCCGATCGACTTCTTGCAGGCAGATGATGTCGGGGGCCGCCGCCTCGATGACGCGAATCACGCGCTCCAGATCATAGCGACGATCCTGCCCGCCGATCCCCTTGTGAATGTTGTAACTCAGAATTCGCAACGCGTGATGCTCCCGGGGGGCGGTTTCGGCAGCCGCGCAAGGGCGGACCGGGCGGCCCTCAGGTTGTGTCTTTCTAGCCTAGCTTTTACAATCCGGCGACGGAATGGGCGGGGCGACGCGTGGTCCACACGTTCGCTCTACGGTTGGCGCCGATCGGCGCCACGAATGACAACTTTTTACAGGGCAAACGGTGCACTATGGACCTGCTCATCAGTCTCATTAGCGGCGTGTTTGGCATCGTGAGCCTGGTCTGCTGGATCATGGTCCTGATCAAGATGTTTCAGAATGATGCCGTCGCGCCAGCCGTGGCTTCGATCGTGCTCATCATCTGCGGTATCGGACCGCTCGTCGCGTTCGTCTATGGTTGGATGAAGGCGAACGTCTGGGGTCTGCAACGAGTGATGATGATTTGGACGATAGCTTTGGTTATCCAATTCGTTTTGGTTGGTGTCAGCTTTCTGCCGCATCAACTTGGGTTGTAGAGGGGACTGACTTCAGCCGGTGAACGTGTCGGTGCCACGTCGGTCGACAACCAAGGGTGCAGCGCGGTCGCGCAAGGCCATCGAATTTCCGCCGCCGATTCCTCCCGCGCCGCGGCCGACCAAGGGGCGATTGGCGGCCGCCGTCGGTCGCCGCGTCCCTGATCTTGTTACGCCACGCGGCCGGCTGCTGTTCTGCGGCATCAACCCCGGACTGTACACGGCGGCGATTGGTCATCACTTTGGCCGGCCCGGCAATCGCTTCTGGCCGTCGCTGTTCCGGGGCGGCTTCACGCCTCGCCAGTTACAGCCGAACGAAGAACACCTGCTATTGGACCTGGGCCTGGGAATCGTCAACCTGGTCGACCGCCCGACCGTGGCCGCCGACGAGCTCACCCGCGACGAACTGCGGGCCGGCGCACGCAAGCTGGTGCGCAAGCTACGGCGCTGGCAGCCGGCCTGGCTGGCCGTGCTGGGGGTGACCTCGTTTCGCACCGCCTTCGAGCGGCCGAAAGCGGTCCTCGGCGAACAGCCCGAAGAAATCGCCAATACGCGGGTCTGGGTGTTGCCCAACCCCAGCGGGCTGAACGCCCATCATCAGCTCCCCGATCTCGCACGGATGTTTCGGGCGTTGCGGCTGCGAGTGGAAGAAACAGCCGGCCGCGTGGCGGTTCGATAAGCAGACCGTTTTCGTTCGCCTCAAGCGGCCAACTCGCCCGCCGACAAAAAACTTCGCCATAATGCGTAATCCCGGCGTGCCTGGCACGTCTAATCCCGTGGGGCCCGTCCGCGCGCGATTTGCCAAGAAACTTATGCCCCCGCAGCCTGCAGCCAGCACCGCCAAACACAGCGATCCCGGCGAGTGGGTCGACCGCTACGGCGATACCCTGCTGCGCTATGCGGCGGCCCGGGTGGGGCAAACCGAGTTGGCCGAGGATCTCGTGCAGGAGACGTTCCTGCTGGCGTTTCGCCATCGTGCCAAGTTCGACGGCAAAAGCGCCTTCGGCACCTGGCTGGTCGCCATCTTGCGCCGGCGGATTGCCGATCACTACCGCAAGTCGGGGCGCTCCCCCGAAGTTTCGGAAGAGGCGCTCGTCGATTCGCCGCGGCCGTTCAGCGACAAAGGCAAATGGTTGCAGTCGCCGGCCAACTGGCGGGCGTCGCCTGAGCAATTGATCGAGAACGCCGAGTTCTGGGGGGTGTTTCACGACTGCCTCGACGACCTGCCGGGGCACCTCGGCCAGGCCTTTCAAATGCGTGAAATCGGCGCCCGCTCGACCGCGGAGATCAGCCAACAGGTCGGCATTACGCCCAAGAATCTGGCCGTGCGACTGCATCGCGCCAGGCTGTTGTTGCGCGCCTGCCTGGAGCGCAAGTGGTTTTGCAGCCCACGCGGAGCGGCCCGATGAGCAAACCGATCCGCGTGTCGCTGCTGAACATGACGTGCGAAGATGCCACGCGGCTGGCTTCCGACTCGCTCGATCGGCAACTCACCGGCTACGAGCGTTGGGCACTGCGGATGCACCTGTGGCTCTGCTATGCCTGCCGCCGCTGCCGACGGCAATTCGAGCTGTTGCATCAGTTAATCGCCAATGCATCGGCCGCCTGGACGACGCACTGGCAGAACCATTCGGCCGTGCTATCTCCCGAGCGCGGCGCGCAAATCAAGCGACTGCTGGCCGAAGCGCGGCGAAAAGAACCTCGCGGCTAAGCATTAATCTCACTGCTGCTGCGCGGCAGTGGCCGCATTCTTCTCGAACTTTTCTGCGATTGTTTTGTAGCGCCCTCGGCATTGCGGCGTCTAACTGTTTGCCGATTCGTGTCGAGGATTGCCGTCGCACCGCGCGACGGGCACGGCAAGTCGGCGCTATCGTGCTATGTCAGCTTGCTGCCACTTACTTTGAGATCGGGCCGCTAGTGAATCGCAATTCGATTCCCGTTCGCGGAACCACGGCCATGCCGGGCGTGGTTGTTTCTGGCCCGATATTTCAGAGGAGTGGATCATGCGTTTTGTGCATTGCGTTGCCGTCTTGGCGTTCGTGGGGGGCCTCTTGCCGGCGGTAAGCCTGGCCGACACGGTTCAAGTTCAAGTAACGGTCGAGAATCTGGCGCCGACCAATAGTATTGCTTTCGCGCCCTTGCGAATCGGCTTCGGCAACGGCAGCTTCGACTCGTTCGACACTGGCCAGGTAGCCACGGCCCCGATCATATCGATCGCCGAAGGAGGGAGTGGCTCCGACTGGTTTCCGGCGTTCGAGGCGGCCGAGCCCGACGCCACGCTCGGCACCGTCGTGCCGAACCCGGCCGGCCCGCTGCTGCCCGGCGCATCGGCCAGCGCCGAATTCACCGTCGACACGGCGGTCAATCGCTTCTTCACCTTCGCCTCGATGGTCGTCCCCAGCAACGACTACTTCATCGGCAACGACTCGCCTATGGCGTACGAGCTGTTCGACGCGATGGGAAATCTGAAAATCTCGACGATCACCCAATTTGGCAGCGATATCTGGGATGCCGGCTCCGAGACTACCGACGCCGCGAACGCTGCCTTCCTGGTCGGCGGCACCAACGCGCTGCGCACGCCGCAGAACGGCGTGGTGAATTTCGACTTCGCCGACCTGAGCACCTTCAATGGCCTGATGACCGCGGCCGGTTACACGTTCGACAGCCAACTGGCCGCCGATACGGCCGTGTATCGGATTTCGTTCGCGGTCGTGCCCGAGCCGAGTTCGCTGGTGCTGGCTCTGGGGGCGGTCGTTGGTGTTGGCCTGGCCTGCGCGCGACGCAGGGTGAATACCGTCGCGCGGTGATGCCGCAAGCAGCCCCAATGCGATCAAGCCCAGGGCGAGGCGGCGCAGCGGAGATTCGCGACGAGGCGGCAACAGTTGATTGCAACGCGCGGATCGCCAGTCGCCTCGCCTTGGGGGCTTGACGCTGTGATTCGCGCGATCACGTGCAAACGCCGAGGGGTTTCGCGCGGCCGCAACTCGTTCGCGTGCGCGTTACTTTCCGCCGGCCGCCGCCGCCGCCGGCTGCGTCGCGCGATGCTCGTCGAGGAACTTCGCGAGCCCCTCGCGGAACTCGGGCCGGCCGAAGGCGTCCATGTGGTCGGCCCCTTCGATCACTTCGACGGTCAGGTGCGGCATCTTCACCTGCTGGAGCTCGTCGACCCCTGCCTTGAGAGGATCTTTCGAGCCGATCAGCGCCAGCACCGGCCGCTCGTTGGCCAGAATCTTCTCCTCAGGGATCATCAGGTTCTTCATCCCGCGGACCACGGCCGCCAGCGCCTTCGGATCGTTGAGCAGCAGGACCATCTGGTTGTAGGTCTTGATTTGTTCGTCGCTCGGCGGCGGCGTCCCCTCGGGCGTGAGAAACTTCAACAGCGGAGCGATGCCGGTGCCGGCGTCGAGCGAGTCGGCCAGTTGGTTCATGATCTCGAAGCGCGCGTCTCCCTCGCGGCTCCAGCCGGCGCCGCCGAGCGTGGCGGTGATCACGCGGTCGGGGTAGAGCGACAACAGCTTATTGGTGATGAAACCGCCCATCGAGTAGCCGACGAAATGGGCCCGCTCGATCTTCAGGTGGTCCAGCAGGCGGATGGCGTCTTCGACCATGTTGACGCCGTAGGCGGCCGGATCGTGCGGCTTGCCGCTGCGGCCGTGGCCGCGGTTATCGAGCGCGATGACATGGTACTCTTTGGCCAGCGCCGGCATGACGCCCGAGCTGACCCACTGCAACTGGATGTTGGCCGTGAAGCCGTGGATCAAGACCACGGGCTCGCCTTGGCCCTGCTCGATGAAGTGGATCTTCACACCGTCGGAATCGAAGAACTGCTCGGCGGGGCGAGCGGGCTTACCCTCTTCGGCCCGGACCGAAAACGGCAGCAGCGCAACGAACACCGCGAAACAACCGGCGAAGCGAAGGCGAGGCATGTGAGGTTCCCTCAGACGGGGTGCGGTACGATGCAAGCGGAACGAAGCAAGTGGTAATGCTGTATTCTAACGCGCCGCACGACCGTAAAGCGCGCCGCCAATTGCGCTGCGCGAGTCAATCGGCTTCGCTCGTGCTATCCCCCGACGCGCTCCCTGGTCCGTGGGCATTGAACGTCGCCAGCAGCTTCTTGCCCGTATGAATCCAGTAGGCGACGTCGGGACCGATCGGGCGCGAGGCGCTGCCGGCCGGATACCACGAAACGGCTCCATCCGGGTCGACGATGAGCGTTCCCCCCTGGCCGCCGCGCCGCGCGCGGGCGACGACAATCCGCTCGTCGAAGAACTGCCCGACTTTGTCCAGTTCGACGGCGGCATACTGCCTGTCGTCGCCGATCGCCGCGCGGATTTGCGCCAACGCCTGCGAGCGCTCGTGGTCGGTCAAATCGGCGGCCGGCGTTTCGCGCAACTCCTCGTGCTCCGTCTGCCAGCCGGCGTAGGCGGCGTAGATGTCCGACGGTGGCAAGTCCTCCAAATCGGCGTGCAGCGCGTACGTCACCGGTCCGACAATGCCCACGCCGGTCAACTCGCCATGCGCAAAACGATAGAGATACAAGAACAGCCAGCAGTCGACCGGTTCCTCGAAGCCGGGCCAATACTGCCGGCATTGATCGACCAGTTCCACGTCGTGCGGCGGCGCGCCGAACTGCGCGGGATGGCCAAGCCAATCGGCCAGCGCCGCGGCCGCGCGCGCCTCGTCGCTGCGCAATGCTTCGGGCACGCGCTCCAATTCGCCGAGCTCGGTCAAGTATGCTAGCACCCGGGTGCGGGCCGCGGGATCGGCCGCCATTTCGACGAGCGCCTCGAAGCCGCGTTGCTCGTCCAGGCGCGCCAAGGCGGCGGCCGCCTCGGTGCGCAGCCGACGATGCCCCACCCCCAGCGCCTGATGTAGTTTGCCGACCACCTGCTGGTCGCCGACGAGCGCCAGCGCGTCGCACAGCGAGACGAACAACGGCATCGCCACCGAGACCTGGGCACGGCGGGCTTCGCGCTCGTCGCTGGACGTGGCCGGCCGCTCTTCGATCCGCATTAGCTGCTGGGCGATCCGCCCCAGCAAGTCGGCCAGTTCCGCGGCCCGCGCGGTCGCGGGATGCCGGGGGACGAGCCCCTCGCGGGTGGCGAAGTTTGCCAAATCGAGCGCCACGGCCGCCGTTTGCGGATGCCCCAGCGCGTCGAGCAATCGCGGAAACAAAGCCCGCACGGGGAATGCCCCCCCTTGCATCAAGGGCGCGCAGCCCACCAACACGTCTTGGATTTCGGCGGGGGGTAGTTCGACGAACAGATCGGCGAACAGCGCCAGCGATTCGGCCGAACGGGCCGCGGCCAAGATCGCCAGCATTAGCCCGCGGGGGGCGCTAGACGTTTCCGGATTTCGATAGTGCTCGGCGAGCGTGCCCAGCGCTGCGTCGTCGAGGCGCGCGGCGACGTTGCCCAGCGCGGCGATCCGCTTCGCGAGCGCGGCGCGCTCGGCCGCGGTCAGTTCCGAGTAGCGAGCGAGGTCGCCGACGAGCTGATCAAGAGCAGTTGGCATGTCGCTCATGCTATCACGAAGGGCGAAACTCGGCTTGACGCAATTTGCCGGTTTTGAGTCCAATGCGGCGGGATTGGAAGAAGAGGGAAGCTGTCGACGAACTGATGGCGACACCTCTGCGACCTCGCGATTCAACTTACGGACGGCCAACGCTACGACATCAAGGGCAGCAGGCAGCACGCTGGCAGCCGTCAAGCTGATGCTCTGAGGGATACACACCACACATCAGCGCCGCCGGCGACACGCCAACTCGAAGCCGCGACGCCTACCAAGAGTTTTTGTAATCGGGCATCTTCCCCTGTCGGGTACCCAAGGGAAGACCCTTCGACTCAAGGATGGTGCCCGTACATAGGAGCCATGGAAATGGCCGCTAAGAAGACGAAGAAGACCACCACCCGTTCGCCCAAGAAGAAGACGGTCGCCAAGAAGACGACCATCAAGAAGACGACCGCCAAGCGTTCGCCCAAGGCGAAGCCGGTCGCCAAAAAGGCGAAGAAGTAGTTTCACGGGGCCGAAAGGCCAACCGCAGGGACGTACCCGCAGGCGATCGTTGCGATCCGCCGGCAGCGATCGCGTCCACGACAGCGACGAGACAGGCCGGGCGGCGCCAGCTAACCAGCGGCGCCGCTCGGTCTATTTTATTGCGCCCTCAAAGCCGCCGCGCAAAAAAAGTGGCGAGCGCCGGCGAACCTGCTACTGTTCTGGCATGCCGGTCCAGCCTGCTTCGCCGAATCCTTACCACGCCTTGCGATCTGAAGCGCCATTGGCCGGCGAAGTTGCCAGCCGGCAGCGCTACTACGTCGTCGTGCTGGGCTGCGCGCTGGCCGCGATCGGCTACGTGATGCGCGTGTCGTTCGCCTGGGTCGGCCCCAACTTGCAGGAAGACCTGGGGATCGACGAGCGGCAGTTCGGCCAGTTGATGTCGGTCTTCGCCCTGGCCTACGGCGCCTTCGAGATTCCGATGGGCTATTCGGGGGACCGCTTCGGGGCCCGCATCACGCTGCTGGTGGTGATGCTCGGTTTTTCGAGCATGACCGCAGTGGCGGCCGCCGCGCGCTCGTTTCTGTCGTTGTTGGTCGCGCGGCTGGCGTTCGGCGCGTTTCAGGCGGGCATCTTTCCGAACATTGCCCGGATGTTCGCCGCCTGGATGCCGGTCACGCAGCGGGCAACCGCGCAAGGCTGGATCTGGATGTGCACGCGCGTGGGGGCGGCCGCCTCGCCCACGTTGGTCACGGCGCTGTTGGCCAACGTCGGCAACTGGCGCGCGACCTTGCTGTTGCTGGCCCTGCCGGGGATCGCCTGGGCGATCGTCTTCGGCTGGTGGTATCGCGATGATCCCGCACGGTCTGCGGGCGTTAACGCCGCCGAACTGGCCATCATCCGTCAAGGCCGCGACGGTCACGCGGCCACGCACGCCGACGTACCGTGGGGCAAGCTGCTGACGTCGACGAATTTGTGGGCGCTCTGCCTGGCGTATGGGCTGGGGGGCTTCGGCTCGTTCTTCGTCATTAGCATGCTGCCGACCTACCTGGTGAAGCATCTCGGCGTCGAGCTGAAGATCGCTTCGTGGATCGGCACGGCGGCCCTGACGATCGGCGCCATCGGTTGTTTCGGCAGCGGTTGGTGGAGCGACCGCATCGTTCGCCGGCTCAACGCGCGCAAGTGGGGGCGGCGGTTGTTCGGCGCGGTGGGCTTCGGCGTCGGCGGCTGCCTGTGGCTGATCGTTGCCGCGCGCTTTGGGCGCGAGTGGACCGAACCGGCCGGCACCTTCGACATCGTAATGATCGCAGCGCTGGTCTGCTCGCTGGTGCTGTTCTACGACCTGACGATGCCGGTGAGTTGGGCCGCCACGGCCGACATCGGCGAACGCTACGCCGGCACGGTCTCGGGCATGATGAACACGCTGGGCAATCTCGGTGCCGCGGCGGGCGTTTGGGTCGCCGGCAGCCTGATGCAAGAGCGGCGGACGACGTTGATGTTTGCGCTATTCGCGCTGTCGTACTTCGCCGCCGCGCTCTGCTGGCTGAGGGTCGATTCGACAAAGCCGATCGTCGCCGCGGATTCGGCCACGCCGGCGTGATCTCAAGCTTTCATTGCGGCCAGCATCTCGGCCAGCAATTCGAGCGGCAGCCCGACGATGTTCGACTCGCTGCCGGCGACGACGTGCAGCCAGCCGAGCCGGTCCTGATAGCCGAACCCGCCGGCCTTGCCTGCCCAGAGACCGCTGGCCACGTACTCGTCGATCTGCGCGGCGCTGAGTCGATCCATCCGCAACCGCGACTCGGCGATTTCGGTTTTGGCCGGGGCACCGTCGAGCGGCCACAAACACAAGCCGCTCAGCACCGCGTGCTCGCGGCCGCTCAAGCTCGATAGCATCTGGCGGGCGCGCGCGGCGTCGGCCGGTTTGCCCAGCAGAGAATCCCCCAACAGCACGATCGTGTCGCAAGCGACGATGATGCGACTCGTCAGGTCATCGATGCTGCCGGCAGCGGTTGCGTCTGCCAGTTGCGCGGCGACGTCGGCCGCCTTTTGCCGGGCGAGCCTGGCGACGTAGTCTCGCGGCGATTCGCCGGGGCGCGCGGCATCTTCGGCCTCTTCGCGCGCCGGCAAGACCGCGAAATCGTATTTGGCCTGCTTGAGCAACTCGCGTCGCCGCGGAGACTGGCTGGCCAGAATCAGCCTCGAGCGTTGCCGACTCATGGCAGCTCACAGGGACGAGTCGATTAGGCCGCGGTTAGGCCGCGTCTTCCAACTCCAGTTCGCGGAGCATTTCGATCGCCGCGCGGGCGTTCTCCAGCCCGCCGATTTGCTCGACGAACTGTTCGACGGCCAGCAGGTCGGCCGGTTGCAGCTCGCTGCCGAGTGCCAGCAGGCGCACGGCGATTTCCTGGGTGCTCAGGTCCTGGAGGCGCACGGCCGGCGTCTCGTCGCACGATTCGAATAGCATCGTTGGCCTCCCTGCGGTTCGCATGATAGCGGCCGGGCGCGGGTTGGTCGCGCGGCCGGACTATCGACGAATCGACCGCCTGCTGCGCGATGCTCCAGAATTTCACCCCCGGCGATGGAGGTTCGCGGGCCAAGGGGGCGCTGGAAGTGCAAATCGCGCGCACCAGGCAAACTCTTGCGCGCGCACCGCATCGCTAGCAAACCACTGGCACACGAGTTCAGCCGCCGCCGATGGCGGGAATGAAGTGCACTTCGCTCGCTGGCCCTACGCGTGCCAGCAGACCGCGCGCCGTCACGTTGCCGTCGATCGAGGCGGCCAGCCCGCGGGCGAGTTGCCCGTCTTCGGTGAGCCGGCCGGCCAGCCCCGGAAAGCGCTCGTCGAGCAGGCGAATCACCTGGCCGAGCGATTCGGCCGGCAGCTCGACGCGGTCGAGCCCGCCGGTCAGCGAGCGCATCTGGTTAGGGATGAAGACGAGTGCCATCGCGGCGAACCATCGATCACGGCCGGACGCCGGCACAAAGCTGGGTTTCGATCTGGGCGACCAGTGCTGGCAGCTCGGCCACGCTCTCGATGACGTAGTGCGCGCCGGCTTCGCGGAGCTTTTCGGCGGCTTGTTCGAGGCGCTCGGCGCGCTCCGCCTTGGGTAGCGCTGCCAGTTCGGCGGCGGTCAGCCCGACGTCGCTCCCCGTGGCCGAGACACCGACCGACCAGGCGCCGGCCGCCAGCCCTTCGCCGATATCGGGGACCGTGTCCCCCACCTTGATGACCGTCGCCGGCGGATAGATGTCGAGCGCTTGCATCAGGCGGAACATCATCCAGGGAGCGGGGCGACCGCGCGGCACGTCGCTCACGCAGCAGTTGGCATCGGTGGCGAAACCTTGTTCGCGGGCCGAGGCATAACAGTGCTCGGCCGCCTCGCGAAAGTAGCCCGTCGTGCCTGCCAGCTTGATGCCGCGGCGGCGCAGGCCGACCACGGCGTCCATCAAGCCCGGCACCAATCCACAATGCCGTGCGATGCACTCCACCTGGCGGGGCATGAAGTCTTGATACATCTGATCGATGTCGCTGGCCGCCAGGTCGCGGCCGCTAGATTTGCGCCATTGTTCGGCAACGCCCGGCAGGGCGGCCAGGGCCTCGAGATGCTGTCGTTTGTCGAGCCCCATCGGCTCGCGGACTTGAGCGGTCGACAGCTCGACCCCGTTGGCGGCGTACACCTCGCGAAACGGCTCGACCGGTCCGAAGCAACCGTGATCGATGATCGTGCCGGCCCAGTCGAAGACAACGAGCTTGATGGCGGTCGGCGTAGCCAGGGCGTTCATGCGGTGCAGCTCAAGCAGAAGTGACAGTCGTGGTTGCTGTGGCGTCGACCTCCCCCCCCCGGATCTACCCGCGCGCCAGAATCTCGCGCACCACGCGGCAGGATTGGTTGTCGGTCAACGTTTGTTCGCGGCCGTTGTAATTGTAGGTCAATCGCGTGTGATCGAGCCCGAACAAATGCAGGAGCGTAGCATGATAATCGTTTGCGCTCACCGGATCGACCGCCGCGCGATGGCCAAATTCGTCGGTCGCTCCGTAGCTCATGCCGCCGCGAATGCCGCCACCGGCCAGCCACATGCTGAAGCCCTGGCCGTTGTGATCGCGGCCGATGCTCTCGGGCGGGCCCGAGCCCTCGGTGACCGGCAGCCGCCCGATCTCGCCCCCCCAGTGCACGAGCGTGGTATCGAGCATGCCGCGGCTCTTGAGATCTTTGATCAGTGCGGCCGATGGCTTGTCGGTCTTGCGACAGCAGCCCGGCAGGGCCGTGCGAATGCTCTGATGGTTGTCCCAAATCTGCCCGGCGATGAAGACTTGTACGAAGCGCACGCCCCGCTCGATGAGCCGCCGCGCGATCAACAGCCGCGTGCCGTACTCTGCCGTCTCGGGATCGTCGAGCCCATACAGCTTGGTGGTCGCCGCGCTTTCGCTCGACAGGTCGAGCGCATCTTTGGCGGCCACTTGCATGCGGGCGGCCAACTCGTAGCTGGCGATGCGGGCTTCGAGATCGGCCTCGCCCGGGTGACGCGCCAGGTGTTGCTGGTTGAGCTCGGCCAACAGATCGAGATTCTGTCGCTGCAGCTCGCCGCGCAAATGAGGGGGCGGATCGAGATTCAAAATCCGCGGCTCCTGGGGCCGCACGACGGTCCCTTGATAGAGCGGCGGCAGCCAGCCATGCGACCAGTTGCGCACGCCGTCGACCGGATGCCCACCGGGGTCGGGCATGGCGACATAGGCCGGCAAGTCTTGCGTCTCGGAGCCGAGCGCGTACGACATCCAGCTCCCCAGCGCGGGGCGGCCCGGCTGCGGGCGCCCGGTGTTGACCGTCCAGATCGAAGGCTCGTGGCCGTTGATGTCTGTGTGCATCGAGCGAATCAAGCAGATGTCGTCGACCACTTCGGCCAGGTGGGGCAGTAGTTCGGACAGCTCGGTGCCGCATTGGCCGCGGGGGGCGAACTTCCACGGCGTGCCGAGCAGCTTCTTGCTGGCGCGATTGATGAAGCTGTAGGTGATGTCGCCGGGGTAATCCTGGCCGTCGCGTTTGGAGAGCTCGGGCTTGGGCTCGAACAAATCGACGTGGCTGGGTCCGCCGTGCATGAACAGCGAGATCATCGCCTGCGCTTGCGGCGGGTGATGCGTGGGGCGCGGCACCAGGTCGAACTTGCGCGGCTGGCGTGGGATGTGCGTCGCCGCGCGCAAACGATCCTGCTCGACGAGCCAGGCCAGCGCCACGCCGCCGATGCCCAGGGCGTTGCGTTCGAGGAACTGGCGACGCGAGAGGGGGAGCGGCGACTGCGATGCGCTGCTCGCGTCGACTGGCCTGGTTAAACTGTCGCGCGAAGTCAATTTCGACACAGCGACATCTCCAACAATCGGGTGGTCTCAGTCGACATATAAAAACTCATTCGAGCTCAGCAGCACCTGGCACAGGTTCGTCAAACTTTGCAGCTCGGGGTCGGCCAGACTCGGGTCTTTCGACACCGCCTCGTCGGCCGCCGCTTGTTTGGCAGCCTCGTACCCTTCGGTCGCCGAACTGGCGGCCGCGGCGACTTCGGCACGACGCGCGGTCAGATAGTCCACTTGCCGGTTGCAGAACTCGCTCGCCGACTTCAGCTCTTCCTCGCGCGGGCTACGCAGGTAAGCAATCTGCCAGGCCCGCACGATGGCTGCCGTGCGATCGCCCCCCGACTCGAACCGCGCGCGGCGGGCGAAGCGGGCCGACTCGGCGAGGATGAAATCGCTGTTCAACAGCGCCAGCCCTTGCGGAGCGACGGTCGACGCCGGCCGTCGATCGCAGTTGGTTTCCATCACCGGGGCGTCGAACGTGCGGAGCATCGCCAGCGGCCGGCTGCGGCGCACTTCGATGTAGACGCTACGGCGAGATTCTTCGCCACCGACAAACGCGGCCCGGCTGGTGAGCGGCGCGGCAGGCTGGGGGGCCGCCGGCACCACGATCTGGCCGACGCCGTCTTCGCTCACCGCGACCGAGGGGCCGAACATCTTGGGGTTCAGCGCACCCGACGCGGCCAGAATGCGATCGCGGATTGCTTCGGCCTCGAGCCGGCGGACCGGCATGTGGCCGAGCAGGTTGTTTTCGGGATCGATGTCGGCCTGCGCCGGATCGATCAGCGACGCTTGCCGATAGGCGGTCGACGTCATCAGCAGCTTGTGCAGGCGCTTCATCCGCCAACCGCCGGCGACGAGCTGTTCGGCCAGCCAGTCGAGCAAGGCCGGGTGCGTCGGCCGCTCGCCCAGCGCGCCGAAGTCGCTCGGCGTGCCGACCAGACCACGACCGAAATGATGCTGCCAGATGCGATTGACGGCCACGCGCGCCACCAGCGGATGCTGACCGCTGGTGAGCCACTGGGCATACGCCAGGCGCCGGCCCGTGGTGGGGCGCGCGTCGTCCTGCGGCGCGATGTCGAGCGGCGCGCCATCGGCGGTGCAGACGGTCAGCTCGCCCGGCGGCACCTCGGCTTGCGGCTGCTGGTAGTCGCCGCGATGGAACAACCGCGTGACCGGCGGCGCGCGACCGGGCACCTCGGTCAGCGCCATCACGAAATCCTCGGCCGGCTTCTGCGCGCGGATCTCGCCGATCCGCGCGTCGAACTTCTTCAGTTCGTCGGCGGCCGACTGGTTGTATTGGTAGAGCACGCCAGGGCTGATGTTCACGCTCGGGTTATCGGCCAGCAGTTTGACCTGCTCGGGCCCGCGCTGGTCGGCCGGCGTTTGATAAGCGATCCGCAGTGGCTCGCGCATCTCGGCGGGGAACTTTTCGAGCTCTTGCTCGAGCGCGGCGGCCAGAAACTCTTTTTCTTTGGCGGCGCGCTCGGCGGCGACTTTGCCGGCTTCGGCCTCGACTTCGGCCGCCTTCGCGCGATCGGCGTCGGTATAGAGCGAAATCAACCGCTCTTGCCGCGATCGCCAGGCCTGCCAGTCGTAGGCCGGTTCGAACAAGGCCCGCATCCGGTAGTAGTCGGTTTGCAGAATCGGATCGTAGCGATGGTCGTGGCACTGCGCGCAGCCGACCGACAAGGCCAACAGCGACGTCGAGACGATCTTGATCGTGTCGGCGATGGTTTGATTGCGGGCGAGGTTCTCGTCGATCGCCGCGGTGCCGGTGCCGTCGGCTGCCATTCGTAGATAGCCGGTGGCCGCGAGCTTTTCGAGCGCCGCGGTCGACAAGTTCTGATACGGCGGCGCGATCAGCTCGTCGCCGGCCAATTGCTCGACGACAAACTCGCTAAACGGCTTGTCGGCGTTGAACGAGCGGATCACGTAGTCGCGATACTTGTAGGCATAAGGGCGCGGGCGATCTTCGTCGACGTAGCCGTCCGATTCGGCGTAGCCCGCCACGTCGAGCCAGTGGCGCCCCCAGCGTTCGCCGTAGTGAGGCGAGGCGAGCAGCCGATCGACGAGCCGATCGAAAGCATCGGGCGCGTCGTCGGCCAGAAAGGTCGCAAGTTCGTCGGCGCTCGGCGGCAAGCCGGTCAGGTCGAAGCATGCCCGCTTGAGCAACGTGAGCTTGTCGGCCGCGGCGGCGAACGTCAGACCACGGGCTTCGAGCTCGGCCAGCAGAAAGGCATCGATCGGCGTGCGCACCTCGGCGGCGGCTTTGACTGCCGGCACTGCCGGACGAGCGACCGGCTGAAACGCCCAGAACTGCCGCTCCTCGGGAGTGATCACCGCCGTGGGCGGCTCGGCCGGCTCGGGGCGCTTGGTCGCGGCGCCGGAGTCGATCCAGCGGCCGATCGTTTCGACTTCTTCGATCGAAAGCTTGGCATCGGTCGGTGGCATTTCGCCGGCGTGCGGCCGCAGATAGACAAGGCTTTCTTCGCGGCTGCCGGGCTTGAGCGCCGAACCACTATCGCCCCCCTTCTCGATCAGGTGCCGCAGCCGCAGGTCGAGCCCCCCCTTGGCCGGCCCTTCCGCACCGTGGCAGTGAAAGCAATGGGCCTTGAGGATCGGGCGAATGTGCTCTTCGTAAGTAAGCTCGGGAGTTTGGGCGGCGGCGACCGTGTCGTCGGCCCGCGCGGCGGGTGTTAACACGAGTGCTGCGGCACCAACGGCGGCTGCTTTGGCGAGCGAAGAGGCGAACCGGGCGAGGCGCAACGGCATGCGAACCTTCCCGCGATTTGGAGGGTGGTTTCCGCAGAACTTCGCGCTGCGCGGGGGGTGGCGAATTGATGTCGCGACCCGCGGGCGAGCCCTGCGGCTGGCAAGGAGCGATCGCCGGTGCGACCGCCCATCAACGCATCCAGGGCCGTTGATGCGATTGATTATGGCAGTTGCCGGCCAGGGCGGCAAACTGAGGGCGGATAGTCGCCACTGAAAGCTGACGGCCCGCGGGGTGGACGAGCGTCAGGCGTTTCGCCGCCAGCGCCGCGTGCGTCGCCATGCCAGCGGGAAGAAAGCCGCCGCGCCGATGGCCAATAGCAGCAGGCTCCCTGGTTCGGGGACCTGCGTCGTCAGGCTGTAGTTGAGCGCGAAGTCGAGCACAGCGGCCGAAAGGTCGACGGTCATTGTGAAGGCATACACCGGGAGACCGTCTTCCAAAACTGGGCGGCTAAATAGGGGTAGCGATACCGTTTTGAGCCCGCTTAACTCCAAGGTCGTGATCCCACCGTCGGTCACCAAGTACCTGCCACTCAAGGTGAACGGGGTGCTGGGTGCCGTATCAAGCGGCGGTACAACTTCGAAACCACCTATTCTAAGAGTTGAGGTGAGTGAGCCGTGCAAAATGGCGCGGATTTTAAACGATCCCGTTCCGACGCCATCGGATACGAAAGTCGGTACCTGGTTGGAATCTTGTTCAATGTAAAGCGTGTTGATCGCACCCGACATCTTGAGCTGGATTGGTGAGGACGCGGCGGGGTAGTGCGTGGGGCCGTTCTGCGGATCTCCGTCGTAGAATTCGTTTTCGTTCATTCTGGTGCGCGGCACGCTAAGGTCAGTCAACGTGTAACTGAGTTTGGCGCCGTTCAGCAGGTCGAGGTGCAACCCAGACACACTGGTCAACTCGGTACCGGTGAAGCCCAGATCGGTATTCGGCGCGGGGTAAACGCCACCGGCCGGCGGCACGCCGACGCTGCGCGGATCGGTCGTCAGCTTGGTCGAGGTTTTGGCCGTTACGGCGCTGGTCCAAGGATTATTCGAGACCAGGTAGGTGAAGCCATCGCTGTCGAGGCCGACTTTGCCGACTGCATACCTAAAACCGATCAGTTCCATGCCGTACGGATTCAGCGGCGTGAATTGCCCGGTCACCGTTGCCGAGCCGCTGGCGGTCAGCGTCAGATCCAGATCTTGCTCCGGACCTTGAAAGTCGACCGGCACCGCGCGGGCTCGATTGGTCGATAGCCATAAGCAAGCGGCGCAGACGAATAGCGCAAGAAGTGAGCGACAGATCGAGGATCGCTTCATTGGCAGGGTTTCCTTTCGTCAATCGGTTTTGGTTCATGCGGCCGAACGGGCGGCCGGCCGTTTGCAAAATCACGACACGATCACGCAGGCCGTCGAATCCGACGCAGTTTTCTGGCAGCGACGGGCCCCAGCGCGGCCAGCCCGATAGCCAGCAGCAGCACGCTACCTGGTTCGGGGATGGCGACTTGTGTTGTCAGGTGGTAGTTCAGCGCGAAGTCGAGAGCGGCGCTGCCCAGGTCGATCGTGGCGGTCAGGCCAAAGCGCGTTCCACTTTCTGCGGCAATGGCATGGCTGAATCCGAGCAAGGGAACGGAGATCGTTTGCGAGCCGTCGAGCACTAGGGTCGCGTCGTCGGGTGGACCGGTCACCGCATAGGTACCAACGAGATCGAAGGGCGCGCTTACCGACGTGGCCGGCAACTCCGGCCCCGGAATGAACGAGAAGAACCGGAGCGACGGATCGAAGTCGACGTGCAGTAGGGCCGGTATCGAATAGGTGCCGACGCCGGGACCGGTCGGCACGAACGAGGCGTCTCTGGAAAGATCCTGCTCGAAGTAGGTCGTGCCGAGCCGGCAAAGCAGATTGATGTTGACCGGAGACGAGGCCTGCGGCCAATAGGGCGGCCCGAACTCCGGTTCTCCGTTGTACGTTGGATTTGGGTTCATTAAAGTGCGCGGCACGTCGATGCCGTCGATGGCGACCCCCACGATGCCCGTGAACAGGAGCAGATTGAGGCCCGACACGCTGGTGAGATGCTCGTCGGTGAAGCCAACCTGCGTGTTAGCGGGAGGGAAGACGGAACCGACGGGCGGGACGCCCACCTGCTTGGGTTGTCCGATGATTTTGGAGATGCCACTCACCACGAGCGGACCAACCGTGGTCGGGTTATTGTTCACGACGTAGGTGAATGAGTCGTCGGCCAGGGTGATATTGCCGATGGCGTACAGGGCCTGGTCGTCGAGCAAGTAGCCGGTGATCGGAAGCGCGCCCTGCACGGTGCCGAATCCGCTGGCAGTCGGTATCAGCGTGTGGCTCTGCTCGGTCCCTTCGAAGCTCACCGAGATGGCCCGAGCCGTCGTCGCGTCGAGTACGCACGCGAACGTCAGCGCGGCGGCCAGTTGCTGCAGTCGTTTTACGAATCTCATGAATCCCCCAAGAAGAAAACTCCCTTCGGGCTGTCGCGCGAAGCGATCGCCAATGGAGTGCCGTGGCGCCGACCACGCGCGTGGAACTCGACTCGCCGAATTCAACACTTATCGCCACCAGGACGATTTGCCAGTCGAGAGAGTTGGCCGCGGTCGACTACTCGTTGTCCGGCGGAAGGTCGCCGGATGTCGTTCGCACTAGCGGCCCCTTGGTGCTGGCGAGATTCGAGTGACTGGCGAGCGACAGGAAAGTATGCCGCGCGCGGAGTAGCGACGCGGCAGGGTGGTCGCAGAATAGCGCCCGGTATCGCGCGTGTCAAACAAATTCCGGCGAACCACCGCTCCCGCAAGCGGTCCTGGCGTTGTCAACCCGCCGGGGCGATTGATCATCGTGGCCAAACCGCGCCCTAGAGATCGTCGCGCGGCTCGGCAAAAAGCAAACACGGCGCGTGGCTTTTAGGAAGCCAACCAGTCCTCGAGCCTCAAGTCGGGGACGCGGGCGAAGTCGGCCGTATTGTGCGTGACGAGCGTGAGGTCGTGCACCCGGGCCGTGGCTGCGATCATGAGGTCGGCCGTCGGTACGCTAATGCCTTGACGGAGGAGCAGCCCTCTGAGCTTGCCAAACTCCTCGGCACAAGCATCGTCGAATGCGAGGCGGACCAACTGCGGCAAGAATTCGTCGACGATTCGCAGCCGCTTGACCGTATCGCGCTTGTACGCCCAGGCAAATAGCTCTCCTAGGGAAATGGTCGATAGGTAGAGCCGACCGCCGTACTGCACGAAGCGAGAAGTCAGCGCATGAGCGCGGCGCAAGTGAGTCGAGATCGTATCGGTATCGAGTGAAAAGCTCATTCCAAGGCTGCGTTTCGGCGTTCGAGTTTGCGCTCGGCGAGAACCTCCTCGAGGTCTGCAAAGGCCTCGGGGTCATCCGCCAGCGCTCCGGCGGTGCGCGCCACCCAACTGGTGTCGACTTCGCGCGGCTCGGGGGCGCGCACGACAATTTCGACCTGTTGCCCGTCGGGCAAGCCGGCGTCTTCGGCCAGCTCGATCGTCCGGCCGCGGATCACGCCATGCAGAATCTGGTTCGGCTGGCTCATCTGATCTTCCAGTCCCAAGCGGTTCGATCCAGCAAAAAGTCGCCCCGCTCAATTGTAACGCGAAACCAAGCGAGAAGTTCCTGTTTGGTGCCGCTACTGCGCTACCCAGTCTTCGAGCCTTAAGTCGGGGACACGAGCGAAGTCGGCCGTATTGTGCGTGACGAGCGTGAGGTCGTGCACGCGAGCCGTGGCGGCGATCAACAGGTCGATTAGCGGTATCGATGTGCCTGAGCGGCGCAGCACGCCACGCAATTTGCCGAACTCGCGAGCACAATCGCGATCAAAGTCGAGTACGACGACTTCGTTTTGCAGCATGAAATCGATCGCGTCGGAAATCGGCCGTGGATCGTCGCGGTGATGCGCCCACGCATATAACTCGGCGACGCCGACCATAGAGACGAACAGCCGCCCAGAATACTGAGTAAATCGATGCATCAGCCCTGCAGGTCGGCGAAGATGTGCCGAGCAGGTATCAGTATCGAGCAAGAAGCTCACTCGTCGAAGTCCCTGAGTGTCGACAGTCGGCGCTCGCGAAGGACCTCTTCGAGATACGCATCCATTTCAGGGAATTGGGCCAACATTCCAGCGGCACTCCGGCGCGGGCCCGCGGTTGGCGGCTCGACATGCACGACCACGGCGACCTGCTGCCCGTCGGGCAAGCCGGCGTCTTCGGCCAGCTCGATCGTCCGGCCGCGGATCACGCCATGCAGAATCTGGTTCGGCTGGCTCATATCGATTTCCACGAAGATGCACAATCGCTGCGAACGCCAAATGCAATTGTACCTGCCAGGCGGCTAGGCGTCGCTGGCCGGTAGATCAGACAAGTTCACCCAGTCCGGAATCGTCGACATCGCATCGGTTGTTTCTTCGTCGGTCACCAGGCCGCCAACAACCCGACGCACGACGACGAGCACTGACTCTTCCACGAGAGGTTGCCACGAGCTGATCGCCTCACGCAGAACGCGCCAATACCAACGAGCCTCGTCATCAATCCCACGGCGACGGAGACGACGCCGTAACAGATCGTCTAATGCTCCACCATCCGGCAAGGCGTAACACAGCAACTCAAACTCATCCCCCAATACTTCGTGTAGGTCATTACCGACAGGAGGAGAGATTTCCTGAAAGACTTCGATGAATCGGAAACCACCCGACCAGAGATCGGCGTGCTGGTTGTAAAACACAGTTGGCGGCTGTGCTGCCGACTCGATGATTCGTGCCGCGAGCCGGTCCATTTCGTTGCGGACTTCTGGTTGCCATTGCTCCGAATCGAGCAGACTGCGCCCCTCGGGACCAAGTGCGCGGAGCGTCGTCCAGCGCTCGAACGTTCGCAACAAGATCCGTGAACTTTTGCCGGCGATCTTGACAATCGTCACGATCTGGTTCACGACATGGCTCCGCGGATCGGCGAGCCAGTAGAATCAATAGCGAGGGTCATCGCACCCCCTACATCCCCGGGGCGATCGCCAGGCAGATTTCCAACAGTCGGTTCGGGCTGATGTTGGGGTTGCGCTTCTTGGCCTGGCCGATGAGCGCGCCGGCTGCCTTGGTCGTCCCCTGCTTGATGTCGGCCAGGATCTTCGGATTGGCCGCCAGCAATTCACGGGCGAGCGCCTCGAGCTCGCTTTCGTCGACGCGCTCGATCCCCTTCTCGCGCAGCACGTCGGCCGCCGGCTTGCCCGAGGCCAGCATCTCGACGAAGACCACCTCGCGGGCGCGGGTGAGATCGATGTCTCCCTTTTTCACCAGCGCGACGAGCTCGGCCAACCTGGCCGCCGAGAGCGGGAACTTGTCGATCGTCAGGCTCTGCGCGTTGAGCTCGCGGAGCACATCCTGCTGCATCCAATTGGCCGATGCCTTGCCGTCGCCCGAGGCTACGGCCAGTTCGACGAAGTAGGCGACCAGCTCGCGACCCTGGTTCACCAGCACGTCGCTATCGTAGGGGGTGATGCCGTACGTCGATTCGAGCCGCTTGCGCAGCGCGGCCGGCAATTCGCCGAGCTCGGCGCGCACGCGATCAACTTCGGCCGGCGCGACGGTGACGGGGACGAGATCGGGCTCGGGGAAGTAGCGATAGTCGCTCGACTCTTCCTTGTGCCGCTGGCCGCGCGTAACGTTGGCCTGATCGTCCCAACCGCGCGTCTGCTTGGGAACCTGGCCGAGCCGTTGGCCGGTCTCTTGCCAGACTTGCCATTGCCGGTCGGCTTCGTAGGCCAAGGCCCGCTCGACCGCGCGAAAGCTGTTCATGTTCTTGATTTCGACGATCGGCGTCGGCACGTTTCCTTCCGACGTGTGAACGTGCAAGTTCACGTTGGCGTCGACGCGCAGGCTCCCTTCCTGCATGTTGCAGTCGGACACGCCCAAGTACGTGAGCAGCAGCTTCAACTCGGTGAGAAACGCCTTGGCCTCGGCGGGCGAGCGCATGTCGGGCTTGCTGACAATCTCCAACAGCGGCGTGCCCGTGCGATTGAGGTCGATGCGGCTATCGGCCTGGCCGGCCGCTTCGTCGTGCATGCTCTTGCCGGCGTCTTCTTCGAGATGCGCGCGGATGATGCCGATGCGGCGCGGCTCGATCTTTCCCTTGGGATCGCTGATGTCGAGCCAGCCTTCGCTCGAGAAGGGCAAATCGTACTGGCTGATCTGATACCCCTTGGGCAGGTCGGGGTAGTAATAGTTCTTGCGGTCCCACTTGGTGTACGACGCAATCTGGCAGTTGAGGGCCACGGCGGTCCGCAAGCCGAGCTCGAAGGCCCGCCGATTCATCACCGGCAGCACGCCTGGCATGCCGATGCAGACGGGGCAGGTCTGCGTGTTGGGCGCGGCGCCGAAGCGCGTGCTGCAACCGCAGAACAGCTTGCTGGCGGTCGCCAACTGCACGTGGATTTCGAGGCCGATGATCGTGGTATACGGCGCGGTCACGATTGTTTCGTTGTTATCGATTCTGGGTTACTTCATCGACGGCGCGCGGCGATGCCAGTCGGTTTCGCGCTGATACATCGCTCCGGCGCGGAGCAGCCGCTCTTCTTCGAACGGCGGCGCCTGCAACTGCAAGCCGATCGGCAAGCCGCTGCTGGTTTGCCCGCAGGGGAGGACGAGCCCGCCGACGCCGGCCAGGTTCGCGCTCACGGTGTATAAATCGACGAGGTACATGGCCAGCGGATCGTCGCTCTTCTCGCCGATCTTGAACGCCGGCGTGCTGGTGACCGGGCCGATCACCAGGTCAACCTCTTGGAAGGCCGTGTCATAGTCCTGCCGGATCAGCCGCCGCACCTTGAGGGCCTTGAGATAGTAGGCGTCGTAGTAGCCGGCCGACAACGCGTAGGTGCCGAGCATGATGCGGCGCTTGACCTCGGGGCCGAACCCTTCGGCCCGGCTCTGGCGATACATGCGCACCAGCGGCGTATCGAGTTGGGCGACGGCTGCTTCGACGGCCGCGCTGGTTTTTCCGCCGGCTCCGCGCTCCAGCGCCGCGCGCTCGGCCGCCAGCGACTCGTTCATTTTCTTGACGTCGGTGCGATGACCGTAATGAACGCCATCGTAACGGGCCAGGTTGCTCGACGCTTCGCTCGGCGCGATCACGTAGTAGCAAGCGACGCCGTACTTGCCGTGCGGCAGCGAGACATCGACCACTTTCGCGCCGAGTCCCTCGTACACCTTGATCGCTTCGCGCACCGCGCGTTCGACTTCGCCGTCGAGACCGGCGGCAAAGTGCTCGCGGGCGATCCCCAGCCGCAATCCGGCCAGCGGTTTGCCCACCGACTGGCTGTACGCTGGCACCGCCTTGGGGACCGACGTGCTGTCGCGCTGGTCGTGTCCGGCGATCACTTCCAATAACAGGGCCGCGTCGTCGACCGATTGGGCCAGCGGGCCGATCTGGTCCAAGCTGCTGGCGAAGGCGACCAGTCCAAAGCGGCTCACTCGTCCGTACGTCGGCTTGAGCCCGGTCACGCCGCACAAGCCGGCCGGCTGCCGGATCGAGCCGCCGGTGTCGGTGCCGATCGACAAGGGGACCATGCGGGCGGCGACGCAAGCCGCGGCACCGCCGCTGGAGCCGCCGGCGATCCGCTCCAAATCCCAGGGGTTGCGCGTGGGGCCGAAGGCCGAGTTTTCGGTCGACCCTCCCATGGCGAATTCGTCGAGATTGGTGCGCCCCAAGAGCACGCCGTCGGCCGCCTTGATCTTCTCGATCACCGTGGCGTCGTACGGAGGGCGGAAATTCTCCAGCATCCGCGAGCCGCAGGTGCACAAATCGTCGCGGTCGCAAAGCAGATCCTTGACGGCGACTGGCAAGCCGCCGAGCAGGCCGAGCTTGTCCCCTCGGCTGCGGCGCTCGTCGATTTGTTTGGCCTGTGCCAGCGCGCGATCGGCGTCGACCCGCAAGAAGGCGTGCACGGCGCCGTCGTGCCGCTCGATCTGCTCAAGGCACGCGCGCGTCAACTCGGCGCTCGACAGCCGGCCGGCCGTGAGCTCGGCGAGCAACTCGGTGGCGGTTTTCTCTAGGTGGGTCATCTAATTTTGATTTGCGCCAACGGGGACGGGAGTCGTTTCTGGAGAACGAGCATTTGATGAGAATGGTCTTTGCCCAGAAACGACTCCCGTCCCCCCTTCCGCGTCGTCTTGGCTGCGGCGCTATTCTCCCAGCACCGCCGGCACGAGGTAATGCTCGCGATCGTGCTGTGGAGCGCCGGCCAGCGCCTGCTCGCGCGGCAGGCTCGGCGCGACGACGTCGTCGCGAAACACGTTCGTCAGCTCGATCGCGTGGGCCATCGGCTCGACCCCCTCGGTGTCGAGCTCGGCCAGCAGATTCATGTAGTCGACGACCTGCCCGAGCTGCGCGGTCATCCGCTCGAGCTCGTCGGGCGTAAGCAACAGCCGCCCGAGCAGCGAAACCTTTTCGACATCAGCGCGGGAAAGAGACATGTTTGACCTGGCAGCCTTGGTGGGTGCGAGTGTCGGCGTACCGCCTGCCGGCGGCGCCACGAGCGAACGCACGGCTTGCCGCGAACCATGAACTCCGCGCGGCGCCGAATTGCGCTGCCGAGACTTTCGAAAGCGGCCTACGAGCCTGTCGGCAGCTTGAACGGCTTGTTGCGGACCGTCTTGGTCACCGCGCCGCTCCGCAGGCATTGCGTGCAGACCCGCATCGTCTTGCTCGTCCCCTTCACGGTGACGTGCACGCGTTGCAGGTTCGGTTGAAACTTGCGGGCCGTAATGCCCGTGATCTTGGTACCGACGCCGCCGAGGTACTTGGCCTTACCGCGGGTGGTGACCCGATTGCCGGTTTGAGCCGACTTGCCGCAAACTTCACAAACGCGAGACATGGCGAAAACCTCTTGCGGGGCGTAACTGCGGAAGCGACCGAGCCGCGGTTTCTGGCGGTGGGGGCGGGCCGCTCGCAAACGGTTGATATCAGTGGATTTGAGAATCGGTCAATATAGCCGGAATTCGCCGGTCGACAAGATCGCGGTTCGGCTCGCTGCCAGCGGCCACCAATGGCGGGCCGGTCGCGATAGACTGGCCAGGGTGAAGACTTACGTCGAATTCCGCTGCGATCGGTTTCCGCCGGCTCCTGGTGAGCCAAAGCGCCTGAACCGCGGCCGCTGGGGCCAGCGGCTGGCCGAGTTTCTGGCAACTTCATTAAGCCAGCGAGGAGTCGAAACTGGTGACCTGGTGGCCGAAGACTGGGGCTGGATTGTCCCCGTCGTTATGGCGGGTCACCGCTGCTGCATCGGCTGCGGCAATGTCGAGGAATTCGCCGACGGCTTTCTGTGCTTCATCGAGGCGCGGATCCCTTGGCATCGGCCATTCAGGCGCGCAGACCATCGCACCGCGATCGAGGCACTTCAACGGGAGCTTGACGAGATCTTGTCGGACGCGGCCGGCATCCGCGACAAACGATGGTCGACGCGAGAGGAGTTCGGTAGTTAGCACTGTCAAATCGCAGCAATTCTGCGCGGTGTCCTAATTTGAATCTATGACTTGGTGGTGGAGTCAGCGCCGTCAAACCCATCGGCCCAGTTGACGCCAGCGGCCGACACTTCGAGAACGGGGATTCGCCTCAGCTCCTTCCAAGGCGATTGGGTGTCGTCATACTCGACAACCGCATAGGTTCGACCGCACGTGCGCCAGCCGGTGCATGGCGCTACATTGGGGTGCTGATCCCACGGAGTAATTGCCAGTCGTCTTAATTCAGCCAAAGCATGTTCGAGGCTGGAAAACTGGCCTACCAACTCTGCGTGTTGTTCGTCCTCGATGACAATCATCTCGGCCACCACTCAAGTCTGCCGAATTGAAATGCAAATCCAACGACTGTGGCTACGGAGCCGCTAGGGCGCCGCTTCGTCACTCGGCTTCGGCTCGGCAGGCTCGGTCGGGGCGTCGGGTTCCGACTCGGTCGTCTCCTCGCCCGAGGGCGCCGCTGATTCTGGGCCGAACTTCATCCCGGCGGCCACCGCGTAGATGTAGGGCCGAAAACGAAACAGCGAGCCCGCCCGGGTCCGCATCTCCAGTTGGTAGCGTCGCCCGGCTTGCACCGTCTCGAGAAAGCAGCGCTCGAGCCGAGTGTCTTTGGCCTTGGCGGTTCGCGTGTATTCGACGCCGAGGAAGTCGCCGATCTGCACCACTTTCACCGGTTCGGCGAGCGCGAGATTCTTGGCGGCCAGCTCCTCGTCGAGCTGGGCTTGCAGTTCGGCCGCGAAGCCAGCGATATTTTCGGGCGACAGGCTGGCCGTCGCCTGGACGTCGACCGCCGTCAAGATGATGGCCGGGTAAGGATCGTCGGGCTCGAGCTGGAACATCGCCAACCGCTCGCTACTGCGCGGGCCGAACACCCAGGCGGCGGGTGGAGCGAGCGTCAGGCGGCCGTCGTCGAGCGGCGCCAGCCGATCCCCCAATGGCTTGAGCTTGGCGACGTCGACCACTTCGATGGCTTGGCCGACGGGGGCCGGCTTGCCGGAACCGTTGGCTTTGGCCCAATCGGCCTTCGAGACGTCGGCCGGCGACTTGGAGCCGCCGCAACCCGCGGCCAACAACGTCAGGCCCAGCCAGATGTAGCGGCGCGCCACGACACCCTGCAGCAGCGAAGACATGCGGAAGCCTCCGAATTCGTGGTAGCTAGCGGTCGTCGTCCCTACAGACAACTAACCATCAACGGCCGGCGACTACAAGTTTTCGGAGACGAAATAGAGCAGGGCGAAGATCGCCGACAGAATCACGACCGACCAGAGCGCGAAGCGAATCGCATGGCGGATGATATCCGACATCGACTCATGGCGCGTGCCGGCATAGACCAGGCTGATCGCCACCAGCAGAGGCAAGCTATACCACAGGTCGCTGCTGAGCATCGTGAACGGACGCGGTAAAGTGATGATTCTGGTTCGCCGCGCCAGCCAGCGCCGCGCGGCTGCAAACGTGACGTTATTTCGACTGGGAACTGCCCGGACCAGGCGGCGGGCGCTCCGTAGGATTCGGCGCTGGCGTTCGATGACTGGTATCGGCCGGGCCGGCCAGCGCGTCGTAGATCACCAGGATATTCAACAGCCCGGCGATCATCGTGAACACGCTCCCCAGCTCCCAGCGGCGATTGAGCTTGAGGTGCAGTTGCGCTAGTTCGCCGTTCTCGTAGTCGGGCGGGGCCATGAACCGCGACGAACCGAAGAGCGGCGGCTTGCCCGACCGCACCCGCTGCATCTGCACGAGTGCCGGCAGGGCGGGCAGGCCGACGCCGACCTGGCTGATGTAATGCAATCGGTTTTCGTGGGGGCCAAACGATGCATAAACGACGCGCCCTTCGCCGAGCACCAGTCCGTAACAGAAGGTGCTGAGAATCATCACGCAGAAGAGCACCCCTTTGGCGGTTCGCCGCTGGTAGAAATGCCCTAAACCGGGGATCAGCCAGGCCAGAAAAGCCGCCAGCCAACGATCGCGCAGGTCGATCGTGCCATCGACCGGCGGTTGTGTCGGCTTTTTGGAAGCGGCAGATTTGGCCACGCCTGGGTCGCCCTATCCGTGTGAGGTCTGTGAGCTTCGCGGCATTTTAAGCGTCGGGGCGTCGAAGGAAAGACCAAACCAGGTCCCTCGCAGCCGCCAGGCGGCGACCGACAGCGATAGTAGTTCGCTCGTCCCCCGCGAAGATTGAAGCGTGCCGCGCCCTGCCGCCCTCGCCGACTTTGTGACCTGCATCAGCCGAGGCCCGGCGTCCGGGGCGGGCCGTCAGCACCGCTAGCTCGTCGATGGCCAGCGCGCCGCCGCCAGCGCACGCACCCCAGCATCGCAATCGACACCGTCGCCAGGGCCCATGTCGAAGGCTCGGGAACGACCACCTCGGCCACGACCCGATAGCTCCAGAAGCCGACAATGCCGTCGGTGTTGTCCATCCAGCCGTCGACGTCGTCTTCGACAAACGTTGGCCAGCCGTCGTAAATCTCCGCTCCCAAATCGGCGAAACCGAGAAACTCGGTCACGTGCCACGACCAGGTCTGATACGGCGAAAACAGGTTCTGATTGATGCCATCGGCCCCGGGGGCGATCCTCGCGAACACGATCGGAGCTTTCGCCACGGGACCCTGCTTGATGATGTCGCGGGCCGCGGCGATGTCGGCGGGATTGTCCAGCGGCAGCACATACGAGTCGCCGTGAACCTGGAAGCCGGGCCGCTCGGCAACCAGGAAGTACACCGTGCCGGCCCGAGCCGACAATCCGGCGCCCAGCACTCCGAGGCAGACGATCAGCGACGAGCAAATCGAAACAAGGCAACACGCGCGACGCGACATGCGGGCACAACTCCGAGAACAAGGTAGAAGCGTGACGGCCATCCCGCGAACCATCTTCGCGGGCCAGCAGATGAGCGAACCGTCACTAGCGTTCTCGAAGGAGATGAAGTGCCCGTCTGGCAAGCTCCGAGCAAGGCTTTCAAGCGAATCCTAGGGTACGTCCCCCGCTGGGGGCGGGTCAACTAACCGGGCCCAAACTTGTTTCGCGCGGGTCAACGGCGAGGGTAGTCGTCGCGGAGAGCCGCCCGTCGGTGCTGCAAGTCGGCCGCGGTTTCTTCCTAGGTATCGGCCGCCATGGCGGTTAGAATCAGGGGTGCGGAATCGGCCCCGCGCGCGGCGGCGTCCCCGAAATGCGCTCGTCTGCTGTTTGGCGGGCGCCAGTCGGGCCGTCGTCGATTTTGATCCCCTGATCGAACCCCCTGGTGCGGCACCATGCGTGCGGTCTTCGATCGATTGCGAGAACTCAGCGCGTCGCGACAGGCGACAGTCGTCGCAGACGGTTCGTATTTGCCGGAGCGCTCGGCTCGCGTATCGGTTTGGGAGCGGCTCGTCGAACTGCGCCCCGGATTGCGGCAATTCGCCCGCGCGGGGGCGGGCGCCGGCGCGATCAGCACGTTTCTGCATCTGGCCCTGCTGCTGGTCGCCGCGCAGCTCACCATCGCCGGTTATCCGGAGAAGGTGATGTTGCAGATCCGCACGATGTTCGACGCCGAGCCGCTCGTGCCCGAGACGATCGAGCCGTTGCCGCTGCGGATGGCCGAAGCGTCGGACGAGCTGAGCGACAGCGTGTTCGAGGCCGAGCCGATCGCCGTGGCCTCGATCGAAAGCGACGATCCCGAAGTCAACACGCCGATTGAAATCGAGGACCTGGTCGCCCCCAGCGTGGCCTTGGCCGACGAACAACGCATCGAAGCGTTCGAGTCCGACCCGGTGCTGGTGCGGACCGGCGGCGCCGGAGAAGAAATCGCCACCGTCGAAGGGGCCGTCGACCGCATCACGCACGAGATCATGTCGAATCTCGAGCAGGGCGATTTGCTCGTCTGCTGGCTGATGGACGCCTCGATCAGTTTGGTCGACGATCGGCAAGTCATCGCCGAGCGGCTCTCGCGCGTGTTTGGCGAAATCGACACGCTCGGCACACTGCGGCCCGAGGCGCTGCTAAACGCCGTCGTGAGCTTCGGCGCCCAGACACGGTTTCTCGTGCCGCCCACGCACGAGTCGCAGCGCGTCGTCGAGGCGATTCGCGAAGTGCCTGTCGACGACTCGGGGGTCGAGAACGTGTTTTCGTGCGTGATCGACTCGCTGGAGAAGTATCGCGCGCTACGGCGCCGCGACGACCGGCAGTTGATGGTCGTCATTTGGACCGACGAATCGGGTGACGATTACGCCCGGCTCGAAGAGTCGGTCGAGGTCTGCCAGCGGTTGGCCGTGCCGGTCTTTACCGTGGGGCCCTCGAGCATGTTCGGCAACGAAAAGGGGACGCACGCCTACCGCAATCCCGAGGACGGTCGGGTCTATCCGATCGAGGTCGATCGCGGCCCCGACACGGTTCGCTACGAACTGCTGAAGCTCCCCTATTGGTTCGAGGGCAATCAGCTCGACGCGATGCGCGCCGGCAGCGGTCCGTTCGCGCTCACGCGGCTGGCCGTCGAAACCGGCGGCGCGTACTTCATCAACGAGCCGAAGTCGGAACGGTCTCCCTTCTCGCTCGAAGTGATGCGCCCTTACTTGCCCGACTACAGCTCGCCCAATGAGTACCTGCGCCAGGTTCGCGAGAGCCCGCTGCGGCAAGCGGTGCTGCGCGCGGTCGATTTGACGCACAACCAGCAGTTGAAGGGGACGCCCCGCCTGGAGTTCGAACCGACCGGGGCGAACTTCCAGCAGCAATTGCTCGACGCCCAACGGACCGTGGCCTTCAACCTCGTAACGATCGAGGCCGCCCTGGCCCCCTTCGGCACCAAGGGGATGGAGCGGTTCTACGAGCAGGAAGCCTCGCCGCGCTGGCGCGCCTGGTACGATCTGACCTATGGCCGATTGCTGGCCATGGAAGTGCGGGCCAACGAATACAACTGGGTCTGCGCCGAGATGAAGGGCAAAGGGGCCGACTTCGTCGACCAGCAGTCGAATCGCTGGCGATTTCGTCCTTCGACGAAGATTCGCTTTGGTTCGGCAGCCGAGCGCCAGGCGGCCGAAGCCACGCGGTTGCTCCAGCGCTGCGTCGACCAGAACCCGGGCACGCCCTGGGAGCAACTCGCCGCCCGCGAGTTAAAGGACCCGCTCGGCTTCGAGATCGAAGAAGGGTACGTACCCCCGCCGCCGCAACCGCAGATGGTGGCCGGCAACAACCAGCCGCCGATGGGCATTCGTAGCGAAGAGCTGCGCAAGTTGCCCCGCCCGCAGCCGCCGAAACTGCCGAAGCTGTAGCAGTCCAACCCCAATTCAACATCGGCGGCCAGCGCGGGTTGTGCGGTCGGCCCGCCACCTGGTGGAGCCTGGCGGCGCCGTCCCTTAGAATTCGAGAGCACGACAGGCCGGCCCGCGCGGGCGGCGGCTCGTGCCATCAGATCGAGGATCATGCGGCATGAATCGCGCGCAAAACGTGGGCACGACACTAGACGCAGTTTCACAACCTGCATTGAACCGACGTCGGGTGCCACTGCTAGCTCGACTAGCAGTGCCGAGTCACGCTTTTCACTGCTGGACAAGCCAGCAGTGGCACCCAAACCAGGTTTTGAAACTGCTGCTGGTCGGGTTTGTTTTGACGACTGCGATCGCGGCCCACGCGCCAGGGGGCGATTGGCCCCAGATGCGCGGCCCGCACGGCACCGGCGCCACCGAAGCGCACGATTTGCCCGTCGAGCTGGGACCGCAGACCAACGTGCGTTGGGAAGTGGCGCTGCCGGGTCACTCGGCCGCGACCCCGGCGGTCTCGGGGGACAACATCTTCGTATGCACGCCGGCCGGGCAGGATTTGCTGCTGGTGTGCCTCGATCGCCAGGGGAAGGAGCGTTGGAGCCGCAACCTGGGGACCGGCAATCGCAAGCTCGGCTTCAACGGCAAGAACAACTTCGCCAGCAGCAGCCCGGTGACCGACGGAGAGCACGTCTGGCAATTGATCGGCACCGGCGATCTCGCCTGCTTCGACATGAATGGCGAGCTGGTCTGGACCGTGAATCTCAACGATTCGCTGGGCCGGTATCGCACGTTGTTTGGTATCGGCTTCACGCCGCTGTTGTATCACGACACGCTCTATGTGCCGTATCTGCACCAGGGCGAAAGCTTGATCGCCGCGCTCGACAAGCAGACCGGGGCCATCAAGTGGAAGACGCCGCGGGTGACCTCGGCCGAGGATGAATCGAAGGATGCCTACTCGAGCCCCTGCGTGTTCGAGTACGCCGATCGGGCGGAGATTGTCATTTGCGGCGCCGATCTGGCCAACGCCTACGACGCCGAGACCGGGCAAGAAACCTGGCGCCACGGCGACATCAATCCCAAGGGGAACCGCACGTTGCGGATCGTCGTCTCGCCGGTCGCCGATGGCGAGCGGATTTATGTCTCCAGCGCCAAGGGGGGACCGTTCTACTCGATCAAGCCCGGCGGTCAGGGAGACGTGACGAGCACGCATCGCCTATGGAGTTGCCTGGAAAACACGCCCGACGTGCCGACCCCCGCGGTGGCCGACGGCCTGTTGTACCTGCTGCGAGAGACGGGCGTGATGACGGTGCTCGACGCGGCCACGGGCGAAGTCTGCTACAGCCAGCGCGTGGCCGATCGCACCGGCGCCTTCAGCCCGAGTCCGCTGGTCGCCGACGGCAAAGTTTATCTGGCCAACGAGTCGGGGTTGGTCGTGGTGCTCAAGGCGGGCCGCGAATTCGAAAAACTGGCGCATAATGAGTTGGGCGAGTTGATCATGGCCACGCCCGTGGCGGTCGACGATTGCCTGCTGGTACGTACCGAGGGGCGGCTGTACTGCTTCGCCAAGCCGAAGTGACCACCTGACGGAACCGAGCCCGATTCCATGAAGCGAGCGACTTTCGTCCTCATCGTGCTCGTCGGTTGTTTGCCAGGGGCGGGCTCCAGTGCCTGGGCGCAACGGGTGCGCAACGTGCCGCCGGCCGTCGCCCAGCGGGTGTCGCCGGGCGTGGCCTCGGCGTTTCAGCGGGTGAAGTTCGAGATCGTCGGCGGCCGGATCACCTGCTGGTCGGACAACCTGGGCGGGCGGATGACCTTCGCGTCGCGCGGCTTAGGGCGCGAAGAATCGATGACGATCGACTTCGTCAACGGCGTGCCCGAAATCGATTACGTGGCCGCCAATCGGATGACCCGCGTCCGCATCCACAGCGAAGCGGGCGACGCGCTGCGGATCGATCGCAAACCGGTCGGCGAGACCAAGATCGCCACCATGGAATTCAACCAGCCCAACACCGGCGATTTGGAGTTGACCGTGGGGAGCGGCGCCGAGCGCACCTCGGTGCGGGGCGCCACGCTGTGGCATCTGCTGTTGGCCAAGCCCGAGTTGTGTCGCGAGCACCTGGTGCCGCTGTTGGAGAATCTGCGGCCAGGTTGGGGTCTGTCGCGGATGGCCGAGCAGATCGAAGACTCGCTGTGCGCGGCGGCCAAGGAGCAGCGCGTGCCCGATCGCGCCCGCGTGGCTCGGCTCGTGGCCCAGTTGGGAGACGATCGCTTCGCGCTGCGGCAGGCGGCCGACGCGGCGCTGCGCGAATCGGGGGCCGAGGTGCTCCCCTATCTGCAATCGCTCGATCCGCTGAACCTCGACGCCGAGCAGCGGTTTCGCGTGCGGCGGATCATTGCTTCGCTGGCCGGCGATTCGACTTCCGATCGGCCCGATCAGGTCGTGAACTGGCTGGCCGCCGATGCCCGCATCTGGCTGGCCTTGCTCGATCGCGACGATGCCGCGCGGCGCCAGTTGGCGGCCGGGCAGCTCACGCGCGTGTTGGGCCGGCCCGTGAACTTCGATCCGCTGGCCCCCGCTCCGCTGCGCGCCCGGCAACAACGGGCGCTGGCCGAATGGCTCGACAAGCTGGCGACGATCGAACCGCCACCGCTACCGCCGCACTCGGCTCGATAATTCGCTGCATGCTCGCCGTGGCTCACGTCCGCGTGTGACGCAGTTCTGCTGCGAAGTCAGCTAACAACCGTCGCCCGCACCCATTCTGAATTCGCAGTTGACCGCTTCAAGCGCCGGCCGCGTGCACCGCCAACGGCTGGCCGTCGAGCGGATGGGCATCGATCCCCGCGCGGCGCAAATGATCGACGAACGACGCCGGCCCGTGCGTGCAGAACACCACCTTGGGGTCGACGATCGCGATCGCCGCGAAGAGTTGGTCGTAGTCGGCATGATCCGACAGCGGCAGCGCGTAATCGGCCTGCGACCAGCGGCGCGAGCTGGCGACCGCGGCCCAACCGGTCAGGGCGATCGTCACCTGGCGTTTCACCCCCGGCAGTGGGCGCCAGCGATTCACATGCGGCGGCACGACGATCACATGCCCGGGCAAGGGATAGCCGGGATAGCGCCGGAAGTCGCCCAGCGACACGCCACATGCTTCGTAGACCTGGCTGACACCGAAGACATCGGCGTGCTGCAGCACGGGCAGCCCGGCGCGCGTGAGGATGGCCGTGGTCTCTTGCGCTTTGCCGAGCGTGTAGGCTTGCACGACCGGCACGCAATCGCGAGCTAGCAACCGCCGCACCAGGTCGATGAATTCGGCGATCACCGATTCGCGCGGCGGCAACCGATAGCGGGGATCGCCGAAGGTGCTCTCGACCACCAGGATATCGGCCGGCGGCAGCTCGGCTTCTTCCGCGGTGAGCGACTTGCCGAGTTTGAAGTCGCCGCTGTAGAGCAGTGTCTGGCAGCCGTCTTCGGCCAGCAGCATGGCCGAGCCCAGGCAGTGCCCCGCGGGATAAGTCGTCAGCCGCAATCCGCCCCATTCGAGCGGCTCGCGGTAGGGCATTTCGAGCACGGGGCGCGCACCGAGCCGATGCTGATAAAGCCGCCCCGTGGCGGGTGTGCACAGCGCCAATTCGTGCCGACCCATGTGGTCGTTATGGGCGTGCGAGACGAACCCGCGCGGTTGACGCCGGCGGACGTCGATCGCCAGATCGGCCTTCGTCAGTTTGAGACCGCGGTCGTAGTGCCACACGCCATTGCTCTCCGTAGCCTGTCAGCTTATCAGCTTTGACCGACGGCAGATCGCGGGGCGACAGAGCGGCGCACCGGCGGGCGAAAGCGCGGCTACGAGCGAACGGCCGAGAGCTTGCCCCCCGGCGTCAACCCGGCCGCTTTCCAAAGCTGATCCATGGCGGCGCCGATTTGGCGAATCGTGGCGTCGCGACCAAGGTTGCCCATCCGCTGGCGGTCGGGCACCGGAGTGATCGGACCGTCGTAACCCACCTCGGCCAGCAACACCAACTGTGCGGGCAAATCGATGACGCCCGTTTCGCACGGCAACAGGCGTTCTTCGTTGGTCAGCTCCTCGCGGGGGCGGTCGAGCGGCGCGTCGGCGACGCACACCTGCACGATCTGCTGGGGCGAGAGCTTGCGCAGCTCTTCGATCGTTCCGCCCGAGGCGTAGTGATCCCAGAGATCGACGACCACGCCGACATTCTTGGCGCCGACCGTGCCGACGAGCATGACCAGCGCGTCGAGCTTGTGGATGAACTCGAACGACTTGTCGCTGCGCAAATTGGCCGCGGCCGCGAAGCCGACGCCCAACCGCATCTCGAGCGGCGCCAGCACCGCGGCAATCTCGCCGAAGCGCTTGCGATGCAGCTCGAAGTTCTCGTGATAGGGCAGCGAGTCGCAACCGGGCGCCAACGTGGTGACGACGCGCGTGCAGCCGATGGCGGCGGCCAGCTCGGCTTGCGGTTTGAACTGCTCGAGTGCCTGGCGGAAGTCGGGCTCGTCGGCCGCGGGATCGAGCGGGAGCCGGCAAGCCGTGATCCTGAGCTTCGCGCTGTCGAGCAGGCGACGCGAGTGCGGCATTCCGTAAGTGGCGACGCGCTCTTGAAACTCGACGACATCCAGATCGAGACCGCGGAACCCGTAGGTCAGGGCCAATTCGATCTGCTCGGCCTGCGTCGCCGCCAGGCCCAAGGTCTGCAAACTCAAATCGCGATACATCAAGCGCTCCGCCGCGGTCCGCCACTCAACTTGCCAGGGGAATCGCATTATGGCAAATTCACGCGCCCCGACAATGGGGCTCGCGCGCAGCGCCATCGCGGCACACCCTGCTCGCACGGTCTGCCGACTGCAACGACACCTCCGCGGCCGCCAAACACGAACTGACCGTCGAAACTCACCCCCGTAGGGCGCGGCAACGAGCGATTTTTCCGACACCGGCGCTTGCTTGGGCTCGCTGCTGGACCAATCCTTGCCGGAGCAACCAATTCTTCACATTGGGACTGCGTTCCGCACCTTGGGCCAGCAATCCGCTCGACAGCTACGATCCAACGGCCGGCGTCGGCCCAGCTCTGAGTAAGCCTGTGTCCGAACTCTTCAACATCGTCGTGCTGGGCGCCGTCCAAGGGCTCACCGAGTTTCTGCCGATCAGCTCCGATGGCCATCTCGTGCTGGCCGACGCCTTGCTGACGCGGTTGACCGGCCGCGCCAATCAAGATCTGCACGGCCAGACGATCGTGCTGCATGCCGGCACGCTGCTAGCTGTGATTTTCGCCTATTGGCACCGGCTGTGGCGGCTGTTGGGCGCCGATCGCCGCGTGATCGCGCCGCTGGTCGTCGGCACGCTGCCGGCTGTCGCCTTCGGGCTCTTCGCGCATCTGGCAATGAAGGAGTTGCTCGAGAACGTGCTGCTGACCGGCTTCGGGCTGCTGGCAACTGGCAGCCTGCTCATTTGGGGGGGTCGCCAGCCCGTCGGCGACGTCGATTATCGAGATCTCGGTTGGCGTCAGGCGCTCTGGATCGGAACGTTCCAGGCCTCGGCAATTCTCCCCGGGGTGTCGCGCAGCGGGAGCACGATCGCTTCGGGGCTGAAAGTCGGTCTGCGGCGCGACGCGGCGGCCACGTTCTCGTTTCTGCTCTCGGTGCCGGCTGTCGGCGGAGCTTGCCTGCTCGAAGCCATCAAACTGCTGAGGCCCGGCGACGCCTCGCTCGGCGAGCCCTCGCTGACGGCGGCACAGATGGCGGCCGGCATCGGCACTTCGTTCCTCGTCGGCCTGTTCGCGCTCTGGTGGCTGCTCCGCTGGCTCGAACACGGGCGGCTGCACTACTTCGCCTACTGGTGCCTGCCGCTGGGGCTGGGGATCGTCGTCTGGCAGCTCTTCGCGGCGTACTGAGACAGCGCGCAAGAGTCGCCCGCGGCGCAACTTCCCCCCGCTGGCTCTTGCCTGAATGGGCAGCACTTTACACACTCAAGGGTTCGGGCGCGGCGCACCGATGCGCGCCGCCGGTTTTTGTCTCCATTCTTGGACGCGAGCCCCGGAGCACCATGAGCACGATCACCGGCCGCAACAACACGTTCACCGACTCGGTCAAGCTCTGGTCGAGCGTCGATGCCAGCGAGTTGTACGACGTCGCCCGCTGGGGTAAGGGCTATTTCTCCGTGGCCGATAGCGGCAACCTGCTGGTGCATCCGACGAAGGAGCCCAGCCGCGCGATCGATCTCAAGCAACTGATCGACGACCTGCAACTGCGCGGCATCGAGATGCCGATCCTGATTCGCTTCGCCGACATTCTCAAACATCGGCTCGGCGAAATCCACGACGCCTTTCAATCGGCCATTTCGCAGCACGGCTACTCCGGTCGCTACTTCTGCGTCTACCCGATCAAGGTCAACCAGCAGCGGCAAGTCGTCGAAGAAGTGCTGCAGTTCGGCAAGCCCTACCGCTTCGGGCTCGAGGCCGGCAGCAAGCCCGAACTGCTGGCCGTGGTCGCCACGGCTTCGAACGACACGCCGATCATCTGCAACGGCTTCAAGGACGCCGAATTCATCGAGATGGCGATGCTGGCCCACAAGATGGGGCGCATGGTCATCCCGGTCGTCGAGAAATACACCGAGTTGGGCCTGATCCTCGACTACGCCGAGAAAGTCGGTGTGCGTCCGTCGATTGGCGTGCGCGTCAAGTTGGCCGCCCGCGGCTCGGGGCGCTGGCAGTCTTCGGGGGGCTATCGCTCGAAGTTCGGCCTCACCGCCACCGAAGTGCTGCAAGCCCTGGCGCACTTGAAAAGCCTGGGGATGGAAGATTGCCTGCAACTGCTGCACTTCCACCTGGGGAGCCAGATCCCCAACATTCGCCACATCAAGGAAGCGCTGGTCGAAGCGGCCCGCATCTATTGCGAACTGTCGAAAGCCGGAGCCGGCATGCGGTACCTCGACGTCGGCGGCGGACTCGGTGTCGATTACGACGGCTCGCAGACCAACTTCGAGTCGAGCGTCAACTACACGCTCGAAGAGTACGCCAACGACGTCGTCTTCCACGTGCAGAGCATCTGCGACGAGGCAGGCGTTGCTCATCCCACCATCGTTTCGGAAAGTGGCCGGGCGATCGTTGCCCACCACACCGCTCTGATCTTCAACGTGCTGGGCGTTTCGGGCTTCGGCGACGAGGCCGTGCCCCAGGAACTGGGCGACGACACCGAGAAGCCGATCGCCGATCTGCTCGACACCTACAAGAACCTCAATGTCCGCAACGCGCTCGAAGGCTGGCACGACGCCCAGCAGGCCCTCGACATGTCGATGAGCCTGTTCACGGGGGGCTATCTGTCGCTCGACCAGCGCTGCCTGGCCGAAAACCTGTTCTGGGCGATCTGCCGCAAACTGCAGCGGCTCGTACGGCAGCTCGAATACGTGCCCGAAGACTTGCAGGGGCTCGACACGCTGATGTCGGACACGTACTTCTGCAATTTCTCGCTGTTTCAGTCGATTCCCGACAGTTGGGCGATCAAGCAGTTGTTTCCCGTGATGCCGATCCATCGCCTGCACGAACGGCCGACGACGCCGGCCGTGCTCGGCGACATCACTTGCGACTCCGACGGCAAGATCGATCAGTTCATCGACCTGCGCGACGTCAAGCGGACGCTGCCGTTGCACACCTTCAACGGCGAGCCGTACTACCTCGGCGTGTTCCTGGTCGGCGCCTACCAGGAAATTCTCGGCGACTTGCACAACTTGTTCGGCGACACGAACGCGGTGCATGTGAGCATCGACAGCAACGGCGGCGTGGTGCTCGAAACGGTGATCAAGGGAGACACCGTCCGCGAAGTGCTGGAGTATGTCGAGTTCGACCCCAACATCTTGGTGCGGCAACTGCGCACCGACGTCGAAGCGGCGGTCCGCGACGGCCGCCTGGGCTACCAGCAGGCCGGGCAGTTGCTGCGGTTCTACGAAGATGGCCTCGGCGGCTACACGTACCTCGAAGAGCCGCACGAGAAATAGGCCATGGCTGCAGGCGACTACCAGGGCTTCGGCTGGATAAGGTTGCGCAAATAGGTCATGCACGAAATCCCCTCTCCCCTTGTGGACTTCGACAGGCTCAGTCGAGCGGAGAGGGAGGTCGGAGCGACGCGTCGCTCCGACCGGGTGAGGGGTCTTCGGGTTAACGGGCTTGGCTGGGGCGGAGTGACGGAATGCTCAACGACATTGTTCGCGTTGAACCCTTGGACGACTACCGGCTGCGGCTGTGGTTCGACGATGGCGCCGAGGGCATTATCGACGTCTCAAAGTGTGTGACCTTCACGGGTGTCTTTGCGTCGCTGGCTGATCGCCGTGAGTTCTCTCGGGCGACCTTGAATGCCGAACTGGGAACGGTCGTTTGGCCCTGTGGCGCCGACCTCAATCCCGACGTGCTCCACTCGCTGATTACTGGCGTGCCTGCCATACCTGAATAAGCACGAGTTTCGCCGCCCGAGAAATAAACCATGGCGGCAGGCGACTACCAGGGCTTCGGCTGGATCAAGGTTGCGAAGTAGGTCACGGACGAGACGCTCTCCTGGTAAGATCGCTACAAGGCACTCGAAGCACATCATCTCCAGGAGACGACGTTTCTCGTCGACAAAAGTGCTCGAGCTGGCCGCAGATTTCGAGAAGCTGCGCGCCTTAGTAGAATCCGAGAATCGGTCGAACTGAATTGTCCGGCCCGCAGCCGACACAAAACTGCAGGACATACCGATGGACGAAACTCAACTCCTCGCTCGCATTACCGTCAATCCGCAGATTTTCGGTGGCAAGCCAATCGTGCGCGGTCGGCGTCTGGCTGTCGAACACGTGCTGGGGATGCTGGCGGCCGGTGACGACATCCCCACGATTCTCGATGGCTACCCTTGGCTGGAGCGCGACGACGTTTTGGCTTGCCTGGCATTCGCGAAACGCCGCGTCGAAAACGAGCGGATTGAGCCGCTGACAATCGATACGGGTTCGCCGTGAAAGTCCTCTTGGACTCGTGCGTCTGGGGCAAAGTGGCCGAGCCATTACGGACGCTCGGCCACGATGTCGTTTGGGCCGGCTCGTGGCCGCGTGATCCTGGCGACGAGGAGTTTCTGGCTCGCGCATTCGCCGAAGAGAGAGTTCTTGTCACCTTGGATAAAGACTTCGGTGAATTAGCTATATTGAGAAATCTCCGGCACTTCGGCATTTTGCGCCTGGCGGGTTTTCGAGCAGGGAGACAGGCCGAAGTTTGCGCCGCGGTCCTAGTCTCTCATGGCGCTGAGTTACTTGCAGGCGCCATCATTACCGCCGAACCCGGTCGATTGAGAGTTCGAGCGCCGGATTCACCGACTGCCGAGAATGCTGACGAGGATTCTCCTGACCCCAACGCCGGCGAGTAGGTCATGGACCCCGTCGTGTGACAACCCCTCGGTGGATCGGCCAGGCGAGCCTCATATCAAGATCATAAATCTGTACACTTCATGATTGCTTTTGGCCACTAGGCCCTGGACAATAGCGGAGACAGTCCAGATGTTTTGCGACTTATCGCAGGCCGCGGCAGCCGGCACACGAATGTGCACGCCCTCAATTGTGGTCCTTTTAAGGATCTTCTGAACCGCAGAGGCCGCCAAGGAACACAGATTCTTAAAACATGCCTCTGCGGAGCTCCACCCACTCCGCGGCAAACGCCGGGTACAAGCCGAGGTAGCACCGCCGACAACTCGCTTGTCGGCCCCGCGCGGCGGGCTACTCCGCATGAATTCGTAATCCACAGATTTCACCGATTACACAAATGAGCTGTTCGGCCATCACGCTGCTGAGCACTGGCAGAGCCGGCAGAGCCAGTGGCACCCGAGATCGGGCAATCTGTTTCACAACCGAGTTGCTTGTTGACCTGTCCGCTCTGCCAATCTGCGTGAATCGGCGAAATCTGCGGATAACAACAATGCCTTCTTTGCGCCTTCGCGCCTTGGCGCGAGATCCATGTTCCTTGGCGAGACCACGGGGAAGAAATGAAATGTCGCCGCTGCGCGGCTTCGCTGGTTCGATGGCGACGCGGACCGTGGGCTGGGCGCCCACGGCTAAGCGCTGCCGCCGCTCGCGCGGCGCGATCGGCTGACCCCTGACCCCTGATCACTAGCCCCTGACCGCTGACCACTGCTTCGCTGTAACAACCCGGACGCAAAACCGTTGCGCCGGACGCAAAGCGGACGCAAACCCGGACGCAAAATGTCGACGTGTTACACGCCCCAAATTGTGCCGCCTAATCGAGTTCGGGCTCAATATCAAATCTCCCGGACGCACCGGACGCAAAATTACGGACATGGAGAGAGAGAGAGAAGGGCCTCTTCGCGCGACATTCCCGCCTAGGACGCAAAACCGCCCGTTAGGACGCAACCAGGACGCAAACCGTTTCAGTTTGCGTCCAAGAGTAAGCGCCATTGTATAGCTCAAGGTTTCTGGGAATCGTGGTGTGAGAGGCTTTCTCGGGTGAAGATGGACAGACCCGGTCGCGAGCTGTGTGCTGGCGGGGGGTCGCAACCCGAGGAGCCGACACGATGGGGAAAC
>JBFXAH010000037.1:0-41996 GCA_050184475.1 Pirellulales bacterium | reverse complement strand
GGCGATGAACTAGGTGACGTCGTCGCTTTGAAAATTGCGAAAAGCCGCGAGCCACGTGCGACAAATCGCACCAAGCGGGCACGATCTGCATCGACCTGCACTGACGAATGCGAGAGCCGGGAGTCGAACCCGGACGGGTTTCCCCACTGGATCCTAAGTCCAGCGCGTCTGCCAATTCCGCCACTCTCGCGCGTCGTAAAACGGCAAGCGCTGAAACGATAGCCTCTGTCGCCGACGAGGCAATACGCTCGTTCCACGCTCGCTTTCAAGCCCGCTCGCCGAATCCACAGCTTGCGGCCCGGGCCGCCGGCCGTCAAGGCGCTGGCGTTACGGGTAGTATCCAGGTGGTTATCCAGGCAGTGTCACAGTCGTAGGACATGTCTTAGGACACTACAGCCTCGCAACAGGGTCGATTACGCCCTCGGCTTCATGGTGTTGCCGTCGCCGCCGCCTGACGCTGGCGCAACTGTTCGCGCTGGGCAGGTGTCAGCACTTCGAGCGCCGCTGCGGGCAACTGATCAGCCGGCGTCTGTCGCTCAAGTTCTTCGAGCGCGCGGCGTTGCTCGTCGCTCAAGCCGAGCTCCGTAGCGACCTGCGGATCGGCGAGCACCCCCAAGTTCGACTGTCGGACCGCACTGCTTCCAGACGAGCGGCGATCCGCGGGGCTGGCGGCCACCGCGCTGCTGGCGCCGGCGGGCTCCACCACCGGGTTCGACCGAGGGGTCACCGATGGCGTCGGTCGGCTCGCGGCCGATGGCCTCGTCGATCGGGATGGCGACGACGATCCCGATACCGTCCGGCTCGACCTCATCGTCGATCGTCCCACGGATGTGCTCGACGCACCCAAGGGTCGCGAACTCGGCCGAACCGCACGCGGTGCCGGCTCCGGGGTCGGCGAAATAACGACGAGCACCACCAAGGCGACCAGCGCCAGGGCCACCAACCAGAAGAAGATGCCGGCCGGCATCAAGTCGCGCAGTTGAAAGTCGCGCGTCGACACCGCATCTGGGTCAAACGTTTCTTCGAGACGCCGCAGCCCGACAATCGTCTCGCCAGTGCGGATCTCGGAACGGACGACTTCAGCCGGCAGCCAGGCATCGCCCGCATAGACCAGCACCTGCATGGCGAGCGTCAACTCGATCGGTGCGGTCACCACGATCTGCAATCCGCTGGCCGACTCGTCGACGATACGAGCCTCGAATCGCCGGCGGCGAATCTCGACGAGCGTGGCCTGGCGCTCCTCGACAACGGGAAAGCGGTGGGCCTGTCGTTGTTCGCCGCAAGCGGCGGGCGCATCGAGCACTTCGGGCACGGACAACTCTCCTTCGGGCCATGACAAAGATAGCTTTTCCGCAGGCATGCGGGAGCCGGCGCGCGGCCGCGCGGAGTCGACCGGGCAGAACTAGAGCGGTGGCCGAATTGCCAGTCGGCTTCCAGAAGATGGGGGGTGCGCCGCCGACAAACTAGGCACGAACGCACTCGCCGGCGCGCGTTACCGTAACTTCTGCATTTGCCGCAAGAAGTCGGCATCGAGGGCGGTCAGGTCGCCGAACGCACTTTGAAAATCGTCGATCCGCTCGGCCGGAGTGTCCCAGACCAGCGGCCCCTTGGCGGCCAGCAGGCGAGTGTAAGCGGCATACTGCTCCCAGCGCTGCCGCACGAGAAAGTAGGTCAATGCCCAGGCTTCGGCATAGGCATCGGTCGCCAGGCGCGGGTCGCGGAAGCGGCGATCGTCTTCGACCAGCGTCTTCAACGAGTCGCTCGGCCGCCGTGCGAGGTAATCGCGAAACTGCTCGAGCCGCACCGTGTTCACGGCCCCGATCGTGCGCCATCCCTTGCCGCTCCCCAAGTCGGGCGTTTCGAAGTACATGGCCAGCCCTTCGCTCGACCATAAGGGGATATCGGCCAGCCTCGTCGCCAAGCCAGTGTTGAACGCGATCTGATGCGTCGCCTCGTGCACGATCGTGGCCACGCTGCGCTCAGCGGCGGGCTGCGACAACAGCAGATTGATCTCGGCCGCCGAGCCGCGTCCTCGTCGCGTGGAGCGCAAACGAGTCACGCCGGTCAGATCGACGAGCGCCATGCGGTTGGTCTTGAGGTTGTAATAGCCGAGCATGGCGGCCGCGTCTTTGAGCTCCTTGCGCGTGTAGTCGCCGTACTGTTGCTGGTCGGCGAAGACGATCGCCACCAAAGGAAACTCAGGCGCCGGCAATTCGAAATCGCGGCGAGTCCAGAAGTTCGTGAACGCCCCGTACAGCCGCTCGAACACGCCGCCACACCATTGGGCGTACGAACGCGACGTGTTGTAGCAGACGACGTAATGGGCGGTGCGATGTGCGTCGAAACCTGCCGGCAATTCGGCCAACACCTGCTCGGCGAGTTGTTCGGCGTCGAGCGGCGCGAACGGTCGATCGTTGCTGCTGCGGCGCACGAGATCGGCCGGCTCGATCGTCAGCAGAGCACCGGCCGTCGTTTCGAACAGCAGACCGCCGTCTTCGGCCGTGACGAGCACCCGCCCGGTGACTTGCAATTCTTCGTCGCCGCGTCGTAGAGAGACCTGCTCGACCGCGCGAGCTAGCGGCGGCGCGAAGGCGATTGCCACCACTGCACCGGCGATTCCGCGGCGCAACCAGCGGGCGAACAGGCCCGTTCTTCGCGGATTATTAGACAAAATCAGGACTGTCCCCAGCAGCAGGAGATCTTTGGCAGGCTACTCCTCCATCCTGCCGTGGAACCCAGCCTGGTGCAACTGCTCGTAAATGACCGCCACGTCAAGATCCTTGCCGGTCAGCGTGACGGTGCGCGACTTCAGATCGCAGTCGACGGCCACCACCGATTCGACGTCTTCCAGCGCTTTGACCACGGCCTTCGTGCAGCCGGCGCAGCACAAGTGCACGCCCGTCAGCACAATGCGATCGGCCTTGGTTGGTTCGCTGATCGTGGCGGCGATCATCGGCACCGGCTCTTCGTGATGCATGGCCGTGCCATAGAAGCCGGCGGCGGTCACCGCTTCGAGCGCGGCGTTGCGGGTGGCGGCGTCGGGGACGCGAAAGCGGGCGGTCCGCGACTTGCGGTCGATCGACAAATCGCTCACCCCTTCGACTTCTTCGAGAGCCTGTTCGAGCTCGGCCACGCAACCGCCGCAGCACAGATGCAGACCGGCGATTTCCACCTGGTCGACCTTGGCCGCTCGGGCACCGGCCGGCACCAGGCTAAGCAGCGTCAGTAAGGCCAGACAACGAACGACGACCAGACTATGAAACGGGCGCATGGCGTGGCTCCTCGTTTGCGAACCAGAAAAAGGGGCCAGCTTGTATCCGCGACGGCCATCGGCGTCAAGGCGACTCCGGGCCTGCCGAACTGCTGGCGGCGGGTACGCTAGCGCTTGCGATCGAGATGTCCCGACTTGTTGATGGCCCGCACCAGCCGCAACCCCAGCAGCAAACTGATGGCGCAGCCGGCGGCCCCCAGCACCGAAACGCCTTGCACCAGCGGCGGCACGTGCCGGCTCAACAAGAGTGTCGAACCGAGAAACAGCGAACTGGTCAGCAGCCCGAAAACCAGGCGATTGACCGAGGGCTCGAGCCCGCGGTGGTCGAGGTGGACGTCGAACTTGCCGGTCTGCACCTGCTCGAGAATATCGACAATGCCGCGCGGCAGCACCTGGGCGAGCAGCTCCAGCTCGCGATAGATCCGGCGCAGCTTGCGCATCTGCCTCGTCGGGGAGAGTCGCCGCCAGATCATCTTCTTTTGATACGGCGCGATCACCTCGATCAGGTTGAACCGGGGATTCAATAGCTGCGACGTCCCCTCGAGCATCACAAACACCTTGATCAATAGCGCCACGCGCGCCGGCAGCATGATCTGATAGCGGCGGACGATTTCGGTCATGTCGTTGAGCGCGGCGCCCAGCCGAAATTCGTCCAAGCGGCGGTTGGCATATTGCGAAACGTAGTCCGCCACGTCGACGCTCAAGGCCGTGGTGTCGAGCCCCGCCGGTACTTTGCCAATGCGCGTGATGATCGACGTCAGGTGGACGGGGTCTTGATCGACGATCGCCACGAGCATTTCTTCGATGTCTTCGCGCAGGTTCTCGTCGATGCGGCCGACCATGCCGTAGTCCAACAGCCCGATCACGCCGCCATCGAGAATCAGGATGTTGCCGGGATGCGGATCGGCGTGATAGAAGCCGTGCGTGAAGATCATCTCCATGTACAGCTCGGCGCCGCGCCGCGCCATTTCGGTCAGATCGGCGCCGCTGGCCAGCAACCGCTCGGGTTGCGACAGCTTGATCCCTTGAAGCTCCTCCATCGTCAACACGCGCCCGGTCGTCAGCTCGGCGAATGTGCGCGGAATGTGCACCCGCGGATCGTCGGCGAAGTTCGACGCGAACTCCTGCATGTTCCGTTCTTCGCGGCCGAAGTCCAATTCGCGCAGCAGCGTACGCTGGAACTCGGCCGTCGTTTCGCGCGGGCGGTAGTTCTTGAACTCCGGGATCATCTCGGCCAGCTCGGCCAGCGCCGCCAGGATGTCGAGATCCTTACGAATCTTGTGTTCGATACCGGTGTGCTGCACCTTGACGACGACCCGCTCGCCCGACACCAGCCGCGCGCGGTGGACCTGTCCGATCGAGGCCGAAGCCAAGGGTGTTTCCTCGAATTCGGCAAATATCTCTTCGAGCGGTTGCCCCATCTCGGCTTCGATCGTTTGTCGCACGCGGTCGAAGGCGTCGGCCGGAGCATCGGCCTGCAGCTTCGAGAGTTCGGCGGCGACGTTCACCCCCACCAGGTCGGGGCGCGTGCTGAGAATCTGCCCCAGCTTGATGAACGTCGGCCCCAATTCGGTCAGGGCCAGGCGAATTCGCACCGCAGGCTTGTAGCGGGCCAGCACTTCGCCGTTGGGAGACTTGAACAGCCCGTCGGCAAATCGCGAATCGAGCCGGCTGGCCCAATTGGCCAGGCCGTACTTGCTGAGGATCGACACGACCTCGACGGCGCGGGTCGAATTACGCAGGTACTGCGGCAGGGCGGTCAGCTTCACCATGCATTTCAGTGTAATCGGTGCGACCAGCTTCGCACGTCCGCTGGGTGCCACTGCAGGCTTACCGAGCGGTGAAAAATGTTCAACACAGCACTGCTACAGGCTTCTGGCAGTGGCACCCGCCGTTGGTTCAATGCCGGTTTCGAAACTGCTACTGGTTTTCGATGACCGCTTTCATCGATCCAGGTCATTGATCCAGGTCGTTGCTTGCCAGCGCCGCGGGCCGTCAACGATACTGGAGCTCACGATCGATCCGCGCCACACACACCCGGCAAGCAACGCCGCCGAACCAGTCAGCAAAGGCCCCACCCATGACGCACCGCTCCAATCGTCGACAGTTCTTGCGCAAGGCGGCCGCCGGCGCGGCCGGCGCGATGGCCTCGCCATATTTCGTGCGACCCTCGGCGCTCGGTCTAGCGGGCGGGGTGGCCGCCAGCGAGCGGATCGTGATGGCTGCCATCGGCACCGGCGGCAAAGGGCAGCACAACACAGGCGCTTTCATGGACTTTGCCGAAGTGCAGTTCGTGGCGGTGTGCGATGTCGACGCCGACCATCTTGCTAAGGCGCGTGAGCAGGTCAACAAGAAGTACGGCAACGACGATTGCGCCGCCGAGAGCGACTTCCGCCGCATTTGCGAGCGTAGCGATATCGACGCCGTGCACGTCTCGACCCCCGACCACTGGCATGCCCTGGCGTCGATCGCCGCGCTCCGCTCGGGCAAAGACGTTTACTGCGAGAAGCCGCTGGCCAACTCCGTGGCCGAAGGCCGGGCCATTTGCCAGGCCGCCGAGCAACACCAGCGGGTCGTGCAGACCGGCAGCCAGGAGCGATCAGGAGACAACGCCCGCTTCGCCTGCGAGTTGGTCCGCAGCGGGCGCCTCGGCAAGCTGCACACCGTGCACATCAACCTGCCTTGCGACGACGGGCATCACAAGCAGGTGCGCGAGATCAAGGACGTGCCACCGCCGATGATGGTCCCCGAGGGGTTCGATTACGATTTCTGGCTCGGCCACACGCCGGTTGTGCCCTACACCGAGAAGCGCTGCCATTTCTTCTGGCGATTCATTCTCAATTACGGCGGCGGCGAGATGACCGACCGCGGCGCCCACGTCATCGACATCGGCCAGTTGGGCATGGGGACCGACGACACCGGCCCGGTCGAAATCGAGTGCCGCGGCACGCGCTCGGCCACGAGCCTGTACGACGTCTTCTGGGATTACGAGTTCGTGAACACCTACGCCAACGGCGTGAAGATGATCGGCAGGGCGGTCGGTCCGCGCGGCGTCAAGTTCGAAGGTTCCGACGGTTGGATCATGGTCCACATTCACGGGGGCCGGCTCGAAGCCGAGCCCGCCTCGTTGCTCGACATCAAGCTCGGCGACGGCGACGTGCAACTGGGGCGCAGCCCGGGCCATCATCGCAACTTCTTGGATTCGGTGAAGAGCCGCGAGCAGCCCGTTGCTGCCGCCGAGATCGGCCACCGCACGGCGACGATCTGTCACCTGAACAACATTGCCATGCTCACGGGGCGCCAACTGAAGTGGGATCCGCAGGCCGAAAAGTTCCTCGACGATTCGCAGGCCGACTCGTTGCTGACGCCGCCGATGCGGGCCCCCTGGACGCTGTAGCCCGGGGGGCGGTCATCGCTGGGGACTGTCCCTCTCCGCTCCTTGCGCGACCACGCTGTAGCCGAGTCACTGACCCCAGTAATAAAGTCGTGCCCGGCCTCGTCGAAGCCGGCGACAGCGCCGTTTGCCTTGGCGCGGGCAAGGCAATACTTAGAATCGAACATCGACGTCGGACAGGGGGTCCGATTGACTTTTGCTGAGAGCCGCGCCATGCCGCCGCGAGTCATCCACGGTCTCGAAGAGCTCAAGTCGCTCCTCGGCCAGAACATCGCCACCAGTGACTGGGTCGAGGTCACCCAGCGGCAGGTCGATCAGTTCGCCGATGCCACGGGCGATCATCAGTGGCTGCACGTCGACCCCGAGCGGGCCAAGCGCGAAAGCCCGTTCGGCCAGACGATCGCCCACGGCTTTCTCACGCTCGCGCTTTGCCCGGCGCTGGCGCAGCAAAGCTTCACGGTCGAAGGGGTGAAGATGGGCGTGAACTACGGGCTCAACCGCGTGCGATTCCCCAACGCTGTCAAAGTAGGCGCTCGCGTGCGGATGACGACACAACTGGCCGAACTCAAGGAATGCCAAGAGGGGGCGACGATCACCTACAAGCAAACCTTCGAGATCGAAGGGGAGAGCAAGCCCGCCTGCGTCGCCGAAACGATGGTGCGGTTGTACTTCTAGTGCTTTATCCGCCCTATGCATTAGGGTTGGCAAAGCACGACCGCCGAATACGCAAGTGATTCGGCGGCCGCACTAGCTGCGGGCCTTACAGCAACAACATCTCGTGTAAGGCGCGGGCGACCGCTTCGGTGTTGCCGGCCAGCACCAGAAGCACGGCCAACCCCACCAGCACGCTGATCACGGCCATGCTCAAGCCGAGCGGATTGCGCTCGACTTCGACGTTGGCCAGCGCCGCGCGGAGCGCCGCTTCCAAGCGCCGCCAGCCGGCCAGGCTTTGCCGCTCGTTGGCGGCCGTCAAGCTCACGCAGCGCATTCCCGGCGAGGTCCCCAGGTGCAATTCCACGCCGAGCGCGGGCAACACCAGCGTATGCCCCGCCCACTGTGCGTGGTCGTCGAGCTGCGGAGTCAACTCTTCGAGCACTTCACGGACCAGCCCGCTCGTGGCGTTGTAGATGACCAGCCGCGGCCGCTCGGAAAAGACCACGAACGAGCAGATCAGCGCGTAGAGCGACAAGCACAACAACCACGTTACGTAAGGGCCAAAGTTGGCCGCCGCATCCATCGGAAAGAACAGCTCGATCGGCCCGACCAGCGCCATCCCCGATAGCGCGACGCACAGCGCCGCGGTGTCGCGCGTGCCGGTCGCCAGGTGGGGCCGCCGCCCAAGGTTCAGCCAGCCGATGGCAAACAAATAGGTAACGACCGGCCCCAAGGCCACGGCCAGGCGCAGTGGATCGATCGGCAGATCGGTGGTCGTCAGGCCCAACAGCGCCGCCGGGCAAACCGCCCAGTTCAAATGCCAGGTTTCTGCAAGTACGGCGACCAAACGAATGCTCGCTTCCAATCGGGCGCGTCGCGGGTCGCACCGAAGCGCAACCTACCGCGGCTCGCCGAGCCACTCCAGCACCACCCAACCGACCTTGGCCAGGCTCAGCGGTGAGCAGTGAGCGGGCGTATCAGCTTCAGTATGCCAATAAGGATAATCGAAATCGATCACGTCGCAGGTCGGAATCTTGGCGATGTTCCGCAGCTTGAGGTGGTCGTCGCGCACCTCGTGCTTGACGCGCGGAATGAACTCGCGCACGCCCAGCCGCCGCGCCGTGCTCCAGATCGAATCGACCAGTGGCTTGGTGTCGGGCCAGAGCACGCTGTTGCGCTCCTGAAAGACCTGTAACTGGGCGTCGGCCACCATGTCGAGCAGCACGCCCCAACGGTACCGGTGGGCCGGGGGCTCGGCCACGTACTGTCGCGAGAACCACTCGCTCCCCAGAAAGTACGGATCGGTGTCGTTGAAGACGAACTCCTCGCCGTCGAAGAACACGAAGTCGACACCATACTTGCCGCCGAGCGACGGCATGTGCCGCCCCAGTTCCATCAACAGCGCCACGCCGCTGGCGCCGTCGTTGGCGCCGAGGAACACGCCATTGGGATTGCGCGGATCTTGATCGGGATAAGGGCGCGTGTCGTAATGCGCGCACAACAGAATCCGCTCCTGGCGCTCGGGATGCCAAGAGACGATCAGGTTGGCCATCTCGACCGCCTGCCCCGTCAGCGGATGCCGATAGCGGAAGCGCTGCGCCGTAGGCGGCACGCCGAGTTTACTGAAGTGCTCGACAAGCAGCTTCTGCTGTTCCGCCATGCCGGCCGAACCGCTGGGGCGCGGCCCCAGTTCGCAGATCTGTTTGAGATATTCGTACGCCTGCGCGCCGTCGAACGGGATGTCGGCCAGCAGCTTCGCGGCTGGCACCGCGGCCGTTTCGCCCGCTGGCTCGGCCGGCCGCCGCACTTCATTCCAGGTCCACCAGCCGGCAGCCAGCGCCGCGACGAGCGCGGCCGAGAGCGCGATCATCTGCCGCGCCGACAACCGTCGTCGCAATGGGCGATCGCTGTGGGCCGCTTGCGCGCCATAGTCGCCAGCCACGCGCCGTGCCGAAACACCGTTCACGCCAATACCTTCCGATTCCGAGGATACGTCGGCCGGCACTAGCCGGCCTGCGCTCGTTCCAATAGTAGACGGATCGCCGCGGGGGGCCAATCCGAGTTCGCCCGCGAGGGTGGTTGGCCCGCTGGAACCCTCGCGGAACTTCCACCCCGGCCCAGGCGTCAAACCAAGCGGGGGGGCTGACCACCGACCAAACCACTAGCCTGGAGTTACAGACCATGCGCACACCAATTGTCGTCGCCGCGACCTTGGTCGCCGCCTGTATCACCTCAAATGCGCAGGCCATCGAATCGCTCGAAGCCCATGGCACGCTCGACACGGTCACCGTCTATCGCGGCCAGGCCCTGGTCACGCGGTTGGTCGATGTTCCCGGTCCGGCCGGCCTGCGCGAAGTGATCGTCACCGATCTGCCGGAGCATGTCGTGGCCGGCAGCATCTTTGCCGAAGGGGCCGAGGGGATCGAAGTCCGTAGCGTCCGCTATCGCCAGCGACCGATGTCGGCCGACGTCCGCGAAGAGGTGCGCAAGCTCGACGAACAGCAGCGCGCCATCGAAGACCAACTGACCGCCAACCAGCAGCATCAGAATGTGCTCAACGAACAGAAGGCCTACCTCACCAAGCTCGAGCAATTCGTCGCCCCCACGGCCACGGTCGAGCTGACGCAAGGGGTGCTCAACGCCGACACGCTGCGCGCTTTGAGCGAATATCTGCTCACGCAGCGGAGAGAATTCGCCGACCAGGAACTCGAGCTCGGCAAACAGCGCCGCGAGCTATCCGGCCAGCTCGAATTGGTGAATCGCCAGCGCGCCGTGCTCACCGGCAGCACCGCCCGCACCGCGCGCGAAGCCGTGGTGCTGACGAATCTGACGGCCGACGCCGGCAAGCTGCGGCTCAACTACCTGGTGCAAAATGCGACCTGGTCGCCGAGCTACGCCGCCCGCGCGGCCGCCGATCACAAGCGCGTGTCGCTTGAATACAACGCGCAAATCCAGCAGATGAGTGGCGAAGACTGGTCGGACGTGAACATGATCCTGTCGACCGCCACGCCGTCGCTGGTTGCTCGCGCGCCGGAGCTCGAGCCATTGACGATCTCACTGGTTCACGATGCGCCCGTGCAGCAGGCGGCCGCGGAGCCCGCCGCGCGCGATTACGCCGCCGCCAAGAGCGAGCTCAACGAGCGCCGCCGGCAACTCGAGAACTCGCGCGCCCAAAGCGCCAATGGCCCCGCCGAACAATCGGGGATGCCGGGCCTGGCGCAATCCGATGCTGACCCGTTCAGCGAGAGCGGTCCCGTGGTCAATCCGTTCGACGTCGAGCTCAATCGCGTGGCCGCGCAGGACCAGGTGCTCGATCTGTTGAGCCGCCGCGAATTCGGCCCCGGCAAGCCGTCCGTCGAGCCGCGCACCGCCGATGTCAGCGTCACCTATCGCTTGCCAATGCGCACTTCGCTCCCCAGTCGCGCCGATCAACAGCTCGTGCAGATCGCCCTGCTCCCGCTGGAAGGCGACTTCTACAAGCTCGCCTCGCCGGTGTTGACCGCGCACGTCTACGACGAAGCGCTGGTGACCAACCAGGGCGAAACCGTGCTCTTGGCCGGACCGGTCTCAAGCTACCTGGCCGATCAGTTCGTCGGCCAAGGGCAGTTGCCGACCGTCGCGGTGGGTGAAACCTTCACGCTCGGCTTCGGTATCGATTCTTCGCTGAGGGCGACGCGCGAGCTGGTCAAAAAGGACGAAGCCATCCAAGGGGGCAACCGCGTCGTCGACTTCACCTATCGCGTGTCGATCGACAACTTCGGCGCCGACGCCACCGCGGTCCGCTTGTTCGATCGCGTGCCCAAGGCCAAGGATGGCGAAGTCAAACTGACGCTCGTTTCGACTGGCCGCGAGTTGAGCGAAGACCCGCGCTATCGTCAGGCGCAGCACGGCAAAGGGCTGCTGCGTTGGGACGTCGACGTGCCGGCCAAGGCCTCGGGCCCGCAGGCCTTCGCGGTCGAGTATCAATTGCGGCTCGAATACGATCGGCAGATGTCGATCGTCGGCAGCCCGCTGGCCCAAACGCCGTAACTCGCCGGCAGCAGCCGGCGGTCACCAGCAGCCGCACGCGCCAAGCCCAGGGGGATTAACTCCCTGGCTTTCGCGCGCGCTTCTCGATCACTTGCCCAGCAGTTTCTGCCCCTCCTGCTTCAGCCGGCCCGTCAGTCGGTCGGCGAGCGACGCTAGAATCTCGGGCAAGTCGATTTGCAGTTGCACCGAGTCGGGCAGCACTTCGAGCGTGCCGGTGATCTGTTGCCCTAGCCCGCGTCCGGCGAAGAACAACCGGTCCCCCTCCCAGCGTTCGCTGAACGTCACCGCCCCCATCAGCCCACCGGCCAGCGTTCGCTCCATGCTAGCGAAACCGGTCTGCAGCCGGCGCCGCGCCTCGTCTTTGCCGAGTTGGTGCGGAATGTTGACTGCCACAGGTCGGGCCATGTCGGGGGGCTTTCTTGGTTGGGTGCTTCGAGACCAGTTTCTTGCCTGCCAATGCATTATTTCGCCGGAACGGCCCAAGACCACTGGATTGTGGTCCGACAACCTGGCCCCGAAACGAACACCCAGTCGGCGGCCGAGGGACATTCCGCCCTCCGCAACTCGCGTATTTTCGCGACCAGATCGCGTGGCACGGCAGGCGGCACAACCTCGGCACCGATCTTGCAAGTGAGTTCGGCATACCGCCCAGGGGGCTCAAGCCACAACGAATCAACACCGTAAGGGAGTATTCCGATGGTCGATCAACAAGTACTCAAAGGACAATGGCAGGAAGTGCGGGGCAAACTCAAGGAGCGGTGGGGCCAACTCACTGACGACGACGTCCGCACCTTCGAGGGAACCACCGACAGCCTCATCGGCCGCATCCAGCAACGCACCGGCGAAACCCGCCAGGCCATCGAAGGCTATCTCGAAGAACTGACCGACGACGGCGCCCTGCGGCGCGCTCGCGAATCGGTCGAAGCCATGGCTTCGCGCGTAGCCGAATCGGCCCAAGACGGCTACGACCGCGTCGAAGAAATGGTGCACGATCGCCCCGGTCAGTCGCTGCTCGTGGCCTTCGGCGTCGGCATCGTGGCGGGCATCGGCCTGACGATGTTGGTTAGCTCGGGCTCGGCGCCACGGCGCTCGCAGTCCGAGGCCCTCGGCCGGCAACTGCTCGACGCCTTGCAAGGACTGGTCCCCGATTCGTTCCGCGGGCGTTAGGGCGCCGCTGTAGCCGACCTCATCCGAGGCCAGAGCAACTGCGTATAGCCGGCCTTATCCGGAGCCCGGCGCTCGAATTGGCAAACTGTCATCCATCCATTTATCAAGGAGAATCACTGTGCCATCGACCAGAAGTTCGCCCCCCAACGGCGTTCAGCGCGGCGGTCGCGAACAACGCGAAACCCGCGAGGCTGCCGGCGCGCGTCGCCGACGCGGTTCCCAGGCAGGCAACCTGTCGAGCGAGGATGTCGCCCGCGACTTGACGTCGACTGTCGTCGACTACGCCCGCGCCAACCCCGGCACAGCCGCCCTGTGGTGCCTGGGGATCGGCTTCGTCTTGGGCTGGAAACTCAAGCCCTGGTAGTCGACTGATTGAAAATGGGGACGGGAGTCAGCTTCCCAACCGGCGAGTCTTAGCGAACCTTGATCGACGCCTCGAACTGCCGGGCCGAGCGAAGCCCGCGACTAGACGCTGAGCAAGATACCCAATAGGTGTTTGGCCCAGCAGGCGGCCGTCAATCGTTTCCCTGAGAGGGGAAGCGGCTCCCGTCCCTGATTTTTTCTGCTCTCGCGCATTCTCGTTGTGCTCTGCGCTTCACTTCTTGCGCGTTGCGCTTCTCGGCGCAAGGCCCGGCCGCGGATCGGGTCCCGGCCACCCGCTCGGCAACGCGAAGCGCCGCATGCCGTCGACAGGTTAGAATGCGAGCCACTCGGCGTGCCATTCCTTGATGGGCCATCTTGAGTCGCCGGCCGTTGCCGGAGCCCCCATGAACATCATCCGCTGCGATCGTGAGCTCGAAACCCCGTGCATCGATCGCACGCTGCGCGCCTGGGGGCACGCGTTGACTCTGCTGACCGAAGGGATCGACGAAGACGAGCTGTGCGCCGCGATCACCGACTGCGATTTGCTGCTGATGTGCTACACGCCGATCAGCTCGCGCGTGATTGCCTCGGCCGAGCGGCTCCGCGGCATCGTTAAGTACGGTGTCGGCATCGACGCGATCGACATCCGCGCGGCCCATGCACGGGGGATTGCCGTCGTCAACGTGCCGACCTATGCCGAGGAAACAGTCGCCGAGGGGGCGATGGCCATGTTGCTCGCCCTGGCCAAAAAGTTGCCTGCCCTGCAGCAGGCCATGCGACGCGATGGCTGGGCGTGGCCAACCGCCCGCTGGTTGGCGTCGGACATTGCCGGCAAGACGGTGGGCGTCGTTGGTTGTGGCAAGATTGGGGCCACCATGGCCCGCATCGCCGGCGCCGGCTTTCGCGCGCGGGTGGTGGGCTACGACCCTGGCAAGAGCCCCGCGGAGCTGCGATCGCTGGGGGTCGAACCGTACGACGACCTGCGCACGATGCTGGCCGTTTGCGATTTCGTGTCGCTCCACGTGGCGCTCAGCGAATCGACGCGACATTTGATCGGCGTTGCCGAGCTGGCCGCCATGAAGCCTTCGGCCATCCTCGTCAACACGGCCCGCGGCGCGCTCGTCGACGAGCTGGCTTTGTTGCAGGCATTGCAGCAGGGGCGCATCGCCGGCGCCGGTCTCGATGTCTTCAGCCGGGAGCCGCTCGACCAGGCGAGCCACCCGCTTAGGGAGTTGTACCGGCTCGACAACGTGATCCTCTCGCCGCATCTGGCCTTTTACACGACCGAAGCGATGGAGCGTTTAGAATCAGAAACTTTGGAGCGCTGCCGCGAGATTATAGAAGGTCGGCCGGTCACCATCCGCTCGACCGACCCGCGATTGCAGCGCGGCCCGGGGCCGGTTTGACTGCAATTTGACATCCCCGCGGCGCCGGGGGTAAATTCAACTTCGGCCCGATGCGCCGCAGCCGGTGGAAAAACCGCTCGGGCGCCCGCCAAGGCAGCGCCTCACTCGACTGAACATCGGACGTTTCTCACCTCGGGGGTCGTAGATCATGCTCGTCATTCCCGGTCGGCCTGGCAAGGATCTCTGCGATGGCCTCACGCGCCGCGAACTGTTGCGCGTCGGCGGTTCGGCCGCTCTGGGTATCACGCTGCCGAGTTTGCTCCGGCTGCAGAAAGCCTCGGCCAACGAAGCCGCTGGCGGCGGTCCCGGTTGGGGAAAAGCCAAAAGCGTAATCCTGCTCTACCTGCAGGGCGGACCCAGCCATCTCGACCTGTGGGACCCCAAGCACGACGTGCCCGACGACGTCCGCAGCCCTTACCAGGCGATCGACACCAAGCTCGCCGGCGTGCAAGTCACCGAAGTGATGCCCAAGCTGGCGCAGGTGCTCGATAAGTCCACGCTGATCCGCTCGATGAGCTATACGCCGATCGGCTTGTTCAACCACACGGCGGCGATCTACCAGATGCTCACCGGCTACACGGCCGACAAGGTGAGCCCCTCGGGACAGCTCGAACCGCCGAGCCCGAAGGATTTTCCCAACGTCGGTTCGAACATCATTCGCCTCAAGCCGCCGAACGTGCCGATGTTGCCGTTCGTGATGATGCCCCGCCCGCTGCAAGAGAGCAACGTGGTCGGCAAGGCAGGCACGGCCGGGTTCCTGGGTCGGGCGTACGATCCGTACTACCTATACCCGCCCGGCGACGATATGGACATGGACAAGATGGAGCGGGTGAGCGTCGACGACTTGAAGCTTCGCCCCGAAGTGACCACGGCCCGGCTCGAGCGCCGCGCCCGGCTGCGCGAGCTGATCAACGGCGGCATGCCGGCCATTGAGAAAGCGGTCGCCCGCTACGATCTCGACGAGTATTACGACCAGGCGCTCGGCCTGGTGCTGTCGGGCAAGGCCCGCGACGCCTTCGATCTGAAGATGGAAAAGGATGAAACGCGCGATCGTTATGGGCGCAATACGTTCGGGCAAAGTTGCCTGTTGGCCCGCCGGCTGGTCGAGGCGGGCACGCGGTTTGTCGAGGTCAACTGGCCGAAGGTCGCCAACTCCGACAATCACTCGTGGGATACCCACACCGGTTTGAAGCACCGCATCCAGAACCAGTCGGCGCCGCTGCTCGATGGCGGGCTGAGCTCGTTGATCGCCGACCTCGACGAGCGCGGACTGCTCGACGAAACGTTGGTGGTCGCCGTCGGCGAGTTCGGCCGCAGCCCCCGGCGGGGCGTGAGCACGTCGGGCAACTCGAACAACGACGACGGCCGCGACCACTGGCCCTACTGCTACACGGCTTGCGTGGCCGGGGCGGGGATCAAGCGGGGCTTCGTGCATGGTAAGTCGGACGCGACCGGATCTGCCCCGCTCGAAGGCCCCGTGCATCCCAACGACCTGTTGGCGACGATCTATCACAGCGTGGGGATCGCCCCCGACACGATCGTCTACAACCACCTGAACCAGCCCCGCGAACTGGTCAAAGGCGAGGTCGTTACGGATATTTTGGCCTAGCCGGCGTGCCTGGTGCTCGGTCGACGCTCAGACTTCGGGCTCGGCGCCGTGAGGCCGAGCACTGGCAGCCCGATGCCGTAACCTGCTGAATTCATCAGCACGCTGCTAGGATGTCATTGCTGCCGAGCCACTTACGTACTCGGCGGTCGGACTTGCAGGGGAGACGGTTATCGGCCCCAGAGCCGTGCGGCCGCCTTCTGACGGTACCTTGCCCCCCCTCTGTCGGCAGTTCAGAATAACGATCTGTCGCCACTTTGCGCGCGACGCATTCCCCGCCTGTCATCCCGCCGCCATTTGTTTGGAGCGTAAAACCAATGTCACGAAATATCCGCTGGTCATTAATGTGGGCAGTTATCTGCGGCCTGTCGCTTTCGACCTACGTGGCCATGGCCGAAGATTCGGCCGAGAAGCCCGCGGCCATCACCGACGCGAGCAAAGCGGGCCCCGACTACGCCGTGCAGGGGGAGTACATCGGCGAGTTCAACCTGGGGGACGGGGTCGACAACAAGTTCGGCTTGCAAGTCATTTCGTTGGGCGACGGCAAGTATCAGGGCGTGGCCTATTTCGGCGGCTTGCCGGGCGACGGTTGGGACGGCTTCAGCAAGTTGCCGCCGACCGAAGGTGAAACCGCCGAAGGCGTGGTGAAGCTGATCGCCGCCGAAGGAAGCGCCGAGATCAAAGAAGGGGTCGTCACCATCAAGACCAACGACGAGCAAGAGCTCGGCACCATGAAAAAGGTCGATCGCAAGAGCCCGACCGAAGGCGAGGCTCCTCCCGAGGGAGCGATCGTGCTGTTCGACGGTTCGTCGGCCGACGCCTTCGATGGAGGTCAACTGGTCGAAAGCAATTTGTTGGCCGGCGGCTGCAAGAGCAAGCAGAAGTTCAAGGACTTCACGCTGCATCTCGAATTCCGCACGCCATACATGCCGACCGCCAAGGGGCAGGGGCGCGGCAATAGCGGCGTCTACCTGCAGAATCGCTATGAGGTGCAAGTGCTCGATTCGTTCGGGCTCGAGGGGGAAGACAACGAGTGCGGCGCGATCTACTCGAAAAAGGCCCCGCGCGAAAACATGTGCTATCCGCCCCTTTGCTGGCAAACCTACGACATCGAGTTCACCGCGCCCAAGTACGAGGGAGATAACAAGGTCAAGAACGCCATGGTCACGGTCAAGCACAACGGCGTGGTGATCCACGAGAACGTGGAGATCGACGGCCCCACGGCCGGCGGCGCGCCGGAAAGCGACGAGGCGGGCCCCATCCAATTGCAGGATCACGGCAACCCGGTCGTGTTCCGCAACATCTGGATCGTCGAAAAGAAGGACTAACGGTCCTGGGCTCGCAGTTTCAGGGATCCTCTTCGCGTCGACTATTGACCATTTGCAGGGATCACGCCGAAGTACGCACCGGTGCCCCGGGGCCGCGCAGCGTGTTCCTTGCACGCTGGCGGCGCCCCCCCGATAATGTTCGCATGGCCGCTGATAACATCGATGCGATCGACACCCAATTCGAGATCGTCACGCCCGAGAACATTGCCTTTGAGTATCGGCTGGCCGGTCCTTTTCAGCGTTTGCCGGCCTTTGCGATCGACGTGTTGATCCAGGGCGTGGTGCTCACCGTGCTCGTCTTGGGTTTGATGTTTTTCTTCGGCATGGTCAGCCTGTTTTTCGTGGGGCTCGGCCTGGTCTCGGTGATTCAGTTTCTGGTCAGTTGGTTTTACACCGGACTCTTTGAAGCGCTTTGGAACGGCCAGACCCCCGGCAAGCGGTTGTTGCGGCTCCGCGTGGTTTCGTACGACGGTCAGCCGATCCGCCCCGTACAGGCGATCTTGCGCAATCTGTTGCGCGCGGTCGATTGCCAGCCCTTTTTTATGTATCAGGTGGGGCTGTGGGCCGCGGCCGCCAATCGTCGCTACGCCCGGCTGGGCGACCTCGTTTGCGGCACGATGGTGGTCATCGAAGAGCCACAGTACCGCTCGATGGCCCTGCGCGTGACCGAGCCCGAGGCGTTGCGGCTGGCCGAGTTGATTCCGGCCGGCTTTCGCGTCCCGCGAGACATGGCCATGGCCCTGTCGAGCTACGTGCTGCGGCGACGCGCACTGCCCTGGAACCGTCGTCTGCAGATCGCGCGACACCTGGCCGAGCCGCTGCGCGTGCGGTTTGGTCTGCCGCCGCAGACGAGCTACGACATGCTGCTGTGCGCGATGTATCACCGCACGTTCTTTGCGGCCATTCCCGGCCAGGCGGACGCACCGCGGCGGCCCGCTGCCTCGGATGACATTGCCGCGGCGCTGGCGGGCACGCCGTTTGTCGATGCCCCGCCAGTGGGAGCCACCGGCACAACCAGCGCTGCCGGCGCCGACACGGCGACCGAGGCGGTGGTCGTCAACTAGCCGATCGAGGTAGCTTGCGTGAAAGTCGTCGCCCTCTTGGATCAACGTCGCGAGAACTGGCGCGAGCTGGAAGCGCTCTGCACGCGCGTCGAAGGTCGGCGGCGCAGCAAGCTCGACGCCGAAACGGCGGTCCACTTCGCCTCGCTGTATCGCGGCACTTGCGCCGACCTGGCCCTGGCCGATGCGTATCACCTCCCCCCCAACACGGTCAACTATCTGCACCAGTTGGTGGGCCGCGCCCACAACCAGCTCTACCGCAACCAGGGATTCAACGTCGATACCTGGTTCGACGAGATCTTCGATCGGCTGCCGCGCCGGCTCTACCACGACGGCTATCTACGGCTGGCCTTCGTGCTGTTCTGGGGCTTCTTTCTGGCCTCGATGTACCTGGGCTATGCCTCGAACGGGTTCGCCGAACGCGTGCTCGGCGAGGAAGAACTGCGCCAGATGGAAGATGATCACGCCGACAGCGCTCAGGGGCGCAGCGTCGACGAAGGCTTTGCCGCCGTTGGCATGTACATCAAGCGCAACACCAGTATCGGCCTGTGGTGCTTTGCCTTCGGGCTGTTGTTTGGCGTCGGCGGCATCTTCATCACGATCAGCAACGCGGTCGGCCTGGGGACCGCCTTTGGCCACATGGCCACGCTGACCACCGAAACCGACTTCTGGGAGTTCGTCACCGCGCACGGGCCGTTCGAGCTGACGGGCATCGTAGTGATGTCGGCCGCCGGGATGCGGCTTGGGTTTTCGATCGTCTCGACGGGGGGCTACACGCGCGGCGAGTCGCTGCGCCGCGCGGGGCGCGAGTCGTTTCCGACGATCATTCTGGGGATGTTCCTGTTTGCCGGCGCGGCGGTGATCGAAGGGATGATCTCGCCGTCGACCCTGCCGTACTGGACCAAGGCGCTGGTGGCCACGGCCACGAGTGCGCTGTTGGTGTTCTACTTCGTGATTCTTGGACAGCGCACGGGAGACTGAGTTGGAGTTCGACCGGACGCGCATTCCGATTCGCGAGCGCAGCTATCCCGACGTGCTCGACCTGGCGCTGGCCGTCACGCGCGAGAACGCGGGGCAGTTGTTGTGTCTGCTGCTGGTCGGGGCCGCGCCATTCGTAGCCTTGAATCACTGGCTGCTGGGGACCGACTACGCCGCGTCGCTGTTCGATGCTGAGCTGCCGATCGAAGATACGATGGGCCATTGGGTCAGTTATGCCTACATGCTGAGCGTGCTGCTGGTGATCGAGATTCCGCTGGCTACCACGCCGATCACGCTCTACCTGGGGCAGGCGCTGTTCGTCGAAAGAGTCGATTGGTGGCGCCTGGCGCGCGACCACGTGCGGGCCTTGCCGCAACTGCTCTTCTTTCAGTTGTTTGTGCGGGCGTTGGCGGCTCCGTTTGTCTTCACCTGGTTCTTCATGTATTCGTTCTGGCCCTATTTGAACGAAGTGATCTTGCTGGAGAACAACCCCTGGCGGCAGCGGAAAAGCACGGCCCGACTCAGCACCTTGGCGCGCAGCCGGGTGCTGCATGCCAGCAACGCCGGCGATCTGCTGGCGCGCTGGCTGGGGGCGTTGCTCCTGGCGGTGCTGTTGGTAATTTCGGCCACGGTCATGCTGTGGATGCTACGCAGCATCCTGCTGGAGGAGTACGAAGAATTCGACGCCACGTTGATCACGGTCTATCTGCAGATCGCGATCTGGTTGGTCGTGGGCTTCTTCGCCGTGGCCCGCTTTCTGTCGTACCTCGACCTGCGGATACGAAGCGAAGGCTGGGAACTCGAGTTGCGGATGCGGGCCGCGGCCGCGCGTTTGACGAGGTCCCCGGCATGACATGTTGGCGCGCGATCATCGTGGCGGCAGTTTATTTAGTGTGTGCACAGCACACCAATTCGCTGGCACTGCCCGCGCGAAACGATGTTGCGTTGCGCGCACCCTTCCAACTGGCTCAAGCCGACGCGGAAGCCACGCCCACAACAGAGGCGGAATCTCCCGCCGACGCGGAAGCGGCGCCACCCCCGGCAGCGGAATCTCCCGCCGACGCGGAAGCGGCGCCACCCCCGGCAGCGGAAGCTTCCGCTCGGACCGAAGCTCCGCTTGAAGCTGAGGCAGCGCCTGAAGCCGAGGCGGCAGCCGAATCGCCGGAGGCGGCAGCCACGTCGCCAGAGGCCGCCGCGGCCGAATCGGTCGATGCCACCGCGGCGATCGAATCGGGTCGACAGGCCCTCGATCCTGGTTGGCGCGGCTATCCCTGGTACGACTCATCCAACGACGACTTGCGCCGCGTTCGCGTCCCGCGCACCAGCAATTGGAGCCCGAACTGGAGTTTCGCACCCGGGTCGTTTCAAGGCGCGATGTGGGTAGTCTGGGGCATAATCGCGTTGGTCATCGCCGTATTGGCCTATTTGCTGCATCAGGTCTGGCAGGGGCGCTGGGTCGACATGCCGGGAAAAGCTCGCGCGCAAGCCGAGCGGCCCGTGGCCAACGACGCGGCGCGCGTCGAGGCGCTGCCGTTCCAGATCGATCCACAGACCGGCAGCTTGCTCGAGACGGCCCGTCGGGCTTACGCGGCTGGCGACTTCGCGCTGGCGATCGTCTATTTGTTCAGCCACGAATTGCTGGAGCTCGATCGCCGGCATTTGATTCGCCTGACGCGCGGCAAGACGAATCGGCAATATCTGCGCGAACTGGGGCGCGGGCCGCTGGCGGGCCTGCTGGCGCAAACGATGGTCGTGTTCGAGGACGTCTTCTTCGGCAATCGCGCGCTATCGCGCGAACGTTTCGAATTATGTTGGAATCGCTTGAACGAATTCGACTCGCTGATCGGGCCGCGCCGCTAGCGCGCCGATCCGCGCTGCGGTTCGCCGTGGCGCTGTCGCTGGCGGCGCTGGCCGTCGGCTGCGCGCGCCCGCTGCCCGACGATTACGGGCATTGTCGGGGCTCCAACAGCGTCAATGGTACCTCCGTGCTGGCCAACATGTGCACGCAGGCTGGCCACAAGGTGCGCAGTTGGCGCTGGCTGTCGCCGCGCGTGCAAGAAAACGCCGACGTGCTGGTCTGGGCCCCCGACAGTTTCGATCCACCCAGCGCCAAAGTGCGCCACTGGATCGAAGATTGGCTGCTCGACCGCCCGGGTCGCACGATGATCTACATCGGCCGCGATTTCGACGGCGCGACGAGCTATTGGTCCGAGGTGCGGCAAGGAACCCAGGGTGCGCAATACAAAGAGCTCAGCCGCCAACTGGCCGACGCGCAAAGCTACTACGGTTTTCGGCGCTCGACGGCGACCGACGCCGACGGCGAGTGGTTCGAAGTCGACATCAAGCCACCTCATCGACAGGTGACCACGCTGCAAGGCCCGTTGGCCGCGGCCGCCGGGGTCGATGCCAAGAAGGCGCGGATTGAGATCGGGCATCGGCTCAAGCCGCCAGCTTACGCCGAGGTGCTCTTGTCGAGCGACGGCGACGCGCTGGTAACCCGCCAGGAATGGGGCGAAAGCCAGTTGTTGGTAGTGACCAACGGCTCGTTCCTGCTGAACGTGGCGCTGGTCAACCACGAGCATCGTAAGCTCGCGCAGGCGCTGATCGACGAGCTGGGCTCGCCACCCAAGCAGATCTACTTTCTCGACTCGTATAACCGCGCCGAGCTGGAGATTCTCGATCAGGAGCCGAAGGACCGCCGCCGCGATCCGTCGAATCCGCTGAACCTGATCATGCTGCAGTTGGCCCTCCTGGGCGCGCTCTTCACCGCCTCGCGGTGGCCGATTTTCGGCACGCCGCGGGGGCCCGAATCGCAGCATTTGTCCGATTTCGGCAAGCACGTCGAAGCCTTGGGCGACCTGCTCGAGCGCAACGCCAACGCGGATCGTGCCCGCGGGCGGCTTGCCCACTACCGGCAAATGGTTCACAGTGACGGATCGTCTCCCGGCAATACGAGCCGGGCGATCGGGCGCCGCCGACGCGCGAAGTAGTTCGGCACTAAGTATTGCGACCAGATCCTGGTGCGGGCAGTCTCAGCCGCCGCGGGCGACGGCAGCGTGGCACGTGCCGCACGCATTCGAGTACGCGAGAATCTTCGAGCATGAGTGAATCGTCCTGGCAACCCAATGCGAGCCCCCCGGACACGGCCGATTCGACCCCACCTGCCGTGCCCGGCGAATCGAACCCCGTCGCCGCCGGGCAGTCGGACGGAACCGCCCAGCCGCCGGTCGGCACACCCCCGCCGCTGCAGCAGCCGGCCGCACCGCCCGTGGCGGGCACGCCGCAGTTCGTGCAGCCGGCGCCACAACAAGCGCCCTCGGTGAACGCGTCGCCCGAGGGGTTTGTCAGCGAGCCGGTCGTGCAGCCGCCTGCCGCACCGCCATCGGCTGCTCCCGCGACCGAGCCGATGGTCGCGCCGCACATGCCGCGGTTGGGCGACGCCCTGGCCGCCGAGGTTCCCTCGCCCACCAAAGAGCTGTTTGACCGCATCGTCGCCGAGGTCCGCAAGATTTACGTCGGTCAGGATGAACTGGTGCTGGGCACGCTCGTCGCGCTCTTCTCCGGCGGGCACGTGCTAATTGAAAGTGTCCCCGGGCTTGGCAAGACATTGTTCGTGCGCACGCTGGGGCGCGTGATGGGCTTGATGTTCGGCCGCATTCAGTTCACCGCCGACTTGATGCCGTCGGACGTCACGGGCTCGCCGATCTTCGACGCCAAGACGCAAGACTTCCGCTTTCGTCCCGGGCCGGTCTTCACGCAGTTGCTGCTGGCCGACGAGATCAACCGCTCGCCCGCCAAGACGCACGCCGCCTTGCTCGAGATCATGCAGGAATACCGCGTGACGGTCGACAACGTGAGCCATCGGCTCGAGCGGCCGTTTTTGGTGCTGGCCACGCAGAACCCGATCGAATCCGAAGGAACGTATAACCTGCCCGAAGCCCAGCTCGACCGCTTCATGTTCAAAATTCGGACCGATTACCCGACGCTGGAGGAAGAAGACGAAATCTTGCGGATGCACGGCGAGGAGGTCGACTTCGACACCCGGCTCGAAGACCTCGCGGCCGTGACCAGCTCGGCGGAAATCCTCGACACGGCCGAGGCATGTCGCCGCGTGCGGCTCGACTTCAAGCTGCTCGGCTACATCAACCGCATCGTGCGGCTGACCCGCGACTGGCCGCAGTTTCACCTGGGGGCCTCGCCGCGGGCCGGCATTTCGCTGTTGCAGGCGGCGCGCACCTTGGCGGCCTTCTACGGTCGCGACTACGCCGTGCCCGACGACGTACAGCAGCTCATTCTGCCGGCGCTGCGGCACCGCGTGGTGCTCTCGGCCGAGGCGGAAGTCGAGGGGCGCGACGTCGACGACGCTTTGCTGGAGTTGGTGCGCAGCGTGGAGGTTCCTCGCCTGTGAAGCGCTTCGCGTGGCGCCTGGCAGAGTTAGCGCTCTGGAGCGTGGCGCCGCTGTTGTTGCTGTGGATGCTCCAGGGGCGCGCCGAGCGGCCCAACGTGCGGCTCGTGCTGGTCGTGCAGGTGATCGCGCTGGCGGTGCCGCTGCTGACCCTGGGGGGCTGGCATCGCATCTTTCCGCATCGCTTCTTGATTCTGCTGGGTACGATTCCCGTGCTGGTGTCGATCGGCATGCTCGTCACGCCGCGGGTGGCGCCGGCCGTGTGGTTTCTCGATGGCGTGGTGGTGGTCGCGGCGCTCGTCGATCTGTGGACCGTCCCTCGGCAGCAGGCGGTTAGCGCGCTGCGGAGCACGCAGCGGATCGTCTCCTTGGGGCAGGGACATGCCGTGGAGCTGACCGTGGTCAACTCGGGCTCGCGGCCGTTCTTTGCCTGGGTTCGCGACGGCGTGCCGCACGAGCTGCAGCCGAAGCCGGCCGAGTTCGAGCACGATTTCGGTCCACGCAGCCGGGCCGTGTTCGAATACGAGTTGCACGCCCGCCGCCGCGGCGCGTTCAACATCACCGGTCCGTTCGTGCGGGCGCGCAGCCGCTTTGGTCTGTGGGCCCGCTACCTGGCGCTCGACGTCGTCTCGACGGTGCACGTTTATCCCGATCTCAAGCAGCTCGAGCGCTACGCGGTGCTGGCGCGGCTCAATCGCTTGAACCTGCTCGGCGTGCGGCGCACGCGCCGCGTGGGGCAAGACAACGAGTTCGAGCGGCTGCGCGACTACATCCCCGGCGATCACTACAAACACATCGACTGGCGGTCGACCGCCCGCCGGCGCAAGCTCACGGTGCGCGACTTTCAGCAGAACCAGAGCCAGCGGCTGATGTTCCTCATCGACTGCGGCCGCATGATGACCAACGAAGTGCACGGCCTGAGCCTGCTGGACCACGCGCTCAACGCCATGCTGATGCTCAGCTACGTGGCGCTGAACAAGGGGGACGCGGTCGGGCTGCTCTGCTTTTCGGACGAAGTGCATTGCTTCGTGCCGCCGCGCGCCGGCATGCGGCAGATGAACCGCCTGCTGCACGCCTCGTTCGACCGCTTTCCGCGGCTGGTCGAATCGCGCTATGACCTGGCGTTTCTGTACCTGGCGGCGCACGTCCGCAAGCGGTCGTTGGTGACGCTGTTCACCAACCTGATCGACGAGGTCAACAGCCGGCAGGTCGAGCAGTACCTGGGCAACCTGTCGGGCAGGCACTTGCCGCTGGGGGTCGTGCTGCGCGACCGGCGGGTCTACGAATATGTCGAAACTACCGAAACTGAGGGCACCCCCCTGTTTCAGTCGGCCGCGGCGGCCGAAATCCTCGCCTGGCGGCAGCAGGTCTTGCGGGATTTACATTCCCAGGGGGTGTTGATTTTGGATGAGTTTCCGGAGAATTTGACGGCTCCCTTAATTAACGAATACTTGGCCATCAAGGCTCGTCATCTGCTTTAAGCCCGCGGGCGGCCCCTGGACGGTCGTCGGCGTTAGGCCGAGGAGCGGCGCGCGACGAGCCGAGTGGGCCCCGATCCACTGGCGAGGACTCTGCGTCATGGCGAAAACAGCGAAGCGTCCGGCCGCGAAAAAGGCTCCGGCGAAGAAAGCCAAGCCGGCGGCGAAAGCTCCGGCCAAAGCGGCCAAGCCCGCGAAAAAGGTCGTCTCCAAGCCAGCCGCCAAGCCTGTCGCCAAGAAGGCCGCGGCGAAGCCGGTCGCAGCTAAAGCAACCGCCAAAAGGCCGGCGACCAAAGCGAAGCCCGCCAGCAAATTGGCCGCGAAGCCGGCCACGAAGAAGCCGTCGATCAAAGCCAAGCCGGTCGCCAAGGGCACGGCGAAGCCGGCAACGAAGTTGAAGGCGGCGACCAAGCCGGCCGACCCGAAGTCGACCGGCTCGAAGGCGGCCGCCAAAACCACCAAGAAGGCGGCCCCGCGCCCCGCGGCGTTCAAGAACAACGGCTCGAAGTTTACTCCCCGGTTGGGGCTGCCGGCTCAGCAGCCCCCGGGCGCCGAAGGGCCACCCAAGCCGACGGTCCCGCGAGTCGAGTTGTTCTTCGACGCGGCGCCGATCGATCCGCAGATTCTCGAGTATCGACCTTCGCCCGATCACTACGTCGAACGGTTTGCCAGCTTCAACGAAGCCAAGGAGCGGGCGATCGACTATCTGATCGAGTTGATCGAACACCTCGAGCGCCGCCTGCACGAATTGAAGAAGGCCGAGAGCTACTCGCACTATCAAACGGTGCAGCGCAGCGGCGCGAAGGCGTAGCGGGACTTTCTCGACTTCCCTTCGGGTGCCACCGGCTCTGTGGTTGGTGCCAGTGGAAACTAGCATTGTCGAAAGACTCCCCGTCGGGTGCCACTGGCTCCGCCAGTGCCGTTTCAGCATTATTTCTTCGTCGGATATGCCAGGGCCTCACGCGGCAGACTGTGCAACACCGGTAGATCGGTGTCGGGGCGACTGCTGTTCTTCCACCTGATAGAACCTTGCCGACGACCATTTCCAGTCGATCGCCCTGCGACACAACCCGCGAGTTACAGGGTTGGCATGAATGTAATCAATGGACGTGGCAATCGCCCGTGGCGAGTAGAGATTCCGGTCGTAGCCCGAGCCTTCCTGCCAGAATCGAAAGCAGGATTTGCCCGGTCGTTCGCTAACGGTCAAGCGACTGAGAAGTCCGGCACTCGCAGCGGTCAGTAACGACTTGATCTGCTTCGAAAACGGTTGCTTGATGCGCGCCAGGTAGCGGCTGATTGAATCTTGTCCGACTGGCACGACGAGCAGATGCACGTGCTCGGGCATGAACACGAAGGCGCAAAGTTGTACCTGACACTCGACGCCTGCTGCGTCGAGCGCCCGCGACAGGCGTCGTCGCAAGTCGTCGTTGGTCAACAGCGGGAGTCGTCCGTAGCACGAGAAGGTCAGCTCGTGAAGATGACCTGCTTCGTGGACGTGTTGCACTCGCTTGCGATGAGACATCGACTCACCTGATTGACGCACAGACGGCACTGGCAGAGCCAGTGGCACCCGACGAAGAGCGTTTTGGCAGCGGTGATTCTCCACTGGCGCGGACAGCAGAGCCAGTCGCACGCCGAAATTCTCCGTATCACGCCATTGCCACGCCCGCATTGAAAAACCGCGAACTAACTGGTCTACTTGCCTCTCTTGATTTGTGAGGGGCGCCTCGCCGCCCCCGGTTCTCGTCGTCGATCGGTCTTCAACCGGTCGGCCTGCCGCTGTTTTCGGACCCCGCCGCCGATGTTCGATCCCGTCGCCGCCAGCACCAGCTTTCCGCAGCTCGAAGAGCGCGTCATCGAGTTCTGGCGCGAGCAGGGCATCTACGAGAAATCGCTCGAGCGCCGCCGCGCCGCCGGCGCGCCGCCGTTCGTCTTCTACGAAGGGCCGCCAACCGCCAACGGTTTGCCCCACCCGGGGCACTGCCTGACGCGGGCCATCAAAGATCTGTTCCCCCGCTACCGCACCATGCGCGGCTACCTCTGCGAGCGCAAGGCGGGCTGGGACACCCACGGCCTGCCGGTCGAAGTCGAGGTCTGCAAAGAGCTCGGCATCCACTCCAAGGAAGAGATCGAGGCGTTCGGCGTCGAGCCGTTCATTCATCGTTGCGTCGAAAGCGTGTTTCGCTACACCCGGCAGTGGGAGCGGCTCACCGAGCGGCTCGGCTTTTGGATTCGCCTGGACGAAGCCTACGTCACCTATCACCGGTCGTTCATCGAAAGCGTCTGGTGGGCGCTCAAGAACCTGTTCGATCGCGGACTGCTCTACCAGGGACACAAGATCGTCTGGTGGTGGGCCCAGGGGGGCACGGCCCTCTCGTCGGGTGAAGTCGGCCAGGGCTATCGCGAGGTGGCCGACCCCAGCGTCTATGTGCGGTTTCCCCTGGTCGCCGGGCAGACGGCGACGGGGGCCGGTGGCGCGACACTCCAACTCGACGACGCCGATTTGTTGGTTTGGACGACGACCCCTTGGACGTTGCCGAGCAATCAATTCGCCGCCGTGCACCCCGAACTCGAATATGCCGTGGTGCAAGTCGCGGACGATCCGCGCCGGCTGATGGTCGCCGCGGCCTTGGTCGAGCAGCTCGCGCAGAAAAGTAAACGCGAGCTAACGGTTGCCGCGACGCTGCCGGGGAGCGCGCTGGTCGGGCTGCGCTATCAACCGCCATTCGATTATTACTACGCCCAAACCGGCGATCAGCAGGGACGCCTGCGGGCGGGCGGGCGACAGCACGTTGCCTGGCGCGTCGTGCCGGCCGATTTCGTCACGATCGACACCGGCACCGGCGTGGTGCATCAGGCGCCGGCGTTCGGCGAAGTCGACTTTCAGGTGCTCGGCAGCGAGCAGGCGCGGTTCGAGCCCGGCGAAGGACCGGAGCTGATCTGCGCGGTCGGCCCCGACGGCCGCTTCACCGACGAAGCACCCGATTACGCCGGCCGCTGGGTCAAGGAGGCCGACAAGGATATCAGCCGCGGGCTCAAGCAGCGCGGCCTGCTCTTTCACCAGGAGCAGTATCTGCACGAGTACCCGTTCTGCTGGCGGGCCGAAGAAGATCCGCTGATCCAGTACCCGCGCCGCAGTTGGTTCATTCGCACCAGCAACTTCAAACAGGCGATGCTGGCGAACAACGCGCGGATCAACTGGTTGCCCGAGCACATTCGCGACGGGCGGTTCGGCAACTTCCTTGAGTCGAACGTCGACTGGGCGTTGTCGCGCGAGCGGTATTGGGGCACTCCGCTACCGATCTGGGTGTGCGAACAGACCGGCCGCATGGAAGCCGTGGCCAGTTACGACGAGCTGCTGGCCAAGCCCGGCGTGCAAGGCGTCGAAGTCTGGGACGCCGCCAAACGCCAGCAGCCCGATCTGCCCGACGACTTGTGCGTGCACAAGCCATATATCGACGCCGTGACGTACGACTCTCCGTATGCGGCGGCCGGCGCGCGGATGCGCCGCGTCACGGAGGTGATCGACTGCTGGTTCGACTCGGGGGCGATGCCCTTCGCGCAGTGGGGATACCCCGCCCGGCCGGGGAGCCGCGAGCAGTTCGAGCAGCAGTTTCCGGCCGACTTCATCAGCGAGGCGATCGACCAGACGCGCGGCTGGTTCTACAGCCAGTTGGCGATCAGCACGCTGCTGTTCGGCGAGCCCGGCACGGAGGACCGTTCGAATTCAGCCGACGCGGCACCGCATCCTTACCCGCATCCATTCCGCAATTGCATCGTGCTGGGGCTGATGCTGGGCGAAGACGGGCAGAAGATGTCCAAGAGCAAGCGGAACTACCGCGAGCCGGGCGAGATCTTCGACCGCTACGGGGCCGACGCCCTGCGGTGGTACTTCTTCGCCAATCAACCTCCCTGGACGTCGATCCGCTACAACGAGGCGTCGATCAAGGAGAGCATTCCCGAGTTCCTGCTGCGGCTCTGGAACGTCTACAGCTTCTTCGTCATCTACGCCAACATCGACAAGTTCGATCCGGCCGAGCGATTGGCCGGCGACGTCGCCGATTTGTCGAGCGCCGCACTGGCGCGCGGCCAGGGGTACCGCCCCGCGCGGGAGCGCTCGGAGCTCGACCGCTGGATACTGGCCGAGTTGAACGCCACGGCCGCGGCGGTCGTCGAGTCGATGGATGCTTACGACAACTACGCGGCCTGCCAGCGGATCACGGCCTTCGTCGACGCCCTGTCGAACTGGTACGTGCGGCAAAGTCGCGGGCGGTTCTGGGCCGGCGAGATGACCGCCGACAAGCTCGACGCCTATTGGACGCTGTACGAGTGTCTGACGACCACGGCCCGGCTGGTCGCGCCGTTCGTGCCCTTTCTGGCCGAGTCGCTGTGGCAGAATCTCGTCGCCAAGCCGTTCGGCGAGCGGGCACTCGAAAGCGTGCACTTGGCCGACTACCCAACGGGGGACGCCGCGGCGCTCGATGCCGATCTCTCGCGCCGCATGAATCTGGTGCGCGGGATCGTCTCGCTGGGGCGCAGTGCCCGCATGTCGGCCAAGCTCAAGGTACGGCAACCGCTGCGCAAGGTCGAAGTAATCCTGGCACGCACCGAAGATCAAAGCTGGCTCGAGGCGCACTCGGAGTTGATCGCCGCCGAGCTGAACGTCAAGCAAGTGGAGTTCACGCGCGAGGCCGAGCATTACATCTCGTACACGGTGTTGCCCGACCTGAAGCGGCTGGGTCCGCGGTTGGGCAAGGCGCTGCCGGCGCTGAAGCAGGCTCTGGCGGCTGCCGATCCCGCGGCGCTCCTGGCGCAACTGGCCAGCACGGGCAGTGCGAAGCTCGAGCTGCCATCTGGCCCGGTAGAGCTCGATCGCGAAGATCTGCAAGTGCGATTGTCGGCCAAGCCGGGCTGGGCGGCGGCCGATGGGCCGGCGGCGGTCGTCGTGCTCTCGACCGGGATCGACGACTCGCTATTGCGCGAAGGGCTTGCCCGCGAAGTGGTGCACGCGATTCAGACGCGCCGCAAGGAAATCGGCTGCGAGTACACCGACCGCATCCGCATCACCGTGACGACCGATAGCGACGAGCTGCGCCGCGCGAGCGAAGAGTTCCGCGACTACATCGCCCAGGAGACGCTGGCCGTGGAGATTGTCTTGCGGCCCGAACCGGCGGCCGGCGCGGTGGAGCTCGAACTGGGCGGGCACCGCGCGCTGGTCGCCGTCGAGATCGTCCGCGGCAAGTGAGGCTGGGACTCCAACATGGCTGATTCCCGCGCCGCCGAACCGCTTCGCCTGGGGGTGTTGATTTCCGGCGGCGGGACGACGCTGCGCAACCTGCTGGAGACCATTGCCGCTGGTCGGCTGGCCGCTCAGGTCTGCACGGTGATTTCGAGCAACCCGACGGCGCGGGGGTTGGAGTTTGCTCGCGCGGCAGGCGTGCCGGCGCACGTGGTCGAGCCGCGGCAGTTCGCCAGCGTGGCCGAGTTCAGCGCGGCGATCTTCCAGCACTGTCGCGATGCCGATGTGCAGCTCGTCGCCATGGCGGGTTTCTTGAAACTAGTCGAGATCCCGCCCGACTTTGCCGGCCGCGTCATGAACATTCACCCGGCCCTGATTCCGGCATTCTGCGGGCACGGGTATTACGGCCAGCGCGTGCACCAGGCCGTGCTCGATTACGGCTGCAAAGTGAGCGGCTGCACGGTGCATTTTGTCGACAACGTCTACGATCACGGGCCGATCGTCTTGCAGCGGACGGTCGAAGTGCGCGACGACGACACGCCGCATTCGCTTGCCGAGCGGGTTTTCGCCGCCGAATGTCAGGCATATCCCGAGGCGATCGCGCTCTACGCCGCGGGGCAACTGCGAATCGTCGGCCGCCAGGTGCACGTAACTCGCTAACTCGGCGCACCGCCAGCGACCGTCACCACTTCAAAACCTGTCGCGGCGTATAGCGCCACGGCGGCGGTCCAGGCCGCGTGCGTTTCGAGGCAGATTTCGCGATGGCCGGCGTCCCAGCAATGGCGCTCGAGCGCAGTCAATAACAAGCGGCCGATGCCGTGCCGTCGCGCGCCGGGATCGACCATCAGCCAATGCACGGCCGGCTGGCCCGGCTGGGCGGCGGTGCCGCGCTGCGCGCAGGCGATCGCTCCCAGCGGTGAACGGCCCGCCGGATCGAGCGGTTCGGCGAGCCAGAGCCGCGCGGGGGACCACCACCAGCGATCGCTCAGTTCTTGGCGGAATTCGTCGGCGGTCCACTCGCGGACTCCGACCCGCTGGCGGGCAAAGGCGCGCTGCCGCAACGCGAGCCAAGAGGCGATGTCCGCAACGCCCGCGAACGTGCGCAAACGCACGCCGGCCACGTCGGGCAACTCGGGGCGCGCGGCCAGGCGTTTGCGCATCTGCAGAACGGAAGTCATCACTGCATTATGCACGAACCGCGCGGGCCAACATCACTGGTTGACCCGGCTACCGTGGCATGTTGGCGGCCTGGCGCTGGCTTTCGGCCGCCTCGCGCACCGGCGGATAGCAGCCGATCTCGACGTGGTGCCCGTCGGGATCGTGAAAGAAAATCTGCGTCACGTCGCGATCGGCCACGTAGTTGCGCTTGTAGGGAATGCCGTGCTCGACGAGCAGCCGCTCGGCGGCGTCGATATCCGGGACGTGCAGCGCTAGATGATCGGCGCGGGTGGAGATTTCTCCCTTCTCGGTCGGGGCGTTGTCGTCGACGATCAGGTGAATCTGCAAGCCGTAGTTAAACAGCCAGGCGCCGGGGAATTTGAAATTCGGCCGGTCCAATTCGCGAAAGCCGAGCACGTCGCGGTAAAACTTGCGCGACTCTTCGAGGTGGCGCGTCAGCCGGGCGACGTGGTTAACCGATTCGATGGCCAAGGGCTCTGGCATCGGCGAGCTCCTGATCGCGGGAGATAAGAAAACCGGGGGGCGCAACCGCTACTCGAGCAGCCCTGCGTACTATAGAACAGGTTCGCGCGGCCGAACAGTCGCGCAGATTATACGGTAGCGAAACCGTTGGCCGATTTTCGGGTGCCACTGGCTCCGCCAGTGCCCGTTTGCCCCGCGAACTGCCCACCACCACTGCACGCGCGATTCGGCATTGGCCCGCATCACTTCCGCTTACACGACGTCGTCGGGCATCAGTTCGCAGCGGGCCGCGTGAGCGCTGCGTTCGATCTGCAGCGTGGCGTGCTTGATGCCGAAGCGATGCTCGAGCTCGTGAACCGCCTCGGCCAGCAGGGCATCGTCGTCTTCGACCACCGGCTTGACCAGGTGCGCGGTGAGCGCCGTTTCGGTCGTGCTCATCGCCCAGATGTGCACGTCGTGCACGCGATCGACGCCCGGCAGCGTGGCGAGAAACCGCTTGGTCTCCTCGACATCGATCCCCTTGGGAACCGCGTGCAGCGCCAGGTCGAACGACTCGCGCAGCAGACCCCAGGTCCCCAGCAGAATCACCAGCGCCACGAGCAAGCTCGTTACCGGATCGATCCATTCCAGGCCCGTGAGCCAGATCGCCACGCCGGTCACGACGACACCCAGCGAAACAGCAGCGTCGGCGGCCATGTGCAGAAACGCGCCGCGGATGTTCAGGTCGCGGTCGCGATTGGCGAAGAAGAGCAGGGCCGTGGCGGCGTTGATGATCACGCCGACGCCGGCGACCCAGATCAAGGCCCCGACCTCGACCGGCTCGGGATGGAAAAAACGCCGGATTGCCTCCCAGGTAATTCCGCCGACCGCGACGAGCAGAATCAGCCCATTGAACAGCGCGGCCAGAATCGACGAGCTCTTCCAGCCGTACGTCCGTCGCGAGCTTGGCCGCACTTGCGACAGCCGATGCGCGCCCCAGGCCAACAGCAGTCCGAGAATATCGCTGAGGTTGTGGCTCGCGTCGGCCAGCAAGGCGAGCGAATTGGCAAGCAGTCCGAAGCCGGCTTCGACCGCCACGTAGATCAGGTTCAGGGCGACCCCGATCGCGAACGCACGGTCGTAGTTCGCCGGCGCGTGGGCGTGGTCGTGTGGTGAAGAAGTTTGATGCATCAATCTGTCGTCGCTGTCGCCCTGCCGGTCGCGAACCGTAGCAGCCCGCTTTACTGCGATGGCGCAGCCTGCTGGATTCTTCAACAGGCTGCTCGGCCGGCTCGCAAACTGCTCATTCCAACTGTGGCACGCCGGCCGGCATGCGCACGGTGTCGCAATGACCGGGCGGCCGGTTAACTGACGGTTGTAGCTAGCAGGCCGGTTGTAATGAGCATACCTGGGAGACTCAAAGTACCGAATCGTTGGATTGTTCCTGCTTTTCGGACGATACGTAAGAGAGAAGCCACCGCGTGCCGGTCAGGGCGTTTATTCGCTCCCCCGGCGCGACTTGGATTGCCTTCGGGGGGGCGCCGGCGACCCATGGCTGCCGGCTCGGCAAACTGCGCTGAATCAAGGGATTGCGATCATGAGACGGGCCGCCTTCGCGACGCTCCTGCTGGGGTTGTTGCCGACCCTTACCGGCTGTGGATTGCTGCAAGAGATGTGCTGTCACTGCGGTGGCTGCAACTTGCTCAAGTGCCGGGCGTTCGCCCTGAGTCCTTGCTTGCGCGGCAAGTGCTGCGGAGGGGGCTGCGGTGAATGTTATTGGGGCGAGCTCAGCGATCCGCCGACTTGCTGGGATCCCTGCGATTGCTGCGGCAACTGGACCGGCCCTGGCGGGTACTCGATGTACCGCCCGGGCGAAGCGTATCCGTTCACGCCCATCTATCCGGCGGGCGGCATGCAAGCGCCGCCGCAGCCGACCCCGGCCGGCGGTCAGACGCCGGTGGAAGGATCGTTCGATCCCGAGCCGACGCCAGTCGAAGGGAGCTACGACGGCAGCTACGACGGGAGCTATCAGGACGAGCCCACGCCGGGCGACGCGGCCATGCAGCTTCCGCCGGGGGCCAAGATCATCTCGCGCGACGACCGCGTCTTGCGCCCTGGCGAAACTCCTCCGCCGCAGGTGCAGCAAGCCGTCAGGCACCATCACGTCCGCGGCGCGAAGTATCACAATCCGGTTCGTCGAAACGTGCGCCGCTAAAGAGCTTCTCTCTCCGCGGTTCCGCAATTTTGCGTCCTTACCGTCCTAAGCCGGCGCTGCCAGCACTTAAGTCGTCTTGCAGAAGCAACTTCTGCTAGGACGCAAAGGCTCGGCGCTTGCGTCCTCGTTGCGTCCTAGCGTCCCGTTTTGCGTCCTAGGCGAGGCAGATTTCCGGTTTCGGGACGCATTGGGAACCTCTTGCCGGCGCACGGCGCGAGCGCCTCGATCGACGCGGGGCTGTGTTCTTGTTGAGTCGGGTCTGTCGCCGATTGACGATCGTCGGGCGCCGGCGGTGATCTCAACTCAGGCGCCGTGCGCCCAGGGGCAGTGGCCGCGCGAGCGGGGTAAACATCGTAGATTATTTGTACACAATTGTGTACATTTGTCAAGGCCCCCGAGAAACGGCCGGGCTGGCCGCGGCCGCCCTCAAATTCCGTCCGATGGTCATTCAGCCAAGCGCTAAATCGTCTCGGTCATTCACCGGAACGAACTTGTTTCGCACGGCAGGTCGCAAAGCGCCGTCGGCGGCCGTTTATATTGCTAGCAGTGCGGAAAGGTCTGCCCGGTGACGCGTCTGCCGTGGAAGTTGCCGCGGACGAAAAGTCGACTTGTCGTCGAAGCAGTCAAGCGGTGGAAGCGAATGACGAAAAAACGCGGCAGCTAGGCTTGCGCGTTTTCGAGCATGGTCGCGAAGTGATGTCGCATCAGCTCCACGACTTTCTTGCCAAACTTCGTTGAGATGTATCCAGACCCACCGCACTCGAAACAGCGGTGACTTGTGTACGCATCGCGACCGCGCCCGCCGCAGAACTCGCACCGTTGTTCAAGCTCAAGGCTCGGGCCGCTTGCGCTTTTTCTTCTGCTCATCCTTTCCCCGCTTCGTGGTTATCCACTTATCCGTCGCATCAATCAGCTCGATAGCTTTTGCCAGGACTGGCGCAATCAGCTCGTGAACAGCCTTGCCGGTTATTGGGAGTTTTCGATTCAGCTTGCGGAATGGCGCGCCTACAGCGCGGTGCCTCCGAAGGTATTCATCATCCGCGATTCCGGCTTTATGTGCAATGACATTCCGGACAAGGCTCAATGCTCCGATCGCTGGGTCCGGCAGGATTTTCTTCTTGATCACGTCGCTATGAATAATCGAATAGGATTCCTTCAGTGACTTGAGCGAGTCGAATGTGACCGCATCTGAGTCAGCCAGGAACGTGCCCAGACCAGCGTGCAAGTCGTATGAGCCGCCGGTGACATGCTCGAACAGGGTGTCGGTAAACTTGAACTGCTTCTTGATAAGTGGCCTTGCTGTCTTTGGATAAGCGTTCACCGCACCCTTCCATAAATCACCAGCAAGGTACTCAAAAGCTGTCCACATACCCGTGATTTGTGCCAAAAGAATGGCCTCTAGTCCGAGCCATACATGCGTGTCCATTGCCTCAATCAGCTCGGTAATGCCGCGCAAAGAGAAATCTACCATTTGGGATGCAGGCGTCCGTTCGCTTTCTTTTTTCCAGTGGAGATTACGGGTCAACCTGAACTGTTCCTCCGAGGCATCTGGCGGCAACTCGGCACGCGCTGTGTTTCCGTGACGCTCCAGCGCCCGAGACACCCATACTGCGAATGATGGAAACGCGAGTAGGTTTTGCAATCGCTCAATGTTGCGCGCAAACGTCTCAACAACTGGCTCTAATTCGGCGTTTCGGACAGACGGCGGATTGAACCCCTCGTATGGCTGGGCCAAACCAAATTGCAGGTCTAGGGGCGGTGCTTCGAGCAGGGTTGGTGACCCTAGCTGAGACTCAACATACGTGTTCATAAGTTGCGGATCAGGAAACGCGCAGTAGGGACAGGTTCGGCTGGCGGGCCGCAGGCTGCGCTCTGAGTCTTTCCTTAGGTCGATCCAAAAACCACCGCCGCACTCTCCGCAACGGGTACGCAACGGAACCACGCGCAACCCCCTTTCCTGGAAAACCAGGATTGGAGCAGCGCTAGCTGGCAAAGTCACCTAGAATGGCGGATATGGACGAGAATCCGAAACGCCGCTGGTTCCGCTTCAAGCTATCGACGGTCCTTATTCTGACCGCGATTGTGGCTTCTTGGATGGCGTTGCGGCCTTCGATTCGCTTCCGGCACTATCGCCGGCCTCAGGAACACGACCAACCCGGTCGTGTCGGCATCACGATGCAGACGGACATGCCATCGCTGGGGATTGTCATGCCTGGCGCAGAGAATGAAGTGTTTGATAACTTCGTCGTAGCAGTTTTCTACAGCAAGTTTGAATACGACGAAATAGTGGTAGTTCACCAAAGGCAACTCTTGGTCGAGCCTAAGTCAGGTCTAGTGCCAATCGTCGTGCTCATCGGTTTCCTTACCTGGAAAGGCGCGGGCGCAATAGCCAAGCGTCGACTCGCTAGGCGAGCACACTGAGTCAAATATGTTATTACCAAAGAAAGCCTTGACGACCTATCTCTTGAGAAGCGCGTTGGTCTTTCCGTTCTGCCTGGCGTGCATCGGCAATGTCGCGGGAGCGACTCCGCCGAAAATTCATCCCGAGCGATTCGGGATCCACGTCGTTGATGAACAGGGGCGCGGAGTTCCGCTGGTGGTACTGCGCACTGTCAACGAGATTCGTCGCGTGACCGACAACGCCGGCTGGATCGCGTGGGACGAGCCCGGCTTGATGGATCGTGAAGTGTTTTGGTATGTCGACGGACCGGGCATCGAACGCGAACCGGATGGATTTGGTTTTCGAGGTTTTCGCGCTGTCACGAAGCCAGGCACGTTCGTGGAATGCCCCGTGACGACGACCAATATCGCCACCCGCGTCGGGCGGTTGACCGGTCAGGGCTTGTATCGAGACAGCGAACTGCTCGGCTTGCCGTGTCCGGTGGCCAACGTCATCGAACCGGGCGTCACCGGACAAGATTCCATTCAGGCGGTCCCATTCCAGGGCGGGCTCTTCTGGCTCTGGGGAGACACTATCCAGGCTCGATATCCGCTGGGAAACTTTCACACCACTTGCGCGACCACGCCGATCGACATCAATCCGGAGAAGGGATTCGCATTCGAGTACTTCCGAAATCCTGACGATCCGAAGCAACTGCGACGGATGATGCCGACGTCCGAACCGGGAGTCGTCTGGATGTTTGGGCTGATGTCGCTCAAGGATCGAGAAGGGGGAGAGCGGCTATTCGCAGGCTTCTCGCGCCGCCAAGGGCTGGGGCCGGTCTTCGAGCAAGGGATCGCGGAATTCGACGCGAGCACCGGGCATTTCGTCAAAGTGGCCGACGTCGCAAAAGAGAACGATTGGGCACTGCCCCAGGGCAAGGCCGTTCGAGTGCAGACTTCAGAGGGACACCACTTCTATTTTTGTCGGCCGTTCGCCCACGCTCGGGTCGCCGCCGAGGTCGCTTCCATCACCGACCCGACCCAATACGAGCTTTTACAATGGGATAAATCGACTTCTACCTGGCAGTGGCGCCATGGCTTGAAGCCCACCACGCAAGAAGACGAAGGCAAGCTGATCGCGGCCGGGGAATTGGCACCCGATCATGCCCGATATCGCGTGAAGGATATAGCGACCGGCACGGACATTCGACTTCATACCGCCAGTATCGCCTGGAATGAATTCCGCCAACGATTCGTCATGCTCGCTCTGCAAGTGGCAACCGAGAAGGCGTCGCCGTCGGTGCTAGGTGAAATGTGGTATGCCGAAAGCGACTCGATTGTCGGCCCCTGGACAAATGCGGCGAAGATCGCCAGCCACCCAAGCTATTCCTTTTACAATCCGGTCCATCACACCTTCTTTGACCGCGATGGAGGTCGTTTCATCTACTTCGAGGGGACCTACACGGTTCAATTCTCCGGCAATCCCATCGCCACGCCCCGTTACGACTACAACCAAGTCCTTTATCGGTTGGACCTGGCCGATCCAAGGTTGAAAGCCGTTCAGCCATGATTGGCGTCAGTGGTGCCCTCGCTCAATTGTCTGGGCAGTTGTGCTAGATTGTTGTGGCTGCGCCCTCCGCCCGCAAGCAGCCGGGCCATCTCGACCAATTGGATAACGGCGTCCGGTCTCACCGCTGGCTCGCGCCGCAAAGCACGGTTCGATACCGCACGGGAACGACGCTTCAACCAGTAGCGCTCTGCGTCGGTGCAATGCGGGTATTGTACGGTCCGCGTGCTGAGGCCCGGGCCAAATCTCGTCCGTGCAGCCCTGGGGGCGGCGCCCCGCGCAGGCCGCGGCGGCAGGAAACCGAGCCCTCGCCCGGCTAGAATACTCGGACGCAAAGGTAGGCGGCCGTCGTGGCTCGCCGCGTCGTCCGCTGTCGAGGTCGGGATTCGTCGCATGTCGTTGGCCGCCGGGCATTCTCCACACGCGACCAGCGCTGAGCGTCGCGCGGCGCGGTCGCGGTCGATGCCGACGTATGCGGCCGATGTCGTGGTCGCGCTGTTGCTCGTGCTGATCACGGCCGCGGTCTACGCCCCGGTCGGCGATCACGAGTTCATTTATTACGACGATCCGGCTTACGTCACCCACAACAAGCACGTCAACACGGGGCTCACGCCAGAGAACCTCTGGTGGGCAGTGTATGCCTCGCACGCGGCCAATTGGCACCCGCTCACCTGGTGGTCGCACATGCTCGATGTCGAGCTGTTCGAGCTCGAGCCGCGCGGCCATCACCTGGTGAATGTCGGGCTGCACATCGTCAACACGGTGCTGCTGTTCATCGCCTGGCGGCTACTGCTGACGGCGAGCGTGGGGGGGGAGCCATCCCGGCGCGATGCTACGGAAAGCCCGCCGCGTATCGCGCTGCCGACGGCGGGTCGGGCGTTGACCTTCTGGCTGCCGGCCTTCATCGCGGCGGTGTTCGCCTGGCACCCGCTGCACGTGCAATCGGTCGCCTGGATCGCCGAGCGGAAAGACATGCTCTCGGGGCTGTTTTTCATGCTGACGCTAATTGCTTACACGTGGTACGTGCGTAGTCCGCGCTGGCGCGGCGATGGCAGCGACGAGTTGCCGGCACGGGCGCGCCGCACGGCCGTGGCGATACGCTATGCGCTGGTGGCCACGGCGCTGACGCTGGGATTGCTTTGCAAGCCGTCGCTGGTCACGGTGCCGTTTGTGTTGTGGCTGTTGGACTATTGGCCGCTGGGGCGCTGGAGATCGGCGACCGCCGCCGGCAAGTGGCTGTGGCGAGGCGCCGCCTGGCGATTCGTCGACAAGCTGCCGCTGCTGGCGATCGTCGCGGCGGTGTCGGTGGCGACCGTCGTGGCGCAACGCGGCGGCGGTTCAGTCCAGCGACTCAGCGTGCTGCCGATCTGGCCCAGGTTGGCCAACGTGGGAATCGCCTACTGGGCCTACATTCGGCTGACGTTTTGGCCGACCGATCTGGCGATCTTTTATCCGCATCCGTTCTACATCGAAGCTTTGACCTGGCAGCGCGCGGCCCTCAGCGCGAGCATCGTCGCCGTCATCTCGCTCGTCGTCGCCTGGCAATGGCGGCGGCGCCCCTGGCTGCCGGTCGGCTGGCTGTGGTTTATCGGCATGCTCGTGCCGATGATCGGTATCCTGCAGGTGGGAGATCAGTCGTACGCCGACCGCTACACGTACCTGACCCAAACGGGCGTCGTGCTGATGGTCGCCGCCACGGCCATCGCGGTTGCGTCGCGGTTGACGGGCGGATTGTGGGTCGTGGCGGCGCTGGGCCTCGCGGCACTGGCCGGCTGCCTGTGGCGCACCAGCGTCGAAGTCGGGTATTGGCAAAATCACGAGCGGCTATTTCGCCACGCTCTCGAAGTCACGGAGCGCAACTACATCGCCGGCGTGAGCCTGGGTCGCGAGATGATGCGCCAGGACCGCATCGAAGAGGCGATCGCCTTTTACGACCAGGCACGGCACGACGGCTTTAACTATTTTGATGCTCACCAGGGCTTGGCCAAAATCCTTGGCGCTCGCGGCACCGAGCGTCTCAACGCGGGCGACACAGCCGGCGGCCTGGCCGACTTGCGCCGTTTAATGAGATCCACTCCCAGCGCCAAATTGTCCATGCCCGAGCACGAAGTGTGGGTCAAGTACGGCAACAACCTGGCGTGGTATCTGGCGACCGACCCCGGGGCGCAACCGCTCTCGCCCGACGAAGCGCTGCGGGTCGCCACGACGGTTTGCCAGGCGTTCGAAATCGCGCCCGCCGAGTATCTCGACACGTTGGCCGCCGCCTACGCGGCCGCGGGCCAATTCTCGAAAGCCGTCGAAACAACGACCCACGCGATCGCCATGGCGCAGCACGAGGCGGCACTGCCGACGACCGACGCGGCCCGCAAGGAGCAACTGCGCAGCTTGGCAAACATCCTCAGCACGCGGTTGCCACGGTACTGGGAACTCAAGCCGTATCGAGAGCCTTGGCCCACTTCGCCCGCGCCGTCGAACGGGGCTGATTCGACTCAATCGGCCGATCCCGATACCTTGCGTTCGAACCCCGATCGGCCAGAGCTCGCGCCGCGGAATTCCGCTTCGTAAGCACCGAGGAAGACCATCATGTCCGCGCTCGATGGCATTCATGTGCTCGATCTATCGTTGCTCCTGCCCGGCCCGCTTTGCACGCAGATTCTGCGCGACTTGGGGGCGCGGGTGACGAAGATCGAGCCGCCGGCGCCAGGCGACTACTCCGCGCTCTGGCCCCCGATGGTTGGCCCGGTGTCGGCCGCGTACTTCGCCATCAATCGCGGCAAACAGGTGCGCTCGCTCAACCTGAAGGAGACGGCCGATCGCGAGCAATTCCTGGCGCTGGCGCGCGAGGCCGATGTCGTCGTCGAAGGCTTTCGCCCCGGCGTGATCGAAAAGCTGGGGATCGGCTACCAGCGGCTGGCCGAAGTCAATCCGCGGATCGTCGTTTGCAGCATCTCGGGCTATGGCAGCAGCGGGCCCTACACGATGCGCGGCGGTCACGACCTCAACTACCAGGCTCTGGCCGGCGTGCTGTCGATCTCGGGCCAGCGCGAGGCCGCGCCGCCGAACCCGCCGCTGCAAGTGGCCGACACGGCCGCCGGTTCTTATGCCGCGGCGATGCTCATCCTGGCGGCTTTGTGGGAATGTCGCCGCACCGGGCGCGGGCGGCATCTCGACGTCAGTATGTCGGAACAACTGCTGCCGCTGATGACGCCGCTGTACGCTTCGACGGCCGCCGAGGATCGCGATCCCCAGCCCGACGGCGAACTGCTCAGCGGTGGTGCACCGTGCTATCGCATCTATCGCACGGCCGACGACAAGTGTCTCTCGGTCGGGGCGCTCGAGCCGAAGTTCTGGCAGGCCCTGATCGCCGCGCTGGGCCTGCCCGAATTGGCCGCCGAAAACCACATGGGCGGACCTCGCTCCGAGGAAACTGCCGCCCGGTTGGCCGCCGTGATACGCACTCGCACGCGCGACGAATGGGCCGCTCTGTTCGCCGAGGTCGACGCCTGCGTCGAGCCGGTGCTCGAGTTCAGCGAAGTGCGGCGCCACCCGCAGTGGCAAGCCCGCGGCAGTTTCGAAGAGTTGCCCACGCCCGACGGCCGCACGTTGAGCGTGCCGCGGATGCCCGGCTCGTTGGCGGGAATGGGGGAGTAGTGGTCAGAAGCAGTTTCAAAACCCGGCTGGGGTGCCACTGCTGGCGCGCCCTGCGGTCGGCCTGGACTATCACCAAGACTCGATTCGCGTCGCGATCCTCAACCAGGAAGGTCGAGAGTTGTTCAACCGCGACTGTCCTCACGATGTGGAAGCTGTCGGGGAGACGATCTTGAAGTACGGCC
>JBFXAH010000036.1:0-44039 GCA_050184475.1 Pirellulales bacterium | reverse complement strand
GCAACCTCGGCCTCGCTCGAAACACCCACTTGGGCTAGCGCGACTGCCTAGCGCGATGCTCGGATAGAAGATTGGGCGATCCGCGAAATAAATCTCTGCGACGACTTGACGACAAACCACCTTTCATAGAAGTGGCACCCGACATTGGTTTAATGCAGGTTTTGAAACCACTTCTAGTATCAAGGGCTTGTCGCGCTCGAGAGACGAGCCAGGTGCCGCGCCGCTGACGAACCGCGCAATTCAATCCGGCGCCGGCTTGCCTGGCCGCAGGAGACCCGCAAAGTCGGGGACTGGTACATTTTCGGCCCACCAACGTCGTCCCGGCCAACTTACGATGGCCGAAAACATGTACCTGTCCCCCTCGCATTTTTTACTTTGCATTGCGCCTGGTGCCTGGCCGCCCTCGCCTTCGGCAGAGCGAACAATCGCTCTATGATGAACGGCACGCCGGGTTCTCCCCCGACATCCCGCCCGCTCCCCCCGAGCTAACCTGCCCTCGCGCTGTCCGCCCCTTAACAAGTAGCTCTCGCGTCATGCCCCAGATTGCCGTCAATCAACTCTGCCTGAGGTATCGCGGCCCGCTGCTGCTGGACGATGTCTCGTGCCAGATCGAGGCTGGCCAGCGGATCGGTTTGTTGGGTCGCAACGGGGCCGGCAAAACTTCGTTTTTGCGGATCCTCAGCGGAGAGCTCGAACCCGACAGCGGCGCGGTCACCTTCGCGACGAACACCACCGTTTCGCTCCTGCCGCAGGAAGTGCCGCAAGCACTCACCGGGCGCGCGCTCGATATCGTCCTGGGCGCAGCGCCCAGCCAGGAGCCCGAGGCCACCTGGCGCATCGAGCGTCGCGCCACCCAGTTGCTCGCCGAAATGCAGCTTTCGCCCGAGGCCGCGATCGAATCGCTGTCGTCGGGCATGAAGCGCCGCGTGCTGCTGGCGCGGGCCCTGGTCGTCGATCCCGACGTGCTGTTGTTGGACGAGCCGACGAATCACTTGGACATCGACGCCATCACCTGGCTCGAAGGTTTTCTGGCCCGTTTCGTCGGAACGCTCATCTTCGTGACGCACGATCGACGCTTCTTGCAGAATCTCGCCACCCGCATCCTGGAGATCGATCGCGGCCGGCTTTTCGATTGGTCGTGCGATTACGGCACGTTCCTGGTGCGCAAGGCCGACGCCCTGGCCGCCGAAGAAAAGCAGAACGCTCTGTTCGACAAGCGGCTCGCCGAAGAAGAAGTTTGGATCCGCCAAGGGATCAAGGCCCGGCGCACACGTAACGAGGGGCGTGTCCGCGCGCTCGAAGAAATGCGCCGCCAGCGCCGCGAGCGCCAGGCGCCCGCCGGTCAGGTGCGGCTCGCCATCCAGGTGGGGCAGCGCAGCGGCGTGCTCGTGGCGGCCGCTGAGTCGATCGGCTTTGCCTACCACGGGCGGCCGATCTTCGAGAACTTCTCGACGACCATCATGCGTGGAGACAAGATCGGCATCATCGGCCCCAACGGCGCCGGCAAAACGACGCTGATCCGCGTCTTGCTCGGGCAATTGTCGCCGCAGGCGGGCAACGTCCGGCTGGGCACGAATCTGCAGATAGCCTACTTCGATCAATTGCGCGAGCAGCTCGACGAAGCGCGCTCGGTGCAGGACAACGTCGGCGATGGTTACGACCGGCTGCAGTTCGGCGGCAGCTCGCGGCACGTCATCGGCTATCTGCAGGACTTCTTGTTCAGTCCCGAGCGCTCGCGCACGCCGGTGCGCTTTCTGTCGGGCGGCGAACGCAATCGCGTGCTGCTCGCCAAGCTGTTTGCGAAACCGGCCAACGTGATCGTGCTCGACGAGCCGACCAACGACCTCGACGCCGAGACGCTCGAACTGCTCGAAGAGAAGCTCGTGGAATTCGACGGCACCGTATTGTTGGTCAGTCACGACCGCACGTTTCTCAACAACGTCGTCACCAGCACGATCGTTTACGAAGCCAACGGCTTTCGCGAATACACCGGCGGCTACGACGACTGGTTGCGCCAGCGCGCCACCGACGCGACAACCACCGACAACAACCCTGGCGGCAGCCCGATCGCTTCGCGCGCGTCGGAAAAGGGCAAAGGCGATCAATCGACCCAGACGCGCAACTCCAGGCCCGCAACCGCAAATGCAGACGCTGGGCTTGCGGCCACGAAACGCCGCGCGACATTCAAAGAGCGGCAGGAACGCGACAACTTGCCGGGCCGGATCGAGGCGATCGACAACGAGATCGCCCTGCTGCATGCCCAGCTAGCGCAGCCCGACTACTATCGCCAGCCCCCCGAGCGCATCACGGGGGACGCCGCGCGGCTCAAGCAGTTGGAAGCCGAGCTCGCCGCCGCTTACGAGCGCTGGGAAGCGCTCGAGCAGTTGGGCGAGTAAGTCAGCGGCCGACGACTTGCGAGCCCGCGAAGACCATGGCGAAAGGCGCGGCAAAACCGGCAGCGACTAGTCGCGCGGCGGCGGTTGCGGCAACTCGGGCACGACAAGCTTGCCGGCGTTTAGCGAGTCGATCAACTGCCGCAGCCGGCCTAGATTTCGGCGATTGAAGCGGAAGACCAGCCGGGGCAGGTTGGCCAGGGCCGGTTCGTCGCGCTCTTCGGGCAGAGGACCGCTGACGGCGAACGTCCCTTCAGTCAGAATGTCTTCGAACTCCGCGGCAATTGCCCCCAGCAGTTCGTCGCTGGGCGCCGTTTGCAAACGAAGCACCAGCTTGCTCCGCACGTACCGCATGCTGTGATAGACGCGGTAGAAGCCCACGATTTCTTGCACTGCGTCGTCGAGCGAATCGGTCACCTTGTAGAGCGAGAGATCTTCGGGCGAAATCATCCGGTCGTGGAGAAGATAGTCGATCACGTAGCGCTGAAACGCATCCCAGAAGACGCCGCCGGGGGCATCGAGAAAAACGACCGGCACGATGTCGCGCTTGCCGGTTTGCAGCAACGTGAGCACCTCGATCCCTTCGTCGAGGGTGCCGAAGCCGCCGGGGAACAGACAAACCGCGTCGCACTCTTTGACGAACATCAGCTTGCGCGTGAAGAAATAGCGCATGTGCACCAGCTTGGGGTCGCCCGCGATGATCGGGTTGGCATCTTGCTCGAAGGGGAGCATGATGTTGAGCCCCATCGAGTTTTCGCGTCCGGCTCCCCGGTGGCCGGCCTCCATGATGCCGCTGGCCGCTCCGGTCACGACCAACCAGCCTTGTTCGGCCATCTCGCGACCGAACGCTTCGGCCTGGATGTAAGGGGGCTCCGTCGGCGGCGTGCGGGCCGATCCAAACACGGTCACCTTGCGCTGCGACCGATAGGGGGTGAATACCTTGAAGGCGTAGCGCAACTCGCGGATCGCCCGGCTCAACAGCTTGAGATCGCCCCGACTGGGGGCATCGCTGGCCAGCTTATCGGCCGACTCTTTGATCTCTTGAATCAGATCGGCGATGCGACTGGGGCGCGCCGCCGGCACGAGTTTCGAGCGGTCGGAGCTTTCGCCCGGCAAGTTAGCGCCGGGCGCCGTCGCGGTGTTCCCCTGAGCGGCGGCGGCATTCAGAACTTCGACGGGGAGCGAATCGAGCGTAACGCTGTCGTCGAGCACCCGATCGACCGGAACGAGCTCCGCGTCCGTGGGCCGTGTCGGCCGACCGCCATCATGGTTTTCCGCGGCTCGCCCCGGCCGGGATTGCTTACTCACAAATGGACCCTCTCTCTTCTCAACTTGCCGGCGATTCCACCGCCGGCCCCTTCTTTCCCTACTACAGAATTATACGCTGGAGGCAATTCTGGTGGGTTGGCAACCTCTTCGCCGCTGCGCTGAATCGGCCTCCCCCAAACAACGTCAACCTGCAAGCACTCGGCCGATTCGCTGACACGGCCACCCTCATCCTGAGTCGGCCACAACACCACTTGCCGGGTTCTTGGGCAGCGAGATCAGCAGCCGGTCGATTCGCTGGCCGTCCATGTCGACCACTTCCAGGTCGACCGAGTCCCAATGCGTGCGGTCGCCAACCTTGGGGATTCGCCCCAGCCGGTCGAGCACCAGGCCGGCGACCGTGGTCACGTTGCGCGGCACGGCCGAATCGGGGGTCTTCAGCCCGAGCTCCTCGATCAGGTCGTCGATCGGCACGCGGCCATCGACCAGCCAACTCTGTTCGTCGCGGCGCACGATCGTCTCTTCGCGCTGGCGATGGTGTTCGTCGCGAATTTCGCCGACCAACTCGCTCATCACGTCTTCGAGGGTCACCATCCCTTCGGTGCCGCCGAACTCGTCGAGCACCAGGGCCAACTGCGTCTCCTTCTCCTGAAAGAACTCCAGCAGCCGATCGAGTTGCAAGGTTTCGGGCACGAAGAGGGCAGGGTGCAGCAGCTTGCGCAGGTCGATCGGCCAGCCGAGATACTGCTGGCGAAACACATCCTTGATATGGACAAAACCGATCACGTGATCGAGATCCCCCTCGTAGACCGGCAGTCGCGAAAAACCGGCCATGGCGATCGTGCCGATCACTTCTTCGGCGGGCGTATCGACGTCCAGGGCGTCGAGCTCGATGCGCGGTCGCATGATGTCGCGCACGATGCGGTCGCCGAGCTCGAGCGCGCCGAGCACGAGCTTCTGTTCGGCCGGGTCGAGCAGCCCTTCGGCCGTGCCGGCCTTGATCAGGTGCTGAATGTCCTCGATCTTGACCGACGGCTCGCCGGCCTGACGAATGCCGAACAGGGCCAGCACCAGGTCGGTCGAGAGGCCAATGAACCAGACGATCGGTCGCGTGGCCTGCGATAGGGCCTGCATCGGCCGGGCGACGAAGCGGGCCAGCTCTTCGGCGTGGCGCAGCGCGACGCGCTTGGGAACCAATTCCCCCAGTACCAGCGAAAAATAGGCGATCACCACCCCGACGAAAGCCAGCGCCAAGTCGTCCCAATAGCCGGCCAGCAAGCCGACTTTGAAGCGGGCCAGGGCCTCGGCGATGTGCGGCGCGAGCCGGGCGCCACCGAACGCCGCGGCGAAGGTGCCGACGAGCGTGATCCCCACCTGCACCGTCGACAGAAACCGATTGGGGTTGCTGGCCAGATCGAGGGCGATGCGCGATTTGCGGTCGCCAGCCTCGGCCTGTTGCTCGAGTCGACCGCGGCGGGCGGCGATTACGGCGATCTCGGCGCCGGCAAAAAAGCCGTTGGCCAGCAGCATCACCAGAACGATCAGGCTTTCCCAAACGATGGGGGGCAACTCGCGACCTCGAAGCGAAATAGCCGGCAGCGCGTCGCGCGAGCCCTGGCAAGAAGAGCCGGTCCGGCTGCCGTTGGCATCGAGCGACAGCGTGCCGTGTGGGCGCGGTGGCGAAGCTCAGCGGAGCCCTTGTCGATCCGGCGAACCGGCCGGCCGACTCCTGCTGAGCTGGCTGCACGACCCCAATTGGTAACAACTTAAGTGCTTTCCAGCAACTCGGCGAGGTGCAGCACGCGCAGGGCGCTCCCCTCGCGGCGCAGGCGGCCGCCGATGTTCATCAGGCAGCCGGCGTCGGTCGAAACCAGGGCGTCGGCTTCGGTCGCGCGGATGCAGCGGGTCTTTTCGCTGACGATGGCGGTCGAAATCTCGGGATATCGCACGGCGAACGAACCGCCAAAACCGCAGCATTGGTCGATATTCGCCAGCGGCACGTAGGTCGCCCCCGCGACATGCTCGATGAGCCGCACCGCCTCGTCGGTTTGCCCCAAGCCGCGCAAATGGCAGGCAAAATGATAGGTCACCCGCCCGTCGAACCGCGCCCCGACGTCGAGCACCCCCAGCCGATTTACGAGAAAATCGGACAGCTCGTAGGTGCGGGCCGCCAGATCGCGGGCACGTGGCTCCCACTGGGGGTCGTCGGCGAAGAGCAGCGGATACTCGACCTTGACCATCGCCGCGCAGGAACCCGACGGCACGATCACGGGCCGGTCCCCCGCAAAGACCTGCAGCGTGTATTTGGCCTGCTCGCGGGCCTGGTCGTGAAAGCCGCTGTTGAACAGCGGCTGCCCACAACAGGTTTGCGCCTGCGGAAAGTCGACGTCGTGGCCGAGCCGGCGAAGCAGGCGGACCGTGGCCTGCCCCGCTTCGGGGCGGAGCACGTCTCCCAGGCAGGTGATCATCAGCGAGAGCTGCATGCAGTGGCATACCTCGATCGCGAAACTACCCCATGGAGGCTTCGATTACTACCACGGTTCGTCCCCGATATCCGCACTCGACGCCGCAGATTCGGCATTTGGGCCAGGGGCTATTGATAGCTGCGCGGTAGATAACCTGACTTGCACGCTTTCGACCAGGGCGTCCGGCCTTCCGCTGGTCGGCCGGTTCATCCCCAGCGCAGCGATGAATAACAGCCTGTTGAAGAATTCAGCAGGCTGTGCCATCGCAGGAAAGCGATGACATGATCGCGACGCAAGTCGTGATTTTGCGATCTGTGCGGAGCTGTGCTCCGCACTGGGCGAGGCTGTCAGGAAGCCACCGTTGCGGCGGCTCTCTGGTCGACGAAGCGCTTCCCCTTGCCTTCGAAGCGAGGCAGGCTCCCCAGCGGCACCGGCTGCACGTCGATCCGCAGGCCCAAGCGCAACCGCAGTTCGTCGGCGACGCGGGCCGGCTCGCCAAGGCGATCCTCGACTTCGATCGACAGTTCGTCGAGTCCCTGCCGGAGCGACAACGTGGCGCGATACTCGATGACCTCGGGAAAGCTGCGCACGATGTGCTCGATGGCCGTGGGAAAGATATTTACGCCGCGGACGATGACCATGTCGTCGACGCGGCCGACGATCCCCCCCGGTAAATGCACAAACCGACAAGCGGCGTCGTGTCGCCAACTGGGGCGCACGAGATCACCCGTGCGATAGCGGATCACGGGGCAGCCGGCGCGCCCGAGCGTGGTGAGCACCAGTTCGGCGAGTTCCTCGTCGGCGGCGGCCCGGCCCGTGTCGACGGCGAGAAACTCGCAGAGGAAATCGGCCTCGTTGACGTAGAGCCCTGCGCCGCGCGGATCAGGAATACCCCAGGGACCAACCTCGCTGGCGCCGGCATGATCGAAGACCTCGGCCTGCCAGAGCGCGGCGATACGGGCGCGGGTGCCGGGAATCGAACCGCCGGGTTCGCCGGCCAACAGAATCTTGCGAATGCCCAGCGACGCGCCGTCGAGCTTGTGCTCTTGTGCGATTTCAGCGAGGTGCAGAGCATAGCTGGGCGTGCAGCACAGGACGTTGGCCTCCGCGCGGCGCGCCAGCTCCAAGCGGCCAAGGCTGCTGAGCCCGCCGCCGGGGATCACCAAACAGCCGCGATCGAGCAAAGCATCGTGCGCGCTCCAGAAGCCGACGAAGGGGCCGAAAGAAAAGGCCATGAGCACGCGGTCGCCGGCGCCGATTTCGGCGGCATCGAGCACGAACTGCCAGCAATCGAGCCACCACTGCCAATCGTCGAGCGAATCAACAACCGCCAGCGGTCGGCCCCGCGAGCCCGAGGTCTGGTGATAGCGCGCGTATCGCGCCAGCGGCCAGGTCTGATTGTTGGCCAACAAGCCGTGCTGCTGTGGTTCGGCCAGCTCTTCCTTGAACGTGTACGGGAGCGCCGCCAGTTCGGCCATCGAGTTGGGCGGCAGCGGCAGATCGGCAAGCTTCTCGGCATAAAAGACGTTGGCCGGCAGGATCGTACCCAGCAACTCCTCGAGCTTGCGGAGTTGGATGCGCTCCAACTCCGTGCGGTTGAGCCGCGATAGTCGGTCGCGTTCGTCGGACGAGCGAAGTGCCATAAAGCAATTCTAAGGAGATCGTCGGCGCCAGGCGAGCCGGCGCCCGAGCGTGCGAGAACCGCGATTTCGCGCGGCGCGACACTTGCGTGCCCACGCTACTCGTCTGGCCGCCACGGCCCGGCACGACTATGCTGGGCGTCGCGCACAACTCTCGTCGAAAACCAGCATTCGGCTCTCCATGTCTCAGCCCGCCGCTCCCGCGAAAGCTCCGTTGCTGGTCATCTTTTTGACGGTTTTTATCGACTTATTGGGCTTCGGCATGGTGCTGCCGCTGTTGCCCATTTACGGAAAGATGTTCTCGCACGACACGACAGGCAAGGTGCCCGGCCTGCTCTTGGCGAGTTTCTCGGCGGCGCAGTTTTTGTTCGCGCCGATCTGGGGTCGGTTGTCCGATCGCTTTGGGCGGCGACCAATTCTGGTGATTGGCTTGGGAGGATCGGTCTTCTCGTATACCGTCTTCGGATTGGCGGCGACCTCGCAAAGTTTGTTGTGGTTGTTCATCGCCCGCATCGGAGCCGGCATCTGCGGTGCGACCATTCCGACCGCGCAGGCCTACATCGCCGACATGACGACGGTCGAGAACCGCACCAAGGGCATGGCGTTGATCGGCGCGGCTTTTGGCTTGGGCTTCACCTTCGGCCCGTTGCTCGGCGCCGTGGCGCTGTGGAGCGCCGATGAAGGGGCGAGCCCCTATCCCGGCTATCTCGCGGCGGCGCTTTCGGCAGTCGCGTTGGCGCTGGCGATTTTTCTGCTTCCCGAGTCGCTGCACGCCGGTAGTCAGCGCGCGGGGGGCGGCTGGTTCAACTTCGCCGCGCTGGCCGAGGCGCTGTCGATTCCGTCGGTGGGCCTGCTGCTGTTGACCGGCTTCATGTCGATTTTGTCGTTCTCGAACTTCGAGTCGACGCTGTCGCTTTTTGTGACCGAGCCCAAGGCCGGGTTCGAGCTCTCGCGCGAAGCGCTCTACCTGATTTACGCCTACATCGGCATCGTGCTCAGTGCCGTGCAAGGTGGGCTGGTCCGGCGGCTGGCAGGGCGCGTCCCCGACACCGCGCTGGCAACCTGCGGCGCGCTAGTGACCATGGCGGGCTACGGGCTGTTGGCCCTCTCGAGCGAACTGCGGTTGACGTGGCTGATGTTCGCGGCGCTCACGATCGAAGTTACGGGTTTCGCGTTTCTGCCCGCCTCGCTTAACGCGTTGCTATCGCGACGCAGCGATCCGCAGAAGCAAGGGAGTACTTCGGCATCAATCAAAGCGCGCAATCGTTGGCGCGAATTGCCGGCCCGATCATGGGGAACCGCCTGTTCGCGGCATCAGCTACCAGCGCGTCGTGGCCTTTCGTGGCGGCAGCCACGCTGATGTGCGTCGCCTTGGTGATCGTTGGCGTGGCCGGGCGGCGCGGGCAAGACTTTCAAGCGACCGAGCATAAGCGGGCCTGACGTAGCGACGGTAACGACTTTGCCGCGCCGCGGCTTGCCCGAATTCTACTGGCAAAGTACGGTCGAATTAGTCAAAAGAGCCTGCCAGCCGCCCGAAGCAGGGGGACTGTTTCCGTCGGTTTTCTGAAGCACTCGTGATTGCACGCGGATGCCTGCCCGGGGGCGATGCATGACGTCGTCGGTCGCTGCGCTACGAATCATCAGGCCAGCCGACGTGCCGGGTTCGGGGCAACCGCTGACGGCCGGCATCCCGTTGCCGCGCGGATGGCTGTACGACGTCGCCCGCGTCGAGTTGCGCGACGACCATTCGCAGAGGGTGCCCGTCCAATGCCAGCCACTCGCGCATTGGTCGGACCAGAGCATCAAATGGCTGCTCGTCGATTTCTTGTTGCCGGCGGCGCGGCCCGAATCCGCACGATCGGAGGCAATCTGGACGTTGGCCAGGACGGAGCCCGCTGCGGATTCATCGGCGAGCCCCGCGACGCCGGTGCGAATTGTTGAAGCGCCCGAAGCTTATGTTGTCGAAGTGGACGCAGCGCGGTTTCGCGTCGACCGCGGCGCGCTCGAACCGGTTCTGCGCGTTTGCCCAATCGCAGCTACCACTGGTGCCGACGATCGGCAACCAAGCGGCCAGACCGTCTCGGTCCGGCTGGTCGATCGCCATCGCCGCGCGCTTGTCGGACAAATCGAAACCAGCGCGATCGAAGCCCACGGTCCGCTACGCGCGACCATCGCGCTGGCCGGGCGATTCGATCGCGGCAACGCTTTGCGCTTCGTCTGTCGGCTCTGCTTCTTCGCCGGCGGATTCGTGCGCGTCCGGCTGACAATTCACAATCCGCGCCGCGCGTTGCACCCGGGCGGGTTGTGGGATCTCGGCGACTCTGGCTCGGTGATGTTCCGTTCGCTCGAGTTGGCCGTGCGGCCCGACGCCGGCGAGGCCAGCATGTCGGCGGACCGCGACGCGATCGGCCCGACCACCAACGTCGAACAGGTTTCTTGGCGCAGCGAAATCGATCAACCGCTGCAATCGGCCGGCGGCGCCGAAATGCTCGCCATCGAACAAGCGTCGAGCGGCGGAGAAAACTGGAATTCGCTCAATCACGTCGATCGACACGGCCGCGTACCCCTGCAATACCGCGGCTACGTGGTTCGCCGGCCAGCCGGGAAGATCCGCGGAGATCGCGCGACTCCGCTTCTGTCTCGCACTGGTGCTGCGCTCGATTACGCCGTCGCGGTCCCCGAGTTCTGGCAGCAGTTTCCCAAGCGGCTAACCAATCACGCCGAAGGTGTCGACGTGGAGTTGTTTCCTCAATTCGAGGGGCTGCTGCACGAATTGCAGGGTGGAGAACAGAAAACTCACACCGTATGGCTGAACTTCATCGCTGGCGAGCCGGCCAAACAACCGGAGCAGTTGCTCGAATCGTTGGCCTGGGTCCATCGACCGGCAACAGCCATAGCAGCCGGCGACTGGAGCATCGCGACCGGCGCGATCGCCCACCTGCCGCAGTTCAGTCTGCTCGAAGCGCCACTGGCGGAAGTGCTGACAACTGCAGCCCACGGCCCGCGCAGTCTCGCCGCGCGGCGCGAACTGATCGACGAATATGGCTGGCGGAATTACGGCGACTGGTATGCCGATCACGAAGCGCAGCACTATGCCGGACCTGGCTTGCCAATTTCGCACTACAACAACCAGTTCGATGGTTTGTGGGGCACGCTCTCGATGTGGCTAGCCGGCGGAGAGCCCGCCTGGTTCGAACTGGCCGACTCGCTGGCCCGGCACTTGATCGACATCGATTTGTATCGGACACAACTCGATCGCCCGGCTTACAACGGCGGCTTGTTCTGGTTCACCGATCACTACCGCACGGCAGCCACGGCGACGCATCGCACCTATTCGCGGCACAATCGTGGCAATAACGGAGCGAATTACGGCGGCGGACCGGGGCCCGAACATAACTTCGCCAGTGGATTGTTGCTTTACTGGTACCTGACCGGCGACCCGCAGGCGCGCGACGCGGTCGTGTCGTTCGCCGACTGGACCATCGCCATGGACGATGGCCGCCGCACGGCGCTGGGTTGGCTCGACAGCGGACCCACCGGCCTGGCTTCGATGACCGCCAGCGTGGATTATCACGGGCCAGGCCGCGGCGCCGGCAACTCGCTCAACACGCTACTCGACGGTTGGCTGGCCACCGGCCGCCGCGAGTATCTGGAATACGGCGAACGGATCATGCGCCGTGTCGTCCATCCGGCCGACGACATCGACTCGCACAACTTGCTCAACGCCGAAAAGCGCTGGAGTTACACCGTATTCCTGGCCGCGCTGGCCAGGTATCTCGACCTCAAGGCCGAGGCCGGCGAGTTGGATCGCAACTATGCCTATGGGCAAGCGAGCCTGGCCCACTACGCAAACTGGATGCTCGCTCACGAGCGACCCTACTTCGATCGCCGCGACGAGCTACAGTATCCGACCGAGGCCTGGCCCATGCAGGAATTACGCAAGGCCAACGTGTTGCGGCTGGCCGCCGCGCACGTCGACGAGTCAACGCGCGGGCGGATGCTCCAGCGCGGTCGAGAGCTCGCCGACCGCGCCTGGGACGATTGGGCACAATTCGCCACGCGCGACTCGACGCGCGCGATCTCGATTCTGCTGACCGAGGGAGTGCGCGACGCCTGGTTTCGTCGTCACGAGCCCGCCCCCGCGCCGCGCGCGCCGGGCGACTACGACTTCGGCAAGCCCGAGCCGTTTCAGACGCAGCGGCAGCGCGTGTGGCAGCTCTGTCGCTCGCCCGGCAGGCTCGTCCGGCGGGGCTTCTCGCGTTTAGTCGGCAAGCGCCCGCAGTCGCCAGACTGACAGTCGATCGGCGACGAGGTCTCGAAACGGAACTACGCCCCGCCTGGCTTGTCGAACCAGGCCCCCAGCAGTTCGTTGTCGATGAGCCGCGTTCCGCCGACGCGCGCGGCCAACAGTGCCGCCGTGGGACGCGAGATCTCGGAGACCTCGGCCAGGGTATCGGGATCGACCAACACCACGTATTCGAGTTGCAGGTCGCCGGCCGTGGCGATGATCTCGCGCATCCGCACCAAGATCGTCGCGGCGTCGCGTTCTCCGGCGTCAACGAGCTCGACGGCCAGCCGCAGGCTCCGCGACAGCACGAGTGCTTGTCGACGGGCCTCTGGCGAAAGGAAACGATTTCGCGAACTCAGTGCCAGGCCGTCGGCTTCGCGCACCGTCGGGCAGACAACAATCTGCACATCCAAATCGAGGTCGCGCACCATCTGGCGCACCACGGCGCTCTGCTGAAAGTCTTTGCGACCGAAAAACGTCACGTCCGGGCAGACTTGATTGAGCAGCTTCAACACGACCGTCGTCACGCCGCGAAAGTGCCCGGGCCGCGAGTTGCCTTCAAGCGTCGCGGCCACTACCGGCGGTTCGACGAAGGTGGAGAATCCCGAAGGATACATGTCGTCGGCGGTCGGCACGAAAACCAAATCGGCGCCGACCTCGGCCAGCACGGCGCGGTCCGCGTCGAGCGTGCGCGGATAGCGGGCGAAATCCTCCTGCGGCCCGAATTGCGTCGGGTTGACGAAGATACTGACGACCGTAAAGTCGCACTGCGCCCGCGAGGCTTGCACCAGGCTGGCATGTCCCGCGTGCAGAGCGCCCATCGTGGGGACGAAACCAATCGTGGCGCCGCGCCGCCGTGCCGCCGCAACCGCGGCGCGCAATTCGGCGACAGTCGTCACGACAGGTGGACGGGCTAGCGAGGTCGTGTCGTCGGGCATGGTGATCGTTTGATGGATTGCCGCTGATTGAGCGAACACCGCTACGGGGGCGTCTGATCCCTTGATTCGCGCGTCTGACGCCACCAGGGTCAATAGTGCGACCTCGAATGGCAGAGACTACATGGCCGCGGCCAACGCCGCCAGACCGTCGTCAATCGCTCGATTCCAATCGGCGCAGGCAAGTCGCAACACGGGGCCATGCCCTGGTCGATCGAGCTCCGCAGCCAGGCATGCCGCGTAATTGTCGCCTGCCGTGGCGGGGCTCGGGCCAGTCGCTGGATGCAAGTCTTCGACCGCCAGGATTAGTTTTGGCGCCACGGCTCGAGCTGTTACTTCAGCCCACACGTGGTCAATTTCCGCTTCGCCGCGCGGATCGGCTGGCAACGTCGAACGCTCAGCATGCTGCGTCATTCTCGCGGCGACGAGCGGTTCGCCAAGCCATCGAGCCGATACAGCCCAGGCGGCGCCGCGCGGTGCAGCGGCAGCCGGCCAGGCGTCGATCGAGAGTTCCGTGGCCCAACAGGTCCCCAGTTCCAGCCAGCTCTTGGTGGTGGAGTTTTGGGGTGGCACTCCTTCCGCCGTGCAGGGACCGAGATTCAAGAGCGTGGCGCCACTTCGTTTGGCCAGTTCGACGGCGAAGCGATCGGCCAACCCATGGTTGGAGCTGGCGACAGCGACATATTGGTGGGCGAGGTTGAGGTTATCGAGCAACCGCGCCACGCACCAGCCGGTCGGTGGATGTAACATCGCCGGCGCAATTTCCGCCGCTGGCTCGAGCACGAAGCGGCGCACGGCCATCCACGGATGGGGAACAGCTACCTCGGGATGCCGGACAACGAGGTCGTCGTAGAGCAGCAGGTCGAGATCGAGCTCTCGCGGCTGCCAGCGCCCGGCACGTTGGCGGCCGAGCTGGTTTTCGATCGACAGCAGGGCCCTAACCACATCGACTGGCGGCAAATCGGTCTCGAGCACGGCCGCGCCGTTGAGAAAACCTGGCTGGCCGGCTGGGCCGCCGACCGGTTTGGTGTCAAACCAGCGGCTGCGCGAGCAAACCTGCATGCGCGGAACGTCAGCCAGCCGCTCGAGGGCAGCCATCAGCGTCCGCGCGCGATTGCCGAGATTCGCGCCTAATCCAACGAGGCAGGTGGCCATCCCGCCAACCTACCAACGATCCATCGGTTCCAAAACCTTGGGGGGGACATCCTGGCCACAACCGAGGTCGCCGACAGTCGATCCTTCTGGTCGCCGCCCCCCAAAGCAATGGACTCTCACAATGCCACGCGCATGATCGATGCGCAGTTGAACTCCTGGAAACCCGCTCACTCCGATCCACCGATGTCACGACGCCACGATTACGACGGCCTCGAACCGAATAGCAAGTTCGACGTCTGGTGGTGTGACATCTCCGCCTGGGATCCGAGTGAGCTACGTTGACCGACCCGCAAACAAATCTCGCCGCCAGCAGGGCGGCAGTGAATGAGCAAGGGAATGAACCGCACTGCGACACATTTTCCGAAGCGCGCGCGAGTTGTCAAGCAAGTTTTCTCAGCGGCCTGTTACACGCGCTGCGCGAAATCGCGCGCCGAGATATTTAGCAGTTGTCGCGCTTGACAAGTGTCGCCCGAGTCGCGCCGCGAAAACCGAGCGCGTCGACGCGCGCCGCGAATTTCCATGGCGTTTGCCGAGCGCGCTTGTCGAATTGGAGTCGCTTGTCAGCGGCGCACGCATTCGGTGACGCTGGATTGGCAACATCTTTACGCGGCGCTTCGCAATGCGTACCGCGATCCAGCGTCGGTGGTGCGATTCGACGGCGACCAATTCGACATCCTCGGCACTCGAGCGCTACAGCCTGGCGATCGTTCCAATCGAACCGATGGCGCGGCGGGCGCGCGTGCTAGCACTCAAACGCTGCTAGCATGACAGCACGCAACAAAGATCAAGACACGCGCGCATCGAATGTGCACCGCCGGTGCGCAAGGCATCGCAGCCTGCTTCACGCAGCATCTCGATGCGCCGGCCCGCCGCGCGCCGGACATTTCCCCCAGGCGGCAAGGTTCGCCACGTTCGGCCGTGATCCGCGGTGCTCGCGGTCGCTTAGCCGCTGAGGCTTGTGACAGTGGTGCCGATAATTCGGAATGGATGGCGCCGCCGCGACCCAGCGTGCCAAGCCGCCCACGCCCGCCGTGGTTCTAGCCCACTTCCGCCTGCCAGCAGCCCCGCTCGATGCACGCCACGACGCCGTTTGGCAGAGTTCCGTCGCTGTGCTTCTTGGTGTTGCTGCTTGGGCTGCCGCCGTCGACGGCGCTGGGGCAGCTCGAGCCGTTGCCGCCGATCGACGAACAGCACTTCGGGTTCCTTGCGGCCCCCTCGGCACTGCCTGGTGCCGCGGCGTTGCCGGGCGACGAAACGGTCGCGCCGGGGATCGCGCAGGAAGCGACCGCCTGGGAACACACCACGGCGCCGCGCTGGGGAAGCTTCCGTGGCATCGAACCGTGCGACGATCCTAGATTCACCACCCGCGACGACTGGACCTGGCAGATTCTGCCTGCCGGCCTGGTGTATCGCGCGTATCTCGCCGGCGTGAAAGAATCGCGGCTGGCGTCGATCTGGACAACCGACCTGCCGACCGGCGGCATCTGGGACATCACCCTCGGCGGACACGTGGGTTTGCTGCGCTACGGCAATCAGAATCCGTATTTTCCCAAGGGCTGGCAGCTCGACCTCGAAGGCGCCGCGATGCCGCGGCTCATTCCCAGCGAAGAGCGCGATCTGGCGTCGTGCGACTACCGGGCCGGGATTCCGCTCACCTACAGCGGTGGGCCTTGGGAATACAAATTCGCGTACTACCACTTGAGCTCGCACCTGGGTGACGAGTTCATGATCCGATACCCCGACTATCCGCGATTGAATTTCAGTCGCGATTGTCTGGTGTTCGGCGTGGCGTATCGGCCGACCCCCGACATCCGGTTGTATTTCGAGCCGGCCTGGGCGTTCATGTGCGATGGCGGCAGCGACCCCTGGGAGTTTCAGTTCGGGATCGACATCGCACCGGCGGCGCCGACCGGTTGGCGGGGAGGTCCCTGGGCGGCACTGAACGGCTACATCCGGCAGCAACAGAACTTCAGCGGCAACTTCGTGGCACAGTGCGGCTGGTGCTGGCGCGGCATGCAGGGGGGCCATCTCTTCCGCGCGGGGTTGGAATACTACAACGGCAAGAGCCGGCAGTTCGCGTTCTACAGCCACTTCGAGCAGCAGCTCGGCTTGGGGCTGTGGTACGACTTCTAAAGTGAGCGCGCTCGCTGATTCATCATTGCCGCTTAGCGTGGCGACGATATCTCCCGCTCTTCGTCCTTAGGCGCCTTAAAGGGGAGCCCGCCTTGCTGGGGCGAGGCAGCTTCGAAGATATCGAGGTGCGACACGATTGTGCCCAGATAACGGCCGCGATGGTACAGAGGATCGGGGATATTCCCCCAGGGCCAGGCCTCGAACTCGACCGGCACGCGACGCCACGTGTGGCGCTCCAACTCGCGATAGAACGGCTGGAGTTGATTCGTCAACTGCGGGCGGATCACCGCGAAGCGCGGCTGCGGCACCGAGTGATCCTCGACGCGAAAGGCCGGGATGCCGCCGCGAATCTCGGCGTCGGTGTAGAACATCAGCGGGATGTCTTCGTAATTGATCAGCACGGCGTCGCCAGGCTTCAGCCGCGGCCGCAAGTAATCGATCACGTCGCGATTCGGGTCGCTGCCAACGTCGAATAGGTCGACATACAGCGCATAAAGCTCCGGGCGAAACAGCGCCAACGAGATCGGCTGGGGAGGTTCGTCGTCCTCGCGCGACCATTGCAGCGCTGCCTGCAGCGGAACGTCAACGGGCAACGTCACAGCCCGGGTGCATACCAACAAGCCGGCTATCGGCAATACCGTGGCAATGCGGAGATCGAGGGTGGAGTCGGCGCCAAATGTCCAGTCGGCGATGCCAGCGCAAACGTATCCCATCACCAGGCACGATAGCGGCGTGACCCCCACCAGGTAGCGGTAAAAGGGAAAGGGCGTCACCACCGGCATCCACAGCAGCACCGCCCCGACGACGGCAGTCGCCAAGAGCACGAAGCGCGTTTGGCGTGGCGTATCGAGCCCTCGCGCGCGGCGCAGCACGACGAGCGGAATCAACACGCCGACCGCCAGGAGTGGAAACTGATACTCGTTCAGGTTGTAGATCGTGGCCGCGAGACTGGCCCAGAACTCCGCCAGCCGCGGCTTGAGCCGGCCAAACAGTTGGTAGTACCACACCCACGGCGCGACCAGGCATGCCAAGGCCACGAACCCCATCAACAACTCGCGCCGTCGACCATGGAAGGAGCGCGCACCGTCCAGCGCGAGTACTCCAATCACCGGCCAGAAGCTGCCGAAATCGCACTGGAACAAGCCAAAGGCGGCCACGACAAACACCAGCAGCCCAAAGCGCTGGTTCTCGCTCCACCGCAAGTACGCCAGAAACGTACCCAGCAGCAGCAAGCTGGCCGGCGCGTAATAGCGGCACTGCCGCATGTGCAAAACCCAGAACACGTTGCCCAAGAGCAGCAACAGCGCGGCGGCCCGCAACGCCAGATTTGCAAACCGCTGGCGGAGAGCATCCCAGAGCAGGATCACGACGAGCAGTCCGCAGATGGCAAAGGGCAGTCGCGCGGCGAGCGTCGATTTGCCGAAGGCGCAAAGCGACAGGCCGGCCAACACCATCTGGCCCCAAGGTTGGCCAATCCAGGTCGTATCGGCCCGAAAATCGCCACGCTGCACGAAGTACTCGATCGCCCGCTCGGCCGAGTCGGTGGGAGGTGGCGGCTCATCGTCGTCGAGCGGCGGGTAGTCCATCGTGATCAGGTTGCGGCCGTCGTAGCTGAGCGGGCGTCCGTATTCGAACATCCGCTCGGCGAGCACGGCCGTGGCCGCTTCGTCCTGCCACAAATAGCGCGCGCCGAGATTCCAGAACATGAAGGGGGCCGACACGAGCGCCACGGCGAGCAACTCTGCCCAGCGCGCAAAGCCCTGGCGGGCCTGTGATGTGGCGTCGGTCGTCATGAGTTGGCCCGCGTTGGTCATCGGTGGCAGTATGACACACGGTCGAGGGTCGGTTTATAATTGCCTCGACTGGGCGGCACAACCAGTTGCTCGACGGTCTCCGCGTACGTTCCGAATCTCGACTGCTAACCAAACGAACACGCATGCGAATTGCAAACTGGCTGACTTGTTGCGCGGCGCTGGTCTCCGTCGCGTTGGCCATGGCCGACCCTTCCGCGGCCGACGACCCGCCGGCCAACCGTGCCGCCGACAGCGATCTGACCGTCGTCTCGTTCAATATCCTGGTCGACTTCGCGTCGGAGCCTGGCATTCCGCGCTGGCCCGATCGCCGCGACCTGTGCGCGCAGGTGCTCAAGGAGTCGGGCGCGCAATTGATCGGGCTGCAGGAGCCTTCGCCCGGGCAAATCAAATGGCTAACCGAGCAGCTCCCCGCCTACGAAGCGGTCTTCTATCGCCGCTCGCCGACCGACAAGGGCTATCCCGACGCCGTGTTGCTCTATCTGCGCGAGCGGTTTGCCGAAAAAGAGCGCGGCCATTGGTGGCTGTCGCCCACGCCTGAAAAAGTCTCCACCGGGTTCGGCAACGTGCTGCCGCGGCTGGTTGTGTGGGCGCGACTGCAAGACAAGATCGCCGACAAAGAGCTGCTGGTGTTCAACACGCACTTCGACAATTCGCTGCCCAGCCAGGTCAAAATGGCCGAGTTGTGCAGCCAGCAATTCGAGAAGTTCGCGTCGGCGGGGTTGCCGATGCTGTTTCTGGGGGACTTCAACACCGATCAGAAACGGGGCGACTACGCCAAGTTGACTTCCGACGGTTGGCGCGATTCGTACACCGTTTCGGATCAAGCGAGCGACGATGGCCGCGACGATCGCGTGGCGACGCATTTGCGCGGCACGCGCATCGATCACATTTTCTACCACGGCGACGCGCTGGCGCCCGTCGCGTGGCAACGGCTCGAATCGCCCGATTCCGAGCGGCCGTTGTCGGACCATTTTCCGATCCTGGCGCGATTTCAATGGAAGTAGCGGTCGCGGTCGCTGCCCGGTGGAACGCCGGCTCGCCAGCGGCTAAGGTTGATTCATGGACCGGGATCACAGTCGCCATCGCCGGAGTTGCCCTGTGGCGCGGAGCGCCCGCTGGGGGTTGTTCGCGACTGTCTGCTGGCTGGGCTGGCTCGGTGCGACGAACGCCGCGGCCCTAGAAGCCGACCCGCTCGCCCAGGCGCGAGTCGATCTGGAAGCCGGCTACAACCAAAAGCTCGGCGAGCTGGCCACCTGGTGCGATCAAAACAACCTGCCGGCCGAAGCCGCCCGAACGCGCGCGGCGGTCATCGAGCGGCAACCCTGGACCCTCTACGTCGTCGTGCTCGAAAGTCAAAAGCGCCAGCCGCCGCCCGACGACAAAACCAAGTTCTCCGACGACTGGAACGAGCGTTTAACTGAACTGCGAGTCGCCCAGGCCGACTCACTGTTTCAGTTGGCGCGGCAATCGATTCGCGCGCGGCGGCCGTCGCTGGCCTACGAGTTGGTGCTTGAAGCCTTGCGCGCCAACCCCGATCACGAAGAAGCGCGGCGGCTGCTAGGCTACTCGCGGTACCACGGCGCCTGGCACACGCCCTTCGAGATCAAGCGTTTCCGCGCCGGCTACGTCTGGCACGACCGCTTCGGCTGGTTGCAGCAGGCGCACGTGGCGCGCTACGAAGCGGGCGAGCGGCTCTACAGCGGTCGCTGGATCGACGCCGAAGCAGAGGCCCGCGCCCGCAGCAACATTCGCAACGGCTGGCGAGTCGAGACCGAGCACTACACCGTGACGACCAACGTGAGTCTCGAAGCGGGGGTCGAACTCGGCCAGCGGCTCGAGCGCCTGTACAGCGCTTGGCAACAGGCCTTTGCCGCATTTTGTGCCACGCCCGAACAACTCGTGCGGATGTTCGAGGGGCGCGGCCAGCCGCGTGGCTCGTCGGCACGGCATCAGGCCATCTACTTCCGCAACCGCGAAGAATATCAGGCCGCCGTGGGAAGCCGGCTGCCGGTCGACGTCGAAACGACCGGCCTGTATCTCAGCGACACGCGGACCGCTTATTTCTTTCCCGTTCAAGACGACGAGGGGCGCCCCGATCACACGTCGCTTTATCACGAGGCGACGCATCAGTTGTTCGCCGAGACGCGTCCGCTGGCGCCGGTCACTGGCCGCCGCGCCAATTTCTGGATTCTCGAAGGAATCGCCTGCTACATGGAGTCGTTCGAGCTGCACGACGACTTCGACACCTTGGGGGGGACCACCAGCCCCCGGCTCGTCGTGGCTCGACACCGCGCGCTGGTCGACGGGTTCTACGTGCCGCTGGGAGAATTGGTCACGATGGGGATGGGGGCCCTGCAGCACGACCCGCGCATCGCCATGCTCTACAGTCAGTCGGCCGGCCTGGCCCACTTTCTGATGCACGCCGACGATGGCCGCTACCGCGACGCTTTGATCGCCTACCTGGCGTCGATCTACGCCGGCGAGGATCGCATTTCGACCTTGGCCGAATTGGCGGGCGAGTCGTATCCGCGCCTCGACAGCGACTATCGAGACTTTCTTAAACGATTGCCCGACGACGCGGCCGCCGCCGCCGAGCCGACTGCCGCCGCGCGATGATCGTTGCCCGCTGACTGTTTCACTGCAAACCTCGAGTTGCGAAGCCCCCGCCCATGCCTCCCTGGAAGCTTGCCGACGCGACTTATGCCGAGGTGCTGGCGCACCGCTACGAAGTGGCCGTGTTGCCTCTGGGTGCGACCGAACCGCACAATCTGCATCTGCCTTATGCAACCGACACGCTCGAAGGCGACGCGATCGGCGCCCGGCTTTGCGAAGCAGCCTGGCAACGCGGGGCCAAGGTGGTGCTGCTCCCCACGCTACCTTACGGCACCGAGACGAATCAGCGCGCTTGTCCGCTGTCGATGAATCTCAATCCATCGACGGTGGCCCGGGTGATCGAAGACCTGGTCGAGTCGCTGGTCGGTCACGGCATCTTGAAGATCGTGCTGCTCAACAGTCACGGGGGGAACGACCTCAAGCCGGTGCTGCGCGAGTTGTACGGCCGCTCGCCGGCCAAGCTCTTCTTGTGCAACTGGTACCAGGTGCTCAAAGACGTGCAGCACGAAATCTTCGCGGCGCCCGACGATCACGCCGGCGAGATGGAGACCTCGCTGGCCCTGGCGTACTTTCCGCAACTGGTAGCGCGTCGCGCCGACGGTACGCTGGCGGCCGACGAGGGCATGACCAACGAGACGAGATTCGCCGCCGTCAACGCCGGCTGGGTCTCGATCACGCGCCCCTGGCATTTGCTCACGACGAACGCGGGGGCGGGCAATCCGCATCAGGCCACGGCCGACAAGGGGCGCCGCGCCATGGAGGTGCTCGTCGAGCGGCTGTTGCCGTTTCTGGTCGAGCTGGCCGGCGCCGAACTCGACGAGCGCTTTCCGTACTGAAATCTCGCGCCGGCGAGTTGCCCGTGTGGTTATTGTCGCCGGCCGTCGATCGGCCTGTTGGCGGGCGGGCAAGAAAGCTGGCCAGTCCGACACACTCGGCGCAAGCAGGATCAGGAGTTCTGGCGTCCGGGCCAAGGCAGCCGGGCCGCGCGCCACGGTCATCTAGCGCCACGGTCACCTAGCGCGACGGTCACCTAGCGCCACAGCCGACTCGCGCGACGCACCAGCAACGGCACAAACGCCGCCAGCCCGATCGCCAGCAGCACCACGCTACCCGGTTCGGGCACGGCGACCACCGACGTCAGGCGGTAATTCATGATCAGATTGAGCGCGGCTCCCGTGATTTCGATCGAGCTGGTCACGCCATACAGATCGAAGAACTGCGGATGGATGAAATAGCTGGCCGAAGATGGGAGCGAGACGATCGAACTGCCTGCCAATTGCAACGTCGTCTGACCAGCGGGACCGGCGACCGAGTACCTGCCGCCGAGGGTCAGCGATTTGGAAAGGGGCAGATGATTGGCCCTGTCTAACAGGATGCCCTCCAATGTCACCGAGGCATCGACCAGTGCGTATAGAGTTGCCGGAACCTGAAAACTCCCTGTGAGACCGTCAGATCCGTCAGGGATGAACGTCGCCACGCTGAATAGGTCTTGTTCCAAGTAAAGCGACACCAGCGATCCGCTGGTGTCCAACGATATCGGCGACATCGGCGACGGAATGTACGCCGGTCCGTTCGCGGGCAGTCCGGTGTAGAGCTCGTTGAGCTTCATCCGTGTCCGGGGCACATTGATCGTGGTAAGCGCGAAATTGCCGACGGCGCCATTCAACAGATCGAGCCGCAAGCCGAACATGCCCGTCGGTCTCAGATCGGGCGCAAAGCTCACTTCGACCGTACCCGGCGTATAAGTGCTCCCCGCCGGGCCGGTGACGCTACGTGGATCGGTCGTCTTCAACACGGATTGCTTAAACTGCAACTGCGCGACGTACGGATTTTCCGAAACCAGGTAAGTGAAACCATTGGAATCCAACGTGACGTTGCCGATGGCGAACGTGGTGTCTTGGAGAAACCCGGAAATGGGAAGCGGGGCCCCAAACAAAGCGTTGCCGTGGGCTGTCATCATGAATTCGAAATGCTGCGCGGTGCCCTGAAACGACACGGCAACCGCCCGCGCCGCTCCAGGAGCATGCAGCATCACTCCAACAGCCATGACCCCGGCCATCCAAACAGTCTGGTCGCGGCGACGTCGATTCATTGGCAGATTGTCTCCCGGACGCGGTTCGTGCGGCGTGAGCGCGCTCGGCAAAACGTCGGATCGACGCTGTAGACGAGGTGTCTCGCGATCTTGCCCGGCGAGAAACACGAGCTCCCAGACTTAGGCCCACGGGAACTGTTAGCACATTTCCGCCTGAGCAAGAATGCTCAACCAGCGCTAGTTGCGTCGACCATGGGACGTTGGAACGCCCGGCTCACGATCGCACTAGCGGCCCCTAAAGAGAATTGGCGGAACAGGTGTGGTGCTGGCAAACCGGTCGAACGACCCGGCCACTCACTTATCCAACTCGAGCGGTAATCTAGAATCGGCGAGGGCAACTGTCCACAAAAAAACGTGCGCGATTCGACCAAAAAGTCGCCAAGGACAATCGGCCATCGCGGTTCTGGCTGACGGCCCCTTTGGCCGGCTTAGCCATGCAGCGGTGACCGCCCGACGATACCTCGGCGTGCTTCCTTGGTGGGTGATGACTGGCCGAACAGCAAACGGCAGCCGCGAACACAAGCTGGTTGCGAGCGGTCGGCACCTCCGCTTACTGGCTTTGTCCCACAAAGGTTGCGGAGCCAGACAAAGCCTGCGCCCACCTTATCCGCGACTCGACGAATTCCTCGTTTTTCGTGATCCGTGCGACGCACTTTCGGCGCTAGGTCCCTTCGGGCGAATCGGCAGGGGATTTCACCCTCGAACCACTCAAAGCTCGCCAACTGGGAGTCCCGCTAATGAGCCGAGCCACTTAGGTTCGTCGAACTTCCTGCCGTCGAGCATAGCCCCCTCGTCCCAGAGACATTCGTGCCGGCAGCGCAGCGCGGCGAAAGACGGCCGAATATGGCTGGCGTGCGTCTTTACAGCCGCCATGGCCACGGTGCTCGCCAGCGCCGCTCCGAGCCGCGCCGGCTTTCTGCCGGGGGACGTGTTGTTGAACAACTTCAGCGGACACAACATCGAGCAGATCCGCGCATCCGGCATACTCGAGCAGACCTTTACCGGCACGGGCCAGTACTGGGTCGGCGCCGCCCTGACGCCCGACGGCAAGCTCGTCACGGTCTACCGCAACATCGGCACCACCACAGTCGACGTTTTCGTTCCTTAATGCTCTCCCAAGCGATGTTGTCGTATTCGCCGACGGCACGATCGCCGTCAGTGCGACCGACTACGATCGCGTCGACTTGTACACCCAGACAGGGTCGTCGTTGGGCTTTCTGAAGATATCGGGCGGCATGGACGGACCATCCGGCCTGGCGCTGGCCCCGGATGACTCGCTCTGGGTCGTCAACCGCAACAGCCAGGACATATCGCATCTGAACCAGGATGGTACTGACCTGGGTGGATTCAGCCTGGGATTCGAGCCCAGCGACGTGGTCGTCGATCCCACCGACGGAACGCTGTGGATTTCGGAGCTGAATGCCCAGCAGTTAAGACATTACTCCTCCACCGGCACGGCTCTCGGCAGCTTCACGACCGCCGTGGTCGGCAGCCTCAACGGTTTAGGAATCAGCAGCGACGGAACGCTGCACGTCGCGGGGTCGGGGTCGACTTCGATCCTGCGCTATTCCAGCGCCGGCTCGCTCGTCGGATCCTTGCCGATCAACAACCCTGCGGTTCCCTTTCGACTCACGGTTGTGCCCGTTCCCGAGCCCGGCACCTTCGTGCTGGCAATTGTCGGGCTGTTGAGCGTGTGGCTTTTGTACGGCCGCTGCCAACGGGCAGGTAATCGGGCTGCTGTGTAGATGCAAAGCCCTGCTCTCGCGCGACCAACAGGCGGAGATTCCCCCAGTTAACTCGTCTGGGCAAGGCGGGCCGTCTGGCGTAGGCTGAGCAACGATGACGCCGAGTCGAGCCGCCCAGCAACCGCCCCCCGTGACTCCAGCCACCCATCGCGAATCGCCGAGCGAACGTACCCCACGAGCCGCGCGCCCGGCCGCATCGGCAATCACAATGACGCGCGTGCGCGCCACGGCGCGCCCACCGCGCGGCCGCCGCACGCTTTATCTGGCGATGGCGTCGGCCGCCTTGCTCTGGGCGTCGCTGCCGCCGTTGAATCTCTGGCCGCTGGCCTGGATCGCCCCGGTCGGTTGGCTGCTGCTGGCAGGCGAGGCGTCGCTCCCCGGCCGGCGCCCCTACCTGGTTCTGTGGCTGTCCGGCTTTGGATTCTGGCTGGCGATGCTCCATTTTCTGCGCTTTCCGCATCCGGCCACGTCGATCGGTTGGTTCGCACTCTCGGCCTATCTGGGCTGCTACATTCCCGCGTTCGTCTGGCTGACGCGCGAAGCGCTCCACCGCTGGCGTGTGTCGCTGGTGCTGGCCGCGCCGGTCGTCTGGACAGGGCTCGAACTGGCCCGCGGTCACCTGCTCTCCGGCTTTACGATGGCCAGCCTGGGGCACACGCAAGCCGACTGGCTGCCGTTGGTGCAAGTCGCCGACCTGGCCGGCGCCTACGGCGTCGGCTTCGTGGTGATGTGCGCGGCGGCCTGCCTCGCCCGAGCGCTCCCGTATGCTGGTCAGCCGCGCGCGTGGTGGCCGGCAGGGGTGGCGCTGGTCTTGCTGGCCGGCACGCTCGGCTATGGATATTGGCGGCTACACGATTTCGCCAGTCGCGATGCGCTGGCGGTCGGCATCATCCAGGGAGCCATCGAAACCAAGGTCAAAGCCGATCCCAACCAGCGCGACGCCATCCACCGAGAGTACATGGGGCTCTCGCGGCAGGCAGTCGCCCAGCGCCCCGACCTCGATTTGCTGATCTGGCCCGAGACCATGTGCCGGCAGTCGCTGTTCACGTTTGGGGCCGATGCCGCGCCCCCGCCCGGGGTCGACTGGACCGTCGAACAACTGCGCGACTTCGCCCAATGGAACGAGCAGCAGATTGCCGACATCGCCCTCGAACTGCGCACGCCGCTGCTGTTGGGTATCGACATCCATCATCTGGGGCCCGGCATCGAGCAGCATTACAACAGCGCGATCCTCGTCACCGCGGCGGGACGCGTCGCCGACCGTTACGACAAAATGCATCCGGTGATGTTCGGCGAGTACATTCCGCTCGGCTGGCTGATACCGGGGCTCTATCAGATTTCGCCGCTGGCGGCCGGCCTCACCTCCGGTTCGCAGGCGGCCGCGTTCGACGTGGCCGGTTGTCGCCTGCAGCCCGACATCTGTTTCGAGAACGTGTTGCCGCAATTGATTCGCCGGCAAGTACTCGAGCTGCGCCGGGCCGGCCGCGAGCCCGACGTGCTGGTGAACCTGACCAACGACGGCTGGTTCAACGGCTCGAGCGAGCTCGACCTGCATCTGCTGTGCGGGCAGTTTCGGGCGATCGAGTGCCGCAAGCCGATGCTGATCGCGGCTAACACCGGCTTCTCGGCCTGGATCGACGCCAGCGGCCAGGTGCAAGCGCAAGGCCCGCGAAACGATCGCGGGGTGATCTTCGCCGACGTCGAGCTCGACGACCGCACGAGCCCCTATTTGGCGTACGGCGATCTGCCGGCCGGCGCGTGCCTGCTGGCTTGCCTGGGGCTGGTGGTCGGCGCGGCCTGGCGCGGCATTCGCCGCTGGACGAGCGGTTGAGACCAAGCCGCGCTCGCAGATATCTCCAAACAATTGCCATTGCGGGGGCGCCAGGTGCGAGAACACCAACCCGACGCGCTAGCGAGGGTGTGCCAGCGCATTTCGCACCAACTATCTTGGGGTCGAAAAACCCTTGCTTGCGCGGCGGGTTCGTGTGAAATAACAAGAGACGCGGGCGCAGGTTTCCGCAAGATTCAAGTGAGACCCCATGACTGCTCTTTACGACATCGACGTGACCACGATCGACGGCCAGCCACGGTCGCTCGGCGATTTTCGCGACAACGTCCTGTTGGTCGTCAACGTCGCCAGCCAGTGCGGTTTCACCCCCCAATACGCCGGCTTGCAGGCGCTGCAGAGCAAGTATCACGATCGCGGCTTCAACGTGCTCGGATTTCCCTGCAATCAGTTCGGCCATCAGGAGCCGGGGGACGAAGCCGAAATCAAGGAGTTCTGCTCGCTCAAATTCGACGTCAACTTTCCGCTCTTCGCCAAGATCGACGTCAACGGCCCAGCCGCCCATCCGCTCTACCAGTTTCTCAAACACGAGCGGCACGGGCTGTTCGGCACCGAGGCCATCAAGTGGAACTTCACCAAGTTTTTGATCGACCGCGCAGGCAACGTCGTCAAGCGCTATGCGCCGACCACCAAGCCCGAACAAATCGCCGGCGACATCGAACAGGCGCTCGGCGCCCAGAGTTGACGGCCGCACGACAACGCGATTTATTCATGTCCTGGGTAGACAGTTACTCGGTGTGCCACTGCTTCGCAGAAGCAGTGCACCTGGGGACGGTACCATTGCCAAAGGATTGCGCGATGTCCGCACGGCACACCCGCACTGCTTGCCCTGCGGGCAAATAGTGGCACACGGTCAGAGAATTAAGTCCACCGAGATCAACCCGCGTCATCGCACCACCGCCAGACCCGATCGGACCACCGCCATGTCGAAACCCGTGAATCGCCGCACACTCGTAGCCCTGTGCGCCTTGTTCGTGTTGTTCGTCGCCAGCCAGGCTCGGGCCCAGTTGCGCAGCGACACTCCCCGCATTGTCAAAGTCAACGAGCGCGTCTACTGCGCCACCGGCTATGCGCTGGGGAACGTGATCTATGTCGTTACCAACGACGGCCTCGTCGTGGTCGACACCACCGAAAGCCCGCTCAAGGCGGCCGACACGCTGCGCGACTTTCGCAAGATCAGCGACAAGCCGATCCAGTTTGTGATTTACACGCACTTTCACGGCGATCATTGCAACGGCGCCCGCGCCTTCACGGCCGACAAGCCGAAGATCATCGCCCAGCGGCTACACCGCCCGGAGATGGCCGAGTATCAACGGATGTTCGGCTACAACCGCCGTTTGAACGCGCTGCAATTTGGCGCGAGCCTGCCCGAGAGCCAGCGCGGCGTATCGGTCGCCCGCGAAGCCACGCAGGTGGTCATCGGCTATCAGCCGCCGACGGTCACGTTCGACGACGAGTATCGATTCACCGCGGGGGGAGTCGACTTCGAGCTGTATCACACGCCGGGCGAAACGCTCGATCAGGCGGTCGTCTGGCTGCCGGGGCTGAAGACGCTGCTGCCGGCCGACCTCTTCTACGCCAGCTTTCCGATGCTCGCCAGCCCGATGAAGCCGAACCGCCCGATCCTCACCTGGGCCGAATCGGTCGAGCGGTTGGCGAAGTTTCCGGCCGAGCACCTGGTCCCGTCGCATGGCGAGCCGCTGCAAGGCGCCGAGAACATCCACGAAACGCTGGCCAACTATGCCGACGCGATCCGCTACGTTCACGACGCCACGGTCGCGGGGCTCAACCGCGGCACTCCGCTCGAAGAACTCCGCCGCTCGGTCAAGTTGCCCGACAGGCTCGCTCGGCTCCCGTATCTGCAACCGCTCTATGGCCAGGTGGCCTGGGGCGTCAACGGCGTCTACCGCGGCTACACCGGCTGGTACGATCTGCAGCCGGCCCATCTCAACCCCGGGCCGACGCACGAGTTGCACCAGGCGCTGGTCGACGCGGCCGGAGGTGTCGATAAGCTCCTCGAGCGAGCGGCCCGAGCGCGAGACGACAAGAACTGGCAACTCGTCGTCGAATTGACCGACGTGACCCTGTCGGTCGATGCCGATCACCAGGAGTCGCACCGCCTGCGGGCCGAAGCCTGCGAGCAGTTGGCCGCGGCGTCGGTCAACGGCGTCGAGCGCAACATTTACCTGGCGGCCGCGCAAGACTCGCACCAAAAGCTCAAGACCGCCACACCATCAACAGACTGAGTATCTGCATGGATTACCGGGACTGAGACAGAAACACGCTAGAAGCAGATTCAAAACCGTCCAAAGCAGGGGGACAGTCCCATTTGCTCGGGATACCTCGCAAAACCGGGTGACGGTTTTGATGCCGGTCGTACCCTTGGCGACGACTTCACGCCCGGACCTTCTTCTTCTGCGGCGGTAGCGGCGGGGGCGACTGCAACAGCGACGGCACGGCATCGTGGATCGGTTCGAGCCCGGTCGCGAAGTTCAAGTCGCTCATCGTGCGCTCGGTTTCGATCATGCTGGCCGCCACCTGGTCGACCTGGCCGGCGATGAATTCGGGCTCTTGCCGGCCGATCGCCAACTCGCCCAACGAGCGGATCTTGTTCTCGAGCCGGTCGAGCTCGAGCCGCACCAGTTGCAGATTGCCCGCCGCCTGGTCGAGGTTCACGAGCCGTTCGCGGCAGGTCGTCAGATTGTCTTCGAGCGCCTTGCGAATCTTGATCCGCTGTTGATCGTCTCCCGGGTCGCCGACCGCCTGCAACTGCTGCTCGAGCCGTTCGATCTCGGCGTTGATGTCGCGGCGCTGCGTGCGGCTCAAGAATCGCGATAACGAATACTCGGTGTAGAGCAGCCGCAAGAACATCCACAACAGCCGGTCGAGTCCGGCCACTTGCATGTCATCCAGCGGGCTAGTCATCGCGGCGACCGGCCCGGGGTGCTTGAGCCCCGCGGCGATCTGCCGCAGTTCGAGACAACACGTGCGCAAGGCTTGAAACCGCTTGAGCGAATCGGGCGGCAGCGCCGACATCACCCGTTCGAGCGAGCGTTGGGCGTGCACGCCGGCGTCGGCCCGCCGGAGCTTGGCCTCCTGGGCGTCGATCGCGCGCTGAAACTTGGGATGGGTGCCCAGCATGCCGACGTAGGCGATCTCGGCGGCCAGCACCAGCGGCAACACCACGTCGGCCGCGCCGCCGCTAAGCGCGCCGACAAACAGGCCGCTGCCGAAGAACAGCAGATTCCAGCGGTTCAGAAAAGCGGCTTTGACGTACCGCAGCACACCCACGTTTCGATCACTCCGCGCGTGGCGAATTCAACTGCCCGGGCCGAAGGCCGCTGGCCGTGGCGGCCGTCAGGTGGGCTGGCCGCGGCTCCCTTCGGCTTCGAACTGGGCGATGCGATCTCGAATATAGCACACCGTGTCGACAAAGCGCGGCTCGCGCTGCATGAGCTGCGCGGGGCGATCGGCCGGCTCGATCCGCAGTTGTTCGAGCAGCGTGCCGGGCGCGGCGGAGAAGATATAAACCCGGTCCCCCAAGTACACCGCCTCTTCGATCGAATGCGTGACGAAAAAGACCGTGGCCTCGACCTCGCGCCACAGCGCAATCAACAAGTCCTGCATGTTCATTCGCGTTTGCGGATCGAGCGCGCCGAACGGTTCGTCCATCAGGATGATGCGCGGTCGCAAAATGAGCGTGCGGGCGATCGCCACCCGCTGCCGCATGCCGCCGGAGAGCTCATGCGGATACTTGCCGGCGTCGGTCGCCACGTTCAAGCCGACGTGCGAAATCCACTCGCGGGCTGCCTCGTAGCGCTGGCGGCGCGGCACCCCCTGGCATTCGAGTCCGAAGGCCACGTTATCCAACACGGTGCGGTTGTCGAAGCTCGTGTAATCCTGAAAGACCATCCCGCGATCGGCGCCCGGCCGCGTCACGGACTTGCCGAGCACCAGCACCTCGCCGGCGGTCGGCGGATGCTGCGGCGGCAATCCGGCGATCAACCGCAGCACGGTGCTCTTGCCGCAACCGCTGGGCCCCAGCACGCAGACGAACTCGCCTTTGCCGTGAACGTCTTCGACCGTGAAGCTCACGTCGCGGATCGCCGTGAAAGCGTTCGCGCGGCCGGCATTGTAGGTCTTGGTGACGTCGACAAACTCGACCACGTGTGGACGGTCGGGCTTGGGATGCGGCAGCGGGCTGGCCGGCAGAATCCGCCCCATGCCGACGATCTCGCCCGGAGGCAACGGACCGGTGATCGGCACGGCATGTGGCGCGTGTGTGGCCTGGGGCGCGGTCATGACGGCTGCCCCGCGCTGTGGGCATCGTCCCGCTCGTGCGCCGTGACCGTCTTCAGCGGCGGCGCTTCGGCCGGCTGCACCCCGACGATCCGCCAGAGCAAGAACTTCACGCTTTCGGCGGCGTGCATCGTGGCCCGCACCAACTGGTTGAGCACTCCGGCCCCTCCATATTGATGCGGGAACAATTCGCGCTGAATCCAGAACAGCAGCCGATCGATGGCGAAGGCCACCAGCGGAATGATCATCAGAATCAAGTAGACGTACGCCCGATCGCCGCGGCCACGCTGCGCCGTGTTGATGATATCGCCCAGCCCCCCCGACTCGGAGCCGAATTTCACCATCTCGGCCAGCATGATGTAGCCGAAGGCCAGCCCGAACAGCACGCGCAGCGAATTGAACACCGCCGGCAACGAGAGCGGCACGAGCACCTTCATGATGATCTGCCAACGATTGGCGCCCAAGGTATAGGCCGTGTCGACGTACGAACTGGCCACGTCCTGAACGGCGGCCGCCGTGTCCGACACCACGAACGCCACGCAGGCGATGTAGATGAACATCACCTTCTGCAGTTCGCCGATGCCAAAAAAGAAGAACGTCAGACCGGTGAGCGCGGCGACCGGAATGTTCCGCCCAAACAAGAGCAGCGGGGCGAAGAACGCCCGCGCCCAGCCGAAGCAGCCGCACAGCACACCGAGCGGAATGCCGATCAGCACCGCCAGCCCGAAGCCCGACGTCACGCGCCGCAGCGTGATTATCAGGTTGCGCGTCAGCGCGCGGTCGAACCAGAGAGGCTTGAACTTCGCGAACGTCTCGACGGGGCTGGGGAGCACGTAGTGCGGATAGATGCGGTCGGCATCGGTCTCGCCGGCCGTGGCGTACCACCAGAGCCCAAACACGGCGGCGATGCTCAGCGCGCCGAAGAAAGCCGCTTGCCACAAGCTGGGGGGTCGGCGCAGCGCCGTGAACGCCCGCATCCGTCGCGAAGATACCCCCTGCCGCTCGGCGGGGGACGGCTCCGTTGCCGGCGCCGGCACTGGCCGCGGGTCAAGCGCAGCGGCAGGCGAATCGGTGGGCACGGTCGCGTCACCGGACGTGGCCGGCGGCCGATCAGGCGTTTCAGCGGATAGCGGCTGGTCGGTCACTGGGCGCGGCGGCTACTGCTGTTCGGCCGAGTAGACCTTGATTTCCACCCGGCGGTTCTTCGTTTGATTGTCGGGGTCGTCGGGATCGGCCGGCATGTCCCAACCGCGCCCCACGGCGACGAACTGGTTAGGGTCGAGCTCGTTGTATTTCTCGAGCAGCGCCTCTTTGACGGCGTTGGCGCGGTTTTCCGAGAGCTCCTTGACGAGCGACGCCGGAGCCGTGCCGCGCAGCGAGCTGTCGGTGTGCCCCTCGATCACGATCCGCGCCGCGCCGAACTGGCCGACCAGTTTGGCGATTTCGGCCAGCACCAGGTCGACGTTCGGGTCGTACAGCTCCTCGACGTCTTTGTCACCTTCGCGGTGCACCACCTTCTTGTGCAGGTCCCAGCTATTGGGAAAGAAGTGGATGATCACCGTGTTCGTGAGGATCTGATCCGATTCGGCTTCGATCTCGCGCACGGTTTTAGGCGCGAGCTGCAGCCGGTACTCGTCTTTCTGCGAAGCGTATTTTTCCTCCTTGCCCAGCTTCTCGATCACCGAGAAGTCCATCACCTGGTCGAAGGCAATGGGTTTGCGGCGGCGCATGTCGGGATCGATGCGGCTGTACAAGTAATAGGCCTGCTCCCAGACGTGCTCGAAGTTCGCCGGGTTGTTCTGGTTCATGAAGAACTGATAGTTCTCGGCCCAGTTGGTGCTGTGGGCGTCGCCAAACATGTTGATCGTTTCAGTGGCCGGGATGTTGTAGCCGTCCGACATCAGCTCGGCGCAATGCTGCTTCTTCGCCTGGTCCTTCAATTCCTGCATGCTGTCGAAGATGCCGCGGACCAGCGCCTCGATGATGCCAGGGTGATCGTGGGCGAAGTCGGCCCGCGCGAACCAGACGTCGGCGATCAGCTTGTTGGCCGTCTGCGTGGTGACCAGCATGCGATTGCCCTGCACCTTTTCGAGGTTGTAGATGTCGGGCGCCCAGGAAACCGCGCCGGAAAGCGAACGATCGGCGCTGAAGGCCGCGGCCGCCTGAAAGGCGTCGTCGGTGAACACCATGTCGACTTCCGACGGCTGCACGCCGCCGGCCACGAGCATGTTGAGCGCGAAATAGTGCGACGGCGAGTTCTGCGCCAGCACCAGCTTCTTGCCGCGAAGGTCGGCCACCGAGCGGATGTTCTCGCGCACCACGATGCCGTCGCCGCCGTTGGACCAGTCGACCTGCTGGTAGACGCGCGGCATCACGCGGGTGTCGGTCGGCTTGCCGCTGTCGTCCAGAAAGCCTTGAATCAACAGCGGCAACATATCGAGCGTGGCCCAGCCGATATGCACCTCGCCCGTCGCATACGCATCGCGCATGGCCACGGGATTATCGATCAGCACGAGCTCGACCTTGAATTCCTGGCCATCGGGCGTCTTCCAGACTTTGCCGGCGGCGAAGCCGTCGTTGGCCAGGATGATCGGCCCCCAGCCGGCCCACACGTTGAGCGCGAAGCGCACGGTGTTGTCTTGCAGCGGCTTGTAAGCCGCCACGCCTTGCACGGGAGGCAAACGCTCGGCCGGCTTGAAGTGATACTCCTGCACCGTGGTGACGCTGCCGGGGGCGTTGTCGGCCTCGGCGGGCGTCTGCAGCTTGGTGATGTCGATCGCTTCTTGATTGCCCTCCTGGCCGGGGGGCGCGATCAAATCGGCGCCGCGCCACACGGCAAAGCCGATCAGGCCGGCCACGACCAGCAACAGCACGACATAGAAGGGCGCTTTGGGTGAACCGGCCATGAATCAGAATCCCCCGTTTGGATAGGTTGGTTTGTCGTTCGACCGCGGTTGGCTTGCCGTGGCGGTCGCTCGGCCGCACATCGCGAGAATCTCTCGGACGCGCGCCGTTATCCCCGGAACTGAGTCTTCGGCCGCGCCGCGCTCAGCGTGTGCAGGCATTGCATCAGATCGTACGCCGTGAGCTCGCACAACAACTGCGTGACTTCGGCGTGCAGCTCGGGCGAAAGCTTCGGCTCGAGCTCTTTCATCAGTTGGACCAGCCGCCCCTCCTGGGCTTCGACCTCGTGCTCGTCGACCTGGCCATCGGCCATCGCGCTCAAGAACGAGTCGAGCCGGCGGGCATATTGCTCGATCACCGGCTCGTTCGAATCGTCGAGCCAGCTCGAGGGCAAACTGCTCCCGGCGGCACTCGCTTTGTTTGCTTTTGCCATTTCGTGTCACCCTCTTTGTCAGCTCGCGTTTGAGTTTTCCGAAATCGACCGTCTGGCCGCCGTGTGCTTCCGGCGGCCCACTCCAGCGGCGCCGGCTAGCGCAGTCTACTCGCTCAACAATTGCCTCAAGGCCACCATCCGCTCCTGCAGGCGGGTCCGTTCGTTGGGCTGCGCCACGCGCTGGCGCCAAGCTGTGGGCAAGAACTCGGCATCGGTGCATTCGAGCACGGCCGCCAGCTCTTGCATCTCCTTCTCCAGTCCCTGCACCGACGGAATGAACGATTGCACCGCCTCTTCGAGATCATCGTCGCTGAGCGCGTCGCGGCCGGCCGCCCGCGCCCGCCGCTTGGCCGACAGCACGACGCTCTCGATGTCGGCGCCGCTGAACCCCAAGCCCGCCGGCAGCGTGGGCACAGGTCCCTCGGGAAGCGTTACTTTATTCTTCCGAGCCATGACGGTGAACATCTCGGCCCGCTCGGCATCGTCTTGCGGATAGAACAGCGGAATGTGAACTTCGGCCCGCCCTTGCCGCTTGAGATCGATCGGCAGCAGATCAGGCCTACTGGTCAGCAGCATCCAGACGATGCGGCCGCGATAGCGCGTATCCCCCATCTGGCTGGCGATCATGGCGAACACGCGGGCCGACGTGCCCGAATCTCCCTCGGCCTGGCGCGAGCCGAGCGCGGCGTCGGCCTCGTCGATGATCACCACGACCGGTCCCAGGAACCGCAGCACGCGGAGCATTAGCTCCAGATTGCCTTCGGTCTCGCCGACGTACTTCGAGCGAAAGTTTCGCAGCTTAACGACGGGAATGCCGACTGAGCCGGCATAGCACTCGGCCAGAAATGTCTTGCCGGTGCCGACCGGCCCGCAGATCAAGTAACCCATCGGCGTGGCGTCGAGCTGTCCGCGGGCAAGGCAGGCCGCGTCTTCGGCCAGGCGGCGCTTGGCGGCCTCTTGCCCGACGAGCAAGTCGAGCGTGTGCGTGGGCTCGACGAACTCGACGAGCCCCTGACACTGCCGCTCGATCATCGACTTCTTGAGCTGGCGAAAAGTCTGCGGATCGATGCGGCCACCGGCGCGCTGCGCCTGGGCCAGCACCACGTTGAGGCTCACCAGGCTCAGTCCGTTGGCCATCTGCGCCGCTTCTGCGGCCGTCGACTGGCTGATCTTGGCCAGCGGCGCATCGCTGGTGTTCGCCACGGCCGGTGCCGGGGCAGGGAGCGACGTCGGTTCGGCCGCCGCGGCGAGCCCCTTGCGCGTGTCGGTCTTCTCGACCGTGGTCGACGGCTCGTCGCGCGTGGCCCAACGGGCGAAGTGCTCGCGCGACGCCAGATCGGGAATCGGCACCTCGATCGTGGCCACGTACGGGCTTTGCACCAGCCGGTCGTTGATTTCCGACAGTTTGTCGGCGACCAAGCAGAACGCCACGTTGATCCGCTTCAGGTACGGATTTTGCGCCCAGCCCAGAAACCGCACCAGCCGGCTGGCCGTGCCACCGGCCAAGGTCGTCAAGTCGCCGGCCGGCACCAGGTACTGCGCATGATCGAAGACGATGCCGATGCTCTTGCGCCGGTCGGCAGCATCTTCCAACAACGTCCGTTCGACCAGCCGATCGATCAGAAACAGCACCTGGTCGGGATCGCGCGGCCAGGTGGTGGGCTCGCCCCAGCGCGGCAGTAGATAATCGTGCATCGCCTTGAGCCGATCGGCGTCGGCCCCCGGCAGCACGCGCAGTCCGCGACCGACATCGTAATGCAGCACGACATCCCAGGCGCCAAACACCTGCGTGGCCAGGAACTCCGACAGGCCCGCGTAGTGATCTCCCTGGGCTCCGGGGCAGGCCAAGAGATCGTGGACGTTGCCGTGCAGCGTGAACAGGCTGGTCGTTCCGGAAAAGTAGAGCTCGGCCAACTGCCGCGCCCAAGCCGGATACCAGGCTGGCAACTGTTGCGGCGGCGTCGACGGCGCAGCCGATTCGGCGGGCAGTGGTGGCTGGGCCAACTCAGACGTCACGGGCTCAGCTTTCCGTCTTTTGAGTCACGGGAGCGGGGCCGAGTTGCTTGGCCGTCTCGGCAACGCCTGCCGTTTCGGGCGTGACCATCCCCAGGCCGATCTCGAAATCGCGCAGCGCCTGATCGGCCATCGCCTGTTCCATCGCCTGTTCGCGCTTGATGTCGCCGATGCCCTCGCCCGACAGGTCGGCGGCCACGCGCGTCTTGGCGCGGTTGAGGCTGATCTTGTCCTGGATCACCTGCTCGATCTGGCCGAAATCGGTGGTGACGTCGAGATTGAAGCTCGACACCAGCTTGGACATTTCGGCTTCGGCGCGCGTCATCTTCAATTCGGCGTCGTACTTCTGAATTTTCTCGCGCACTTGAGCCAGCTTGCTGCTGGCATGTTTGATTTTGGTGAGGTTGTTGCCGTAGGCCTCTTCGTGCAAGTTGAGCTGGGCCTCGTTCTCCGTGAGCTCCTGCTTGGCCTTTTGCAGTTCGAGGGCGAACTTGGCGGCCGTTTCGCGATCGGCCGCCTGCAGGTAGGCCTTCACCTTGCTTTCGAGGTTGGCGATGTGAGCGCGAGAATTGGCGACCTGCCGCGTGACGCGTTCGACCAGGGCGCGATACTGCTCGAGACCCTCGCGACCTTCTTTGAGCTGCACGACGGCCATGTCGTACTCGTACTGCATCTGAGCGATCGGGTCGGCGGTCCAAAAGAAGTTGGCCACCTTGTTGACCTGGGCCTTGAGCGACCGCCACAACTTACCCAGGATCATAGTTGCACCTGTCCTTCTGCTATTCGCGGAGCAATCGTCGCAACTGCCGCAGAACGGCCCCCGCCCCGCGACCACGCTGCGAAAAGTGGTCGAGCGGGGCGCGAATCTCGCGGCCCAGCCAAAAGCTATGCTTTCGTGTCTCTATAACGTGATGGATATGTGCCGTCAATCAACGGCCGTGCGGCGGCTCGCGAGCGATTGCCAGCCCCATCTGTATTCGCCGCTGGGCCCCCGCATCTTGAGGCCCTGCACAACGCTAGCCCGATTTGCACGATCTGCCAACTCGTTCATAATGCCGGTCTCGACCTGCCGCGCGCGGCGCGGGCAGCGTCTGCTAGCTCCGCATAAGGATCACTGGATGCACGAAGATCCGCAGGATTTGATTTCCATTTACCAGGCGACTTCGCCGGTCGAAGCCTACCTGGTGCGCGACTTGCTCATGGACGAGAACATCGAGGCCCAGGTCTCCGAGGCCAACGAGCCCTTGGCCGGGCTGTCGATCGCCGCGGCCGACGTGCTCGTGCGGCGCAGCGATCTGCCCCGCGCGCAAGCGCTCGTCGAAGAATACGACCGCAAGAAGATCGAGCGCGCCGAGCGGCCCGAGTGGAAATGCCCCAAGTGCCAAGCGACCGTGTTGGGGGCTTACGACGAATGCGATGTCTGCGGTACGCTGAGGCCAGGCATCGACGAATAGTCGCCGCGCCGGCCAGCATTGCGTGCCGCTAGCCAGCCGCGCCGCTAGAAAGCCAACCGTGCCATGGCCGACGACCACGTGCTGACCGAAGACGAGCTCGCCGCCGCCCTGCAAAAACTCCCCGCATGGGAAGTCCGCGACGGCTGGCTCCGCCGCAAGTTCTCGACACCAGGCTGGCCCCACACCTTGCTGCTGGCCAACACGATCGGCTATCTGGCCGAAGCGGCCTGGCACCATCCCGACTTGTCGCTGGGCTACGCCGAGGTCACCGTCAAGCTGCAGACGCACCGCGTGCGCGCCATTACCGCCAGCGACATCGAGCTGGCCGAGCGCATCAACGAAGTCGCGCTCTGGAAGCCGGCCGACGGCGCGGCCCTCCCCGGCTTCCCCAAGAAGTGGGTCCACTAGCCAGGCGGCTATCGCGCCACCGGATCACGATCCACTGGCAACGCGTCCCTCGTCCGGACTGCTGGCCGTGGCGTACAGCTTACGCGCTATGCGCCCGGCCTGATACGCCAATCGTCCGGCCACGACCGCGTGCCGCATGGCGCGGGCCATCACCAGCGGTTCGCGGGCGTGGGCAATGCCTGTGTTCAACAGCACGCCGTCGACCCCCAACTCCATGGCGATCGACACATCGCTGGCCGTGCCGACCCCGGCGTCGACGATCACCGGGTAGTCGGGGTCGCCATCCTTGAGGTATTCGAGACAGATGCGAATGTTATTGGGATTCAAAATCCCCTGTCCCGAGCCGATCGGGCTGCCCGCCGGCATCACGCTCGTGGCGCCCGCCTGCTTCAAGCGCAGCGCCGTGACCGGATCGTCGGTCGTATAGCAGAGCACCTGAAAGCCTTCGGCGACGAGCCGCTGGGTGGCAGCCAGCGTGGCGACGGGGTCGGGGAGCAAGGTCTTCTTGTCTCCCAGCACTTCGAGCTTCACCCAGTCGGCGCCCGGGTTCTCGAGCCCCAGCAGAATCTCGCGCCCCAGGCGGGCCACGCGCACCGCGTCGTCGGCCGTAAAGCAGCCGGCCGTGTTGGGCAACAACAGGTAACGATTGCCGGGGAGAAAATCGAGGATGTTGCGCCCGGCTTTGTCGAGCAACCGTTCGCGGCGCACGGCGACCGTGATGCAATCGGTGCCCGACAGGGCGAGCGCCTCGGCCATCAGTTCGTAGCTGGCGTACTTGCCGGTGCCGACGATCAATCGACTGGCAAGACGATGCGTGCCGACGGTAAAGCCGCCGGCTTCGAGCGCTTCGTCAGAGAGCACTTCGCTGGTCACGGTTTCCTTTCTGGCTTGCCCAACAGGTTGCGGAGATCAGGCGCGGCGGTCCGAGTCATTTCCGTTGCGCCGCCGAGCGGCAGTTGGCGAAACCTTTCGCCCGCGAAGTTCGCCGGCGGTCGCGCGCTATCCGCCCCCGACCAGCGTGACGATTTCGAGCCGGTCGCCGGTCGCCAGCCGCGTGGCGGCATGCTGGCCGCGCGGCACCAATTGCAAATTGATTTCGACCGCGCAGTGCCGGGGGTCGAGCCCCAAATCGTCCAACAGCGCGGCGACGGTCGTTTCGGCCGACACCTCGCGCGGCTGGCCGTTGACTGTCACTTCCACACCGGCCACCGCTTCGGTTCTCGACAACATGAGAGGCTATGAACTCGGCGATGTCGGCCAGCGAATTTTGCGCAGCCCGCCGCCGACGACCGAAGTTACTCCTGATCGCGCACCACGACTTCGCGGAACGGCGCCACGTCGAGCAGGATCATCTGCCCTTGGAACGGCGCGCCGGCATTGTGGATGTCGGGCCGCCACGGCACGGAATAGGCCGCGATCTTGCCGGTGGTCAGCTCGGCGACGTACACGACCGAAGCGCTCGGCCGGAACTGCCCGCCACCCGAGCGCCGCAAGTTAGCCACGCCGGTGACCATCAGGTAGTGCGGGTTCTGCGTCGGGTCGACTCCCAGATCGTTGAGAATGTTGCGGGCGAACATGGCGTTGAACCGCCCGAACTGCGGGCTCAGCACGGCCGCCTTCAAATCGCCGGAAATAAAGTCGAGAAAGAAAACCGCCTCGACATTCTCGTCGAGCGGCCCGGTGGCGATGGCGAAGTTCTCGTAGCGATCCGTGGCCGTCGCGTGCAGTGGAGTGTGCGGCCAGACCCCCGCGCCGAACAACAGCGCCGCGGCGGCAAAGCCAAACATGGCACCCCCGGCGAACCAAGCGCCGCGACGACGATTCCAATTCGACCGCATGATCGTTGGCTCCGTGAAGTTAACGCTGCTGGGCGACCTCTTCCCGCGTGCATCCTACCCGCTGCGCAGGGCCGATTCCAGCAGTCCGCTGGGGAGCACGGCAAAGTCGGGGACTGGTACCTTTCTCGGCTCGCCACTCAACCGCGCCAAGGGCCGCTTGCGATTGTCCAAGAAGCCGGCCGAAGAAGCGGCGATCGGGCGGAGCATCGCGCGGGGGCAACCGCTGGGCGGGGCGGCCTGGACGGCGAAAATCGTTCGACAGCTTGGGCTGGAGCACACCCTGCGGCCGCGCGGCCGCCCGCGCAAGAAAGCCACCACGGCTCGGGCCGAGAAATGATCCCCGTCCCCTTTAATTTCCCCGCGGAGTCATTGAGTATAATGAAACAGGAGATGCTGGTGCGCTCGCAGATCGAGCCGGCGGCCTACTTGCTGGCAACACGCTGGGATCTCTTGGACTTGCAGCAAGACGTAGTGCACCAACTACTTCAACCACAGGGTCCCGATTACTGACGCCTTCAGGTGGACAACTTCGGGTAGGAGCTACTCTTTATCGCGTCTTTGGAGGAGGCTCCAACGAGTTTGGCGCGTCGTGGACTACGGTTGACCCCACCGTTGTATCGAACTATCGGTCTGCGGCCGGATTATTCCCGGCCAATACCGGGCGCTCGGTGAGGGTTGGAACACTCGTAGATCTTGAAGGTGTTTTCGTCAAGCGACCAGAAGTGGGTCCGACTACACCGGACGGCGCCCTAATGGTTCCCGAAATCATCGTCCCCAATCCTGTTTTTCAAATCAGACCTATAACCACCTTTGATGTCCATCCACCATTCTAATGCAACGCCATCCTGATTTCTTCCTGACCGCTGCCGGCGAGTATAGATCGTTGGCTGAGCCTCGTTCGTGTTTCGTGAAACGGTACCTGCGCGATGTGCTAAATAGCGTCTATGTCGAAGTGGAGATCCATCCTCCATTCTCGCCGATAGATGAACCAGAGACGTTAATCTCGTCGCTTCTCTTGTTGGCGAGGCATCATGGTGAATCAATCGATACAATTAGGTCATGGCCGTTCGTTGTGTATGTGTGCCGAGCCCTTGACGGTGATTCCGGGAGCTTCAACAAGCATGACTTGCAGCTTATTGCGTGGGCTAGACTTTATCCCGATATCGAAGGCGCAACTAAGGACGCAAATCAGCACTCCTCGCCATCGCAAGCGATTAGAGCACCAGAGACTATCAATGCTCAACTGGTGCGATTCGTTGGTGAGCAAGATGGAATTCCAGAACGAACGCTAAAGCAAAGATTAGAGAGTTGTTTGTCACATGACGAGCGCATTTGGAAAGCATTCTTGGCAAGAGTAGATTGTGGACCTGATACACCAATCCGCGTCGCATTGTGCTTGAGAACGGTAATGGGGCCAGACGATGCTATCGTGGCGAACGTGGGAAAAGTGTTCGCCGCACTTTTTCATACTCGTGAGTCGCTTGACATTCTTTTCATCGATGATCGTCAAGAACGAGAGCTGTCAAGTGTCTGCAAGCCCTTCTATGTTCGCGTTATTTCAAGGCGTATGTAGGTAACAGGGCAATTGTCCGTGTCAAAAACTCGATCCGAGTGAATTAAAGGGGACGGGGATCATTTTCGTTGACGCACCGCGTGGCCCAGGCTAGCTTCACGCACATGCCACGTCGCGCTCGCTCCATCGTCGGCGGATACGCCTATCACGTGCTCAATCGCGCCAACGGCCGTTTGCGATTGTTCAAGAAGCCGGCCGATTACCAAGCCTTCGAGCAGGTGCTCGCCGAAGCCCACCAACGCGTGCCGCTACGCATTCTGGGCTATGTGATCATGCCCACGCATTGGCATTTTGTCGTCTGGCCAGCGCAGCGACAAGCCAGCCTGGTGACCGACTTCTTCCGCTGGCTGACGCACACGCACACCCAGCGCTGGCACGCGCATCATGGCACGTCGGGCATGGGGCATCTCTACCAGGGACGCTTCAAGTCGTTTCCGATCGCCAGCGACGAACACCTGCTCACCGTGCTGCGATACGTCGAGCGCAACCCGCTGCGGGCGGAGATGGTTCCTCAAGCCGAAGCATGGCGTTGGAGCAGTCTGCATCGCCGTGTGTCGGGCTCGGCCGAGGAACAGGCCTTGCTGAGCGATCCGCCCGTGCCGCTGGGCCGGCAGTGGCGCGAGCACGTCAACCAGCCGCAAACCGAAGCCGAAGAAGCGGCGATCCGCCAGTGCATCGCGCGGGGGCAACCGCTGGGTGGGGCGGCCTGGACGGCGAAAATCGTTCGACAGCTTGGGCTGGAGCACACCCTGCGGCCGCGCGGCCGCCCGCGCAAGAAAGCCACCACGGCTCGGGCCGAGAAATGATCCCCGTCCCCTTTAATTTCCCCGTGTGGAAGCGCGAGGACGACGTCGAGCCGACACCTAGTTGACAGCCGTTTCAGGAACCTTGCGTTCTAGCTTCCTGCATCGCCGCCATACCGGCTTCCGTGATCGAATACACGGGCTGTGAAGGATTCGGACCGGCTTCTGATTCGATCAGGCCGCCGCTAATCAGCTCGCGAAGCAAGGGCATTAGTCGCCCGGAATGCTCTGCCCCCGCCTCGGATAGGCAGCGATCGAGCTGATACCAGCTGTATTGTCCACTGTGAGCGGCGACAAGCCCAAGGATTCTCCGTTGCAAGTCCCGAACCAAGTGATGGTCCAGCGGCTCCGGGACATCGCGGATGGGAAGATTCGGCCGACGCAGGCGGACTTCAACTTCTACAGCCACGAGTTGCGGGAGTCGGTTCGATACCGAAGGCTTGGACAGCCGACTGGACAGCCGCTGGATGCTGACGCGGCCTATGACCTATGGAACAACGCACATACGGCAACCCTCGAAGACTACGGGCTTCGCGAAGGACCGGGCGTCCTTTATCATCCAAGTGCAGGGCGATAGGAGAACACTGAGATGACAGACCTCGGCGTAACCGACGCCGCGATGAGTCACGCGAATTCGATCCGTCGTCAAGCTCCGGATCGCACCGCCTGCGTTCGTGGGATCAAAATCCCGACCAGATACCGGGCCACGGGCACCCAAAGGCCGCGTGGCTGTGGTCCGCGGAACGGACACTCATGCTCGTACGAATCTCAAGAATAACTGCCGGGTGCCTGTGCCTTGGCCTGGTCTGGCTGGCCCCGCCCGCCCAGCGCGTGCTCGCCGAAGAGTGGGAAGAGAACACTCCCTACTACGAAGACGATGCCTGGTACGACATCAGCGAATGGTTCGACGGCAACGACTACAATCCGACCGATGAGGTCTTCGGCCGCTGGGACGACGAGACCTACGACTCGGACGTCGCCGACTACGACTCCGACAACGACTTCGACTACGGCTATTATGACGGCACGCTCAACAACGACCGTTGGTTCTACGACTACTGGAATCCCGGGTATCGCTACTACGGAGGTGATGGCGACACCTACGAATACGCCTACGAGTACCACGACTACGACGGCGACGGACTATATGACGCCTACACCCGCTACTACGACTGGGACGACGACGGCTGGTTCGAGGACATCCGTACCGTCAACTACAGCACCGGCAGCGCTCGTCGCACCAGCCAGGCGGGTGACGCGAACCAGGATACCGACACCGCTTCGGCCAGCTCGGGCGACACGGCTGCCGCGGGCGACACGGCTTCGTCGAAAAAGCACGCTACCTCCAAGCCGCACGACGTTTCCGGCAAGATCACGGCCGTCAAGCAGGTGAAGGTCCGCGGCGTGCCGCACACCGTTGCCCGCATTCAGCAAGACGACGGCAAGACGATTGCGGTCGACCTGGGACCGGCCGAGGGCGTGAAGAGCCTGAAGCTCGACAGCGGCACCCAAGTTAAGGCCCGCGGCGCTCTGACCAAGGCTGGCGAAAAACCGGTCCTGCTGGCCCGCTCGCTAACGGTCGACGGCAACGCGCATCAACTTGATCGCCAGGCTCGCGAGTTCCAAGGGACGATCGTCGATACTCGAAAGAGCAAGGTGCATGGACGCGAGGTCACGTTGCTCGTGCTGAAGACCGATGCAGGCAAGCAGCGGCTCGTTGATCTGGGGCCCAGCAGCCGGCTGCAGCAGTTGAAGCTGCAGAAAGACACGAAGGTCACCGTCCGCGGCGTGCCTTTGAAGGACAAGGATCGGCCGGTGGTCATGGCGCAATCGATCGAGGCCGACGGCAGCTCGGTGCAGATCGATCGGCGGCCCGAAAAAGAAAAGAAAGTCTCATAACGACGAGACAATCGGTCGAATGGCCCCGCT
>JBFXAH010000035.1:0-47529 GCA_050184475.1 Pirellulales bacterium | reverse complement strand
TGGGTACTCGTGCCGGATCGACTGAGCCAAAAAACCAGCTGGCCGCCGAGAGACTCGGTGGTCAGAACGCTCTACAAGCCAATCGTGAAGTTTGATGCGATCCATGATTATCTGCGGCGACCGTGAGCGATAAAACTCTTCAGCCGACTGCTGCGAGAGCCCCCGCCTGCGTAGTTGGCCCACCAGATCACCTGTGACTTGGGCCGGCTCCTCGCGTTGAGTGTCTCCTCTTTCCAGAATGACGCTCCATCGCCCGATGCCATTCTTGCGGTATCGCTCTTGATCCTGCATCGCCTTGAGAAACCCCTGCTCAACAAGCTCTCGAATCCCGACATTGAGCCTTCGCTTGAGCAGTCCCGTGTGGTCAGTTCGTGCCATGCCGAGCTTGTCGAAACAGAGCGTCTGAAGGTCGAACTCCCAACGAGATTTCTTGTAGAATCGTTTGTCGACGAATCGATAAAGCCTCTTCGTAACGGCACTCTGGAAACTCCGGTAGACCTGAAGATCAAGCCGCTTTAGATAACCGACGCGAAAGTTCCGGAACACGATTTCGTTCCATGAAAACGAAGAGCATCCAGCCGCAATGCCGCCCGCCTTTTTCCGCCTCGCGTACCGTTCCCGGTCATAGAGGGTCACATTGTCGAGGATGTGGAAGCTCTCGCTAACCCAGCTTTTCTCATCCTTGTCCCACCACGCCTTGTCGTAGTAGAGCGAAACGCCAAGCCATCGCTTCAGCGATTCGTCGATTCGCTGGTAGCTCTTTCCCTCCTCGCGCCATCCGAGCAAGCGAATCAATTCGTAACGCGTGAACTCGACCCGTTTTTCGGCGAACCCTTTCTGTCGCGTGAGTTGGATCAGCCCGAGGATCACCTCATCATCGAGAGCAGTCGGCAGGCCATATTTATCCGAAGCGGAAATCGTAAGCCTTCGCGTGACCGGCTCTCCCTTCACCTGAATCTGGTCCTCGAAGACGAGCGTCTTCTGATCCTTCGGAAGTCGATCGTCGAGGCTTGCTAGCGGGAATTCCGCCAGATTCATATCGTCCCGACCAACTCCCATGCGCGCGAGTCGCCGCCGGCCCTCTGTCCCGGATCTTCTTCTCTTTCTGTGATCGACTGCTGCGTCCAAGTTGATAGTTCTATCTAAGAGTTAGATATCTATAAGTTGCGCTTCGCCAACTGCCTGATTCTGCTGAAGCTTCGTTCGTGTTTCGTGCTTCATTTCCCGGTACTGTGCCCCCCATTCGTGCCTCAAATCCCGGTACGGCGTGCCTCAAATCCCGGTACTCGGTGCGTCACTTCCCGGTACAGGCGGTTGGCTCTGTGCCTCAAATCCCGGTACCGCTGAACGTCTCGCACGCAGGTCAGCATAGACGCGCCTTGGGCGGTGGCGCAATCGGTTTTTTGTAAGTCGCTTTGCTGGCCGGCTTGCAAACATGTTTGCTGGTAGGCATGCAAGTATGCCATCGGGCAAGACTCCAATCCGGCTTGCTGGGCTGGTAGCCGGCTTGTCAGTCAGTCGGATGGACTCCAAAGAAACAGGCTTGTCAGTTTGCTGGTTTCCGCGCTACGGTCGAATCATGATCATCGCATTCGCAAATACGAAGGGAGGAGTGGGCAAGTCGACACTTGCGGTTCACCTTGCTGTCTGGCTACATGACCAAGGGGCAAGAGTTGCCCTGGTCGATTGCGACAAGCAGCGATCGAGCTCGCAATGGGTTGCCGAGGCACAACCGACAATCACACTTCGGGTAGCCACAACGCCAGAGCAAGTGGCTTCTGAGATTCGAGGTCTAAAAGTCGATCATGATTTCGTAGTAGGGGATGGGCCTGGCGGTCTCGACGATTTGAGCAGGACGCTGCTAATCCTCACCGACCTCGCAATCTTTCCCATATCCCCTTCCATTTTAGACCTACGTAGCGTGTCGCAGGCGACCGAGGTATTGAGGTATGCCCATAGCATCAACGATGGCCGACCCGAGAGCCGCCTCGTGCTCAACAAGATGCGGACGCGAGACAAGATCAGTCGGGAGTTGCGTATGGCCGCTCCAGAGCTTGGGCTCGGAGTCGCCGGACCAATCGTCCGCGATCTCCAGGTCTATCGTGACGCTGCCCAGCAGGGGACTGTCGTCACTAGGATGAAGTCGCGTGCTCGCGGTGCCGCGACCGAGATCGCCGAGCTGTTTACGGATCTTCTCTCGAATTACCCACATAGCTTTGCCACGGAAGTGCGTGCCACTCAGGGGGAGGAGGCAAGATGACGCAACGAAGAACCCTGAGCACGGCGATGGATGTCACGCCGGAGAAACTTGCGTTTATCAAAGGAACCCCTCCGAGCGCCTCACAGCTCACCAGTCAAGCAACCACAGAGGAGTCTTCTTCGGCCGTCGCCAAGCAACCCGCTGTAACCGTTCCGTCGCGGGCTGTCGCAAAGGAACGCGAGCGAGCGAGACCAGGCGATACGTCGCTCGTCGGTGACTTGCTCGTACCGCTTACCACGAGACTTCAACCCAAAACTGCCGACGCCTTGCGGCGGGCATATTTGGAACAGAAACTCACTCGACGACAACCGGATACACAGCAGGAGATCGTCGAAGCAGCTCTTCAGGGCTGGCTGCGAAAAGAGGGCTTCCTGTAGGGAGCCTCGCTCACTGTTCCTCACTGAATGCTTCATGGGCCGGTTTAGCATCCATAACAAGGGTATGGGAGCAATCAGGCGTGCCAGGACCCATCGAAGGCGACCACAGCCACGAAGATCGAGGCAACGGCTTCCCTACAAGCCGCGGCACACGCTTCTCAGCCGGGGGGAGGCCGCCTTCTACTTCGCGCTCCGGGCAGCAGTCCGAGGTCAATACCTCATCGCCTTCAAGGTCAGACTTGCCGATCTCATCACCTGCAGCGAGGCCGCTTGGAAGGCTGGGTTCGGCCATATGATCGCACGGCATCACTTGGACTTTGTGCTCTGTGATCCGAGAACCACCAACGTTTGCCTGACGATCGAACTCGACGACCGATCGCACGACTCACCTAGCCGCAAGCGGCGCGACACCTTTGTGAATGATGCTTTAGCCGCCGCCAAGATTCCGCTGGTGCGAGTTCGAGCAGCGTCGATGTACGACACAAGGCAAATAGGGGAAGCGATTGCCTTCGCCGTCGGCCGCGGCTGAAATGGTCGACGCAACACTGCCCGTGTCAGCCGTCCGCTACATTCGCGACGACACGGAAACGCAGGAGTTCCAAACAAATCCTTCAACGGGCGATCTTTTCTGTTGACACTATAGGGCAATTGCCCTATAGTTAATTCATCAGATGGGCTCGATCGGCGAGCCCTGCTAAGAAGCACCCAGAGGAACATGACTCAGACACTCAAACCCATGATCTACATCGCTTGTCTTGCCGCCTACAACGCAGGCAAGCTCCACGGCAAATGGATCTCCGCCGCTCAGGACGTAGAATCGATTCAAGACGAAGTGCGAGAGCTGCTTAAATCGTCGCCGGAGCCCTTTGCGGAAGAATGGGCAATCCACGACTTCGAGGGCTTCGGTAGGCTCCGTCTCGGAGAGCACGAGTCACTCGAAGAGATATCGCGGCTCGGACTCTTGATCGAACGCCACGGCGAGGCTTTTGCGGCCTACGCGGCATATGTCGACACGGAGTCGGCCACGGAGGAGCGTTTTCTCGATACCTACCTCGGCCATTGGGATTCCGAGTTGGCTTTCGCTGCGAACGTTTTTGACGAGCTCTATGCCCATGAGGTGCCTGAGCACATCCGCGGCTATATCAATTATGATGCCTTCTGCTGCGACCTGTTTCTTGACAGTCATATCGGCGTTGAATCGTCGACCTTCGGACTTTACGTCTTCTATAACTTTTAGCTCGCCGCCACTCCTCCGCCCTCAAAACGAGGGGGCGGAGGCTTCCTCACCAAAGTCCGCGCCTACTGTCACAAGAGTTGCTTGTGACGCCCAAGAGTGCTATTCGACAAAGTTGCGCCCACGTGACAGGTGGCAAACGCCTGATAGGCAAAGACAAAATGGGGCCTTCAACGAAACAAGACAACAGTACACCGACCCTCGCCGCCATCTTGCGAGACGCCGCCCGCCGGAGCGAACTTAGCGTCTACAGGATCGCCAAGGATTCGGGCGTTGATCAATCGACACTTAATAAGTTCCTGAACGGCGAACGCGACAACTTGCGACTCGATATTGCCGACCGCCTGTTTCGCTATTTTGGCCTCCGAGTCGTTACCGCTGCCAAATCGAAGTCCATTTCCCGCGATGCCTAAACCGGCGTGCTGCGGGTGCCAGAGCCTGCATTGATCTTTAACGTGCTGCGACCGGCGCGAGCACACCCTCACGCGAGTTGCTGTGCAGACTCCCGACATACCCTCTCCCCAGCCCTCTCCCTTCCAGGGAGAGGGGGAAGTTCCGTGCCAAGAGGCGACTTGTCCACAGGGCCCCCCCCAAGCTCAAGGGGGCGTTTTGAAGCCCCACCGCTTGGGTCCCCCCTGTGGATAAGTCTCGCGGTCGGGGTGTCAAGTCGCATCCGGCAAGCCGAGATGACGGCTAGCAGGCAGTCGCGAGTTGCGACGAGCGTCGTTGCCGGCTTCGTGTTTTTGGCTGCAGTGGCCGCTCACGGACGAGCGACCGTGCCGCTCCCCTCCAAGGCACCTGACTTGCACCCGCGGGCAAACAGGTGCAAACAGCCGTGGCAGGTGCTTTGAAAACAGAATGCAAACAGCCAGATCCTGCCTCAGGACGTGGCTGTGTTTGCGTGCAAACACTCGTTCGCCCAGCAAGGCACTCCGTGGCTTATGCTGTCTTTCGTACCGTTGGCCCTTGCTATGCTATGGCGATTGTGGACGCAAGGCCGTCCACGTTGCGCGCCCGATCCAGTCAGTCGACCGCACGTAGTCTGATCCTACTTTTGTCGAACATATAGAACTGCCTTCCTTGGATCCATGCCGCCAGCGAAGCGAGAAATCAGCCGAGTCGCACTTGCGCCGCTCTGGACGGAATGTCCCCGTTGCGGCCGAAGTATGCGCCGCGATTACAAGAATCGACGCACAGTTTTTTGGCCGAACCGCACGATTTCTTTGAGTCTTCAGGTCCTTCGTTGTCATACCGCCGATTGCCCCAGGCGAATGCGGCCCTACCGACCAGAACTTGAGTGGCACTTTGCCTTGCCGGGTAACAAGTTTGGATTGCCAACCTCCGGTGCAATATTCAGCGCGTACCTCCAAGGCAGAGCCAACCTGCAAATTCACGAGGAGATATCCCGACTTGGAGTCTCAATAGCCACCCGCAGCATTTCTAACGTCATTCTCTATTACGAACGCCTACGCAAGGAAGTAGCCGCGCCATGGCCCGCGGGCCTAGTCCGACAACTGAAGGAGCAAGGCTCGGCAGTTTTGAATCTCTTGGTTCTCTATGAGCGACCTCTTTACGTGTTAGTCCACGAGTGCGTTTCGAATTTCACTCTTATAGGAGGCGACGGAGAGTTGATCGAATTGTTCGGCTCGCTCATGAACCGATTGCCCGTTCCCGTGGCGGAAATCTATTGTTCTCCGCATACCGCAGTTAGTGAGGCGGCGCGGCACATATGGCGGAGTGTGCCGGTTCTGCATGTGACCCCGAACGGTCGACTTCACGACCCGCGTCAGTACCTCCAGCACCTTCGAGTTAGCAATACCTCACTCCCTCAGCCGTCCTTTGAGGCAATCAAGCTAATTTTGCCTGATTCGTCCTCTGGTCGTCTTCGCTCTGAGAAGCGACGCAAGTAGCTAGTTCTCGGGTACTTGCACACTTTTGTTCGGCCCTGTTCCCCGGGGCCTTCGTTGGAACTTGGTTCTCGCGCCTCTGAACCTTGAGGTGAGGGGGCAATCGATCGGCCTGGCCAGATTCCGTGCGCGGCGACCCGGTCGTTTGCCATTCCTAAGCTGCTGCGGCTGTGTGTCAAGGCGTCAGCGAGAACAGCGCAAATGCCAGTCAATCGCGGAATGCTATCGAGCCTCACTGATCAATGGGCAACTCCCCAGGAGGTGTTCGACCGCCTCGATGCTGAGTTCCACTTCGAGCTCGATGTTTGCGCGCTTCCGAACAATGCCAAATGCCGCCGCTTCTTCACGCCCAAGACTAATGGTCTTACGCAACAGTGGTCGGGCGTCTGCTGGATGAATCCGCCCTACGGACGTGAGATTGGCAAGTGGATGAAGAAGGCGTACGAGTCGTCGCTTGAGGGGGCGACTGTCGTCTGTCTAGTTCCCGCACGCACCGACACTGCCTGGTGGCACGACTTCGCCGCCAAGGGCGAGATTCGCTTCGTCCGCGGGCGACTCTACTTTGGCTCTGCCACATCTGCGGCGCCGTTCCCGTCAGCGATTGTCGTCTTCCGCGAACGCTGGTGGGAAAGATCTCATCAAGCCACGAAGCGAAGCGCAGAGCAGAACCGAAACGCCAATCGCTCTCGCAAGAGCAATGCAGCGTAGCGGCACGCACAAGCGCAGGATGGAATACGAATGTCCGAACCAACCCAAACGATTGCAGTCAGGGTCACGCAAGAAATCAAGGAAGAGATTAGCCAAATCGCTAAGGCCAAAGGTCAAACAAACAGCGACTGGATCCGCGATCAAATAATGGCTGCACTCGTTGGCTCCACCGGCGAGGAGTCCAACGATGCGACTCCAGCCGCCACCACCGAGTCCATTCTTTCCGCGCTTAACGACCTCCAGGCAAGGCTTCAAGCAGTTGAGTCGATCGTTCAGCAGAACGTCGCAGTGATCAAGACGGCTATCGAAACAGCGACGGCACGACACCACCGGGAACTTTGCACGCTGGGGCGGTTGCTGCTCGAACTCGACGAGTTGAAGGATGAGGAGATCAGGGACAGTCGCAACGCCTTGCTAGACGCACTTGAACGCATCAAGGCGTCCCAACGATCGCACAAAGAAACACTGCTTCAGGCAATCGCTCAAATGCGGGTGCCAGCGCCTCGGCGGTATTAGTCCAGGGATAGCCATGCTCTCGATCAAGTGGGTCACGCTCATCGAATACTACTTGAGGAAGTGCCGTGGCCCAATCGGCGGCGTCTGGTGGGGACCTGGAACTAGCCCCCTCGGACTTCGTGGAACCATAAAGGAGCATCATCTTGAAGGTCTCTCTCGTGGATATGGCCCTAGTGGTAGGGCCCTAATTCAGAACGCGGGAGCCTGCGACCATCAGATCGGCTGGGACGGCACCTATGCGGCTGATAAGTCCGTAGCCGTCTTGGCCACTTGGCTGCCTTCGATCTTGGGACTGCACGCCCAGGCAGTCGACACTGCAAATTCCTACCTGACGGAGGTAGCCGTCTTCACGCGTCGTGGTAAGGGAGGCAAGATCCTTGAGCACGCTCTCCCGATCGTTGCGAATTTTCAGGAGCTAGCGAGCAATGCACTTGAGCCATTGCTCCACACTCATTCTGTGTTTCTCAATGTCGCGGGCCGCGCGGACGGAACGTTTGGCACAATTCTGTCGAAGCCGCTGTACGAGCATAAACTCACCGCTGGTGATCTCTACAAAGCCGAACTTGCCTATTTTTTGAAGCACGGACTTGGCCTTGAAATTGAGGCGACCAAGCATGGATTTCGCATAGCCGGAGTGCCCCACGATTTGATTGCCCGTTATTCGACGCGACGCAAGCAAATCCTGGAACAGCTACAAGCAAAGGGGCTCTACACTCCCAAGGCAGCCGCGATCGCTGCTCAAGGCACCCGAACAGAATCTGAGGAGCTACCGCCAATCGAAGAGCTTCTAAAACTGTGGCTGCCGTTAAACACCGACTTCGGCTTTACGGAAAAGGTAGCCCAGAGACTTCTTGGTAAAGCCCAAGTTTCAACGCAAACGCCGAACCTCTCGGCCAATATTGCTCAGGCGATTGAGGCTCTGCTGACAATTGAGAGCCACTTCTCGGAGCAGCAGCTACTTCGCCAAGTAGCAAAGGCCGTAGTTGCCGAAGGCGTTCGAGCGAAGGAGATTGTCGAACAGGTCAGAGCCGATCTCGCGAACAACACCGAGATGGTCCCCCTCAAGCCGAAAGGCGTCGAGCCGCGGTACACGAGCCGGGAGATGCTGGCCCTAGAGAGCGAGCTCCTCTCAATCATCAAGAAAGGCAAGACAGACACTCATCACGTTGTAAAAGATCACATTGCCAAGCGCGAGCTTGATAAGCATCTCCCACTAGATCCGGGACTCACTGAGGACGAGCGCTTTCGAAATGAAGACCAGCGAAATGCCGGACTTCAGATAACGACTCAACCCGGGCAGTTCAAGGTCTTGAAGGGCGTGGCTGGCGCAGGAAAGTCCTACCTGTTAGGCGTAGCCAACAAGATCTGGTCACAAGCGGGCCTTCGCGTGACCGGCATGGCGATCTCTGGCGTGGTTGCCGCAAGGCTTCAGAGAGATACCGGGATCGAATGCGAGACGATTGCGATGCGTCTTAAGCAGCTCGACAGCAAGGACGATTTCGTCTTCCACCACAAACGCCAGTTAAAGCGGTTGCTGAAGGGCAAGAGGACTTATGCCTACGAGGGCCGCTCCTTTTCCCTCGGGAAAAAAGATGTGGTGGTTATTGATGAAGCCGGCATGGTTCCCACGAGGCAACTACTTCAAATCGTAAGAGCGTGCAAGAAGGCAGGAGCCAAGCTCGTCTTAGTCGGAGACTGGCAGCAGCTTCCGCCCATCGAGGCAGGTGGCCCACTTCGCGTAGTAGCGTCGAGCACAGGCGAAGCCACGCTCGACCATGTCATCCGCCAGAAGCTTGAGCCCGATGACCCAGTGCCTGACTGGCACAGAAATGCGGGCCAACTCATTGCGGCGGGTCACATTGCCGAAGCAGTCAAGCTTTTTCAAGAGCGTGGCCGAGTAAGCGTCCTTTCCAACCGCGAGGATGCGATGCACTCCTTAGTGCAAGACTGGTCAGTACAAGGAATCGCAGATCCATCCAATCATATCATTTTGGCGAGCAGGAGAGACGAAGTCGAGGCTCTGAATAGCGCCTGTCAAGCAGCAAGGCTCTCTGCCGACGCGGTCCGGAGCGAACACGTCACTATCGCGCAGAAGAAATTCCACGTGGGTGACGTTGTGATGTTTACCAAGATCTCACGGGTCTTTGGAGTCACCAACGGTGATCGAGGAGTCGTCACTGGCTTTAATCGGCTGCGGAAAACAGTCACTGTGATTCTGGAACGTACCCAGAAGCCAGTCCACCTCTCCTATCGAAGCTACACAGACATCGATCTCGCCTATGCGATGACGGTGCATAAGGCCCAGGGAATTTCGGTCTTGAGCGTCTATGTGCTGCTTGGCGGTTCTATGCAGGATCGCCACTTGAGCTACGTCCAGACGACGAGAGCTTCTGAGAGCACCCGTCTCTATGTTGATCGACAATCCGCTGGGTATGGACTAGGGCACCTCTTTAGAGACATGGCAAGGGAACGACCCAAGCTCCTCGCCCACGAGCTACTGGACACTCCTTCCTCCGTCGAGTCGTCTCCTCCGCCAACACCTGCATCAACCGACCCAGTCTCCACTCCAAGTGAGTCCTCAAGCGGGACGCTTGGCGGAACGCCGGGCCAAAACACCAAGAAACTTGTCGGCGAATTAAAGCTCACCAACAAGGAGACGTCCAGCAACCGGCAAGCAACTGTCCCGTCGGAAGGAGCAATTGCACCGATTCCGAACGTTGTGCCGAAAACCCTTCCTCCCAATCGCTCGTCGACTTCTAAGAAACCAGCACCCGCGTCGCCGTTTCCCGGCGTGGCCAACGTTACGATAACTCCATCCAAAAACGCATTAAGCCCCGTCGATGACCGTCGCGAGCGTCCGCAGCCGGCAAGCTCTCAATACCTCCCGATCGTCTCCTCGCAATCTGCGCCGCGCACTTCACCGCCACCTGAAACTGGCAACGCGAACTTCTCGCCAAACAAATTGGATCCGCCCTCGCGCCCGGTCCAGCTAGAGCTACCTGGCCTTCTAAGCGCTACGGCACTTCCTCCCACCGTTGTACCACGGCCTTCGACGCCTATTCCTTCGATCGCGAGTACTAGCGGCTCAAGTGACCGCCAGTCGACGATAGTCGTTCCGACTACACAGCCCCACTGGGATAGCGTGACACCAAAAGTGTCCTTTGCTCAGACCATCCGGTTCGGCAACACACACAACGTCGAAGCCGCCACATCGGCAATCAGCCGTTACGGCAAACTGCCAGGCGGCATTGTGGTGGAAGGAGAGGCCATCTGCGATCTCTCGTTCAAATCCATCGAGTTCGACCCGAAGAGGCCAGACCGGTTGCTGATCAACGGCTGCATTGCGTTCGACACGGGACTTGAACCAGAAGAGATCGCGTTACTTTGGCATGCGGTCTTGGAGACTGGACAGGCTGCAACCGACTTCGGAGTTCTCCTCCAACAGACCGTTGTCGGCATCGAAAGCGATTCACTTGTCGCCGCTGCGATGATGCGTGCGGATAACGCCCTCGGGGCCGTCGTCTATGGATACGATACGCAGTTCCGGCTTGCACATCCCTCCTTACCTTCGTACCGAAATCCATTCCTCCAAGAAGCAATGCACGCTTCGGACCCAAAGGTATTGCACCGTCGGTTCATCAACTATCTCTACGAGTTCTCTCCGAAGTTCTTTCTTGCGATCGGAGGTGTGAAGTGTGCCGTCACGGCGAATTCGGCGCTCGTCGTCACCTCGATGAACGTCAAAGGTACGCTCAGCGCCATTGACTCCAATGGAGTTGTTATGACGAGCCCCGGAGGCGGTTCTCTCGGTGCTCTGCAGTTTCCTTTCATGCACGACGCCCTTCAGTTGCTTGCCTCGCACGTAGCGGACTATGCCAGTGCCGAACCCTACCTCGCTCGGACTCTCGCTTATGCGGCGGTGGTGACGCTTCTGAGACGGGCTAGATCAGAACGCGCCGCACGCCATGGCCGTGCGCACGTCTTTGCCCTGCTCAAGGACCGACAGCACATTCCACTTCCGCGCTTCGACTACAGCCTTCGCTCGGACGATTACGCCAAGGTCGCCAGAGAAGCCGCTCAACGGCTCTCAGCCACAAACTCAAGTTGGTTCGATGGCCTCATGTCCCTTGTCGTTGGCCTCGACTACGCGGTGTTAGCAGGCGATCTCAGCTCATTCTTGGTTTGCAAGGAAAAGGCCCTCAGCTGCATCGCTGCACTGCGACGCGAGCGGCACCTTACTCCGTTGCAGCAGGAATTGGCTTCCTCACTCCCCGACCTCGCGCGAAGAGTGAGGAATTCCTGCCACGACAAGGCAATTGACCGATGCCTCCAAGCAGCACAGCAACGCGGCCGGACCAAAGACGAGCGAGTTCTGTACTTGAGCGAAGCTTTGAGACGTTCGGACCTGGCAGGATCGACCAGGCCCGATTGGGCCACTCAATGCCGTTGGCTCGAAGCAAAGGGCTGCCTTGATCCGAATTTCGATCCAGTGCCGGGTTTCGCCGTTGCACGGCGAAAGGAGCCGTCGATGCTCCTTCCGTATTTTGCCTTGGGCAGAGTCACGTCCTTCCGCCGCTATGTTGGCCCAGGCGCCCTTGGCGAAGCAGGTGATATCGCCCGTGCGACGGATAGCCTGATGCGACAACTCGGCGTCGAGAAGCTTCAGAAGTCCGACCTCGACGAGCTGAGCGCCCTTCAAGCAAAGCTGTCCAACCGAGCAGTATTCTTGCTGCTCGATGAGATCGATCGATTGCAGGTTCCGCTCGATGCTTACTTGGCCCTGCGTCGCAAGCAGCCAGCTGCGGATCCCAGACGTGCCATTCTCGAATACGTCGCGACATCGCTGAGCTCGCATCAAGCAGGCTCGTTTTCGTCTCGCTATCTCCACCGCTTAAGTCCGTTTTTCGGCAGTCACCAACTACTCGATCACGAGACGCCCAATGCACTGGAAGGTCTCGTGATGTTAGTCATGGCCGACGTTGAAGTATTCGACAGCGAAGACACTCGGAACGCATCGCGACGCGAACCGCCATCACTTTGCGAGACCGCGGAAGAATGGTGGTATGAGTTTTTGTGGAGCGTCTGCACGACTAAGGCTCCACGTTCCTCCAAAGTCGCGGCCCTCATTGCGCATGAGATGAAAGCCCGCAAGTTAACCGTGCAACGGCTCCACAGCACGATGCAAGCGAATCAGACCAGGAATCCACAAGCGGCATTATTTTTCCACGACCTTGAGGGCTTAGCCTAGTCGCTCTTGCCCTCTGAAGAACTTCTATCGTATGGTCCGTCGCCGATCACGACCGCTCTCACCTTCACGGAATGCCGAAGTGCGTTCTGTGCCAACCGGTGCGCCGGCCTGGGTGACAGCGGAGTTGATTGAAAGGACCATCCAGGTCTGGCAGCCGTACTACCCCGACCCATTGACCGACGACGACGCCTTGGCGATCATTCAAAGCGTCGGTTGTCTGATCGATGTCTTGTCGAAGGGGTCGGAGTCATGAAGCAGTACGCTGCCTTGGCCCGCGTAAGTAGCCGTGAGCAAGAGAGAGAGGGCTTCTCGCTCGAAGTTCAGGAGGAGGGCCTTCGCCGCTTCGCCGCGCAGAACGGCGGGCAAATCGTCCGGCTCTTTCGGATCGCTGAGACCGCCAGCAAGGCGGACGAAAGAAAGACGTTTCGCGAACTCGTCGCGTACGCCAAGAAACACGCGGCCGAGCTAGATGGTCTGCTTTTCTACAAGGTCGACCGCGCCGCTAGAAACCTCTTTGACTACGTTGAATTGGAACGGCTTGAGTCTGAGTATCAGGTTCCGTTCATTTCAGTATCGCAGCCGACAGACAGCAACCCTGCCGGCCGGATGATGCGGCGCACGCTCGCCAACATGGCGAGCTTCTACACCGAACAGCAATCCGTGGATGTCAAAGAGGGGCTCGCTCGTCGCGTCAGGGAAGGCTGGTTTATCGGCCTCGCACCCTACGGTTACCGGAACATCCGAAAAGACGGCAGGGGGATCATCGAGGTTGACCCTGCAACTTCGGCCAATGTCAAACGCTGCTTTCACCTCTACGCCTACGAAAATCTGACGCTTGACGGCGTCATCGAGAGGATGGCGGAAGAGGGGCGGACGTACCGTCCGTCGTCGCCCAAATTCCTCCGCGGCTCGCTGCACGCGATCTTACGCGATCGTGCCTACATCGGAGAGATCGAGCATCGCGGCCAATGGTACCCAGGTAAGCACGAGCCGATTATCGACCGAACGACCTGGAATCGGGTACAGACCCTCTTGGGAGGCCATATCTACCGCTCCCACGACATGACCTATTCAGGTGAGGCCATTACGTGCGGCCATTGTGGCCATCCAATCACAGGAGAGCGAAAGTACAAGAAGACGAGCAAGGGGGAGAAGGCCTACACCTATTACCGCTGTACCTATTACAACGCTCCGGGGCACCCTAGAACGCGAGTCACCGAGGCCGAAATCGATGGCCAAGTGCTAGCGGTCTTCAAGCAGATGCGGATCGACGACGATGAAGTCCGCGATTGGTTCCAGATGGTCCTTCGTTCTCAGACTAGAGACGCGCAGCAGGAATCCGTCGCCCAACGCGCTGAGCTTCAGCGTCAGGAGACCCTTCTCGTCAACCAACAAGATCGCCTGCTCAATCTGCGGTTGAGCGAGGATATCGACCAGGAGACGTTCGCCAAGAAGCAGACCGAGCTCCGCGACCGGCTAGCGTCGATCAAACTGCAGCTTGACGTTGTGGACCGTTCGCATGACGAGATGAGCGACTTGGCAGCCAAAGTTTTTGAACTTTCGCAAACTCTTTGCGATCAGTGGCTTAGCGCCGACTACGCAACAAAACGTCGGATCCTGGAAATCGTCTTTTTGAACTGCCGCCTCGACGGCATAACTCTAGTCCCTGAAATAAGAAAGCCCTTTGACGTGCTCGTCAAAGGGCTCATTTCGAGAAATAGTCGGGGCGACAGGATTTGAACCTGCGACCTCTTGACCCCCAGTCAAGCGCGCTAGCCAGGCTGCGCCACGCCCCGAGCATTCGGGTATCTCATCGCTTTTGATCCTTGTCGCGGCCCGCCGTTCGGCATTGGGGGAAATTATTGATCGCTGCCGCGGGGTGACGAACACCGCGCAGACGTCAATCAGCCGCGCTGGGATCAAGCGATTTCAGCCGCAAGTATCGCAGAATGTTCCGAGCCTGGAAAGCGGTAGTGGATCAGTTTGAAATCTGACCGTCAGTAAACCCCGCCCGCCGGCACTCGCGCTGTAGGTCCAAATACTGGTTGGTGTTGGCGATCAGTTTGTGGACGTAATTCCGACTGGCCTTGGCATCCTGGATCACCTCAAACGCGAACTTGAGAACTTGGTATCGACGCCGAAACGCCGAAAGCTGTGCATCGCGGCCGAGGGGGTCTTCGCTCATAAGCCAATTGTAGGCTGGAAAGCCGGCCGCTAGCGACCACCAGGTGGCGTTCGTCGGCGCGCCGCTAGAAACTCCGACACCCGTGCGCCAAGCGAAGCTCGCCATCTGGCTCTCCGCGGAACCGGCCCATCGATCGGGGCGCCGGCAGATGGGCACAAGCGACGGCGAACGAACGCCCGACGGCTGGCCAGCCCCGTTGCTGTCGCGACTACGTCACGACGACGAACGTTGACCCCCGCTTCCCGATTCCCCTATACTCCGGCCAGGAAAGGGTTTCGAGAGTGGAAATCGTGGGGGCCGGCCTGCGCGCGGCGTGCGCGGCCGCGAACAGATTACCTTCGACAAGAGGACTCGGTTCATGGCGACTTCGACCGTTGGCAGAACGTACGACGATATCACGCAGTGCGTCGGCAACACGCCCCTGGTGCGGCTGCGGCGCATTACCGCCGGCTGCCAGGCGACGGTGCTGGGGAAGGTCGAAAACCTCAATCCCCTCTGGAGCGTCAAGGATCGCATCGCCCGCGCGATGATCGACGCCGCCGAGCGCGATGGCCGCATCAAGGCGGACACAGTCGTCATCGAGCCGACCAGCGGCAACACCGGCATTGGCCTGGCGTTCGTGTGCGCCGCCCGCGGCTACAAGCTGATGGTCACCATGCCCGAGAGCATGAGCCTGGAGCGTCGCCGGATGCTCAAGGCGCTGGGGGCCGAGATCGTGCTGACCCCCGCCGCCGAAGGGATGCCCGGCGCGGTCCGCAAGGCCGAAGAGTTGGTCGGGCAGAACTCCAACTATTTCATGCCGCAGCAGTTCAAGAACCCCGCGAACCCCGAGATCCATCGGCAAACGACCGCCGAAGAAATCTGGCGCGACACCGATGGGCAAATCGATATCTTTGTCTCCGGCGTGGGCACGGGGGGCACCATCACCGGCGTGGGCGAAGTTCTCAAGAAGCGCAAGCCTGGTCTGCAGGTCGTGGCGGTCGAGCCGGCCAATAGCCCGGTGATCACGCAGAAGCGCGCCGGCCAGGAGCTCAAGCCGGGGCGGCACACGATTCAAGGGATCGGCGCTGGCTTCATTCCCGATGTGCTCAACGTCAAGGTCATCGACGAAGTCGTCACCGTCACCGATGAAGACGCGATGGAGACCGCCCGCAACCTCGCCAAACTCGAAGGTTTGATGTGCGGCATTAGCTGTGGCGCGGCCGCTTGGGCGGCGCTGCAAATCGCCAAGCAACCGGAGCATGCCGGCAAAACCGTCGTCGTGGTGCTCCCCGATCTGGGCGAACGCTACTTGTCGACCAAGCTGTATCCGGAGTGATCGGGCGGGGGACATTGTCCTGACCGCCCGCGTCGAAGCACAATCACAAAGCGACCGCGCACGCGGTGCGCAACTACTGCATCGCGGAGGCCAGTCACGGAGGCGATTGCGTGACCACCTTTCTGATCCACGAAGGACACACGTTCGAAGACCAGACGGTCTACATCACGGGCAATGCCTACATCGGCTGCACGTTCAAACGCTGCACGTTGGTGTTTGCCGGATCGCCCTATCGCATCGTCGATTCGCAAGCGATCGCCTGCAACTTGCAGCTCAGTTGGCTGGTGCACGATCGTAAGCAGTGGCTCGATTTTCTCAAGAACATTGGCCCGATCGTGGCCAACATGCTGCCGCGCGAGCTGGAAAGCCCGACCGGCGAAATCGGCGCGAACTGACTGCTCAGTGGCCAGAAGTAGTTTCAAAACCTGCATTGAACCGACGTCGGGTGCCACTGCTAGCTGGTCTAGCAGTGCTGTGTCGAGCTTTTCACTGCTGGGCAAGCCGGCAGTGGCACCCCAGCCGGGTTTTGAAGCTGCTTCTAGATCCAGCGCCACTCGGCGAATCGTGTCGGGAGCGCTGATACGGTCGGGCGATCGATGCCCCTGCCCCCATTTGCCGCGCCCTTCGCGGCGCGAGCTATCCTTCGAGGGGAAATCGCGGCGCCACCGAACTCGGCACCTGTGTTAAGTTGTCGGGAGGATGGCAACCGCGGGGGTCGCGCTGCGGTGGACATCCGGACGCGACCTGGCTTCGAATCACCTTCACATCAGGAGCGATGCCATGCGTACGAAACAACTGTTCGTGTTGTCGATGATCTTGTTCTCCTTGGCGGCGGTCTGCTTCGCTGGTGCGAACGACTCGCCAACGGACGAATTCAAAGCGGTTGAGCAGGCCAACGCCGAGTTCTACAAAGGCCTCAACGCGATGTTCACCGGCGACACCGCCGCCATGCAGCAGATCTGGTCGCACGCCGACGATGTCACCTATCTGGGGCCCGCCGGCGACTTTCTGGTGGGCTGGGACGCGGTGCGCGACGCTTGGGAATCGCAGGCCGCGTTGAAGCTCGGTGGCGAGGTCGAGCCTGTTGAGATGCACACCACGGTCGGCAACGACCTGGCGTTTACGCAATGCTACGAGAAGGGGACCAATCTCGATCCCCAGGGGCGCACGGTGAAAGTTTCGATCCGGGCGACCAACGTGTTCCGCAAGGAGCGAGGCGAGTGGAAGATGATCGGCCACCACACCGACCTGCTTCCCTTCCTAACCAAGCAACGATCGATCGAGTAACGCCCGCGCGTCAGGCCATGGCGCCCGACAAACCGCGCTAGCTTAGCTGAAAAACACAACCAGCCCCGCCCGGCCCGTTGGTCTGGCGGGGCTTTGTTTATCTGGCACGCCCGCAGCGCGCTCGCCGTGCGCCTCTCAGCAAGGTGTCATAGGGCCGATCGCGCCAGCGGCTCACAACCCCGCGTTCAACCCTTGTAGATCGGCCGGCACGAACTTGCCATCGCGGCGCACCAGCTCGTCGTCGAACCACACTTCGCCGCCGCCGTACTCGGGGGTTTGGATCAACACCAGGTCCCAATGCACGCGGCTGCGATTGCCGTTATCGCATTCGTCGTAAGCATTGCCCGGCGTGAGGTGCAGGCTGCCGCCGATCTTCTCGTCGAACAGCGTGTCGAGCATCGGCCGCCGCACGCGGTTGTTGCACCCCAACGACCATTCGCCGATGTAGCGGGCGCCTTCGTCCGAATCGAGAATCTGGTTGAGCTTCTCGGTTTCGTTGGCCGCGGCGCGCACGATCTTCCCCTTCTTGAACTCGAATTCGATGTGCTCGAAGACTGTCCCCTGATAGCGCGACGGCGAGTTGTAGCGAATCACCCCCTCGACACTGTCGCGCACCGGCGCGGTGAAGACCTCGCCGTCGGGAATGTTCCGCTGGCCGAAGCAGGGCCGCACCGGAATGTCGCGGATCGAGAACCGCAGATCGGTCCCCGGCGAAACGATCCGCACCCGGTCGGCGCGCTCCATCCGCGCCACCAGCGGCTCTTGATCGCGCTCCATCTGCGCGTAGTCGGCCGTGCAAACGTCGAAGAAAAAGTCTTCGAACGCCGGCGTGCTCAACCCCGCCGCCTGCGCGAACGAATCGGTCGGCCAGCGCAGCACCACCCAGCGCGTGCGGGGTACGCGGACCTCGCTGTGCACGGGATGCCACCAGTGCTGCTGGTAGAGATCCATCTTCGGCAGCGGTACGTCGGCGAACTGGCTGCTGTTGGCCGCGCCGCGAATGCCGATGTAGGCGTCCATTTGCTCCATGCGGTGCCGCTCGAGTTGGCCGGCCAGCCCGATGCTCGCTTCGGTGCCGGTCGCATAAAGCGAGCGCAACACGCGATTGCTCTTCAGCGACGCAATCGGCAGCGCGCCGCGCTCGGCGGCCAGCTCGACCAGCCGGCAGACGATCGCCGGCTCGGGCAGGTCAAAGGCCTCGATCAACAGTTTGTCGCCGGCCTGCAGCGCGCAACTGTGGTCCAGCAGAATCTCGGCCAACCGTTCGACACGCGGATCGGACATGGTGCTACGTTTCCTGAACAAACGGGTGGGTTGCGGCCGAGTTCGCCGCGGGGCAGCCTCTTTCGCACGGTTGCCAAGGCCGGTTATGGTAAACGAGCATTCTAGCAGCCTGCCGAGAAACTCGGGACAATCGGCGTCGTCTCGCTTTGTGCGAGATCAATCCGCCCCCGCAAACTGCCCGCCCACGAGCCCTCACCATGAAATTCAAAGTGCTGATCACCGACTATGCCTGGCCGAATGTCGACATCGAACGCGAGACTTTGGCCGCCGCCGACGCCGAGTTGATCGTCGCCGACGACCGCAGCGAGGCCGGCCTGGCCGCCGCGGCCGCCGATGTCGACGCCATCATGACCAACTGGGTGCGTGTGCCCGAGGCGGTCATCGCCGCCGGCCCCAAGTTGCGGATCGTCGCCCGGCTGGGGATCGGGCTCGACAACATCGACATCGCCGCCTGCACGCGCCGCAAGATCGTCGTCACCAACTGCCCCGACTATTGCCTGATCGAAGTCGCCGAGCAGGCCCTGGCGATGATCCTCGCGCTAGGTCGCAAGGTCGCCTTCTATCACCTGGCGACGAAAAACGGCCGCTACGAACTGCAGGCTGGGCCTCCCCTGCGCCGCATCACCGGGCAAACGCTGGGGATCGTCGGACTGGGGAACATCGGCCGCAAGCTGGCCGACAAAGCGCTCGGCGTCGGGCTGCGCGTGATCGCCACCGACAAAGTGCATGGCGATCTGCCGGCCGGGGTCGAGTGGCGCGACTTCGACGAGCTGCTGGCCGAAAGCGACTATGTCTCGCTGCACGTCCCGCTCTTGCCGGCGACCCGCCACCTGATGGGGCGCGAACAATTCGCCAAGATGAAACCAAGCGCCTACTTGATCAACACCGCCCGCGGCGGCCTGGTCGATCAGGCTGCGCTGGCCGAGGCGCTCGACGCAGGCCACCTGGCCGGGGCCGCCCTCGACGTGCAAGAGACCGAGCCCCCCGATCTCGGCATTCCCCCGCTCGACGACCCGCGGGTGATCGTCACGCCGCACAGCGCGTTCGCCTCGCTCGAATCGCTCGACGATCTACGACATCGCGTCTCGCAACAGGTTGCCGATCGGCTGCAAGGTCGCGTTCCGGAAAACGTGGTCAATCCGGAAGTGCTGAAATAGCCAGCAGTGCCGGTTCTGCCAGGCCGTTTTGCCTGGTCCGCGGGGGTGCTCACTTGCCGGCGCTCGATGTCGCTAGTCGCACGCGAACAGCTTGGCGGCTCGTCGCGCGGCGCGTCCCCTCCGACAGCGGCCCTCTTTGACCATCCCCCTGGAGTGGCCTATACGCACTATGGTGGCCTGAAGCGCAACTTGCTGTCAGATCGGCGCCTTGCGTCTCGTCGCGCGCAGACGAGCAACGCGGTGGCGAACCGGCGGCGCACTCGCCGCGCGCCGGCGGTGGAGCAATCTCCTCGCAACCATGGAAGACTCCCGTCCTTCGACATCCGTTGCCCCCTCGGCCGCCTGGAGCGACGATTTCGTCACGGCGCTGGCCGACGAACGGCAGCGCATCCGCACCTTGGCGTCGAGCCAGCGCGAGCGTGTCGCCAGAATCGAAGCGCAGTTGGCCGCGCAGCTCCAGTCGCTGGCCAACGAGCTGGCCCAGCGCGAAGCATCCGCCGCGGCGCACAACGAGCAGATCGGCGCCCAACAGTCGGAGCTCTCGGAACAGACCGCCGAACTGGAGCGACTCCGCGGCGAACTGGTCGCCCGCCAGGCTCAACTCGAACAGGCGCAGGGCGCGTTGATCGCCAACGAAGCGGCACTGCAATCGCAATACGCCGAGCGGCAGTCGGATCTCGCGGCCCAGCAGGCGGTCGTCCAGCAGCAGCAAGCCGAGTTAGCCAACCAGCAGGCAAGGCTGGCCGACGAACAACAGGCGCTCCAGCAGCAACAAGCGCTGTTGGCCGAACAGACCGAGCAGCTCGCCCGGCGCGAAGCCCAGCTCACGGCGGCCGCAGACGAACAAGCCCAGCGGCTCGCCGGCGCCAAGAATCGTCGCGACGACATCGATCGTCAACAACAAGCACTGCTCGACCGCGAGGCCGCCCTTGACTCCCAGCAACAGCAACTCGCGCAGCGCCAGCAGCAGCTCGCCGCGCTCGAGAGCCAACTCACCGCGCAACAGGCCGAACTCGAGACGCGCGACAACGATCTCGCAGCGCGCGACACCGATCTCGCCACCCGCCTGCAGCAATTAACAGCGCGCGAGCTACAGCTCGAAACCAGCCAGCAGGAGCTCGCCGCTCGCGAAACAGATCTCGACTCGCGCGAGCAGAAACTCGCCACCCGCGACGAGCAGCTCACGGCCAGCGACGGCCAATTCGCCACGCGCCAGCAGCAACTGGCCGACCTCGAGCAACAGTTGGCCGCCCGCGAGGCCGAGCTCGGCAACCGCGAACAGAAGCTCGCCGCCCGCGAGCAAAAGCTGGCCGAGCGACAGGCGGCGATCGCGGCCGAAGCACAAGATCTCGAAGCCAGGCGGGCCGACCACGCGACCATGCGCAGCGAGCTGGCTTCGCAACAGCGTCGGCTCGCCGAATTCGACGCCAGCCTGCTGGCGCGGTCGGGCGAATTGGCGGCCGAAGAAGAGCGCCTGATGTTGGCGCAGGAGGAGCTCGACAAGCAGAAACGGGAGATCCTCGAAGCGCGCCGCGAGGTGCACGAGGCGCAGCGGCTGGCCACCAACGCCGATGCGATGCGGCAGCAGCAGATCGAGCAACTGACCGCCCAGCTCGCCCGGGCCCGCCAGGAGTGCCGCAACCTGGTCGAGCAGGTCGAAGCGGCGCGGGCCGAAGCCAGCGCCGAGCATCACGAAGCCCTCCGCGGCGGCGAGCTCGAGGTCGAGCTGCGGGCCGTGCGACAACAGCTCGACGAAGCCTCGCGCGCGCTGGACGGCGCCGAAGACGAGCGCTCTCGCCTGCAAGGGGAGCTGGCCTCGGCCGATTCCGATCGCAAGCGCTTGCAATCCCGCCTGGCCACCGCCGAGTTGGAACGCACGCAATTTCAAGCCGAGATCACCCGCTTCGAGGGGCAGCGCACGCAAACGCAGCGCGAGTTGACCCGCTTGCAAACCGAGCTGGCCGCGGCCCAGGCGCAGTTAACCGGTGCGATCGATCCGGCACATGTCGAGCAGCTCGAAGCCGATCTCGAAACCGCCCGCGCGCACGCGCAATCGTTGGCCGAGGAGCTGGCGGCCGCCCGCACCGAAAGCGACCAATTGCGGGCCGATGCGTCCTCGTCCGGCGGCTCCATCGGCGATGCGCCCCCCGAGCAGCTTGGCGGGTTGCAGGCCGAGTTGGAGCAAGTGTCGCGAGAGCGAGACGATCTCGCAGAGAAGTACAAGCTGTCGGTCGAAGAGCTCAAGGAGGCGCGGGCGAAGTGCGCCAATCTCGAAAAGCAGCGCGGTTCCGCCGGCGCGGCGGCCAGCTTCGCGGCCGTCGACACCACCAATCTCAACTGGGAAGCGCGCAAGCGACAGTTGTTGGCGAGCCTCGAAGCAGACGACGAACAGCTCGACGCCCCGCGCAAGGCCGAAAAGTTGCGGATCGAGGAGACGATTCGCACCACCGACCAGGTCGTGGCCGCCAAAGACGACGAGATCGCGCTGCTGCGGCGGCAGCTAGAAGATCAGGGAACTGCCCCGGCCGGCCATGCCGAACTGCTCGATCAGGACGAGATCGTGCAGGCCGAGCGTGCCAAGCTCGCCGCCTTGCAGGCCGAATGGGAGGAGAAACTGCGGCAGACCGAGATCGAGCTGTCGATCGAGCGCGCCAAGATCGCCCGCGAGCGGGTCGAAATCGAAGACAAGCTCCGCAGCATCGAGCAACAGGGCGATGACGACGCGGATGCCAAGCATCCGCCGGCGACGAAGGGATCGTCGGGCAAAGGGCGTGGCCGCTGGCTATCGCGCTTGGGTCTGAAAGACGCCGACGACGAGTGAGTGCCCGGCGTTGCGCTCGGTGGTCGGGCTGCCCCCCGGGGACGGCAGTCGTTTCCGGGCAGCGACCAAGAGCGATGCAACGACGAAGGCCGGAAACGACTCCCGTCCACTCCCGTCCCCCTCGCCGATGCGCAGTGGGGTGACTTCGCTCCGAGTGTCGCCGCGTTGCTAGCGTTGCTGGCGCGCGGGGCACACACCTCGCCAAACGTGCGAGAATCGCCGAGTTCGGCGCGTTGTGCAGCCGCGACTGACTTCGCCGAGTGACCTGACCAAGGGAACTTGGCGACGATCTGCTCTTGCCCTGGTAGGCGCTGCTCACTATTCTCCGGCCGCCGATCGCCCGGCGACTCGGCCACACGCTCTTCTTGGCTGGTCTGTTCTTGTTTCCTGGTCTTTTCGTGGGGGGTCGAACTTCGACTTCACCCCCGATTGCGCTTATGGCTGCCACGATTTCTCCACGTCCTTCGCTCTGGTCGACGCGCGGCGCGGCACTGGCGGCGATCGCCATGGCGGCGATGTGCAGCGGCGGTTGCCGCGCGCTTTCCAGCACCCAGAACGTGCAAGGCGTTCAACTTTATCAGCAGGGCAACTACCAGGCCGCCTTGCAGAAGTTCCAGCAGGCGCTGACCACCGACCCCAACGACGCCAACGCCTACTACAACCTCGCCGCGACTTACCATCGGCTCGGCACGTTGCAGAAACAGAAGACGTTGCTCGATCAGGCCGAGAGCTACTATCAGCAGGCCCTGACCTATAACCCCAACCAGGTCGACGCCTATCGTGGCCTGGCGGTGCTGCTGACCGAGGAGAACCGCTCGGAAGAAGCCTTCAAGCTGCTGCAAGCCTGGTCCGATCGCAGCCCGACGCTGGCGGCGGCCAAGGTCGAGCTGGCGCGATTGTCTCAGGAATTCGGCGATAAGGAGCATGCCCGCCAGTACCTGATCGAAGCGATCGAGCGCGATCCCTACGATTCGCGCGCGCTGGCCGCGCTGGGCAAGCTCTACGAACAACTCGGCAATCCCAACCAGGCGCTGGCCGTCTATCAGCGGTCGCTGTGGCAGAACCAGCATCAACCCGAGGTGGCCGCGCGGATCGCCGCGCTGCAAGGTGCCGCCGGCGGCATGCCGGTCGTGACGCCGCCGGGCGGAACGCGCGTGGTGGGCGTCCCCAATCCGATCTATCGCTAGCGGGCGGTGTGCCGGGTCGCCTAATTAAGGCCTGGCCGGAGCGTCGCCCCTTCCTCCGACCGCGGGCCGGGACGCAAAACAACCCGTCGGGACGCAAGAAATCAGCACATGGCGAGAGATAAGGGGGGTGCGCGTGAGTGGACGGGAGAAAAGAGAAAGTTGAGCGGAGAAGCTCATCGCTGACTCCGCTTCCCTGACCACGACCCCACACCCGGACGCAAATCGCCCCACCCGGACGCAAACCGGACGGTTACCCGGACGCAAAATCTCGGTGTGTTACAGGCCCCAAACCGTGCCGTCTATTTGAGTTCGGGTCCAAAACCAAAAACACCCGGACGCACCGGACGCAAAATTTCGGAACGCAAAAAGTCGTGGGGGGGGTGGCCCGCCGCCGCCATGCCCGGCGACCGCCGCTCGAACCACCGACCACTAGCCACGGGCGACTACCCATGCATCGATCGTCGCGTTACTCACGGAAGCTCTCTTTACCGCTAACTTGGGCTGTCGCTCTGCTGGCCGTGAGCGGTTGGCTGGCCACCGCCACGCGGGCCGAAGACATCGGCAGCCAGCCGTTGTCGGTCGACGCGACGCCGCTGGAACGCGCGGTCTCCGAGGCGCTCGAGGGACACGTCGACGAAGCTCGCGAACTCGTCGAGGCCACGCGGGCCCAGATCAGCGAACTTTGCGGTCCGCTCGACTGGCGGTTGATCGACGCCACCTTGACCGCCCGCTACATCGAGGACATCGCCGAGTTGCCCCCCGACTCGCGGCGACGGCTGCAGGGCATGCATGCCCTGTACAACGAATCGCAGCAACTCTACGGCCTCGGCAAACTGCTCGAAGCGCGGGAGAAGGCTGCCCTGGCGGCCGAGGCGGCGCGCGTCGTGCTGGGCGACGAACACGACGAAACGGCCCGCTGCTTGAACGCCGTGGCATCGCTCTGCCTGGAGACCGGCGAGTACCAGACCGCCGCTCCCTTGCTTGACCAGATCGCCAAGACGCACCAACGCGTGGGTCGCTTGCAACATCCCGATTACGCCCGCACGCTCAATAACCAGGCGTCGCTGGCCGTGCTGGCCGACGGCGACTTCGGCCTGGCCGAGAAGCTCTTGCGCGAAGCGCTGGAACTCAAGAAGCAGTTGGGCCTGAGCTCCGACCCGACTTACTCGCGCGCGCTGAGCAACCTGGGGTGGCTCTACTTGATGCTCGGCGACTACCGGCAGGCCGGCGGCCCGCTGCGCGAATCGCTGCGACTCAAGCAGCGGCTGGCGATGGAGCTGCATCCCGACTACGCCAACAACCTATTGGGTTTGGCGCGGCTGCGCATTTATGCCAAGGATTACGAAACGGCGATGGCCCTGGTCTCGATGGCCAAGCAGGTGACCGCACGCAGCGTGGGAGAGGAGAGCGAGCTTTACGGTCGCTGCCTGCGCGTCGAAGGTCAGGTGTTGCTGGCCAATAAGAAGTTCGCCGAAGCGGTTCCCGTTTTGCGCAAGGCGGCCGAGACGGTCGCCAATTCGGTCGGCGCCGACACGCCGAGCTACGCCACGTGCCTGCCGGCTTTGGCCCGCGCGATGGCCGCCACGGGGCACGAGGCCGACGCCCGCAAACTGCTCGAAGATTGTCTGATGATCCAGGAGCCGAAACTGCCGGCGACGCACCCCGACCTGGCCGAGACGTGCGAAGCGCTGGCCGAGTTGTACCGGAGCGATCCAGAGTTCCAGCAAGACGCCGATGCACTGGCCGGCCGGGCGGCCGACATCCGCAATCGGTTGCGAGTTCAGCGGGCTCGGCTGGCGGCCGCGCCCATCGCCAAGCCGGCATTGCAGCGGTAGAATCAGCCCCTTCTGGGCATCGCCAGCAAGCCGGCGTTCGCGTCGTACGGCGCACGAGATTTTCGTGGCGCGCCGACGGTATCGCGCACGCGAGCCGCGACGAACAAACCGCGGTGCGTTACGTTCCGCGCGTCGGGTCGCGACCAACGACGAGCCCACATTTCGCAGCACTTTAGGGAAGCTTTTCGTTCATGCCACGCGTGATTGTCCTAGACCCTCTGGCCAGCGAAGGCCTGGCACTGTTCGACGCGGCGCCGGGGATCGAGTACGAGGTTCGCACCGGTCTGAAAGGGGCCGATTTGCGCAGCGCGCTGGCTGAGTTCGACGGCGCCATCGTGCGGAGCGGCGTCAAGATCACGGCCGACGCACTGGAAGGAAACCGCCGGCTGAAGGCGATCGTCCGGGCCGGCGTCGGCACCGACAACATCGACAAAGTGGCCGCCACGCGGTTGGGCATCGTCGTGATGAACACGCCGACGGGCAACACGCTCAGCACGGCCGAGCATACGATCGTCATGATGATGGCCCTGGCGCGCAACGTCGCGCCGGCCTATCAAAGCCTGGTCGAAGGCAGGTGGGATCGCGGCAAGTACATGGGGACGCAACTCGCCGACAAAACGCTCGGCATCGTCGGATTGGGACGCATCGGCCAGGCGGTGGCCGCCCGGGCGCGAGCGCTCGAAATGCGCTTGCTGGGCTACGATCCGTTCTTGTCGAGCGAGCGGGCGAAGGAACTGGGGATCACGATCATCCCTTCGGTCCGCGAGATGTTGCCCGAGGTCGATTTTCTCACCGTGCACACCCCCTTGACCGACGAAACGCGCAACTTGATCGATTTGGCCGAGCTCGAGTTGCTCAAGCCTGGCGTGCGGCTCGTCAATTGTGCGCGCGGCGGGATTTACAACGAGTCCGCTTTGTTGGCCGGTCTGGAAAGCGGCCGCATCGCCGGCGTGGCGCTCGACGTATTCGCCGAAGAGCCCTGCACGAAGAGCCCGCTGTTTGGCCGGCCGGGGGTCGTTTGCACGCCGCACCTGGGGGCGAGCACCGAAGAAGCGCAGTCGCAAGTGGCCGTCGAAGGGGCCCAACTGCTGATCGACTTTCTGACGAGCGGCGCCATTCGGCATGCGGTCAATGTCTCGTCGATCGACCCGCAGACGTTGACCGGGCTGCGTGGCTATCTCGACGTCGCGTATCGCCTGGGCTTGTTGCAAGCGCAAATGCACCGCGGCACGGCGCGCCGCTGCCGGCTGTTGTATCGAGGCGAAGTAGCCAGCAAGGATACGCGGTTGCTCTCGGCCAGTTTCGCCGCCGGCCTGCTGCACAACGCCCTCGAAGGAGACGTGAACATCGTCAACGCCGAGTTGCTGCTGCGGGAGCGCGGTATCGAATTGGTCGAAGAATCGCGTAGCGAGGTGGGCGATTTCAGTTCGATCATCACAACCGAGTTGGAAACCGAGAGCAAGAAGTACGTCGCAGCTGGCACGGTCTTTGGCAACAAGCTGGTGCGGCTGGTGCGGCTGGGGGACTACCGGCTGGAAGCGTACCTGGATGGCACGCTCCTGATCTTCACGCACAACGACGTGCCGGGCATCATCGGCTGGGTCGGCACGATCTTTGGCAAGCACGGCGTGAACATCGCCCAGATGTCGGTCGGCCGCGAGGGCGTGACCCCGGGCGGTGGCGCGATCGGAGTTTTGAATCTCGACAATCCTCCCACCGCCGAAGCGCTCGCCGCCGTGCAGGAGCACCCCGATATCCAGAGCCTGACCGTGATTCGGCTCCCCGCTGCTGGCGAATTGCCGGCTTGGATGATAGGTTGACGGGGGGAAAATCGCTGCCGCAGCTTCAAGGAACTCATGGCATGTCGCGGATCGTCTCGTTGGTGGTCACACTCGGTTGCTTCCTGGTGTTGACAGGTTGCGGCAAGCCCAAGCCGAAGTACCGCGTGGCTCCCCTGGAAGAAGAGTCGTCGTCGACGACCGAGGGGGTGCAGAATGCGCCATCGTCCGCGGGCGAAGGTGACAAGACCGATGATCAGACCACCTCGACCGAAGATGGTGCTGAATCGGACGAACCTACCGAGCCCGAAGATCCGCCCAGTCCCCGGCCGAGCATCCTGGTCAAGGTGATGACCGACCCGCTGCAAGAGGCGCTGCAATCGAACATGGCGGCGCTCCAGGCCGTGATGGGCGCGGTGACGAAGCAAGCAGGCATCGAGCCGCCGCCAGCCGAGTCCGCCAAGCCCGATCAAGGGGAGGAATCTCCCAAGCAAGAGTCGGACGAGAACGCAACATCGACTGAGCCGGCCGATGATTCGTCGACTGACGAGGCACAGCCAGCCAGCGATGCCGAACCGAGCAAAGCTGCTGCAGAACCGAATTGACCGCTGGCCGGCGACGTTTGAGCCCGCACTAGGTGGCAATTAGCATGGATCCGACCATGTTGCAGCAGACGGGCCGCCAATCTCCATGCAGTTCTTGAGCGTTCTAGCAGTTGTTCTCGCTTTGGCCTGGGCCGATCTGGCGACGCCCGTCGAACTGGTTGCCGCCGGCGATGCAATCGGCGCGATGCTGGGCGGCCAGGCAGCGATCACGATCGTGCTCTGGTGCTTTTCGCGGCGCTGGTTGGTGCGAGTTGATTCAGGCGTCGATGAGTTTTGGCGAATCGCTCCCGCGGTCGCGCGCTCGGAGCGGCACCTGCAATTGTTTGGCACGCTGGCGGCGCTGACGCTGTTGCTCGCAGTCGATTGGTGCCACCTGGTGCGCACTTGGACCTGGGCACGCGAGATTCCGCTAGCGGACGACCTGCTGCTGTTGTTGCCGGTTCTCGCGCCGCTGCTAGTTGGCTGGGGATTGCGCTACGACGTCGAGCGATCGCTGTTTGATGTTTATGGAGCCGGTACCAAGCGCGAGCCGCGGCCCACAGGTCGTTTGTCGTTTATCGGCGGCGAACTTCGCCGACAGTTGGGTCTGTTGTTAGTCCCGCTGGCGCTGCTCTTGACAATGCAGGATGTCGCTCGGTTAATGCTTCCGGACCTGCTCGACGGACCACACGCGGGTGTGTTCTGGCTGGTGGCAGGCGCCGCGTTATTCTTGGTCTTTCCGCTGACACTCAGGGCCGCCTGGGAGACGACTCGGTTGCCCGCAGGTCCGCTACGTCGTCGCCTCGAGTCGCTCGCGGCCGCCACCGGCGCACGGCTGACCGACATTCGAGTGCTAGCCACGCGCGGCGGAGCGGCCAATGCGGCGGTAGCTGGCCCGCTGCGCGGTCTGCGGTATGTGTTCCTCACCGATTCGCTACTGACGCGGCTGACCGAGGACGAAATCGAGGCGGTTTTTGCCCACGAACTGGGGCACGTGCGACATCGGCACCTCGTGCTGCGATTGGCCGTCGGATTCGCTCCGTGCGCCACCTGGTTGGCCGCCCGCGACTGGCTGTTGGCTCAAGCCGCGGCCTTTCCGATCTCCGGAATCGAGACGACCAGCACGGTTCAAGTGGCGTTAGGCGCCAATCCAGTCGATTGGTGTGCCCTGGCGTTGATTGTCGTGGCGACCGCTTGCGGCTTCGTCTGGTGCTCGCGACGTTGGGAACATGAAGCCGATCTGTTTGCCAGCAAGCTGCTGAACCGCCGAGCGGCAACTGACCTTGCGGGCGGGGAACTGCCCGATGGATTTACCCGCTTTGCGGCCGCTTTGCAGCGATTGGCGGTGGTGAATGGCCAGCCAATCTCGCGTGGTGGTTGGCAACATGCCAGCCTCGAGCGGCGCGTGGAGTTCTTGGGTCGGGCAGCCGCCTGGCCCGATCGCGCCGATCGCTTTGCGTTGCATACCCGGCTAGTCGGCTCGTTGTTGGCGGGGCTGGCCGCTGGCGGGTTTCTGGTGATCGGATGGGACGTCGTCCGGCACTTCGCTTTGCCCATGTAACGATCGCTGCAATCGATACGACCTCGCGTTCCGCCGCGCCTTGTCCAGGCCCCGCAGCCGTTTGGCCTGATGTTCGTTGGCCAAAGTGCCGATATTCTATGCGTCACCAATCCGACGGCGTCGCGTTGAGTGCAGCCTGGCGCTCCGCCCGCGCCGCGACATTCACCTTCTCGGCAAGGAATCTCTCGGTATGTCCTGCGTTTGCCCCGATCTCGTCGCCGCTGCCACTCGCGCGTTGGAACAGCACCCGCATCTGTTCAACTTCAACCGTCGCGGCATGGAGATTCGTGCTGAGAGGGGGCGCGTCGAGCTGCACGGCACCGTGCGATCGTTCTACCACAAGCAGCTCGCGCAAGAGACGCTGCTGCGAATCGACGGAGTCGACGAGATCGACAATCGCCTGGTTGTTACCTGGGCTTAGACGATCGCTTCCACTTGGGCGGGCGACTAGAAGCCGACGATGGCCTCGTAACGATTCTCGTACGTCGGCAGATGGTCTTCGAGCCGCACTGCAGCCAGCGCCTCGCGATTGTGCGGCGACAATCCGCATAATCGGAGCGTTCCTCCGCGCGCATGCAGGCGGCGGCCCAGCAGCAGCAATTGGCCGATCAAGTAGCTGCGCAACACCTCGACCTGATCGAGCTCGAGTACAAGTCGGTACGTCATGTGCTCATCGAGCGTCGCCCAGAGTTGTTGCGCCAAGGGTGGCTCGGCGTCGGCATTCTCCCCTTCGTTGTGCAGTCGCACGAACAAACACTGGGGGCCGCGCTCGAGGTCATAATCCCAGCCGGTGGCGAGTTGTGTCATGTCACGGATCCTCCGCGCCAGCGATTTCTCGCCCACTGAACGTCAGCCGCCACGATTCCTCTTCTCCGCCCCACGACATTAACTGGGCGACGAAACACTGCCGTCTAGAGCATATCGCGCGCTGTAGCGTACCGAAAGACGCAAAGGAGATGCCGGTTGCCCCTGATCTCACGCGACAGTTCGCCGGCCTTTCAGCTACGCCCCAAGTGGCGTCGGCTACTCTTGAACGTGCGCCCAAAAACCCGATACTGGCGGTGCGATTCGACAGCTTAAACTAGCAAAAAGGAATACCACAATGTCGCGTCAAGGCGCCGTAACGTTTAAAGGCAACCCAATGACTCTGGCCGGCGACGAGATCAAGGTCGGCCAGCAAGCCCCCGAGTTCACGATGCACGTATTTGAAGGGGGCATCAAGCCGGTGACTTTGGCCGACCTGAAGGGGAAGCCGTCGTTCATCAGTGTGGTCCCCTCGCTTGACACACCGGTCTGTCAGACGCAGACCAAGAAGTTCAACGATCAGTTATCAGCCCTGGGAGACAAGGTGAATGCCTGGACGGTGAGCCTTGATCTGCCTTTTGCCATGAACCGCTTCTGCGGCGCCGAGTCGATCAAGAACATGCGCGCCGTCAGCGACTATCAAGATCGCACGTTCGGCAAGAACTGGGGCATGCTGATCGAAGAGCTGAAAATCCTTGCTCGCGGTGCGTTCGTGCTCGACAAAGACGGCAAGGTGGTTTACGCCGAGACCGTCAAAGAGGTGGCCAGCGAACCGAATTACGACGCGGCCCTGAAGGCTCTCAACTCGACTCTATAGTCCGGTTTGCAGGCCGACCGGATTGTCTGCCGCCTGCGACCAGCAAAACCGTCAGGTGTGTTACAGCCAGCACGGCGGCGGCGCCGGAAATCATTGTAACGCGGGATGTTAGCGATCATTGGTTGCTTGAACGCTGCCGGCGATCAAGTTACCATGATGCTTATTCGTCGATCGTCTCTTACCTTGCGCCCAAAGCATGTGGAGCGTGGGATTCATGAATCGCCTGGCCGGCTGCTTGAGTGTCTTGGCGTTGTCGTGCACGTCGCTAGCTTCGGCGCAGGATTTTGCGCTGGTGGACCTTTACGGCAACGGTGTCCACTCCTTTTTCAGTGGCGACTTCACGTCGGCTTGGAATGATCTGACCGCCGCGATCGACGCCGGCAGCGACGATCCGCGCGTCTACTACTTCCGCGGGCTGTCCGCGAGTCGCTTGGGGCGCCCGCAAGAGGCAGCCGACGATTTCGCCCAAGGCGCGAAGCTCGAGGCGGCCGATAGTGATCATTTCTATAACGTCAGCAAAGCGCTGGAACGTATTCAAGGGAACGTCCGGCTTGGTCTGGAACGGTATCGCTCGCAGGCGCGGGTCGAAGCGATGCGCGAAGTTCAACACATGAACTACGAGCGGTACGAACGGATCCGCAAGGCGGAGCCGCACGTAACCGTGCCGGTCGAACGCGAACCAGACGCCGGTGCCACACCGAGCGCTCCGGCAGCCGATGAACTGACCGACGAGCCGCCGAGTGATGATATGCCGCTTGAGGAGGAGCCGGCGGCCGACGACGCGTTCTTGCCGGCCGAGGACGAGGCCGAGATGCCGGCGGACGACGATGCAGAAATGCCGATTGAGGACGAGCCGGCTATCGACGACCCAACCCCATCGGAAGACGCCGATCCGTTCGGCTCGGACGGCGATCTCCCGGCGAGCACCGACGAACCTGCTACCGAAATGGAAGAACCGGCCGAGGCCGACGAGCCGGCCACCGACGAACCATTCGGCGATGATGCCTTTGGGGACGAGCCGGCGGAGGAATTGCCCGCCGACGAGATGCCAATCGACGACGGCCCAGGCCTGACTGAGCCGGTTGAGGAAGCAGACGAACCTCTCGACGCGGCTCCTGGCGCCGCCGACGAGGTTGATCCGTTCGGCGATCCGGGAGTCGACGCCCTCGATGCGACGGGCACACCCGATGAGTCGGCTGTCGACGAGACTCCCGCGGAGGCGGAAGAAAACGACTTGGTACCAGGCGCCGACGCGACGGGCACGCCCGATGAGTCAACCGCCGATACCACGGACGAAGCCGACCCATTCGGCGATTTCGACATACCAGCCGACGACATGCCGGCGGACGATGAGGCCCCGGCCGACGACCTCCCAACCGAGGAGGCACCAGAGGAGGAGATTCCCATCGACGAGCCAGCCACTGACGAGCCGGCTGAAGAGGAAGCGCCCACGGAGGAACCTGCCGACGACGAGGCGGCATCCGACGACGAAATGCCGGCCGATGATGAGGCTCCCGCCGAGGAACCGACGGAGGAAGAAGACCCCTTCGCGCCGGAAGCCGCTTAGCGCAGGTCGCAGGGTCGGCATTCGAGCATGCGGGTCGCGCTTTCCTATCGTGTCATGCAGCACTGGCGGACGCCGGTGTTTCGCCGTTTGGCACAATGGCCCGGCATCGAATTCCGCGCGTTCTACGGGGCGGATTTTCCCGGCACGAAAACCGTCAGCGGCAAGGATTTGAGCGGTTTCGAACATCATCGCATGGCGACGATCAAGGTTCACCTCCCCTACGAAGGTGAATCGATCGGGTTGCCCATCTGCCCTGCACTTCCCTGGAATCTAGCACGCTTCCGGCCCGACGTGATCCTGGCCGAGGGGGCTAATAACGTCAACAATGCCATGGTCTACACGTACGCCGCGCTCACGCGGACGCCTGTCGTCTGGTGGACTCTGGGTGAGTTGCGTAAGCACGAGCAGATGTCGCTAAAGATGAGGGCGTGGCGCACTCTGCACTGGGGGCTCGAGCGCCGCAGTACGGCATTGCTGGGCTATAGCAGTCTGGCGTTGCAGTATTTCGACAGCATGGGGTACCCCCGCGAGATGCAGTTTCGAGCAGTCAACTGCGTCGATACCGATCGCGTGCTGGCCCGGCTCGAGGCGGCCCAGGCCGCCGCCCCCGAACTTCGCACGCAATTAGGTCTCAATGATTGTCGCGTATTGCTATTCGTCGGTGCGCTGACTCCGGTCAAGCGGCTCGAAGACTTATTGTTGGCTTATCGTACATTGCGAGTGCGATTTCCCGAGTTGCGGGTGTTGATCGTAGGCGACGGACCGCATCGCCGGCCCCTTGAGGAGTTCGCGGCCGCTCAAGGCGTGGCTGACGGCGTGATCTTCGCCGGCGAGCAGATCGAGAAGGTGTCGAATTACTTCTTGCTGGGTGACGTTTTTGTATTACCAGGATTGGGCGGCTTGGGGATTTCCGAAGCCATGGCTCACAGCCTACCGGTGGTGGTCACCAAGGCGGATGGCTGCGAACTAGATCTGGTCGAAACGGGGCGCAATGGCTACATCGTCGGCGTCGGCGACGTCGCGGCGTTGACCAGCACCCTCGAAAGTATGCTGGGCGACCGCGAGTTGCTCTCGGCCATGGGCGCCCACTCGCGCTGGATCATCGACCACAAATTCAACATCAATACGTATATGGCCAATGTCGTGGCGGCGCTGGAATACGCATACCACAAGAGCCGTGGCGAAGCGGCGCCGGCTCGGCCGGAGGTCTGTGAGCTGCCGGCGTAGCAGGTACTGCGACGGGGCCTCCGGCTTGGCTGAGTCTTTATCGAGCAAGAGGATACTACCGCGATGCTGGGCGATTTGGCGCGCCGTGTGCTCGGCTACGAAGACACCCTGCCGGGCTTGCGCAATGCCTATCGCGCCGCGCGACTCTGGCTGCAGACAAAGTTCAAATACCAGTTGCTCTCGGTCGGCAAGGGGGTCGTGATCGGCCGCGGCACACACATTCGGCCCGGCTGCGTTTCGATCGGCGATTACACGTTTATCGGCGGAGACTGTTGGCTCGAAGGGCATATCGCCATTGGCCGGTTCGTGCTGTTCGCCTCGAACGTGTCGATTGTCGGGGGCGACCATCGCTTCGACGTCGTCGGCGTGCCGATGATACGCACGGGTCGCGACGAAATGAAACCAGTCACCGTCGAGGACGACGTTTGGGTCGGCCGCGGCGCCATCGTCATGCATGGCCTGACGATTGGCGAAGGATCGATCGTGGCGGCCGGCGCCCTGGTGACTCGCAACGTCGAGCCTTATACGATCGTGGGTGGCTGTCCGGCTCAGGTGCTGCGGCCACGTTTTCGCGAGGAGTCCGAAGTCGCCGCACATCGGGCCCGACTGGCCGAACTGCGTAAAACAGGTGTCGATTGCCCAGCGGTCGCGGCTAGACCCTAGTCGCCGCCAGCCGCGACCAACGCGTATACTTCTTTGCCGGCCTGATTGCGGCAACTTCCATTACATCCCACACGGGACCAGGTTTATGTGCGGAATTGCGGGCGCCGTCAATTGGGGAGACGCCGCCACGCTTGCGCGGATGACCGACGTGCAGACGCATCGTGGCCCAGACGACCAAGGCCAGTGGGAAACCACCTTGCCCGACGGTACCTGGATCGGGCTTGGCTCGCGACGATTGGCGATCGTCGATCTTTCACCGGCTGGCCACATGCCGATGCAAACGCCCGACGGGCGATTTACGCTTGTCTACAATGGCGAAATCTACAACTACCCGGCTCTCCGCCGTCGCCTTGAGGCGGCGGGCTATCAATTCCGCTCGCACAGCGACACCGAAGCGGTGCTCTATCTCTATGCCGAGCTAGGGCCCGACTGCGTGCGCGAGCTCAACGGCATGTTCGCCATCGCCCTGTGGGATGCCGAGCGTCAGCAATTGTTTCTGGCACGCGACCACTTTGGCATTAAGCCTTTCTATTATTGCCATCAGGGCACGCGGTTGGCATTCGCCTCCGAGATCAAGGGGCTGCTCGAACTGCCTGGCATGCCACGCGAGCTCGATTACACCGCGCTAAATCAATATCTCTCATTTCTGTGGGTCCCCGACCCGCTGACGATGTTTCGCGGCATCGTCAAGCTGCCCGCAGCACACTATGCGATCTTCCGGCAAGGGCGGCTCGAACTGACCGAATATTGGGACCTGCAGGTGCCGGAGGCCGGACATCGATTTAGCGGTACGGAACAGGATCTCGCCGCCGAACTGCGGCAGCGCTTCACAGAGACCGTGCGCAGCCAGTTGCGCAGCGACGTGCCGTTGGGGGCATTTCTTAGTGCCGGTGTCGATTCGAGCTGCATCGTCGCCGCCATGGCCGACATCATTGACCAGCCAGTTCATACGTTCACGATCGCGCCGACGGATCGCTACCAGACGGGTGGGGCATTTTTGAACGACGACCAGACCGTGGCCCGCCGCACGGCTGCCCACTTTGGTTGCCAACACACAGAGATTGTCACCGATCCCGACGTTGTGGGTCTCTTGCCCAAGCTTCTCTGGCACATGGACGAGCCCACAGCCGATCCGGCGATCCTCTCCTGCTATCTGATCAATCGAGAGGCGCGGCCGCATGTCACGGTGATTCTGGCGGGCAACGGGGGAGACGAGCTATTCGCCGGCTACCGCAAGTATGTCGCCCATTTTCTGGCACAGCGCTATCAGAGCATCCCTCGGCCGGTGCGCCAGCGGCTGCTCGAACCAGCAGCCGCGGCGCTACCGTCGCTGCGAGGGACGTCGCTGGCCCGCTACGTCCACCTGATCAAGAAGATGGCCCGCAGTGGCTCGCTGCCACCGGTTGAGAGGTTCATTCAGGATAGCAATTACCAGCCGCCGAGCCTCAAGCAGTCTCTTTGCACCGCCGAAACGTGGCGGATGTTCGCCGGCGCCGACCCGCGCGAGCGACACCTGGCCCACATCGGTCGCGTGTCTCAGGGCGATTTCCTGAATCAGATGTTGTACCTCGACACCAAGACATTCCTGGTAAGCCTGAACCTGACGTACAACGACAAGATGAGCATGGCCAGCTCGGTCGAAGCCCGTGTGCCATACCTCGATCACGAGCTGGCGCAATGGGTGATGAGCAATGTGCCACCACGGCTCAAGTTGCATGGCCGCTCGACCAAGTATCTGCTGCGCAAGAGCATGGAAGACCGCGTGCCAGCCGAGGTGTTTCAGCAGCGAAAGGCGGGTTTTGGCGCGCCGTTGGACTATTGGCTGGCACACGATCTGCGCGAGATGGTCGACGACTTGTTGAGCCCCGCGCAGATACGGCAGCGTGGGCTGTTCGAAAGTTCGATGGTCGAGCGAATGGTACGCGAGCATCGCAGCGGACGTCGCGACTGGTCGTTCCAGATCTGGCAGCTCGTGACGTTGGAGCTCTGGATGCGGATGTTCCTAGACGCCGGGCACTCGGCTTAGCAGCACTGCTTCAGAGTGGCTGAAACCTGGGCACGTACGATGGTGCCGCCCAAGCTGACGAGGTGTCCTCAAGACCGCACGTGACGGCCTCTCAAAGCAAGCGAAATCGCGATGGCGATGCGCGCAAAAAAGGCCGGCTCCCGAGGCTGGGAGCCGGCCGGTAACGATAAACTAGGAGTTCCTAGCGAGCTGCTAAGATCTACGCCGCCGCAAACGATGTGCGGCAGGGATCATTGCGGCACATAACCCTAGAGCAAGCAGAACAATACTGCTCGGTTCAGGAATTGCTACGACGTCCTCCAGATGGTAGTTGAACGCCACGGTCAAGCTGGCCGCCAAGTCGATCGACGCAGTTAGCGCGGCGACACCTACGTCCGTTGCCAGAGCTGTGAGGAGAGACACTGGCACGCTGAGGTTGGCCGAACCATCCAGTTCGATCTTGGTGGCAAGGGCCGGCCCCGACATGGTCCAAGTGCCGGTTAACAGGTAGGGCAGGGATACACTGGTCGCGGCAACGGCAACCGTTTGAATCCCGGCGATGTCGGCGAGCAGATTATCTACCGTGGCCGACAGGTCACCTGCCACGGAGAACGTACCCGAACCAGCACCACCCAAAACCGTAGCCAGACCGGTTTGGTCGAAGCGGAGGTCTGTCAACGTCCCACCAACCTTGACGCCGTTGGCGAGGATGAGGTTGACCAGAGCGTTATTGGTCAGAATGGTGATGGGGGTGATGTTGAAGTTCGAGGTCTGACCGTTCAACAAGTCGAGGTCAAGGTCGTTCATGTCGAGCAGATCCCCGACAATCGCGTCGAACGTCGTTCCCGGCGGGTCAGTAATCGGGTCGGTGCTGACAGTGACCGCTCCGCCTACCAGACTGAGCGGGTAGTTGTTCTGCGTGATGGTGAAATTCTGACCGAAAACCACGCCGCTACCGACGGCGTTCAGATTGCCGGTTAGATCGACGGTACCGTCGAAGTCTTGTTCCGTCCCGGTGAAATTGATTGGCACCGTGACGGCCCGAGCTGGCGCTGCGACAGCGAGAGCGAGCCCGACAAGGCTCAAAGCAGCGCACGTGCGAATAAGATGCGTTCGCATTGATTGAAACTCCACAGATTTCGTTACACTAGCGACTCTTATACCTTTAGAAACTACTAAAACTTAACCCCAACGACCGACGAATTCTCGCTGCCTGCCTCTCCGCGACGAGTGGTCGGACGTCTCGATATCACTCAAACGAAACTCAAACCAAAAACCGAGACCTAATTTACTTCTGTGCGGTCGCAAATCCCCCCTTTCCAGGTTCTCCGAAGGCCGCTACGGATCGAAGCGGGCCCCTGTTTTGGCACCTATAGCGAAGATTACGCAGCATCAAAGTTTGCCTGGCTTCCCGACCAGACGCGTCTGAGAATACTCGTGGCGGTTTTCCATGTCAAACAAAAAATTCGTGGAATAAGCAAATCGGGCTTTCGATCACCCCACTGAGCAGAGCGAGATCTCCCCCAGTGTCTCTCGGCCTCGCGGCTGGAGATCGCAAGCCCTTATCGCAAAAAGATATAGGACTGTTCCTCCAGCGGCGACGCCCATCCGACGGCAAAGAGAAGGCGTTTTCGGGAAGGGGCCCGAGATCCTGGGTGCCTCACGCTAGTCGCCATGATCTGCCACTTTCGCCAGCGCTAAAGGGCTCATTTTCGAACAATAACGCCCAACCGGGATGCGCGAGATCAACCGCGCTGGCTCGAGCGCACCAACCGACGTCAATGGGAGGTCTTAAGGAGCATCTCGTGCGTTATCTGGGGAGGTGTGCGGCGGGGAACATGCTGGTTCTTACGCCACACTGGTGAGGTCAGCGCGGAGAGTTACACTGAAAACTGACTTGTCGGGCGGCATCTGGTCTGGCTCCTGGACTGTCTCGTGGGGAAGTACTCGCGTGTCGCGTATTCAATTGAAGTGGCTACTTGCAACCGGCTTGATCGCCATTACGGTTGGCGTGTTTGGTCGAATGGTTTGGGACAAGCACGATTTCGTCAACTACGACGATCATCTCTACGTTACGCGCAACATCGACGTGCAAAGGGGTCTGAATCTCGAGGGAGTGCTCCGGACTTTTGACCTGAGTTCCAACGTAGCGGCCAACTGGCATCCGCTCACCATGATCACCCACATGGCCGACTGCAGCATGTGGGGTCTGCAGGCATGGGGCCATCACCTCAATACGTTGGTGCTGCATACGTTTGTCGTGGTGCTGGTGTTCCTGGTCTTCGCCCGCATGACCGGCCGCATCTGGCCCAGCGCACTGGTCGCGGCCCTGTTCAGTTGGCATCCCTTGCATGTGGAATCGGTCGCGTGGGCGTCTGAGCGCAAGGACGTACTTAGCGCGATGTTCTGGATGCTCACGTTGTGGGCGTACGTTCGCTACGTCGAGCGGCCGAGCGTGATGAAGTACACCATCATGGCCGTGCTGCTCGTGCTTGGGCTGTTGAGCAAGCCCATGGTCGTGACGCTGCCGTGCGTGCTGCTGTTGATGGACATGTGGCCGTTGAATCGACTGGGGGGCACCAACCTATTGAGCGCTGAGGGTCTCAGCCGAGCCGCGGCGCGTTTGCCGGTATTGCTGCTCGAAAAGCTGCCACTGTTTGCTCTCGTGGCGCTCGAATCTGTGATGACATTCTTTGCCCAGCGCGAGCAGCACGCCGTTGCGCCTTTGGACTACATTCCGTTCTCGGTGCGGATCATCAATCCGCTGATGTCCTATAGCGCGTATATCTCGAACACGCTTTGGCCGGTCGATCTGTCGATCCCGTATCCGCTCGACAATCGCGAGTTGACGATCTTGCAGGCTCTGTTGGCTTTTGTCGGCGCGAGCCTGATCACGATTGTCGTGGCGTTGCTGTTTCGTTGGGCGCCGTACCTGCTGGTCGGCTGGTTGTGGTACCTGGGCACCTTGGTGCCCGTGATCGGTTTCGTCCAAGTTGGCAGCCAATACATGGCCGATCGCTATACGTATATTCCACTGATTGGGATCTTCGTTGCCCTGGCGTTCGGTTTGGCAGACTTGCTCGACCAGTCCAAGCGTGTCCCTGCCTGGACGTTTATTCCGATCTGGGTGATGGCCACGGCCCTACCTGTGCTGGCGGTGCTGACCGAATACGGGCGCCGCGCTGGCGAGCCAGTTCCAGTTTCGTGGCTATGGGGGGCACTCGCTGTACTGTTGCTCGCGGCCCTGCCGCTTGGATTTCTGGCGTCACGCTTTCGGTGGGGGGCGAACTGGGGTGCCGGAGCCGGCGCGTCTTTGGTGCTGGCACTGCTTGCCATTCTGACCTATTGGCAGGTTGGCTATTGGAAAGACACGCTCAACTTGTTCGGCCATACGATTCGGGTAACGTCGCGCAATCACGGGGCCTACTTCGCCTTGGGAACGGCGTATTGGCGCGAAGGAGATCTCGACAAGGCGGCAGAGATGTTCGACATCTCACTGCAGATCGGCCACAACCTGGCAATGCCGCACTACAATCGATCGCTGGTTTATCGCCTGAATGGGGATCTGGAGAAGGCGATCCGTGAACTGGAACTCGCCCTGATCTATGGCCACACCGAAGGCGAGTGTCGGCTCGAGATCGGGCGCCTTAATCTGAAAATGCGCCGCTGGGAAGAAGCCGCGCGACAGTTTGAACGCGTGCTCGTAATCGACCCCGAAGCAGGATTGGCACATTCCGGACTGGGTTCGGCGCTAATGCAGTTGGGACAAACCGAGGAGGCCGTCGAGCAGTATAAGTTGGCGGTCAACAGCGAAGAAGCAGACCCGCGCGCGGCGGTGTTGCTGAGTCGTGTCTACTCATCACATCCAGACCCCAAGTACCGCGACCCGGATAAGGCGTTGGAATTGGCCCAGATAGCCTGTCGAGTTACCAAGATGCGTAACGCCGTGGCTCTTGATACGCTGGCCGCGGCGTACGCATCGAAAAAAGACTACGAGAAGGCCCGCAATTACGCCGAGCAGGCCAAACGACGGGCCTTTTTTGATAAAGAGGACGATTTTGCCAATGAAATCGAGAAACGCTATTTGCTTTATTCGGCAAATCGCCCTTATTACGAAGACCCAATGACCTTTGACCCTCTACAGACCTAGCCCGGCAAACGCCTCCGGCGGCGCGCTTCATTTTGGTTGGTCAGGCTGATACCTTGACGAACAAGTGGCGGCCGTGTGGTGCCAGACAGCGAGGTTCCTGAATGAAGGCGTCGCGATTCCCGTCGATGTTGTCGGTATTGGTTTGCTGCTCGCTGCTTGTCGCAACAGCGTTTGGCCGTGCTGCTGAGGCTCCCGCTACGGGTTCGGCCGCACCTGAAAGAATCAGCTTTTGGACCGCCGTGCGACCGATCCTGCAAGAGCATTGCCAGGGATGTCATCAGCCCGCCAAGCCATTGGGGGGCTTGGTGCTGACGACGGCCAAGGACTTGCTCAAGGGGGGAGAAAGCGGCGAGCCCGGGGTCGTCGCCGGCAAGCCAGACGAAAGTCCGCTCCTTCAGCAAGTCGTGGCACAAGGTGCCGATCCACCGGCAATGCCTAAGGGAAGTGATCCGCTCTCAGCGAATGACGTTGCCACGTTGCGCGCCTGGGTCGAACAGGGCGCGGTCGACGATTCGCCGGCGCGCGAGACCGCCGATGTCGACCAAGCGCATCCTCCGGTGTATCAGTTGCCGCCGGTGATTGCCTCGCTGGACTACTCGCCGGACAACCAGTTAATCGCGGTGACGGGCTATCACGAAATCTTGTTGCATAGAGCCGATGGGAGCGAGGTAGTCGCGCGGCTCGTCGGGCTGGCCGAGCGTGTGCAGTCGGTCGAGTTCTCGCCCGATGGAAAGCTGCTCGCAGCAGTCGGCGGTTCGCCAGGGCGATTCGGCGAGTTGCAGGTTTGGGACGTCGCCACGCACGAGCTGAAGCTGTCGGCGCTGGTGTCGTACGACACCCTATACGGGGTGAGTTGGTCACCCGACGGCACGCGAGTCGCGTTCGGCTGCGGCGACAATACTCTGCGCGCTTACGATGTCGCCAGCGGCAAGCAGATTCTGTTTCAGGGGGCGCACGGTGATTGGGTACTCGACACGGTGTTTTCGACCGATGCGTCCCATTTGGTGTCGGTGAGTCGCGATCGATCGGTCAAACTCACCGAAGTAGCAACCGAGCGGTTCGTCGACAACATCACAAGCATTACGCCCGGCGCGCTGAAAGGCGGTCTGTTGACCGTCGATCGGCATCCGGCGAAGGACGAAGTGGTGATAGGCGGGGCCGACGGCACGCCAAAGATCTATCAGCTTTATCGCACTAAGCCTCGACAGATCGGCGACGACTTCAACCTGATTCGCCAGTTCGAACCACTTCCGGGGCGGGTCTTCTCGGCGGAGTTTAATGCCGACGGCAGTCGGTTTGTCGTTGGTGCCAGCGATAGCGGCCGGGCTGGCGAAGCCCGCATTTATCAGACCGACGATGGCAAACTTGTTTGCCGCCTTGAAGGAGAGAAAGGTCCAGTTTACGCAGTTGCCTTTCGACCTGACGGCCAACAGGTCGCGAGTGCTGGCTTCGAGGGCATGATACGATTGAACGACGCCGCCACCGGTAAGCTGATCAGAGAATTCATCGCCGTGCCGTTGGCCACGGCCGTTGCGGCCGGAGAGTAGCAGCATGGCCGTAAATACCATTCGCACCAGGGAAGTCGAACGATGAGCAAGGCGAAGCAATCGACTGTTGCAGGAGTGATCGCGATCCTGATGGCGTGCGGACAACTCCACGCGGCCGATCAGCAATCGCCGCCCCCTGTGGCGGCCGAAGAGCAACTCCCCGCAGAGATGCACGTCGTCGCGATTGAGGTCCAACCGGCCGCGATTGAGCTGACAAATCGATACGCGTATCGCCAGTTATTGCTGACCGGCGTGACCGCTGACGGTGAGAAGGTCGATGTCACGCGGTTAGCGCGCGTCGCCGGTGATTGTCCCCAAATCAAAGTGTCGCCGTCTCGTCTGGCGCGACCGGTGGCCGACGGTTCCGGCTCGCTGGTTTTTGAGTTTGCGGGGCATCAGGTTACCGTGCCCGTAACCGTCTCGGGCCTGGAGACGCCCTACCCCGTGAGTTTTGTTCGGGACGTAATGCCGGTCATGTCGAAATTGGGCTGCAATGCGGGCACGTGTCACGGCGCTGATAGCGGCAAGAACGGATTCAAGCTCAGTCTGCGCGGCTACGATCCGGCATTCGATCACGCGGCCTTGACCGACGACCTGGCCGGGCGACGCTTCAATCGCTCAGCGCCCGAGCAGAGTTTGATGCTGCTTAAGCCAGCGGGCGTGGTGCCGCATCAGGGAGGCGTGCTCACCCATCCCGGCGAACCGGCCTATGAGTTGTTGAAGGAGTGGATTGCCGGTGGTGTGGCGCTCGACCTCGAGGCGCCGCGCGTGGTGTCGATCGAATTGGCGCCGACGAATCCGCAGATTCCCTTGCCGGGAATGCGGCAGCAGATGACCGTGATGGCGACTTACAGCGACGGCGCGCAGCGCGACGTAACGGCCGAGGCGTTTCTTGAAAGCAGTCTGGCCGAGGTCGCCGAAGTGAATAAGCAAGGCCTGATCACCGCTGTGCGACGCGGCGAGGCAGCCGTGCTGGCCCGCTTCGAGGGCAACTACGCAGCTACGACAGTCACCGTGATGGGAGACCGTACCGGCTTCGTGTGGCAGGAGCCGCCCATCAACAACTACATCGACCTGTTGGTGTACGACAAGTTGCGGCGTACCAAGATCTCGCCCAGCGAACTCGCGGGAGATGCGGACTTTCTGCGTCGGGTCTATCTCGACTTGACCGGATTGCCGCCAGAGCCCGAGATGATCCGAGCTTTTCTCGCCGACCCGCGCGAGACCTGGATCAAGCGCAACGAACTGATCGACCAGTTGATCGGTAGTGAAGCCTATATCGAGCACTGGACAAACAAGTGGGCCGATTTACTGCAGGTGAATCGCCGCTTCTTAAGCGAAAAGGGTGCATGGGCGCTGCGGGCTTGGATTCGACGGGCCGTCGCCGCAAACATGCCCTACGATAAGTTCGTACACACGATTCTCACGGCCAGTGGATCGACGTTCGAAAATCCGCCGGCGGCCTACCTGCGCGTGCTGCGGGAACCAGTCGACGCCATGGAGAACTCGACGCAGTTGTTCCTGGGTGTGCGATTTAACTGCAACAAGTGCCACGATCATCCGTTTGAGCGCTGGACTCAGGGGCAGTACTACCACCTGGCCGCTTACTTCGCGCAGGTGAGGCGCAAGCCAGGACAGCGGCCCGACGACGAGATCATTTTTGATACGCCCGGTGCAGGCGAAGTGACGCACGCCAAGACCGGGGAGGTCGCTGAACCAGCATTTCCCTACGAACATGCAGGTGAACTGCCCACGGACGGCAATCGCCGCGAACAATTCGCCGCCTGGGTAACCGCGAATGAGAATCCCTACTTTGCCACGAGCTTTGTTAATCGCGTCTGGAGCTATTTACTCGGCGTGGGGCTGATCGAACCAGTCGACGACGTGCGGGCCGGCAACCCCCCCTCAAACCCCAAATTGCTTGAACAATTGACTGAGGACTTCGTCTCTGCGGGCTTCGACGTCGAGCACCTCGTGCGGCGCATTTGCACGTCGCGAACCTATCAGCACTCGATCGTGCCGAACCGCTGGAACGAAGACGATAACATCAATTATTCGCACGCACTCGCGCGTCGCCTGCCAGCAGAGACACTCTACGATGCCGTCCACCGTGCGACTGGTTCGGCGCTCCACCTGCCCGGCTTGCCAGCCGGCTTTCTGGCAACGCAGCTTCCTGATTCAAACGTTTCGCTTCCAGGCGGTTTCCTCGACTTGTTCGGTAAGCCGCCACGTGAAAGCGCCTGCGAGTGCGAACGTTCGGGTGGTGTCGTACTTGGCCAGGCACTGACGTTGGTCAATGGTCCCGTGATTGCCGAAGCCATCGGCGACGCACACAACCGCATCGCGCGTCTTGTCGAGCAGCACAGTGATGACGGACAGCTTGTCGAGGAGTTGTTCTTGACGATCTTGTGCCGGCTGCCGACTGCGACTGAGCGCGAAGCCGGTCGCAAGGCGATATCCGAAGGCGAAACTCGCCTCGCCGGCGCTCAAGATCTCACCTGGGCGCTCATCAACACTCCGGCCTTCTTGTTCAATCACTAGAGGGCACTCGATCGTCGAGGTCGCGCGATTCTTGAAACGCAATCGGTCCGGCGTAGCGCGTAGCCGTCACTCTTCGATCGACGCGGCCAACTCCGCTGGCGGTTCGATACTGGTCTGGTTGCTGATTGCCGTCGCAGCGCCGCTAGGTTTCTTGGCGCAGCGCATTCCGCTGGATTTGTGGTACGACGAGATCTATACGCTAGTGCACTTCGTGCATCGGCCATGGACGCAGATCGTCACCGATTACTCGGCTCCCAACAATCACATCGCTTATTCATTGTTGTTGCGACCGCTGTGGCTTTTAGGCGCCCAGCCGCTTGAGCTACGGCTTTCAAGCTATGTGCTGGCCGCTGGCACGCTGACGCTGACTTTCGCCTTAGCTTGGCGGTTGTTGGGTCGTGATGTCGCCGTGTGGGCGACGGCACTCTTGGGTCTGACACAGATGTATCTGTCGCACGCCATCCAAGTTCGCGGCTACGGCTTGTCGATGCTGCTGATAGCGCTGGTTGCTAATCTCGCCGTGGCGGCCGGCAGCACGCGCAACGCCTGGCGATCCATAGCGGAAGTAGCCGTTCGCCAGCGAGATTTCGACACAGTTGCCGCCTTGCGACGCTGGTGGTCGCGCGCGACGGCGATCGCGCTGGTAGTGGCGCTCTCCGTCTACACGATTCCAACCAATGTGCTGTTCGTGGTGCCGTTGTTGATATGGAGCGTTGCGCGATCCTGGCGAACTCTCGGAAGTCGAAGCGCCGCGATCGAAATGGCTCCCTGGCTAAGTGGATTGCTCCTGGCTGGACTTTTCTATCTGCCCGTGCTTGATCAGTTACGGCAGCATGCGGCCGGCTCCGCGCGCCCTTCGCTACCCGAGACGATCCGTCTGGCTGGCGACGTGTTATTGGCCGCCGGGCACGACGCCTGGCCCTTGCTACCGTTGATAGCGATCGGACTGCTGTGCTGGCTGTGGCGACCACACCAGTCCGAGGAGGTATCGATTGCGTGGTTGCTGGGTCTCGGCCTGATGGGGCCGTTCTTGATCGCCTGGGCAATAGGAATTTCGCCGTTCGTGCGTAGTTTTTGTCCAGTTTTACCGCTGTTGGCTATCGCGGTTGCCTGGTCGGGGGACGAAGCGATTACCGCTGGCCAGCGGTTCGCGCGCCGGGCGCCGGCAGCGCGCGACAAGACATCAGAGACAGCAGCGCAACGCTCCACACTTTGGCGTCCACTCGCCGGATTGGCATTGTTACTGGCGGTCTTTACGGGGCCGCTGTTGACGTTTCCTTCGCGGCTGACTGCCGTGCGCGAGAGAGAGGGGGCCGTGCAGGATGGCTACTACAACTTCTACGCCGCCAACTTCGAGCCGGCGCAGGTGGTCGATATTCTGGCCCCCGAGGTGCGTATCGAACCGAACTTCCAAATCGCTTACGACGACGCCGACTATTACAACTTGATCTACTACTTGATCGCCGAGGGCATCGCCACGGCACCAGAACCGAAAGACCCCGAGCGGGAGCGCTCTCCAGGCTATCTCTACCTGGTGCTGCCTCCGAAACCCAACATCGCGCGATTGCAGGCGCGGATCGCCATTCCGGCCCGGGAGTGGCTCCGTTGGCCGCAGATGGCTCAAGTCGGCTACTATCGAATCCTACGCTCACCCCAACGGCGCTCGCTGGCCGAATTCCAGAAGCCGGCCCCGGCTCCCAAAGTTCCGGCACCACCACGCCCCTATCCGCCGTCCTTGCTTGAGGAGTTGAACCTACAGTCGAGTGACGCGACTACACCATGAGCTTGCGGCATCGGTCCCATGCATATGCGCAATTTGCAGCAGAGGTTACGCCCGAGTCGCACCAAAATAATCTGGTTCGCCGCCGGCCTTCCACTTGATGTTGCAGCCGACGCTGGGACGCTGCTCGGACGCCGTCGGCTTGCCCGCCAGCACGGCGTCGAGGGCAGCCCGCAAATCGGTTCCTGTAACCGGAATCCCGCTATCGGGACGGCTGGAGTCGAGCTGACCACGGTAAGCCAGCTTCCGTTCGCGGTCGAACACGAAAAAGTCGGGCGTGCAGGCGGCGCGGTACGACTTGGCGACCTCTTGCGCCTCATCGAATAAGTACGGAAAGGTGTAGCCGCGGTGACGCGCTTCCGCTTCCATCTTTTCCGGCGCGTCATCGGGATGAGTCTTAATGTCGTTCGAGCTGATCGCCACGATGCCGACGCCCTTGTCGGAGTAGTCGCGGCCTAGCTGGGCCAACTCGTCGGCTACGTGCTTCACGAATGGACAGTGATTGCAGAGGAACATCACCAACAGGGCTGGCGACTCGGCAAAATCAGACATGGAGACCGTGTCGCCACTTACAGCGTCGCGTAGCGAAAAATCGGGCGCTGGCGTGCCCAATGGAAGCATGGTGCTCGGCGTAAGTGCCATGCGATCGACTCCTCGGCTAGATGGGGGACGGTGACCTGCGCCACCAACGAGACGCGCTGACCGGTACTGGGCATGGTAACAAATCCTGTTGGGCGTTCGAGATGCCACGGCGCGAACAGCTGTGACGGTCACCCTCGGTAGTACCCAGCATTCCGCTAGTTTTGCCGATTTCGCCGGAACTTCCAGTCGGGGACGGGCGTCGAACGAGGTACGATTAGGTGTCAACCACGACAAGCAGCCACGAATGCGTCAGATATGCTAGGGCGATTACGACGGATGTCACATAGCGCAAATAGAAGACAAATGTCCGCGATCCGTGTCATTCGTGGTCAGGAGTTCCTCTGCGTGCCCTTGGCGATCTTCGTGTTTTCAATCAATCAGTAACGATGACACGATTCAATAATCTCCTCGATAGGAGCATTGAGATGAGCTTGATCAATTGCGGCTGGCTCCGTTGCTGGACGATCTGTGGAGCGCTCTTGTGCGTCGCCTGCGCAACCGTGGTCGCGCAGGACAAGCCTGACGCGCCCCCCAGCGCC
>JBFXAH010000034.1:0-49299 GCA_050184475.1 Pirellulales bacterium | reverse complement strand
ACCCCGGTGGCGCCGGCGGCGGGGGTGACGGCGGCGATGGGCGATTTGACGTAGACGACGTCGACCCAGTAGTTGCTCGAACTCCAACTGTTGGAGGGGAAGCCCGAGGAACCGTAGCGGTAGACGCCATTGGCGCCATCGACGCCCGACCCCAGGGCATGGACCAGGCCCGAACCGACGGTGCTGGCCAGCCCCCCCACGGTGATCGAGTAATGCCCGTTGGGAGCGTAGTACGAGACGACGTAGGTGGTGTTGGCGGTGACCGCCACGGGGTTGGAGAAGGTGGCCGTCTGCCAGCCCGAGGCGCTCTCGCCCGAGAAGGTGACGGTGGCCAAGAGCGTGCCGTTACTGCTCCACAAGTGGCCGACGTGGGTGCCCGTGTTGGCCGCGCTCTTGTAGAAGCGGACGCCGGTGATGAAGCCGTCGGCGTCGACGCGGAACTTCATGCCGATTTCCAGCGCCGCCCCATCGCCGCTGTCGATGATCGCCGGGACCGCCGAGCTATCCCAGACGCCCACACTGGGAGGCGTCACGGGAACGGTGGTGAACGACGAGGTGACGTTGGCCGGCAGGCTACTCCCCGAAGCGTCGCGGACGCCATTGGCGCCGCCGACCACCACGACGGTGTAGCTGGTGCTGTTGGCCAGCGGCGCCGTCGGCGTCAAGGTGGCCGTCCGCGTCCCCACGTTGTACGACAGCGTAGTTGGCACCACGGCACCCGTTGCATCGACGAGGCGAACGGTCGTCGACGATAGCGAACCAGCGTCGATATCGACGGAAAAGACGATCTCGGGCGCGCTTGTGGTCGCGACGTTCGTTGCTGAAGCGGCGGGCGAGATCGAACTGATCGGCGACTTGGAGAAGAGGACGTCGACCCAGTAGTTACTCGACTGATCGCTCTGTGTCGGGAAACCGCTCGACCCCGATCGGAAGACACCGTTGGCGCCGTCGGTCACAATGTGCAAGGGCCCTGGATTCACGTCGCTGACGAGGCCGGAATTTGTGACCGAGTAGTGTCCATTCGGCGCATAGTATGAAATGACATAAGTGGTGTTGGCCGCGATCGCCACTGGTTCGGAAAAAGTGGCCGTCTGCCAGCCCGAGGCGCTCTCGCCCGAGAAGGTAACGGTGGCCAAGAGCGTGCCGCCAGCGCTCCACAGATGGCCCACGTGGGTGCCGGTGTTGGCGGTTCCCTTGTAGAAGCGAATCCCGGTGACGTAGCCATCGACGTCCGAGGTGAACTTCGTGCCGACTTCGATCGCGGTCGAAGTGCCGCTGTCGGCCAGTGCCGGCATGGCTGCCGTGGTCCAGAGACTCGCCGTGAGCGTGGTGGCCGTGGTGAACGTCGAAGTCATGTCGGCGGGGAGTCCGTGCCCTTCGGCATCGCGAACCCCCATGACACCCCCGCTAATGATCACCTTGTAGGCCTCCCCGCCCAGCAAGGGAGCAACCGGCGAGAGCGTGGCGATGAATGTATTCGGGTCGTAATGGACCGTGGCCGCGACGTTCTTACCTCGGGAGTCGACCAGGCGCACTGTCGAGCCTACGACCAGCGCTGGGTCCATGGGGCGATTAAAGGCAACTTGCACGGTCGCCGTTGTCGGCACCAGTGTGGTCCCGTCAACGGGTGTGATGGAGGTAATCGGCGATTCGACGAAAACAACGTCGACCCAGTAGTTGCTCGACTGATAACTTTCGGTCGGGTATCCGGAAGCGCCGTAGCGATAGACTCCCGCAGAGGCTCCGCCGGGAACCGTCAGCGGCCCCGAATCGATCCTCTCAGAGAGACCGCCCACGTCGATCGAGTAATGGCCGTTCGGCGCGTAGTACGAGATGGTGTAGGTGGTGTTGGGCTGCACGGCAACAGGGACGCTGAAGTTGGCTTGCTGCCAGCCATTGGCCGTCTCACCACCGAAGGTGACGGATGCCAGCAGCGTGCCGTCTGGTCCCCATAAGTTGCCGACGTGCACACCCGTGTTGGCGGCGCTCTTGTAGAAGCGCACCCCGGTCACATAACCGTTGACAGACGTAGTAAACTTCATTCCGAGTTCGACGGCACTCGCGTCGCCGGAATCGACGACGGTTGGCGTGGCAGTCGAGGGCCACACAGTTTCGTACGAGGAAACTGCGGACGCGGTGGTGAAGCTTGCGTAAACGTCGTTCGCCAACGCGTTGCCATCGGTATCGAGCACCCCGCCGGTGCGACCGCGAACCGCCACGGTATACGTGCCGGCGGGCACCAACGGCGCTTCTGGCGTGATAGTCACGGTGTACGTATTCGGGTCGTAAGTGATGGCGGCCGCCAAGAGCACGGCGCGCGAGCACATGCAAGTCGAGCAGCCGCCGAGTCCGCAGCGTGTCGATACAAATAGCTCGATCGTATTTGCATTGATCGTCGACGGATCGACGGGGCGAGAGAACTTGATGGTGATTGGCGCATCGGTCGGAAACGCGCTCTCGCCCGCCGCGGGGCTGATGCTCTCGATCAGGCTGCCAACGAAGATCGGCGCCACGTAATAATTGGACTGATCGTACGACTGCGCGGGGAACGCACTGCGCGAGTAGGTGTACAAGCCGTTGGGAGTGTCATTGCTCCCCAGCGAGGTCAACGCACCCTCGGTCGTGGCCCAGGTCAGTGCGCCGCGCGAAACCGAGTAGCGCCCGTTCGGCGCGAAATAAGAAATGACATAAGGCGTATTGGCCTGTATCTGCACCGGCGAGGAAAAATAAGCCTGCTGCCAACCGCTGGCACTTTCGTTGGAGAAAACGACGCTCGCCAGCAAAGTGCCATCCGCGCTCCATAGGCTACCGGTGTGCAGGCCCGTGTTGGCCGCGCTCTTGTAGAAACGCACGCCCGTGACGAAGCCCGACACCGCGGACTCGAAGCGCATCCCCAGTTCGATCGGGGACGAGTCGCCCGTGTCGTAGACGTGGGGCAACTCGTTCGCCCACAGCGTCTGCTCGGGGCCGATTGGCGGAGCCGCCGTAGAGAACTGAGAACTGAAATCGCGTCCGAGCGCGGCCCCCTGACTCGTCGTTGCGCCACCGGGCTGGCCGCTGACCACGACGGTATAGGTCATGCCAGCCAGCAGCGGAGCCGTCGGCGTCAAAGTCGCCGTTCGCGACGACGTGTTGTAGCTCACCGTGGCGGGCACGATCGCCCCGCTGGCATCAAGCAACAAGACCGTGCTGCTGTTGATACTCGCGGCCGACATCGCCGCCGCGAATGTCACAGTTACGGCCGCGTAAGGATCGACCCCCCAAGCATTGGCCGCCGGTGAGATGTTAACGGCGGTCGTCGAGACGATCACGTCGACCCAGTAATTGCTCGACTGGTAACTCGACGTCGGAAAGCTACCCACACCGTAGCCATACACTCCGGCCGACGCGCGGAGCGTGCCGTTGGATACCGCTCCACCAGCAAAGTAGTTCGGCGTGACGGCGTAGTGTCCGTCCGGAGCGTAATACGAGATCACGTAGGTGGTATTGGCCTGGATCGCCACGGGAACGTCGAACATGGCGGTCTGCCATCCCTCGAGCGTCTCGCTGGAGAAGGTCACCGTAGCCAGCAAGGCGCCATTGCTCGTCCACAAATGCCCGTCATGAGGGCCGGTGTTCAAGTCCCCCTTGTAGAAACGCATGCCAGTCACGTAGCCGGCCACGCTCGAGGAGAACTTCATGCCGACTTCGACGCCGCTCAGGTCGGGATTGCTCCCCACGGCCGGCAGGTCGTAATTGTTCCACAAGCTCACCTGACCCGCGGAACCCACCGCTTCGACGCTTTTTCCCGCTACGGGCAACTCGATGTTGCCGCTATCGTCGACGGCGCGGCTCAGAATGTAGTAGCCGCCTTGAGTGGACGGCGTCCACTCGTAGCTCCAGTTCTCTCGTCCGTTGGCTTTCCGCCAGGTTTGACCACCGTCGAGCGAGATTTCGACCCCCGCCACGACTCCGCCGCCGTTGTCTTTGGCTGTGCCGGTGATGAACACCGCCCCATTGGCCACGACCGTCGCATTGTTCACCAACGAAGTGATGGTCGAAGTGGGTGCCGAGAAGTCGGTGGACTGCGTCGCCGGCACCAGACCGCCGTAAAGACTCCCCGGTTGGGCCCCCATATCGGCGAACAAGTTGACGACCGCTTGCATCAGGCGCAAGTCGGGGGTGGTCGCCGGTCCATCGTGATGGGAATCCAGCCCCCACGAGAATTGGATCGTGCCAGCGCCGAAGACCAGCGCGCCGCTGGCGGCGCGGTACAGCGTCAGGCTGTGCACCGCGGTGCCTGGTGAGTATCCATTCGCCGAGTCGTAGAGCTTGAGCGGCACATCGATCCAGGTGCTCGAGAGATTCATGAGCCCGGCCGGCCGATGCCCGTTGTCGACGTCTTCGTCGATCTCGTAGCCGAGGATATAGTCACCGAGCGTTGCCGATTGACCGGGGGCCAAATTGGCCAAATCGGTGTTCCGCCAGAACCGCAACTGCCCGTCTGCGGCCGACACGACCAACGAAGTTCCCGGAGTGCCCGTGTAAATGCTGGTGAAAAGTGTTCCGGTGAGCGAGTTCTCGGGCCTGCCGCCGTCGGTCGAGTTGGCATAGGACGCGTCGCGCCAGGTTCCTGTCCAGGCCTCGGACCAGGGATCGATCTTGCTATCGGCCAGGCTCTCCTTGTAGCAAATCATGGTGCGGTACGACGTACCCGATCCGTCGATCGAATCGGCGTAGCGGACTTTCCAGAAGACTTCATTGCCGCTGAAAAACGCCAGGTTGACGCCGGCGTCGCGCGCCGCTTCGACGTTGTCGCGCTGCGTGCCCGACCAGTACTCATCGTGTCCAACCGAGAGAAACACCTCGTGGTTGAGCAGCAAGTAGCCGGCGCGATCCATGTCGATGTTGGTCGTGTAGGTGACATCGTAGCCGTTGGCTTCGATGAACCGGACCATCGGGTATTCCCAGGTGAAGACCTGTAGTCCACCCTCGTACGGACGATTGAAGCTGACGGCATACGCGCGGCCGGCCGCGAGCGTGCCGGTGTTGTCGGCATACAAGCTCGACCCGCCCCAGGTGTTGTAGGCCTGCCAGTTGGACACCGAGGCCTGAAACAACAGTTCCGACGTGCTGTCGTCGTCGCGAACGATGAAGATCGCCTGGTTCGCCCCGGTAACTCCATCGGTGCGGATCAGGTCGGCGAAATAAATACCAGAAGTGAGCGACTCGGGAATCTGCCACGACGCCGATACCGACCAGTTACCCGCATCGATCAGACCCGTGGTAGGATCGCGCAAGGCATCCGGCTGGAGGATGCCGTGCAAGCCGTCGATCGACGCCACGAGCCGCGCGCCGTTGCCGTCGTAGTACCCCATCCGATAGATGTCGATGCGGTACGAGCTGGCATCGGTATTGATCTTGAAATTGACCGTCTGCCCGAGATCGTAACTTACATCGTCGGTGAAACCTTCGATGTTGTCGGACATGTAGGCCGACACGTCCCACTGCGCTTGCGGCGTGCCAGGCAACAAGTTCTCGGCAACGATCGCATTGACCGACATCATGTGTCGGGCTTCAAGCCATTCGATCCGCAATTTGCGGCGCCGCGGCACCGCCCTGTTGACGGACCGGGAGCTATGTCGGCGCACGAAGGGGGCGCGGAACCACGACAGGCGCATGCCACCACACCTGCGAATAGGTGATTGCGACGAGGGAGAATGCGTCCTTGCCTTGCGCCTGCCTTACCGAGCGCCGAATCCACAGAATGTGGATGCATCCGATGAGGGGGTTACGGGCCGAAGCCGGCGATTTCCCCCGCGGCGCCGTCGAGGTGATCCCTACCTTGAAGGCAGACCTTCACACTAATTTGGGGAAATTGGGAAAACAAGAATGGTCTAAATGCTGGCCGATCGGCCAGTCGTTAGGATCGATTCCGTCGACAACAGGCCGGCGCGCTTAGACGCGCAACATCATGTCATGTAAAGAGTTGACAATAATGCCGGTGTTCCGGTTGTGCGGGCGGACCGATAAAGATTCCCGCAATTGGTGCCCGAAGTGGTGCGTCGGCGCTCGGTGAACCGAGCTAGAGGTTGCAGACGCGCTAGATTGCGGAACTTTGCGCGGGCCAAACCGGGGGCGCGTGGCTCGGGAAACAGGGCCGCGAAGCTTGGCGCCGCGTCGTGCGAGATTGACCGCGCTAGGCGGCCGCCGCCGACGTCGAATTCGATCCGATTTGAGCCAGCGCGCCGAGAAACGAATCCACTACGGCCCGCGCCGAGTACCTGCTGCGTACCAGATCGTGCGCTGCACGTAACATCTCGTCGCGCTGACTGCTAGGCGTTAGCAGAGCGACGATCCGCTCGGCCGCGGCATCGGCATTGCCCACCGGAAATCGAAACCCAGTGACGCCATCCTCGACGAAGTCGCGGAATCCACCGATATCGGGCACCACGACCGGGCATCCACACCCCATCGCTTCCAACGCCACCATGCCGAACGACTCCTGCCGCGAAGTCGAGACCAGGCACCCTCCAGAGCCAGCGACAAAGCGGTAGATATTGGGCATGTCGCTGTACTCGACACGCGGCACCCAGCGGAGGCGTTCGACCAGGCCGAGGTCGCGAACCGCCTGCCAAAGCTGCTCCTTCTCGGTGCGAGCGGCGCTGCCGCCGCCAACGATCCAGAATTCGCAATCGCCCCCCTCTTTGACGGTCCTGCCCGCGGCCTGCACGAACAGCCGCCAGTTTTTGTGATTGTCGAGCCGTCCCACCCAACAGACGATCGGACGCCCGGCATTAATTGGAGCCGACGTCGGACTGAATGCCGGCGAAAGCGGGTTTGGGACTACTTCGACGTCGAGCGATCCGGTCGATCCCAGCAGTTGCATTACCAGCCGACGTTGCTCATGACTTGGTACCAGTACACCAGACACGCCGCGGCTGGGCAGACTGCGCGCGACGCGCAGTCCTTCGCTGTAGGTGGTGTGCACCTCGTACACCCAATGCGCGGGCGTGTTGAGGCCAGCTCGATATCGCAAGGCGTCCGGGGTATCGATGCTGACCAAATAGTCAGGACAGATTTCCGCCAGCTTCTGGCTGATCAACCGGTAGTTGCTGCTGACCGTCACCCGCGAAGCGATGTCGTCGAAGAGCGCCTCGCCGTCGCCCCCTTCGAGAAACACCACGTGGGCGTCGACGCCACGCGCCAATAACTCGGTCATGCGGGTCTTCAGCACGGTTTCGCAACCGCCCAGCGTGCAGAATTGATAAAAGAACACTACGCGCGGTCCAGAAGCCTGCGGCGCTTTTCCCTGCGGTCGGTGCATCGACAGCAGCACGGGCTCTGATGAGCTTTGAGGTTGTCTCTCGCGAGATGTTAGAGGGCTCATGAAACGGCGCCTCCCTTGTGTCGGGCATGGTGAGGGCTAGGCCGCGCGTTGCGAGGTCCCGGCCGTAGTGCTTTCGCTGGTCGTCAGTGGCGTGTCCTGGATGGAAGCCGCCGGCTGGAACAAACCGCAAACAGCGCGGGCCATGACAGCGCGATGTTCAGGCCGCTCGACGAGCTCAATCAAGCGATCAACCCGATTGCTCCAACGGTTTCCAGCCAGATAGGCCTTCACATCGGCAGCCTCCAGCCGCTGTTGGGAAATCTGTTCGATCGCCGCCACGAAGGCCTCGACGCCTTCGCAACAGACAGCCCCAGGGTAACTTGACAGGTGGGGCATGCCGCAGATAACTGTCGGCAAGCCCAGCGAGATATATTCGTAGATCTTGATGGGATCGACGGCCGCGGCGAGCTTGCTCACCCGGAAAGGGATCATCGCTGCATGCCAACGACTGGCATGCGACGGCAGGGCTTCGTGCTCCGTCTTGCCCAGCATCCTCACATTTGGCAGCGAAGGGGCGGCGTTGTCGTCGCCGTACCCGATGATCTCGAACACCCAGTCCGGGCGGAGTCGGGCAGCTTGCGCAACCAACTCCCAATCGAACCACGATGGGGTCAGGTGTCCGAAATAGCCGATTCGGACCGGGCTAGGGGAGCCGGAACTAACTTCAGGCTCAACCCCGGATGACCAATCCTCGAAGGCGTTTGGAAGCAGCACGACCTCCGCTGGCCGACGCCCCGCGGCCTTCGACCGCAGCGGCTCGCACGTGATCGTCACCACGTCGGCATTGTTTGCCAGGTAGAGCTCGACGTCGGGGTCGTGCCAGTCCGCCTGACCGGCAGCCTTAAATTCATCCCAATCGTCGATGATGTCGTAAATCGTGCGCCAGCCGTAGGCGTTCGCCGAATTGACGATCTCAAGCAACGTTGGATGCGGAAACTCCATTAGCACGGCACGGTCGAGCCCGCTAAGAGCGCGATCGCACAAGATCGCCGGATGATTCGCCACGAACCAATCGAGTGGCAACTCGAGTACCCACGGCGATTTGCTCGCCGGCAATGGCTCTCGGTCGCTCCAGCGGAAGTAGACGAAGAGTACCGGAATCTCTCGGCGAGCGAACTCTCGCGCCAGTCGAGTCGGACGTTGTCCTTCGGCCGTCGTGAATGTCGTGCCTGAGACGATGACAACCAGTTTTTGCGACGCGGAGTTGTGCACTCGATCTGCCGCAAAGGTAAGCCATCGCGACATCGCTTCGGGAGCTGGTACCACTTGGCGACGGATCATACGCCGCAACCACTGCCGCGTGGCCGGCGGCAAAGTACGTCGGGCGACCCGTTTGGCTTGCGTCTTCGCGACGTCGACCAACCCACGGATCCTCGATACGGCGTAGCCCGGCAAGTCCAAGGCTCGGCGAGGTAGCCGCGCCAAGGCCATACCCGCGGACTGAATCGCCCGGCGAGTCCCTCGCACTCCATTCACCGCCGACCGCAAGGCCCGCGCCCGATAGCTCGTTGGCGGCAGGCAGACCAGTCGGGCCGAACGAGCTAGGCAGGCCAACTTCCAGGTCCGCGAGCCGGCGATTGCCGCCAGTTGTTCGTGAGCTTCGCGAAGCTGATTCTCGACATTCTCACGTTCGGCTTGCGCTTGGGCGACTCGAGCATGCAGTTCGATGCGGTCGAATAACGCATCGAGCAACCACGACTCGAGATTGCCGATTCCAGATACGACACTCTGCAGCGGGCCGGCCACCGTGGCTTCCCGACCAACGACTTCGGTCTGCGCAGACGAGACGTGCGGCTTCCCCGGCGTTGCGGTCGAGTGATTGTCTGATGCAGCAATTCGGGAACTTCCGGTCGGCAACGGCAGCCTGGTTTGGTACATCTCTTCGAGGAACCGCCGTCGCAACGAGGCATCCTGCTGCAACGCGGCGATCGAGACGTACACTGCCAGCAACTGCTGTCCCGTCCAAACGCGCTGATCGACGTCGACGGCCCGCGCGCAAACCCGCACGAACCCATGAATTCGCTCCGGGAACGTGTCTTCGGTGAACCGGCTGACGTGTTGGTCGAGCAGCTTCGCCTCGGCGTAGGGCACCAACACCACGTACCAGGTCTGGCACCAATCGAGATGAGCAGCGGCGATCTCCAACGGCTCAGTGAAGTGCTCGAGACAGTTCGACGTGACGACGACGTCGAAGGGGCGCTTGATGCGGCCGTCGAGCGCGTGAATGAACTCGTACTGAGGATAAGCCTTGCGGCACTCGTTGATGGCCCGCTGGGCAAAATCGAGCCCGGCCACATGGCAAGTCGGAAAAGCCTGGGAAAGCACGCGCACGCCGTCGCCAAAGGCGCAACCCCAATCGAGAATTGTTCGTCGGCGCGCTTGCAGGTCGTCGCGGAGCATCGCTGGCAGGTTGGCCACCACGCACTCCATGAACCGGGTCGTCTGGGTGCGGCCGCAGTTGCCGTCCCAGGTGGTGGCGAAGTACTCTTCCCACCAGGGTTGCGAGTTGATGGCCCCCGGTTCCGACGTCGTGGTTGGTGTGGTCATCGAGTTTCTGCCAGGTGTGATTGGCGGGGCAGCTTCTGCAGCGTCCCTGGCCGGCAGGACCGCCGCCGCCAGCTAGCTGTCACGATCAACCGTGGAGGTCACTGTCAGCCCGCCTGCGGGCGCAGAACTTGAGACTGGGCAACTCGGGAAGGCTTTGCCTTCCACGCAGTCGTTAGCGACGCAAATTAGGCTCGAAGCGCCCCACGACACCTGTCTCAGGCGGATTAAGCATCGGCATCGACAGGACCGATCGTTTGACGAGAACCGGCTTGCACGGCGCCGTCGTCAAAGCCGTTAAAGTTCAACATTGGGGTCGTGCGTCGAACATACCCGTGGCAAACCTGCGGACGGCCTTAGTACCGCGACACCCAGGCGAGCGGTTTGGGGAACCCCCTCGAGACAGAATCCGGACTTGGGTCAATCCGCGATCGAATACCGCACAATGCAGTACAACGCCCGCACCGCGTCGCGCCAGCCAATCTTCTTGCCTTCGCTATAGTCGCGCCCGGAATAAGAGATCGGCATCTCGTACACGCGCCAGCGGCCGCGGGCGATCTTGGCGGTCAGTTCGGGCTCGATGCCAAAGCGGTTCTCTCGCAGGGTCATCCCTTGCACCACTTCACGACGAAAGACCTTGTAGCAGCTTTCGATATCCGACAAGTTCAAGTTCGTGAAGACGTTCGAAGCGAAAGTCAGGAAGCCGTTGGCCACGCGGTGCCAGAACAAATGGATGCGAGCCACGTTGCCCGAAAACCGCGATCCGTAAACGACGTCGGCCCGACCATCCACGATCGGCTGCAACAACCGCGGATACTCCGCGGGGTCGTATTCGAGATCCGCGTCTTGCACGACGACCACGTCGCCGGTGGCGGCCGCGAAGCCGGTTCGCAGCGCCGCTCCTTTGCCGCGATTTCGCTCGTGCTGTATCAGTCGCACGCCAGCTTGCTCGGCCAGCGCGGCCAGCACTGCGGGAGTGCCGTCCGTGCTGCCGTCGTCGATTAGCAATATCTCCTTGGCGATCGGCACGGCCTGAACGCGGCGAACCAGCTCGGCAACGGTTCCTCGTTCGTTGTAGACAGGGATCACCACCGAAAGCTTGAACGTGGCGGGCAACTTGTAAATGCCCAATTGGCGCAACGCGCCGGGCCCGAGAACGCGGGCCAGCCGATCGAGCCACTCGGCATCTTCACCGGTCGCTCCGGTGACCCACCGTTCGTCGACATGCTGCTCGCTATCCGGTCGGTTGTTGTGCATACGATATCGGGTGTCGGCCAGCGTGACGAGCAGCGCAGCGCGGATCTAGTGCCAAGCTAGTTGGCTCGTCCGACGGCGGTCAAGGGGCGCGCGCCAAACCTGCGATAGCCGATCTATCGGGCACGATAAGGAGATACCGCGGCCGAGTTCGGCCCGCAGACCGCTCCAACGAGACGTCGAATTCTCCTGGTCCTTGTCAAAGCACCCGAGTCACGTAAGACTTCCTCCGGGGGGATTCGCCGATGACGCCACGATATCGCGAACTGCTCGAGTCGCTACGCCGAGCGTTTCCACAACCGGTCTCCGATCCTGTGCACGACGCCTATTTCGTGTACTCGATATCGCGGGCTTTGGATCAGGTCGACGCGCTCAAGGGTCAGACTCCGATCCTCGGCCAACCGGGCTCGATCGATTGGACCGCTGCCGCCGAGGCCCGACTGCAGCCGCAGGGGCAATCGCTCGAAGCGGTCATTCCACAACTGGTTCACTTTCTCGAAGGGATGTTCATTTGGGGGCATCCGCGGACTCAGGTGAACGTCACTCCGCCACCTTCGATCGCCAGCGTCATCGGCACGCTGTTGCCGGCGACATACAACCCTAACCTGTGCAGCGACGAAGCCGGCTTTCGAGTGGCCGAAGCCGAAGTGCGTGTGTCGGCGATGGCCGCCGGATTGGTCGGGTACGATCCGGCAACTTCAGCGGGCATCTTTACCTTCGGCGGCACGGGCGCGATGCTTTATGGCTTGCGAATCGGGCTCGAGAAGGCCGTTCCCGGTTCGCTGCGGCATGGACTGCGCGACGACGCTTTGGTGCTGGTCTCCGATTGTGCGCATTACAGTACGGTAACTGCCGCTGGCTGGTTGGGAATCGGCGAAGATCAAGTCATCTCGATCCGCACCCATCTCGATAACTCGATCGATCTCGACGCCTTGGCGGCGGCGGCTCGCGAAGCGCTCGGCGCCGGGCGTCGCCTGGCCGCCATCGTCGCCACGCTCGGTACGACCGATGCCTTTGGGCTCGACGACTTGCGCGGCATCGTCGCCCTCCGCGATCGACTGGTCGCAGAGTTTCAGCTCGACTATCGACCGCACGTGCATGCCGATGCCGTGATCGGTTGGGCCTGGAGCGTGTTCAACAACTACGATTTCGAGGTCAACCCGCTCGGCTTCCGCGGACGCACCGTGCGCGCTTTGGCGGCAGCCAATTATCGCATCCAGCATTTGCACCTGGCCGATTCGATCGGCATCGATTTTCATAAAACGGGCTTTGCTCCTTACATTTCCTCGCTGGTGCTGGTGCGCGAGGCGACCGACTTTACGCTGATCGCCCGTCGCCGCGAGCAAATGCCCTATCTGTACCAGTCGGGCGAATACCACCCCGGCATGTTCACGCTGGAAACTTCGCGTAGCGGGCTGGGGCCGATGGCGGCGCTGGCCAATATGTTGCTGTTGGGTCGCGAAGGACTGCAAACCCTGTTGGGGCATACCGTCGAAATGGCCGAGGTACTCCGCGAGCAGATCGAGGCCCATCCCGACCTGGTTGTGCTCAACGGCGACAACGTCGGCCCCGTCACGCTGCTGCGCGTCTATCCGCATGGCACCGACACCTTTTCGATCAAGGAGCACGAACGCGTCGACGTTGCCTGGCGCGAGCGGTTGCATCAGCACAACGATTACAACCGCCGGATTTTCCAACGCGTATACGCCGAAGCGCTCACCGGGCACGGAGTGGCGATTTCGTTAACCGACTGCTATCGCGAGACGGACTACGGCGAGCCGATCGTGGCCCTCAAGAGCTACGTGCTCTCGCCGTTTGCCGATGCCCAGCGCATGCAGTCGATCGTCACACATGTGCTGCGGGCACGCGACGCGCTCGAAGGCGAGTCGGCCGCGCCGCCGCAATTATCCTGAGGTCCAGGGGTGCCGCGTCCGCGCAGCTACATATTCGGTTATTGCGACCAAGTTATTCGGTACCGCCAACGGACGGTACGCGGAAGTTTGCCTTGCGAGATATCAGCGGCGATCACGATCTCACTTCCCTCGGCTGACGGAATCTGGTGGCAGCCATCGAGCGCGTCGATCGCCGGGCGGCCACCAAACGTATCGCCCATTAAATGGTAGCGGCTTCCCAGCCAAGCGGGCTCTTCGGTCAGTCGGCAGGCAACGTCGAACGTGATCGCGCCCTCGGCTTGAGCCTCGACACTCGCCGACCAGTGGCTAGCGCCAGCTCGGCCAATCAGCCAGGCGATTTGCGCTCTGTTTTCGGCCGGCGAAACTCGCGGCGACTGGGCGAGCTCCAATTCCTGCACGGGGGGACTGGCCGGCCAGCGCTCGTCGGGTGAACCCTCGCGCGAAGCGAGCAATTCGATCAACTTCCCGTCGCGGTCTAGCTCGATCACGTGTGCGATACGATCGCCGCGTCGCAAGAACCTGAGCCGCAAACGGCCGGCAGTCAGCACGCATAAATCAACCATGGTCACTCAAGCAGCTGCCATTGCCCGGCATTGCTGGCAAACTATTGGTTCTCCACGCGCCACCGCAGGAAGGCATCGAGAAATCCCTGGATCTTGCCATCCATCACGGCTTGAAAGCTGCCCACCTGAAAGCCAGTGCGGGCATCCTTCACGCGCTGGTCGGGATGCAAGAAGTAGTTGCGGATTTGCGAACCGAAGCCGACCTTGGGCCGCTCGTTGTATTTGGCCGCCTGCTCGGCCTCGCGTTTTTCTTCCTCGATGCGAGCCAGCCGGGCGCGCAGCATCTTCAACGCCGTGGCGCGGTTCTTGTGTTGACTTCGTTCGTTCTGGCATTGCACGACGACGCCCGTCGGCAAGTGAGTCAGCCGGATGGCGCTCGACGTCTTGTTCACGTGCTGGCCGCCGGCGCCGCTGGCACGAAACACATCCTCGCGAATGTCCTCGTCGCGGAGCTCGATCTCGGCATCGTTATTGATTTCAGGCGAAACGTCGACCGCCGCAAAACTCGTTTGCCGCTTCCCTTCGGCGTTGTAGGGGCTGATCCGCACCAGGCGATGCACGCCCGTTTCACCTTTCAGATAGCCGTATGCCATCGGTCCGCGGATAGCGATGCTGGCGTTCTGAATGCCCGCCTGCTCGTTATCTTGCCGGTCGAGCAACTCGACGTCGTAGTCCTGGTCCTCGCCCCAATGGGTGTACATGCGCAGGAGCATTTCGGCCCAATCGTTGGCGTCGAGCCCACCGTCGCGAGCGTTGATGGTGAGAATGGCCGAGGCCGCGTCGTGCGGACCATTGAGCAGCGCCTTCAGCTCAAGATCTTCGAGCAAGGCCTCGATTCGCTCGATTTGTGCCGGCGCTTCGGCGGCGAGGCTGTCGTCTTCCTCGGCCATTTCCAGCAGCGCGCCGAGGTCATCCGCCATGCCGACCAATTCGCGCAGCGGCCGGAGCACGGCGTTAACGGCTTTGAGCTCCGCCACGGTGGCCTGCGCGCGTTCCTGGTTGTTCCAGAAATCGGGCTCGGCCATGCGTGCTTCGATCGCAGCAGCCTGAGTCAGGCGTTCTTCGTAGTCAAAGAGAGTCCCGCAGTTGCAGGACTCGCTGGCGAATGAGCTCGGCCCGATCGCGAAGTTCTTTGTCCATGATGTTGGGCGGCTCAAGGAAGGTTGTGGAGTATGAGGTAAACGGCAGCGAATTATATCGGTCCGACCGCCGTTGAACGAGGGGCGCTCAGGTGGGCGTTCGGCCGATTGTCGAGGCTTAACGTGTGCCTGTCTCTTGCTTGCGAAGCCAGCTTTCGATGCGAGCGGCCAGTTCACCGCGCGTGCCGGAGTAAAAGTGGTCGGCACCCGCGATGATCGCCAGCCAGCGCGGGGCATCGGCGGCTGCCGGCGGCAGGGCCTCGACGGCCTCGGGCATGTCGCGAAATGCCACGTTCGACTGGACCTCGAGCGATCCATAGGTGATCAACGTCGGGCAGCGGATCGCGGGCAGCAGATTCAGCACGTTGTAACGTTCGGCCGGGCCGTACTTGTCGAGGTAACCCCGCGCCGTGACCGCGTACGGCAATGGAAAACTGATCTCGATGAGCGACTCGTCGCGCCCGTCGGCGACGAGTGCTTCGGCCTGGCGGCACATCGTCAGGAATTCCTCGGCCCGCGAACTGGCGGCGAAGTACGAGTACGACAGCCGTGGCGGCGACAGCGCGATCAATCGCGAAACTCGCAGCCCTGGCGACGATCCGGTCGCCGGTCCGTCGGCGCTCGCGGCGGCTTTTGCCAGGGCGTAGATCGATTTCACGGCGCCGAGACTATGTCCCAATAGCGCTACGCGCTGAAATCCGCGCGCAGCAGCCAGTTCGAGCCAGGCTGCCAGGTCGTGCCGGCAGTCGTCAACCACTTCGTAGGCTGCCCCCTGTCGTATTCCCCCCGTGCGACCGACGGCCGTGCTGATGCCATCGTGACCGCGGGTGTTGACGCGCAGCGTAGCCGCGCCACGTTGCCGCAAACGTTCCGCCAACAAGTCCATCATCGTCGAGGCGTAGAAGTTGCTGCCCGTGCCATGGACCATCACCACCGCGTCGATCCCCAGCGGCCGCGGTGCGCCGACCGGCATTTCGTCGGCTACTTGCAGCATTCCGTCGAGGCGTACGCCGTCGGCCGCGGTGACCTGCACGAGATCGACTTGCATCGGACTCCTCGCGCCGCAATCGGCCATGGCCGTCGCGGCACAGCAACGCGGGGCATTCTACTGTGGACGTTACCGACCGGCAGGACTACTGGCCCCATCTTCAATGGCAATCAGCTTGCTCTGTGTCGCGACGTAGAGCGTGCGGCCGACGGCGATCGGTGTGCCGTAGATCGATTCATTGAATTGATTCTCGGCCAATACCTCGAGTTCGCGTCCGGCCTTGACCACAGTCAATTTGCCATCGGCATCGCCCAAATAAACTCGGCCTGCGGCAACGAGCGTCGAGCCCCAGACTTCGGCCAGGGTGTCTTGCTGCCACAACTCTTGGCCGGTCTTGGCATCCAAGGCGTGCAGGAAGCCAGCCAACTCGGCAGCATAGACAACTCCCTCGTGCACGGCGACGCTCGAGATCGACCGGCCGAACTCCTTGCCGCCGACGCGCCAACGCGCAACGGTGGTTGTAGCCTCTCGCTGGCCGGCGGCGTCGACGGCCACCAACTGCCCCGGCCCGCTGCCGTGTTGCGGGTCGACCCCCGTGGCCACATAGACCGTGCCGTCGACGGCCACCGGCGTGCTCAGGATGTAGTTGCGATCGCCGCGCCCCCCCGGCTTCCAAACGCTATCGGGTGGATTGCAATCGAACTTCCACACCAGCGCGCCGCTGGCCGGATCGAGCGCGTACAGCCAGCCATCGCCACCGGGAAAGCAGACCTGCGCGGCTCGATCGCCGACCGCGTCGATCCAACAAGGACTCCCCCATTGACCTTCAAAGATCGTCGCCAGGTGCACCTTGTGCTGCGGACCGGAGACCGATCCTTCTTGCCAGAGCAACTTGCCCGTCGCCGCGTCGAGCGCAAGGAAACTCGGCGCGTCGGGGGTTCTCAGTTCGTTCGAGTCGGGGTCGACGCCGTTCGACGTGACGACGAACAGCCGGCCGTTGACGACGAGTGGATTCGAGGTCGCCAGGTAACGAGGGAGCACGCCCACCTCGGCCAACATGTCGAATCGCCAAACGATGTCGGCGTCGTGCGGTCCGGATCGCGACTCATCCTTGGTGGGTCCGTCGTTCTCGCCATCGGCGAAACCCTCGACATCGGCGCAGACGACCTGGCCGCGATTGGAGACGTAGTAGACGCGCTCGCCGGCGACCGCGGGGCTCGAGCCGATGCCGATCAATTGCCAGTCTTGCGAATCGCCCGCGGCGAGCTTGTCGTACACGTCTTGCCAGAGGAACTCGCCGTCGGCGGCGCGAAAGCACATCATCACGCCGCGATCGCCGTCGAGCGCGGCGTCGCGCGGATGTTCGTTGTTGGTGCCGACGAATAGCCGCCCGTCGGCCAACACGGGGTTGCCGTAGGCGGCGCCGCCAAGTTCGGCGGTCCATTTGATACTCGCACCCGTCTCGACGTCCCACGAAGTCGGCGGTGTGGCTCGCGGCGCGACGAGGTTCCGCGCGGGGGAGCGGCCCCACATCGGCCATTCGAGGTCGGCAGTCGCCTGGCTCGCTGCCGGCTCGGCAGCGCGTGCCAACGCGTAAAGCCAAACGGCACAGGTGAGTGCCGCGACGACGATCCACGATCTCGCTGGTCTTCTCGCATGCTTCATGGACAGGTCCTCAGGCGCGGTGGCTCGTTGGTGAGTCGCGCCTCCAGGATAGCCGACCCCCTTGTCTGTCTAAAAGAGTACGCAACTGCAGTCAGTTTGTCGCCAAAGCCATGATCGTCAATGAACCAAGCGAGGACGAAGACTGCGCGGCCTTCGACGTCGCGGTCGTCGGTAGATCGATTCCCCCTGGGCGCTGCAAACGCCGTAGTGAGGCCGGATGGGCGTCGACCTCTTGGAGCTAGCCCTAACAGACGCCAGGGCGACCACCGAACGTCGGTGGCCAGCCCGCATCCGCAAGACAGGGTTCCCTCCCTGGACGGTTCTACCATTGAAACCGGTAAGGTCCTGGCCAGCGGCGCATTCGCGGCGGACGGGCCCATCTGCGAACCACATTGTATATGGCCGCTCTCACGGCTATGCGATGCAACGAGAAGCTACGCACCTTCGCATTGGCCGTCGCCGCAAGTATCGGCTGCGAACACTGCAACGCGGTGCACGGAATTGCTCAGATTTGAGCTAGTTCGGTCCCACCAGCACCAGCGTTCCCCAATAGCCGGGCGCCGACCACTTCGGCTGGTAGCGAACCCATCGCTTCGCTTCGTGCAGCGACGTCGCATAGGCCGGCGTTTCGTCCAGTGCGATCGACCTGGCGAGCAAGTTGCAGTAATAACTGACCAGGCTGGCGGCCGCCTCGTCGTCGACGTACCAGTTGCTGGCCACGACGCGCCGCGCGCCGGCGACCAGAAAACCGCGCGATAGGGCCCACACCCCTTCTCCCTGTTGCCGCGGGCCAAAGTTCGTGTCGCAAGCGCTCAAGATCGCCAACTCGCAGCGATTGAGTTTCAACTGGTAGATTTCGCCGAGCGTCAGGTAGCCGTCGCTCTGTGGACCGGCATTGGCGCTGCCGGGAGTCAACGCCAGCGCGCCGAACAAGTTCGAGAACGACGGATCGATCACACCGTGACAGGCGAAGTGCACGATCGACTGCTCGGCGAGTTGAGCCCGCACTTGCGCCTCGGTGGCCGACTCGCCGACGAGCGTCCGCACGCGACACCCCTGCGTCTCGAAGGCCTGGCTGACCAGTTGCACCTCGAGTCCCGAGAACGGCAGGTCCGAGAGTTGCCCCCCGGCCGATTGATAGCGGGCTCCGGCCGCCTGTGGTCCGCGCGCGCTGGCCGTCGTCGCCGGCGCGGCACCCTCGTAATCGGGATCGCCCACCGTCAACACCGCGAAGTCCTGCTTGGCTGGCACCGGCAGCGGGCGCTCTTCGAGGTTCTGCAGTACCGTCGCGCTGGGGGCATAGCAGATCGGTGGCGCCGCATCGAGCAAGTATCGCGGCTGCTCGGCGCCGGCATCGACCACCAAGGTTTCGAAAGGCAACATCGCCAGCGGCCCGTCGGGAATGACGATCAATCGCGCGAACTCCGCCGAGGCGACCGTGTCGCGATGCGCTTGCGGAACCAGCAGGCTCCACAGCGCGAACAGCTTGGGAACGACGCGGCGCGTCGTCTCGTCGGTCGTCGCTTCGCGCAGCAACTGCAAGACGCCGGTCCCCTCGCGATTAGCCAGCGCCGCCGTTACCTTGTCGACCGTCAGCGGGCCAGCCGCCACGCCGAGCGTGTCGGCCAATTCCTGCGGAACCGTCAGCGTATGGATGCTGCTGGCGCCGGTCGGTTCGATGACCATCAAGAACGACGCCCCGTAGCCAGTGAAGTATCGCAGCACCAGCGCGTTGTGCCGCCGCGCATAGTCTTGCGTGGCCGCAAGATCGCCAGCCGCGCTCGTGCGGCCGACCGCCATCTGGTATGCCGGGCTGGCGTTCTGGATTTCGGACTGCAGGGCGGCGTAATCTCGTTGCCGCTGCCGCAGATCGGCGACCAACTCCTCGCGCTGTCTCGAGCGCTTGGCGGCCGGCAAGTTCGCTTGCTGATCCAAGCCATCGAGGCGCAGCTCGAGCCTGGCCAATTCGCCGTCGATCTCCGTTTGCCGCGTTTGCAGTCGCTCGGCCACGGCGGGCGGCATGCCGTCGAAGAGGTCGATTCCTTGGGCCGCCATTTGATCCAGCAGCGAGCGCGCTTGCCCACGCTCCATGGCGGCGAAAACCGCCGGCAGATTCTGGTTCCGCGACTGGATGCGAATCGCATATTCGTAGATGATCGAGCTCTTGCTGAAAGACTGCGCGCGTTGGGCATCGCCCCCCGAAAAAGTCGTGCGCTGCGCTTCGATCAGGTTCATGGCGCGCTCGACCAACGGCAGCGCCTGCTCTTGGCGATCGAGCTCGACGAGGACTTCGGCATACTTGACGAGCGTTTCGGCCAGCTCGCCGGGCGCGGCGCCGACGCGCTCGCTAATTTCGAGCGAGCGCCGATAGTAGTCGGCCGATTGTTCCTTGCGATGCAAATCGTATTCGAGCAGGGCGATGCTCTGCAGAATGAGCGCCCGTTTTTTCTCGACTCGCGACGAGGGAGCTTCTTCGAGCAGGCGCGCGTTGGCGTCCAGCGCCCGCTGCTGTAAGTCGAGCGCTTGATCGTAGCGCTGTTGAGCGCGATAGACCGTGGCCAGCAGGTGCTGTCCCTCGTAGGCCGATTCGGGCTCGTGTGCCTCGAGGACTTTCAACAGCTTCCGCGCCGTGGCCTCGGCCGCGTCGAACTGCCCCAGGTTGCGTTGCACTTGCACCAGAATTTGCAGCGAATTGACGAGTTTGGCGTTGTCGGGGCCGTAAGCGTCCTCCCAGATCGCCAGCGCCCGCTTGAGCAGTGGGAGCGCTTCGGCGTCGCGGTCCTGGAACAGGTAGAGCGTCGCCAGGTCGCCCAGCGCGCTGGCCACGAATGGGTGCTTCTCCTTGAGCACCGTCTCGCGGGTGGCCAACGATTCTCTCAACAGGAGCTCGGCGTCGGCAAACCGCCCTTGTTCCATCCAGACGAAGGCCAGAGTTTGTTGCGCGTTGGTGACCTTGATGCTCTGCGCGCCGTAGGCGGCGGTGAACAGGGCGATGGCTTTGGTCGTCAGCGGCTCGATCTTCGTCCAATCGCGCAGCGCTTGATACGTTTGCGCCATCGCCAGCAGCACATCGGCTTGATACGGATGGTCGGGGCCATAGAGCTGCTCGAGCAGTTCCAGTTCCCGACGATAGAGCCGCAGCGCCTCGTCGAAGTTGCGTTGGCACGAGTTGGCGACACCCCGGCCATGCAGCACGTACGTCATCAGATCGAGATTCGGCGTCGGCTGCGCCTCGATAATCGCCTGGGCACGGTCGTAAAGCGGCAGGGACTGGGCCGTCTGCTCTCGATCGTTATACAAACCGGCCAGATCGATCAGCGACGGCACGATTTCCATCGAGTCGCGGCCAAACCGGGCTTCGCCCAACTTGATGCCGGCCAGAAATGTCGCCTCGGCATCGCGCAGCTTGCCGCGATTGTGCAGCAACTGTCCGAGCTCGTGGTACAGCGAGATTGCGACGCGATCGGCGACGCGCTGCAGTTGCGGAGCAAAGCGCTGCCGGGTGAGGTCGCCGACCCCCTGTCGATAAGCTTGTTCGGCTTCCGCGAGTTTCTGTTGCCCCTTGTACGCGCGGGCCAGCGATTGTCGCCCGACCGCCGTGTGCACCGGCGCTTGCATCCTCCGCGCCAGGCCGATGAACTCCTGGGCGGCAACCTCGAGTTGGCGAAACTGGCCCGCATTCTCGAGCGCGTCCAATCGTTCGGCCAGTTTCGTGAGCCGGGCTTCGTCGTCGGCGCCGCGCGCCGTGGCGGCCGAGCCGAACACGGCAAGCGCCGCAGCCAGCACCAGCAGCGAACGCGGCAGCGCGAGCCAAGACTGCATCGCAGGAATCCCGGTGGAGAGAATACGGCGCACGGCAGCCGCCAGCCGTGTTACGGTCAGACCCGCGGGATTCTGACAGTCTAACCGATCTGTTTGTCCGAGTTTTTCTCGGGCTATTCCTGTTGCGCGGCGGCCGTGCGACGTTTGGCGGGCTTGCGCAGCTTGTCGCTGGCGGCGGCGGTCCCTGGCAGGGTGAGCAAGGCAGTAGCGAACCGCGAACGAACGCAGCACGCTACTGCCTGCCCCCCCTTCGTCCGCTACGGCTTTGTTTGCCCGACCTTCTTGCCGTTCACGTACGACACAATGACTCCATTCTCCTGGAGAATGGTGCCTGTCTGCGTGCTTCTGTCCCACATTCCCTTATAGCAACCGCCAACGATGGCGTTCATCTCGGCGGCGGTCAGAACTCGCGGCCGCTGAGAATTGGAAATCGACTTCATCACACACGCTCCGCTTGCAACTGGACATGGCCCCCCAGGTGGTTACGGAATCTACCGACGGTAGAGGGGCTGGCACGTCGGTGACCCAGGCGCGCACGCATGGAACGCGCCGCACGTCAGGAGTGCTAGCGCACAGCGGTGCACGTTTGTTACGCGCGGGACTCGACTGGGCCAGATGGCGGGGGAGAATCCACACCAGTGCAACTGCAAGGGTCGCGCGGCGGGGGTGGGTGGCGCGCAGCGCAGCTTCGCGAGCAGCTTTCCCGAACCCTTCCGAAGATGTCGCCACCCACGTAGCGACTTAAGCGCCGAAGCGGTCGGCTATTCCTGTTGCGCGGCGGCCGTGCGGCGACGGGGTGCTTTGCGCGGCTTATCGCTGGCGGCGGCGGTCTTTTTCGCCGGGGCTTTCTTCGCGGGAGCCTTCTTGGCCGTGCTCCGCGCGGCGGTTTTGCGGCCGCGCTTCTTGGGGGGGCCGGCGGCTGCCCGGGCGGCCAACAGTTCGAGAGCGCGGACGTTGGTCAATTCGTCGGCCGACAGCTCGCGCGGCAGCGAGGCGTTCGTCTGTCCGTCGGTGACGTACAAGCCGTAGCGGCCCGAGAAGAGTTGCACTGGTTCGCCTGTCACCGGCGAAGCGTCGAACGTCTTGAGCGGTGTCCGCGCCGCGCCGAAACGGCCGCGCTGCGCCTTGGGCTGCGCCAACAGGGCCAAGGCTTGCTCCAGGGTGATGTCCAACGGCGAGAGATCGGCCGGCAGCGATCGCGTTTCACTGCCGCATTTGACGTACGGCCCGAATCGCCCGTTCGAGACGACGATCGCCTCGCCCGACTCTCCCTGCGTGCCCAACGTGCGCGGCAGCGTCAGCAGTTTGAGTGCCATCGCCAGGTCGACGTCTTCGGGCGTCATCCCCTTCAAGAGCGAGGCGTTCTGCGGCTTCTCGTCATCCTGGGCGTAACCTCGCTGCACGTAGGGGCCATAGCGGCCGGTCTTGAGAAACACCGGCTTGCCCGTTTCGGGGCAAAAGCCCAGCGGCTCTTCGGCCTGCGCCGCGCGATCGAGCATTTCGAGCGCCTTGGTCAGCGTCAGTTCGTCGGGAGCCAGATCGTCGGGCAAGCTCGCCTTGCGTTCCCCCTGTTCGAGATAGGGGCCGTATTTGCCGACCCGCACGTACACCGGTTCGTCGAGCGACGCGATCTCGTCGGCATGGCCCACGACCACGCGACAAACCTCGCGGGCGTCGATCTCATCTTGCTTGTGTTCGAGTTGTTTCTTCAGGCCGGCATGGCCATTGCCAAAGTAGAACCCGCGCAAGTACTCGAGGTGGCCGGTCTCGCCGCGGCTGATGGCGTCGAGCTCGTCCTCCATCTGCGCGGTGAAGCGGTAGTCGACCAACGCTGGCAGGTGCGATTCCAACAGCTTCGACGTGGCAAACGCCACCCAGGTCGGCTGCAAGGCGTTGCCGCGTTTGACGACATACTCGCGCGCCAGAATCGTGTCGATGATCGCCGCGTAAGTACTTGGTCGACCGATGCCCAACTCTTCGAGCGTGCGCGTCAGCGTAGCTTCGGTAAAGCGCGCCGGCGGTTGCGTGGCGTGCGACTTGGGCTCCAGATCGCGACAGCCGAGCGACTCTCCTTCGCGGACGCTCGGCAACACGGTTTCTTTGTCGGCCAATTCGGCCTGCGGGTCGTCCGAGCCTTCGACATAGGCCCGCAGGTAGCCGGCGAAATCGATGGCGGTGCCGCCGACCTGAAAGAGTGCATCGAGGGCCTCGATCGAAAGGGTGAGCCGCCGCCCGCGGGCGTCGGCCATCTGGCTGGCGACGGTCCGCTTCCAGATCAGATCGTAGAGCTTGAACTCGTCTTCGCTCAACTGGCCGCGGAGCGACTCGGGGAGCGCGAACGGATGCCCGGCCGGCCGGATCGCTTCGTGCGCTTCCTGGGCGTTCTTGACTTTCGTCTGGTAGGTGCGCGGCTGGTCGGGCAGATACTCGCGGCCATATTGCGACGCCACGAGGTCGCGGGCGGCTTCGACCGCCACCTTGGCCAGGTTGGTCGAGTCGGTACGCATATAAGTAATGTGACCGGTCTCGTACAAGCTCTGCGCGACCTGCATCGTGCGGCGGGCCGTGAATCGCAATTTGCGGTTGGCCTCTTGCTGCAAGGTGCTGGTCGTGAACGGCGGATAGGGTCGCGACGTATACGGCTTCTCTTCGACGGCGCTGACGCGGATCGGCGCACGCTGCAACCGCTCGGCGAGCGCGGCGGCGCCGGCTTCGTCGAGCAATAGAATGTCGTTGGCGGTCGCGCGCCCCGTTTCGGGGTCGAAGTCCTTGGCTGTCGGCACGCGGCGCCCGGCGACCGACACGAGCTTGGCTTGGAACGGCTCGTTCGCCGACGCGCCCGCCTCGGCCACGAACGTGCCCAGCAAGTCCCAATAGGTCGCCGACACGAATCGCATCCGCTGCCGCTCGCGTTCGACGATCAGCCGCACGGCGACACTTTGCACGCGACCGGCCGAGAGCTTGGGGCGCACCTTGCGCCACAGCAGCGGCGACACTTCGTAGCCATACAAGCGATCGACGATGCGGCGCGTCTCCTGGGCTCGGACCAGCGCCGTGTCGATGTCGCGCGGATTGGCGATGGCCTCTTCGATGGCCTCTTTGGTGATCTCGTGAAAGACCATCCGATGGACGGGTATCTTCGGCTTGAGCAGCTCGTTGAGATGCCAGCTGATCGCTTCCCCCTCGCGATCTTCGTCCGTCGCCAGATAGAGCTCGCTGGCCTCTTTGACCAGCCCTTTGAGCTTGCGGACCTGCTCGCTCTTGCCGGGCGAGACGATATATACCGGCTCGAAGTTGTCTTTGACGTTCACCCCCAGGTAGGCCCAGTCCTCTTTCTTGTATTGGGCGGGGATCTGCTTGGCCCCCTCGGGCAGGTCGCGAACGTGGCCAATGCTGGCCTCGATCACGAACTCGCGCCCCAGGAACTGGCCAATGGTGCGGGCTTTGGCCGGCGATTCGACGATCACCAGCGGTTTGCCCTTCGGGTTGGTCTTTTTTGCCTGCTTCGCCATGGTTTGCAGCTAATTTCCGCGCCGGGCGACCGGCGGTCCAATGGTGCGTGCGATGCCCCGCGGTGGCCGGTACACCTGTGGTCACCTGTGGTCACCGTGGGGAACCCTCGGGCGAGGGTTGTCGTAATTGGAATAACGGTCCGTGTTTTACGAGTGCCCCTAGATTATCAGTCGACGATCGCCTGGCTTTTGAGCCGTCTGCCGGGCAGCGGCATAACCCGAAACGGTAACACCATCCCGGCATCTTGCGTTTCCGGCAGGGGCGGCCAGCCATCGGGTCGGCGATTGCCCAGCATAGCGACTTTAGGCGTCGAAACGCCCCGGCCTCGACCAGATTATTGTTACCGGCAGCGGGCAAACACCCAGTCGACAGGCCCAGGCGGCTGGGATTGTAATGAGCGACAACCTCCCTAGAATCATAATCTTGGGTCAAGGCAGCACACCCATCACCCAGTAATCTTCCGCGTACGCAACTGTCAAGTGTCTATTGCGGCGCGGCCGCGAAGCCCTCCCGGAGGCGATGCCCAAAATGGCCAACCCAATGTACCTTTTTCGGCGGTATCAGAAGTTGATGCTCGCCGTCCTGGGCATCCTTTGCATGCTCATCTTTGTGGTCGGCGATCCTCTCATGTCACTCGGCCGCCGCGGCCAGACGACCGATCCGGTGGTCGTCCGCTCCAAATTTGGCGACCTCCGACAGAGCGAGCTCGGCGCCATGGTGCAAACGCGCGCGCGCCTCAACGAGTTCTTTCAAAGAGCGATTCAGAATGCCGCCACGGTTTTCGCGCAGCAGCCTCAATTCGGCGAGCGCGGCGCCATGATCGCCATGCAACGCATGTATATGGCGGTGTCGCAGTCTGGCTTGGTCACGGGCGACTCCGAGCAAGACGTCGTCCGCACCATGTTGCTGGAGAAGAATGCCAAAGCCCTGGGCATGACGGTTTCCGACAGTTCGATCGTCGATGTGCTGCGCGCCGTCACGATGCAGCAGCTATCGATCGATCAATTGGCGATCATCGCCTCCCAGCTCGGATTCTCGCAGCGCGACTTGCTGCGCGAGGTGCGCAGCACCCAGTTGGCGGTCCAATTTCAGGCCTTGATGCTCAGTCTGAACGAAACGTCGGGCATCACGCCGGAGCAGCGCTGGGAGTATTTCCAGCGTGTCAATCGGGCGGTGTCGATCGAGGCGCTGCCGATCGCGGTCGAGCAGTTCGTTTCGCAGGTGCCGACGCCCGATGAGGATCAGTTGCTGGCACTTTACGAGCAGCACAAGCACGACGTCGCCCGGCGCGGATCTCCCGCGCCCGGGTTCTATCAACCGGCCCAAGCGAAGTTCGAGTACTTCAAGGCCCGGCTCGACGACTTTCTCGACCAGGTCGAGGTTCCGCCGGCCGAGGTTTACGACGCCTACGATAAAGAGCGCGAATCGATTCATCGTTTGTCGACTCCCGCCGCGCTGAGGGGTATCGGCCCCGACGGCGTGCCGCTGCAACAAGAGGCTGCAACCGCACCGGCCGATCCAGCCGAGGCCAAACCGCCGTCCGACACTGCCCCGGCCGAAGCGCCAGCGGAAGAAGCGCCCACCGACGCACCTGCCGAACCGGCAGCTCCTGCCGAACCAGCAGCGCCGGGCGAACCAGCAGCGCCTGAAGCTGAGCCCGCGGTTCCCACAACCGCTCCGCCGCAGGACGAGCCCGGCGCCGGTAGCGGCGGCGACGACACCCCGGCTTCGCCACCCGCGGCGCCCCCTGCCGACGGGGCAGCGTCAGCAGAGTCGGCCTCCGCAGAGGGGACTGCCAACGACTCCACCCCAAGCGACGAGGCACCGACCGACGTGGTGCCCGCGGACCAGGGGCCGCCAGCCGAGGGCGAGAGTGCGCCAGCCGAAGGCACCGCACCGTCCGAGCCGCCGGCCGCGGGCGAAAGCGCGGCCGACGACGCGGCCAGCGCGCCGGCAGCGCCGCCGGCTCCCGCCCCGGAGGACGAGCTGACGTTCAAGTATTGGGAGGATTTCGTGCCGCCGGCGTCGGTCGGCGAACCGCGCTATCGTCCCCTCTCGGCGGTTTACGACGAGGTTCGTCGGCAGGTGGCCTCGCGGAGCGTGGGAGCGAAGATCGACAAAGCCCTCGATCCGCTCCGCGACGCGATCGACAACTATGCTCGGGCGCTCGACGACTACGAGGCGGACCACGAGCAGAATCCCGACCTGAAGCCACCCCAGCCGCTCGACCTGGCGGCGTTGGCCAAGGAACATGGCGTCACGGCACACACGACCGAGACGCTCACCCGCTACGACGCCGCGGCGACGACCGATCTGGGTAAGTCGCTTGTCGAGGCGGGACGCGACCAGAAATCCTTCGTCGAGGTCGCCTTCTCCAACTCGCCACTCTACTCCCCGCAGCTTTCGATCGACGGCGAAGGGGACCGCTACCTGTTCTGGAAAACCACGCAATCCGCAGAACGAACACCTTCGTTCGAAGCAGCACGCGACGAAGTGCTGACCGCCTGGAAGACGATCGAGGCGCGTAAGCTCGCGCTCAAACAGGCCGAAACCATGGTGGCCGAAGCCCGTAAAGCCAACGTCAGTCTGAAGGAAGTCTTCCCCGATCGCGCAAAGCAGATCGTCGAGGTAGACAATTTCACCTGGCTGAGCGAAGGGGCCGTGCCGGACATGCAATTCGGGCGCGGACAGCTCGAAATTAGCGAACTGCCAGGCATCGAAGCGCCGGGCAATGGCTTCATGGCTGCCGTCTACGCGCTCGGGCAAGGCGAAGTCACCTCGACGATCAACGCTCCGGAGACGATCGCCTACGTGGTGCGAATGACCGGCCAGCAATACTCCGACGAGTTATTGCGTACCAGGTTCATGGCGGCCAGTTACACCGATTATCTCGAAGCCGGCGCCACGGATGAACGAGAATTCCTCAACGACTGGTTCAAGAACCTGGAGACCGCGGCGGAGTTGACCTGGGTTCGTCCTGCCGATCAGCAAAGTCCGCCGGCGGGCGGGGACGCGCAATAACCTACCGGTGCCGATTGGGCCAAATTGCCGCTGCCCAAAGGGTAGTTACCCCGCCTGGTCTGAGCGATAATGGGGCTATCGGGTTCACCTGGCAGGCCGTTCGGCCTGATCCCATTTTCAGCTCTCGTTCCCAGGTTTCGCTACGACATGCCGCTCGTTTCGATTGTGGTGCCGGTCTATCACAACTCCGGCAGCTTGCCCGAGTTGCACCGCCAGTTGGATCGCCTGTCGGCGGTTGAAGCGGAAGATTTTGAGTTCATCTTTGTCGACGATGGCTCGCGAGACCAGTCGTTCGCCGTCATGGAGGAGCTTTGCCGACGCGACCCGCGGGTGCGGGCCATCAAGCTCGCCCGCAATTTCGGCTCGAACGCCGCCTCGACGGCTGGCATTTCGCAGGCTCGTGGCGACGCCGTCGTGGCGATTTCGGCCGACCTGCAAGACCCGCCCGAGTTGATCCATCAAATGCTCGATAAGTGGCGTCGCGGTTATCGCGTCGTGCTGGCCGCCCGGGCGTCGCGGCGCGATCCCTGGCTATCGCGAATTTTCTCGGCGGCGTTCTGGAAGCTGTTTCGCCGCTTTGCGCTCCCCACCATGCCCGCCAAGGGGTGCGATTACTGCCTGATCGACCGCCAGGTGCTCGACGCGCTGAAGGACACCAACGAGCCGGGGGCCGGCCTGGGCATGGTGCTCTGGACCGGCTTCGAGCCTGCCGTGCTTCATTATCATCGCCGCGAGCGCGACCCCCGCTTCGGCAGCTCGATGTGGAGCTGGTCGAAACGACTCACCTACTTGATCGACTCGTTCGTTTCCTTCTCGCACATGCCGGTGCGGGCCGCCTCGGTGCTGGGCATCGCCCTGGGTACCGTCGGCGTGCTCTACGCGGCGGCCATCGTGTTCTCCAAGTTGTTCTTAGGCGGGGAGTTGCCCGAGGCCTACGCATCGGTGATCGTGGCCATCCTGGTGGTCGGCGGCGTGCAACTCTTGATGATTGGCATCCTCGGCGAGTACCTGGTGCGGGTGCTCGAAGCCACGCGCAAGCGTCCGCCGTTTATCGTCGAGCGAATCGTGCACTCGAACTCAACGCCCGCCAACGAAACGTCGCTGCGCGAGCGAGAAGTTCCGCCAGCGGCGGTCGCCGAGTTGCTCGCTCGCTTCGCACCCCCTACCGATCCGGGAGTCGTCGAGCGCGCACCGTGAGGTTGCCCACCAGGTTCGTCGCCCAGCGGCGGGCGCGGGCCCAGCGACCATCTCCGGTCCAAGCTTCGGGCACGAACCCCGTCTCGCGCAGCAGCGCCGCCAGCGCTCCGCGCGTGAAGTAGTGAAGATGCCCGCCGTCCCAGCCGTGCTGGCGCCAGTACGCCATGTCGCGCGTCGGCGTTCCCGTCCGCGGCAGGTATCCGAACAACAGCCCGATCGTGTGCTTCAGGTACGCCAGGTTGGGGACCGTGATCACGACCGCGCCGCCGGGCCTGGTTACGCGGGCGATCTCGTCCAGCACGCCGAACAAGTCGATCGTGTGCTCGACCACGGCGCAGGCGATCACGGCGTCGAACGCTCGATCGGGCCAAGGCAACCGCTCGTCGGCGCTGCCCGCCACGAGCTCGATCTTGTCGACCCATTGCGGATAGCGCTCGGCCAGCACCGTACGGGCAATCGCCACGGCATTGTCCGACAGGTCGATCCCCGCCAACCGCTCGTAGCGCGGCGCGAGGGCCGCCAGCATCTGCCCCTGGCCGGCGCCGATTTCCAGCAATGCCTCGCGGCGGGCTTCGTCGCGCAGCAAGCGGGCGACGTCGTCGTAACGGTGCGTCGTCCAGGCGTCGGGGCGCAGTACGCGCGGCTGCCAGACGCTGGCATCCTGCGCATGCATCCGTTCGTAGATGGCCTTGAGATCAGCCGGCATGCGGCCTCCCGCGCGTGGTGTATCGCTAGTTCGAGCGTCGGGCACCCATGCTAGCGGATCGGGTGCCAGCAGCGAAAAAGTTTACTCGATCCGCAAACTCTGCCCAGCCGATACAAAGCTGCCCCCGCGCGCGCCTCGCAGGCAGCGGCGCGCGCCGGCGGCGATTGCTCGACGATGAGGTGCCACGATGACGAACTCCCGAAGCTGGCTGCTGGGCGTGCCTTGGCTGGCGTTGCTACTGACCGGTTGCGCCACGATGAAAGAGTCGGATACGTCCCGCACGGGCGTCGAACAGCTCCTGATCTCGACGGCGACCGACAAGGCACTAGCCAAGGTCGACTTCCGGCCGGTCTCGGGCGCCAAGGTATTCGTCGAACCGAAATACCTCGACTGCACCGACAAGAACTACATCATCGTCGCCGTGCATCAACGCGTCATGTCGGCAGGCGCCACGCTCGTCGAAAAGGCCGAAGAGGCCGACGTCGTCGTGGAACTGACCAGCGGAGCGGTCGGCACCGACCGCACCGAGTGGTTCGTCGGATTGCCGCAAATCCCGCTTCCCCCGCCGTCGCCAATCAGCATTCCGCGGTTGGCGCTGCTCAGCCGCACTCGTTTGATCGGCACGGCCAAGCTTTCGATGGTGGCCTACGACACCAAGACCCGCCGGCCGATCATGAACGTCGCCAGCGCCCTGGCCCGCTCGGACCTCAAGAAGTTCGACGTTCTGGGGACCAACTCGGTGCAGAGCGGCTCGCTCCCCGAGGAGCTCTACGTGGCGACGGGCGAAGCCGAATCGTTGGCGGCCGGCGTGCGGCACAAGATCGCCAAGACGTTGCCCTTGCCGTTGCCAGGTCGCGATGGCAAACCGACGGCGGCGACTTCGACTGCCGCGATGTATCCCGCTCCTCCGCCGACTACCTCGGCACTGGCGCCGTTGCCACCGATGGATTCGAGCGCCGAAGCGGCGAACGGGCCGGCGCTCCAGTAGCAATCGCCAGGCAGAGGAGCCTCAGCTACCCGACTTGCGCTTGAGCGCCCGCTCCAGGTATTCGATGCCGGTGCGGACCCCTTCCAAACCGGGATTTAGGCGCAACGCGCGACGGAAGCTCTCGAGCGCCCCCATTTGATCGTGCATTTGCAGAAAGCACTGCCCGAGCCCGGTGGCGGCGTCGAAGTGATAGGGATTCAGCTCCAGTGTCTCGTGACAGTCGCGGATCGACTCCTGGTAGTGCCCCAGGTTGTAGTGGGCGATGGCCCGCTGGTTCCAGGCTTCGGCCAGCGCCGGCATGCGGCTGATCAGCTCCGAAGCGGCCTGCACGACCTCGCGGTAGCGCTGGGCCGTGTTGAGCCGGACGATGGCCGCGAGTTGTTGCCGCTGGGCGCTGGTCCCCACCCGGCGCCACAGCGAACGGATGCCGTTTTCGGCGATCGTGCGCACGGCCCGATCCTCGTCGACCAGGCAACGGCCCAGCACGGCGTTGGAGTCGTAATCGCCGATGAAGCCAATCGCCAACGCCGCGGCCCGACGCACGTCGCGCCGGGCATGCGTCGCCAGGCGTTCGAGCGTACCGCACCGGTAGTGGCGCGACACATGCTTGACGAACGCTGCGGTGTCCTGATCGGTCAGGTATGCTTGATAGAACCCAGCTAATGCCGGCGCGCGCTCACCCACGCTCACGGTGTAAACTCCCCGACAAAAGGCGATCGGCCATTCCATCGACCTGCGAAGACGAGAGCCCGCCACCCGTGGCGGCGTGCCATAGCTTCGAGTGTAATTGCGGTCTACAAATGCCACAAAGGAAAAGTGGCCGAAGCGCATAACTGGATTAATTGTTAAGAATCGTCGCGCACCCGCGGCCGCCCGTCGGCAGCCGCCGGCGCTTCCGCAAAACCGCCCGCGGCAACGCGATGCCCGCGTCGCAGCGGTTTTTGCGGCCGAAGAACACGATGAACGGCTTGTCGCGGTAAAATCGCATGGCGAAGTTCATGAATCTGCCGGCCGGGATCGCGCTGCTAGAGGTTCGCGCCGCTGGTTGGCGCCGGCTGGTCGTGACCGTCTGCTCGCTGGCGACGTTGCTGGCCGTCGCCCCGCGATCGCCGGCGGCCGACAGCCGGTCGCCGCGCTCGTCGCAACCTTCGCCCTGGAGCAGTCGCGTGACGATCGCCTGGTCGGGCGTGCCCCTTCGCAAGTCGGTCAACGAATTGGCCGGCAGCCAGCGGATCGGCATTTTGCTCGACCGGCGGATCGATCCCGATCAACAGCTCAAGCTCGAGCTTTCGAACGCGCCGCTCGACGAGGCTGTGCGCGAGATCGCCGCGGCCGCCGGCGCCCGCTCCGCCGTGCTGGCAGACGTGGCCTACCTTGGTCCCGCCGATCGGGCCGACGAACTGCGCACGCTCTCGGCGCAGCTCCACGATCTGGTGGGCAAGCTGCCTGCCGCGCGTCGCCGCGCCTGGTTGACCGCCGCCCCGCTCGAGTGGCCCGAGTTGGCCACGCCGCGCGAAGTGCTCGAGCGACTGGCGGCCGAGGGGGGCATTGCCCTGGGCGGTCTCGACGCCCTACCGCACGATCTTTGGGCCGCCGTCGATACGCCGCCGCTGCCGCTGGTCGATCGGCTGCTGCTAGTGGCCATGCAGTTCGATCGCACGCTCGAACCGACAGCAGATGGACGCGGCGCCACGCTCGTGCCGATCGCCGAACCGGTACTGATTGAGCGAAAATACTCGGCCGGCCGCGACCCCCAAGCGCTGTTGCGGCGCTGGCGCGAAGCCGCGCCCGACGCCCAGTTGCGGTTGGTCGGCGATCAATTGATCGTGCGCGCTCGCATCGAAGATCACCAGCGACTGCACGGCGGTGGTTCGACAGCAGTCGAAGGGCAAGATGTCGAAGGCCAAGACGTTGCCCCAACGGGCGACAAACCCTCGCGCCGCCCCGTGCCGCGTCGGCCGGCGAACGACGCCTTGGCCAGAACGCGGATCGACTCGTTCGTGGTCGAAGGCAAGCCGCTCGACCTGGTGATCGAAACGCTGGGCAAGCGGCTCGATCTGAACATCGAGTTCGACAGCGCCGCCATCGAGGCGGCCGGCATCAACGTCAAACGACTGGTGTCGCTAAAACTCGAGAGGGCGACGGTCGACGAACTGCTCGCGGCTACTCTCCGCTCCGCTGGGCTGGTACATGAGCGCGCCGGACGTAGGGTCCTTATCCGGCCTGATGCCGCGGCCGAGCCGACGCGTCCCTAGTCCCTAGGAAAAACGTCGCATCGCTCCGTCGCCCCCTCTCGTTGTGCTGACCTTCTCGCTGCTCCGCGTTTCTTGGCCACAAAAATTCGTGGTCGGCTAGAGCCAGGGCGCGACCAAAAACTGCCACATGGCGGCGGCCGTTTGATCGCTCGTTACCGGTGACGCGTTGCCGTCGACCGAGTCTGACTCGGGCCTGGGTTTTTCCGGTGGCGGACTCCCTTCCGGCGGCCCCCCAGGTCTGCGACCTCGCGGACCACGCCGATCGGGCCTGTCGCCGCCGGGCCTGGGACCACGCCGCATGGCCGAGGTCATGCGGGCCTTCAGTTCGTCGGCGTCGATCTGTCCATCCTTGTTGGTGTCGATCTCGTCGAACGCCCCCTTCAAGCGCTCCGAAGCCTCGTCCTTCGACAGCTTGCCGTCGCCGTTCTTGTCGGTCGACATGATCCGCTTGACGATGGCGTCGAGATCGGGTCCGCGACGAGGACCGCGGGCGTCGCCACCCGGCGCTGCAGCGCGCCCATCCGGTTTGGTTCCTTCCTCTTTCTTGGGCCCCTCTTCCTTCTTGGGGCGATCGCCATGCGGTCGCGGCGGTCCGTGGTGACGATGGTGCGCGTCGCCGTGTCCGTGATGGCCATCACCGTGATGTCCGCGATGGGCGTGGTGCCCATGACCGTGGTGGCCGTGATGCTTGTGATGACCGTGCATGCCCTTCGAGCCGCAATGCCCGTGATGGCGATGCGCTCCACCGTGGTGACGGTGCGAGCCGTGATGCCCAAAGCCGTGATGCCCGAAGCCGTGATGCCCGAAGCCGCGATGGTGTCCAAAGCCGTGGCGGCCGAAGCCGTGGCGGCCGAAGCCACCAAAGCCGTGCCCAAAGCGGCCATGCCCAAAGCGACTGTGTCCGAAGCCATGGCGACCAAAGCTGTGGTGCCCAAAGCCGCGATGGTGCCCGAACCCGTGATGACCGAAACGATGATGCCCGAAACCACGGCTACCAAAACCATGCTGCCCAAAGCCACGGTGTCCAAAGCCACGGTGCCCAAAGCCAGGGCGCCCGAAGCCGCGATGATGTCCGAATCCGTGATGTCCGAATCCGTGGTGGCCAAACCCGTGATGTCCGAAGGCGCCATGACCGAAGCGACTATGTCCGAAGCCGTGTCCGGCGAACCTGTGCCCGCCAAAACCAGGGGCGCCGAAACCGCCGAAGCCCCTGGAGTGATGGCCCCACGAATGCGATCCGTGGTGACCCCGGTGGCCGTGCCCCGGACGCGCGCCTCCGCGATGAGCGAAACCATGGTGAGGGCCACCCCAATGGTGACCGAAGTGCATCATGTGACCGCCAGGCCCGCGGTGTCCGGGGCCATGGTGTCCCGGTCCATGGTGTCCCGGTCCGCCGGGACCGTGATGTCCGGGTCCGCCGGGACCATGATGTCCGGGAGCATGATGCCCGGGAGCACGATCGCGCTTCTTGTGGTCGCGCCCTTTCTTGCTCTTCTTCTTATCCCCCTCTTTCTTCTTTTTCTTTTTGTCGCCCTCGTCGTCATCGTCGCCGTCGTCGTCATCCCCGTCGTCGTCGCCATCGGCGGCGGCGGCATCGTCGTCGGCCAAACGCGAGAAGCTAATCGCCAGCACGTCGGCCGCGGCGCGCGCGTCGGTCGACTCCGTCGACTCGGCCGGCTTCTTCTTTTTCTTGGCTTTCTTCGCGTCCGCCTTCTTCTTTTTGGCGCCAAAGAATCGGTCGGGCTGGCTGCCGAACTTTTCGACAGCCGAGACCAGCGTGGCTCGCAATTCCGGTTCGTCCAGCACGCCGTCGCTATTGGCGTCGATGCGATCGAAACGCCGCTTCAACCGTTCGGGCGCCTCGTCGGCCGAGAGCTTGCCGTCACCGCTGGTGTCGAGCGCTAGCGCGCGGCTGACCAAAGCGTCGAGTCCTGGCGAAGTTTCCGCGGCCGCCTCGCGCGGTGCTTCGGGACTCGGTGCATCGGGGCGCGGTGCTTCGGGACTCGGAGATTCAGGGCGCGGATTGTCACGCGGGCGCGGCGGACCCGGCGGCCCGATTTCGCGCAATTCGGCGAACGATACCGCACCGTCGCCGTCGGCATCGAGCTTGCGAAGCGCCGAGGCGGCGCCGTCGATTTCCGCGGCGTCAAGCGAGCCGTTGCGATTGGCGTCGAACAGACCGAACAGCCCCATCGGCATCGGTCCACCCGGCCGATCGAAGCCTGGATAGCCGGGCCTGCCCCCTGGAACCCCCTCGGGTGGGCGACCGGCCGGCCCGCGATCACGTCGCGCGAAGGCTTCGGCCCCTGCCTTGAGCTCGTCGGTCGACAGCGCCTTGTCGCCGTCTTTATCCAAGCGCTCGAGCATGCGATCGAAGAACGGTCGCGCACCATCGGGGACTTCGTCGAGCACCACGAGGCCGTCGCCGTTGCTGTCCAGGCGGCGGAAACGCTCGAACGGCGAACCTTCGGGCCGATTCGTCTCGTCGCCGGGGCGACGGCGGCGACGCGGCTCGGCGTCGTCGCGGTCGGCGGGCTCGCCCTCGCCCGATTCGACCCCCGCCAGGCCGGCCACCAATTCTTCGCGGCTCAACTGCTCGTTGTCGTCCCGATCCGAAGTACGCAACAACCGGCGAAACAGCCGGCGATGCTCGTCGGGCACTTCGTCGGCCGAAATCTGCCCATCTTCGTTGGCGTCGAGCTGCGTAAAGACCTCCTCGGCGTGGGCCGTGGCCTCGGGGCTCGCGCCACCGCCCTGTCCAGAATCATCGTCGGTGGCTGGTCGCTCGGCGGCGACCTCGGGCGCAACTGCCTGCGCCGGCGATGCTTCGGCCGGTTTGTCCTCGTCTCCCCAAGCTTGCGGCGCTAGCAGCAAGGCACTAGCGGCTACAACCAGCACGACCGAGCGAGCCATGAATACGTCTCCTGATGACGTGATTGTTCCGTTCCTCCCCACGAGGCTCTGGCAGCCAATTGAACCCTGACGGTTGGGCTGGGTTCCGGCAGTTGAATTGACCTTGCCCAACTTTCGGGTCCCGCCTACACTCGCCCCGCGCCATCGCTGCCGCCCGAAGGCTCGCGCGCGCCGGCGGCGCAGCGTGCGTTGTGACCACGCCACGCCGCCCCCAACGACCCACAAAATCAACCGCCGCGCTGGGCCCAACCGCGGGCTCCGCGCCGCGCAACGAGAACGACCGAACCCGACCCCCCTCGGCCGCGTACCTGGTGCAGTCCGACGTTGGCCCCCGTGGGGCCAGCCGCAGATAAGATGTTCGCCTGGTGCGAGGCTCTGCGGGCAGGCTTAAAATCAGTGAACCGCCGGCAGCCGCTGGTCGATGAAACGGGTGTCCTTTGCAGGAGCCCGCGAAGTCGGACACGACACGGAATGCGGTGCTGGTAAGCTGTGTCGTATAGTTGAACGAGAGAGTTGGCTCGCGGGACATTAGCCAGCTAGCGAGAGCATCGCGTTTGCCCCAAGTTCACCAGCGCTCGCCATCAAGGGGGCGCGCAAACGCGAAACGCCTGCTGGCGCTGCTTGCGATCCTTTCTCGATCGTTCGCGAACATTCGTTCGCCGAGTTTTTCTCAATTTGATCGAGTAAGCGTGGTTCGTCGCGGCTTGCGCGAGTGGTTGCGCCCCTTGGGGGCCCGGTCACTCGGCCAATTGCCACGGGATAGGGACAAAACCCCGGGCGATCGACAAAGCCGCGTCGCACAAAGCCCATCGGCTGGTCGCGGGGAATTCGCCGACTGACCGATGACGCCCGAGTTGGCCGGCGACAAGCTGGCCCGCCGCCGGCGTACTGGCGTTGCGACTTGTTCGCTCAAGCGGGAGTAAAGGAAATGCAGATCTACGGTCCATCGCAAGTTCATGGTTCGCAGCCGATCCGCCAGCCGCACATGTCGCCGGCCGAAACGCCGTCGCGCGTGGCCAGCCCCGCGGCCGGGGGCGATCAGCTCGAAATCTCCGAAGTCGCTAACCGGTTACAACAAGTGCACGATCTACCCGATATCCGCGCCGAGCGCGTGGCCGAGTTGCGTGCGGCCATCGCCGGCGGCAACTACGAGACCAGCGAACGCATCGGTCAGGCTGTCGAGCGCTTGCTCGACGAACTGGCGTAACGCACGCACGATTCTTGTTGACGAACTACGACCGGGCTGGCGCCTGCCAAGGGTGCCGGCCCGGTTGTTTTTGCGCCGCGCCATGTGAGGCCGGTCCGTTATCCATTCTGTAGCCGGCGTCATCGACGCCGGTCCTGTTTCGGGGTCTTCTGTAGCCGGCCTCATCGAGGCCGGTCCGGTACCCATTCCTGTAGCCGGCCTCTGCGAGGCCGGTCCGGGGTCGCAGACCCCGGCTACAGCTTGAGGCCGGTCCTGTTTCGGGGTCTTCTGTAGCCGGCCTCTATGAGGCCGGGCCGGTCGCAGACCCCGGCTACAAGATCAGCGGGACGGATTGGCTGGCCGGTGGCGCGGCGAAGCTCGCTTCCGTTGGCGACGAAATAGGAGGAGCGAGCCCGCAGCGGCGAGCGCCGCTAAGAGCAATGAAGACGGCTCGGGGATGACGTACACGAACGGCTTGTCCTGATACGTGCCCACGATGCGGTTGCCGGAAATGCCGAAGAACTGGTGGAAGTTCCCCATAAATAACCTTCGATCCCGAAGGGATGATTGAAGCTCGCACCGTCGTAGACGAACGCTGCGCTAGCAACGGTGCCGGTCAACGTATTGCCGACGATGTTGCCGCCGTCGATGCCGTAGACGGCAGTGATTCCAGCGGCCGGAAAGAGCGGGTCGTCGAGCGTGGTCCAAGTCGTGCCGTCGTACACGAACCCATGCGTGCGGTTCTTGGCGTCCGTATAGTAGCCGACAATATTGCTGCCGGAGACTCCACGGACGAACGTATGTTTAGCCGCCGGAACATCGAGAGTCGAATACGTTGTGCCATCGTAAAGAAAGCCGTGAGTGATATTGGACGCATCGATGTATTCACCCACGATGTTGTTGCCGTCGATCCCCCAGGGGGTTGTGTCAACGGTTCCCAACGGATGACTGAGCGTCGTATAGCTCACGCCGTCGTAGAGAAATCCCAACTTGCCCCACGTTCCGACAATCAGATTTCCCGATATCCCGTGTGCGGCACTGGGGCCGGCACCTGGCTGGATGACGGTGTACGTCTTGGTTGCGCCGTTGTAGAGAAACCCGCGCTGAGCAACGTCTTGCCCGACGACGTTGAGCCCGTCAACGCCGTAGGCGACCCCCAGCGAGGAGCCCGCAGGCGTGAGAAACTGAATCGTGGCCGCGCGGGACGGGTCACAAAGCGCGGCCAAGAACACGGCTGCCAAAATCGTGCGATGCATTAGCGCTTGCCTCCCCAGACGCCTGAAACCCTGCCCGCATCCCCGCCAACTAGCAGCCGCCACATTCTACACGGCGAAACGACCGACGCCTGCGGTGACCCTGTCGCCGGCCTTCTTGTATTGGTTTTCCTGTAGCCGGCCTCTGCGAGGCCGGACCGGGGTCGCAGACGTCGCAGACCCCGGCTACAGATTCGCCGCGCAGTGGCGACGGCCTTCGACCCCGCAGGGGTCGCTCTGTCAGCCGAGGGTGTCAACCCTCGGTGCCCGTCGCATCATCGCCCGGCCCTGACAGGGCCGCTCGTGGCGGTCGGCGGGTCAAGGGGTGTGCGTCGCCCCGCGCTCGGCGCTGTGTGGATTGGAGATATCGGTCCCCGCCGCGCAGCGGCGACATTCTCGGGGCAGGCGCCTGCCGACAGCTAGTGGCCAATTTGGTCTTGATATAATAAACACAATAGTGTACAAAACTAAGCCTTGGCATCCCGCTCTGCGCGCAATTTCAGGCACCTTCAGGCACTGGCAGAGCCAGTGGCACCCGAAATACATCCAAAACCATGCCCGCCGTGGCGTGCGGCAACCGCCGAGGGGGACGGGAGTCGTTTCCGGAATTCGACGTCACTTTGGTCGACGCGCAGACCGGAAACGACTCCCGTCCCACTCCCGTCCCCTTGGGGCTGCATCGCAAGGAGGAACGACACCGCCGATTGACACGGACCCGTCCGCATCTCCCCCAGGGGCTTCGCGATCAAGCGCGATCGTTTGTCAGGGCCGGTGTGGAGAGCGACGCTCGCGGTACGCGCCGCGATTCGCGAATCGCTCGGGTGACCACGCTCGTCGTGGGTACGAATTCGATATCCACAGATTTCACAGATGAGCTGTTCGCGAACTCGCCCGCATTCCCAATCTGCGTTAATCGGCGAAATCTGCGGACCGCAACTGCATTCTTTGCGCCTTGGCGCGTTGGCGCGAGAAGTGCCTCGCTCGTCGTGGGTACGAATTCACTATCCACAGATTTCACAGATTACGCAGATGAGTTGCTCGCGAACTCGCCCGCATTCCCAATCTGCGTTAATCGGCGAAATCTGCGGACAACAAACCTGCATTACTTTGCGCCTTGGCGCCTTGGCGCGAGAAGTGTCTCGCTCGTCGTGGGTACGATTCAATATCCACAGATTTCACAGATTACGCAGATGAACTGCTTGGGGACTCGCCCGCATTCCAAATCTGCGTTAATCAGCAAAATCTGCGGACCACAAGCCGCATTACTTTGCGCCTTCGCGCCTTGGCGCGAGATCCAATTCACAGCAAGGGGAATCCAACCCCGGACCTCTCTGCGATCCTCGGGACCTCGGCGGCAATCGACCTAGGACGCAAAACGGTTCGCTAGGACGCAACGAGGACGCAAACGATTGGATTTGCGTCCTAGAATAAGTTCTTACAGGGCAACTACTTCACTGCCACCACCAGCGGCCTAGGACGATAAGGACGCAAAAATACCGCAATGGAGCGAGAGAAGGGTTAAGCCCCCAACTGCTCCGCGAACTCCGCGGCTTCGCGTGAGCCCAATCAACCCGGGGGCCGCGCGGGCAGCATAGCCAGGAACTCGTAGACCACGGATAACACGATCAAGAGTTCGGTGACCGGGCCGCTTCCCCAATCTGCGTCAATCGGTGAAATCTGCGGACTACAACTGCATTCTTTGCGCCTTGGCGCCTTTGCGCGAGATCCAAGTACCTTGGCGCGAGGTCATTCGTCTTTGGACGCAAAACGAAAGCTTTGGACGCAAGTTGGACGCAAACGGTTTTATTTTGCGTCCAAGAATAAGTGGATTGGCCGGAACGACTTACTGCCGGCAACAGCGGCTTTGGACGGTTTGGACGCAAAATTCCGGACATGGAGCGAGAGAGATAAGGCGAATTCACAATCCACAGATTTCACAGATTACGCAGATGGGCCGCTCGTGGACTCGTCCGCGTCCCAATCTGCGCTAATCGGCGAAATCTGCGGACCACAAAGCCGCCTTGCTTAGCGCCTTCGCGCCTTTGCGCGAGATCCGAGTTCCTTGGCCCCTAATCCCTAATCCCTGACCACTACCCCCCACTCGGGACGCAAAATGCCAGTTCGGGACGCACGCGGGACGCAAACATTTCGTTTTGCGTCCCGACGCAAGCTGCTGAAAATGAATCACTTAACCGCCGACGACGCCCGCTCGGGACGGTCGGGACGCAAAATTCCGGGCACGAGGAGAGAGACACCCGGCCGGGTGGCCCTGGCAGCGGCGATCCAGTCGCCTGAACGCGGCCCCAACACGGCGGCCGCTGGGTTGACCATGCCCGATGCCAGCCGGACAATCGAGAACCTTGCCCGTCGCGGGGGTGTCGTTGCCCGATGCCCTGACCGCGGCGGGTCTTTTGTTGAATTAGCTCTATTTGCCGCCCGGCGATGTGACCACCGCCGGGGGGCGAGAGGATGAACCTTGTCGACGTCGTTGCCGGCCAGTTCTCAGGTGCCTGACGCGGCCGGGCGTTACGGGCCGTTCGGCGGCCGCTATGTTCCCGAGACGTTGACCAAAGCGCTCGACGAACTGGTGGCCGAATACGAGAAAGCCCGCCACGACCGCCAGTTTCAGGCGGAGCTCGACGAGCTGCTGCGGACCTACGTCGGGCGGCCTTCGCCGCTCTACCATGCCAAGCGGCTCAGCCAGCAAGCCGGCGGCGCGCAGATCTACCTCAAGCGCGAGGACCTCAATCACACCGGCGCGCACAAGATCAACAACACGCTCGGCCAGGCGCTGCTCACCTTGCGGATGGGCAAGCGCCGCGTGATCGCCGAGACCGGCGCCGGGCAGCACGGTGTCGCCACGGCCACGGCCTGTGCCCGCTTCGGGCTCGACTGCGTGGTCTACATGGGCTCGGAGGATATCCGTCGGCAGAACCTGAATGTCTTCAACATGAAGACGATGGGGGCCGAGGTCCGCCCGGTCGACAGCGGTTCGCGGACGTTGCGCGACGCGATCAACGAAGCGATGCGCGACTGGATGAGCTCGGTCGAGACGACGCACTACATTTTGGGTTCGGTCGTCGGGCCGCATCCGTTTCCGCTGATCGTCCGCGACTTTCAGTCGGTGATCGGTCGCGAGACGATCGCCCAGTGCCGCGAGACTTTGGGGCGGTTGCCCGAGTGCGTGGTGGCCTGCGTCGGCGGCGGCAGTAACGCGGCCGGCATGTTCTATCCGTTTGTCGACCTGACCGAAGTTGAGCTGGTGGGGGTCGAGGCGGGGGGGCGATCGGACCAGGCGGGCGAGCATGCTTCGCCACTGTCGTTCGGCCGACCGGGCGTGCTGCACGGCAGCCACAGCTACGTGATGCAGGACGAGGACGGCCAGACCTGCGACGTCCATTCGATCTCGGCCGGCCTCGACTACCCGGGTGTCGGTCCCGAGCACAGCTATTGGAAAGAGACCGGCCGCGTGAAATACACGGCCTGCCGCGACGAAGACGCCCTGGCCGCCTATGGCACGTTGGCCCGCACCGAAGGGATTTTGCCGGCGCTCGAGAGCTCGCACGCCGTGGCGCATGCCGTCAAGCTGGCCGCGTCGCGCAAGCCGAGCGAGGCGGTGGTGGTCTGCCTGTCGGGGCGCGGTGATAAGGATGCATACGAAGTGGCCCGCCTGCGCGGTGAGGATATCTAGCACGGCGGCGCTGGTAGTCGCCTTGCCCCGCGCGGAAAAGGAATCGCTGGATGTCGGCTGTCGATCGAGTCTTTCAAGAGCTGCGGGCCGCGGGGCGCAAGGCCTTTGCGCCGTTTGTCACGGCGGGCGATCCCGACCTGGAGACGACGGCGCTCGTGCTGGCGGAGCTGGCGCGCCGCGGAGCGAGCATCTGCGAGCTGGGCATCCCTTACAGCGATCCGATCGCCGATGGGCCGGTCATTCAATCGTCGTACACGCGCGCCCTGGCTAATAAGGTCAAACTGGCGGGCATTCTGGAGATGGCCCGCCAGACGGTGCCGTCGCTGCAGGCGCCGGTCGTCACCATGGCCAGCTACGCGATTTTGCTCCGCCATGGGCTGGATCGCTACGTGGCCGAAGCGTGCGAGGCCGGGATCGCCGGCGCGATCGTGCCCGACTTGCCCGTCGAAGAGTCGGGCGAACTGGCGGCCATGTGCCAGCGGGCCGATTTCAGCCTGATTCAGCTCGTCACGCCGCAGACGTCGCGCGAGCGGGCGATCCGCATCGCCAACACGTCGACCGGATTCATTTACTACGTGTCGGTGACCGGCATCACCGGCGAACGCGAAGCGCTGCCGCAGCCGATCATCGAGCAGGTTTCGTGGCTGCGTGAACAGACCAAGACGCCGATCTGTGTCGGGTTCGGCATCAGCCGGCCGGAGCAAGTGCGGGCGCTATCGGCCGTGGCCGACGGCGTGATCGTCGGCTCGGCGATCGTGCGGCGCATCGCCGACGCGGCGGGTAAACCCCGCGAACAACTGGTGCGCGAGGTAGGCGACTATGCCGCCTCGCTCGTCGACGCGCTGTCGACCAGCAAGTAGTCGACCGGCAATTAGTGGACTGGCAATTAGTCGGCCACGCGTGATAACGCGATGGCGCGGCTGTTACCGGGCTTCGAGGACCTTACGCAAGGCCTCGGTCAGTGCCGCTTCGGCGCCTGGCGCCACCCAGCACCAATCGCCGAGGTTGGTGTCGTGCTCCTGCCAGGCACGCTCGGTCGGCACGTAGCCGGTCGCACATTCGCCATAGCCGATGGTGAACACGAAACAATCGGGACGTAGCCGTTGGGCGAGCAATTGATACTCGACATACGCTTCGCCCGGCAGCAAGACCACCTGCGCCGGGCCAAAGTCGATCACGGGCAGATCGATCGGCTGGCGGCGGGCGACCCGCGCGTGCCAACTCGCCCCCATCGCGGCCAGGCATTGCTGGAACGGGGCGGTTTCGGGAACGAGCCGCGCCGCCAGTTCGTCGGGCGAGAAGCCCTCGGCGGTGCGCGGCGCGAGCTCCAGCGGCACCGAGCGGAACTGCCACGCCGCGATCGGTTGGCGCTTGGTATTGGTCCAGGCCGCTTGCATGGCCGCGGTCATGCGCTCGGCCAGTCGAGCGCGATTGGCCGGATCGCCATCGTTGTACTTGCCGGCGGTGACGTTGCCGCTGGCTCCCGAAAAATAGATTTGCTGCACCTGTGGTTCGGCGGCGCGACGCGCTTCGCGCGCCAGCCCGACAAAATCCCCCGACACGCCCCCCTGTCCGTAGTAGCTCATCGGGTGCGTGGCGTAGGCCGACAGCGCAGCTAGAGGAGTATCGCCATCGAAAAAACTCAACGTCTTGAGCAGCGGATCGATGGTCCCTTCGTCGGCGCGATGGGCCTCGGCATCGCGGCTGGCGCTGGTGCGATCGAAGCGCAGCCGGCCAGCCGCATCGACGAACCGGCGATTGCTGGCGACTTGCTCGACGCGTGCCTCGCCCAGGCCCAGATGCGTAAGCGGCCGGGAGTTGGACAGCCCAGTGCGCAGCGTTCGGGCGACGCTTTGCACGGCGCGCTCGTGGAAGGCCGGATCGCAGATGCGGCCCTTAAGCTTGGCGTCTTCAAGCAATCGCTCGGCCGCCAGATCGGCGACCGGGGCGTCGTGCTGGTGGACGCTGGCCACGAGCACGCGCACGGGCGTGGTGCCGGCGGCCTCGGCCAGCGCCTCGCGCCAGCGATCGTAGGCGTCGTTGCGGATCTCGCACCAGTCGACCGCCACCAACACGATCGGTTCGCCCGAACCGAGCAACACAATGCCGTGCGCGCCGAGTCGATCGTCGATGCGACTGGCCGGCGCGATGCCCCCTCCCATGCACGGATGACCGATCGGCGGCGTGACGTCGGCGGAGAAGGTCGCCAGGCGAAGCTGGTCGTCGTCCACTGCGGCAAGCGTCAAGCGGCTGGCAGCCGCGATTGCCGCGGCGCCAACGCCGATCTGCAAAACGCGGCGGCGCGAAGGGCGCTGCGAGTCGCGGCTGGCTCGCACCGTTGCCGCCTGGTCGAGATTCAGAATCTTATCCGGCGAACGCACCAAAACTGGTCCTTATCGAAGCCCGTATGCCGCGCGAGTGAGCGACTCAATGTCGTGGTTGACAAGCCTCAACTCGATTTGCAGGGCGTCCGCTGTGTCGGAACGGCCCGAAGTGCCCCGCGCGGGAATCGCACTCGACAGCGTTCGATCATAACCAACCGCCGCAGGCCTGGCAGCCGTGATCTCAGTCGCGCGCCGCGCCGCGGCAGCCAGGGCCGCCGCGTAGTCGTCGAGCCGCTCGGGGAGCGGGATCTTGTCCAGGAAGTATTGATCAAAATGCATCGTCCGCACGGCTCGATTGTAAACGAACGTGTAGACGTACCAATTGACGAGCTGCGATTGCAGCAAGGCCAGCACGGCCCAGAGATCGACCTCGTCGCGGCGGTCCACCACATTGTTGACCGTGTCGAGCGTGGCCAATTGGCCGGCATGCCAGGTGCCGATCAATCGCAAGTGCGGCCGCGGCCGCTGCACGTGAGCCACGATGTTCTGGAAGAGCAGCCGCGGTCCGTTCGTAAGTTCCGCTGGAACCTCGGCCGCCGCGAGGTAACCGCTGGTCGAGCGGACGCCAAACGGCACCAGGTCGCGCCCGCCCAAGACTGCGATCTCACCGGCCGCTCGCAACTGGCGCTGCGCCGGCAGCCCCCGGAACGTGCGACAAACATCCCCGAACGATTGCCGGCCGCAGCGCAGGCGGTCGAAGCGGCGCCAGTCGCGGACGTCGGCCCCGGCGGGGAGCGTGTCGAGCCGCGTCGCCAGCGAAACCGCGCATCGTGGCCCGCGCACAAAACGAGTGCCGTCGGCTCGCGCGGTGGCGTAGCCGGCGCGACGTGCGTGCGGCGAAAGTACCAGCAACATCTGTTCGAGGCGCACCTCGCGCCAGCCGCACTCGACGTCGCACAACGCGACGACTTCAGGCGTGATTTCGCGCCGCAAACGACGCCAGGCCGCGCTATACGAGAGCGGCTTCGGCAGCACCAGGCCTACGCGACCAGCAGGTCGAAGCGCCTCGCGCGCCAGGGCGACGAACGCCACCGAAAGGTCGGCGTTGTGTCGAGTGCCAGCGAACCGCTTGCGCACAACACTACGATACGCGCGATCGGCCGGCTTTCCATAAGGAGGGTTTCCCAGCACGACGTCGAAACCGCTGGGCTCGATCACCGGTTCGACCAGGGCATCGGCAAGCTGCAAACGCTCGAAGCCCGTTGTCTGGCTCGGCGCCCCTGCCGCCAGCCACAGACCGACGCGCGCCGCGGCCACGGTGACGGCATCCGAGTCGGTGCCCCACAGACAATGGGCGAGCACGAAGCGTTCGTATCGACCATTAGCCGTGGCGACCGCCGGATGATGCGGCGCCTCGCTCGCCAGCTTGCGCAACTGCCGCGCCAACCATTGATGCGCCGACACCAGGAAGTGCCCGGCCCCCATCGCGGGATCGAGCACGCGCGGCGGCGGCGAGTCGGAGTCACTGGTCGCCGTTGCCCGCAGCCATGCCCTCCAGGCGGGGGCGAGTGTGCGCTGCACCAGCCAACGTCGCAACGGGAATGGCGTGTAATAGCTCCCCGTGCCGCGTCGACGGGCCAGCGAACGCGTCGCTTGCCAGGCGGCCGGCGTCTGGTCGGCCGCGGATGGTGGCGCGGCAAGTTGCGGAGCGATCAGTTCGTATTCGAGCAAGGTTTGCCGTAGCGCGCCCAACATGCTGACATACGACTCTGCCGATAAACTCGATTGGCCCGCGCTCCGTAGAGTGCTGCCTGCGACTTCGCGATCGCCTGCACTGCGGATCAGCGCGATCAGCTCACTGAGACATTCGGCCGATAGATCACAAAATGGCCACGCCGCGTCCGCACGTTGCGCGTCGCTGCGTGTTGGCCACGCAGGCAGCCCCAGCCGGTCAAGTTCGGCGCGAAGTCTCGGCCATGGATGCGAGGCGCCGTCTCGGTCGCGAGACTTCGCCGTTGCGGCTGGCCTGGCGATCGTCCGTAGCACGCCGGCGAGTCGTCCCCGTGGAGCGCGTTGCGACAACCAATCCGCCACGACCAACATCAGCAGCGTGGCTTCGAGCGACTCGTGCGGGATTGTGTCCGCGGAGAACCGACCGCCGCGGCAGATATCAGCCGCCATGCTCGGTAGCGCTCGTTCGACGATCTGTCGGGCCCAGCGCTGGGCGCCGGCCGCGCGATCCCGGGCGCCGCGCGTCGCATCTGGCAGGGCTGTCGGACGAATGGTCGACAAGCGCGTGAGCTACCTTACCCGAGCTGCTTCTTACCGTGGCCCGCCAGTTGTTCGAGGATCGCCTGACAGAACTGCGGCAAGTCGTCCGGCTTGCGGCTGGAGACGAAGTGCCGGTCGACGACGACCGCGGCGTCTTCCCAAACAGCACCGGCATTGACGAGGTCGTCCTTGATGCCCGGCGAGCCGGTCACGCGCACGCCGCGATAGACGCCGGCCGAGATCGCGATCCAGCCACCGTGACAGATGGCCGCCACCAGCTTCGCAGCTTCGTGAAACTGCCGCACCAGCGCCAGCAACGTCTGGTCGCGGCGCAGCTTGTCGGGGGCGAAACCGCCTGGCAACACAAGGCCATGAAAATCGTCGACCTCCATGTCGGCGATCGCAGCGTCGGAGCGGCACGGATAACCGTGCTTGCCGTGGATGATCTTGTCGGCCTGCGGGGCCGCGACGGTGACGTGCGCGCCGGCCTCGATCAGCCGCAGCTTTGGGTACCAGAGCTCAAGATCTTCGTAGTCGTTGTCGCTGACAATCAAGATTCGCCGATCGGCGGCACTGGCAGCAGCGGTCATGGCGGCGGCATCCTGCGAGGCGATGGACGGGTAAAGTCCCCGCGCCTCAGCATGGCAAACCACGCGCGATCGTGCAATCGTCGGTCGTCAGTCGCCCGCTCAATCGAAGGCTTCGGCCACGATCGACCAGCGGCCGCGCTCATCTTGCCGCATCAGGAAGAAGAGGGGGTCGGGATCAGTGTGGACCTGCACCAGCAATTCGCCGGCGACCGCCTGAAAGAGGGCGAAGTACTTATTGGCGTCGACGGCCGAGATATAGGTCAGCTTCACGTCGCGCAGCTTCTGACTGCTGGCGACCCATTTCTCGCGCCCCACGCGTTTGAACATCTGCTCGTAGCCGCGTTGCAGATCGCGGCGATCGACCACCAGGTCTTTGCCCTGGTCGCCGCTGGCGTTCAACCCATAGTCGGGCTTGAGCAACTCCGAGCCCGCCTTCAGTGTGACGCGCGGCGCATAGTGCTTCGCCATGCGTCCCGGGTCGGCATCGAGAAAAGCGCCCCAGAACGACTGCGCGACTTCGGTGCTGGTCGCTTCGGCGGCCTGCACGCCGCCGGCCAGGCCGACGGCAACCGCCATCCCCAACAGCAATCGACCGAGTGATGTGCCCATGGCACCCGCTCCGAGGAACCAGCCGCACGCCGGTGAGCCGACGCCCGCGGTGTGTCGCAGCCGGCAAGCTGCGAGTTCGAGCCGCACTGAAAGAGACTTCAATTTCACGGAGCCGTACTACAGAGGTGCTCGAGCTCGGCGCCCTGCGCGAGCCTGAGCCGATTGGCGCGACTTTTATCGCCGTCGCCGCTGCGGGGCAAGAGCAGTTTCGCCGCGCGGTCGAGCTGACGGCATTGAGCCGAAACCTGCTAGCAACGCTAGCACGCCCGCACCGCCGAGTGCGACTGGACGAAACCAGGCTCAGCCCGCTTCAGCCTTCAGTTCGGCCAGATGCTGGGCCGTGCCGACCAGGCGGTCCCAATTCTCGTGAATGTAGACCGGCGGCCCGCCGATTTGCGCCACGACCGTGGCCAACTGTTCGGTGGGGACCATTTCGATGGCGTCCCAGGGGCAGACCGTCAGGTCGTACGGATCGGTCTTCTTCCGCGGAATACGGACGCAAACCTCGCAGCCCACGCAGCGCTCGAAGTCGATCTCGCACCAACTCTGCATGTTCGGCAGCCCGACGTATTGCTGCTTCTTGACGATGCAGTCGACCGGGCAGACCTCGAGACAGGCCTCGCAGCCGGTGCAGTTGTCGGCGTTGATGACCGCGATCTCTTTGGGCAGCTTCTTGCGGGGACCTTGCTTGGCCATCGAAACTCTGGCTCTCGTGGGATCGAAGGTGCAATTCAGGCGGCCGGGCAGCCGCGGGCTCGATCGGCGCCAGTTCTGCGGCCACCAACCAAGGCCCAGGTAATCATAAGTGCTTGTCGGCAGAGGGCCAACCGGTGCTCAAGCGCGAATTTTGTCGCACCAGGCTGCCACAACTGGCCGCCGGTCCTCGAACTAAGGCCTCGACTCCTGGACTGGGCACACGGTAGTACCCCCCCACAACCTAAGAAGGCCCGTAATTTTGCGTCCCGACCGTCCCGGGTGGGTGGTACTAGAGGTTAAGGGTTTCATGGGCAGTAACTTGCGTCGGGACGCAAATCCAAAGGTTTGCGTCCCGCTTGCGTCCCGAATTGGCATTTTGCGTCCCGAGTCGGGGATAGTGGTCAGGGATTAGGGATTAGGGGCCAAGGGCAACGGATCTCGCGCAAAGGCGCGAAGGCGCCAAGAAATGCAGCTTTGCGGTCCGCAGATTTCGCCGATTACCGCAGATTGGGATGCGGACGAGTCCACGAGCGGCCCATCTGTGAAATCTGTGGATGGTGAATTCGCTTTATCTCTCGCTCCATGTCCGTAATTTTGCGTCCTTACCGTCCTAGGCCGCTGGTGGCGGCAGTGAAGTAGTTGCCCTGAAACAACTTATTCTAGGACGCAAATCCAATCGTTTGCGTCCTCGTTGCGTCCTAACGAACCGTTTTGCGTCCTAGGTCAGATTGCCGCCGAGGTCCCGAGGATCGCAGAGAGGTCCGGGGTTGGATTCTCCTTGCGGTGGAGTTGGATCTCGCGCCAAGGCGCCAAGGCGCAAAAGCAATGC
>JBFXAH010000033.1:0-58585 GCA_050184475.1 Pirellulales bacterium | reverse complement strand
AGCGACGCAACGCCCAAGCACGTCAGTCCCACAGCAAAACAACACGACGAGCACTCGCCGCGCTGGGCATCCGAATGACCGAACTACCCCGTTGCGGATGGAGCACGAGTTAGCGCTGTAGTACTAGGGCGAACAGTTTCCGTACAAGTCGACCGAGTGCTACGGTCGTCGGTTTGGTCCTTTGCTGGGGATACCGACTAAGTATGGCGGACTCGACAGCAGACTTCCGCCGGGTTGTCATTTGTCGATTCCTGCGAGAGGTTCAGAGCACCGAGCATGGGCTCAGTGTCCGAAGTCCACGCCGCCGGCAATTTGATGCTCGTACAGCAAAACCTTGGAATCGCTTGTTCGCCTCTTGCTCGTGCAGGCGACCAAGTCGGCTTGCTCGGGGCTTGTCAGACCAATTGCGCTAGGTTGCAGCAGGTTGCAGTCTCTTGCAGCAAGTGGGCGACAAGAGGCCGTCGGGAACGAAGTCTGAGCACCGCCAGAATGGCGAGAGATGCCGAGATTCTGGAGTGCCCCCTGATGGACTCGAACCATCAACCCTCTGATTAAGAGTCAGATGCTCTGCCAATTGAGCTAAGGGGGCGCGGCGAACGAATTCCGCCCGACGCGGAGATGACGCACGCCGGGGGCCGATCGCGAACGTTCATGGTATCGACTGGAAGCGCCTCGGCAAGGCCCGACCAGGCGGTTTCAGGACACACTCGTCGCGGGGCGGGTTCGCCGCGCATCGCCGGCCGGCTGGTGTCAACTTGGGACATCGCCGGCTGGCCGCTTGTCGATCGACTGCTGGCACAGTTAACGTAAGCTTGGCATCGCTAACGTAAACCTGGAAGGGTTTACGTAAACTGCCGCCGCCGGCGGACCTGCGCAGCTAGAAGCAGCTAGAGGCAGTTTCAAGACCTGGCTCGAGCTGCGCCTGCTGGCTTGCCCAGCAGTGAAGCACGACTGTGCGGCGCGATCGAGCCGCCGCAAAACGTGCTCCTGCCGCCGCATCAACACCCAAGCTTCAAGATGACACGACCAGCTCTCAATCGCCAGCAATGCCGCGAGGTCGATCGCCGCGCCTGCGAAGAGTACGGCATCAGCAGCCTGGTTCTGATGGAGAACGCGGGGCGGGGCGTGGTCGATCTGCTGGAGGAGTTGGGCATCGCCGGCCCGGTTCTCGTGGCTTGCGGCCGCGGCAACAACGCCGGCGATGGCTTCGTGATCGCGCGGCACCTCGATTTGCGAGGGCACGAAGTGCGAGTCGCGCTGTGCAATCCCCCCCGCGACTACTCGCCCGATGCCGCCGCTAACTATCAGATTGTCGAGCGCGCGGGCCTGGCACTCAGCCGCCTGTTTGAGTCCGACGGCACGCCACTCGACGACGAGCTGCTCGTCGCGCGGCTGAGCGAACTGACCGATGGCACGTCGTGGATCGTCGACGCGTTGCTCGGTACGGGCGCGCGGGGCGAACCGCGACCACCGCTCGACCATGTGATCGACGAATTGAACCGCGCGTCAACCCCGATCGTGGCGGTCGACGTGCCGAGCGGGCTGGACTGCGACAGCGGAGTCGCCGCACAGCGTACGATCGTGGCGAAGCACACCGCGACGTTCGTCGCCAACAAGATCGGGTTTCTAACGGCCGGCGCAGCGCGGTTCACCGGCGAGGTACACGTGCTCGACATCGGCGCGCCGCGGCGACTGATCGACGACGTACTGGCCGCCGCCGGCTAACGACCTGCTCGCTAGCGCTTCGCCCAGAAACGGCAATAGGGGCGCGACTCTCCAGCAACAAAGTGGAGAAATCGAGTTAGCCGCCGGCCCCACGCAGTTGCCCCAGCAGTGTCTTGATCTGTTCTTCTTCCTGAAGGACCTGCTTGCGGTAGTCGGGCGAAAAATGCGTCCGATGCGCCTCGACTCGTGTTTCGGCCAAAGCCACGTCGAGCATGCGCACCAGCAAGTCGCGTTGTTCGTCGGTCAACGTCAAGGTCAGGCTAGCCATTGTTGTGCTTCCCTTTGCGGCAGTCGTGAGAGATAACGAGCGCGTGGCGCGCGCCAAGTCGGCGATCGAGTATGAGCGCCTCCCCAGGCGCTTTTTCGTTTTGGCGGGCATGCAACGTGCAGTTGCCGTGCCATGGGGAACAACATCCGCGACGCGCGCAGTTGCCCGGCCTTGTCCGGTTCGGTCGCGAAATCCGCGACGTGCGAGCGGGCTCAGGCGCGCCGTTTCGCCCAATGCGGCGTGCGAAGCCGCTCATCGCCGGCGCGCGGCAACAGAATACGGCGAGTTGCCCACTGGGCACTCGTTGTGCCGGAATCAACTTTTGACACATCATCCGATTTGAGGTCGCGCACATGCCCGCTCAAGCAACCGACTACATTCGACAATTCCGCGAGGTGGGCATCGGCGACGTGGCCCTGGTGGGAGGTAAGAACGCGTCGCTCGGCGAAATGCTGCGCGAACTGACCAGCGCCGGCATTCGCGTGCCCGACGGTTTCGCCACGACGGCCGGAGCCTTTCGCTATTTCCTCTCCCATACCAGACTCGATTCGCGGATTCGCGAGCTCCTGGCCGATCTCGATACCCAGAATGTCGAGAACCTGCGCACGCGCGGGCGGCGCATTCGCGAGGCGATTCTTTCGACTCCGCTCCCCAACGATCTCGCCCAGGCCATTCAGTCGGCCTATGCCAGCTTGAGCGGCGCGGGTTCGGAACCAATCGACGTGGCGGTTCGCACCAGCGCAACGGCCGAGGACCTGCCCGAGGCCAGCTTCGCGGGTCAGCACGAGACATATCTAAACGTGCGAGGCGGTTTGGCGGTCGTCGACGCCGTGCGGCGCAGCTATGCGTCGCTGTTCACCGACCGCGCCATTTCTTATCGCGCCGATCAGGGGTTCGACCACATGCAAGTGGCCCTCTCGGCCGGCATCCAGCGGATGGTGCGCTCCGACTTGGGGGCCTCGGGCGTCATGTTCTCGCTCGACACGGAGACCGGCTTTCGCGACGTCGTCTTGATCAATGCGGCCTTCGGTCTGGGTGAGAACATCGTGCAGGGGACGGTGAACCCCGATGAGTTTTACGTCTTCAAGCCGACGCTGGCGACCGGTTGTCGGCCCATCATTCGGCGCGGCTTGGGGACCAAAGAGCTGAAGCTCGTCTACGATCTGGGGGGTTCGCGGGCCGTGAAGAACGTACCCGTGCCGCCCGACGATCGCGCACGATTCTGCATCAGCGACGACGAAGTGCTGACGTTGGCTCGCTGGGCCGTGATCGTCGAAGACCATTACACGCGCCGGCACGGAGCCGCTTGCCCCATGGATATGGAATGGGCGAAGGATGGCCTGACCGGCGAGCTGTTCATGCTGCAGGCCAGGCCCGAGACGGTTCACTCGCGCGAATCGGGCCAGGTACTGGCCACCTATCGACTGAAAACGCGCGGCGAGCTGTTGTTGTCGGGCGCAAGCGTGGGGGAGAAGATCGCCGCCGGACCGGTCCGCGTCATTCGCGATGCACACCATTTGAACCAGTTTCGCCCCGGCGAAGTCCTGGTAACCGACAAGACCGATCCCGATTGGGAACCGGTGATGAAGAAGGCCGCGGCCATCGTCACCAACCGCGGCGGGCGAACCTGCCATGCGGCCATTGTCAGCCGCGAGCTCGGTCTGCCGGCGGTCGTCGGCACCGAAGTCGCGACCGAGCGTCTGAAAACCGGACAAGACGTAACCGTCTCTTGCGCCGAGGGGGAGACCGGCCACGTCTATCAAGGCCTGCTCGACTTCGAAGTCCAGCAGCTCGATTTGTCGAAGGTCGGCCGCGCGAAAACCAAGGTCATGATGAATGTCGGCAACCCCGAAGAGGCCTTCGCCTTGTCGTTCGTCCCCAACGACGGCGTCGGCTTGGCGCGGATGGAGTTCATCATCAGCAACTACATCCGCGTGCATCCCAACGCGCTGTTGGAATACGATCGCTTGCGGAGCCTGCCGGTCGGCCGCGAAATCGACGCCGCCACCGCCGGCTACGCCGACAAGGCGCAATTCTTCGTCGATCGACTGGCCGAAGGGGTCGGCACAATCGCCGCGGCTTTCTACCCCAAAGACGTGATCGTGCGGATGAGCGATTTCAAAACCAACGAATACGCCAACCTGATCGGCGGCGCCAACTACGAACCGACCGAAGAGAATCCGATGATCGGCTTTCGCGGCGCCTCGCGCTACTACGATCCGCGCTACCGCGATGCCTTCGCGCTCGAGTGCCGGGCCATGCAGAAGGTCCGCGACGAGTTCGGCCTGACGAATCTCAAACTTATGATCCCCTTCTGCCGGACCGTCCCCGAAGGTCGGCGCGTGCAGGCCGAAATGGAAAAACACGGCCTGCGGCGCGGCGAAAACGGGCTCGAACTTTACGTCATGTGCGAGATCCCCAGCAACGTGGTCTGCGCCGAGGAATTCGCCGAGATCTTCGACGGCTTTTCGATCGGCTCCAACGACCTGACGCAGTTGGTGCTGGGGGTCGATCGCGATTCGCAGATCATCGCTCATCTGTTCGACGAGCGCGATCTGGCCGTGAAACGGACCATCAGCAAGGCGATTCAAACCGTCAAACGGTGCGGGCGGAAGATCGGCATCTGCGGACAAGCGCCGAGCGACTACCCCGAGTTCGCCGAATTCCAGATTCACGAGGGGATCGACAGCGTCTCGCTAACGCCCGACGTGGTGCTGAAGACCACGGCCCGCATCGTCGAAGTCGAGAGCAAGCTGGCTTCGGCGCCAGGCCGGCCGGGGCGCAGCTCACAGCCTGCTTGATCTGTCCGTGAATGTGTCAGGCCCCAGCGCAACTGGCGTCTTACTCCAACTCCGCCAGGCCCACGTCGATGTATTGTCCGCCGAGCCGGTTATGGCAGTGCACGGCCCAGACGTTCTTGCCTGGCTTGAGAGCGGCGGCCCCCTCGGGCGTTAGCCCCACCCACTCGTAGTCGGTCGTGTAACCGGTGGTCTTACCGGCCAGCACGCCGTTGACGTAGATCTCGCACTCCTCATCGTGATGCACGACAAAGACCAGCTTGTCGGGCAGTTCGGCCGGCAACGTTACTTCGCGCCGCAACCAGATATCTCCCGATTTCCAGGGCGTGCGGACCACGGCCCCGGGAGTGCCGTCGGCCCCGAAGCCGGCGATCCCGGCCTGCCAGTTCGAGGCGTCGAACTCGGGCTTCGTCCAATCGTCGGCCGGCTTGGTTTCGGCGTAGCGCCACTCGATCGATTCTTCGCGCGCCGTCGGCACCACGATCCGCTCGCGCGGGAACTCGCCGCGATTGGCGGCCGCCACGCGATCGACGTCGACCTTGATCACCTGGCGATCGTAAGTCAGCAGCCCGTTGATCTCCTGTTCGACGTCGGTCAGTTGGGTGTAGACCGCGGCGCTCAAGCCCGGCTTGTCGCGCAACTGCCAGGTGCGTCGCAGCAAGTTGATGTAGCCGAGCGTCAATTCTTCGCGCCCCGCGGTTCCCCGGTAGCTCCATGCTTTTTCGGTCCAGACGTGGCTTTCGACGGCCAGACCCAAGCCGCCGAACTCGCCGAGCACCGCCGCGCGATCGGCCTCGGGTTGCGGCGCGCCGGGGCCGGGATAGGCGTGCATGTCGATCACGTCGCCGCACTTGCGGTCGAACCAGCCGCTGGCGTTGGAAACGATCCGCCGCGGATCGAGCTTGCGCACCTGCTCGACCAGCCGTGGCGTGTCGTACTGTCCCCAGCCTTCGTTGAACACCACCCACATGACGATCGACGGATGATTGCCCAGGTGCTCGACCATGCGGGCCAGTTCGCTCTCGAATTGCTCGGCCGCCTCTTTCACATGGTCGCCGTGCGGCATGTCCTGCCAGACAAGCAAGCCCAGCTTGTCGCACCAGTAATACCAACGGTCGGGCTCGACCTTGACGTGCTTGCGCGACATGTTGAAGCCGAGCCGTCGCGTGACTTCGACATCGAACTTCAGCGCCTCGTCGCTGGGGGCGGTGTACAGCCCGTCGGGCCAGAATCCTTGATCGAGCGGCCCTACCTGAAACAGCGGTTCGCCGTTGAGCGCCAGGCGCGTGACGCCGCCGAATTGCTTGAGCTCGATTTTGCGCAGGCCGAAATAACTATCGACCGCGTCGAGCGGCTGGCCGTCGACCACCAGCGATACCTGCAAGTCGTATAGATGCGGGCTGGCCGGCGACCACAGCTTGGCATCGGGCAATTGGACCGTCAGTGGATCGGCAGCCGACCCCTCGGCCTTGGTAACCTCGCGATCGCCATCGCGAACCGACACGACGAGCTTCGCCGGCGGGCTTGCCGCGCCTTCCCCCTGACCGGCCGGCGCTGTTCGCTGTACGCGAATGGTCACTTGTCCTTGGTCGACGTTCGGCGTGATCTGCAGCCGATCGATCCCCTCGGCCGGCACCGGCTCGAGCCACACCGTTTGCCAGATGCCGGTGGTCGGCGTGTACCAGATACCCTCGGCCTTCTTGTGCTGCTTGCCGTGAGCTTGCGTGCCGGCGTCCGACGGATCGAAGACGCCGACAATCACCTCTTGCGATCCCGAGGATTTCAATGCGTCGGTGACGTCGAAGCCAAACGGATCGTAGCCCCCACGGTGCTCGCCGACCGGTTGGCCGTTGACCCAGACGCGGGCGTGCCAATCGACGGCGCCAAACCGCAGCCACATGCGCCGCGGTTGCTGCCCCTGGGACCAACCGGGCGGCAGTTCGAAGGTGCGGCGATACCAGGCGCGCTCGGTTCGTCGCGTAATGCCCGAGAGGGCCGACTCGATCGGAAAGGGAACGAGAATCTGTTCGTCGAGATCGCGGCCGATGGGGGGAGCTTCGGCTTCGTCGTCCGACGTGGCGAACTGCCAAAGTCCGTTGAGATTCAACCAGTCGGGGCGGACGAGCTGCGGCCGTGGGTATTCGGGATGGACGGCGTCGGGGGCGACCTGCTTTCCCCAACGCGTCATCAGCGGCGTTTCGCCCGGCTGCCAATCGGCAGCCCGGCCGCACGTGGCGGCTAGCAGAAAGCACAACATGCAGGTCGACGATATAGAGGTCGACGAACCAGTGACTCGCCGCGCGAGATTAGACCGATTCACGATTTTCTTCCCTCAACAAACTTGATGGTGCCGGGCAGCCAGCGCTCGTATTTGGCCAGGCCGAGCGAAACGTGGGCGCGAAAGCGGGCAATCGACAACCAGCGGGATCGATTGGAGCCTGCACTGGGTTCTGCTGGCCGGATTGTGATCGGGTTACCGGCGAAGTTCAACTGCGCGGCCGTGATCCGCAGATCGCGCCTTCCTGTAGCCGGCCTCTGCGAGGCCGGTCCGGGGTCGCTGACGGGTGTTAACCCCTGGAACGGGAGTGCGCGCTCGAGGTTTGTTTCTCAACTCCCACTCCCACGAGCCCTGAAGGGGCAACAGATATTCTTCGTGGCCTGCCTGCGGGACTGTCGCCCCGGTGGGGCTATCTCGTCCTCCAAGAACGTGACTCGTGGCGCGCATTACCCCCAGGGGCTGACGCCACCTGGCTATTAACTGGGGCCGTGATGCGGCCCAAGAGTGACCGCGCACCCGTTGGTCGTTAGCGAACGGGCAGGCGACGTGTGCTCGGCGTGCCGACCAAGCGATGCGCCTCGATTAGAATGATCACATGGCCGCGCAGCCGAAACGCCGCTGTGGATCGCAAGCAGCGACATCCCCACTTTTGTCTCCAGGGTGGCTGGCCACTTAGAGGCAATCCATGTCGCGGCGTCGTGCAAACTTCTTGCGGCTGAGCAGCAGGCGATTTGTTGTTATCAGCATGGCGTTGATAGCTCTGAATCTCGCTGCCGTCGCATGCTGGCCAGCGTGGCACGCGCTGGTGGATGTGCTATTTGACTACCTTCGGAGGCCCAATTTTCTTGGCATCCCGCTTGCTCAGTTCATTCTCGGTACGCTTTACGATGGTTCGTTGTTCTTGGCCGTGAGTTGCCAGGTGTTCTGGTCGCTCGCCCAGCAGCGCGTCTCGTTCATCATGCGCACGATGGTAGCCGTTCTGCTTGGTACCTCCCTTTCGTTTACTTGGAGGGCGTGCAACACGGTATCCAGTTTTCTCGATCGCTGGGAATACTGGTTTTTTGGCTCATTCTTCGCGACAACCGCTGCCATGCTGCTTCTTTGGATGCACTGTCGAGGGTGGCGATTGGTTCCGACGAACCGCTTGTTCACGCATGTAAGGCGCCGATTACAGATTTCGCTTCTCGAGTTGATGGTTATCCTGGTGGCGGTGTCAGCGTGGTTTGCCGGCTTGTTGCTGATGCGTCATTTCCGGTTTGAAGCTGAGTCTTCCCGAGAATTTCCGAGTGCCTACTGGATTTTTGAACAGAGTTTCGTGGACGGTTCAGTATGCGCGGCAATCGCGGTCGGCGTGCTGTTCAGCAGTCTGGCATTTGTGGGGCCGAAACGGTGTGTCATCGGCCTGCTGGTTGCTTTGGCTGCGCACACAGCGTTGGTGACCATTCGCAACCCGTCCGAGTTGTCAAACTGGGAATGGGAACTGATGGCGCGTACGCGACTACTCCTGTACGATGTCGCCATCATCGGCGCGCTCGCCGCCGTGCTGTTGGCGATCCGCCGCATCTATGGCTTGCGGCTGGTGTCGTCGACGAGGGGATCGCGCGGTCCGGCGCTGGGCCGATTGACAGGGCGGGCTTGCCAGCGGTAGGTGTGCGCGAAGTCGCTCGTCAAAACGGGGACAGTCCCCAGCGGCACTACTGGCCGCGGCGCTAGGTCCAGATATCCGAAGTCGCGTCGCCGCCTGGGTAGCGAACCTCGTGTGCCCGGGAGGGTCCCTCCGGCTCCTGGCCGAAGTCGACCACGAACCGCTCGTTGACTTGCATACCGCCAGACTGCGTGTCGCAGTCGATCTGCAGCAGGTACGAGCCGGCGTTGGCCATGTCGGGATAGAACTGATTGTCCCAACTGCTGTAGAGCGAGTTGGTGACGTAGAGCCGGCGACCGTCGAGGCTCAGTTGCAGCATTTGCGGCCCGCCGCCGAGTTTGCGGCCGGCGACTTCCATCCCCCGCCCCAGCACGCCGCCGAGCCACAGTTGGCCGGTGAGCTTGGGGCTGGCCGGGTTCGAGACGTCGTACTGCCGCACGTCGCCGTGCAGCCAGTTGGAGAAATACAAGAAGCGGTCGTCGAGCGACAGCACCAGGTCGGTGATCAACCCCGGCACGGGGAAGGGCCAACCCTGGTGCTCGATTGGGTCGACGGCGATGACCTTGTCGGCCTGCCATCGCTCGCCCGGCCTGTGGTAATGCCACATCGTGCTCGACAGGGCCGCGCCGACGAAACCGTGTGCGCTGTCGGGATTGTGATGGAACCGCACTTCGAGCGGGATCAGTCCCTCGGGGCCCAGGTCGATCGTCTGCTCGATCGTGCGGTCGCGCCAGTTCCAGACCTGAATGCTATGTCCGTACTTGCCGGCCTCGACTTCCTTGGGATCGAAACCGCGCTGAAACGTGTGCGGGGCGGCCCACTCGCTGGAGATCATCGTGTTCAAACGGGGCTGATACCAGAAGTCGTAGTTGAAGTTCATCCCCTCGCGCGACTTCTCCCAGTGCCCCACGATGTTGAACTGCTCGTCCAACAGCAGGAAGCCGCCGGGGGCGTTGCCGTCGCCGTCGCCGAGCATCGAGATCATGATCGTGCCGTCGGCCAGGCAATGGACCGTGTGCGGCGCCGATAAGTTCGTCTTCCGCTTGATCTCCGCGGGCTCGATCACCTTGTGCAGCTTGGGCGCGCGGGGATCGATCGTGTCGACGATATGAATGCGGCTGGAAAGCAGGCCGGGCACCAGCAGATAGCGCCGCTTGGCTTTGGCGTCGCCGTGGCACGAGCTGCAGATGTTCCAGCCGAAGTGATGCAACTCGTCGCCGACGTTGGGCATCGGCAGCCGGTGGATCACCTGGCCGTAGGTCTTCGATTGCGGATCGGCGTCGATCGTCGCCAGGTAGTCGGGCTTCTTGACGCCGGTGCCGACGTACAGCGCCACGGTGTAGAGGAGCTTTTCGGGTTCGGCCAGCATGGCCTCGGCCGGCGAAGCGAAGCCGGGACCCGTCGCGCAATGCGGATCGTGCTCGAGGGGAGCCCGCTCCGTGCCGCCCGGTTCCACGGCCGACAATCGTTGCGTCAGTCCGCCCGCCGCGACGGTCGACGCCGCGGCCCAGTTCAAGAATTCTCGGCGATCCATGGGACGGCTCCCTCTGAAAAAACCCAGGCGATCAAGCCTCCGGAATCTTCACGTTTCTACTGGATATTCAACATCCGAGCCACCCAATTGCAAGTGGACCATGTGGCGGTACCGGCCGCTTTGGGCCATCAGCTCGTCGTGCGTCCCCTGCTCGACGATTTCGCCATTTTCGAGCACCACGATCAAGTCGGCGTGGCGGATCGTGCTCAAGCGATGAGCGATTACGAAACTGGTCCGCCCGCGCAGCAGCGTGGCCAGGCTGCGCTGGATCAAGCGCTCGCTTTCGGTGTCGAGATTGCTGGTCGCTTCGTCGAGAATCAAAATCCGCGGATTGGCCAGCACCGCGCGGGCGATCGCCAGCCGTTGACGCTGCCCGCCGCTGAGCCGCACGCCGCGCTCGCCGATGATGGTGTCGTAGCCGGCTGGCAGCTCGCGAATGAATTCGTCGGCGTGGGCCAAGCGGGCGGCTTCGCGAATTTGCTCCTGGTCGGTGTGCCGCACGGCGTAGCCGATGTTTTCGGCCACGGTGCCATCGAACAGAAATACCTCCTGCTCGACGATCCCCAGCAGTCGGCGATAGCTTTCGACATCGAGCTGCCGCAGATCGACGCCGTCGAGCTCGATGCGCCCCTCGGTCGGATCGTAGAACCGCGCGACGAGATTCGACAGCGTCGTTTTGCCGGCGCCGCTGGGCCCGACGAGCGCCACGGTCGAGCCAGCCGGCACATCGAGCTGGATGTGCTTGAGCACGCGCTCGCTTTGATTGGGATAGGCAAAGCTGACGTCGCGCAGGCGGATGGCGCCGGCCACTTCGCTCGGCTGCAACACAATGGCGTCGTCGGCCCGCGGCAGTTCGATCGGCTCGGCCAGCAGATCGAGCACGCGATCGAGCCCGGCCAGGTCGCCTTGGAATTGCGTGGCGCTGTTGGCCAGCACGGCCAACGGTCCCAGGAGCATCGCCAGGTAGGCCAAGAACATCATCAGGTCGCCGAGCGTCAGCGTGCCGTGCACCACCTGCAGACCGCCGTAGAGCATCAAGGCCGCCGATGCCAGCGGTAACAGCAGTTCCCACAACAGCTCGACGATGCGCGTCCACCACCAAGCGTTCAGTTCCTGGCGCGCCATCAAGTGCGTGCCGCGCGCGTAGCGGCCGGTCTCGCTGCGTCCGCGATCGAAGCCGCGGACCACGCGCATGCCGCCGAAGACTTCGGTGGCGTGACCGTCGATTTCCTGACGCCGCAGGCGAATGTCGCGATAGAGCGGCCGGATGCGGCCGATCCAGGTGCGATGCGTGAGATAGATCGTCGGCAACAGCGCCAGCGAGCCGAGCAGCAAACGCCAATCGACCAGTGCCAGGATGACCAGGCTGCCGAGCAACTGGATAATCGCCCGCCAGGGGTTGTAGAGCATGCTGAAGACCAACTCGGCGACGCCGCCGGCATCTTCGCGCAGGATGCTGGCGACGCCCCCCGACTTGATCTGGTAGACGCGATGCAGCGGCAACTGCACGGCGTGCTCGAAGACGCGGCGCCGCACGCCGACCTGCACGCGCTTGACGATTCGCGTGGCGTACCAGCGCCCCCAGAGATGGACCAGCGACTCGACGAACGTGATGGCGACGATCGTGCCGGCCAGCAGATAGAGCCAGGTTTCGCGTTCGTCGAGCGGCGGCAGCCAGGCGGGCAACCAGCGAACCAGGGCGCTGGCGTCGAACATCGCGCTCGAGCCGGGGGCCAGCACGACATCGACAATCAGCTTGGTGGTGGCCGGCGGAATCAGCCGCAGCAGCGTCGAGACGGTGAGCGTCGCCAGCGCGAAGCCGATGGCCGTGTGCTGGCCGCGCAGCAACTGCCAGAATTCGACGAACAACCGGCCGAAGCTGCGGTGCTTCGGTCCGGAGGCAGCGCGGGCCGGGCCGTGAAAGCCCCCCGTGACCTTTTCGCCCGCCGCGCGGCGGCGGCGCACTTCGCGTTGATAATCGGCGAAGCGTCGCCGACTGGGAGCCGAGATACTGGACATAACGACCGGGGGTAAAGACATGTTCTGCCAGAAGGTGATCGCCTTCAATTATGGCGAGTCGGGCAAGGTCTCGGCAGTGGGGGCCGCAGCGCGCGGCCGAGCGACTTGCCGCGCCAGTCCAGCTTGCTGCGGGCCGAGCCGCCCGATCGTCGAAGGTGGCGCGACTTCAGAGACTGGGTCGTCAGACGCCCGACGCCGCCAGCGCTGGCTCGCCGACGGGCAAGCCTTCGACCTCGTAGATGCGGCAGTCGGCTCCCCGCGCGAGGCGCGCCACGGAGAGTGCTTCGTGCGCTCGCGTCAGCAACAACTGATGGCAACAACCCGACTTGGCGACGGCGCCGCCGATGTGAGCCACGAATTGCATGTCGCCGGCCGCGGTGCGAAAGCGGCTCGTGGCCAGCATCGAGCGAATGCGCTCGGCGACACTGCCGGCATGCTCGCAGGTGATCCCCAAAATGCCGACGGCGATGGTCTGGTCGTCGTAGCGGCCGAGCAGGTCGTAGCGGCGCGTGATGCGGGACAAGAACTGCGCGACGGCCCCCACCAAGCGCCACTGTGCGTCTCCGTCGTCGGACGAGTCGGCCGGGCATTCGAGATCGATGAGCAGCAGCGCCACTGGCTCGCCGTCGGCCTGCCGCCGCAGGGCCTCGATCAGGCTGTTCTCGAAGGCCACACGATGCAACAGGCCGAGCTCGTCGCGCGCCAACGCGTCGGCGCGGCGCTCGACGCGCGGCAATTGCAGGTCGAGCTTGCCGGCGATGTCCAATAGCCGCCGGCTCAATCGAACCTGACGCTGGATCAGGTTGCCCAACGCGTCGGCCAGCGGGCGGCCGTCGGCGTCGGCGGCGCCGCATGCCGCGCATTGGTCGCGCAAACGTTCCAACGAATCGGATTGACGCTGCCCCTCGGCCGAAAGGTTTTCGACCAGTCGCCGCACGTGGGTCGAAACTTCGGCATCTTCCACCGGGGCGATCGCGGCTTGGTCCGGCGTCGGCAGTTCCAACGGCGGCCAGTTGTTCAACACGATCCCGTGCTCGACCAGCACCGGTTGTGGTTCGGCTCCGGCGCCCGTTTCGCTGATCGCCCGCAGTTCGTGTTCGCTCGCCAGGAACGCCGCCACGATGCGGGGATCGAACTGCCCCCCCGATTCGAGCAGAATCGCCCGCCGGGCGTTCGCGTGATCCAGCGCGAGCTTATACACGCGGCGGCTGGTCAAGGCGTCGTAAGTGTCGGCCAACGCAACGACGCGGGCCGCCAGCGGAATCTGCTCGCCGATCATGCCCAGCGGGTAGCCGTGGCCATCCCAACGCTCGTGATGCGCCAGCGCGATCTGGCGGGCCAACTCGATGAAATCGTCGTCGCCGAGCCGCTGCTGAATGGCCGCCAGGCAGTCGGCGCCAATCGTGGCGTGCTGCTGCATGACCGCTCGTTCTTCGGGCGAGAACGGACCGGGCTTCAGCAAAATGGCATCGGGGATGCCCACCTTGCCGATATCGTGCAGCGTCGACGCCAGGGGGACTTCGTGCACAAAGTTGGCGTCGATCGTCGGCTCGCTGCGCGCCAGTTGCCGGACGAGCACGGCGCAGTACTCGCGGATCCGCTCCAGATGCTCGCCCGTTTCGTTGTCGCGCGAGTCGGCCAGCCGGGCCAGCCCGAAGATGATCGCGTCTCGATGCCGCAACAGCGACTCGGTGCGGCGTTGCACCAGCAGCTCGAGATCGGTGTGGCTGCGCGACAGGCGCCGCTCGTAGCGGGCCACGACCCAGCCGTTGAGCAGCGTACAGCAGGCGACCAACACCAGGCCGATGCCGGTCGCCACGTTGATGGTCAGATCGCCGACGCTGCCCAGCAATTCCGAGTGCGCGGCCAGGTCGCTCTGCGCGATCAGCGCGTCGAAATGGCTATCGAGCCAGGTGACGAACCAGCCGACCGCCAACATCAGGCCGCCAAACTGCACCGTCGAAACCGAGGTAACCAGCAACCAACGTCGGTTGATCTTCATGGCTTGACTCACTCGCCAGTGACATCTTCGGCCATCAAATATTGCCGAAAGCCACTGAGCAATTCTTGCGCGAACCAGGTCATTGCCTGTCGTTGGCGGTCGCGCAAGCGCTGCGCGGCCACGACGACCTGGATTCGCGTTCTGCCCCCGGACTTCATGCGCCGCGTGGAATCTTCCGACGACGCGGCGACTTCGTCGTCGAACATTACGTGCATCAAGCACCGCAATCGACGATCGGCCTGCCGCCGCAAAAACGGCACGCGCGAACCATCGATTCGCAAACAGACCCAAGGATCTTCAATCGACAGCACTTCGGCGTCGATATCAGTGACAAATCCGCGCAGCTTGTCGACCGCCAGCGTGAGCGGCACCGGCGTTTCGAGCTGTTGCTCGAGCAAGATCTGTTCGATCGGCAAGCGGTCGACCGTGCCCCGCGACGGTTCGTGGTCGTTGGCGGCTTCGCCCGGCGGAAAGACCGCCACGACGCAGTTGCGGCCACCCCGCTTGGCGTCGTACAGCGCGCGGTCGGCGCGTTCGAGCATCTGCGCGGCCGATTCGCCGTCGATCAGGCTGGTCACGCCAAAGCTGGCCGTTATGGCCCGGCCGCCAAGCACCGTGTGTTCGGTGCGGGCGACGAGTTGCCGGATGTTCTCCGCGCGCGATCTGGCGGCCGAGAGCGCGCAGTCCGGGCAGACGATGGCGAATTCCTCACCGCCATACCGGGCCACGAGATCGCTCTCGCGGCATTGCGATTCGAGCAGGCGGGCGAAGCGCCTGAGCACCTCATCGCCGGCCGGATGACCATGATTGTCGTTGATCGATTTGAAGTGATCGATGTCGCAGAGAATCAGGCTATAGCGGCTGCCGGTTTGCTGTTGCTGCTCGACGCTCTGCTCGTGAGCGCGGTCGAACTCCGCCCGGTTCGCAACTCCGGTCAGGGCGTCGGTCGTCACCTGCCGCTGCAAGGTCTGGCAATGGTCGCGCAACTGCACTTCGGGAGACAAGTCTCGCAGGATGATCGTCGCCCCTTGCAAGTCGCCGCTGGGGCCAACCACGTGCACCACCTGCACGTCGACGGTCAGTCGCCTCCCTGCCGGCCCGCGGACGAGCAGTCGTCGTTGCCAGGGCTTGCCGGTCGCCAACACGTAGCGCACGGGACAGTCGTCCTCGCGAAGTCGCGTGCCGCGGCCGTCGCGCAAGTCGAGCAAGGAGGGCCGCCAGCGCAACTGCTGCGCTTGCTGTGCCGACAGGCCGGTCATGCGGACCGCGCTGGGGCTCCAGAACGCGATCTGCAATTGACTGTCGACAAAGATCACCGCGTCGCGCAAGAACTCGAACAGGCTGGTTTGAAAGAGCTGCGCGTCCAGCGCGTCGTGCCGGAAATCGGCCACGACGGCTGCCACCGGCGCTGCCGCTGGCGGCGCGTCGAGACATAGCCCATCGGGAATCAACCATTCGTTTAGTCGTGAAAAACGCCGCTCCTCGACCGCTTCGTGAATGAGCTGCGCGTCGAAGGCCCGATGCTCGATGAAATGCCGGACCAACTCCGGATCGAACTGCGTGCCGGCGCAGCGCAACAGCTCTTCGCAAGCCAGGTCGCGGCTCAAGGCCGGACGGTAAGCCTGGTGGCTGGTCATCGCGTCGAAGGCGTCGACGATCGCCAGCACTCGCGAGCCGAGCGGCAGATCGTGCCCCGCTGGCAACCCCCGATTGCGCGAGCCGTCGAACCAGGCGCCCGCCTGACTCACAATCTCCAGGACTTGGGGATTCGCGATCTTGTGCCGCACGACATCCCAACCGACGCGACGACAGCGGGCGACGAGCGCGGCTTCTTCCTCGGTTAACGCCGTAGGCTTGTCCAGCACGCGGCGCGGCACGACGATCTTGCCCACATCGTGCAACAGCGCCGCCAGTTGCAGGGCATCGCGCTCGTCGGCAGGCAGTTCCAGCTCGTGCGACCACTGTCCGCAACCAAGCGTGGTCCGTAGCGAATGGGTGGCGGTCGCCGGGTCCTTTTCGCGCAGGCTATCGAACAGGCGCTGCGCGGTGGAGACCGATTCACGAGCAGCGGCGCGGCTGAATACGGCGATCTGGCGATCCGCGGTTGGCCGCGAATCGACCTGCAAGGCCGGCGAGTTCTCGGCGCCACTCGACAAGGGAAGCGCCGACTCGCTCGCCAACAAGGGGGCCAACACTAGCGGGGCGCTACCGCTCATGCGCACAGTTCCTCCGCTCGTGTTCGCTTGCGTTGCCAAACCGCGGGCCGGCGCAGACCGGGGGGGCCGTTGCCAACCTTCGTCCAGGAATTGGTCAAGCGTGCTCCAGACGGCAATCTCGGTAGCTGAGCGCAGACTCCCGCCGCAGAGACGCGCCAGCACCTGGCAACTGGCCCTTGTTGCCGCCTAAAAACCTACGTCACCGCCGCTTGCTCGCAAGTTTGCCGGCGCGGCCGGCCGAGGGTGCCGCCAAAGTCGTACCAGAATTGCTGGACTTAACGATTGGTGCGGGCAGGGGCAATTTCGGCACTCAAAATGCTGCCCGGCAGACCGGGTCGGATTGCACTCATTTTGTTCGTTCGCCTGGCGAGCTGCGATTGCAGCACAGGCCACGCGGCAACCATCGAGGCACGCAATACGGCCCACAGTTGGCAGCCCGACGCAGCGCCCCGATAATGAGTATCGATGAGCAGACTTCCCTTGTTCGACGCCGTCGCTGATCCCCTGTTGGGCGAATTCGACCCGCTGGTGGCCACCTGGTTTCGCCAGCGGTTCCGAGAGCCAACCGAAGCTCAGCGTCTCGGTTGGCCGGCGATTCTCGCCGATCGGCATACGTTGATCGCGGCGCCGACCGGCTCCGGCAAAACCCTGGCTGCCTTTCTGGCCGCGATCGATCGCTTGATTCGTCAGGCACGCGCCCGCGAGTTGCCCGAAACGACGCAGGTGCTCTACGTTTCGCCGCTGAAGGCCTTGGGCAACGACATTCACCGCAATCTCGAAGCGCCGCTCGGCGAGTTGCTGGCGCTGGCCGCCGAGCAGGGCGAAGGGTTGCCCGCGATCCGCGCGATGGTGCGCACGGGGGACACACCGGCCGGTTTGCGGCAAGCGATGGTGCGACGACCGCCGCACATTCTGGTGACCACGCCCGAGTCGATGTATCTGCTACTCACGTCGGCGCGAGGGCGAGAAGCGCTGCGCGACGTGAAGACGGTGATCGTCGACGAGATCCATGCCTTGGCGCGCGACAAGCGCGGCTCGCACCTGACGCTGTCGCTCGAGCGACTCGAGGCCCTTTGCCCGGCGCCGCCGGTGCGAATCGGTTTGTCGGCCACGCAACGACCGATGGACGACATCGCGCGGTTTTTGGTCGGCACGCGGCGGTTGGCCGCCGATGGCTCGCCCGACTGCGCGATCGTCGACACCGGGCACTTGCGAGAGCTCGATTTGGGGGTCGAAGTACCGCCCACCGAGCTCTCGGCCGTCTGCTCGCACGAAACTTGGGGCGAGATTTACGAGCGGCTTTGCCAACTGATCAATTCGCACCGCAGCACGCTGGTGTTCGTCAACACGCGGCGGATGGCCGAGCGCGTCGCGTTTCGCCTGGGCGAATCGCTGGGCGAAGAAGCCGTGGCCAGCCATCACGGCAGCCTGTCGCGCGAGATTCGCCTGTCGGCCGAAGAGCGGTTGAAGTCGGGCCAACTCAAGGCCATCGTGGCGACCGCTTCGCTCGAGATGGGGATCGACGTCGGCTACATCGATCTCGTTTGTCAGCTCGGCACGCCGCGCTCGATCGCCACGATGTTGCAGCGCGTCGGTCGCTCGGGGCACGCCTTGGGGGCCACGCCCAAGGGGCGATTGCTGCCGCTGACGCGCGACGAGTTGCTCGAAACCCTGGCCACGGTAGCTGCCATCCGCCAGGGGCGCCTCGACCGCGTCGAGATACCCGTCGGACCGCTCGACGTGCTCGCTCAGCAGATCGTGGCCGCCGCGGCCTGCGACGACTGGCGCGAGGACGATCTGTACGGACTGTTCCGCGGAGCCTGGCCCTATCGAGATCTGAAGCGCGAAGACTTCGAAGCGATTCTTGCCATGCTAGCCGATGGCGTGGCCCGCACGTCGAAGCGCGGCGCCTATCTCCATCGCGACCGGGTCAACGGGCGCGTGCGCGCGCGGCGCGGCGCGCGGATCGCCGCCATCACTTCGGGAGGCACGATCCCCGAAACAGGGGACTATCGAGTCGTGCTCGGCGAGGAGCGCACCTTCGTCGGCACGGTGAACGAAGACTTCGCATTGGAAAGCCTCAAGGGAGACGTGTTTCTGCTGGGCAACAATTCGTGGCGCATTTTGCACGTTCGCGGCGGCGAAGTGCTGGTCGAGGATGCCCACGGCGCGCCGGCCACCATCCCGTTCTGGCTGGGCGAGGCACCCGGCCGCACCCAAGAGCTATCGACGTCGGTGTCCGCTCTGCGCGAGGCGATCCGCGATCGGATCGTCTGGCCGGCCGAGCAAGTGGCCAACGAAGATCGACAGCGAGCCAACGGCCAGGGAACTGCCGCGGCGTCGTGGGAAGAAGACGCCAGCGACGCTGGCTCGGTCGTTGCGTCCGAGCCGATGGCTCAGGCGGCGAACGGGGCGTCGAACGGCTCGGCGATGGACGTATTGCAGTCCCTGGGGGGGCGAACCTACCGGATCGATACGCCCGACCTGGCCGGACTTGGTGAACCGCTCGCCGGCGAGCCCGATTTGCGACCGGCCCGCGATTGGCTGATCGAAACTTGCGCTGCCAGTCCGTGGGCGGCCGAACAAGCTGCCCGCTATGTCGCGGCCGAGGTGGCTGCCATCGGCCTGGTCCCCACGCGCGAGCGAATCGTCTTCGAGCGATTCTTCGACGAGTCGGGGGGCATGCAACTGGTGATCCACGCCCCGCTGGGCGCGCGGGTGAACCGGGCGTGGGGACTGGCACTGCGCAAGAGATTCTGCCGGAGCTTCGACTTCGAATTGCAGGCCAGCGCCGACGACGAGGGGATTGTGTTGTCGCTGGGGCCTCAGCATAGTTTCGCGCTCGACGCCCTGTTCAAGATGCTCACGCCGGCGAACGCCGAGCATTTGTTGGTGCAGGCATTGTTGGCGGCCCCCATGTTTCCCACCCGCTGGCGCTGGAACGTGACGCGGGCGTTGGCCGTGCTGCGGCAACGCGGCGGCGCGCGGGTGCCACCGCACATGCAGCGGTTTCAGGCCGACGACTTGCTGGCGGCCGTTTTTCCGCAAACGGTTGGCTGCCTGGAGAATCATCACGGCGACATCGAGGTGCCCGATCATCCGCTCGTGCGGCAGACGCTCGACGACTGCCTGCGCGAGGCGATGGACATCGACACCTGGATCGACGTGCTGGGCCGGATCCAACGGCACGACATCGAGCTGGTGCCGCGCGACACGCGCGAGCCGTCGCCGTTTTGCCACGAGCGGCTCAACGCCCGCCCTTATGCATTTCTCGACGATGCCCCGCTCGAGGAGCGCCGCGTTCGGGCGATTTCGGCGCCGCGTGGGCTGCGAATCACCGACAGCGCCGACCTGACGGCGCTCGATCCGGCGGCCATCGATCAGGTGGTGGTCGACGCCTGGCCGACGATTCGCGACGTCGACGAGCTGCACGACGCCCTGTTATCGCTGGTGGTGATGACTCCGGCCGAAGCTGCCGACGTGCGCGGCTGGCTCGAAGCGCTGGTCGCCGATGGCCGCGCGACCCACGTCGAGCGCCCGACGGGGGACGATTGGTGGATTGCCGCCGAGAACTGGCCGCTGGTGCGTGCGCTGGAGCCACAAGCGGTCGCCCGCCCTGCGGTCAGCTTGCCGGCCAGCGTGCGCGACGATTGGGAAAGCACCGAGGCGCTCACCACCTTGGTGCGCGGCCGACTGCAGGTTTCCGGACCGCGGACGGCCGACGAACTAGGGGCGCTGCTGGGCTTGAGCCAGTCGCGCGTCGGCAGCGCGCTGGAAGCGCTCGAAGGCGAGGGGATCGCCATGCGCGGGCAGTTTCGCCCGGCGGCGCGTGGCACGAGTCTCGTCGAATGGTGCGAGCGACGGTTGTTGGCGCGCATTCATCGCTTGACTCTCGACGGCTTGCGCCGCCAGATCGAGCCGGTCGAGCCGCGCGACTACTTGCGGTTTCTCGTGCGGCATCAACACCTGGCGCGCGACACTCGGCTCTATGGTCCCGACGGAGTGCGCGAAGTGCTCCGGCAAATGCAGGGTTTTGAGCTGGCGGCCGGCGTCTGGGAGAGCCGCGTGCTGCCGGCGCGCGTCGAAGGTTACGCGCCGCAGTGGCTCGACGAGCTGTCGCTATCGGGCGAGTTGACGTGGGGGCGCTTGCGGCGTCCGCGCCGCGGCATCGAGCAAAACGGGTCGCCCAGCGGCTTGACGCGCGCCGCGGCGATCTCGTTGTTGTTCCGCGCCGACCTGCCCTGGCTGGCCCCGGCCGAACGCGAGGACTTTGGCGATTTGCCGCTGCGCGGAGCCGCGCGGCACGTGCTCGAGGTGCTCGGCGCGCGGGGCGCGTTGTTCCATCACGAATTGCAGGCCGCGACCAGCTTGTTACCGTCGCAAGTCGACGACGCGCTGGCGGAGCTCGCCGCACAAGGGCAGGTGTCGGCCGATCTGTTCGGCGCGGTGCGCTGGATGGCCGCCGGCGATCGTTCGTCGCGCGACCGCAAGCTGCGCCGCGCGCGGCGTCGAGCGGCAGTCTGTCAAAGTCCCAGGCAGTGGAAGCTGGCCCACGGTGGTCCGGCAGCCTCGGGACGTTGGTCGTTGTTTCCTGGACAGATCGCACCGCCGCCCCGCCTCGAGGTCGTGCAGCGCTGGGCCTGGCAACTGCTGCGGCGGTGGGGAATCGTGTTTCGCGATTTGCTGGCGCGCGAAGCGGTCGCGCCGCGCTGGAGCGAGCTGGTGCCCACCTTGCGCCGGCTCGAGGCGCGCGGCGAAATCCGCGGCGGTCGGTTCGTGAGCGGCGTGGCCGGCGAGCAGTACGCCTTGCCCGCGGCGGTCGACGAGCTGCGCCGGGCGCGCGAGACGCCGCCGGGGCGACGGATCGTCGTGATCTCGGCGGCCGACCCGTTGAACCTGGTTGGCATCATCACTCCCGAGCCACGCGTGGCCGCGACGCACGCCAATACGCTGGCGCTCGAGGATGGCCGCCTGCTGGCCAGCAAACAGGCGCGGCAAGTCACCTTGCATTCGCCGGTCGAACCGCCGATCGCCGCCGAACTGACGCGCCGCTTGCGGCGGCACGCGATCGCCCGGTAGCAACTCGCATCGTCCGCGGTTTAGCCGGGCGGGGTCTACTATTTACAGCCATCGGGGCATTCGCCAGAATAGGACGCATCCAGTCAATATCGTCTCGGCGGCCTCATTTCCGAGGCCGCTGTTTTTTTCGCACACCTGTTTCTGCTCCGCGCGAGGACGACTATGTCGGACCGTATTCCCATGACCCGCAAGGGATACGACAAGCTTAAAGCCGATCTCGAGCAACTCGAGGTCGAACTCGGGTTGGCCTCGGAGCGCGTAGGAGCGGCTCGGGCCGAAGGAGACCTGAGCGAAAACGCCGAATACCATGGTGCCCGCGAAACGCAGGGCATGATTCAGGCCAAAGTCAATCTGATGCGCGACAAGCTCAACCGGGCCAATATCGTCGACACGTCGAACGTGCCGCGCGATGAAGTCGCTTTTGGCTGCACGGTCGTCGTCAAGGATCTCGATTTCGGCGACGAAGAATCGTTCACGCTCGTCGGCGCCGGCGAAGAAGATTATGACAACGGCAAGATCCTCTTCACCAGCCCCCTGGCGCAAGGGCTCGTCGGCCACAAGCAGGGAGCGAAGGTCAAAATCGACGTGCCGGCCGGAACGCTGTCGTTCGAGATCATCGAGATACGCTTCGACGGCGATTGAATGGCCGTGTGGCCACTGAGTGCTGGCCCCCGGGTGGCTTTAGCGCACATCCTCGGCGGCCAGCGCCGTGGCGATGCGGCGCAGCAGTTCCTCTGGCGGACAGACCACCACGAACTGCTTTTCGCGCGAGGTGGCGCCGGTCAGCAGCTCGATTTGCGAGCGACGCAAACCGAGCGACGAGGCCAGCAGCTTCCGGATCGCCTCGTTGGCCTTGCCTTGTTCGGCGATTTGCGTCACCGCCAGCTTGAGCATGCCGCGTTCGACGCCGCGCAACTGGTTCCGTCGGGCCCCGGGTTGCGCATAGACCGCCAACAAGCTCCCCCCGGCGTGGGGTTTAACCGGCGCGGTCACGTTAACCCTTCGCACAACGCCGAGCCGACTCGCACGATCGTGGCCCCCTCGGCAATCGCTGCTTCGAAGTCGCCACTCATGCCCATCGACAGTTCGTCGAGCGCGACGTGCGCGGGCGCGACGCGGCGCAGCTCGTCGCGCAGCGTGCGCAAGGCGGCGAATTCACGCCGCGCCACATCCAGGTCGCCATCGCGGCTGGCCATCGTCATCAGGCCGCGGACTTCCAGATGAGGAGCTTGCGCGGCTGCGACGAGGAGCGATTCTGCCTCGGCCGGCGCAGCGCCGTGCTTCGCCGGCTCGCCCGAAATGTTGATCTCCAACAGCACCGCCACGCGACGGTCCGTGGGGCACTGCGTTTCGATCTCGCGGAGCAGCGGCAACCGATCGAGCGAATGAATCAGCCAGACGCAGTCGAGCGTGCGCGCGACCTTGTTGCGCTGCAACGAACCAATCAGATGCCAGCGGACGGGCGAATCGCTCAGGGCCGCTGCCTTGCGCCACAGTTCTTGAGGCCGGCTTTCTCCCAAGTCCAGGCAACCGGCCGACAACAGCTCGCGCGCGACCTCGGCCGAGGCATACTTCGTAACTGCCACCAGTTGTACGTCGGCGGCGCTGCGTCCCGCGCGCGTGGCGGCGCGGTCGATGCGGCCGCGAACGTCTGAGAGATTTCGACGCACCAAAGATACCAGGTCGGCCATCACGTCATCTTATTGTTCGCCGTGCCGCGCGCGAATCGAGCCCGGAAAGACTACGGCCGACTGCCCGGCGACTATTCAACTTCGATGAGCGGGTGACTCTCCCCCTCGTGATCGAACTTGCTGGCCAGAAATTCGCTCCACAGATGGACGCCCAACACGGTCCGCCCTGCCCGCTGGCTGAGCGCTCGATAGAACAACCACTGTTGCTGGCCGCGTTGCACGCGGAACCCCGCGGCTTCGTCGGCCGACACCGTGCGGCGGTTTTCGGCGATCGTCAGCCGTCGCCAAGTGTACGGTCGCTTGGTGCGGCGCGCATCGAGATCGAGCAACAGCGGGGCATACAGCGCGCGACCGGCCGCCGTTTGCGATAACTGCAGCTCGGCCGCGTTGCCGGTCAGCTCCAGGCCCGCGCATTCTCGCCGCCACTCGGGGAGGGCCAGCGGCAGCACGGTGAACGAGCGCTGGCCCGCAAACAGCTCGACTTCGGTATGGTCGGCGATTGGCATCGTGCTCGCGCCGTTGGCCAAGGGGAGCCGCCCTTGATAGGCGATCGCCGTGGCTTGTCGGGCCACGACGACATCGGCCAAGAGCACGAATTGCTCTTCGCGGGCCACCAACATTTGACGAAAGACGCGTACGTCGCCCGTGAAGGACGCTTCGAGTTCGAGGTACGCCACGTCGCGATCGGTCTCCCAACAGTTCGCTTCCCAACCGGTGACCGCCTGCCGCGGCGTGCCGTCGACGACGACATCGCACTGCCATTGCCCGGCCAGCAAGGGCTCGCGGGCAACATTGAGCTCGAGCTGCACGGTCCGCGCCGCGTGCTCCACCGCGAGTGTCACGTCGCGTGGCGACCACGATCCCCGCAGCACGGCGACGCAGGCGCTATCCGATTGGGCCGCAGGCTCGGGCAGGCGCTTTCGATTGTCCGCGGATTGGAGCCGGCGCGGCTTGGATTGCTGGTACTTGAGGACCTGGCGATCCCGGCGATCGCCGAACTCGTGCACGCACGACTTCCACAAACTTCGCGGCCACGGCACGCGATCGCACCCCGGTACGAACTGGTATCCCCGATCGTCGAGCAGCCGCGATACCTGGCGCAGGCCATGCCCCAAGCGCTCGCGGCAAGCGTCGGGCCAGGGATTGCGCTTGAAGTGCCGCGCGAGCTCGCTTGCCCGCAGCCAGCAGGCGAACAACCGTGGCATCTCGGCGAGACTTGCCGGCCGCGGCATGCCGTCGGCGGCCAGCATTTCAGTCAGGCCCGCCTCGAGCGCAGGGCCAGAGCGCTTCGCCAGCCAGCGACATGGCTTGATCTCAGGAAATTGATGAGCCAGCACCAAAGTCAGTTCGGTCGACAACAACTGTCCGACCAAACCGTTGTAGCGATGTGCCCGGTTATGGCCCCCGGCCAGCTCAATCAGTTGATCGAGGACCTGCCACCAGGCATCGCCCGACAGATCTTCGGCGATGCGCGGAAGTGCGTAGGCCCAGGCCAGCGCTTCGAGCGCAGCGCGAGGGTCGTGCACGCGATCGCTCGACCGTGCCAGCCATTGTCGGCATTGAGCTTCGAGTCGCCGAGGTTTGCCCACCAGGGTTCGCGGATCGACACTTTCCGCGGGGCAAGCGTCGGATGTGCGATCGATCGAAATCGCGGCGAGCGAACCGGCCTGGTTGAGCGACGAGCCATTGGTCGGCTCCAGCCAGTTCGTCTCTGTGCGCGACGGGCTCGAACGACGGCGGGCCAAATGCCGTCGCCACAGCTTCCAGGCCTGCTTTTCGTGTTCGAATTCGCCGGCCCGCAGTGCGGCCGGAGCCGAGCGATGCCAGAGTTCGCGCCCGCGCAGGGCCAAGGGCAACACGGCGATGGGTGGAGGATCACGATGAGATAGCTGGGTAGCGGACATGCGTGTTCGTCGTGCGAATGCGTTGGTTCGTAAAACGGAAGTCGCTATTGTATTGAGAGCGGCCCGCCTGGGGAGAGTCGGCGCAAAAAACTGCCCCCCAATTCGCCGCGAACCATCCGCCTCCACCGGAGACATGCAGTGAGATCATTTGAGCGGAACGACGACGGGTTTTGCCCAATCGACACCCGCCCCAACCTGAAGGTCGCGATCGCGCCGCCGAACCACGGCAGCACGGGGCCGCGGCCCGCTCGACGCGTTTGGCTGCTGACCTGCGTGGTCGTGATGCTCGGCATGACTGGCCCCACGGCCTCGGAAACTCTGGGCCAGCAGCCGGCCCGCAGCGGTGGTCGAGCCAAATCGGATCTGCGACGGCTTTCGCCCACCGACGAGGTTTGGCTCGATCTGAAGAACAAGCGGGTGATCGTCAGCGGCGAAATCGTGCTCCGCGAAGGGAACCTCGAGTTGTTCGCCTGCCTCAAGGGAACGAAGGAGCACGAAGCCATCGTGGCCTGTGCCACCCGGGCTCACGTGGTTCATGCCGGCCTGATGGCGCTGGACATCATGCCGGGGCACCCCGTCGTTTTTCGTCCAGAATATCGGGCCGCCGAGGGCCCGCAGATCGAGGTCAACGTGCATTGGAAGGAAGATGGCGTCGCCAAGCAGGCGCGCGCTCAGGAGTGGATTCGGAATATCCGAGATCAAAAGCCGCTCGACCAGCCGTGGGTTTTCGGGGGGAGCGACTTCTGGACAGATCCGAACTCCAAACAGCAACACTACATGGCCGAAGATGGCGATTTCATCTGCGTCTCCAATTTTCCTAGTGCAATGCTCGATCTGCCGATCGAGAGCTCGCAGTCGAACGAGGCGCTGGCGTACGAGTGCTTCACCGAGCGAATTCCGCCCAAGGGCACGAAAGTCACGCTGACGTTGCGCCGCAAGCCGGTTCCCAAGCCTGCCGACGACTCTAAGCCCGCCGACGAAGCTGAGCCGGAGGGAACCTCTCAGCCCGACGGTGCGGCCGAGTCCGCCGAAGCTGGCGACAACTGACCCTACTGGCGAGCGGTTCGAGCTGCGTAGAGAAGATCCCCGTCGACGTACGCGCGATCACGCGCACGTCGGCGGGGAATCTCGCTTCGACAGACTCTACGGTCGAGCTATCTCAATCATGGCGTTAATGCGCCATCGACGGGCTCCTTTCCGGTCCTGGTCGAGATCGCCAGATAGGCCTGAGCCTGCACCGTGCTCTGCACCCATTGCACGCTGCTGTCGGCCATCAGGTGAAACGCGCCGTCGCCCGAGTGCGCGCTGCTCGGCCCCCAATCCCAGTTGCCATTGAAGACAACCAGCCTGGGCGACGTCGCGCCCGAGGCCGAGGTGCGCGACAGGTTCCTCAGCAACTGCGGCGTGGCGAACACGACTCGGTTGCCGGAGGCGCTTTGCGGCCGCGTATCGAGTGAGTTCCCTCCCAGGCCAAGTGCCGGCAGCACGCTCGTCGACGTACCGGGATTTGCACTGATCGTCGCAAACGGCGCACCCCCGGTTCCAGCTGGTTTCACCTGAGAGCCGGGGTGCGTGCCAACTTGCGCGGGATCGGCGTGCAAGGCCCAGACCGTGGCGGTGCTGCCGTCGAGCCAGACCGCGTACTTGGTCTCGCGTGTTTCCACGACGAGCACGGTGTTGCTCGTGCCGTCGGTAATATCGCGAAACGAGCAACCGCCGCGGATGCGGTACTTGGGTGGAAACAGCACGCCGTCGCACGGCACGCCCGGATCGAGCAGGCGATTGATCGTGCTGGCACCCATGCCGACGTATTGCGTGAGCGCCACGTTGGTGAAGATTCCGCCGGCGGAAAACTCCGTGGCCGTCGAAAACGGATTGCCGCGGAACGAAGGACAGCGAAAGACGTTGATCTCGGTGCTCGCCGCCCGCTGATAGCGCGGCAGCAGAGCCGGATTGGTCGACGCCGGGTCGAAGGTCAGCGCCTTGAAATCCAGGAGGGCCCGGACCTGCGGTTGCTCGATCTGGGGCAAGATCAGCGCCAGCCAACTGTAGACGTGACCATGCCCTGGCGAGGCCGCGTCGGTCTCGATCGTCTGGCCCGCGCCCGAGGGGGCCGTGGGGTTTCGCCCGCTCACCTGAAATGCCCCCGGGCCGACAATCCAGCCAGTCGACGAGGGAGGGAACGAATCGAATTGCCCCGCGTAGTTATGCAGGGCGCGGCCCATCTGGGCGAGATTGTTCCGGCATTGCACTTTGCGGGCGGTTTCCTGCCCCTGTCCTAGCAGCCTGTTGAAGAATTCAGCAGGCTGCGGCATCGCAGGAAAGCGATGACAAAATCGCGACGCAAGTCGTGATTTTGCGAGCCGTGCGGAGCTGTGCTCCGCACTTGGCGACGTTGAAGAATGCCAGGAAGGCATTTTTCAACGGGCTGCTAGGGCTGGTAGCAACAAGGCGATCAACACTCCGATGATCGCAATCACCACCAGCAACTCGACCAGGGTGAACCCCCTTGGTCTCTTGCCATTTCTCAACATGACGCGTCTCACAGGAAAAAAGAAATAGGGAAATAAAAGCACCGGCCAAACGGCCGCGTGTCTTCCACCGGGAGGGGTGGTTAGCGCCAAAAGAACGACTACCGAACACGAGGAGCGTCGGAAGCGTGACGCCAGACCGGTAGCGCAAGGGAAACCGGCCGCACGCGGGGACCAACTCCCCGCGAGGTCACGGTTCGGACGGTCCGCGAGCCCGATGGGCCGGCGGAAGCGCAAGCAGTGCGCAGACCAGGGGGCCTACGCGATAGAAAGGCGTCGGGCCACCGCCCGGGTTACGGGCGGGGCCCAGCGCGCAAGAGTTAATTCTGGCTGAACGGCCGAGCTGCTTTGGTGCCAGCCCAGACTAATTCGTGCCAAACTCGCCAGGCGGCTCTTTGCCCGATCGAGTCGCGGCAGACATGTAAATCTGAGCCTGAATGGTGTCTGCCACCCACTGGACGCTGCTGTCGGCCATCAGGTGAAATGCGCCACCCGAGTGCTGACTGCTGGGGCCCCAGTCCCAGTTATTCGAGAAGGTGACGTTCCGTGACGACGGGCTGCCGCCGGCTGGCGTTCGCACCAGGTCGCGCAGCAACTGCCGCGTGGCGAAGTTGATTCGAGAGCCGGCCGAAGCCCCCGGCCGCTTGTCGAGCTCGTTACCCCCCAAGTTGAGCGCCGGGAGGATGGGCGTCGAGCTGGCAGGCGATGGGTTGATAACCGGATAGACCCCGGCTCCACCCGTGGTGGGAACAACCACCTGGGTTCCAGGGTTCGATCCCGTTTGCGCGGGGTCGGCGTGCAGCGACCAGACCGTGGCCGTGCTGCCGTCGATCCAAGCCGCATACCTGGTTTCGCGGGTTTCGACGCACATCACCGTGTTGCTCGTGCCATCCTGGATATCACGAAACGCGCAACCGCCACGAATGCGGTACTTGGGCGGATACATCACCCCGTCGGGGCGCACACCTGGATCGAGGAGCCGGTTGATCGTGCTGGCCCCCATGCCGACGTAGTTCGAAAGCGCCAAGTTCGTCAATTGGCCGCCGGCGGCAAACTCCGTCGCCGACGAATAGGGATTTCCCTTGAAGCTCGGGCACTTATAAGTTTTGATCTCCGTGTTGACGGCCTTCTGGTAGTTGGCCAAGGCCTGAGCGGGGTTGGGGGCGCCAAGCGACGGATTGAACGTCAACAGCTTGAAGTTCAGCAGGTTGTAAACGCCGGTCGCCTCGATTTGCGGCAGGATGAGGGCCATCCAGCTATAGGTATGTCCGTGCCCCGGAGACGTTGGTGAATTCTCGCCGTTTGCCGCCGTGGGGTTGATGCCTTGTTGGGCGGGGCCAGCTCCTGGACCCGTCATCCAGCCGGTCGACGAGGGGGGAAAGGCGCCGTACTGGCCGGCATAGTTGTGCATGGCCTTGCCGATTTGGCTAAGGTTGCTACGGCACTGCGTTTTGTTACCCGCCTCGCGGGCGGCGTTGATGGCTGGCAGTAGCAGCGCGATCAACACACCGATGATCGCGATGACCACCAGCAATTCGACCAGGGTAAACCCCCTTGGCCCTTTGCCGTGTCGGAACATAAGGTATCTCCCAAAAGAAAAAGAAAGAAAGAAAATAAGAACACCCGGCCGATTGGCCGCGTGCAAATGCACAAAGCATGCGTCGAAGAGGAGCCTCTTCCTCTTGGATCGTCGCTAAATCTGTTCCGCTGCTGCAGCGCAGGCTTCGACGCGCGAATGGGGTACCATGGCACCCCCGCCGAGAACTCCTGCTCTGGCCGAAGTTTAGCGAGTTTGCAAGTCCGTTGTCAAACAATAACTGATTGTTACTAGCGATTTTCGGACCGCCCCCCCTGATCGGACCAGCCAATTGCCTAACCTCAATGCCGCCAAACAGCGACAGTTCGCCGTCGACGTCGTACTGCGGCTGCGGCAACGCGGTTTCGTCGCCTATTGGGCGGGGGGCTGCGTTCGCGACCATCTGCTCGGCCGCCAGGCCAAAGACTACGACGTCGCCACCAGCGCCAAGCCCGACGAAATTCGCGAGCTTTTCGGCCACCGCCGCACCGTCGCCGTGGGGGCCGCCTTTGGCGTCATCGCCGTTGTTGGACCGCGGGGGGCCGGCCAGGTCGAGGTGACCACCTTCCGCCGCGATTCCACGTACCTCGATGGCCGCCATCCTGAGCACGTCACCTTCACCGACGCGGCCGAGGACGCCGCCCGTCGCGACTTCACGATCAATGGGCTATTCTTCGACCCCGAGGCCCACGAGGTCATCGACTACGTCGGCGGTCAGACCGATCTCGAAGCGGGCATCGTGCGGGCAATTGGCGATCCCCGCGCCCGGTTCATCGAAGACAAGTTGCGATTGCTGCGGGCAGTCCGCTTTGCCACGACGTTCGACTTTCGGCTCGATCCGGCCACGGCCGCCGCCGTGCGCGAAATGGCCCCCGATATCGCCATCGTCAGCGCCGAGCGCATCGCTCAAGAACTGCGCCGCATGCTGGTCGCGCCGCGCCGCGCTCGAGGAGTCGAGTTGCTGCGCGAAACCGAATTGCTAGCGACGATCCTCCCCGAGCTGCTCCCCTTGATCGGCATGCCGATTGATGAACAATTCCCGGCCCTGGCCGATCGCTGGGGAGCGACGGTCGCCACGCTCGAAGAACTTCAAGAGCCCGATTTTCCCTTGGCCCTGGCCGCGCTGCTCCATCAGACCGGCTGGCCCGCGGTTCGAGCTACCGGCGAAGATGCGGTCGCTGCCGGCGCGGCAGTGGCGCGTGCCGTCGGCCGTCGTCTGCGGCTCTCGAAGCGCGAGATCGAGCTGTCGTGTTGGCTGATTCGCCAGCAGCACTCGCTGGCCGACGCGCGGTCGCTTCCCTGGCCGAAATTACAGCGACGACTGATTCATGCCGATGTGGCTGATCTCCTCGAACTGCATCGGGCGATCGCCGTGGCCCGAGACGCTTCGCTCGCTGACATTGATTTCTGTCGCCAGAAACTCGCGCTCCCCCCGGCACGATTGAATCCCGATCCGCTGCTGACGGGGGACGACCTGATTGCGCACGGCCTCCGCCCCGGAGTTGCCTTTCAAACGTTGCTGGATCGAGTGCGCGACGCGCAGTTGCTCGGCGAGATTGGCACGCGCGACGACGCGCTGGCGCTGGTCAATCGATTGACCAACATGCCCTGACGAGCGCCTCAACTTGGCTGCACGTTCCAGTGCGGTTTGCGCTTTTCGAAAAACGCCATGATGCCTTCGGAGATTTCGGCGCTCTCCCAGGCGTCGGCCAAGCGCTCGGCCGTGTACGAGATATTCTCCGCCGTGTCGTGCGTGCTCACGAAGCGAATCAACTCCTTCGCGCGGGCGACCGCCCCCGGCGCGCAGCGCAGCACGTCGGCGACTTCGCGATCGACCGCGGCGTCGAGGGCCAGCGGGTCGACGACGGCCTCGAGCAACCCGAAGCGAACCGCGTCGGCCGCGTCCATCTCGTGGGCCGTGAGCATCACGCGCCGCGAGTTCGGGACGCCCAACCGGGCCACGACATAGGGCGAAATCGTCGCGGGGATCAGGCCGAGCCGAACTTCGGTCAGGGCGAACTTGGCGGCGGTGACCCCGATCGCCAGATCGCAGACCGAAATCAGCCCGAGCCCGCCGCCAAACGCCGATCCGTTAATTCGCCCGATCAGCGGTTTCGGCAATTGGTCGAGATCGGCCAGCAGTTGGGCAAGTTGCGTGGCGTCGGCCACGCGCTCGGCGCGCGTGCGCTGCACTTGCTGCTGCATGCCCTTCAGGTCGCCGCCGGCGCAGAACACGTCACCCGCTCCGCTCAAGATCACCACGCGCACGATCGCGTCATGGGCAAGCTGCTCGACGGCTTGTCGCAGCTCTTGGATCATCTCCTGCGAGAGGGCGTTGCGCGCTTCAGGCCGATTGAGCGTCAGCCGGGCGACTCCGGCGGCCGACACTTCGAGCGAGATCGTCTGAAAGGTACTCACGGGGCGATTCTCCGATAGGAACTGGCGGCGGTACCTCGGAGAATATCGGCCAAGAGGCCGGCGATGGCAACCGGGCACGCCGGCGCGGGCCAGCGACCGGCCGCGCCGCGAGCGATCGGTGCGTGGAACTGCGATCGCCCCCCGTCAAGAGACTTGCTGTTCGAGCAGCCAGTCTTCGAGCACGACGTGCTCAATAAACGGTGCGCGCAACAGAATCGCCCGATTCGACAGCCATTTGGTGAGCCACTGCCGGCGGGCGATCGACGACATGGCCCGGTAACGCAACCGCAACGGCGTCAGTCCGCGAACTTGCGAAACCACGTTGTCGCTCAGCCGATGGAACGTGGCCGGCACCAGGTTGGGATCGGGGCCCACGTGGACGATCGTCTCGACGCCCGAGGCCAGCGTTTCGCAGATCACGTCCCACAAGCGCTGCGGATGATCGATCCAGCGATTGAGAATCTGCCGGCTGTTCCAGTCGGTGTAACTCGCTTTGCCGGTGACCATCGACAACAACGTGGGGCGCGGCTCGGCAAATCCGCCCGGCATGGTGTGCTGCAACACGGCGGCGCGGTTCGGCAAATTGCGATCCCACAACAGCGGCGTGTGCAGCGGCGGCCACTTGTGCTCGTTCTTGCGCAAGTGCACCTGTGCCGAGACGGCCTCCTTCATGCGGCGCTTGAAGCGGTCGATCGTGCTGCCTTGCCCCATCAGCAGCAAGGTGTTCGGCGACAGGTACGCCGAGATGCCGATGATGCCGTTCCCCTCGGAGTTCAGTTCGAGACAGAGCTTGTGGACGGCGTCGGTGCTTAATTCTGGCCCCCGCGAGAACAACACCCCCATCGTGGCGTCGCGGGCCAATTCGATGCACTCGGGCGCCATGGCCAGCGGCGGACCCAGAATGTGCTCCATCTTGTAGACGTCGGCGGCAATCAACGCCGCGACCTCGCCCAGGCTATAACCGAAAGCGAGCTTGCTCCGCTGCCAGTCGATGTCGAAGAACTGACGCAGCAGTTCCAACTGCGCCAATTCCATGGCCACGATCAGCGTAATATCTTCGCCGAACGTCTCGAGCGTCGACTCTTGACCGCTGCGCACGCGCGCGACCAGGTCGACGTGCTGATGCAGCGAGTCGGCGGCCATCTGTCCGCCCATGACCAGGTACCGCTCGACGGTCGGTCCATAAGCGGGATGCAGCAACAGATCGCGGCTGCGGCCGAGATTCGTAACGTTGTAGCCGCGCAGGCCAAAGGCCGAATTCTTGAGTCGTTCTCGCAGGTCGATGGGGCCAGTTCTGGTCGCCACGATACCTTCCGCTAGAGCCGCGCGAGGGGAACTGTTAGAGTCGAGATAATCGCGATTCCACTATAACACGATCTTGCGCCTGGCAAGTCGTCGCGCCATGCCCAATGGCTTGATGTCCGTATCGCGTTCGATCGCTTAACCGTTTCTTGACGATCGTGCCGGCAGCCGGATGAGCACGCCCACCATGCCTGACGTCTCGAATGCGCTCGCGGGGCGCGTTGCGGTGGTGACCGGCGGTTCGCGCGGCATCGGCCGCGCGATCGCCCTCGAGTTGGCCGCCGCCGGCGCCGACGTGCTGGTTCACGCCGGGCGAGCGCGCGACGCAGCGTCGGCCGTGGCCGCCGAGATCCAAGCACTGGGGCGCGCCGCGCACGTCGAGATCGCCGACCTGGCCGACGGCAGCCGCTGGCAGTCGCTCGTCGCTCGGGCCTGGGAGTTTCGCAATCGCGTCGACATCTGGGTCAACAACGCCGGAGTCGATGTGCTCACCGGCGCAGCGGCCGGCTGGTCGTATGACGAAAAGTTAATCGCCCTGTGGAACGTCGACGTGGCCGCCACGGCCGGTTTGACCCGACTGGTCGGCGCCCGCATGAAAGCCGCCGGTCGCGGGGTCATCCTCAATATGGGCTGGGATCAGGCAGCCACTGGCATGGAAGGGGAGACCGGTGAGTTGTTTGCCTTGGCCAAGGGAGCGATCATGGCCTTTACCAAGAGCGCGGCGCTCAATTTGGCCCCCCAGGTTCGAGTGAATTGCCTGGCCCCAGGCTGGATCAAGACTGCCTGGGGAGAGACTGCTTCCGCGGCCTGGCAGAAGAGGGCTCAGCGCGAGGCGCAACTGGGCCGCTGGGGCACTCCCGCAGACGTGGCGCGCGTGGCGCGCTGGCTGGCGAGCGACGACGCCGCGTTCGTAACCGGACAGATCGTCAACGTCGACGGTGGTTTCCGACCGCGATAAATGCGCCCACGACTTCACTTTGTCACTGGCCGGCTGGCGGAGTTCGCCTTGCGTCGCGTGCTCGCCGAGCTGTCGAGCAGCGTCGGCTTCGATTACTCGCTCGATGTGCTGCCAATCAGCGTCGCCGCGCTGATGACGCCGCGCTGGATCGCCCCCCGCTTGCGCGTTCCGCAGGGAACCACCCGCGTGGTTCTGCCAGGCTGGTGCCAGGGAGACGTAGCCCTGGTGGAGCGCGCCGCCGGAGTGCCGGTCGAGTGCGGTCCCAAGGATTTGCGCGAACTGCCTCGCTACTTCGGCCAGGCGGCGGTCGACGCCGATTACGGACGTTACGACATCGAGATTCTGGCCGAGATCAATCACGCCCCGCGACTGGGGCTCGAGGCGATTCTGACCGCGGCCGACGACTTGCGTGCCGACGGCGCCGACATCATCGACCTGGGTTGCGATCCCGCACGGCCGTGGACCGCGGTCGCAGACGCCGTTCGCGCGCTCGGCGAGCGGGGGCATCGCGTTTCGATCGATACGATGAACCCGGCCGAAGCGGCAGCCGCCACCGAAGCGGGGGCCGAATTGGTGCTGTCGGTCAACGCCACGAATCGCCAAGCCGCGCTCGATTGGCCGGCCGAACTGGTCGTCGTCCCCGATGCCGGCGGCGGGCTCGACTCGCTCGAACGATCGATGGAGTTTCTGGCCAGGCACGAAGCGCGGTTCCGCATCGATCCCGTTTTGGAACCGATCGGCTTCGGTTTCGCGGCGAGCCTGGGGCGCTACCTCGAGGCCCGGCGGCGCTGGCCCGACGTCGAGATGCTGATGGGGATCGGCAACTTGACGGAGTTGACCGACGTCGATTCGGCCGGCATCAATGTGCTGTTGCTGGGCATTTGCCAGGAGCTGTCGATCCGTAGCGTGCTCACCACGCAGGTGATCAATTGGGCGCGCACCTCGGTTCGCGAGTGCGACCTGGCCCGGCGGCTGGTGCGGCAAGCCGTGGCCCAGCGGCAACTGCCCAAGCACGTCGAGCCTCGGCTCGTGATGCTGCGCGATGCCGAGGTGCAACCGTTTGGCGACGAGACGCTCGCCCGCCTGGCGGCCGAAATCAAGGATTCGAACTACCGCATCTTCGCCGAAGGGGGCCAACTGCACGTTATCGCCGCCGGCATCCATTTGCACGACAGCGATCCGTTCGCGCTCTTCGCGCGCCTGGCCGCGCTGGCGCCGCGCAATCTCGATCCGGCTCACAGTTTCTACCTGGGTTACGAGTTGGCCAAGGCCGTCACTGCCTTGACGCTGAACAAACAGTATCGGCAAGACCAGGCGCTCGATTGGGGACTGCTGACGCGCCCTGAAGTGTCGCACCGGGCCAGCCGCGCGCAGGCCAGTGATTCGCCCGAAGGTGACTCGCCATGATGCAGCCCGCGGTCGAGCTCCCTGGGATCGAGTCTGCCGATTTGCCGCTCGTCTATCAGTTGCAGCCGGCGCCGGACGTCGAGCAGTTGTTCTTGCGACTAGCGGGCAAGCCGCATTGCCTGTTTCTCGACAGCGCGCTGCGCGACCCGACGCTGGGGCGGTATTCGTTTCTCGCCGCCGATCCGTTCGCTTTTCTGCGGCTGCCGGTCGCAGGGCCCCCGGCGCTCGACGCGCTCGCTGCGCGGCTGGCGCCATATTCGTCGCCGACCATCAGCGAACTGCCGCCCTTTCAGGGTGGCGCGGCTGGCCTGTTCAGTTACGACTTGGCGCGTCAGCTCGAACGTCTCCCCGCGCCGCGATACAACGAGTTCGACGTGCCTGCGCTGGCCGTGGGCGTGTACGACGTCGTCATCGCGATCGACCACGCCACCGATCGGATTTGGATCGTCTCACAGGGGTGGCCCGAATTGGAGCCGGCCGCTCGCCGGCGACGCGCGGCCAACCGACTGCGCGAAGTGCAAGGCTGGTTGAGCGAACCGCTGCCAGCCTTACGCGGGGTTCCAGAAGCCCGCGACTGCGTGGCCTTGGACGAACTCGCCCCGCATTTCGCAGTGCCAGGCAGCCCAGGCTTGTTGAGCAACTTCTCCGAAGCGCAGTATCTCGACGTCATTCGCCGCGCGGTCGAGTACATTCGCGCCGGCGACGTGTTTCAGGTCAATCTCGCGCAACGATTGTTGTCTCCCGCGGTCGACGACCCGGTCTCGTTGTATTTGCGGCTGCGGCGACGCAACGCGGCCACCTTCGCCGGGTTCTTCGATCTGGGCGACTTTCAAATCGCCAGCGCTTCGCCCGAACGCTTTCTGCAAGTTCGCGGCCGCGACGTCGAAACGCGGCCCATCAAGGGCACCCGCCGTCGGCTGGCCTCTCCCGTTGCCGATCTGTTTGTCGGCGACGAGTTGCGGGCCAGCGCCAAGGATCGCGCGGAGAACGTGATGATCGTCGACCTGTTGCGCAACGATCTGTCGCGCGTCTGCACGCCCGAGAGCGTCTACGTGCCGGAGCTCTGCAAGGTCGAAGCGTACGAGTTCGTACAGCACCTGGTGTCGGTGGTGCGCGGACGGCTGCGCGACGGACTTGGCGCGATCAACCTGCTGCGGGCGGCGTTTCCCGGCGGCTCGATCAGCGGCGCGCCGAAGGTGCGCGCGACCGAGATCATCGCCGAGCTCGAACCGACGGCCCGCGGAGCGTATTGCGGAGCACTTGGTTATCTGGGTTTCGACGGCACTTGCGATACGAGTATTCTGATCCGCACGATCACCGCCGGCCGCGGCTGGTGGCAAGCGCCGGTCGGCGGCGGCATCGTGGCCGCAAGCACCCCGGCCGCCGAATATGCCGAAACCTGGCACAAAGCCGAGGGGCTGTTGCGCGCGCTGCGCTCCTGATTCCGGCGAGACATGCTCGGCGTCGCCTCCACGAGCACCTTCGCTTGCGGGAGAGCGTGCCAAAACAACAAGGCCGGGCCGCGCGTTCGGTCGCGCGAACCCGGCCCTGGTTAGGGGCTATTGGTGGGGCTAGTAGTCAGTGAGTAGTGGTCAGTCTCTCGAGCAGGCGCCGAGCGGGCTGCTCGAGCACTGCGAACTACTCCGCTCGCTTCGCCTCGAAGGTCGTGCTGCGGGTATCGCCGTTGAAATCGAATTCAACCTCCCCCTTCAGCAGGTCCCCCTCGACGACCCCCTTGTAGTTGAGCACCAGCTTCTGGCCGTCGCGCTCGCGGGCCACCGAAAAGCTGAGCTTGTCCCCTTCGAGCTTGGCGTCGGCGATCTTGGCTTCGCCGGCCGGACCTTCGTAATCGCCCGAGATGGTGTCGCCATCTTGCGTCAGCTTGGCAACCGTCTCGTAGGTCTCGCCGTTCTCGCCAGCGATGGTGATGTTCCAGGTGCCGGCCACGCTGGCCGCCTTGCCGCGCGACGCCTCGATGTCGGCGGTGCCGATTTGCCCGGCCAGATCGTAGTCGGCCGTGCCGGCCAGCTTGTCGCCATCGGGCTTCACCTTGTACTTGACGATGATCTCCTCGCCGTTGAGGTCGTGCGTCACCGTGAAGGTCACCTCGCCGTCGACGACCTTGCCGTCCTTGATTTCGACGACCACGTCCTCGGTCCATTCATATTTACCGTCGAGCTTGTCGCCGTCGTGCTTCAGATGCATCTTGGGCTCGAACACGCCCCCTTCGCTCGTGGCCACGATCAGCCAGGTGCCGTTCAGGTCAAGGCTCGGCTTGGCCCGCGCGCCGGTCACTTCGAGCGTGCCGGCCTGTCCGCCGATGTCGTAGTCGACCGTCCCCTCGTACTTCTCGGCGGTCAGTTTGCCGGAGAACTTCGAGGTCAGTTGCTGTCCGCCGAAGTCGCGGCTGAGGTCGAACTTGAGCTCTTCGTCCTTGAACGAAATATCGCTCAACTCGGTCTCGACGCCGTCGTCGCCGATCATCGTGCCGCTGTAGTCGTCACCGTCCTTCTTGATGTTCACCTTGAGGTTCAACACCAGCCCGTCGGGCGTGGCGATTTCCAACTGCCAGTCGCCGACCGGCGTTACTTCGTCGTCGGCCACGGCCAGCGCCGGCGACAACATCCAGCCCAACAACAATCCGCCCAACATCACGCGCGCAAGAGTCTTCATAGCGGCATCTTTCGTTCTGGAAGTGTTCCCCGATTCAAGCGGCCCCCCGGAACCGCGGGCACCGAGCGATCACTATACGATCCGGCCGCGGCGGTTGCCACGAGCCAGGGCGATTTTTAATGGTCGCCGCGCTGAGGGTCACCGGCCGACCCACAAAAGGCCGGTTTGGCCTGCTCGGAAACATTCCCCGGTCGGAAAGTTGCCCGCTCGAAAGATGTTCCACTCGAAAAGCGTGCGATCCGGGTCGGTTACCGCGGGGCCGCAAAGAATCCGGCGCCGGTCGCGGAGCGGCCCAAAAGGCTCGCACAGCCCGCTGGCGAGACGAGCTCCCGCAGGAGCCTGGGCAGCCTGTGATGGGCGGCGCTGTCCCCGGAATTCGCCGTGACGCTCCGGCCCTGCCGACGCCGGCTACAATCAATGCGCCGTGCTCGCTCGCTCAGCGCATCGGGGATCGTTGTTTTTTGGTAGTAGGTTCGACGGCGGCCGGCAGCGGTGGGTTGAAAGCAACCGCCGCGCGGGCTGAGAAATGATCCCCGTCCCCTTTAATTCTCCCGACGGCCGCCTGCAGCGGTGGGCAGAATGCACGACCGCGCGGGCCGATAAATGATCCTCGTCCGCTTTACTTTGCACGGCACTATTATGGGGGAGCAATTGGTGTCTATGCTGGTGAAGTCTTTGTGGACGAAGTTATTCTGGAATGACAGATGCAATTGTCGTCATCCGAAATTGAGAGGCGTCGTCCTGTATGGGAAGGTATTTCGGAGTTCTTCTTGGACACGGAGCTAAGTCCCGATGATGAGCGTGCAATAGCAAGCTCAATCAAGGCGTCGAACTATAGTGTTGGGGAGCTCCGACACATCTTTTATCGAGAGGTCGCACCGGCACTAGTCTACAGCCTTTGGGCTGTCGCTCCGCCATGGCAGGGGTATGACCTGGACGAGCTTGAGCAGTTAATCGTCTGCAAGCCATATCTTTGGATTCAACGATTACCAATGCTGTTGTTGAGCAGCCGGACTTTGCGGCAAATCTGGGAGCACCTTGAAGAGCTGCTTTCCTCTGGTTGATCTATCTAGCCCTCAGGGCAATCGCATCTTAATCTTCGGAAAAGCCGCACAGAACGCGTTCCAAGAAGTCTTCGGCCTGGGGAAAAATTAAGGGGACTGGGATCTTTCAATTGGCCGGCGCGTGGACTCGCATGGCTGCACTCGCGCGGCGCGCTCGCATCAGGCGCGGCGTCACTCGGCGATCTGACCAATCCCGGCTCGCAGCGGCGCCGCCGCCAGCGGGCGGACCTCGCGGGCGACCTCGACGCCATCCTTCAGGAAAATAAAAGTCGGCCAGAGCTTCACGCGAAACGATCGCCCCAACGGCCGGCCGGGACCATCCTCGACCTTCACGTGCCGCAAATCGGCATGCGACGACATCGCTTCGGCCAGCGCCCCTTGCGCGGCCTGGCAATGGCCACACCAGTTGGTGCCGAACTCCAGTAGCGCAGGGCCCGACCAGCCGTCGACCTCCTCGCGCGTCAGTTCGGTGTGAGCATAAGTCGTTTCCATCGCACGATCTCCCAATTCGCAAACGGCGCACCGCGAGCGCGACACGGCTCAATAACGAAAGCCATGGCACCTGAACGAACAGCCGCCGAATAACTTCCTGATTTCTTCCCCCTCACCTGCTTCGACTCTGCGACGTTGCTCAGAGCAGGCTGCGCTCACCGCAGGCTCCCCTCTCCCACGAGGGGCGAGGGGTTTGGCGAGAAGTTATTCGGCAGCCGGTCCGCACAGGGCACGCCCGACCGCGGACCCGCCCTCGTCATTCTACAGCGGGTAGAAGGCGACGTTCGTCGGCGTCCGCCCCGAGCCGCTGGCCTGGAAGCCGAACGTCGTTTCGCCGCCCGGGGCCAGCGCGCCGTTCCAAGGCGCCATCTGGATCACGTAGCGCGTGCCGACATGGCTGACAATGATCGCGTTCCAGATATTGACGATGTCGGCCGCCAGGTCGAATTCGAGTCGCCAACCTTTGGTCGCCACCGCCGACGTGTTCTTGATCTTCACGTCCATGACGAAGCCGGCCCCCCAGTCGTCGCGATTGGTGAACGTCGCGGCGCCGGTGGCCGGAGGCTGATCGTCGTCGTTGATCGTGCCGGAGCCGGTCGCCGCGGCGATCGTCGCGCCGACGGCGTTGCTGAGCACCACGCGCAGGGTCTCGGCCCCCTCGACGAGCGTGTCGCCGCGGACCGCCACGGTGATCGTCTTGCTGGTCTGTCCGGGGGCGAAGCTCAACGTGCCGCTCGTGGCGTTAAAGTCGCTGCCGGCCGTGGCCGTGCCGTTGGCGGTCGCGTAGTTGACCGTCACCGTCGACGTGGCCGCCTGCGACAGCGTGACGGTGAACATCATGTTGATGGTTCCGCTGTTGCCTTCGCTGGCCGAGGCATTGCCGATCGACAAGCTGGGGAGCGGCGGCGGTTGATCGTCGTTGACGATCGTGCCCGTGGCTTGCGACGTGGCGATTGTCGCGCCGCTAGCCGACGTCAACCGCACGAGGAAGGTCTCGTTCGCTTCGACGACAGTATCGCCGGTCACCAGCACGTCGATGGTCTTGGTCGTTTCGCCGGCGGCAAAGGTGAGCGTGCCGCTTTTGGCCGTGTAATCGCTGCCGGCCGTGGCCGTGCCGTTGGCCGTCGCATAGGCGATCGTCACCGGACTACTCGCGGCGGCACTCAGCGTGACGCTGAACCGCGCCGTCGTGGTGCCGGTGTTGCCTTCGTTGACCGAGACGTTGGCGATCGAGGCGCTCGGCGTGGGGGGCGGCGTGGTCGCGTCGTCGTCGGCGATCGTGGCCAAGGCGCTGCTGCGCGCCAGCGTCGCGCCGCTGGGACTGGTGAGCAGCACGCTGAAGGTCTCGGTCGGCTCGGCCAGCAGATCGCGGATGACCGGCACGGCGATCGTTTTCGTCGTTTCGCCCGGTGCGAAAGTGAGCGTACCGCTGGTGGACGTGTAGTCGCTGCCGGCCGTGGCCGAGCCGTTGGCCGTGGCAAATTGCACGGTGATCGGCTGCGTGCTGGCTTGCGACAGCGTGACGGCAAACTGCGCGATGGTGTTGCTGCTGCCCGAGCCGAAGGAGAACTGCACCGGCGCCAGCTTGGCGACTTTGTTGGCGAGCACCGTGTTCCAATCGTCGGCCAGAATGCCGCCGGTGTCGCCGCTGTTGGGGTTCCACGACCAGTAGGTCCAACTGATTCCTTGCTGGCCGGCCGACAGATCGCTCGTGCCGTTGCCGTCGAGATCGCCCGCCAGATAGGCGGTGATCTTGTCGAACCAGAGTTGATCGCTGGTGGTCGCCAGCTTGCTGCCGAACTCGCCCAAAATCACCGGGGCGATGTTCTGCCGGAACAAGTAACCCCAGTTCTGATCCCAGATCGCCGGCAGATTGTTGGGATAGTTCGGATCGCTGAACCAGCTTTGCTGATAGACCGATGCCGGATAGTCGTGCGGCGAATAGACCAGCCGCCCGGGGACGTTGAGCCGCACGGGGCTGGCCCCGGCGTTCGACAGGTTGCCCCCCCACCAGTAGTTGCCCGACGAAGCCGCCTCGACCCCTTCGACGACGATGAGCAGGTTGGGGTTCACGGCCAGGATCGCATTGCCGGCGCGTTCGGCCGCCAATCGCCAGTCGTTGGCGCTGCCGTCTCCCCAGGTGGCCGGGCCGTGCGGCTCGTTGTGCAAGTCGACCGCCACGACCGTCGGGTTATTGGCGTACCGCGCTGCCAGCATCGTCCAGTTGCTGATCCACTTGCTTTCGGGATAGGCCGACGTGTACCACAGGCCCGACTCGTTCGCGCTGTTGCCGGCCGCCGAACGATGATGATCGAGCATGATCCGCAAGCCGATCTGCCCGGCGTAGTCGACGATCTTATCCATGATCTGCAGCCCGCTGAGCCCGACCAGGTCGGGGTTCTTGGCGAAGTCGATGCCGTTGGGCGTGCTGCCGGCGTCGAACAACTGATCGGAAAACGGCAGCCGGATGGTGTTGAAGCCCGATGCCTTCATCTGGTCCATCATCGACTGGTAGCTGCGCGTCCACAGGCCGTGCGGCGCGAAGGTCGTCGTCTCGAAGCCGAACCAGTTGACGCCGGCGATCTTCACCACCTGGTTGTTGGCGTCGAGAATCTGGCTGCCCGACGTGTGGAAGTAGCCGCTGACCGCGGCGGTCGACGGATTGCCTTCGGTCACGGGGACGTCGGCGATCGAGATCGTGGGCGTCGGCGGCGGAGTCGTGCCGACGCCATTCAACGTGATGTTCTGCGGCGTGCCGGTTCCACCGCCGGCAACAAAGCCGAAGGTGATCGACTGCCCGACGTCCAACGCGGCGTTGTAGCTGGCTCCTTCGACGACGTAATGCGTGCCGACGTGGCTGACGATCCGGGCATCCCAGATGTTGTTGATCGCGCGTCCGTAGTCGAACTCGACGCGCCAGTTGGCCAGGGCCGCGGCCTGATCGTTCTTGACCGCGATCTGCCCTTGCAGGCCGCTCCCCCAATCGTTGACCGTGCTGTAAACGGCCGACAGCGCCAGGCGATCTTCGAGCCGCTCGAGCCCCAGCGGCGCGCGGCCGGAACGCTCTCTAGAACCACTGCGACGCGGCGTGCGACCGGCACGCTCCTTAGAACCATTGCGACGCGGCACAAACAACGACAGAAACGAGCGCATAGGTGCAGACTCCAGGTGTAAATCAGCAAACCGGGGAGCGGCCGGCCGACATGCGGCGACCGACTCAGAACCAGCACACGCCGATGGACAAGACGAGAACGGGCGTCGACAAGAGATTTCGCACACCTGACGTGTACAGAATCTCAAGCCCTTGTCAGCTAGAGAAACGTCCCCCTGGACCTGGCTTACACCAAGAATACTCAGAGATGCACGGGAGCAAAGCGAATTCTGGCGGCGGGGGCGATTTTTTGCGCGGCGGCAAATTTTTGCGCGGCGGTTCGTCGCTTGGGCGCGGCCATTCTTGGGCGTGCCGGCTTGTCGGGTGCGCGGCACTGGGTCGCGCTGCCATCGTTCGCGCGCAAAGGTAGCGCCGGCAACGCGCAGACAATCGCCGGCCAGCAGGGCAAGCCAGCAATGGTTCGGTCGGCTGGCAACTTCGCCGTTGCCGATCGATAGCGTTGCTGTCTTGGCGGTCGCGTCTTCGTGGCCGCGCGGTCGTCGGCAGGCCACTCCCTCACCGGGCCGATCAGAAAGAGTAGAGTGAAGGGGGGCGTTCGAATCGTGCGAATGATTCTCGTCGATCGGTTAACCTAGCGATCATGCAACTCGAGCTTTCGTTCGACAACGAACCGCGCGTCGTCCCCGGCGTGCAAACCTTGCTGCAGACCACGCTCGATCAGCTTGCGCTGGGGAACGAAAACGCAGCGCGCCTCGCCGAGTTGGTGGCCGCTGCCGTCGGCGATGCCATCGCGCGGGCGTATCCGCCGGGCGAAACGGGCACCATCCAGCTTTCGCTGCGCGAAGCCGGCGGCAAGCTCGAGATCCTAGTCCGCGATTTCGGCCTGCCGCAAGACATCCACCAGCTCGAAGCCCAACTCGACGAGCCCGGCGCCGTGCAAATCTGGTTGCGCGGCGCTCGTGCCGCCGATCTCGTCGATCAACTGCATTGGCTCGCTTTCGGCCCGCGCGGCAAGGCACTGCAACTGATCAAGTGGCTCGATCGCCAGCACGTCGCCGAAGGCGCGAACCCCGCCGAGCTCGCCGCGGCCCCGCCCCACGTCGCGCTAGCTCCACCGCAGCAGTACACCGTGCGCCGCATGCAGGCCGACGAAGCGACGCAGGTCTCGCAGTTGATGTATCGCACTTACGGCGGCACCTATTTCAATGCCGACGTCTACTATCCGCGGCGGATCGCCCGGCAAAACCAGGAAGAACAATTGATCTCGGTCGTCGCCGTCACGGCGGCGGGCCAGGTCGCGGGCCATTGCGCGCTGGAGCGCAATCAGCCCGGCCCCGTCGCCGAAATTGGCCAGGCCGCCGTCGACCCGGCCCATCGCGGCCGGGGCCTGTTGGATCAAATGAAGGCGCTCCTCGAACGGCAAGCGTGCGAGTTGGGGCTCGTCGGCTGGTTCGCCGACGCGGTGACGGTCCACACCTTCACGCAGCAATCCGACGCCCATCATGGCGGGCACGTTTGCGGCGTCGATCTCGCGGTCTCGCCCCGCAGCGAATCCTTCCGCGGCATCGCTCAGCACCTTAAGCAGCGCGTGAGCTGCGTGCTCTACTTCCGCCCGTTGACCGACGCGCAGCCGCGCACGCTCTTTGTCCCGCCACGACATCAAGAGATCGTGGCGGCCATCTACGAACCGCTCGGCCAGCCGATCGAGTTCGGCACGCCGGCCCCGCCGACCGCGGAACATGGCGAGCTGCAGGCGAAGTTCTCCGCCGGCGCGGCGCTGGGGGTCGTCCGCGTCGAAACGCTCGGCCGCGACAGCTCGGCCGCAATCCGCCACGCGGTTCGCAGCCTCGTCGAGCATTCGCGGGCCGAAGTCGTCGTCGTCGAACTGCCGCTCGGCGAGCCAGCCACCGCGATCGTCGCCGACGAGCTCGCAGCGGCCGGCCTGGCTTTCAACGGCGTCGGTCCGCACTTCGCGCCGCGCGGCGACGTGCTGAAGCTCACCTACCTGGTCGATCCGCTCGAGCGCGCGCCGATCCAGACGTTCGAACCACTGGCTGCCCGGCTGGTCGACTACGCCCTGGCCGAACAAGCTCGCGTGCGCGCGAACCAATAGGCCGCCGCCGGGCAACGCGCCGCGGGCATTCACTTCACGCGCAAATCGGCCAGCAGCCGGGCGATTTGCCATTGCACTTCGCCGCTTTGCCGCACGACGAGCCGGCCGTCGAACCGCTGAATGCGCCCCAGCCCGCCGGTCTGTTCCCAGCTCTCGGGCGTGCAGGTCGCGATAATTACGTCGACCAATTCGTCGATGTTCTTGTCCGAGGCCAGATCTTCGACGTCGTACACGCGCACTTCGGGATGCCCTTCGGCGTGATCGAGCGTGGTGATCATCAGCACCTCGCCGTCGACGACGTACGTCAGGTCGAGCGGCTCGAGCACCACGCGCAGCACCGAGTGCAACGAGACGTTCGACAGGCTGCAGGTCACCGGCTCATCATCCAATATGCCGGAGTCCTCGAGCGACTTCTGATCGAGCTTGACGGGAATCTGATGCAAGTCCTGCAGAAACATCACGACTTCCAAGAGTGGTGTCTCCACAAAGTCAACCGTCGTCGTTTTGACCAGCTCACGACGAATGTTCAGCTCGGCCTTCTGCAATCGCTTGCTGAGCTCGGCGACAGGATTTTCCTCTGGCGGCAGCTTGCCAGTGTCGGCCGCTTCCGTCGCCGGAGCGCCGGCCTCTGCGGCGGCTTCCGTGGCGGCGGCAGCTTCTGCGCGCGCCTCGGCAGAGAACGGATCTTGGGCAATGGCCGAATGCGATAGACCCAGCAGCGACACAAGCAACCACACCAGCACGCGACGATCGGCGAGCATGACGACCTCCCCTCGTGTGAAACGAGCCTTAGGCGGCGCGGCGCCGCGGGCAACGCACAAAGTTCGCCCGAGCCGCGTCCCAGAAACCACATCGCTCGAAGAATTGCCAGCCGGCGGTTCCGAGTCACCGGCCAGTCGCTGACGTGAGATTACCGATGTCGCACGGCGAAAGTCAATTTTTATCCTGCTGTTTCGCAGAGCATGTTCCGACTGACGTAACCTTATCCAACTCGCGAAGCCGCCAGCCCCACTCCAAGACGTTCCGCTCTTGAGCGACCAATCTTGGGCCACCCGCTGGGACTGCCCGTTTTCCTCGGCCCAATCGGCCCGACAGGCCCCCCAATGCTGGATTTCGGGCAATTTCAGTGGTATAGGAAGGATGAACAGTTTGTATCAACCCGCCTGAACTCCCTTCCCCCGCAGTTGTTATGCACTCCCTACGCTTTCGCGTGGCGGCGATCGCCGTCATCTTGGTTGGTTCGTTCTGCTCCCTGGCCCGGTCGGCCGAACCGTTGGCCGAAGCGACCGGCAAGCTGGTCGCGGCCGTGCCCGGCGAGGCCCCGGCCTATCGCACGTTCGACGCCGCTGCGCTCGGCCGGTTGGCCGACACCGTCGATCGCCAGGCGGCCGACATCGGCCCTTTCTACTCGTTGCGCAAGTCGGCCGACGTGCTGGCCGCCGTCGAACAGATTCTCGCCGCCAAACGCCAGGTCGACGACACACTGCAGTCGACCCTCGCGCTGCGCGGCGGGTTCGTCGAGCTGGCCGCCAATGCCGAAGACCGCCAGGCGCTGCGCAACTACCTGACCACCGTCTCGCAGTTGATCGATCTCTCGGGCCGGCTGCGCTACTTGCTTTCCGACGTGCTATATCAAGCCTACGCGCAGCTCGAATCCGATCCCGCGGCGCTGGCCACCTTGGCCCGCAAGTTGATCGACTATCGCGCCGATATTGGCGCGTTCGTGTTCGCCGGTCGGATGTCGGCCGCTGCCGACGGACGAGGCCGGGCGCCCACCGCCGAATTGGTCGCGCTCACCCTGCAGCTTGTCGCCGAGAACGGTTCGGCCGAGTTGCTCTCGCACGTGGCCGCGGCCATTCGCTCGCGCCGCTTGCCGCCGCCGCTGTTGCTGCAAGCGATCGAGACGGTCGTCGCCGTGGGGATTCCGCAAGCGCCCCGCGCGGGGCAAGACCCGGCATTGCCCAAGCCGGCCATCACGCCGCGCGAAATGCTGGCCGCGCTCACGGCAATCGACGCGGCCGATCTCAGCGAACAGCAACTCGCCCGCCGCACGGAGCTCACCGGGCTGTTGATGCGGTGGGCCAAGTCGGGCTTGCCCGACGACACCTATCGCCTCAGCACGGTCGAGGTCCGCCCCGGCGACTGGCTGCTGATGCGCAATCCGTCTCCCTACAACTTGTTCACCGACCTGGCCCCTGGCTTGTTCACGCACGTCGGCGTGGTGGCGATCGAAACCGGCCGCGATGGCGTGCGGCGGATGGTGCTGGTCGATCTGCCGGAGCGCGGCTCGTCGATTCCGGCCACGAATCTCGACCTCTTCGTGCAGCGGACGTTGCACTACGTGTTGCTGCGGCATCCCGACCGGGCCGTCGCGGCCCGGATGGGTGAAGTGGCCGCCTCGATCATCGGCAACCCCAGCGAGTTCGATTTGAACTTCCGCACCGAGCGGGTCGCCGAGCTGCGCGGCCAGCCGCTGGCCGGGCAAAAGATCAAAAGCTACTGCGCGGGCCTGCTGCTGTTGTGCTCGCAAGAAACGACCGCCCCGCGCGAAGAGTTCTTCCCCGTCGCCGAGTTCCAGGCGGGCGGCCGCACGGCCGAGAACCTGGCCACGCTGGGGATTACCGTCGGCGATCACTTCGTCTCGCCGACCGGCGCGTTGTTTTCGACGCACCTCGAGCTGGTGGGCCGTCGCGAGGCGATGTACGAGCCGACGCGCGAGATCGAAGAAGCGGTCTACGACTATTTCTCGCAACAACTGGCCGCCGCCAGCTTGAATCCCTCGTCGACGTGGACGCAGACGCTGCGGCTCAAGTTGGCGCAAGCGTCGAAGGTCACGCCCCTCTTGGGGCAGGCCCTGGCCAAGGCCAACGACGTCAGCCCCGAGCTCGACCTGGTGGCCGCGGCGCGCACCGCCGCCGTGGTCGAAACGCTCGACGAAGTCGCGCAAGGAGCCAGTCGCCAGTTTCTCGACGCCCGCGACGCGATTCGCGGCGGACCGATCACCGGGCAAACCACTGGGCTGACGCGCCAGGAGATGGACGACATCCGGCTGCTTCGTCGCCGGCATCGCGAGCTGGCCGCCCGCTGGGATGCCGAGGAACTTTCGAGCCGCGAGCTGCGCGAGGAGCTGGTCGAGCACTACATCAAGTCGGGCCGCGCGGCGATCGACCAGAAGTTCTTCTCCGGCGAGTAGCGAGAGAACGTCCGTCGGGGACTGGAGTCGTGTCGGGGACTGGTACATTTTTCGATGCGCGATGAGGCGCCAATCAAGTCGCGCTGGCCGAAAACATGTACCTGTCCCCCTGGGTAGCTCGCGGAGTCTAGTCCCTTCTCAGATTCGCGCTGGCTACGAGCTCATCTGGAGCAGCAGACGTCGCGCTAACAGCACCAAGACCGCCGCGAGCCAGCCGAAGACCAGCAGCCCCTGCCCCGGATGCGGCCCGTGTTGCATGTCTGGCTGGCAGAGCGCCAAGGCCGGCGTTAGCGCGGTCGTCACCCCCCGGCAGCGTGCTCAGTCGAAAGCGAAACCGCGCGGCACTCGTCACCAGGACGTTCAGCGCCGCCAGGCCGGCCACCGCGAATGCCAGCAGTTGCGCAAGCGCCAGTGGTAAGTGGTTGGCTCCGATTCGAAACAACGCAATCAGCGCGCCTTGCCAGACCACGAGCGTGAGCACGATCGAGAGCACTCCGCATCGCAGTTCGTGGAGCTGGTTCGGCATGGCGCGCGACATGGTGCAGGCCGGCTCGATTGTCACCCCAGGCTGGGAAGGCCGCGTCGAGCCGGCGGGCGAGCTCAACACGCAGGCACGAACACGCTGTTCGGCAACGTATTGCCAACCGCATGCCCGCGTCGGCGGATAACCGCCGCGACTCGGTGACCAAACGGTGCTGTCGCCTTCGTGCGAAGATCTGATCCACCGTTTGCGTTTTTCCTGTAGCCGGCCTCTGCGAGGCCGGTCCAGGGTCGCAGACCCCGGCTACAGAGCGAGGCCGCAACGGTGAGGGGGCCGTCGCGGGTGCCATGGATGCGATGCCCACGCTTGTCGTGGGCATGAAGTCATTGATTCGCAGATTTCACAGATGATCTGCTCGGGGACTCGTCCGCTTTCCCCAATCTGCGTCAATCGGCGGAATCTGCGGACAACACAAGCTGCCGGCTTTGCGTCCTGGAGGCTTGACGTGAAATCCATGTTTCTCGGCGAGATCATGGGCATGGAAAACTGAAATGCCGCCGCTGCGCGGCTGCGCTGGTTCGATGGCGACGCGGACCGTGGGCTGGGCGCCGGCGGCTAAGCGCTGCCGCCGCTAGCGCGGCGAGATCGGCCTCTGTCCCTGCTGCCCATACTCAAACACACCCGAGCGTCGGCAATCCGGCCCCGTGTTGTGCCGTCTATTCAAGTTCGGGTCCGATATCACAACACCCGGACGCAAATCGAGCCGCGAGTTGCATGCCCCGTGCTGTGCGGTCCAATTCGAGTTCGGGTCCAATATCAAAATACCCGGACGCAAACGGGCCACCCGGACGCAAACCGGACGGTCACCCGGACGCAAAACTGCGCCGCTGTTACACGCCCTAAGCTGTGCCGCCCAAGCGATTTACGGTCAAATATCAAGCCACCCGGACGCACCCGGACGCAAAATTACGGACCATCTCATGTCCTGGGGGGTGGGTGAGTGTGGGGAGAGTTGAGCGGAGTAGAGGAGAGCGTCGAAAGGAGCGAGTCGAAAGGAGATAAGGGGAGCCGAGGTCGCTGGCCTGGGCTGGCTTACAATCGGGAGCGACCGCCAGCCCGGGGCGCGCCTTGTGCCGTTACCGTAACTCCACCTGCCGCGAGCCGTATGAAGATGTCGAACTATTACGTCGATAAGAAGGATTGTACCCACCACACCATCTTTCCCGGTGTTGACATCTTCACCACCTGCGGCGAGCAGATGATGTTCTCGCTGGTGGAGATGCAGCCGCATGCCGTCGTCGAGGAGCACAGCCACCCGCACGAACAGATGGGCTTGATGCTCAGCGGCTCGGCCGAGTTCGTGATCGGAGGCGTGCGCCAAGTGGTGTCGACCGGCGGCATCTGGCGGATACCGGGAGGAGTCCCGCATAAGGTGATCGCCGGCGCCGAGCCGGTCCGCGCTCTCGACGTGTTCTATCCGATCCGCGACGACTACCGCTGAGTCGCCGCGCTTCGGCTGATAGCTTCCGCCCGTTGACCCACCCCGCGATCTTGCCAATCGCCCCCCGCCGGTAGACCCAATCATGCACGCAACTTCCCGCTGGCCTGCGCGCCCGATGGCGCGCGGGCGGATCGTTCGTTTGGCTCGGCTTGGTTGTTTGTTGGCGCTGGCGCCACTGGCGGCTTGCAGCTCGCTGACGCGCGGGCCGATGGTCGCCTTGGACAAGACGGCCGGCACCTACCAGGAGGCCGAGCTCGTCTACGAGCTGCCGCTGGGCAAGTTGGGGCTGGGGCCGGTCGTGCCGCGCTACGAGGGGCAACTCGTCTCGTATCAGCCGCTGACGCTGCCTCCGCAAGGCACGCGCTGCGGGGCCAAGATCGAGGTCGAGTATCCGCATCCTGATGGTCGCGCCGACGTCGGCAAAGTGCAGCTGACGATAAGGACCGCGCGGCAGCGTGCCGGCGCCACCTCGCCCGCCGCGGAGCCTGGCAAGAGCGACGGGTTCTCGTTCACCGAGACGATGGAGTCGATGCCGGTCGTCGGCGACATGCTGGTCAGCGGCCCGAAAGCGGTCGAGACCTGGGAATGGGACGCACCGAAGCCGCAGATCGACAAGCTGATCTCGGACCTGGCGTATCACGGCTACTTCGATCGCCTGAAGGTGCCCGACATGGTCGCCGACGTCGATGCTCGGATCGACGGGCGGCGCGTCGCGCGGAGCTGGCAACGCGTGCCGGCGTTCGAGGCCTTCATGCAAGAGGCTCGCCAGCAGGGCCGGCTGGTCGCGTACGAGAGCTCCGACGAATCGCCGGTACCGGGAGTCGACGGTTCGACTGCCGTGCTGGCCTTCAACCGACAGATCAACACCCGCGCCGGAGGGCGTGCGGTGATGCCTGCCAGCGGTATGCCGACGGGCGGACCGCTGGTCGCCAACGCGGCGCCGACAATGCCCTATGCAGCCGGGCCGACGGCGCCCTATGCAGCCGCCCCTGCGATGCCCTACGCTCCAGCGACGCCGTACGCTGCCGCACCTGCAACGCCCTATACCGCCGCGCCGGTCGGCTACACTTATCCGCCGCAATCGGCGGTCGCGGCGTCACAGCCCTACGTTCCCCAGGTGTCGCCGCAGGCGCCGCCGATGCAAGAGACCGCGGCCAAGCCCGTGCTGACGCAACAGCCGGTGCGTGGCCTGAAGCTCCGCTAACAGCTTCACGTTGACCGGACGGCGCGCCGCGACTTCACGGCAGGTCTTCGCCGCCGGCCGAGAAGGGATTGCAACGACAAACGCGCCACACTCCCTTGATGGCGCCGCGCCACGGTCCGTGCTTCTGCACCGCCAGAATGAAGTACTTGCTGCAGCTCGGCTCGAAGCGGCAGTGCCCGCCGAGAATTGGGCTGAGCGTGATCTGATAGACGCGCACGGCGGCGATCAGCAGCCAGGCGGCGGCCGCACGAATGGCTCGGTTAATGACGCTCAAAGTGTTCATCGACGGCGAGCTTGCAATTGGAGGCCGCGATTCAATCTGCCGGCGGCGGTTTTTGACCGACCGCTTTGCGCTGCAACTTGCCGGCGACGCGCGTGGCCAGTACAGGTAGCGTCTCGAGCAACTCGTCCAGCGGTGGCGGCGACGTCGCGGCCCGCGGGCTGACGACCAGGTCGATGCCGACGGGCATTCGCTGCCGCGAAAGCCGAAACGCCTCGCGCAGCCGGCGCTTCCACAGGTTGCGCACCACGGCACCGCCGACCTTGCGCGATACGCTCATGCCCAGGCGCGTGTGCGGCAAGCCGTTTTCGGCGGCCAGCAAGACGAAGGCGCTCGTGGCCACCGAGCAGCGCCGCTGATACACGCGGCGGAACTCCGAACCATGTCGCAAGCGATCGCATCGGCGGAAGCGGGCGTCCCCCATCAGGCTATCATACTGCGCCGGCGGCGACTGAACGCTCGTCAGGCAAGTGTGTCTCGTCGAGCGAAGTGCTAACCAGCGCCATCGCCACCCGCGTCGCAGGGCGGCTCGCCACGAGTCGGCGTTGTGGGCGGGCGCTCTTCAGGCGCGAGGGGCGTCTTATACCAACGATCGTCCCCCGGTTGCGTCGGCCGCATCGTGCGTCGCGCTTGGCGTCGGGCCCAACGTGCCCAAGTGCGGACGAGGACTATCAGCAGCAGCCCCAGCAGGATCAATCCCAGCAGGGCCATCAGCACCTTGGCGCGCAATACCGGATCGAGCCGCCAGATCAGCGGCTTGTCTTCGGGAGGCGCAGCTTGAGCGAGCAGGAACGCAAGCACTTGAACTCCGCCGTGGCGGTCAGAACCGACACCACGCCCAGCTACCAGCGCAAGTCGCCGCGCGGGTTGAGCGGATGACGCTCGCCAAACTGGCGAATCCACTCGGCTTCGTCTCCCTCGGGAGCGATGTCCTTGGGGAGCATGATCTGTACTTCGGCGATCAGGTCGCCGCGCCCCTCGCCCGCCGGCACGCCTTGCCCTCGAATCCGCAACTTCTGGCCGCTCGACGTGCCGGGAGGAATTCGCACCGAAACGGTGCCATCGGGAGCGGGGAGATCGATCTTGGCCCCCAGGGCGGCTTCTTGCAACGTGACCGGGAGTCGCACGAGCAAGTCTCGGCCGCGACGCTGGAAATACGGGTGCTCGGCGATATGAATCGCCAGGTAAAGATCGCCCGCGCCATCGATACCGGGCTGTCCGCGTCCCTTCAGACGAATCCGCTTACCGGCTTCGATGCCGGCGGGGATTTTGACGGAAATCGTTTGTTCTTTGCCCGCGGAGTCGCGCACCCCGAGCTGGATTTCTCCACCTTGCACGGAGGTCTGGAGCGGGATGCTGATGTCTTGAACGATATCGGCGCCGACGTCCGCCGCTCGGGCTCGCCGGCCGCGCGAAGTTCTCGCGCCACCGCCGCCACCACCACCGCGGAAACGCTTGAGCAAGTCCTCGAATCCCCCGCCCGAGGGTTCGGCGCCACCCTGGTCGCCGAAGATGGTCGAGAAGTCGAAGTCCTCGAAGCCGGCGCCGGGCCCGGTCGACCAGGTATACGACCCTCCGCCGGGGCCACCCCCGCCGCGAGGGCCACCCGCGGGCCCGCCAGCCATCTGCTCGAACGAGCTGCCGTAGCGGTCGTAGAGCTCACGTTTGCTGGTGTCGTTGAGCACCTCGAAGGCGGTTTGAACTTCTTGAAACTTCTCCTTGGCCGTCTTGTCGTCCGGATTCATGTCCGGATGGTACTTGCGCGCCAATTCGCGGTAAGCCTTCTGGATATCGGCCTGCGAGGCGTTCCGCGCGACTCCGAGCACTTTGTAGTAGTCCTGGTCCATCAAGCGGAATTCTAGGTGGCATGCCGCCCTAACTTCAAGCCGCCGCTATAGTCGGCAGATTCCCGTCAATCCCGACATCAGCCGGAATTTCCGGGCCGCAATGGACTCTAGAGCGGAGCATCCGCCGGACGGGTAGTCGGTTGACCGGCCCGCTGAGCGGGTTTACGTTTCCGTCGTTTCGCGGGGGTAGATTTGCAGGTCGGCCACAGAGGCCGGTGGCCAGTTACGCCCATTCCACAGGATCCAGGAAGACGAGCAGATGGCGCTAGAAGCAGTTTCAAAACCCGGCCGGGGCGCCCATGCTGGCTTGCCAAACAGTGAATCGCTCGACACCGCACTGCTAGACGAGCTAGCAGTGGCACCCATCGTCGGTTCAATGCAGGTTTTGAAACTGCTTTTAGTGAAGCTGCCAGTTTGGTTGCCGATCGTCGCCATGGTGCTGGTGTTGGGGCTGGCGCTATCCTCTCCGGTCGCGGGGCAAGGGGCGATCGACGGCTATGCCGATTACCAGTCGTTGACCAACCAGGTTCAAGAACTTGCCGCGGCGCCGGCCGGCCAGCAGCCACTCGTGGACGTGCGGTCGCTTGCCACGACACTCGGCGGACGCGAAGTCTGGCTGCTGACGATTGGCGAGGAATCTGGCAGCGAGTCCGACGCGGCGACCGACTCCGCCTCCCCACATGACACGAAGCCGGCGATTCTCGTTCTCGGCAACGTCGATGCAACGCACCTCGTCGGCTCGGAACTGGCCGTGCGCATGGCGCGGCTGTTGGCCGAGAAAGCTCGCGACGATGAAGCTGTGAAGCAACTCTTGTCGCGCCATGCGCTTTATTTCATTCCGCGCCCCAGTCCTGATGCCAGCGAGGCTTTCTTTCGCCGCCCACTCGAGACGCGCGGGACCAACGATCGCGCGACCGACGACGACCGCGACTTTTCCACCGACGAAGATCCTTGCGAAGATCTCAACGGCGATGGGCTGATCACCGCAATGCGCGTCGAAGATCCCGCGGGCGAGTTGATCTTACACCCCGACGATCCGCGCGTGCTGATCACCGCCGACCCGCTGAAAAACGAGCGTGGCAAGTACCGCGTGCTCAGCGAGGGCCGCGACAACGATGGCGACGAGAAGTTCAACGAGGATCGCCCGGGGGGGGTCGATTTCAATCGCAACTTCACCTTCAAGTATCCGTACTTCGAGGCCGGGGCCGGGCCGCATCAGGTATCCGAGTTGGAAACGCGGGCCGTGGCCGACTTCGCTTTCGATCATCCGAATATCGCGCTCGTCTTTTCGTTTTCGCCCGACGACAACTTGATGCACCCCTGGAAGCCGAATGCGTCGACCGAAAATCAGCGCATCAAGACGAGCGTGCTGGCGGCAGACGCCCGCTGGCTCGATCAACTAGCGGCCAAGTACCGCGACATTCGCGGCGGAAAGGGGGCTCCCGATTCTCCCCCCGCGGCGGGCTCGTTCGCCCACTGGGCCTACTTCCACTTCGGTCGCTGGTCTCTCTCGGCGCGGGGTTGGTGGATTCCGGAGGTTCCCGACGGGGCCCCCGCAAGGTCAAAAGACAAATCGCAGACCGACGATGCGGACCAGCCCGACAAGAGCAAGCCTGACAAGAGCCAGGCCGACGAGAGCCAACTCGACGAGAATGCCAAGCCAGCCGCAGACGCGACGCAACCCGACGCAGCGAAGCCGTCAACCGACGCGGCCAAAGCCAAGCGTGCCGAAGACAAGCGCGGCGCGGCCGAACGCAATGCCCTGCGTTGGTTCGAGCGCGAAAAGATCGAGGGCTTCGTGCCGTGGACCGTGATCGAACACCCCGATTTTCCGGGGCGAAAGGTCGAAGTGGGGGGCTTCGTTCCTTATCGGCGCGACAATCCCCCCGCGGATCAACTCGACGACCTGGCGCAAAAACACTTGCAGTTTCTGTTGGCGGTCGCCGAGCGCTTGCCCCGGTTGGCGATTGAAGAACCGCAGGTCGAGTCGCTGGGTGGAGGCGTGTTCCGCCTTTCGGTGGCAGTGGTCAACGAAGGACAATTGCCGACGATGCCGCAAATGGGGCGCGTGTCGGGGTTGCAATTCCCCGTTCAATTGCAGATCGACGTGCCCGACGGAGTGAAGCTTATCCCGAGCGTGGCGCGAGTGCGCGTCGAAGTATTGGCTCCAGCCGGGGGCCGCCATGAACAAAAGTGGCTCGTGCAATCGACCGCCGGCACGCCCATCAGCGCGAAGATCAGCGCCTGGGCGCCGGCCGTCGGCCGCGTCACCAAGACCGTGGAGTTGAAGTAAGCAATGCGAAAACTGCTTTGCCACATTGTTGGCTCACTCGCGCTCATCGGTTGGTCGGCGGCAACGGTCGCGGGCGCCGACCCGACTACGCCCGCTGGCTCTTCGCCGGCCACGGCAAGCGTCGCCATCTATCAACCGGCCGGTGCGCCGGCCGATCCCAAGGTGTCGGCCCACTGGAACCGCTACCACAGCCATGCCGAGATCACCGAGTTTCTCCAGCAGTTGGCCGCCGCCCATCCCGAGCGGTGCCGGCTGCAAAGCCTGGGCAAGTCGTACGGCGGCCGCGACATGTGGCTGCTGGTGATCAGCAACTTCGGTCGTGGCAAGCTCGAAGAAAGGCCCACGTTCTGGATCGACGGCGGCATTCACGCCAACGAGATTCAGTCGGTCGAAGTGGTGCTCTACACCGCCTGGTACTTGCTCGAGTCGTACGGTCGCAATCCGTTCGTGACGCGGCTGGTCGACGAGCGAGCCTTCTTCCTGTTGCCGATGCTCAGCCCCGATTCGCGCGACGCCCACATGCAGCAACCGAACACCACGCATTCGCCGCGCAGCGGGCAGCGCCCCGTCGACGACGATCGCGATGGCCTGGTGAACGAAGACGGTCCCGACGACCTCGACGGCGATGGCAACATCACGCAGATGCGCGTTCGCGACCCCAACGGCCGACTGGTGCCGCACGCGAAGTTCCCAGACCTGCTGGTCGACGCGCCCCCCGACGAGCCGGGCCAGTATCTATCGCTGGGGCAGGAGGGGTTCGACAACGATGGCGACGGCCGCGTGAACGAAGACGCCGATGGCTTCTACGATCCCAACCGCGACTGGCCCTGGAACTGGCAACCGGCTTACGTGCAATCGGGCGCTTCGAAGTACCCATTGGCGATTCTCGAGAATCGCCTGGTGGCCGACTTCATCATGGCGCAACCGCAGATTGCCGGCGCTCAGTCGTATCACAACGCCGGCGGAATGATTCTCCGCGGCCCGGGGGCCAAAGACGACCGCTACGACGCGGCCGACATCGCCGTCCTCGATGTCATCGGCAAGCGCGGCGCCGAGATTCTTCCCGGCTATCGCTACATCAACATCGCCGACGACCTGTACGAGGTCTACGGCGGCGAAGTCGACTGGCTTTATGCCATGCAAGGGGTGTTTACCTTCACCAACGAGCTGTTCACCGGCTTCAACTTCTTTCGCAAGGCGTCGGAGGGCTTTTTCGGCAGCAACGAAGACCTGCACACCTTCGACCGCTACTTGCTGTTCGGCGGCGGGATCGTCCCCTGGCGCGAGATCGATCATCCGCAGTTCGGCAAGGTCGAAGTCGGCGGTATGACCAAAAACTGGGTGCGGCAGCCGCCGTCGTTCCTGCTCGAAGAAGAGTGCCATCGCAACATGGCGTTCACGCTCTACCACGCCGATCAGATGCCGCAAGTCGAGGTGCAGTCGATCGAAGTCGAACCGCTCGCCGGTGGGCTCACGCAGGTGACGGCCGTGGTCGTCAATCGCAAGGTGATTCCCACGCACGCCGCGGCCGACGTGCGCCACCGGATCACTGCGCCAGACCGCGTGACGATCAGTGGACCAGCGATCGAAGTCATCGCCGGCCTCAAATCGAACGAGCGGTTCTTCCGCGAGCCGGAACCACAAAAGCGGCGCCCCGAATCGCTCGAGTTCTCCTCGATCCCGGGCATGCGGGCCGTGTATGGCCGCTGGATCGTGCGGGGGGCCGGGCCCTACACCGTGGCGGTGGTCTCGCCCAAAGGAGGGCGGGCCGAACGAACGAGCGAAGCGCCCAAGTAAGCGAAACAGCGACCGTCCGGCGGTCGCAATTAGTTCGAATTGTGGCCGTTCGCGCGGTTGGCGATTACAAGGTTCACGAGCCGCCTCACGTCCTCGGTACTGGCATGCAGTCGGACTTGGTTGCGAAATCGCTCTCGCCCGAGTATCGCGAACATTTTTCCAATGACCTCATCGATGAAAGACGGAGTGAATACTTCCACGTCGTTCAGATCAATTTCGATACCCTCTCGTTGATTGAGGATTTCGAGAAGTTGCTTTCGCACGGGCTCGCCCTGGTCGCGCGTCGCCAAGACGGTGCCGTAGTTGACAAGTTTAACGGTCTGCCATGTCGATTCGTCGTGCACGGTTTTCATGTAAAGAAATCCTCAACGTCTACGTCGCCAATTGCCGGCAGAGTCAAATACACGTCACGAACCGAAATTGTACGATCCAGGTCCATTATCATCGCCAACCACGTGCCTTGCCAACCCAGGGCAATCGCATCACACTTTGACGGCAAGGTCTAGTGCTTGCACGCTCCTCGCCACAAGTTTGATGCTCTGTCCACTTGTCGCGCGCTCGTCACGGCGAAAAATGGCTGGCGACGAAAGGCTGCGACAGGGCGAATCATTGAAAACTCGACCGGCCATTTTTCGCAGAAATAGCCTTGGGACAAGTGTACGGCCACATGTTCTTCCAGCAGCCGCGATGCTGGCACTAGTCACAGCCCGCAGATTGTGATGCGATTGCCCTACTTGCCAACCGGACCGCGGGTGATCAACGCGCTCCATGCGGCGCCAGTCTTTCAAGTATCGCGTATAGATCTCGTCGCCGGAGAAGACCCGGAAGGTTCCGCCGTTACGCACCACAATTTCGCCCGCCACATACAGCCCGTAACCTGAATGTCGATCGGGCTTGCTTGTAACCAATGGACTGCAGGCCAACTTGACGGGTGACTCACCTTCGCGCACGCGGCGCTGAAGTGCGAGATTCGTACCAGACATGATCGATTCCCGAATTCCTATGCCGACATCAACGATGCAAATGCAGAGCTTACGGCGTAGAGGATAAACTTGGGCGTGTCTTGGTTCAGCGTGAATCGGAATTAGCGGTTTGAGGTTTAGCGAGTTACGGGGTTGTTGGTTTCGCCCTCGGCGAGTGGGTTAGGTGGTCATCGTCGCTGGCTCGGGCGACCAGGTGGCCTC
>JBFXAH010000032.1:0-58965 GCA_050184475.1 Pirellulales bacterium | reverse complement strand
CAGCGACGCAACGCCCAAGCACGTCAGTCCCACAGCAAAACAACACGACGAGCACTCGCCGCGCTGGGCATCCGAATGACCGAACTACCCCGTTGCGGATGGAGCACGAGTTAGCGCTGTAGTATTACTTGCATCGTCTAAGGCGCAGCGTCTTAAGCCACACGCGATTGATATTCGTGTCGACGTCGACCCCGTGCATTGGTTCTTGAACGAACGGGACGATGTGCGGTCCAGTTACTATCTCGAAGATGCTGCCACCGAGTTTCAGGTCCAAGGTTTAGAGTTGGACTGGACCTGTGTCACTTGGGATGGAGATTTGCGGCATCGGCAGACAGGCTGGAGTTTTCACGACTTCCGCGGCAGCCGCTGGATAAACGTGGCTAAAGTCGAGAACCAGAATTACCTGCGAAATGCATATCGAGTGCTGCTTACGCGTGCGCGGCAAGGGATGGTGATCGTCGTTCCACCTGGAGATTGCAACGATCCGACTCGCGCACCAGAGTTCTACGACTCAACCTTCGAATATCTGAAAACAATTGGCATTCCCGTGTTGAGCTAGTGGATAGGGATTCCGCGCCTGACAGGAAGCACCGGGCACATAAAGAGAGGAGTTGTCATGTTCAGGAAAGTATGACCTCCGCCCCAGCCGAGCCCTCAAGCCGAAGACCCCTCACCCGGTCGGAGCGACTTGTCGCTCCGACCTCCCTCTCCGCTCGACTGAGCCTGTCGAAGTCCACAAGGGGAGCGGGTGCGAATCAAGCACTAAGCCACGCACCGAACAATAAGACGGCCGGGACAGTCCCCGGACCGTGCTAGTTGGCCGCGTTCTCCTCGCCGGCGGCGGCGGCCACCGGTTCGGTCGGCTCGGTCGTTTGCCCTTCGAAGACGAGCTGCTTCTTGCCGGCCACCTCGCGGCAGTCGACGTTCACGGTGTCCTTGCCGTCGAACTCGCCCTTGAGCAACTCCTCGGAGAGCGGGTCTTCGACGTAGTTCTCCAGGGCCCGACGCAGCGGTCGCGCGCCGAAGTCGGTGTTCGACCCCTTCTTGATGATGAACTGCTTGGCCTCGTCGGTGAGGGTCAGCTTCAGGCCGCGCTCGAGCAGCCGTTCGCGGACCTTCTTGAGCTCGATGTCGATCACCGTCTTGAGATCGTCGACCGTCAGGTGGCGGAAGATGATCACGTCGTCGATGCGGTTGAGGAACTCGGGGCGGAAGACCTTTTCAATCTTGTCCTGCACGCGGTCCTTCATGCTGTCGTACGACGAGTCGTCGTCGGGGCGCTGGAAGCCGAACGAGGCTTCGTTCTTGATGGCCTCGGCGCCGGCGTTGGTGGTCATGATCAGGATGGCGTTGCGGAAGTCGACGTTGCGGCCGAAGCTGTCGGTCAAACGCCCTTCTTCCATCACCTGCAACAGCATGTTGAAGACGTCGGGGTGGGCCTTCTCGATTTCGTCCAGCAGCACGACCGCGTACGGCCGGCGGCGGATCTTCTCGGTGAGCTGGCCACCTTCTTCGAAGCCGACGTAGCCCGGGGGGGCCCCGATCAACCGGCTGACGTTGTGCTTCTCCATGTACTCGCTCATGTCGATCTGGATGAGCGCGTCTTCGTCGCCGAACATGAATTCGGCCAGGGCCTTGGCCAGCAAGGTTTTGCCCACGCCCGTGGGGCCGGCGAAGATGAAGCAGCCGGTGGGGCGCTTGGGGTCTTTGAGCCCGCTGCGGCTGCGGCGGACGGCCTTGGCGATCGACTTGATGGCCTCGTGCTGGCTGACGACGCGGCGATGCAGGTCGTCTTCCATCTGCATGAGGCGCTTCGAGTCTTCGGTGCTCATCCGCATCAGCGGAATGCCGGTCATCTTCGAGACGACTTCGGCCACGACCTCTTCGTCGACCACGCCGTCGGTCTCGCGCGACTTGTCGCGCCATTCGCGGGTAAGGGTCTGCTTCTTTTTCTTGAGCTTGTCGGCCTGGTCGCGCAGGGCGGCGGCTTTTTCAAAATCCTGGTTGGCGACCGCCTCTTCCTTGTCTTTGTTGAGCTTTTCGACCTCTTCGTCGATCTCCTTGAGATCGGGGGGTCGGGTCATGGTGCGCAGCCGCACGCGGGCGCCCGCTTCGTCGATCACGTCGATCGCCTTGTCGGGCAGGCAGCGGCCGGTGATGTAGCGGCTCGACAGCTCGGCGGCCGACTCGAGCGCGCTATCGGTGATCCGCACGCGATGGTGGGCTTCGTAACGATCGCGGAGCCCCTTGAGAATTTCGATCGCCTCGGCCTTGGTCGAGGGCTCGACCATCACTTCCTGGAAGCGGCGGGCCAGGGCGGCGTCTTTCTCGATGTACTTGCGATACTCGTCCAAGGTCGTAGCGCCGATGCACTGGATTTCGCCGCGGGCCAGCGCCGGCTTGAGCACGTTCGAGGCGTCGATGGCCCCTTCGGCGCCGCCGGCCCCGACCAGGGTGTGCAATTCGTCGATGAACAGAATCGTGTTCTTCGCGCGGCGGACTTCGTTCATCACCGCCTTGATGCGTTCTTCGAACTGACCGCGATACTTCGTGCCGGCGACCATCATTGCCAGATCGAGCACCACGATCCGCCGCTCGGCCATCAGTTCAGGAACGTTGCCGTCGATGACGCGCTGGGCGAGCCCTTCGACGATGGCCGTTTTGCCGACGCCCGCCTCGCCCAACAGCACGGGGTTGTTCTTCGTGCGACGGCAGAGGACCTGGATGGCGCGTTCGATCTCGCGCTCGCGGCCGATCACGGGGTCGAGCTTGCCCTGGCGGGCCAACTCGGTGAGGTCGCGGCCGAAGCTGTCGAGGGCCGGAGTCTTCGACTTGCCCGACTTTGCGCCTTCGGACGACCCGCCGCCGCCACCGCCGCCACCACCACCGCTGGGGTTACGCTCTGATCCTTCAGGCCCTTCGATGCCGTGCCCCAGCAGGTTGAGGACTTCCTCGCGGACGTCTTCGAGCTTGAGGCCCAGGTTCATCAGCACCTGGGCGGCGACTCCCTCCTGCTCGCGCAACAGGCCCAGCAGGATGTGCTCGGTGCCGACGTAGTTGTGCCCCAGGGCGCGGGCTTCTTCCATCGAGTACTCGATCACCTTCTTGGCGCGCGGCGTCTGCGGCAGCTTGCCCATGGTGACCATGTCGGGGCCGCTCTGCACGAGCTTCTCGACTTCGAGGCGGATCTTGCGCAGGTCGACATCGAGATTCTTGAGCACGTTGGCCGCGACGCCGCTCCCCTCCTTGATCAGGCCCAACAGCACATGCTCGGTGCCGATGTATTCGTGGTTGAACCGCTGCGCCTCTTGATTGGCCAGCTGCATGACCTTGCGGGCCCGGTCCGTGAAGCGTTCGTACATCGAAGCCCTCCATCCGTCGTGAGAGCCGCGGGATGCCTCGCACGAACCGGGCTTTCTTCCCGGCGGCTTGGCCGATCCCACGACTCGGTGATTTGTGTTGGTTAGTCGGCACGCGGCGGTGCCGCGGCCATGGTCTTCAGCGTGTTATGGTTTTACGTGGTTGGGTTGTGTTGGATTCATGGCGGCCGTTCGGCCAACGGCCTTTGGCCGCGGGTTCAAGCGGCATCGGTCAGTAGCGCTGCCGCTGGCCGGCTCGCACTCTCCGCCGGCAGGCCGTTCGCCGCGGCGTTTTCGTCGGTGTCCTCGACGACCGGTTCGTCGCCCGAGGGTTCATCGACAGGGGTGGTTGTCGGGTGGCTAGGGAGTTCCCGCAGGCGGTCCCGCTCGCGGGCGATCTCCCACTGCCATTGTAGGGCGGTATCGAGCCTCTCCAAGTGACCCAGTTGGCTGGCGGCCTCTTCGACGCGGCTGGTGTGCCGATAGAGAGTGGCCAGGAGCAGTCGTGCTTCAGCGTCGCGGGGTCGGTCGGCCAGCAGGTCCAACAGCCCGGCCTCGGCTTCGATCCAATGTCCTTGTAAGTATTCGCCCTGAATTCGCGGTAACAAGTCCTGGCCGCGGTCGAGTCGTTCGCGGCGGCGCTCTTGGGCCAACCAGCGAGCCGACACAATCAGCGAAGTTGTCCAAATCGCCGCAACCGCTAGCCAAATCGCCCCACGTGCTGGTGGCGACACGAGTTCGGTCCAGACCAACGAGACGGCGAGCGCCGCGTTGAGAAGCAGACTGAAGCCGGCGGCCAGCGCCAATGCCGACCACTGACCGCGCAGCCATAGCGGGGCCAACCCTGGCCAAAGGCACGTCGACCACTGCATGCCGTGCTTCCAGCAACCGGTTCGGAGGGACTTCCATGTCGCGCGCCGCGACCCGTGGGCCGCAGCGCGACGGTAATCTAGCCGGTGCCGCCATCTGGATCAAGGCAAGTAGCGGCCCCAATTAAGGTTAGGTTCTATCGGCTGATCCGGCATTTGCCGCCCGCTCGGCCGCAAGCGAACATAGTTGCATGCAGTCCGGATACGAGGGTTATGAACTTACTGCCGCTGCCGAGCGCGTCCTGGACGAGGCCGCGCACTGGGCCTCGGCCTGCAACGGCAACGAACTGCCCCCCGGGGCGCTGTTGTTAGGGCTGCTGGCCGAGTCCGAATGTCGTGCGGCGCAATGGCTTCGCACCCGTGCTATCGACCGGGGCGACGTTCTGGCGCATTTTCCGGGGCTCGAGCGCTTGGGAGTCGCTACTGCTAGCGCGAGCCGTTCGCCGGCCTGGCTTCGCCCACTGTTGCGCGCGGCGGATTCGCTCTTCGCCACGCAGCCCCGCCCGACCACGGTCGCCACCGAACACCTGCTGTTGGGATTGTTGACTGCCAACCGCGACATGGCCGAGTGGATCGACTCGACTGGTGAAGCAATCAGAGAGCTGGCCGCCGAAATGTCGCAGCGTCTCGGTTTGCCGCTCGCCAGCTCGAACCAGTCGAGCGAACCGGTGGCGCTCGATCCCGAAGCGACCGGGGCGATCGAGGGCGTCGCCGAATCGTCGCTCGTTGGGCCCGACGACGAAACACATGAACAAAGGCAGGACACTTCGTCCGACCAACCATCCGAGGACGTCGTCGAGCCAACGATCCCTGTGAACAGTGGCGCCGATCGGCAGCCTATTTCGGTCGAGCCCGATCTGCCGCTGGGAGTTTGGCGGATTCTCGACGCGGCCGCCAATCGGGCCGGCGAAGGGCTGCGCGTCGTCGAAGACTATGCCCGCTTCGTCCTCGACAATCGGCGCCTGGTCGAGCAACTCAAATCGATGCGGCACGAGTTGGCGGCCACGGTCGGACGCTTACCCGTGCAGAGGCTGCTGGCGGCGCGCGACACGCCGGGGGATGTCGGCACGGGGGTTTCTACGGCCTCGGAACTCGCTCGCGGCGACCTGGCGGCGGTTGTCGCGGCGAATCTCAAGCGGGCGGCCGAAGCGCTCCGCAGCTTGGAAGAGTATGCCAAGCTGATCGATCCCACCGCGGCGATTGAATTCGAGCGCTTGCGGTATCGCAGCTACACGCTGGCCAAGGAGTTGCGGTTGTCGGGCGACCGCCGCGACTTGCTGTCGCAGGCCAGGCTCTATGTATTGATCGATGGTTGCACCGGCCGCGCAGAAGACGAGGCCCAGGCGTGCGCGAAGTTCGAGCAACTGGTCGAATCGTTGATCGATGCCGGCGTCGACGCGCTGCAATTTCGCGACAAGGGGTTGGGCGACGCATTGCTGATGGAGCGTGCCCGACGGTTGCGCAGGTTGACGCGCGGGTCGCGCACCCTGGCGATCGTCAACGACCGGGCGGATATCGCGGCAGCCAGCGGGGCCGATGGCGTGCACGTCGGCCAGGAGGAACTGTCGGTGGCCGACGCACGAGCGATTGTCGGCTCTCACGCGCTCGTCGGCGTATCGACGCATTCGCTTGCGCAGGCCGCAGCGGCCGTGCTGGCGGGAGCGGACTACATCGGCGCGGGGCCGACCTTTCCGTCGGCGACCAAGCAATTCGCCGACTTTCCGGGGTTGGAGTATCTAAGGGAAGTGGCCGAGCAGATCACCCTGCCGGCGTTCGCCATCGGCGGCGTGAACCTCGAGAACATCGACCAGGTGCTGGCCACCGGTATCCGTCGGGTGGCGGTCCGCGACGCAATTACCAGTGCCGAGAATCCCGCCGCCACGGCGCGGGCGTTTCGAGAACGAATACTTGCTCGATGATTGCTTCGAGGGGGACAGGAGTTGTTTACGAAATCGCGGAATCAGAACACTAAGCGGGAACTCGGAAATCGACTCCCGTCCCCTGCGAGGCGTTACGCCCAGTCGAGCCCCGTCTCCTGACGCAGGCGGTGGTCGAAATCTCCCAACAGCCCGCCGATGATCTCCCACCCTGAGCGTTTGCGCAGCTCGATGTCCCCCTGGCGATTGACGCGCACCAGACTGTCGGGGCTGACCCCCGCGGCGGCCAGTTCGGCAGGCGGTAACTCGTCGGGCTCGACGATGTTCAACAACTGCTTGCCCGACAGTTCGATGAATTGCATTTCGATCGGTTCCACTTCGGCACCCTTCAGGTTGGAGTGCCACATGATAGCCTGCGGCGCAGGGGGGAACCACTGGGCGAACCGCACGCGGGCGGGGCCGACGCTCGCGCCGCGGCGATCGCCAGATCGACCGCCGGCGGTAGTCGACAACGGGCTCGAACTATCGACAATAGGTGACCGCACACGGCATTGCCCGCGGCTGGGCAACGCAGGCCGACGAGCTTCCACTTCTTGAGCCAATCCACCTAACATGAACTTCATCGAGCGCGATGACCCGGCAGTCTGGGCTGCCATTGCCGACGAACAGATCCGCCAGCAAGACGGCCTGGAGATGATTGCCAGCGAGAACTATGTCAGCCCGGCGATCATGCAGGCCGCCGGCAGCGTGCTGACGAATAAGTACGCCGAGGGTTATCCCGGCCGGCGCTACTACGGCGGCTGCGAGTTTGTCGACGTGGTCGAAGACCTGGCTCGCGACCGTGCCAAGCAACTCTTCGGCGCTGAGCACGCCAACGTGCAACCGCACTCCGGGAGCCAGGCCAATCAGGCCGTCTATCTGTCGGCGATCGAACCGGGCGACGTCGTGCTGGGGCTCGACCTGGCGCATGGCGGGCACCTCACGCATGGCATGAAGCTGAACATCTCGGGCCGGCTGTATCACTTTCATAGCTACGGCGTGCGGCGCGACGATCAGCGGCTCGACTTCGACCAGGTCGCGCGGCTGGCCCGCGAGCATCGTCCGAAGTTGATCGTGGCCGGCGCCAGTGCGTATCCGCGCGAGATCGAGCACGGCCGCTTCGCGGAAATCGCTCGCGAGGTGGGGGCCAAGCTGTTCGTCGACATGGCGCATTACGCTGGTCTGGTCGCGGCCGGCTTGCACGACAATCCGTTGCCGGTGGCCGACTTTGTCACCAGCACCACGCACAAGACGCTGCGCGGTCCAAGGGCCGGCGTGATTCTCTGCCGCGAAGCCTACGCCAAAGAGGTCGACCGCAACGTCTTTCCCGGCATCCAGGGTGGGCCGCTGATGCACGTCGTGGCGGCCAAGGCAATCTGCTTCGGCGAGGCGCTGCGGCCGGAATTCCGCGAATACGCCGCGCAGATCATCGCCAACGCCAAGACGCTGGCCGAAGTGCTGCTATCGGGTGGATTGCGGCTTTCGTCCGGCGGCACCGACAATCACCTGATGCTGGCCGACGTCACTTCGATCGGGCTGACGGGCAAACTGGCCGAAGCCGCCCTCGACAAGGCCGGCATCACCGTCAACAAGAACATGATCCCCTTCGACGAGCGCAAACCGCTCGATCCGTCGGGCATCCGCATCGGCACGCCGGCACTCACCACGCGCGGCATGCGCGAAGCCGAGATGCGCACCATCGGCGGCTGGATCATGGCGGCACTGCGCGGTCACGAAGACGCGGCCCAATTGAGCCGCATCCGCGGCCAGGTGAAAGAACTGTGCTCGCAATTCCCGGTGCCAGCCGCGAAGTGCTGACACCGGACTGGCGCTCAAGGCCTTAGGCGATCGCCCGCAGCACTGGGATGCCGACCGCCTGACCGCACGGCTGCAAATGCTCGCGCATGCGGGTGACGGCCGTCTCGGCGTCGCGCTTCACCAGCGCCTCGACCAGTTGCTCGTGCTGCACCTGCATCTGCGCGTTATCGAAGTGCTCGGGACGGTTGGTCCAGAGCAAGAACACCTCGTTGAGAATCGACTCGACGGCGGTCGAGAGCACGGCGTTGCCGGCCAACCGCGCCAGCTTCAAATGAAACTGCAGGTCGCACCAACGAAACGCCTCGGCATCGTCGAGCCGGGCCCGGGTTTCGGCGACATGGGTCGCCAGTTCGTCGACATCTTCGCGGCGGGCCCGCTCGGCCGCCAACCCGATGAGCAGCGGTTCGAGAAACAGCCGCGCCTCGACGACTTCGATCAGCCGCTGAGCGTCGTTAACCTGGGCGGGCGGTTGTTCGACGATGGCGCTGAGAAACGACGCTTGCAGAAAGGTGCCCCCGCCTTGCACGCGCCGCAGCGCGCCGCGGCTTTCGAGCCAATCGAGGGCGTTACGCAGCGATGGCCGGCTGACGCTCAGTCGGGCGGCCAGTTCGCGTTCCGGCGGCAAGCGGTCTTCTTCCTTGAGGCCGTGCGTCAGCACATAGTCGCGTAACTGATCGAGAATCAGTTGAGTTAGATTTGTCCGCCGCACGGGGGTCGGACTGGGCAACGTTCGTTGTCTCACCTTCGGAAAACTCCCGAGAGGATTTCCCCTTCGCTGGGCCCGTCAAATCGGGGCCAATTCCTGCCCTCGGCCCGCCAACCGAACGGCAGGTGCCATTCTAATTAGGGCGTCGGGCGCGTCCATGAAAAAACGCGCACGGCCCGGGGAGACCACTCGCGACAGGCATTTGGGCACCTTGCGGCAACCGACGGCGTTTGATAGCAAGGGGCGTTCCGAGACCGAGTTGCGGTCGCCGGCCGGGCGATCGCCAGCACGGCCCGCCGCGAGCCGCCAGGCCGGTCGCGGTAGATTGCAGGCCCCCCGCCGCCCGAGAGTTGACCCGCCATGTCGCACGTCGAAACGCGCCGCGATAAGCTCCGTCGAGCACTCCGCGGCAGCGGCGCCGAAGCGCTGCTCGTCACCAATTTCACCAACGTCACCTACCTGACCGGCTTTACGGGGGACGACAGCTACTTGCTCGTCACGCGCACCGGGCAAGTCGTGATCAGCGACCCGCGCTATACCACGCAGCTCGAAGAAGAATGCCCCGGGCTCAACGCTTCGATCCGCAAGCCGGGGGTTTCGATGCTGGCCGCCGTGGCGGCCGCGCTCAAAAGCGCCAAGGTCCGGCGATTGGCCATCGAAGGCGATTCGATGAGCGTGGCGCTGGCCGAGCAACTGCGGGCCGAGTTGCCGGCAGTCGAGTTGATCGGTACGTCGCGGCTGGTGGAAGAGTTGCGCGAGATCAAGGATGCCGACGAGATCCGCGCCACCGAAGAAGCGGTGAGATTCGCCGAGAAGGCTTTTGGCGTGCTGCGGGCCACGATCCGCGGTGAGCAGACCGAGAAGCAGGTCGCCGACGAGCTCGAGAATCAGTTGCGGCTGTTTGGCGCCAAGAGTGCGAGTTTTCCGCCGATCGTGGCCGTGGGGCCGCGCGCCGCACTGCCGCACGCGCGACCAACCGAACAGTTGATTTCATCGAGCGACTTCGTGCTGGTCGATTGGGGCGCGAGTGGCCAGCTCTACAAGAGCGACTTGACGCGTGTTTTGGTGACCGGTAAAATCCCGCCCAAACTTGAACGTGTATATAGAGTTGTGCTCGATGCACAGGAGCGGGCGATCGAGGCCATTCGCCCGGGGGTCAGCGGGCACGAGGTCGACGCGGTCGCTCGCGGCGTGATCGCCAAGGCTGGTTTCGGGCAGTATTTCGGCCATGGCCTGGGGCACGGGTTGGGGCTCGACATTCACGAAGGACCGCGGCTGGCGCCCGAACAGCATAAGCCACTGCGGGCCGGGATGATTGTCACCGTCGAACCAGGAATCTATCTGCCAGGCTGGGGCGGGGTTCGCATCGAAGACGATATTCTGGTGACCAGGCGGGGATATGAAGTGCTCACCAGCGTAACCAAATCGTTCGAGGATGCAGTCATTGCCTAACGCACGCGGCTCGCTGTTCCTTCTGCAGCGCCACCGGCAAAGTTGGCGCCGGCTGGGCCGTTGGCAGGAGTTGCTGGGCGTTCGGCATGATCAACAGCTCGCTGCGAGCACGTTCAGCGGCACGTCACGGGAGTAGCAGCGCATGGCGGAAACCGACGCCTCGGGCGATATCTTTGATCTCCGCCGGCTGCGCGGCCTCGTCAAGTTGATGAAGGATCACGATCTGGGGGAGATCGATCTTCGCCAGAACGATGTCCGCGTGCGAATTCGCCGCGGCGGCGAGGCCACGATCGCTTACGCCGCTCCCCCGGCTCCCGCGGCCGCGACCCCGGCGGAACGGGGGGCTCCGGCCAGCGAAGCGCCGCCGGCCGAGTCGAGCCAGCATGCCGCCTATGTCACCAGCCCGGTCGTCGGCACGTTCTATCCGGCCAGCAGCCCGGAAGCCGCGCCCTACGTCAAGGTCGGTGATCTGGTCAGCCCCGACACCACGGTCTGCCTCGTCGAGGCCATGAAGGTATTCAATGAAATCGCGGCCGGTGTTTCCGGACGCATCGTGGCGGTGCTGTGTCAACCGGGCGAGCCCGTCGAATTCGGACAGCAACTGTTCAAGGTCGACACGCGCGGCTAGCCGATGTGCCGCGCCGACGCGTCCGACGGGTAGATAGGCCGCATGTTCAAGCGCATCCTGATCGCCAACCGCGGGGAAATCGCCCTGCGGATCATTCGCGCCTGCCGCGAGTTGGGCGTGGAAACGGTCGCCATCTTCAGCGAGGCCGATCGCGGCGCGCACTATCTCAAGCTGGCCGACCAGGCGATTTGCGTTGGCCCCGCCAAGGCGGCCGACAGCTATTTGAAGATCAATCGCGTGATCAGCGCCGCCGAGATCGGCGACGTGCAGGCGATCCATCCCGGCTACGGCTTTTTGTCGGAGAACTCGCACTTCGCCGAGATTTGCCAGAGCTGCAACATCACGTTCATCGGCCCCTCGCACGAGGCGATGAACAAGCTCGGCGACAAGAACGAAGCCCGCCGCCTGGCCCGCGACAGCGACGTGCCGGTGGTGCCAGGCAGCGACGGCCTGCTAACGAACGATCACGAGGCGCTCGAGGTCGCGCACCGCATCGGCTTTCCGGTGTTGATCAAGGCCACGGCCGGCGGCGGCGGTCGCGGCATGCGCGTGGCCTCGAACGACCTGGCCCTCAAGAGCGCGCTGCAACAAGCACAAACCGAAGCTGAGGCGGCCTTCGGCAACGCCGGCGTCTATCTCGAAAAGTATGTCGAGAATCCGCGCCACGTCGAAGTGCAGGTGCTGGCCGACCATCACGGCAACGCGGTCCATTTGTGGGAGCGCGATTGCACGACCCAGCGCCGCCATCAAAAGCTGATCGAAGAGAGCCCCGCGCCGTTCCTGCCGCAAGAAACGCGCCGCGCCATGTGCGAAGCGGCCGTGCGGCTGGTCAGGGCCGCGAATTACACCAACGCCGGCACGGTCGAGTTCATCGCCGACCGGCAGGGGAACTTCTACTTCATCGAAGCCAACGCGCGGATCCAGGTCGAGCACCCGGTGACCGAGATGGTCACCGGCATCGACCTGGTGAAAATGCAATTGCGCGTGGCGGCCGGCGAACCGCTGCCGTTCGGCCAGGAGGACATCGTCCATCGTGGCGTGGCGATCGAGTGCCGGATCAACGCCGAAGATCCGCAGCGCAACTTCCAGCCCAGCCCCGGCCGCATCGAGCAGATCATTCCGCCCGGCGGAGTCGACGTGCGCTTCGACTCGCACGTGTATGCAGGTTACAAAGTCTCGCCCTATTACGACTCGATGATCGGCAAGGTGATCGTCCACCGGCCGACGCGGGCCGAAGCGATCGCCGCCATGCGCCGCTGCCTTGGCGAGCTGCAAGTGGTCGGCATTCCGACCACCAGCGAGCTGCTCGACAAGATTCTCAATCACGCCGCCTTCGCCGACGGACGCGTCGACACCACCTGGGTCGAGCGGGTGTTGTTGAAGAGCTGAGCCGCGACTTCAACAACTTTCATGGACTGTACATGGATTAAGCCCAGGGATGCTGAGCCCTGGGCTTGCTTCGTTGGCGCTCGACCCTTCTGACCGGCACGCTTCGAGCCCGGCCCGAAAAGTTCCCCGCGGCTGGGCCATCGGCTAGGATGAACGGTCGAGTTTCTGATCCCGCCATGCACGACCCGCGGGGCCCCTGGCCGATGTCGTTGCGGACTCGATATCTCCTTGTTTGCTGCCTAGGCGCCTGGCTGCTGGCTGGTGCCGCGCGCGCCGGTGAGCCGACGACCGATGGTGAGCCGGCGATCGATTTCGCGCGCGACATCAAGCCGATTCTCGAGTCGCACTGTTTCAAGTGCCATGGCCCGGCGGAACAAGAGTCGGGGCTGCGACTCGACACGGCGCAGGGGCTGCAAACGGGGGGCTACAGCGGTGCGGCCGTCGTGGCGGGCCAGAGCGGCGATAGCTTGCTCATCAAAGCGATCACCGGGGCCGACGACGCCAGCCAGATGCCCCCCGAAGGCGAAGATCCGCTCGACCAAAAGCAAATCGCCTTGCTCGCCCGCTGGATCGACGCCGGCGCGAAGATGCCGGCCGGCGCTGCGGCGACAACCTCGGCCGACGGCCAGGCCGCCGCGCATTGGTCGTTTCAGCCGATCCGCCGCCCGCCGTTGCCAGCCGTGACGAACTCCGCGGCTGTGCGCAATTTGATCGACGTGTTCGTCGTCGCGCGGCTCGAGGCGGCCGGTATCGCTCCCTCGCCCGAGGCCGATCGCGTCACCCTACTGCGGCGCGTGAAGCTCGACCTGCTGGGGCTGCCGCCGACGCTGGCTGAAGTCGACGAGTTTCTGGCCGATCGCCGCCCCGATGCCTACGAGCGGCTGGTCGATCGCTTGCTCGCGAGCCCGCACTACGGCGAACGCTGGGGGCGGCACTGGCTCGACCAGGCGCGATACGCCGACTCGAACGGTTACACGGTCGATGGGCCGCGGCCGATCTGGAAGTATCGCGACTGGGTGATCGACGCCTTGAACCGCGACTTGCCTTTCGATCAGTTTGTCGTCGAGCAGTTGGCGGGCGATCTGTTGCCCGGGGCGACCGACAGCCAGCGCGTGGCGACCGGCTTTCATCGCAACACGCTCAAGAACGAAGAGGGGGGGACCGACGCCGAGCAATTCCGCGTCGAGGCGGTCGTCGATCGTGTGGCCACGACGGGCGAGGTGTTCCTCGGTCTGACGATCGGCTGCGCGCGGTGCCACGATCACAAATTCGATCCGATTTCGCAGCGCGACTTCTACGAGCTGTTTGCGTTCTACAACAGTTGCGACGAGCCGGTGCTCGAGCTGCCGACGCCCGACGAGGCAGCCCGCGAGCAAGCGCTGCAATCCGAGATCGCGGCGATCGAATCGCAACTGACCGAACACGACAAGCAGTTTCTGGCCAGGCAAGAAGAGTGGGAAAAGAGCCTGAGCCCGGAAGACAAGGATAAGTTGCCCGACGAGATTCGCACCATCCTGACGTTGGCGCTCGACAAGCGCGACGCCCGCCAGTCGCGCACGCTGCAGACCTTTTATCGCGGCACCGACCCGGCGCGCAGCGAGATGGTCAAGCAGATCGAAGCGATCGAGAAGCAGATGCCGCGGCCGGCGACGACGCTCGTCGTGGCCGAACGTCGCAAGCCGCGCGAAACGCACGTGATGCTGCGTGGTGATTTTCTGCGTCATGGCGTGGCGGTCAAACCCGGCGTGCCAGCCGTGCTGCCGCAACTGGAGATTGTGGAGTCGGCCGCCGAAGAGCGGTTCACGCGTCTCGATCTGGCTCATTGGCTCGTCGATCCACGCAATCCCTTGACGGCGCGCGTGGCCGTCAATCGCGTCTGGCAGCGCTACTTTGGCCGCGGATTGGTCGAGACCGACAACGATTTTGGCACGCAGGGGACGCCCCCCACGCATCCGGAGTTGCTCGACTGGCTAGCGAGCGAGTTCATGTCGCGCGGTTGGAGCTTGAAAGCGTTGCACCGGTTGATCGTCACGTCGGCCGTGTATCGGCGCAGTTCGTTTGCCCGCCCCGATCTATTGGAGGTCGATCCCGAAAACAAGCTGCTGGCCCGGCAGAATCGTTTGCGGCTCGAGGCCGAGAACATCCGCGACGTCGCTTTGGCGGCCAGTGGACTGCTGAGCGAGAAGATCGGCGGGCCCAGCGTCTTTCCGCCGCAGCCCCCGGGCGTGATGGAGCTGGCGCAGATCAAGCGCGACTGGCAGCCGAGCGCGGGAGACGATCGCTATCGACGGGGCATGTACACCTATTTCTGGCGCAGCACGCCACATCCGCTCTTGAAACTGTTCGACGCGCCCGACGCCAACGCCACCTGCACGCGTCGCAACCGCTCGAATACTCCCGTGCAGGCGCTCACCTTGTTGAACGACGAAGCCTTTTTCGAGTGCGCTGGGGCTTTGGCCACTCGCGTAATGCACGAAGTGCCAGAGCAGGATGCACCCTCTGGCGACAGTTCGGCCCAGCTCGTCGACGCGCGCGTGCGGCACATGTTCCGCCTATGCCTGGCCCGCGAGCCAAGCGATGCCGAGCTGCGACGTCTGATCGAGCTTTATCAGGTGGAGTTCGAGTCCAACATCGACGACGCCACGGCACTGCTCGACAAGCCGGCCGTGGCACCCGACTCTCTCCCCTCTCCCCTCCGTGGGACCGCTCAGACTGCTCGCGGGTCTGAGCCCGGCAACATAGGGACCGGGGGTGAGGGGGAAGTTGCGGCTACGTATGCGGCACCAACGGTGCCTACAAGTAGCGGTTTGGCGGCCTGGACGACCGTTGCCCGCGTGCTGTTGAACCTCGACGAGACGATCACGCGAGAGTAAGAGCATGAGCACCCCGCAGCGCGATCCGCGACTCGCCGCCAGTCGCGATCAACTACTCGCCGAGCAGACGCGCCGCTTCTTTCTCGGCCAGTGCGGGCTGGGAGTCGGCGCGGCGGCTCTCGGTTCGTTGTTGGCGGCCGATGGCTTCTTGTCGCAAGCGTCGGCAGCCACCAGCGGGGGCGACGTGCGCAATCCGCCGCGCAGCGGTTCCGCCCCCCTGGCGCCGCGCCCGCCCCATTTTGCCGGCAAGGCCAACAGCGTCATTCACTTGTTCATGGCGGGCGGACCGAGCCAGTTGGAACTTTTCGACTTCAAGCCGAAGCTGCAGGAGCTGCACGGCCAGCCGGTGCCGGCCAGTTACATCGAGAACAAGCGGTTCGCCTTCCTCAAGGGCGTTCCCACCCTGTTGGGCACCAAGCGCAAGTTCGCCCGGCACGGTCAGTCGGGGGCCGAGATCTCCGAGTGTTTGCCGCACCTGGCCCGCACTGTCGACGACGTGGCGATCATTCGCACGTTGGCGACCGACGTCTTCAATCACGGTCCGGCCAAGGTGTTCTTCAATACCGGCTCGCCGCTGTTTGGCCGCCCGGCGATGGGCTCGTGGATCACTTACGGGCTGGGGAGCGAGTCGCAGGATTTGCCCGGCTTTGTCGTGTTGCAGTCGGGCCCGCGCGGCCCGCGCGGCGGCACGTCGAACTGGGGCTGCGGGTTCTTGCCGAGCGTCCATCAAGGGGTGCCGCTGCGCTCGGGCGGCGATCCGATTCTGAACTTGTCGAGCCCGCCCGGCGTGGCGCGCGAGAGCCAGCGCCGGGCGCTCGACGCGCTGCGCGACTTGAACGAGACGCGGCTGGCCGCGACGGGCGATCCCGAAATCGCCACGCGCGTGGCGGCCTACGAGATGGCCTATCGCATGCAGACCAGCGCCCCCGAGTTGGCCGACTTCTCGAACGAAACGGCCGAGACGCTGGCCTTGTACGGAGCCGAGCCTGGCAAGGCGTCGTTTGCCATTAATTGCCTGCTGGCCCGCCGGTTGGTCGAGCGGGGCGTACGGTTCGTCGTCTTGTATCACACCGACTGGGACCATCACGGCAACAAGGGGGTCGATCTCGAAGAGGGGCTCGATCGCGTCTGCCGCGAGACCGATCAGGCGAGCGCCGCGCTGGTGACCGATCTGCGGCGCCGCGGCCTGGCCGACACCACGCTCACGATTTGGGGGGGCGAATTCGGCCGCACGCCGATGGGCGAGCCTCGCGATCTGGTCGGCCGCGATCATCACATCGAGACCGGCGCGCTCTGGCTGGCCGGCGCCGGCGTCAAGGCGGGCCAGGTGTTCGGCGAGACCGACGAGTTGGGCTATTACCCGGTCGCCGATCGCGCCCACGTGCACGACATTCAGGCCACGATCCTGCACCTGATGGGCTTGGATCACCTGCGGCTGACGCATCGCTTCCAGGGGCGCGACTTCCGCCTGACCGACGTGGCGGGGGAAGTGCTCGACAAGCTGCTGGCCTGAAACCTTGAGCGCGCGGCCGAAGGGGGACGGGAGTCGTTTCTGGTCGCGGCGCTCGCATTCGCAACATCGTTGCCCAGAAACGCCCCGTTCCCGGTAGGAAGCATTCGTTCGGCTAGCACGTAGGGCAATCGATGTCCGTCACCGCCGATGAATCAGGGCGAGCCAACTCGGCGCGGCGCTGCACTTAGGTGGTGTTGGTTGCAGCGCGCTTAACACGGTTCTCCGGGGCGACGTCAGCTCTCCCTTGCTGCGCGGCGAGCTGGTGACGCTTACGAGCGTTCGCGCGGTAGATGCCCCCTAGCTCGGCGTGGTGGCTTCGATCGCGCTGGAGCGGCTCGGCCAGGCCTCGGTCGGCAGATCGGCATCGGGCAGCGGGCGACCGCTCCGCAATAGCTTGCCTTCGGCCTCGCTCCACCAGGCCTGGGCTTCGATTTGCGTCCAGCGCGGCAGATGCGCCGCGACGCGCTCCAGTTCGGCCAGCACCTCGCGCATGTTCGCCGGGCGGTCTTCGGGGCGCTTGGCCAGGCAGCGCATCAGCAGGCGATCGAGCTCCGGCGGCAGGTCGGGCACGAAGTGCGACGGAGCTGTCGGCAGCACATTCATGACGTGGTAGAGCACGTCGAGATCGCCGTGACAATCGAAGATCGCCCGCCCGGTCACCAGGTTGTAGCCCACCGCGCCAACCGCATAGACGTCGCAGCGCGGATCGACGATGTGGGGCTGTGTGACGCGCTCGGGAGACAAGTACAAAGGCGTGCCGGCCAGCTTGCCGGTGGCGGTGATCTCGGCGGCGCGAGGCGTTTCGATGTTCTTGACCAGCCCGAAATCGAGCACCTTGATGAAGTCGGCTTCGCCACCGCGCTGGCAGAGCATGATGTTGTGCGGTTTGATATCGCGATGCACGAGCCCGGCGGCGTGAGCTTCGCGCAGCGATCCGCAGATTTGCTTGAGCAAGTACACGGCCCGCGCGGGGGCGATGCGTCCGGCGACCGTCATCAACTCGGCCAGCGTGATCCCGGCCAGGTATTCCATCGCGTAGTAGAACGTGCCGTCGTCGGCGCGGCCGTAGTCGAATATCTCGATCGTGTTGGGGTGGGTCAATCCGCTGGCCAACTGCACTTCGCGCTCGAAGCGGGCCAGCGCCTCGGGGCTGGCCTGACCTGGTGGCAATAGTTTGACGGCCGTGGGGCGGCGCAGCATGGCGTGCCGGGCGCGATAGACAATGCCCATACCGCCGCGGCCGATTTCCTCCTCCAACACGTAGGGGCCGAGCTGCCGCGCGGGGCCGATCTTGTCGGCCAGCCGGATGATCCGCCACGACGAGACGACCAGCCCCACGCAGGTGGCCAACAGAATGCCGATGGCAATCCAGGCGCTCAGCACCGGAAAGCGCACTGGCGCGTAGGCTTCGTCGTAATCGACTTCGGTGACCACTCCAAAGTCGTACGCCGGCAGCCAGCGCCAGGCTCCGATGCACCAGACGCCGCGGTAGTCGCGGTGCCCCGACACGTCGACCCCATCCTCGCCGGCGATCGCCATCGCCACGGGGCGGGTGAAAGGTCGCGCTGCCAGCGGCAACTTCGCCTGCCTGCCGGTCGTGAGGTCGACACCCGGATCGCGCAGCTGCACGCGGAAAATGGCCCGTGCGTCGGCGCGATGGGGCAACAGGCCGATCGTCTTTAGTTGCTCGGTGAAGCGACTATCGGACAGGAGCACGCCCCGATCGTCGAAGGCGTACGTCTCGCCGGTGCGCCCCATGCGCGCCACCGACAAAATGCGTGTGAACTGCTCGTCGGCCCGCATCCCCAGGCTGAGCACGGCCACGGGCTGCCCGCCGGCGTCGCGAATCGGCGCGGCGACGACAATCTGCGGCACCACGACCGACTGCGCGGAGTCGACGCCAAAGGTCCCCTGCGGAAACGGCTTGCTGATCCGCATCTCTCCGCGAAAGACACGCGAGACCGCCGCCACGCCATCGGGATCGAGCGTGCGGCCGACGACGCGATTCTCGGGGGCAACGACGATCAAGCCCGATCGGCTGATGATGAAGTACCCACTGGTTCCTTCCTCGTCGAGGTACGGATCGAGCACGCGGCGGGCGGCGGCCAAGGCGGGCGACTTGGCGAGATCGGCGGCGGGCTGCGAGCTCTGTTCGCCCAGCGCGACCAATTCGCGGGCCGGCTCGAGCAAGCCGGGGGAGCCAGCCCAGCGGGTGGCGTCGGTCTTCTGGTCGCGCATCCAGACTTCCAGCGCGGCGACGTCGGCGTCGAGAATCGTCTGCAGTTCGTCGGCCAGCAGTTTCTGTAGCGAGCGGCGAATGCCGTAATGCAGGCCCGCTCCGCTCAACAACAGCAAAGCGGCAATCGCCACCAGCCCCGTCAACAGCCATTTGTGCTGCGCGGCGTTCGTGCGCACCTGCCGTGCCAGCGGGCGCAAGGTGGCCAAGGCGGTCGATTTGTCCGCGGCCTCGACCGTCGTGCGGCTCCCGCGCGTCTCGAGAATGGTCCGCGGCGAGTGATGGGCCAAGAGCGATTCGACTTCGGAGCGCAGCGCTGGGTCGCCGGCGCACTCGCGCTCGAGCGTCGCCCGGCGCGTGGCGTCGTCGGCGTCGCACAGTTCGAGAAACAGCTTCTTGACGCGCTCGTGGCTGCCGGCATTCACGCCTGTCGATCCTCACTGAGCTCCCGTCGCAGCCAGGCGCGAACCATCGTCCACTCGTTCTCGACGGTCCGCTTCGAGACTCCCAGCGCCTCGGCCACTTCGGCCACGGTCAATCCACCAAAGAAGCGTAGCTCGACAATACGGGCCTGGCGCGGGTCGATCTCGGCCAGCTTATTGAGGGCTTCGTCGAGCTCGACCAGGTCCTCGTCGCGCCGCGGCGAGACGCTCAGCTCGTCGTTCAGCTCGATCCGGTGCAGCCCGCCGCCACGCTTCTCGCGGTGCTTGCCGCGGGCGTGATCGACCAGAATGCGCCGCATGGCCTGGGCCCCCAGCGCGAAGAAGTGCGTGCGCCCCTGCAAGCTGGCGCGCGATTGATCGATGAGCTTCAGATAAGCCTCGTTCACCAGCGCCGTGGGTTGCAAGGTATGCCCGGGCGACTCGCCGCGCAAGTAATGCTCGGCCAGCCGGTGGAATTCGTCGTAGACCAGCGGCAATAGCTCGTCGGCCGCGCGGGCTTCGCCGGCAGCAACGGCCGAGAGCATCTCGGTTGCCGATCGCGATGGCTTGGTTGCCATGTCCGCGTTCACCCCCCGCAGTAGTGCCGTCGGTGTGTTCGCTGCTGAATGTGCATCGTGTCTTCGGCCTGGTGGCGACCAGCCGACTCGGCGGCGTCTGGCTGGCAGTTTAACGCGCCGACCGCCGCGTGGCCGATCGATTTTTCCGCTTGGCGCCGATGTTCTCGGGTGCGCCGTGGGGAAGAACGCCGGCGCTGGATCATTTTTTCTGCGGACTTCGGCCCCCAACGTCGCGTTATGGGTGGGAACGGATGAGACGGTACCGGGGGGCGGGGCTCACGGCTCGGCTCGCGCGGCGGGAACCTTGGCCGCAACTGGCGACCGCAGCGGTGAGCCCGCCCCCTCTTTTTTTGTCTCCCGCGAGAAGGAGCGTGCGATGACCCGATTTCAATGCACCTGCGGAATGGTGATCTCGACGCCGGCCACGCGAACGCGCTGCCTGCGGTGCCGCCAATTGTTGGGCTGGCACGAGCGGCTGCCCGACGCCCCGGCCACTGAGTCGCCGACGGTCGTTGCGATCGCGAGGCACGCCCGCGGGGCTGGGCTTGACGCGACGGTAGCCAACATCGCGGCGACCACGAACATCGCCAACAGCAAGCGCGGCCCGATCACGCCGGCTCGAGCCAATTTGCGCCCCACCCACCTGACACGCATCACCACCACGATTTCGGTCTTGCTGAGCCGACCACGACGACGATTGGCGGCCGCCACGAACGATTGAACCCGCCAGGAACTGCCAGTCCCCTTAGACCCGCGCACATTCGCACAAGGATGCCACGATGTACCACTACCACGACGATTTTGACGAACCATGCCACGACGATCACGTCGCCGAAAATCAGCTCGCCGACTTCTTCATTTCGTGCCAAGAACCCGCCGCCGACTTCGCCGCGGACGACTACGGCGCTGGCCAAGAGGATTACGTCGAGCCGGGTGAGCTCGGGGCGCAAACGCACGAGTGCTGTGCGGACTGCGGCGCCGCGCCAGCCGAGCAGCCGACGTTGCATCGACTGGCCGAAGTACGGCAAATGCAACACGTGACGGTGCGCGATGCCCAGCGGCATTTGCACCTGACTCCCGAAGAGATCCGCCGGCAGGAGCAGCCCGACTGCGATCTGCGGCTGAGCGAGTTGTACGCCTGGCAGCGGTTGCTGGGGGTGCCGATCGCCGAACTGTTTGCCGACCCGGGATTGAACCTTTCGCCCCCTGTGCAGAAGCGGGCCGAGATGGTCAAGGTAATGAAGACCGCGGCCACGCTGGTCGACAAAGCGCGTCAGCCCAATGTGCTGGCGCTGGCCCGGCGCCTCGTTGAGCAACTCCTCGAAGTGATGCCTGAGCTCAAAGGTGTCGGTCCCTGGCCCTCGGTGGGCGTGCGCCGCACCAAGCAGGAACTGGGCCGGGCGGCGCTGGGTATCCGGCTGCCGCGCGAGATTCTGCTGACCGAAGCGATCGGCCGCGAGTGAGCGGGCCAGAACCCGATCGCGAAATCGGGAACTCGCACACGGAGTTGTGGAATCTGGTTTGCCGACGGCGCGCCTCGGTCGCCGTGCCAGCAGCACCTGCGCGCCGCCGGCGACCAGACCTAGTGCCAGAGTGCTCGACGCTGGCACGAAGGCCACGGTACCGCCACTGAACCGCGCAGGAACAAGCGGTCACCCGACCCCTCAACTCCACAGCGCGCTGATCGGCGCGCCGGGGCAGACGATCCGCGGCCGGCCCGCTTTGTCTTCGAGCGCCTGCTCGGCCGGCACCCCCAGTAGATGGTAGATCGTCGACACCAGGTCGACCGGCGCCACCGGGTTCTCGGCCGGATAGGCCGCGTGCCGATCCGACGCGCCGTAGACCTGACCGCCGCGGATACCGCCGCCGGCCAACACCGTGGTGAAGCAACCGGGCCAGTGATCGCGGCCGTCGCGGCCGGCGCCGGCGTCGCTGTTGCGCTGGCCGACGCGCGGGGTGCGGCCGAATTCGCCGGTCCAAACCACCAGCGTTTCGTCGAGCAGGCCACGCTCGTCGAGATCGTCTAACAGCGCGCTGAACGTCTGGTCGGCGACGGGCATCAGCCGCTCTTTCAGGTCGACGAAGTTGCGGCTATGCGTGTCCCAATAAACGCTCACGTTCTTGATGCCATCGTTCGGCCAGAAGACGGTCACCAACGGCACGCCCCGTTCGACCAGCCGCCGCGCCTGCAGCACCGATTGCCCGTGCGCGTTCAGTCCATAGCGCTCGCGCAAGTCGGCCGGCTCGTCGTCCAACTCGAACGCCCTCTGGCCCACGGCGGAATCCAACAGATCGAACGCCCGCTCGTAGTGCCGGGCCGCCAGGTCGATCGGTTCGCCGCGGCCGCGCCAACTGCGGGCGGCGTCCAACTCGGTCAGCAGCCTTGAGCGGCTATCGAGCCGTTCGGCCGGCACTTCGGCCGGGCGCTGGAAATCGCCGATGCGATAGTCGGGCCGGGCCGGATCGGCGTCGATCGTCAGCGGGCCAAAGCTGGGATCGAGCCAGCCGGCGAACTGCCCATGACTTTGCTCGACGAACCGCGGCACGTCGTTTTCCAGCTTGGGGCGCATCGAGACGAACGGCGGCAGCGGATCGCGACCGCGCCCCAGCCGAGCAAGGACCGAACCGATGTGAGGCCAGTCGTCTTGCAAGTTGCCCGACGGCGGCGGCGCCTGACCGGTGAGCAGAAAGTGCGTCGCGGTCGTGTGATCGACATTCGTGTGCGTCATCGAGCGGACGATTGCCAGCTTGTCGGTCCGCTGGGCAAGTTGCGGGAAGTGCTCGCAAATCTGGATGCCGGGCACGCGGGTGGCGATCGGCTGAAACTCGCCGCGGATTTCGGCGGGGGCTTGCGGTTTCAAGTCCCAGGTGTCTTGTTGCGCCGGCCCACCCCACATGAACAGCAGAATGCAGCTTTTGGCGCGGCCGAACGCGCCGGCGTTCCCGCCGCTGGCCGACGGCGCCAACGATGGTTCACCAGAGCCCGTCGGCGCGGCGTCGACTGCTCGAGCACGCTGCGTGCGACCGGCCAGCAGTTCGGGCAGCGACAACCCCAGCAGCCCGAGCGACCCGGCGCGCAGGGCGTCGCGTCGGGAGAGGGAAGGCAGATGCGGACGGCGGTGGTTTGCGTGCGGGGGCATGAAATCCGGCAGCGCAGGGATATTTGCGGTGAGGTCTGGCAGCCGCCGACATTGTACACGAGGTATAGCGCCGACGGGGGACGAGAGTTGCTTCCGGGCGACGACTTCGTTAGGCCGATAGGACGCTGGCCGGAAACGACTCCCGTCCCCGGTGAGCTGGCCGCGCCAGCGATTTAGCCGCCCGGCTTCTCGGCGAAGGGGTCTTCGTCTTCCGCCAGCAGGCGCGTGGTGCGCGTGACGGTCTGCTCGTTCTCGATCTCACCTCGCCCCGCCACGAGCATCTGCCTGGCATCGATCTTGACGATCGTTCCCGGCTGCTGGTCGACAAAAACGGAGCCGCTCAATTCGTACTTCGTAGCGCCCATCGCCTTGACACTGGCTGGGTCAAAATTCAGCGCGTAATCGACATGCGCCACTTCGCGCCTGTCGACCACTTGCGCCGGTTTACGGGTGTACTTGAAGACGTAATTGAGGTCCTCGCCGGCCAGCGGGCTGTGTACCGACTTGGCCTCCTCCGCCGACTGACCCACTGCGAGCGGCTTGGCCGGCAACGCGATCAACCCCAATTCGCCAAGCCGCTTGAGCGGTTTATCGCGCTTGAAGCCGAACTGCATGAACTCCTGCGTCATACCGATGGCGTCAAGCAGTTCCTGGGAGAAGTGGATCGTTTCGATTTCACCGCGCGGGTTGACGGTCAACTCAATCGGCTTGCCCACCATCTTTCGTAGCCCGTCGGTGACCGCGGTGAGCTCTTCAGGAAGCTCGCCTTCGGTGTCGTCGGCCGGTTTCGCGGTGTCGAGATCGATCTCCAAGCCGGGATTCTTCATCGCCAGCCGCGAGCGCTCGTTGGCCTGTTCGATGGTGGCCAGCCCCTCGGGCGAGACGTTCAATACCTTCCAGGTAAAGATGGTGTCGTTGACCATCGTCTGCGTGATGTCTCGACCTTCGCCGGTGACGTGCATTCTGGTCTCGAGCGTCATCAAGTACCGCAGCGTTTGCCCCTTGGTGAACTTGACGCGCAGCGGCGCGGGTTCGTCGGCGCGGGCGGTGCTCGACAGCATGGCGGCAACCCCCAGCAGAGCGGCTGTGAACAGGAACGCACTGCGGCGAAAATCGCTGCGCGTTTTGCCTTTGTCCCGTCTACTAACCGACCAACGATGCTTGTCGGATATCACGTTTTGTCCCCTTGGTTTGGAGATTGTGCCCGGCCGTCGGATCGCCCGAGCGGCATTCTCCATTCGGCATCGTCGGTTCGCAAGGATCATTCCGGGCCGGGGAGAATCTCGCGCAAGTAAGACTCCACGCCGCGCTTCGGCTTCCATTGGTGCGGATAGCCGAGCGAGACCTCCTCGAAGCGCACGCCGTCGCGAAACTGCGTCGAGCGGATGTGCAAGTGACCCGAAACGACGGCGGTCGCGCGGTACTTGCGATGCCATTTCTCGGTACGTCGCGTGCCGCACCAGATCGAGAATCGCGGCACCCGCGGCAGCCACACCAGGTCGTAGCGCAAGGGAAAGTGGTTCACCAACACCACGGCGTATTGCGGCGGAATTTCGGCCAATCGTCGCTCCGCCTCATCGCAACGGACCTGGCACCAGGCTTCGCGCGTGGGAAAGGGATCGGGCAGCAGGTAGCTTTCGTCGGCGCAGAGCACGTCCGACTCCATGGCCCATTCGACGGCCCGCTCGGGCGGCACGTGCTCGGGTCGAAACGTGTAGTCGTACAGCAAGAACAACGGCGCGACGACGCAATCGGGGCCGGCCCCTTTGATCACCGGGTACGGATCCTCGGGCGTGAGTACGTCGTAACGGCGGCACAAGTCGACGAGCGACTCATACAGCTCGACGCCGCGCGGCTGCGGAGTCTTCAGCGGCAAAGTCCACAGCTCGTGATTGCCGGGGACCCAGATCAGGCGGTCGAACTTTGGGGCCAGCGCTTCGAGAGCCCACTGCAACTGCGGCGGCGTGTCCCCCATGTCGCCGGCCAGAATCAACCAGTCGCCTGGATGTGCCGGCAACTCGGCCAGCGCCTGGCGATTGATGTCGTGGCCCAGGTGCAGGTCGCTGATGGCGTAGAGCTTCATCGATCGTGGTCAGTGGTCAGGGGCTAGTGGCCAGAGCGATGAAGTCAGCCTGCTACCGGACGCCGGCTACTAGAAGCAGTTTCAAAACCTGGTTTGGGTGCCACTGCTGGCTTGCCCAGCAGTGCCCAGCTCGATATAGCACTGCTAGACGAGCTAGCAGTGGCACCCGACGTCGGTTCATCGCCGGTTTTGAAACTGCTTCTAGCAACCTCTCACCGACGGCTACGCGAACGCCAAGCGATGCGAATAGTGGCCCGTGACCGGGTCGAGCTCGATCAAGCGGGCGCCGCGCGGCAAATCGCCGTAGCCCGAGTATCCGGTGACGCGGCCGTAGACCAGCTCGACTCCGTCGCGCACGCCGCAATAGTCGTTGTCGTGATCGTGTCCGCTGAAGATCGCCCGCAGGCGGCCGCACTGGGCGAAAGCTTCGAAGGCGGCCCCTTCGTCGCTTTCGAAGCAGACTTTTTCGCCGAAGATGCCCGAGAACTTCTCGCTGGCCCGCAGCGCTTCGAATTCGCGCACGGGGATGTGAATCAGCGCGACGATCGGGCACGCCACGTCGCTCGAACGATCGCGCGCGAGTTGCTCGGCGAACCACTCGAGCTGCGGCGGGCCGATGTGCTTGCGCGGCATCTCAAACCCGGAGTCGAACGCGTAAATCGAAAACGCGGGTTGGGCGCCGTCGGTTACCAGGTCGAAACGGGCCGCCCGCTGGCGATGGCCGCCGCGATCGAAGTAGCCCAACGACGCGTGGCGGGGCATCTTGTAATACTCTTCGGTCGGCACGTGCCCGATGTCGTGGTTGCCCAGCGAGTGGGTCCAGGGAACGCCGAGACTGTCGAGCACCTCGACGGCGGCGAAGCTGATCTTGTCGCCGCGATCGTTGTTGATGAAGTCGCCGGTGTGGGCGATCAGGTCGGGCCGTTCGGCGGCGACTAGTTTCCGCAGCAGCTCGAAAGTTCGCTCGTCGCGCTCCGGATAGTCGCCTTCGGGATTACCGAAATGCGTGTCGGTAATCTGCAAGATGCGCAAGCTGCGGGGCTCCGTCGGACCAAATGCCAGCCGAAAGTGATCGGTGTCGAGCCGCTCGATCGCCAGGGCGGGCTTCGCAGCGTCGGCCGGGCCCGCGCTAGTGCTGGGTGCGTCCGCATCGGCGGCCAAAGCAAATCGACTCCCCAGGCTTGCCGCCAATCCGGTCGCGGCGGCAGTCTGCAAAAACTCGCGGCGCTGCATGACTTTTGATCTCCGCGTTACGCGCTCGAAGGTGCCCTCGGTGGCGGCCAGTTTAGACGACGCGCCGCGAGAAGCCAAACGCCGGCAGACGCCGGCCAGCGGGCCGCTCGCGGGCCGCAAACCCTCTCGATTGCTGAAACTCCGGCGCGAGTTTTGCAACACCCAAACTCCGTGTGCTGCTGCCGGCCAGATCCTGGCTGCCTCTTACCGGCGGTGGCGGCATCGCACGACACGTGCCAAACTACGGTGCCTGTCGTTTGGCATGACCCACCGATCCATGCAGGGGGAACCGAGATGACCAACGACCATCCGCATCGCCGCGAGTTTTTGCAGACTGCCGCGGCCGGCGTAACCGCTGCCGCACTCACGCAAGCCGTCGCCGCGCAGCCTGCTGCGGACAAGCCGGCTGAGACCACGGCGGGCGTGCCGCAGCGCCCCTTCGGCAAAACCAAGGAACTGGTCAGTATCATGGCGCTGGGGGGGCACGCCAGCACCAATCCCAAGAAGCTCGAAGAAGCGCAGAGCCTGCGGCTGATTCAGCGCGCCGTCGACGAAGGAATCACCTTCATGGACAACTGCTGGGACTATCACGACGGCGTCGCCGAAGAACGGATGGGCAAGGCGCTGGCCGCCGGCGGCCGGCGCGACAAGACATTTCTGATGACCAAGGTTTGCGGACGCACGGCCCGCGAAGCTCAAGCGAATCTCGAAGACAGCCTGCGACGACTGCAAACCGACCGCATCGATTTATGGCAATTCCACGAGATCGTGTACGACAACGACCCCGACTGGATCTTCGCCGACGATGGCGCCATTCACATTGGCCTGCAGGCCTTAAAGGAGGGGAAGGTCCGCTATCTCGGCTTCACGGGGCACAAAGATCCCGCGATCCACTTGAAGATGCTCGACAAGCCCCATCCCTGGGATGCGGTGCTGATGCCGCTCAACGTGATGGACGCGCACTTTCGCAGCTTTCAAAAGCTGGTGTTGCCCGAGTTGGTGCGGCGTGGGATCGCGCCGTTGGGAATGAAGAGCCTGGGGGGCAACGGCTCGATCGTCACCAAGGCCGGGGTGCCGGTCGAAGACGCCTTGCGCTACGTGCTGTCGTTGCCGATCGCCAGCCTGGTGAGCGGCATCGACTCGGAAAATGTGCTGGACCAGAACCTGGCGATCGTTCGCGGCTTCGAGAGCCTCGGCCGAGACCAGATGGCGGCCATCGAACAGCGCAGCCAGCCGTTGGCCGGCGACGGGCGGTTTGAATTATTCAAAACGACCAAGGACTTCGACGGCCCGGTGCACCGCAGGCAGCACGGATTTGCCGTCGACAAAGCGAGTTAGCGAGCCGAGGCGCACTGTTGTAACGCGCTGCCATCGGGCAATTGACCGGCGACTCAACCCCATCTACAGTAAGGAATTACTCAGCGGCGGCGACCGAAAGGCCACCGCCGCCGGGTGAATTCGGAACAGAGGTCCCCACCCCCCCAGGCGGTCCGCCCCAAGCGCGCGTCGATCGGACGCCGCGATGCATTTTGCAGCCCCGGCTGCGCGGCGGACCGAGTTGGTCATCCACAGGCCAGTTGCCTGACGAGTTGCCGGTGCTCGCCAAGCGCGTGATTCCTTGCCTCGACGTCGATCGCGGAAGAGTCGTCAAAGGGACGAACTTCGTCCATTTGCGCGACGCGGGGGATCCCGTCGAGGTCGCCGCCCGCTACGAGCGCGAGGGGGCCGACGAGCTCGTGTTTCTCGACATCACGGCCAGCCACGAGGGGCGCGATATTCTGCTCGACGTCGTTCGCCGCACGGCCGAAGTGGTCTTCATGCCGCTCACGGTCGGCGGAGGCATTCGCACGCTCGATCACATTCGGCAGTTGCTCAACGCCGGCTGCGACAAGGTGTCGATCAATTCGGCCGCGCCGCAGAACCCCGACTTCGTCCGCCAAGCCGCGCGACGCTTTGGCAGCCAGTGCATCGTCGTCAACATCGACCCCAAGCGGGTCCAGCGCGACGGCCGGGAAGTTTGGGAGGTGCATATCAACGGCGGACGCGTAAGCACGGGCCTCGAGGCCGTGGCCTGGGCGCGCGAGGTCGAGCGGCTGGGTGCAGGTGAAATTGTGCTCACCTCGATGGACGCCGATGGCACCAAACGTGGCTACGACCTCGAAATGACGGCTGCCGTCGCCAGGGCGGTGAGCATTCCGGTCGTGGCCAGCGGCGGCGCGGGGCGCCCCGAGCACCTGGCCGATGCGATCGAGTTAGGGCTGGCCGACGCGGCGTTGGCCGCCAGCATCTTCCACTATGGCGAGTTCACGATCGACGAGACCAAGCGTATCATGGCCAACCGCGGCATTCCGGTGCGGCTGGCCGCCCCGGCCGCCTGAAGAGCCGGACGCCACGAAACGATATTGAGGCGGGCGCGGCGAGGGCGAAGCGTGCTTAGAGTCAATCAAGCGCAGCGGAACAGATCGTAGCGGAGTCGACACGGATGACTGCCACGAAGCAGCAAGAAAAGCACGAGAAGGCTGAGAAGAGCGAAAAGAAGCCACGCTCGGCGCCGACGGTCCCACCGGCCGATTCGACCCTGGCGCGCTTCGCGCACGTCCAGCAGGAATTCGAGATCGACAAGCTTTTCCGCAGCGCCGTGAAGCTCAAGGGGAGCGACCTGCATCTAAAGGTCGGCAAGCCCCCCTACATGCGGATCAACGGCACGCTGCGACCGCTGAACCGCGAGCCGATCAGCGATGAAGAGATGGTGCGGTTGATCTTCCCGCTGATGGACGATCGCAATCGCCGCATCTTCGAAGAAAACGGCGGCGCCGACTTCGCGCACGTCGTCGACGTCGACGGCACAAGTTGGCGATTTCGCGTCAACGTCTTGCAGCAGTTGGGGCACGTCGGGCTGGTGGCGCGGCGCGTCAACAACTGGATTCCCGACTTCGCCGGCCTGAACTTGCCTCCGATCATGGAGGATCTTTGCAAGTTCGATCAGGGGATGGTGCTGTTGGCCGGCGTGACGGGCTCGGGCAAGACGACGACCATCGCCTCGATGCTCAACTACATCAATCACAACTATCGCAAGCACATCCTGACGCTCGAAGACCCGATCGAAGTCGTCTTCACCGAAGAGAAGTGCCTGATCAATCAGCGCGAGATCGGTACCGACGTGCGCGACTTCGAGATCGGCATGAAGCACGCGGTGCGCGAAGATCCCGACGTCATGCTCGTCGGCGAAATGCGCGACAAGGAGACGTTTCTCACGGCAATTCACGCCGCCGAGACGGGGCACCTGGTGTTCGGCACCATCCACGCCTCGGGCGCGCCCTCGACGATCGGCCGTATTCTCGACTTATTCCCGCAGGATATGCACACCGCCTTGCGCAGCGCGATCGCCATGAACATGCGGGGCATTGTCGGCCAGAAGCTGCTGCCGAGCATCAAGGAAGGTGTCGGCCGCGTGCCGACCGTCGAGATCATGACGTTCAACCCCACGGTGCGCAAGCTCGTGCTCGAGGAACACGACGAGAAACTGGCCGACGCCATTCGCATGTGTGCCAGCGAAGGCATGCAGGATTTCACCATGAGTCTCCACAGCCTGGTCGAAAAGGAATTGATCGACCGGGCCACGGCCTTCGAGGTCGCGCCGAATGTCGAAGCGCTGAAGATGGCGCTCAAGGGCATTTCGGTGGCGGCCCCAGGAATTCTTTGATGCGGCGTGCCGCCTGCTTGCTGTCTATCGCCCTGGTGCTGCTGGCGCTAACGCCCACCAATGCCTGGGCGGCCAACGTGCGCTGGGACGACTGGTTCGACGGCGGCGTCGATCAAATGCCGCGCGGGCCCGGCTGGTACTTGAGCTGGGTCAAGATCATCGTCTCCTGGCTGTGGTTCCTCGTCTGGGTGACGACCGCCGATTGGGTGAACGTCGACAGCCAGCGAAACCGCTTCAACTACGCGATGTGGAACTCGCTCTGCGTGTTTCCGTTTGCGGCGGTGTACATCATCTCCTGGTGGATTCCCTTCTACGCCATCGGGCTGGTGCTGATGGCAATCGCCCATCTGGTCCCCCTGTTCGCGTACATCCGCTATCGCAACGCGCGGGTCGAAATGCACCAGAAGGTGCTCACCGCGGATCATCTGCGCTTTCTGGCCTCCGAGCGCTTGGCCCCCTTGGGAATCAAGATCGCCGCCGAGCGCCGCCGGCCGCAAGATGAAGTCTCGCTCAAGCTGGTCCCGCAGGGTGGGGCGACCGATCGCGATAACAGCGCCAATTTGCTGCGTGCCCGACAGTCGACCGGCTTCGTCCCGGCCGTCGAGTTGCTGAACGACGCCCTGGCGCGCCGTTCCGACGCGCTGATGCTCGACTACACGACGCAAGGCGTCTCGCTGCGCTACGAGATCGACGGCTTCTGGCAGAACGGCGATTCGCGCGAACGCGAATTGGGCGATGCGATGCTGGCAGTGCTCAAAACCGTCGCCGCGCTCAATCCGGCCGAACGCCGAGCCCGTCAGCAGGGTAAGTTCGCGATCGAGATGAAGAAGCGCAAATTCGCCGTCTCGATGACCGCCCAAGGCACCCAGACCGGCGAGCGCGTCCTCTTTCAGTTCGATGAGGGGGGAGCGAAATTCAAGAAGCTGCCCGACCTGGGCATGCGCGAGAAACTCGTCGAAGAGGTCCGCGCCTTGCTCAGCAAGCCCTCGGGCGTCGTGCTGTTGTCCGCCCCGCCGCGCGGCGGGCTGTCGGCGCTGACCAGCGCCACGCTCGGCTCGTGCGACCGCTTCGTGCGGGTGTTCGTGTCGATCGACGACGTGGCCAAGCCCGAACCGCCGGTCGAGAACATCGCCGTCACAACTTATAACGCCAAGGGGGGCGAAACTCCGCTCACCGTCTTGCCGGCCCTTGTGCGGCAGTATCCCGACGTGCTCGTGGTCCGCGACATGGTCAATGCCGACGTCGTGCATTACCTCTGCGACCAGGTGCAGCAGCAGCGGATGATCATCAGCACGGTGCGGGCGAAGGACGCCGTCGAGGCGCCGCTACGCATTCTGCAACTGAAGGCTTCGCCCCCGAAGCTGGCGGCGGTACTCAATGCCGTGATCAACATGCGGCTGGTGCGCAAACTGTGCGAAGCCTGCCGCGAGCCGTACGCGCCGCCCCCCCAGTTGTTGCAGCGGCTGCGTATTCCGGCCGGCAAAGTCGAAAGCTTTTATCGCCCGCCGCAACAGCCCGAGAAAGTTTGCCCGGTCTGCAACGGCATTGGTTATGTCGGGCGAACGGGGATTTTCGAAGTATTGACGTTCAACGACGAATTGCGCGAGGTGCTGGCCAAAACCCCACGGCTTGATTTGCTGCGGCAGGCAGCCCGCAAGCAAGGCTTTCGCGGCCTGCAGGAGGAGGGGATTCTGCTGGTGGCCAAGGGGGTCACGTCGCTCGAAGAGTTGCGCCGCACGCTCGAGGAACCGAAGAAACAAAACGCCTGACGCCGGCCTGGTCGCAAGCCGGCCGGCGGCGCCATCATTGCCGAGAGTAGTCCGATGAGCATGATCTTTCCGTTGCTGTTGGTCGTTCTGATGGTGGCCGTGTTCGCGTCGTTGATGCGCGACGGATTGTGGAGCAACCTGCTGATGCTCATCAACGTGGTCACCGCTGGTTTGGTGGCCATGACGTTTTTCGAGCCGTTGGCCGCGCTGCTCACCAAGAAGATACCCAAAGGAATCATGTTCTGGGACATCCTCGCTCTATGGGTGCTATTTGCGGCGACCCTGGGGGTGTTGCGGACGATTACCGACAAGGTTTCGCGATTTCGCGTGCGGTTCAAACCGCCGGTCGAAATGGCCGGGGGCTATTTGCTGGCGCTGGTCGTGGCCTACGTCAGCATTTCATTCACGGCGACAACGTTGCACACGGCGCCGCTGGCCCGCAACTTTCTGTGGCTTGGCTTCAAGCCGGAAGATCCGTTGCTGTTTGGGCTCAAGCCCGACCGGCAGTGGCTGGCCTTTGTGCAGATGGTCTCGCGCGGCTCGCTGGCTCGGCTGGTGGACGAAAACGATGAGGATAAGTACGTTTTTGACCCCAAAGCCGAATTTATGCCCAAATATGCCTCGCGCCGCAGCAAATACGAGGAGACCGACACCTTCACTGGCCTGGGTTCATAGACCTAGAATTATTGAGCCGCGCAGCGGGACGCCTGCGCCGTCGCGATCTCGACCTCGAGAGGGCTCAATAGCGCCATGGTGGAAAACGGCTTCGCGCTCTTCGACTGCAGTCTGGTCCGATTGGCGACGGGGCGTTCTTGCATCAATCTGCGCGAATTGCTCGACATTCTGCGGACGGCGCCGCTGAGCGTGCTGGAGCATCATCTGCTGCGCTGCCCGTTGGAGGATCACTTCGAGCTTTACGAATTCCCCAATGATTTGGCGCGGTGGTGTTGGGACGCACTGGGTGATCACCAACTGGCCGAAGAACTGGCGCTGCTCAATCCGTATGCCGTCGGCATCAGCGAATTGCGCTCAAACGTCGTCAACATTCTGGAAGACCGGCTCTGGACGCTCGATCGGGTGCCCTGGTGTCGCCCTGGCTTCGAGTTGCATTTGCTCGAATCGCGGTTGATTTCGTTCGACACGCGCGAGCGTTTCACCTCGCTGGCGTCGCTGGCCGAGGCTTTTCCGCGATTTTCGCGGCGGTCGATCTTCTTTCACGTGCACGAAGCCCACGCCCGCAACGGCGTCGACGATTTTTCGGCCTGGCTGGAGTACAGCGGGGGGCCGCCGGCGCTGATCGAGCGGATTCGCGCCATCGACTTCTATTTTCTCAACCTGAATCAACTGCAGCGACAGTTGCTCGAGGCGTTTTGTGCCCACTTGAGCGAGCCGCAGGTCATCCTGGGAGCCATGCGATGACGTTGCTCGATCGCTACGAAGAAGTGGTCGGCCGCCACGAGATCGATCGTTTGCGCCGACTCGGCGAGCGGCTGGCCGGCAAGCGAATGATCCACATCAACTCGACCCGCCAGGGTGGTGGGGTGGCCGAAATCCTGGAATGGATGATCCCGCTGATGAACGAGCTGGGCATCGATGCCCGTTGGGAGACGATTCAGGGTAACACCGACTTTTATCGCGTGACCAAGTCCTTTCACAACGGCTTGCAAGGTTTGCCCGTCAATCTGCGCTCGAAGGACTACGAGCTCCACATGGCCATCAACGAGGCCAACGCACAGCAGTTGAATCTCGAAGCCGATTACGTGTTCGTGCACGATCCCCAGCCGGCCTATTTGCCGAAGTTCACTCCGCCGGGTCGCGTCGGGCGCTGGCTGTGGCGCTGTCATGTCGATGCCTCGCGCCCCGACCGCGGCGTCTGGAAACATCTGGCCGGGGCACTACCAGCCTACGACGCGACGATCTTCTCGATGCCCGCTTTTACGCGGCCACTCGAGAAGCCCATATTTCTTTGCCCACCATCGATCGATCCGCTCTCGAACAAGAACTGCCAACTGTCGGAGAGCGAACGACTGGCGACCCTAGCGCGGTTTGCGATCGACCCCGATCGGCCGATGATCTTGCAGGTCTCGCGTTTCGATCGGTTCAAGGACCCGTTGGGCGTTATCGATGCCTATCGGCTGGTCAAAGAAGCCCATCCCGAGCTGCAACTGGTGCTCGCCGGCGGCCCTGCGGACGACGATCCCGAGGGAGCCGAGGTGCTCAGCGAGGCCACGGAAAGCGCCGGCAACGACCCCGATCTCAAAGTGCTCATGTTGCCACCCGACTCACATCGCGTGATCAACGCCTTGCAACGCTCCGCGGTCGTGGTGCTGCAAAAGTCGCTCAAGGAAGGTTTCGGGCTGACCGTTACCGAGGCGCTTTGGAAGGGGAGGCCAGTGATCGGCGGAGCCTGCGGCGGCATCACGCTGCAGGTCCACGATTATCAAACCGGCTTTCTCGTTCACTCACCTGCCGGAGCCGCGTATCGAATTCGCTACCTGCTGCGCTACGAAGAGAAGTGCCAGCGGATGGGCCAGACGGGTCACGTTTTCGTGCGCGAGAACTTCTTGCTCACGCGCCACCTGCGCGATTACTTGTCGCTATTGCTCTGCCTGGATCATCCCGGCACCGACGGACTGGCGGCCTGAGCACCGAGCCACGAATTTGCAGAAGCAGTTTCAAGGGCTGCATGGAACCAACTTGGCGTTCCACTTCAGAAAGCGTCTAGCGGTGCCGTGTCGAGATATTCACTGCTGGGCAAGCCAGCAGTGGCACCCGATTCGGTCTTGAGATTGCTTCTAGACCAATGCCGATGGTTCAGCCAGCGCGCTTTGTCACCCGAATATCGCCGCGATCATCGCGTCCTACTCGTCTGGTTCCTGGTTAACTGCCGTTTCCGGCATCGCCGGGCGAAAGCGGGGATCGTCGGCATTGCCATCGCTGAGCATATAACCCAGCAGGTCGAGAATCTCTTCACGCTTGAGGACGCTGAGCGTGCCGGCCGGCATGTTCGAGATATTGGATTTATGTCGCTCCTCAATTTCTTCGATCGCGATTTCGATCGGCCCCTCATCCGCGCTGCTGGGGCGCAACACGAGCGTCGCTTCGTCTTCGCGTTCGATGCGGCCGGAGAAAACGTGCCCTCGTTCGGTGGCAACGACGAACACCGCGTACTCGTCGGCGATTGTTTTCGCGGGGGACAACAGCGATTCGAGCAATTCGCGCGGAGGCAGCCGCTTGCCGATGCCTGCGAGATCCGGTCCGACCGAGCCCCCTTCGCCACCAAAGCGATGACACTCGACGCAGCCGATCTCACGAAAGAGGGTCTGACCCGTCGAGAAAGAGCGATCCGCGCCGACCTGCTCCAAGTGGGGCGTCAGGTCGTCGAGCTGCCAGTCGCGGACAAACGGCCGCGTGGGTTGCAGTCCGCTGATCCAATCTCGCAGCAGCGCGACGGCCGCCGTGTCGACCTCGCGCGATACCAGCGGAGGCATCTGGCCTGGGCCGCGACGCGATAGCCGGTGCACGAGCACCGAGCGGTCGGGCTCGCCGGGGGCCACCAACATCGCGTTTTCGATGCCAAAGGTGTCGTGCTGCGATCGGGCACCAATCAGATGCATTTCGGCAGTCGGCGTGGCCAGCCCCAGCTCCATGCGCGCGTTTCCCCCGCCGGCCGCCACGTGGCAGATCGAGCAGTTGACGTGCAGATAGGCCCGGACGCGCTCCTCGGTGCTTTGCGAGCCATCGCTCGGGTCGGCCAGACGAGCCAGCTCTGCGGGCGGTTTCGGCAATCGGCTGCTGAACATCCCAATGTGATCGAGCGTGCGAAGCTGATTGTCGACGGCGAGCGGATACTCGTGCGCGCGATTGATTTGGGCCTCGGTCAGCCCGAGCACAAAGTTGGCGGCGCGGCTATGGCAGGCCAGGCACTCGGCGCGACTGGGAAAGCGCCACGCGCGCGGCGCGATTGGATCGTCGGTTGCGAGCGTGGCGTCGGCCCCTTCGCGCGGGACAAGCGTGGCGTCGTCTTGCGCCACGTTCCAGCGATAACTGTAGCCGGCCCATTCGCCTTGCTGCCGCAACAGCACGCGTGTTTCGATGCGCTGCCGCGCGGCCCCTGCGGCAGATCCATCGCCGCTGCCCGACGGCCGTTCGATCGCGAGCGTTTGCACAAGGGCGGTGCCGTCGGGAAACGTCCAACTTGGACCCGATGCATAGCCGACCTGCTGATCGCCCGGCACTGCCAGGTAGCGCTCGGCCACGGCGCCATCGTGCCAGGCGGGCGCGTTGACGGAATACGCAATGACACCTGCTGCCGGGAGCTCTTCGGCGGTCGAGACAAACAAGCCCGTGTCGCTGAGCCGGCGCGGAAAGGGGGCTGGCGGCGCGGTGACCTGATTCCTTACCAGCCGATACAGCGCGCCCCCCGTGTGATCGACGATCAACAACTCGCCCGATCGTGTCGTGCGGAAGGCGGCAATCGCCAGCGACGTATCGGCGAGCTCGCGATGCCAGACGACTTGCTGGCCGTCGTGTTTCATCCCCCAGATGCGGCCGCTGGAATAGTCGCCATAGATGTAGGCGCCGTTGAGCTCGGGAAACTGTCGGCCGTAGTAGACGTCGCCGCCGGTAAGCGAACGAAACTCAGCATGATGGTGCTCGATGGTCGGCGGCACATGCGGCGTCGGCCCGCGACGCCGCCCGAGATAGAACGGATGATTACCTTCGTAGACGCTCCAGCCGTAGTTGTCCCCCGGATGCACGAGATGTGCCGTCTCCCAAAGGTCTTGGCCGTTGTTGCCCACCCAGATCATGCCGGTTTGCCGATCGACGCACATCCGCCAAGGATTTCGCAAGCCGTAGGCCCAGATCTCGCCGCGTGCGCCGGGCGTGTCGACAAACGGGTTATCGGCCGGCACGGCATAGGGGATCTCAGCATCGTTTGGGCCCGCCGCGCCGCTCGTGCGGTCGACGTCGATCCGCAGCACGGCGCCGAGCAGATCGTCGAGGCTCTGCCCCGAATCCCAGGTGTCGGAATCGCCGGTGCCGTCGCCGGTCGCGATATACAGCATGCCATCGGCGCCAAAGACCAGGTCGCCGCCGTCGTGCCCCATCGAGCGCCACTCGATAACGATCTGCTCGCTATCGGGGGCAAGGCGATGCTCGCCCGAGGCCACGCGATATCGCGAGACGCGGTCGGTGCGTTCCTGATCGCCCGATCGTCCGTTGCTGAATAGGTAAACGCATCCGTTGCGGGCGAAGTCGGGGTGAAACACCAGAGAGTAAAGCAACCGGCCCGGCAGCTCGAAATAAGGCTCGGTCTTGTCGGTGGCAAAGTCGCTCGATACGCGAATGATCCGCGACCCCTGCTTGGCGTCGGCCGATGCCAACACGATCAGCAGATGATCGCTCCCGGGCTCTTCGATGGTGTAGATCGGCGCGGCGAGCGACAACTTCTCATAAACTCGCTCGACGGTGAACTCGAGCGGCGGCTCCGGCGAACCAACCAGCCGCGAGGTTGTCCACGGCACGCGTTGTTCGATCCCAAAAGCAGGTTCGTCGCCGCGCGCGTACCGGGCAATCAAACACTCCGGCAGCACAACGAGCAACAGTGCTGCGAGCAAACGCAGTGCGCCGGTTCGGATCATCGGCAGCTTATTGGCGTCGTCGCTTGTCATCAATGTCGATCTTGCCGGGGCATGTTGTTCGTCAGTCGGCGATTTCCGCGGCCAGCTCGCCTTGTTCGCGCCGCGGCAAGAACATGGCCAGCACGGCCGCGGGCAGAAAGAGAAAACCTGCGTAAACCAGGGCCTGACGGTAATCCCCCACCTGGGAAAACAGCCCGAAGAAAATCGTTCCTCCGGCGGCGGCCAGCCGGCCAATGTTGTAACAGAACCCGGCGCCCGTGGTCCGCAGCAACGTGGGAAACAGCGGCGGCAGATACATCGTAAAGAGCGCGAACACGCCCGAGCAGGCTCCGACCGCCGCCAACCAATACATCGTGCTGGCGTGATCGCGCGGCACGCCGAAGGTGATCAACAGCGACAGAAAGTAGGCGACGCACATCAGCACGATCGTCGTGCGGTAACCCAGCCAGCGGGCGATGGCGGCGGCCAGAAAGTTGCCGACGATCGAGGCCACCATCACGACGGTCATTGCCTGGCTGACAAACTGGCTGCGCTCGATCTCCGACCAGCTCATCACGTCGGGCATGTTGCGCAGGTGCTGTAAGTACCAGAACATGAAAGCCCAGTGTCCCGAAAGCGACAACGCGCAGACGAACAGCGTCAGCCAGGTGATGCGCCGTACGTCGCCGCGGAACAGATCGGCAATGCCTGGCTCGTTGCCGGTCGAGCTGGCCTTGGCCGCGTGCCAATCGTCGGGCTCGGGGACGTGCCGGCGAATCCACAACACCAACAAGGCCGGCAGCACACCGACCAGAAACACGGTGCGCGGCGGAAAACCGGCCAGCACAAATACCGCCAGGCTGGCCAACATGACGCCGAGATTGACGGCCGATTGCAGCACGGCCGCCAGCCAGGGTCGCCAATTGCGCGGCCAGGTTTCAGCCAACAGCGCCGCACCCACGGCCCATTCGCCGCCGATTCCCAACGCCGCCAGAAAGCGAAAGGCGAACAAATGCCACCACGCTTGCGCGAAGAACGACAAGCCCGTGAAGATCGCGTAGGTGAGAATCGTCAGCACCAAGGCCCGGCTGCGCCCCAGCCGATCGCCGATGCGGCCGAAGAATCCGCCCCCCAGCGCCCAACCAACCAAGAACGCCGCCTGAATCCACGAAGCGTGCGCGCCGACGGCCGGGTCCGTGGCCTCGACCGCCAAGAGCTCGGCCACGAACGGTGTCGCCACCAGCGTGTACAGGTGCATGTCGAGGCCGTCGAACAACCAGCCCAACCAGGCGGCGGCACCCGACTTCCATTGCGTCGCGGTCAGATCGCGCAGCCGAACCACGGGGTCGGCTGCTGGCGCCGCCGCGAACTTCGGTTCGCCGGGAGGTAATTCGGTTATCGACATCGGGGCCGTGGTGGTGGAACGGGGTTCTTCGACCGGGTGGACTAGCCGAGCATCTTCACTTGCGCCGGATTGATCGCTTTGTGCTTGCCTTTGTTGGCAGTGATTTCAAACGCCTGGGGGACCGCTTCGATCCCCTCGAGCACGTGCGTAATCGTCGGCGCCAACGTCACCCGGCCCGAAGCCACGAGCCGCACGGTGTGCTCCAGGTGTTGCGGGGTGCTGATATCGGGGAACAGATACCGCAGGCTGCGCTCGCGGAGCGTGTCGATATCAACTTCCAGCGGCTGGCCGAACCACGAGACGCCAATGATCTTGCCCCCCGAGCAGACCGCGTCGATCGCTTGCGTCAGCGTACGGCTGCCGGCCAACCCTTGCTTGACACTGCCGCCGGCGCATTCGAAGACCACGTCGGCGCCCACGTCTTCGGTCAATTCGCGGATCACGGCCACGCTGTCGCAGGTCTTGGCGTTCAAAGCAACGTCGGCCCCCAACTGCTTCGACATCGCGCACGCTTCGTCGCGGACGTCGACGGTGATCAGACGTCCCGCCCCACTGACGCGGGCGATCTGCAGGCATTCGAGCCCCATGCTCCCCTGACCAAAGATCACCACGGTGTCGCCGATATTGATCGCGGCCGTTTCGACCGCGGCCACGCTATCGCTCAACGATTGCAGGCAGGCGGCTTCGCTATCGGAGATCGCATCGTCGACCTTCACCAGCGCGATCTCCGGCAACAATGCCAGCTCCGAGAAGCAACCGGGCAGATCGAAGCCGATCACCGGACCCCGCCGGCAAAGCGCGCTGCGCCCCGAGTCGCAGAGGGCGCACTGCTGGCACGGCAGCTTGGCCCGCGCCGCGACGCGATCGCCGGGGCGAAACCGCGTTACGCCGGCGCCCACTTCGACAATCCGGGCGCAGAACTCGTGGCCGAAGAGCTGAACCGGCGCTTCGGTTTCCAGCCGCCGCTTGATGCGATCGTACGCCAGCGTAGGAATGCCGCAGGCGAGTTGGGCCTCGGTGACGCTCGGCTGCACCACCAGCGGTTGGACCACTACATGCCCGGCGGGGCACGCCGGCTCGGGCACATCGTCGAGCCGCAGATCGTTGAACCCGTAGAACCGCCAGGCCTTCATCGGTCATCTCTCAGTAGCCCGCTGGAATCGTCACCGCGGCGCCACTCTGGAGAACTTCTGCAGAGTGTGGCATTCGGGGCCGATCGCGCCGCGACTGATGCCGGCCGTAAAGGTCACTTCGCTGACGTACAGGTCGCCCCGCGAATCGATCCAGATATCGTGCGGCGCGAAGAAGTCACCCGGCGAGCAGGGATTGTCGCCTCCCCCCCAGCGCGCTTGCAACTGGCCGGCAGGCGAATACACGCTCACGCGCCCGCCCGTGGCGCCGGGCCCCGGCGGTTTGTTGCCCGCGAACATGCCGGCGCGGAATCCCAGTTCGGCGACGAACACATTGCCCGCGTGGTCGATGAACACTTCGCTCGGCCGGGCGACATCGGTCCACTCGTCGAGGAACGCGCCGTCGGGGGTGAAGCGTTGAATTCGGCTGTTCTCGCGATCGGCGACATAGACCGTGCCGGCCGCGTCGAGCGCAATACCGTGCGGCACGTGAAACTCCCCAGGCCCATCGCCCGGCTCGCCCCACGACATCAGCAGCGCACCGTCGGGCGAGAACTTGTGCACCCGCGCATTGCCGTAGCCGTCGGTGATGTACATGGCGCCGTCGGCGGCCAGCGCCAGGTTCGTGGGATAGTTGAACGGCGGACCGGCGCGACGAATCTCGCGATAGTCGACGCTCGTGGCCCCGGTGTTCGCTGGACGACCGCTCGTGCCCAATGTCAGGAGCAGCCGACCCTCGGGCGTGTACTTGCGCACGGTGTGATCGGTGTCGTCCGTGCAGTAGACCGCATCGTCGGGGCCGATCGTGATGCCATGCGGGCGAACGAACTGCCCCGCACCCCAGTTGAACAAGAACTTGCCGTCGGGCTCGAAGACGCTGACGGGGTTTTCCGAGCGACTGAAAACGTAAACCCGGTCGCGCGAGTCGGTGGCCACGGCCACGACTTCGAGCCAGGTTTGCCAGGCCGGAAGTTGGCACCAATTGCTCGATGCCGAGTAGGTGAAATCGCCGGCGCCGACGAGTAGACTCATTGAATGCCCCGCCTTCGGTGCACCCGCGAGCAGGCTAGAGCTGAGGCAATTCGCCTGGCCGAAGAGTTCGTGCTCACCATTCCAAATCCGTCGGACTATAGATTCTTTAGCGCTACGCCGGACACATCCTCGCCCCGAGGCAATAGCGGTAAGATCCCGGCTGTGTGGCACGTTATGTTCACGTGGCACCCGCGGGATGGGAGCATCATAGATGGAGGCGAGTTGAACATTCGTATAGATGTTCAGACGAAAGTCGCGGAGGTGATCCCTTCGGTCGGCTAGTCACTTAGGCCAGCAGTTCGTGGATCACGTGCCCATGCACGTTCGTCAGCCGGCGCTGGATGCCGTTGTGATAGAACGTCAGCCGCTCGTGGTCGATGCCCAACAAGTGCAACACGGTAGCGTGGAAGTCGTACCAGGTGGTCGGCTTGTCGACTGCCTTGTAGCCGACGTCGTCGGTGCTGCCGTAGCTGGTGCCCGACTTGAGCCCCGCCCCGGCCAGCCAGACCGTGAAGCCATACTGATTATGGTCGCGCCCCGTTCCCACGACATCGGCGGCCGACTGCGTAAAGGGGGTGCGGCCAAACTCGGTGGTGAACAGCACCAGGGTATCGTCCAAGAGCCCACGCTGCCGCAGATCGGTCAACAAGCCGGCGACTGGCCGATCGATGCGCGGCGCCTCGCGGCCATGGTTCTCGCGCATGTCTTCGTGACCGTCCCAATTGATGCGCGGCGAACCGAACGAGCCGCCGGAAAATAACTGCACGAACCGCACGCCGCGCTCCAGCAGCCGCCGGGCGAGCAAACAGCCGCGGCCAAAGTCGGCCGACTCCTCGCGGTCGATCCCGTACAACGAGTGCGTGGCGGCGGTCTCGCGCTCGACACCGGCGACCTCGGGCACGGCCAATTGCATGCGGGCGGCCAGTTCGTAGCTGCGGATGCGCGACGCCAGCGCGTCTTCTTCGCCGCCGCGCTCGGCCAGGTGCCGGCGATTGAGCTCGGCCAGCAGCGAGCGAGTCGCCTGCTCGCGCTCCGCCGTGAAGGGGATCGCCGGCTCGAGATCGTCGATCGGCGCGCCGCGGCTGCGCAACGTCACCCCTTGGTGGCGGGCTGGCAAAAACCCGCTCGACCAATTGATCGCTCCGCCCGCCGGATAACCGCGGGCGTCGGGGATCACGACGTAGGCCGGCAAGTCTTCGCTGTCGTTCCCCAGGCCATAAGAAAGCCAGGCGCCGGCCGTCGGAAAGCCGTTGAGCCGAAAACCGGTATTCTCCTGAAACGTGGCCGGCGTGTGATTCGACGTTTCGGCCACCATCGAATGGACGACGGTTAACTCGTCGGCCTTGGTCGCCAGTTGCGGGAACAACTCGGAGACCCACAAACCACTGGCGCCGCGGCGCCGGAATTCCCAATCGGGCTGCCGCAACAAGCCCACCTGTCCAAAGAAGACGTCGGGCTTATCGTCGCTCGCCAGTGGCTTGCCGTGCAGCTTGCCCAACAGCGGCTTGTAGTCGAACGAGTCGATATGACTCAGCGCGCCGCACAGGCAGATGTGAATCACCCGCCGGGCGCGCGGCGGATGATGCGGCGGCGGGTCGGCTGCCTCGCCCGGAATCGCGGCGCGCGATCGCTTCGACGCCGCAGTCAACAGCGACAGAGCCGCGACGCTCCCCAGCCCACGACTGGCAAACGACAGAAAGCCGCGGCGGTCGACGGCCATAGCAATGGGTGCCACTGCTGGCTTGCCCAGCAGTGCGGCGTACGCCTGGGTACTGCGAGACGAGTTGGTAGTAGCGCTCAACGCCGGTTCGGAGCCGGGAGGTAATCCACGTCGCTGGTTGTCTTCGCGCTTAGTCGACATACAAAAACTCGTTGCTGTTGAACAACACGCGCGCCAAGGTCGCCAGGCCTTCGCGGCCAATCAACTCCTCCGCCGGCCGCTCTTCGTCGGCATGCGGTGCCCGACCATAAACGAGGGCTATCGCTCGGCGAACCTGTGCCGTGGAGTCGTCGCCTGCTTCGCGCTCGACCCGTTCGGCCAGCGCTTCGCACATCCGCAGCACGAAAGCGTTGTTGAGTAGCGTCAGCGCCTGCAGGGGGGTCGTGGTGATCGCCCGCCGCGGCGTGGTGGTCGAGGGATCGGGGCAATCGAAGGCGTCGAGCAGGCCGCCTCGGCCGCCGCGGGTTGCGGTGCGGAAGATCGTCCGCCGCACGAACTCGGGGCCAACTTTCTCGGCCGGTAGATACGACCACGTTCCCGAGCGATTCAATTCTTCGTAGTCCCTGAATCCGGGCCCGCCACCTGCGTGTTGGAGCCGGCCGGCGGCGACCAGCATGGCGTCGCGCAAGGCTTCGGCCTCGAGCCGCGCGGGGGAGTGCCGCCACAACAATCGATTATCGCGATCTACGGCCACCGCCTCGGGGCGAGCTAGCGACGCCTGGCGATACGCGGCGCTGGTGACCAGCAAACGGTGCAATTCTTTCAATCGATACCCGCTTGCGGCGAATTCGCTCGCCAGCCAGTCGAGCAGTTCAGCATGCGAAGGTCGCCCGCCGTTGAAGCCGAAGTCGTTGGGAGTGTCGACCAGGCCGATGCCAAAGTGATAGTGCCACACCCGATTGACGATCACCCGCGCAAAGAGCGGATTCTCGCGATGGGTGATCCACCGTGCCAACGCCGTGCGGCGATCGGCTTCGGGAGCGTCGACCGACAGACCGAAATCGCTGCTCGGTGCCGGCATCGCCGCGATGCCACCGGCGCTGACCGCTTCGGCCGGCAACCGCGTATCGCCGCGCCGCAACAAATGCGTGACTTCCGGCTGTTGCGGCGTGCAGGCATAGAGCATTTGCGGCGGCGCGGGCTCGAGCGTCTTGCGCGCCGCGGCCAACTCGTCGACGAGCGCTGCGCGGCGTCCGGCCGTCTCGGGGTCGAGCTGCGCGACGATCGCGGCAGTCGAGATCTCGTCGCCGGCAGCCGCGACTTCGGCCACGTCGAGCGCGCGATCGTAAAGCTCTGCCTGTAAGATCTCGCCATTGAGCAAACGGTTGCCGCCAGCAGGCGAGTGCCGCAACCCGAATACCACTTGCGCCTGGCCGGCCGCAAACAAATTCGGTTGCGTCGCGCGATATGGGCGGCCATACGGCTCGCCGTTGCGGTAGGCGGTGATCGTTCCGTCCGACGCGTAGACAATCGTGATCCGCACGGGCCGCTCCGCGGCGACCTTTTCCACATCACCAGCAAGACTCTGAGTGCGAACGAAGTTGTTGCTGCCCGCCAGCCAGTGGCCCGGCTGCTGCTCGCCGAAGACGATCGCGTCGAACGTCTGGCCGTCGAGCGTTTGCACGCTGATCGCCCCCCCGCCACGCTGCTCGAGGTCGGCCAGCCGCACCCAGGCTTGCAAGGTCTTGGCTTGCAAGTCATTCGTCAGGGGCACCGTGGCGGCGTAGCTTGTCCGGCCATCGAGCACCAGCGCTCCGTCGCGAAGCTCCGCCGCGCCGTGCAGTTTGATCGGCAGCCCGGATAGCGCATCGGTCAAGTCGTCGAAGTCCCAACGCGCGATCGGCCTTGGTCGCTCGCCATTTGGCGGATTCTTGTTTTCTGATAGCTGCCGCCGCACCGGCTCGTCGATCGCGTCGATGGCGGCCAGCAAACGTTCGACCTTTCGCCGCGCGGCCAGCAGTTGTTGTTCTTGGGCCGCGCGCTCGGCAGGCGAAGTAATATCACGCTGACCGTGACGCACTCCCGAAAGGGCCGAGACAAACCGATAATAGTCGTGCTGCCGCAAGGGATCGAACTTGTGATCGTGGCAGCGCGCGCAGTTGAGCGTCAGTCCGAGAAACGTTTGCGCGACCGTGCCGACCAGGTCTTCCATCTCGTCTTGCCGCACGACTGCCCGCATGGCGGCACTCTGTTGCTTCTGGCCTGGCGTGTCATAAGGACCCGCAACCAGGAAGGCGGCCGCCGTGATGGCGCTGGCGTCGTCGGGTCGCAAGACGTCGCCGGCGATCTGCAGCCGGCAGAATTCGTCGTACGGCAGATCGTCGTTCAGCGCGGCGATCACCCAATCGCGATAGGGCCAGGCATCGCGGCGCGGCTCGTCGTATTCAAAGCCGTTCGATTCGGCGAAGCGAACGACGTCGAGCCAGTGCCGCGCCCAACGCTCGCCATAGCGCGGCGACGCCAGCAGCCGAGTGACCAGGTTGTCGTAGGCGGCCGGATCGTTGTCGGCCTCGAAGGCGGCGACCTCCTCGGGTGTCGGCGGCAGGCCGATCAAATCGAAGTAGAGCCGGCGAATCAGCACGGCGCGCGACGCTTGCGGCGAAGGTGCGAGCCCCGCTTGTTCCAATCGCGCGAGCACGAATCGGTCGACGGCATTTGCCGGCCACGCGGCGTCGGTCACGTCCGGCAACTGCGGTGCCACGACTGGCCGTAGCGCCCACCAGTCGTAACCGGCCCTGCGGTCGGTCGTGTAGCGGAAGTGATCGATCGTGTCGGTGCCCCAGATGGCTCCGGCGTCGATCCACTCGCGCAAGATCTGTTTGTCGGCGTCGGTTAGCGCCCCGCGCGGCGGCATTTCGCCATCCGCCACGCGCTGCCAGAGGTAACTGTTGGCGGCGTCGCCCGGCAGAATTGCTTCGCCGGCTTCGCCCCCCGCGAGCGCCGCGGTGCGGCTCGTCAGATCAAACTCCCCTTTCTTGTCCGAGGCGTTATGGCATTCGAGGCAATGCCTGGCCAGCAGCGGAGCGATCTGGCGGTCGAAACGAGCGGCGTTCCAGTCGCCTGCCGCCGACGCCGCCGTTGCGTCGCCAAGCAGACCGAGAATCGCCATTGCCATACTCAAGCGAGCGGGCATCGAACCACCGCAAATGAATAGTCTGCGCGAAACAACCGGAGATTAGCGGCGCAAATGAGCTGCCAGGCAAGAATCCCCGCCGGCAATGGCTCGTATTCTACTCTGTCGAGCCCACGCGCGCCGAAACAAAACTGCCCGATCGCCACCGCCGCGGACCATCCACGCCAAGTGGGCATCGCGCCCGCGATTCCTGTAAACTGAATCGGGACTGAGGCGCTTGCCCAATCACGGAATCAGAGAGTAGGAGCAAACGGCATGGCACGAAAACGCTTTCTGGCGGTCGCGCAGAAGCTGGCGCAACTGCTGTTGTTGGTGATGATCGTCGGTTTGCCCCTTGGTACGGCCCACGCCGAGGATCCGCCAGCGGCTCCACCGGTCGACGCGCCCCCGCCGCGCGATCCGAGCGTGCTGGTGCGGCTGGTGCGTAGCGACGTCGTGCAACAGGAGCTCAAGCTGGGGAGCGAAGAGAAACCCGCGATCGACAAGCTGGTCGACGAAGTCGAGTACCCGCTGTTCCAGTTGCGCGATCTGCCGGCCGAGGCCCGTCGCGAGCGCATCGAAAAGCTGGCCGACCAGATCGAGACGGTCGTCGCCGAAACACTCACCGCGCCACAGCAGCAGCGCTTGTTCGAGATCGTGCTGCGGGCGCACGGCTGGCCCGCCTTGTTGGCTCCCCAACAGGCGGCCGCGATGAAACTCTCCGACAAGCAGATCGGCCGCATACGCGAGATCCTGGGGGAATCGGTCAAGAGTTCCCAGAAGTTAACGACCTCGGCCGAAGAGCAAATCATGAAGCTGCTCAGCGACGAGCAGAAGAGCGAGCTGGCCCGCCTGGCCGGCGCGCCGTTCGACTTTTCGCGGGTGCCGCAAGTCGCATGTCGAGCGCCGGAGTTGCGCGAGGTCACCGATTGGGTTAACACCAAGCCGCTCTCGCTCGAGGCTCTCCGCGGCCGCGTCGTGGCACTGCACTTCTTCGCCTTCGGCTGCAGCAACTGCGTCAACAATCAACCGCATTACAAGGCCTGGTGCGAGCGCTATGCCGGCAAAGACGTGACCGTGCTGGGCATTCACACTCCCGAGACGGCCCGCGAGCGCGACGTGGCCAACCTGCGCGCCGATGTCGCCGCGCGGCAACTCACCTATCCGATCGCCGTTGACGCCAAGAACGGCAACTGGAACGCCTGGGCCAATCACATGTGGCCCAGCGTCTACCTGATCGACAAGCGCGGCTACGTGCGCTACTGGTGGTACGGCGAGCTCAACTGGCAAGGCGCCAAGGGTGAGGAGTTCATGCGGCAGCGCATTGACGAGCTGCTGGCGGAGTGACGCGCGTGTGACCAAGACAGTACGCATTGAGCCCTTGGCGCACGACCTGGCAGCCAGTTCAAAGTTCAGACCCGTTCGTCGGGTCTCATACGCTCGCGTGCGGCGCTTTGCTGTTTGAGTCCTTTGGCGGTGAGCGTCGGCAGCGTTTTGGCGGCCAGCGACGGGAAGCAACTGGTCAGCTTCGACAGCAACGCGCGGCTCCAGGGGATGGTGACTTCGAGCCGGCCGCGGTCGAGCGCTTGTTCGACGATCGCGCGTCCGACTTCTTCGACATTCAAGAACCGCGGTCCGGAAAACGTCAGTGCCGCCTCGGGGTAGTCGAGTTGCTTGTCGAGCATCGGCGTTTGGACGGCGTCGGGGCAGATGATGCTCACCCGCACGTTGTGCGGCGCGAGTTCCTGGGCAATGGCCAGCGAGAAGCCACGCACGGCCCACTTCGAAGCCGTATACAGCGCGATCCCGGGCACGGCGGCCAGGGCTGCCATCGAAGCCAGGTTGACGATCTGGCCACTGCGCTGCGCGACCATCACGGCGGCCGCGGCTTGCGTGCCGTAGATCACTCCCTTGGCGTTGATGTCGAGGTGCAGATCGACGTCGGCCGGCGATTGCTCGTGGACCAGTCCGGGCTGGACGACCCCCGCGATGTTCGCCAAGAGGTCGAGCCGGCCCCAGGTGGCGACAGCGCGGTCGATCGTTTGACGCCAGGCGGCCGCGTCGCGGACATCGAGCGACGCCAGGTGTACGCGATCGGTGGGCCAGGAATCCTGACCCGCAGCTGATTCGAGTGCTGCCAGATTGACGTCGGTCGCCAGCAGCCGATCACCCAGCCCGGCCAATCGGCCGACCAGATGCCGCCCGATGCCACTCGCCGCGCCGGTTACGATTGCGACACGGGGCGACGTTGTCGTAGCTGGCATGGCGTTTCAACTGCGTCGAGAGGCCCGCTTGCCAATGTAAGGAGCCCAGTTTAGGGGGCCGCTCGGCGCGACGTAACTCGAACGCCGATCGAGTGCCCACGATTCGCCCAACCACACATTTTCGAGCGGCGTCACGTCTCTGGGCTTGACTTAAAACAAACGTTTGAATATCTTTAATTCAAGCGCTTGTTTTAATCGATAATTTCAATGGACTGAAGAACAGTACAGGCGGGTGAAACATGGAAAGTGACGTTACCAAGCAGCGGGTCCTCGACTCTGCCGGAAGTGTTTTCGCTGAAAAGGGTTACGAGGCCGCTACCGTACGCGAGATCTGCGAGGGGGCGGGGGCCAACGTCGCGGCCGTGAACTACTACTTCGGCGACAAGAAGAGCCTTTACCTGGCGGCGTGCGTCGAGGCTCAGTGCGTTCGCGAGGGGGCGATCCCGATGCCGCAGTGGCAGCCCGAAACTCCGCCGGCCGAGCGGTTGGTCGATTTCGTACGGACCTTCTTGCGGCGGCTGTTGGAAGACGAGCGCCCCGCCTGGCACCGGCAATTGATGCTCCGCGAGTTGGCCTCGCCGACCGAAGCTTGCGCCCACGTCGTCGAAGACTACATCCGCCCGATGGCCATGGTGCTCAAGGGAATCATCGAAGAAATGCTCCCCCCGGGAACGAGCGACGCCGACGGATATCTCGTCGGCTTCAGCATCGTGTCGCAGTGCCTGTTCTTTCACATCAATCAACCGATCGCGTCGCGGCTGATGGGCACGGCCGAATACGACCAACTGACGATCGATCGGCTGGTGTCGCACATCACGCGGTTTTCGCTGGCGGCCCTGGGCTACGCCGAGCCGTTTGGCCACCCCACGACGTCGGCCAAGGTCGAATCGCGTTAGGCAACCGCCTGCGGGAGTGCTCGCCATGAACTGGGTAGCCTGGCAGATGCTCACCGGCGATCGCGCCAAGTATTTCGGCACGATCTTCGGCATCGCCTTCGGCACGCTGCTCATCTCGCAGCAAACCGCCCTGTTCGTCGGGCTGATGCGCCGCACCGCCAGCCAGATCGAAGGCGTACGCGAAGCCACGATCTGGGTGATGGACCCCGAGGTACAGAACACCGACGAGATCCGCCCGCTGGCCGAGACCGATGTCTATCGCGTCCGCGGCGTCGAAGGGGTCTCGTGGGCAGTGCGCTATTACAAGGGGTTGGCCCGCGCCAAAGTCGCCGACGGCCGCTTCCGCCAGGTGATGTTGATGGGAGTGGATGAGACCACAATGGTCGGCGCGCCGGTCGAGATGGTGCTGGGCTCGCTCGCCGATCTGGCCCGTCCCGATGGCATCATCGTCGACCGCTCGGGCTTCGAGTATCTGTGGCCGGGCGTCGAACCGCAGCTCGGGCAAGAGCTCGAGATGAACGACCGCCGCGCGGTCGTCGTCGGCATATGCAACGCGGGGGCGCCGTTCCAGACTTTTCCGCTGGTCTTTACGCGCTACGCCCGGGCACTTGAGTACGCGCCTCCGGAGCGCAACCGCTTGTCGTTCGTGCTGGCCCACCCGGCCGACGGCTACGACACCGCCGCGGTTTGCCAGGCGATTGGCTCGCGCACTGGCTTGCTCGCCTTGTCGCGCGACGAGTTCTTCTGGCGGACGATAGGCTATTACCTGAAGTCGACCGGCATCCCGGTGAATTTCGGCATCACGATCGCGCTGGGCTTCATCGTAGGGACGGCCATTGCCGGCCAGACCTTTTATTTGTTCACGCTCGAAAACCTGCGGCAGTTTGGCGCCTTGAAGGCCATGGGGCTCAGCAACGGGCGCCTGGTGCTGATGATTCTGTTGCAGGCTGGCATCGTCGGCGGCGTGGGCTTCGGGCTGGGGATGGGGGTGACGGCGCTCTTCTTCGAATCGACGAAGAACATCGCCCACCTGACCGGTTTTTACCTCCCCTGGCAAGTCGCGTTGGGGACTGCGGCGGCCGTGGCCCTGATCGTGGTTTTAGCCAGCCTGGTGAGCGTGCGGCGCGTGTTGGTGCTCGAGCCGGCCATTGTCTTTCGAGGCGCGTGATGATCGCCACCCTGACCGAACAACCCATTGCGGCGACCACGATGCCGGGCATCGCCGTGCGCTGCGAAGGAATCGTCAAGGAGTTCGGCGAAGGCGACACCCGGCTGCGCGTGCTGCACGAAGTCGATCTCGAAGTACCGACGGGCGAGCTCTCGCTGCTGGTCGGCCCCAGCGGCTGCGGAAAAACGACGCTGATTTCGATCATCGCCGGGCTGCTCGAGCCGACCGCCGGCGACGTCACGCTCTTCGGCACGCCGCGCTCTTCGCTCAGCGAGCGACAACTCATTGCCTACCGCGCAGTGAACATCGGTTTCGTCTTCCAGCAATACAACCTGCTCCCCGCGCTGACCGCGACAGCCAACGTTGCCATCCCGCTGCTCATCGCGCGCGTCGACCGCAAGGCGGCTTTCGCGCGGGCTCGCGAAATGCTCAGCCAGGTGGAACTTGCCGACAAGTTCGATGCATTTCCGGCACAGCTCTCGGGCGGGCAACAGCAGCGAGTGGCGATCGCCCGCGCGCTCGTTCACGAGCCGCGCCTGCTGGTCTGCGACGAGCCGACGGCCGCGCTCGACGCTCACTCGGGGCAAACCGTGCTCGAGTTGCTCTGCCGGATGGCGGTGCATCCCGAGCGGGCCGTGATCGTGGTCACGCACGACAACCGCATTTTCGGCTATGGGCATCGGATCATGGAAATGGCCGACGGACGGATCCAGGCGGTGCGCGTCAACGCCGATGCCCTGCGCCACGCGGCCGACCCCCACTCGGTGCTCGAATAACCCATACAAAATCGTCATTCCTAAACATTGCCTTTTGATCCTTCAGGTGCGGCCATGCTGCGACGATGGACCTTGCCCGTGCTGGCGCTCGGTTGCGCTGGCTTCATGCTCAATCATCTGTTCCTGACGAACCGCGACCTGCCCGACCTGCCGCCGGTCGTGGCGCCGGCCCGCGCGCCGTACGCCAATTTGGTAGCGGCCTCGGGCATGGTCGAGCCGTGCAGCGAGAGCATTTCGGTCGGTTCGCCACTCCCCGGCGTGGTGGCCGAAGTGCCGGTTCGCGAAGGCCAGCGCGTGACGGCCGGAGATCTATTGTTCCGCCTCGACGATCGCGAGTTGCAAGCGCTGCTCGCTGTGCGGCTGGCCGATCTCGAGGCGGCACGATCGAACCAGGCGCGCGTCGAAGGTCGGCCGCGTCCCGAGGAAATACCCCCCAGCATGGCCAAGGTGCGCCGGGCCGAAGCGACGCTCACCGCCGAAATCGACTCGTACACGCGGCGCGAAAAACTGAGCGCCAGCCGGATGATCTCGGAAGAAGAACTGATCTCGGCCCGCCAGGCCGTGGCGGTCGCGCGCGAAGCCTTGGCGCAGGCCCGCTCGGAGCACGAACTGCTGCTGGCCGGCTCGTGGGAACACGACAAGACAGTCGCGCGGGCCGAAGTGGCGCGGGCCGAAATGCTCGTCGAGCAAACTCGCACCGAGTTGGCCCGACTCGAAGTGCGGGCGCCGATCGCGGCCGAGGTGCTCAAGGTCGACGTCCATCCCGGTGAATACGTCGGCACGCCGGCCGGCAGCACGCTCGTCGTCTTGGGCGATCTCGGCCAACTGAACGTTCGCGTCACCATCGACGAGCAAGATTTGCCGCGCTTTCAACCCGGCCAGGCGGGCAAAGGCTTCGTGCGCGGCGATGCCGAAGTGCCGCTCGATCTGCAGTTCGTGCGAGTCGAGCCTTACGTGCAACCGAAGCACGCCTTGAGCGGCGACGGCGCCGAACGAGTCGACACCCGCGTGCTCGAAGTGCTGTACGCGTTGCCGCGCGGCACGCAAGGCGTGTTCGTCGGCCAGCAGCTCGATGTATTCATCGAGACGGCCGCGGCGACCACTGGCACGTCGACGCTGCGTCAGTTGTCGTTAACGAAGTAGCCACCGTGTCGGCGGTCAGCACCAAGGCGCCGACGACGCCTCCCACGACATGCGCCAGCGGCAGCGGCGCGAAGCCGGCCGCCATCGAATCGACGAACAGCGTACAGCCGGTGACGAGCTCGTAACCGACTTTGCCGGCAAACCCCAGCAGGGCCAGGGCCGGCAGCAGCAGGGCGGCGTGGCGCCGTTCTTGAAATGCCTCACGGACCAACCATCCGGCCATGAACACAAACAAGGCCGAGTCGATGCCGCTCAGTCCACGATAGTCGTCGAGCGTCGGCTGCCAGAACCAGAGCACGCCAGAGATTGCCAGCGTCGACAATAGGGGCGTGATTACGAACGCCGCGCGGCTCACCCGTTCGACCAGCGCGCCGAGCACGGCGAACATCAGCACGTCCCACAACAGATGATCGGCATTCCAGTGCGTCAGATGCCCGCTGACGACGCGCCACACTTCGCCCGCGGCGATGTTCGCGCGATCAAATTGCAGCCGTTCGGCGGCGCCCGGCAGGGTCCAGATCAAAACGGCCAGCAGCGAGGCGCCGGCCGCCAGCAACGGTAGTCGGGCTATTACCGACCAGGGGGAGCGTTCGTCGGCACTGCTGACGTTCATCACAGGTTCCTTTGTGCGTGAATTGATAAAACCGTGGGCTGCGCTGAGAGGGTACGCAACTCCCAGGCAGCCCACGGCGGTGCCCCGCCCACAGACCCACTTTGCTACTGAGTCGTCGTCGACCGGTTGCGACGTCGGCCTCGCCTGGCGCCCCAGCCGGCCAGCCCCATGCTCGCGGCTGTCAGTGCCGTGATGGGGTCGATCGCGCCGCCGCCCCCGCCACCACTACTTCGCGAAGGGGATGACGAGCCGTCGCTGATCGTCGGCCCCGACCAGCGCGAAGGCTCCGAGGTCGACCGGCTTGAGGAACTGGCATCGGTCGCCGCCGGGCTGGCTTGCGCCAACTCGATCGGCTCGGCGGCGCCGGGCTGACCGGCGACCGGCTTATCAGCCACCTTGTTAGCCGGCGCGGGGCCGACCTGCGAGGCGGTCTGCTCTTGCAGCCTGGCGAGTTGCTGGCGCACCGCTGCCTGGGCCCGGCGATCGCGCCCCACCCGCGTGACGTTGCGGCGCTCGATCTTCCAGCGCTGATACTCGGCGTCGTTTTCCAGCACGATGAACGACGCATACTCGCTGGCGATCGAGTAACCTTCGCAGAGTCGCACGATCTCGTCGAACGAGCCCCGCGAGCCAGTGCGGCGGTCCTGCCCCATCAACCGCTCGACGCGGTACAGCGCCCACATCCGTTCGATTTCGGGATTGCTGTCGTCGCGATCGGGCAGCGTCACGTCGACCTGCTGCTCGAACGGGGCGCCCAACACTTCGGCCGAGAGTTGCAACTGGGCGAGACCAGTTTTCTTATAGCGGCCGTACATGCGAATCGGCTGACCGTGGAACAAGTTCGGCAGCGTTGGCGGCTCGACGTCGTACACCTCGGCCCCGGCAAGGGCGACTTTCACGTTCCGCGCCGCAGGCCGCGTCAGCTTGCGTCGAAACGCTTGCGCCGCACCGTCGAAGTCGTCGCCGGCCGACATGAACGCGGCCAGTCCGCCGGTCTCCGTGGCCAATTGATCCAACAGCGGTCGATTGACCTCGTTCCCCACGCCGACACAGAACACGCTGGCACCGGCGGGGCGCTGGCCGATCAGGTTCAGCAGTTCGCGCTGCTCGCCCTGCTGGGTCATGCCGTCGGAAAGCACGACGACATTGAGCTGTCGATCGTTGTCGTAGTAGCGATAGGCCGCCTCGATCGCCGGTCGCAGCATGGTGCCACCGACGGCCTGTTGCGAACGCAAGAACTCGATCGCCTGCGCTTTGGCCTCAGGCGTCACCGGCGTGCTGCCGCTGAAGAGCGGATGGGCCGCGATGTTGAACGTGATCAGTTCAAAGCGATCCTCTTCGCCCAACGAATCGACGAACGCCGCCACGGCGTCGCGCGAGACGGCCAACTTGCCGTCGTGCATCATGCTCCCCGAGACGTCGATGACGAAGACATAGTCGCTCCCCTTGAGCTTGCTCTCCAGCTCCTGCCCCGCGGTGATCGTCAGTTGAAAGTAGCCGTCTTCGCCCGGCTGCTTCGAGGTAATCAGGTCCACGCCGGTGTGCGGCTTCTCGACACCGTAGTTGATCACCACGTCGCGCGTCAGGTCGCCGCCGGTCGTTTCCAGACTCGCCTGCCAGTAGTGCGGGTCGGCGTTGCGCACCACGACGAACTGTCCGTCGTGCGACGGGCTCTTCAACTCGCTGACCGGCACCGCGCTCTTCACATCGAGCGAGAAAGCGAAACGCCCCTGGGTCGTGGCGGCAGCCGTGGCCGACGTGTTCGTCGCCAGCGGATAGGTGTAGGTGGCTCGATCGTGATCGAATTCGAGCTCCTGGTAATAGACGACGCGCACCTTCTGTTCGGCATCGGCCGCGATCGGAAAGATGCGCATCTCGAAGCGCTTGTAGTCGACCTGCTCCAACAAGCCGGGATCTCGCTTCGTCTGCTTGTAGCTTTCGTAGATCTGGCGGGCACGCTCTTTCTCGACGACTTCGCCCACCATCTCCTTACCGTTGATCCACATGCTGAAGTTGGCGATCGACGCCCGTCGCGGCACGGGGAACGTGTAGAGCGCTTCGACGACGCGCGCCTCGGTGTTCTTGAAGACTTGTTCGACTTCGGTGACCGCGACACCGTTGTTGATGGTGACGTGGACGTCTTGCTCCTTGATTTCGAGCGCGCCGCCGAAGCCACCGTCGGCGATCAGCAGGCCGGCCGCGCGGCTCTCGCGTGCTGGAGCAGCGCCGAACAACAGCAGCATCACCGCCAGAGTGGCCAGGCCCGCCAGCAGCCGCTGCGTCCAGCCGCCAGGCGAATTTGAATGGTTCGTGGGGTTGCACCGGGATCGCATCACAGGCTCCTTGCGTTAGTCACTGCCCGATCTCAAACGTCGGGCTCGACGGGGCCTAAGTCACATCGCGTGCCGAACGCCGAAGACTATTCGCAAGTCAAATTGCATCAGAGGCTTGCGATCGATAGCCGGCAGTGCGACCCTTGCTGCGGCGACACTACGGTGCGCATAAATTGTCGGCACGTTGTACATTGAATGTACGGCTGGCACCGGCCCTGTGAACCAATCGGCCCTCGACTTCGATAACTCGCTATTCCAGGCGCCGCGGCGTGTCGCTCTTTAATTCCGCCGATCGACGATTCGCCGAAGTGGTCGTCCGGCTCGCGCATTGCAATCCATTTCTCCCCGATCGAATTGCCTGTGAGCGAGCGGCGCTGGGGGACGAGTTCGACGCGCACTTGTCCGACTGGAACGTCCGCTACGAAGACGAGCACGACCACCCCAACCTGCAACGGCTCGTAGCGCGTAGTGAAGCGACGCTCGAACAAGCTCGCGAGCGGCTCGCCCGTCGCCCTGGCCAATACACTGCCGAGGTGCCGCTGTACGAAGACTTCTTGCTGGCCGTGCTTTATCACCGCCATCGCTTTGGCTTCGATGAGTTGATCGACACGGCGAGCCGCAAGAGTGGCAACGCAGCGGCCCGGCTGTTTCTCGCGCTGTCGACCGACGCCGAGCGGTATCTGACCCCCGTCGAGCCGCGCTCGGCGGTGATCGAACAGTTGCCTCACTTGTTCGCAGGGTTCTTTCAGATCCGCCGCGCGTTCGGCAACATCTTTCGGCTGATCATTGGCGTCTCGCGCCCCGCCGTGCAACTGCGCGCGCAAGTTTGGGAATCGATCTTCACGCACGACATGCGCCGCTATCGTCGCACGCTGTTCGCGCGCATGGCCGACTACACGACGTTGGTCACCGGCCCGTCGGGCACCGGCAAGGAGCTCGTCGCCCAGGCGATCGGCCTGTCGCGCTACATCCCCTTCGACGCAGCGGCCGGCCGCTTCAGCGAGGACTTCGCCGGATCGTTCTACGCGGTCAACCTGTCGGCCCTCAGTCCGACGCTGATCGAATCGGAACTGTTTGGCCACAAGCGGGGCTCGTTCACCGGCGCGGTCGACGATCGCCAGGGCTGGCTCGAAGTCTGCCCTCTGCTGGGAACCGTGTTTCTCGACGAGATCGGCGAGCTCGACGGCAGCATTCAGGTGAAGCTGCTGCGCACGCTGCAATCGCGCGAGTTCAGTCGCCTGGGCGACACGCAAACGAGGCAGTTTCGCGGCAAGATCATCGCCGCCACGAACCGCGACCTGGCGGCCGAGATGCGGGCCGGCAATTTTCGCGAGGATTTCTATTACCGCTTATGCTCCGACATGATCGAAGTCCCCCCGCTGCACGCCCGCGTGCAAGACGACCCCGGCGAACTGCGGCACCTGCTCGTGCACCTGGCACAACGGGCGATTGGCACCGAAGGCGCCGAGCTGGCCGACGAAGTCATGCGCTGGATCGAAGAGCACCTGGGGCTCGACTACGCCTGGCCGGGTAACGTCCGCGAACTGGAGCAGTGCTTGCGAAACGTGCTGATCCGGCGTTCGTACGTACCACCAACGGCCGGGCCGCGGGCCGAAGCCGGGGGCCCGCGCGACGAACTACTGGCAGCGGTCGCCGCGGGGCAACTCACCGCCGACGAGCTCATGCGCCGCTACTGCTCGCTGGTGTTTGCCGAAACCAACAGCTACGAGGCGACGGCCCGGCGGCTCAAGCTCGATCGTCGCACGGTCCGCGCCAAGGTCGACGCCACGCTGGTGGCGCGGCTGCGAGCCACGTGACGCTTGGCACTACTGGAGTACGTCGGCCAGCAAGTCGATCATCCGGGTCCAGGCGTCGCGAGTGCGGTCGGCGTAGTCGGCCCACTTCGGGTCCATGGCGTGCGTGAGGTTCAGCTCGCAGCCTTGTTCGAGCGGCACGATGTCAATGGTCACGACGCTTTCGTCGGTCGATTCGCCGGCAACTCCCCAGGTGAACGCCAGCCGTCGCGGCCGGTCGAGCTCGCGATAGGTGCCGACGTGATCGACCTCGCCACCTTCCCGGCGAACGAGAAACGAAAACTTGCCGCCGACGCGCGCATCGACGTCGAGGCGCAACACCTGCTCGACGCGCAGTCGCGGCCCAAACATCCACTGGCTCAACAGCCGGGGATCGAGCCAGGCATCGAATACCCGCTCGGCCGGAGCCTCGATTCGACGCGACACGCAAACCAGCACCGGCGACGACGTCATGTCAGGCATCCTCGGACTTAAGCAGATTTCCCGGTTGCTGACTACGGCGGTAGTGTCTTAAGACTGTGTTGCTCGCCGAACACTCCAGAACATAGCGGCACCCCATAGTACGATCGGTCCGCCGATGGCGGCGACAGCGCAGCCAATCACCTGGCTCCAAAACTCTCGGCCGCCAGAATCGTACAGCCGAACCGCGCTCACGGCCGCGAACGGAAGCAGCGTAAGAGCGCAGATTCCCAAGATCGCATAGAACGCGCAAAAAAACGCCGCTAGTGCGTCGATGCCGGTCCTAAGCTTGGGCTTCTCGTCCATGCCGTAAGGATAGCAGGGGGCATCCACGCGAATACGATGTTAAAATAGGCAACTTGCGCCCCGGTTCGCTGGGTGTTCAAATGGATAGTGAACATACTTGGGAAAGTCGCATCAACTTATTGATTTTGGCAGTTCGATGATTGACAACGTGTGGACCTTTGGCCCTGGGGCGGTTCCATGTTGGCGCATCGTTACAAAGTCTGGAGTTGGGGCAAGCAACGCGAAGATGGCCAAGAGGATTGCATCAAGTTTGATGTTGGTCTGACAACCGTCGCGAAGTAATAAATACCAGAACTACGAGGTGTTCAACGAGGTCGTCTGCACTGAGCTGGGGCGCAGCATCGGCCTTCCGATTCCAGTTGGAATGGTGACCGAGAAGGACAATCACGCCTTCTATTGCTCGGGCAATGTTGCGCCGTCTAACGAGTTTCCGCCGGCCGACTTGGAACACTTGGCCACGAATAACGCGCGACTGTATTGCGGAATAGCCGCATTCGACGGATGGGTGTGCAACCCAGATTGTCTTGGCTCGCAGTTCAATGGGAATTTTTCCCGTCGTTTTGTGAGAGACTTGCTCGGGCTATCCATTGATTAAATCGGTGCCCCTCGTTCGCCCCTTTCGCCTCGCCGTCGCCTCGGCCCTCGCCCGCGACGGCGCAGCCGCTGGGGGCCGAGCGACCAGAGGCGGAAGGGGCCGCCCCCTTTTGCTGAGCCCGAGCCGCGGCCGTCGGTTCGCTTCACCCCGCCGCTTTTAGTAACCCCTCCAACCTGGCCTGCGCCGCGGTAGCCCACTGCTGCCAACGCGGAATCTGAATCGTGCGGCCGCCGGCGTACACCTCGGCCGGCACCCAGGGATCGCCGCCCGCCTCGGGCACGAGCGCCCAATGCGGACGTCGCTGGTTGTAGCGCTCGCGGAATTCGGCCAGGCACTCGCGCGCGTGCTGCGGGTTGTCGTACAGACGCCAATACACCTCCTCACTTTTGAGCGTGGCGTGAAACCGCTCCAGCAAGCCCAACTGCTGCGGCGTGCGATAGCGAATCCGCACGTGGCTGAACTCGGCGCTGGCCGCCGCCTGAAATCGTCGGGCGATGAACGACGAGCCGTTGTCGGTCACCAGAAACGGACGCGTGGTCAGCGGACCGCCGATCCGCTCCGCCTCCTCGCGCGCCAGCCGCAACGCGCGAATCACTTCCAGCGCGCTGTAGCTGTGCGTCAGATGGCAGGCCAGCAGGTAGCGTGAGTAGTAGTCGATCACGGTCACCGCGTAGTGCCAGCCGAAGCCTGGAATGTGGATGTACGTCACGTCCATCTGCCAGAGATCGTTCGGTTTCTGCGGCAAAAGCTCGAATAATTTGGCCGTTTGGTGCAACTCGGCCGCTCGCGACCGCGGCCGCTGCAACAACCCGTGATCGCGCATCACGACATACGCCTGGCGATCTTTGACCGACTGCCCGGCGCGGCGGCACATCACGGCGATCCGCT
>JBFXAH010000031.1:0-59975 GCA_050184475.1 Pirellulales bacterium | reverse complement strand
ACCAAGTCCGCGACTATCGGCAGCACGAGCAAGAAAGCCGTGCCAAAGCAAAACGCGCCCGACGCCAGAAACGCCGCGCACTCGCTCAGGCAACCCAGCGACACAATGGGTAGGCCGGACGCTTACCGGCAATCAACCAATCGCCGCGGACGATCGGCAAGGCCGAGTGCGTCTGTACGCCGAGCGTTCTCAGTTCGGGGAGCGTGGGGCTGGCGACGCGCCGCGCGACGAGTTTCTCGTCGTGCTTGGTTTTTTGCAGTTCGAGGATCTCGATCGTGAAATACGGCTCGCTGTCGACGAGCGCTTCCCACAGCCGGCGCAATCGCTCGACGCGTCCGGCGTCGCCGCCGATGATCGCCAGATCGATGCGCAGCAACCCGTCGCTCAAGGGCCAGGCCGCTTGCCGCGCCTGGAGCGAGCCGGGCACGTCGGTCAGCGGCGCGGCGGCGTGCGACAGCGCCGTGTTGATCATCTGCAGGGCGGCCACGCGGGTCTTTTCGCTCGGCGCGGGGAACCATAAGTAGCGCGTCAACGCCCGACGCTCGTCCGCCAGTTGCGCCGCGTCGGCCGCGGCCACGGCAACCGCGCGGGCGGGCGTGGCTGCCAGGCAGGCCGTACCGACGGTCAGTCCGACGACGAGCGCGGTGATTGAGGAAATGGCGGACATGGGTAGTGGCTAGGGGTCAGGGGTTAGTGGCTAGAGCAGGTCAAAACCGTCGGGGACTGTCCCCCTGCTTTGGACCGTTTCGAAAACACTTCAAGTGGCTGGTGTTCACTCTTCCGTCGGCGGTAAGTCTTCGATCACGATCGTCCCCATGCCGCAGATGCGAACGCGGCCGACGCTGCCATCTTCGCGCACCTGGCGAAAGCTCGCTTCGACCGAGCCCATGCCGCGCTGCGCGACCACGTCGCCAGTCGATTGCCAATGCTTCTCGAGCATGCCCGAGAGGAGCGTGACCTTGTGGGTAGCGCGTGGCGGTGCCGTGGCCGCGGCCGCAACGGCGGGGATTATGGCGAGCGCTTCGAGTGCCTGGCGACGAGTCATGGGTAGGGGATAGGGGTTAGGGACTAAGTTCCCTCTCCCCTGGTGGGAGAGGGTGGCTGCGCAGCAGCCGGGTGAGGGGGGCAAGTGCGAGCGGTTCAACTTGGCTGCATGGTTGGGCTTACACTCCAATCGAAAACAAATCGCCGGCGCGGCTCGGCACGTAGATGTTCACGAAGCCGAGCTTGAGCGTGGGCGGTTGGTCGGCGATCGGCGCCGGGCGGTTGATGCCGATCACCTTCGTGGGGTTGATGATGCCAGCTCCCGAGCCGGCGCCTTGGCCCGGCTGCCAACCGGTCGCCGTCTCCTTCAATAGTTGCGTCAGTTCGGTGGGCGCGGGGAGAGCCTCGCCGGTCGCCAGCCGATGCGCGACCATCAAGGCCACGATGCCGGCGACGTGCGGCGTGGCCATGCTCGTTCCGGAGAGCTTGGCGTACTGCCCCATTAGGTAAGTGCTGAGCACGTCGACACCCGGCGCGCAGATATCGACCGCCGGCCCGCGGCTGGAGAAGCTAGCCACCGCGCCAAGTTGATCGACGGCCCCCACGGCCACCGGTTCGTCGTAGCGCGCGGGCCAGCCGACGGTGTCGCGCGGTCCTGGCCCGTCGTTGCCGGCGGCGCAGATGACATACACGCCGGCGGCCACCGCGCGACGGATGGCGGCGTGAATCCTGGCGTCGGGCTGCGGCGAACCGAGCGACATCGAGATCACCTGCGGCCGAAAAGTCACGGCCCAATCGATCCCTTGCGCGATGCCGATGCTCGAGCCGGCGCCGTCGTCGCCCAGCACCTTGCCGATCACGAGCGTGCATTCCGGCGCGATGCCCACCACGCCGCGGTCGTCGTGCCGGGCGCCGATGACGCCGGCGCAGTGGGTGCCGTGCCCGTTGCGGTCGTGCCAGCCGAACCGCGAATTAGTGAAGTCGGCCGTGGCCACGATCGCCGCAGCCAGGTCGCCGCGCTCGGCATGGAACATGTCGGCGCCGGTATCGAGCACGGCGACCCGAACGCCGGCCCCCTTGGTACGCTTCCACTGGTCGGGAACGCCCAACAGCTTGAGTCCCCAGTCGATGGTTTCGGCCAGCGATGTGGCGTACACCCGCTCGACGGTGAACGGCGGCAGGCGAAAGCCGGGTTGGTGTGGCATGGTGTAGTGGCTAGTGGCTAGGGTTCAGGGCTACGGTTGGGGTTCGGCGGCTTGAGTGGTTTGAGCAGCAAGTGCAATACCCTGACCACTGGCCACTGATCCCGGACGGCTAAGCGAACAGCCCGATGATCTTCAGCACGGTGTCGACGATCATGGGCAGGTTCTCGAGGATCAGCTTGAGGATGGCGCCGTCGCCCAGCTTATCCGGTTGGAATTCGGCCGCGACCGCCGCCACGTCGGCCTCGGTCACGTTGTCGACGCCCAGCGAAACGGCCAGCGCGACCGCGCGCCCTTTGAGCAGCTCGTCGATGTTCGGAAAGTCGACCAGCGAGGCGACAATCGTGTCCCCCGAGGCTTTGAAGGCGGCCCACTTGGCCTGCAGTCCGTCGGCCGCTTTGACGGCGCGGCAGCCGGCAATGATCTGCGGCAGCTCGCCGGCGTGGCGCAAGGCCCAGCGGATATAGGGAAGCGACGAGGCAAGATCGGCGGCAGGCGTGACGTTGGATTCGGCGGACATGGGGAGGCTCCGGGTAGGGAATCGTGGCTAGTGGTCAGTGGCTAATGGTTCGAGGTCAGGGGCTCGTTTCAATCGCGGACGACACGCGAGGCCAGGCAGGCCGATAGTTGTTCGAGCGCGGCGACGATCGCCTGTTGATCGGCGTGGCGCTGCGTGCGTTCGGCGGCCAGCTCTTCGCGCAGCGCGCGGCGTTCGGCCACGTGTTCGGCCCGCAAGGCTTCGAGATCGTCGCGGCCGGTGTGGCGTTCGGCGGCCAACAGCGCGCGCTGCGCCGCCGACTCATCGCGAAACGCCCGCACCAGATCGGGGATGGTGCGCGCGGCGGTGTGCCAGGCGTACCATCCGAGGATGGCCGTGGCGGAGAGGTTGCCCAGTTCGGGCCAGGGCGAATCGGCCAGGTGCGCCAAACCGATCGTGGCGGCCGCGGTCGAGCAAGCCAGCAGCGTGGGCGCGTTCACGGGCAATCTCCAACCGGGGAATTCAACGCGGCGCGTCCGACGGTGAAACGTCATCCGTCGACTGTGGCGCCGCTCGGCAACAACAGCCGACAGCAGCAACCGGCAGTGGCGCAAGAAAACGCCCGCCGGCTGCAAAAGCACCGCGGGCTCGGGCAGATACCTGAGCAAGAAGCTCAGGCTCGCAGAGATACCAGGCTGTCGAAGCGAGCTGCTCGACTGAGTTAGATCATACGCGGTGGGCGGCCAATTGCAAGCTTATTGTGACCATTATTTTGATTCTTTTTAAGGGGCGGTGGCCTGTTCCAACTCCGCCACCACGCGGCCGAGTTCGTCGAGGAGCGCCGCGTGCTCGTCACCAGCGGAAGTCAGCGCCGCGAGCATCGCGCGGTAGTACCAGAGCGTGCCGTCGCGGCGGCCTTTGAACCGCGACCAGACGGCGTCGCCGTGCCGACGGAGGTCGGCCAGAATCGCCCGGCCGTTGTGCAGTTTGTCGGCCGCCAGAACCAGCCGCACCGAGGCGTCGGCCACGGCCGCATGCGCCACGTGCTGCTCCTTCCGCGCTCGCCAAGGGGGCTTGGGCGTTTCGTCGGTGTCGGTGCAAGCGGCAACGATGCGGGCAACTTCGCCCCCGAAGCGGCGTTCGATCTCGGCCAGTTGGTCGGCCCCACCTTGATCCTCGACGGCGTCATGCAGCAGGGCCGCGATCGCCTCGATTTGGCTGCCACCATGTTCGATCACGATCGCCGCCACCGACAGTAGATGGGCGACGTACGGCACGTCGGACGCCTTGCGCCGCTGTTGGTTGTGCAGCCGCGCCGCGTAGTCCAGCGCTGCGAAAAACGGTTCGCCTAACTCGGTCGGCATCGATTCAACTCACTGAAGAGAGGGCAATTGAGAACGCGTTCGTCACGTTATAACACTCCGATGTGCCGACCGGACTGCTGAGTTTTATGGCTAGAGGTTCGCAATCGCCGGCCTTCGGTGCTATCTTCGTCACGCTGGCCACGGTTGGCCCGCCAGACAATACGTGGCGAACACGGCACTGCTGGACAAGCCAGCAGTGGCACCCAAACCAGAATATGAAACTACTCGACCACGAACCGATGGGAGTGGGCCATGCGATGGGGTGAACCGATCCGGGCGAAGTTGGCGACGCTACTCCTGTTGTTCGTTTCGCTGGCGGTCTTCGCCGCGTCGGGAGTCGCCGGCGAGCCGGGCGCGCTCCAAGCACCGGTGACGCTCGAGAACGTTGTCGCGCCGGAATTGAACGACGCCGACGAACCGCTGGCGGCCCAGTTCTCGCTAGCGGCGGCGGTTCACTTTCTTGATTCAGCGTCGGTCAGTTGGCAGAAGCAGAAAAACTGCATGACCTGCCACACGAACTACTTGTACCTGCTCGCGCGGCCGGCGATCGGCGCCGATGCTCCCGCGCACGCGGCGGTTCGCCAGTTCGCCGAAAAACTGGTCACCGAGCGCTGGCCGAGCCAAGGCCCGCGCTGGGATGCCGAAGTGGTGATGACCGGCGCGATCCTGGCGCTCAACGATCGGGCGACGACCGGCAAGCTCCATCCGACGACGCGCACCGCGCTCGATCGCACCTGGACCGTGCAGCGCGACGACGGCGGCTTCTCCTGGCTCAAGTGCGAATGGCCGCCGATGGAAGACGACGATCACTTCGGCGCCACGATGGCCGCCATCGGCGCGGGGGCCGCCCCGGACGATTACGCCCAATCCGACGCCGCCAAAGCCGGGCTCGACAAGCTGCGCGAATATCTGCGGCGCGAGCCGACGCCCACCTTGCATCACCGGCTGATGATGGTTTGGGCATCGCTCGAGTTGCCTGAGATCTGGACCGACGAGCAGCGCACGGCCGCGCTCGACGAGCTATGGCCGTTGCAGCACGACGACGGCGGCTGGGGAATCGCGCAGCTCGGACCCTGGCAGCGCGAGGACGGCACGCCGCAAGACCTGGAATCGAGCGACGGGTACGGCACCGGCTTCGCAGTGTATATCGCTCGGCGCGCGGGGGTGCCGGCCGACGACGCCCGGCTCGCGCGGGGGATCGAGTGGCTCAAAACGCATCAGCGGGCCAGCGGCCGCTGGTTCACACGGAGCGTGCACGCCGACAACGAGCACTTCATTTCGCACGCCGGCACGGCCTACGCCATCCTGGCGCTGGCGTCCTGCGACGCGCTGCCGAAAGGGACGGAACAGGCAGCCAGATAGCGCAGTTCATGGCATTGTTCACGGCTTGGCGACTGTCACGGCCCCTTCGCAGGCCGGGCCGACGATCGTCGCATACTTGGCCATCGCGCCGGTGGTGTAGCGCGGCGGCTTCGGTTTCCACGCTTCGCGACGCTTGGCCAGTTCGGCCTCTGACAACTCGACGTCGAGCGTGCCGGCCTCGGCGTCGATCTTGATCATGTCGCCATCTTTGACCAGGGCCAGCGGGCCGCCGATGTAGGCCTCGGGACCGATGTGGCCGACCATCAGCCCGCGCGTGGCCCCGCTGAACCGGCCATCGGTCAACAGGCAGACGTCGTAGCCGAGCCCCTGCCCCACGAGCGCCGCCGTGACCGCCAGCATCTCGGGCATGCCCGGCGCGCCGCGCGGCCCTTCGTAACGAATGACGACCGTGTCGCCCGCTTTGACTTCGCGGCGGGCGATCGCTTCGAACGTGTCGTGCTCGCTGTCGAAACAGCGGGCCGGCCCGTGATGCTGCAGCTTCTTGACGCCGGCGACCTTGATCACGCCCCCCTCGGGCGCGAGATTACCGCGCAGAATCACCAGCCCGCCCGTGGGGCTGATCGCCTTTTCGACGGGCACGACGACGTCTTGCCCCGCGGGCAACTTCACATCCTTGAGGTTCTCGCGGTGGGTCTTGCCGGTGACCGTGAGACAGTCGCCATGCAGCAGGCCGGCGTCCAACAGCACCTTCAAAACGACAGGAATGCCGCCGACGCGGTGCATGTCGAGAGCGACGTAACGCCCGCCCGGCTTGAGATCGGCGATGGTCGGCGTACGCCGGCTGACGCGATCGACGTCGTCGAGCGTTAGCTTGATGCCGCACTCTTTGGCCAGGGCCGGCATGTGCAGGGCAATGTTCGTGCTGCCGCCGGTGGCCGCCGCCACGGCGATCGCGTTTTCGAATGCTTCGAAGGTGAGGATGTCGCGCGGGCGGATGTTCTTCTCGAGCAGTTCCATCACGGCGCGGCCCGCCGCTTCGGCGAAGCGATCGCGGGTTTCGTCGACCGCGGGTGCCGAACCGCTGCCGGGCAATGCCAAACCGATCGCTTCGGCCACGCAGGCCATCGTGTTGGCGGTGAACTGCCCGCCGCACGATCCGGCCACGGGGCAGGCGGCGCATTCCAGCTCATGCAGTTCGGCTTCGGTCATCTTGCCGGCTTCGTACGCGCCGACCGCTTCGTAGACGTCTTGAATCGTCACGTCGCGGCCTTGGAACTTGCCGGGCAGAATCGTACCGCCATACAAGAAGACCGCCGGCAGATTGAGCCGCGCCATGGCCATCAGCGTGCCGGGCAAGCTCTTGTCGCAGCCGGCCAGGCCGACCAAGGCGTCGTAACGATGGGCGTGCATCATCAGCTCGATCGAGTCGGCGATCACTTCGCGGCTGACCAGCGAGGCCCGCATCCCTTCGTGCCCCATGGCGATGCCGTCGGAGACGCTGATGGCGACGAACTCGCGCGGGGTGCCGCCGGCCTCGTGAACGCCGCGCTTGGCGGCCTGAGCCTGGCGATTGAGGGTGATGTTGCAGGGGGTCGCTTCGTTCCAGGTGCTGGCGACGCCGACGAACGGCTTTTTCAGATCGTCGTCGGTCAGCCCCATGGCGCGCAAGAACGCGCGGGCCGGAGCGCGGCTGGGTCCTTCGGTTACTTCCTGGCTGCGAATCTTATTGGGCATGCGAACACCTGAAACGACGGGAGCAAGTGGATGATTTGAGTAGTGAGCCTGGTTAGAGTCGATTTCGCGTGGCGAAGTTCGGGCGCCGCTGGGTCGGCCAGTGGCGTCGACTCGGGTACTTCTTGGTCGATCGGCGGAAGCCCGACGACGTTTCGTGCGTCGTCATCTTCCGGTCAGGGCCGCGCGGGCGGCCAGCACTTTGCGGAGCGCTTCGGCTGCCGAATCGGCCAGCGCCGTCAGGTGGCCCATCTTGCGCCCCGGTCGCGCCGTGGCTTTGCCATACAGGTGGAGCTTCACGTCGGGCATGGCCAGCGCGGCTCCCCAGTTGGGCTCGCCGTCCGACCACAAGTCCCCCAGCAGATTGGCCATGGCGGCCGGCCGCAACAGTTCGGTCGAGCCGAGCGGCAAACGGCAAATCGCCCGCAATTGTTGTTCGAACTGACTGGTGACACAAGCGTCGAACGAGAAATGACCCGAGTTGTGCGGCCGCGGCGCCAGCTCGTTGACGAGCAGCCGGCCATCGCGGGTGACAAAGAATTCGACGCACAATACGCCGACGACGTCGAGCGACTCGAGCACGCCTCGGGCGATCTCGTGAGCCTGCTGCTCCAGTCCCGGCGGCCAGTCGGCCGGCGCGTGGGTCGTATCGAGAATGTGCCGCTCGTGATGGTTGGCCACCAGCGGATAGGCGACGAACGAGCCGTCGTGCCCGCGGGCGGCGACGACCGACGCCTCGGCGGCGAAATCGATGAAGCCTTCGAGGACGGCTTCGTCAGTAGCCAGTTCTTGCCAGGCCGCGGCGGCCGAGGCCTCGTTTTCGACGCGGGCTTGCCCTTTGCCGTCGTAGCCCCAGCCGGCGGTCTTCAAAATGGCCGGCGTGCCCAGCCGCTCGAGCGCGGCGTTCAGTTCGGCGAGCGACCGCACGGCCGCGAACGGGGCGACGGGGAACCCCCCCTCGCGCAAGAACGTCTTTTCGCGCAGCCGGTGCTGGGTGACGTGCAGCACGCGGCCGGCGGGGCGCACGGGAGCGAACTCGGCGGCCGCGTCGGCCGTGGCGGCCGGCACATTTTCGAACTCGAAGGTCACCACCGAAACGCCGCGGGCGAAGTTGCGCACGGCGTCGAGATCGAGGTACGAGGCTTTGATTTCCTGGTCGGCGACTTGCCCCGTTGGCGTGTCGTCGTCGGGAGACAACGTGTGGACGCGATAGCCCATCCGCCGGGCGGCGATGGCGAACATGCGCCCCAGTTGACCGCTCCCCAACACGCCAAGCGCGGCGCCGGGCAAAACCGGGGCATCGGCATCGTGCCCCCGCGTCATGACTTCGGCCCTGTCGCGGTGGGTTCGTCGGTCGCGGAGGATGGAGGAAGCTCGTCGTCGCGCACGCGGCGCGCTTGTTCGGCGACGAACTCGTGCAGCTTGCGGCGCAGCTCGGGCCGGCTGCCAGCCAGGATTCGCACGGCCAACAGCGCGGCGTTGGTCGCCCCCGCCTTGCCGATTGCCATCGTGCCGACCGGCACGCCGCCGGGCATTTGCACGATCGACAGCAGCGAGTCAAGCCCTTGCAAGGCGTGGCTCTGCACCGGCACGCCCAACACCGGCAACACCGTTTGCGAAGCGACCATGCCGGGCAGATGCGCGGCCCCCCCGGCGCCGGCGATCAACACTTCCAGCCCGCGGGCTTCGGCCCCGGCGGCGTATTCGCCCATCCAATCAGGCGTGCGGTGGGCCGAGACGATCTGGCACTCGTGCGGCACGCCGAACTGCGTGAGCATGTCGGCGGCGTGGCGCATGGTCTCCCAATCCGATTTGCTCCCCATGATGACGCCGACCAGCGGCGCGGCGGATTCGGATTGAGCTTTGGCTGCCATGAGGAAAGTTTAGCTTTGACTCGGGTGCCACGGCTAATCGGTAGCCGAGTGCCGCAGGCACATGTATCTGTTGCTGCCGCGTCGTGAGAATGGAAGCATCGATTTCAGCAGGCTTCTTGTCGCTGCGCGACCCGACCGGCAAGCGGTCGGGCCACCCGGGAAGGGGACGGGAGTTGTTTCGGGCCAGCCGCGAATGCCACGGCATGATCGAAGCCCCGAAACGACTCCCGTCCCCCGGCGGCAAGTCCTTGATTGCACCGAGCGGGGCGGGGGCTGTCAATGCGCTGCGTCAACGAGGACGAATTAGGACCATCCGTCGTGCCTATCAAGCCACCGGATGGCGAAGCAGTTAAGGACAGGCAAAGCAAACTTGAGTGGTGTCGAGAGCTAGGTTAGAGGATGCAGCAAACCGAGAAGGCTGACGAGGATTGCAACCTCGGACAGGACAAAGGCCACACCTAGGCACAGAACTAATATGGCCGTAATTCTTCGTCGAACCGGCCAGAGCATGAAACCGACCCACGAGGGTCTCCGCGACTCCTTTGACTTAGTGCCCGATGTTGCGAAATTATTCCGGCGGCTCATACGGGTTCTTGTTCATCGCCCCTCGCTATCGAAAGAACCCGATGACGGTTGCCGTCAGCCAACCGAGCACGCCACCAACAACAACGACCGCGGTGATGGGCGCGACGATCACAAACACGTCCCGATCGTCACCGCTGAACAAGAGGATCGCCAATGCAATTCCGGCCGCCAGCAAGCTGCAATGCCTCATGGCTCGCAGGCGCTTGGTCTTTGCTGCTTGGTTCAGTGCCGGAGGCAATCTTTGCTTCTGCGGCGGCTCGTACGGGTTCTCGTCCATCCTCGCCAGCATAGCCGCGAGCGGTCGCTATCTCGCGGACTATATCTTACCGACGAAGTTATTGTAGTCCTCGTGCGAGCCGATCCAGTACCAAACGTTCGTAGATCCGTCGACTACGTAAATCGCGCGATAGCGTCGAGTGATGGTAACCGCCCGGCTGGCCTTGCGATGGCGGCCCTTTTTGGTGTCGACCAACTCGTGGTTGGCCAGCACAGGATGGAACGGGTCGCGCCGAAACAGCGTGAAAGCGGCATCCGCGGCCGCTTGAACCTCCGCGGGCAAGCGCGCCAACATCTGCTTGAAGCGCGCGGTGCGGACGTTAGGTTGCCCCGAACTCAAGCGTTTCGCCCCGGGCATGTTCGTCGAGCGCGGCGTCGCGCAACTCGACCAGCTTGGAATGACTGAAGAACTCGGTATCCGCCGTGGCGCTGTCGCGGGCCTCGGACAATCGGCGGCGGAATTCGGCCGCGTGCTCGACGGAGGATTGCTGCTGCTCCAGATCCAACAATGCCTTCTCCAATCGCTCGGCAGCGGCGAGCCACTCGGCAAACATCGCCTCGAGCTCTTGATGCATCGGCGCATCGTAAGACTTTGGCTTCGCGGCGACAGCGGCGCGCCATTGTTCATCGAGCTGAATCAGCATGTCATACGCGACGACATGCGCCGAGAGCAGCGTCGGCAACCAGCGGACACGCGCTTCGCGGTCGGGCTGGACGATCGACCTGTCGCTTGCGGCCTCGGTGCAGAGATCGACCCAGCGGTGTACCAGGCCAAGATTCGGAAAAGGAGCTGATTCCGTGGTTGCCACGCGAGAAGTCCCTGGCTCGATGGATCGGTTCGCCATCACATGGAATTATAACACGGCATTGTGCCGCAATCTCTTAGCGCCGCGGTCCACCCTCGCCAGCATACCGATGCTAGCGAGGGAAAACCGCGGCCGCGCGCGGCGGAAAAACTATAGCCCGACCCGCGAGAGGTCGATATTGCTGCCACGACCAGGGTGCGCCCTACTGGCTAGGATTGCGCTTTGGATCGGGTTAGCAGGGGGGAACCATGCTAGCCGAATCGATTAAGTGCGGGAGTTTGTTGTACTTCTGAGCTCGACTGCGGCCGCGGCGCCAGGTCTTCGCCGGCTGCTGGCGCTGGCATGCGCGCTGCTCATGGCCGCAGGCATAGCCCTGGATGGCCAGGCGGCCGACCCGGCCGGCTCGACGTACACCGCCTATCGCTTGCAGCACGTGCGCGCCGCGGACATCGAGCGGACGCTCGCGCCGCTGTTGGCGCGTGAACCCGGCGCGCGGGTGCTCGTCGATTCGGGCGCGAATCAACTGCTCGTCAGTGGTCCGGTCGCGGCACATCGCATTACCCGCGAACTGATCTCGCGTCTCGATCGCGTTGACGTGCGGCCGGCGGCCGCGCCAGCAACTCGCCAGTTCAATCTCGCGCCGGGCGCGACGGCGCCGCCCGCGACGCAGCCCCCGTCGCCACAGCGACCGGCCACCGGCACACGCTTTGCCACCGAAGCGGTCAGGATCGAAAACGCACCCGTGGGACGGGTCGAAAAACTGCTCGGCGAATTGTTCGGGCCGCGGCTGGTCGCGATACCCGAATCGACGGCCGCCGCGCCCGCCTACACACTGGCGCTAGGCCGGTCGCACGCCCAACTGGAAATCGACCCGCGCGGCAACCGCGTAATCGTCCACGGCAGCAGTGGGGTGGTGTGGCAGTTGTCGCGGTTGATTGCGGCGCTCGACAGCCCGCCGGCGGAGCCTGGTTCGACGGTCCGCATTGTGCCTTTGGAAACCTCGGATCCGCGCAAGATTCAACAGGCCATCGAGGCCTACGGCGGTCGGTTGACCAAGACGGGGCGCAGCCAGCGCGGCAACCAGTCGAACGCCGGATCGGCAACGACCACGCCCGGCGAGGGTGCTCATCGATCGAGTGGTCGTGGTGCGGTGATCCCCGCGCACGCCGACGCGTCGCGCGTGCAGCCGGCCGCGGCCCAGACACCAACCGACAACCCGCGTCAGCCCTTGATGCAGACGTTATTTCAAGAGCCGGCCGACTCGCCCGACGTTGAGTTCCAACCCAACGGCTTCGACGAAAGCGAGCCCGGTGCCATGCAACCGGCTCCCGGCGAAGAGGCGCCCGACAACCTTCGCGACCAAATGCGCGAGCTGGGGGCCGACGTCGACGTCGAAGCGCTCGAGGATCTCGACGTCTTGATCCTCCGCGGCCGCGAGCGCGACGTGCAGGAGCTGATGCGCATCATCCAGGAGATCGAGCGGATTAGCGCTCAAATCGAGCCGACGATTCAGGTCGTCGAACTGAAGCATGCCGGCAGCGACGCCGTCGCCAAGGTAATCGCCCAGATTCAACCCGAACTGTTGACGGGGCGCCAGGGTCGCGTGAGCGTCACGGCGCTCGTGCAACCCAACGCGCTCTTGTTGATCGGCTGGGGCGAAGCGATCAAGGCGGTGACCGAGTTAATCGAAAAGCTCGATCAGCCGGTGAGCCCCGAAACGCAGTTCCGAGTGTTCCGGCTCGAACACGCCGCGGCGGGCGCGGTGCGCACGACGATCGAGGATTTCTACAAAACGCGCACCGGCCTGGGGGCCAAGGTGACCGTCACGGCCGACCCGCGCAGCAACTCGCTGGTCGTGCAGGCCAGCCCGCGAGACCTGGCCGAAGTCGAATTGCTGGTCGAGCGGCTCGACACGCCCGGCAGCTCGGCGGTCAATCAGTTGCGGGTGTTTCGCCTGCAAAACACGCTGGCCGACGATCTGGCGCCGGTGATCGAAGAGGCGATCAGCGGCCGAGGCCGCCCCGGTGGTGGTCCCGGCGGCGCGGCCACGGCCAACGAGCGGGCGGCGGTGCTCGAGTTCCTCACGGTCGACCAGAAGGGGCGGCAGCTCCTCAAGTCGGGCGCCCTGACCGATGTGCGGATCACGCCCGACCCGCGGGCCAACACGCTGCTGGTCTCGGCGCCGGCCGAGACGATGGAGTTGCTGGCAGCGTTGATCGAAACGCTCGACAGCCTGCCGGCGACGACGGCGCAAATCAAAGTCTTCCGTATCGAAAACGGCGATGCGGCCCGCCTGATGGAGATGTTGCAAAGTCTGCTGGGCGTGCAGTCGTTTGGCCCGGGCGGCCCGCAGTTGGCCGGCGCCGAAGGCGAGGGGTCGCTCGCGCCGCTGCGGTTCTCGGTCGACACGCGGACCAATTCGATCATTGCCTCGGGCTCGACCGGCGACCTGACGATCGTCGAGGCGATTCTGCTGCGGCTCGACGACAGCGACGTGCAGGAACGCAAGAGCGCTGTCTATCGGCTCAAGAACGCCCCGTCGGTCGACGTGGCCCGCGCCGTCAACGACTTTTTGCGAAGCGAACGTCTGGTGGAACGGGCTGCTCCGGGGGGCGCCAGCCCGTTCCAGCAGATCGAGCGCGAAGTGGTGGTCGTCGCCGAGCCGGTGAGCAACAGCCTGATCCTCAGCGCGACGCCGCGCTATTTCGACGACATCCGCGATTTGATCGAACGACTCGACGCTCAGCCGCCGCAGGTGATGATCCAGGTGCTGATCGGCGAAGTACGGCTCTCGAACACCGAGGAATTCGGCGTCGAGCTCGGCCTGCAGGATTCGATCCTCTTCGATCGCAGCGTGCTGCAGAACATTTCGGGCGGGGTGACAAGCACGGCCAGCGCGATTCCGGCCGGGCAGTTGGCACCGGGTTACGATTTCAATCAGTCGCAGACGATCGGTCCACCGTCGCTGGGTAACGCCGGCACGATTCCGTCGTTGGTGACCGCCCCGCTGTTGGGCACGCAAGGGGTGACGAACTTCGCGATCAACCGCGCCAACAGCGAGTTGGGCTTCGGCGGCCTGGTGCTCTCGGCTTCGAGCGAAAGCGTCAGCATCCTGGTGCGTGCGCTGCGCGAGAGCTCGCGGCTGCAAGTCTTGAGCCGGCCGCAGGTGATGACGCTCGACAACCAGCCGGCGTTCATCCAGGTGGGGCAACGCGTGCCGCGCGTAACCAACGTGGTGTCGAACGCCTTGACCGGCATCAATAGCGCCATCGAGCTGATCAACGTCGGTCTGATTCTCGGCGTGACGCCGCGCATCAGCCCCGACGGCACCGTAGTCATGGAACTCGACGCGGAGCGTTCCGCGCTCGGCCCGATCAGCGAGGGGATTCCGATCGCGGTCTCGCCGACCGGCATCCCCGTGCTCTCGCCGCGGATCGACACCACGCTCGCGCAAACGACGATTAGCGCCGCCGACGGACAAACCGTGGTGCTCGGCGGCTTGATCACCAAAACGGTCACCAAGCGCAGCCGGCGCGTGCCGTACCTGTCCGACATTCCGCTGGTGGGCATGCTGTTTCGCTACGACTTCGACCAGGTGCTGCGCAGCGAGTTGCTGATTATTCTGACGCCGCATGTGATCCGCAACGAGGCCGACGCCAACGCGGTGAAGCAGGCCGAGGCGGCCCGCATCAGTTGGTGCCTGGCCGACGTCGAGCGCATCCAGGGGCCAACCGGCATTTATCTCCGCGGCGAAAGCGAAGTCGACGGCGACGGGACCGTCGTCGTTTATCCCGATCAAGATTTGCGCGGCACGATCGACCGGCCGGTCACGTTGCCCGACTTGATTCCCGAGGGGCCCAACCTGATCGTGCCTGGCGAAGGGACGATCATTCCGGGCGAAGAGCTGCTGGTGCCACCGACACAAGTGCCGCCAGGAATGGAAGCACCGGTGATGCCGGTGCCGATGGGTCCGGTGATCCCCGGCCCCGCCGGCGCCGCGCCCAGTGGTGCCCCCGGCCTGGGCACGAATCGTCGAGCCGGTTCGCCAACCGCCAGCGCCGCTACAGCGCCACAACCCACGACACCCGCGGGCGTGATGTCGTTCGGGGCGCCGGCCGACGTGCAGGCGCCGGTCTACACTCAGGTGACGCTGGGCGCGCCGCGGCCGCGTATGCCGGGGAGCACGCAATTCGTGCGTCCCGATTCGTTGCCGCCAGCGGCGCGCAGCTCGTACGTCGCTCCACAGCAGACACCGACGGCGACCCCAATTCCGGCGCAAGCCGCGCGCGGCACGCCGCCGGGGCAACGGCCGCCGGTGATGCAGGGCGACGGAAGGCTCATGGTCTCGGGCGGCGTCGACGCCAATCTACGCCCCGACGCCGGACGATTCCTGCCGAAACAAGCATCGCCGCCTGGGCGTTAACAAGCTGCTTGTTTGAACAATTACGACGAAGAGCAAGAAGAACGCAAAGGGCCACCAAGGCACAAGACGCATTTGAGAAGCTGGTTTGGATGCGGTGCGGTCGGCGAGCGAGTGTCCGGTTTGTGATTTGACTTCGAGAAGCAAAACGGTTTGGTGGTCCTTGATTTACGGCGATTCATGAGCGCGCACGACTGCAAGCTTCGAGTAACTCGGCGGGGATGCCTTGTATTGGCAATTGCGCTGGCCTGCGGCGGTTGCGCGCAGCTCGACGTCGGCAGTTTCGGCTGGCCCGGCAAGCCCCGTCCCGCCAAGCCCGATCGCATTGCCGTGATGTGGACCGACGCCATCATGAATCAGCCGGGGCTGCCCGGCGTGCGCGGCTTCGGCGCGCGGGTGATGTTCCACGATCAGTTTCACAAGTCGCCGATCGCGGTGGCTGGCCGCTTCACGGTCTACGCCTACGACGACACCGACGACACGAGCGAGGTGAAGACCACCGCCGATCGCAAGTTCGTCTTCACGGCCGAGCAACTCGCGGATCATTACAGCAAGAGCCAGCTCGGTCATTCGTACAGCTTCTGGATTCCCTGGGACGAAGTTGGCGGACCGCAGCGCACGATTACGCTGGTTTGCCGCTTCGAATCGCTGCAAGGCGGAATGGTCGCTTCAGAGCCTGCCAAACAGCTCCTGCCCGGAGTGCCGACAACCCAGAAAGCGCAAGCGACGGCGCAGCGCGACGAAGTGGGCCCCAGCCTGCAACCGATCGGGGGAGAGGTTCAGCCGACGAACTTCGTCGAAGAATTGGCCGGCAACGATGCGCGGCGGCGCATGACGACGACGACCATCGAGCTCCCGCCCGCGGCGGCACAGCGTGCGACCACGATCAGCCGCGCGCAATACCTGGCGCGACCCAACCACTCGGCGGCAGTTGCGCCGGCCAGCGCGCAATTGCCGAGCCAATATGACGAGGCGTACCGACAGCAGGTGGCGCGCGCCGGTCTGGTAGAGCCCGCTACAATTCCCGCGGCCCCCGCCGGCGTGGCGACGGATCCGGCAAGCGTGGCGATGGCGTCGCAGATTCTGGCCCAAGCGATGGCCCTGCGTCAGGCTCCGGCAGCGGGGCCGCCAGCCGCAACCGGTTTTCAACGGCCGAGACACCGGGCTCTAGGCGAGCCAATTCAGCAGCCAAGAGGCGATCATGTTCCGATGCGACCACACCCTCCAGGATGGCCGTCCGGCTCGTCATCTGCACCCGCACCCGGTCACCCAACTCTTGCCGAGCCAGCGAGCGCTCAACTTGGGCCACCTGCCGCGGCGCCGCCACCGGCGGGACTCTGAAATCCTCGTGCAGCACTAGCCGAGGGCGGTACATCTGCTGACGGTTCGCTTGCGGCGCGAAGCGCGGGCGATTGACGTTGGCGTCGCGGGCCGGCTGCAGATCGCCCAGCGAGGTCCCCACGGGGCCGGCAATCGCTTGCTCCGAGCCGACAAAGCCGCCGGTATCGTCTAAATCGCGGCCCACGAACGCGTTGGGGTCGCGGTTGCCGCGCACAAAGCGCGGGTTGGGCCCCAGCGCCGTGCCGATGTTCGAGCCCAGGTTCCCCACCATGTTTGCCGGGTTCGAGGCCCCCGTGCTGCCGGGCTGAGCCTGCGGAGTTAGCGTCTGCCCGACGGTTCGCTGACCAAACATCTGAGCGGCGACGGGACGGATCGGCAAAGCCGCCATCGCCAGACAGGCCACCGAAAGCAACAGCGGTCGCGTCAACAGCTTCAACATGCGGAAGGCAATCCCAGGGCAAGGCGGGGCGAAATCGGTGGGCAACGAGCGGCGGGCTCCGACCAAGTTAACCATAAGTTGCCCGAGGCTGCAAAGTCGAGCCGAGCCGTCATAACGCGTGAGGGCGATGGCTGTTCGGATTCTGCCGCGCCTATAGGCAGGGGGCGTTTTTGCCCGCCCAGCGTTCGGGCAACAGCGATTGTGCCGATCTTGTCGCACCCCTTTTGAGGGTCGTTGACGGATATCGCTAAGCCGTTTACGCTGAAAGAGTTGAATGCGGTTCCAAACAGCTTCAGCTCCACGGGCGGCCAGGCAACGTGACAGATCAGGCGGTGCACAAACCTTGGAGTGGCGTCTTCCGCGAGGCGACCGACTCTCGCGTGGAACAGTTCACCGAGAGCATCAGCTTCGATCGCCGGCTTTTCGAGCACGATATTGCCGCATCGGTCGCTCATGCCCAAATGTTGGCCAGCACAAACTTGCTCTCGGCCGACGAATGCCAGCAGATTGTGCAAGGGCTGGAAGCGATCCGCCAGGAGATTGAGCAGGGAACCTTCCCCTTCTCGATTGAGCTGGAAGACATTCACATGCACGTCGAACGCTCGCTCATCGAGCGGATTGGCGATGTGGGACGCAAGCTGCACACGGCTCGCAGCCGCAACGACCAGGTCTCGACCGACGTACGGCTCTGGGTGCGCTCGGCGATCGACGAGTTGGACCGCTTGCTCGTCGAGATGCAGCGGGCCTTCGTCGAACGATCGGCGCGCGATCGCGACTGCATTCTGCCCGCCTACACGCATACGCAACGCGCCCAGCCGGTGCTGGCACCCCACTACTGGCTGGCCTATTGCGAGAAGCTGGAGCGCGATCGGGGGCGATTGGCCGACTGCCGACGCCGCGTGAACGTGTTGCCGCTGGGCACGGCGGCGGTCGCCGGCACTTCGCTGGCCATCAATCGCGAAGAGACGCGCACCCGGTTGGGCTTCGACGCGCTGGCCGCCAACAGTCTCGACGCTTCGAGCGACCGTGATTTCGCGCTCGAGTTCGCCTTTGCCTGCGCGCTGGTCGCCGAACATCTCAGCGGTTGGGCCGAAGAGTGGATTCTCTGGAGCACGATCGAGTTCCGCTTCTTGAAGCTGCCGCAGGCCTTCTGCACCGGCTCGTCGATCATGCCGCAGAAGATCAATCCCGACGTGCTCGAGCTGGTGCGCGGCAAAACCGCTCGCGTGATCGGCAATTTGCAAACGCTGCTGGTGCTCGTCAAAGGGCTGCCGCTGGCCTACAACCGCGACCTGCAGGAGGGGCAAGAGCCGCTCTTCGACACCTTCGAAACGGTCCGCTCCTGCCTGGCGATTTCGATCCCGATCGTGGCCGGCGCCGAGCTCAATCGCGAAGCGATCGCGGCGCGGCTCGAGTTGGGGTACCTCGACGCCACGACGCTCATGGAACTGCTGATCGCGCGGGGCGTGCCGCAGCGCACCGCGCACGAACTGGTCGGCCGCCTGGTTCGGCTGGCCATGGATCGTGGCGTGCCGTTGGCCGAGCTCCAGCCTTTGGACTTCAGCGAGGCGCACCCGGCGCTCGACGAGAGCGTGTACGAAGTGCTCGGCGTGGAGCGAGCGGTCAAAGCGTTTCGCAGCTACGGTTCGACCGCGCCGGCCGAAGTCGATCGACAAATTGCTCGCTGGCGAATGCGTCTGGGGCTCGACCGTCGCCGTACGGACGAGGCGGCCGAGGCCGCGGATCGCGAGGGAATCGAGCTCGATAGCGTATTGCCGCCCGAAGAGGGGAGACATTCATGAGCCGAGGCGTCCGCTGGAGATATTTGTTGGCCTGGGGACTGGGCATCGCGGTGTTCGCCGCGGCGCGGCCGGCTGCCGCCCAACCAGGCGACGATGCGGCACCAGGCGAGGCAGCCGCTCCGGCCGAGCGGCGCGATGAAGACCCGGCTGAAAAGCTGGCACTGGCGGCCGCCGCGGCCGACCAGACCGTGCAGGCGCTGCTGGAGACTCGACCCACTACGCCAAGCGAGTTGCTGCACGTCACCGAGACACTGATCGACCTGGGGCATCCGATCGCGGCCCGACCGCTCGTCCAGCAGTTGCTCGCCGCCCGACTCGATGGCCAGTCCGCCGCGGCCCTGCTGAACGACGTCGGCAGCGCTTGTCTATTGAAACTCGCGCGGGCGGCCTGGCTGCAGCCCGACGGAAGGCAGCTAGCCGATTCGATCTGGAGCGCCGCCAGCAAATACCAACAAGACCCGAAGCGGATTAACGATCTGGTGGCCCAGCTCGGGCAAGGGACCGAGCTCGAACAAGCCTGGACGATCGAAAACGTGCGCCGCGCCGGCGCTGCAGCCGCCGGACCGTTGCTGGCCGCTTTAGTGCGCGCCACCGACGACGAGGCGATCGCCCAGGTTTCGGCGGCGATACTGGCGGTCGGCGAGCCGATGATTCCGGCGCTACGTGGCGCCGTCGACGCCGCCCCAGAAATTGCCGCGCACGTGCCGGTGGCCGCCGCCCGCTTGCTCGGCCAACTCGAAGCCGAGGAAGCCGCGCCCGACCTGGTTGCGCTTTGGCTGCGGGCGGGCGAGAACGAGCCGGCGCAAGTCGCGGCCGAACGTTCGCTGGCCGAACTTGGATACAACGTCAGCTCGCGCGACGCGGCAACCGAATATCTGGAAGAAGTCGCGAGGCAATTCTATGTCGGTCGTCGCCAGCCTTCGTTGCGAGGCGCCGAGTTCGACGAGGACGGGGCACCGGTCGTCACCCAGTGGCATTGGCAACCGGCCGTCAAACGCTTCACGTCGTCACGCACACCGCTCGCCTCGGCCGCCTTGATCGAAGCGCAGCGCAGTGCGCGGGCCGCGTACTGGTCGACCGTCGATGGGGGAGAAGACGCCGCGCGTGGCGAGCGAGTCGCTGGCGAAACGGCGATCGCCGCGCGGCGCCGACTGCTGTTGGCCGCCATCGACCTGGCGTTAAATCCACCGGCCCCTGGCGCGGCGGCCGCTCGTCCGCCGGCCGGCTCGCCGCGCGACCTGGAAGAAGCTGCCTGGTTGCACGATCCAGCGCTCGTCAACACGGTGCTTCGCGAAGCGCTGGCCGACCATCAACTAGCGACTGCCGAAGCGGCCGCCCGCACGCTGGGCACGATCGGCAGCGCCGAACTGCTCGACGGCACGGCGGCATTGTCGCCGTTGGCGGCCGCCGCGGGGCATGGCGATCCGCGGTTGTCGGCGGCGGCCATCGAGGCGATCTTGCGGCTGGGCCCGACGACCTCGTTCGTCGGCGCTAGCTACGTGTCGCGCGGCCTGAAGTACCATCTCTCGGCGCTCGGGCTGCGTCGCGCCGTGGTCGCTTCCCCCAGCCGGGAGGAGGCCTCGCGCATCGTCGGCTTGCTGGCACTGTTGGGCTACGAGGCCGAAGCGACCACGAGCGGCCGCATCGCCGCGGAACTGGCGACCGAATCGGTCGACTATGAGCTGGTGGTGCTCGACTTCCGCCTTTACGATCCGGCGGCCTGGGAAGCACTGGCCGAGATCCGCCGCAACGCACGTTCGCGCCCCTTGCCGGTGGCGATCATCGAGCTGCTCGAATTCGAAGAACCGGCGCAACGGCTGGCACGCCACGATCCGCTGGCGGCGGCCTGGATCCGGCCGCACGACGCGCACGGTGTCGACGTACAGTTGGCGCCGCTGGTGGCGCGCGCCGATCGCGATCGCGGCGGCGACGCCCAAGGGCGGTTGCTCGCGGCGGCCGCGATTCTCGAGCAGTTGCTAACGCTCAAACCCGAATCGCGGCGGCTCTTCGATCTGACGCTGCTAGTCGATCCACTCGAACGGGCTTTGCTCGTCCCCGAATTGCAGCAAGCGGCCGCCACGATGCTGGCCACGATCGGTCGCCCCCGCGCGCAGCAGGCGCTGGTGGAGCTGGCGAGCCAGGCGACCGCGCCGATGGAACTGCGAAAGTTGGCCGCCAAGGCATTCGGCGAAAGCGTCGGCCGGTTTGGCGTCGCGCTGACGTCGGTCGAAGTGCAGCATCAATACGATCGCTACAACGACAGCGAACACCTGCCGCGGTCCGAACAACAATTGCTCTCGAGTTTGTTGGACGTGCTCGAGGCAGGTCGAGATCCACGGCAACCGGCGGTCGAATGACACAACCATCGGGCGCGGGCCGACAAGCCGCACGCGACAGCGAACGCTCCCTGTTTTAGAAACCGCAACCGCGATTTGAACCCCAGAGCACTAGATCATCCGCGACGAACACCTCGCCACAATTAGGCGCCCGCCCCCCGCGATTTAACCCCCGCCCCCTGCCATGAGCCGCGGTTTCAATCCCATCCACGCTGCTGAAAGCGGACCGCCGATCCCGAGCATCATCGGATCGTCGCCGGCGATGGAGAAGGTCTACGAAATGACGCGCCGCGTGGCACGGCGCAATGCGTCGGTGCTGTTGGTGGGCGAAACGGGCACCGGCAAGGAGTTGATCGCCAAGGCCATTCATCAGCTCAGTCCGCGTTCCAACGGTCCGTACGTCCGCGTGAACTGCGGCGCGTTGACCGAGAGCCTGCTGGAAAGCGAGTTGTTCGGTCACGTCCGCGGCGCTTTTACCGGCGCGATCGACAACCGCACGGGGCGCTTCGAAGCCGCCCACACCGGCACGGTCTTTCTCGACGAGATCAACTCGACGACTCCCAAGCTGCAAGTCAAGTTGCTCCGCGTGCTGCAGGAGCGCGAGTTCGAGCGGGTGGGAGACACGCAGACGATCCGCGTCGATACGCGCGTCGTGGCGGCCAGCAATCGCGATCTGCAAGAAGAAGTGGCGGCCGAACGCTTCCGCGACGACCTCTATTACCGGCTCAACGTGGTGTCGATTCCGCTGCCGCCGCTGCGCGAGCGGCGCGAGGACATTCCCGAGCTGGTGGCCAACTTTCTCAACGTCTACAACGAGATCAACGACAGCTACGTCGTGCACATCGACCGTCGCGCGATGCAGGCGCTGCAAGACTATCACTGGCCGGGGAACGTGCGCGAACTGCAGAACGTGATCGAGCGGGCCGTCGTGCTGGCCCCTGGCGACGAGCTGACGTGCGACCTCTTGCCCGACAGCGTGTTGGGGAACGAGCGCCCCCGGACGTCGCGATTCCGTCCGGCTGATTTGGATACGTTGACGTTCGAACTGGTGCAACAGGGCCTGGCGAGCGCCGGACCGCAAGAGGACAACCTGCATACCAAGATCGTCAACCGGGTCGAGCGAGAGCTGATCGCCCAGGTGCTGGTTTTTTGCGACAACGTGCAGATCAAGGCGGCGGCTCGTTTGGGGATCAACCGCAACACGCTGCACAAGAAGCTGAAAGAGTACGGGCTCGACGCCGAGAACAACGGAGCGCCGTAAGGGAAGATTCAGGCCCAGGGAAACTCGTGATTGGGTCCGCCCAATCGACGGCCAATCACGAGCTTCCCTGGGCTTTGCGCGTGACAGCGCTTCCTTGCTAATCACCTCGCCATGCTCGAACGCATCCAGATCCTCTGTTTCGCCGCCAGCTACGGCGTGGCCTTGGCTTTGGAAGTCTCGCGGCTTTGGTTTCGCAGCGCGGTGCGCGGCGTGCTGATGTGGGGATTCGCGGGCGCCGGGTTTCTGGCCCACACGCTTTATTTGTGGCATCGCACGCAGTTGACCGCTGGTCCACTCTCCAGCCCGTTCGACTGGTACCTGCTGGCCGCCTGGCTGCTGGCGCTGTGCTACCTGGTGTTGGGCTACTGGCGACCGCGGAGCTCCATCGGCCTGTTTGTGCTGCCGTTGGTGCTGGGACTCGTGGCGGCGGCGGCGCTGCTGGCCGATCGCACGCCGCTGGAGGTCAACCGCGCGACGCGCGCCTGGGGGGCACTGCACGGAGCCTTCCTGCTGTTAGGTACCGTGGCGGTCTTCGTCGGTTTCGCCACCGGCATCATGTACCTGGTGCATGCCTACCGGTTGAAACACAAGCTCCCCCAGCGCCGCGGGCTGCAATTGCCGAGTCTCGAATGGCTGGAGCGGATCAACAGCCGGGCGATCTCGCTGGCGGTGATCATGCTGCTGCTGGGGGTGCTGTCGGGAGCCGTGCTGAACACGGTCCGCCCTGAGCTGCCGTGGAGCGATCCGATCGTTGTCAGCTCGCTGCTGACGGTCGCCTGGCTCGTCGTCGTGGCGTTGTTCGTGGCGGTCTACAAACCGGCCAGGCGGGGGCGCAAAGTTGCCTATCTCACGGTCGCCAGCTTTTTGTTCCTGGTGTTTTCGCTCGGCGTGGCGCTGTTGGTGAATACCAAGCACGCCAGGATCGATAAGCTGCCGCAGGGCGGGCGAGCGGGCGTGTTGGTTCGTGTGGCCCCGCATGCGAATCTCCTCGACGAGCGAGGTGCCGCATGAAGGTGCGGATGGTCGGCTGCAGCCACCACAATGCCTCGCTCGAGCTGCGCGAACGGCTGGCGTTCAACCCCGCCCAAACCAAGGCGGCCTTGCAGCGCTTTCGCCTGGTGTTCCCCCGCACCGAAGCCGTGCTGCTCTCGACCTGCAACCGGGTCGAGGTCTACACGGCGATCGAGTCGCCCGACGAGGGCCCAAGCCACGAGCAAGTGGCGGAGTTTTTGGCCGGCTTTCACGGGATGTCGCTCTACGACATCTTCGACGACCTGTTCGAGCGCACCGGCGACGATGCCGTGCGGCACCTGTTTTCCGTGGCGGCGAGCCTCGACAGCATGGTGCTCGGCGAGCCGCACATCCTGGCACAAGTCAAGCAGGCGTACCAACTGGCCACGCAAGAGAACAGCGCCGGCCCGTTGACGCATGCGATTTTTCAGGCCGCCGTGAAGGTCGCCCGCCGGGTGACCAACGAAACCTCGCTGCATCAGAAGCGGGTGAGCATTCCCAGCGTGGCCGTGGCCGAGTTCGCCTCGCAGGTTTTCGAGCGGTTCGACGACAAGCAGGTGCTGGTGATTGGCGCCGGCGAAATGGCCGAGGAGACCTTGCGCTACCTGCGCGAGGCCGGCGCGCATCATCCGACGATCGTCAACCGCAGCTACGAGCGGGCCCGCGAGCTGGCCCAGCAGTGGGAAGGTCGCGTCGCCCCGTGGGATGCGCTGTTGGGCGAGCTGGTGCGAGCCGACCTGGTGGTCAGCACGACGGGGGCGGCAGCACCGGTCGTCACGCTGGCCGGGTATCGGCAGATCGAAGCCCAACGCTATCAGCGACCGCTGTTCGTCCTCGACTTGGCGATTCCGCGCGATTTTGAGCCGGCGATCGGCGAGTGCCTGCAGGTCTTTCTCTATTCGCTCGACGATCTCAAAGCGGCCTGCGAGCTGAACCGCCGGGAGCGCGACGCCGAAATGCCGCGTGCCGTTGCGATTATCGAGGACGAGACCGCCCGCTTCATGGCCGACCTGCACCATCGCAGCACGGGACCAATCATCCAGCAACTCAAGCTGGGCTGGCAAACGCCCAAGGAAGAAGAACTGCGGCGGCTGTTCAACAAACTGCCACAGCTCGATGAGCGCGCCCGCGCCGAAGTCGAACAGTCGTTCGACCGGCTGCTTAACAAGCTGCTGCATCCACCGCTGGAGACGTTGCGCGACGAATCGCGCCATGGCATTCCGCACGCGCTGCTCGATGCCTTCAAGCGGCTGTTTCAATTGATGGACTAGAGATCCTCCTGGGGAAACTGCCTGAATTCTGCCGGAATCCGAGCGAAAACCCAAAACTCCGCTGGCACGCCAGCTAGCTTTGCAGCGCTCGAATCGCTGGTCGTCAAGGCTTTTCCGCTGTTCGCCTAATAAGTCGTTGGCCACGGCGGCGCGGTAATGGGCTTCATGCCCTGGCGACCGACGGTTAAGCTGGCTCGGGTTTCGGCGTGCGACTGGCCCCAGATCGCGGCGCCTCGCACACGGCAACGCCCCCTCGGCTGGAATCAAGCCGCCACGAAGCGAGCAACCAGTGGCAAAGCGGGGTTCGACGGTCGCCTGGCGCTGGCGATTGGCCGACGAATACGCGCCGAAAGGGATGGCCTGGTGTCTTACGCAACAATCGGCCCCGTGGCCGTTTACGTCCCGGAGACCATTGAATCGAACGAGCAGCTCGCGGCCGAGTTCCCTAGCTGGGACATGAAGCAGATCTACGAAAAGACCGGGGTGCGCTTTCGGCACATCGCCGCCGAAAACGAGACCGCCGGCGATCTGGCGGTCAAAGCCGCCGAGAAGCTCTTCGCCCAGCACGACATCGACCCCGCATCGATCGACTTTGTGCTGCTCTGCACGCAAACGCCCGATTACCCACTGCCCACCACTGCCTGCCTGCTTCAAGAGCGGTTGGGGCTGCCCACCCGCACCGGCGCGCTCGACTTCAATCTCGGTTGTTCGGGGTTCGTTTACGGCTTGGGATTGGCCGAAGGGCTGTTGCGGGCCGGCATCGCGCGGCGCGTGCTGCTGCTCACGGCCGAGACGTATTCGAAGTACATCGCCCGCGACGACCGTTCGCTGCGCACCATTTTTGGTGATGCCGCGGCGGCCACGTTGATCGAAGCGGGCGAGACCGCCTCGTTGTCGGGGTTCGTCTTTGGCACCGACGGCACGCTGGCCGACACCTTGATGGTGACCGACGGCGGGGCGCGCCCGAAGGCCGACGCCCTCAAGGCGCGCAAGCGACAACGCTGGGCGAGCCGGTTGTATATGGACGGCCCCGAGCTGATGTCGATCAGCCTGGAACTGATTCCGGCATTGGTTCGCGACGTGCTCGCGGCCGCGCGGTGGCCTGTCGACAAAGTCGACTTCTACCTGTTGCATCAGGCGACGCGGCTGATGCTGGAGAACTTGCGCGAGCAACTAAAGGTCGAGCCGGAACGCTTACCGATTCTGCTCGAACGCTGCGGCAATACCGTGTCGTCGACGCTGCCGTTGTTGATTCACGACTTGCGGGCGGCCGGCGAGTTGCGCCCCGGCATGCAGAGCCTGCTTGTCGGCTTCGGCGTCGGCTTTTCGTGGGGTGGTTGCGCCTGGACGGAGACCTGGCCGGGCGCCGCACCGCTACGGTGAGCCCAGCGGCAGCCAACAGTGATTGGCCTGCAACTGCCGGCGGATGGCGTCGATCTCGGCCGGCGTTTTACGTGGCGCTTCGAGCAGCCGGGCTTGTTCTTGCAAGGCTTTTGCGCGCGTCCCTTGGATGATGTGCCCGTTGCCGTCCGCATCTTCGATGTAGAAGAAGTTTGGCTCGTACTCGGCGCCGGCGTTGGCGTTCGCATCGACCCAGGCCGAACCGCGGAACTTCAGCAGCCCGCCGTAGGCTTGATACTGGATCACGCCGCCCGGACCCTTGAGGCGGTTGCCGATCACGCTGCGCCGCACGGGACGGCGAATGTTGAACTGATGGTATCGCTCCGGCGGCAGCGTGTAGTACCGCGACCAGGTCGATCCCTCGTACTGATGAAATTGGTAACGGAACGGCTTGTCGGTCAGATTCCAGATACGCACGACGGGGCGCTCGGGCGTGTCCTCGGCGGGGGTCTCGACGTTCGGTGTCTCGGTCGCCGGTTCGTCTGGCTCGAGACTCGGCCCCACATCCTGCCAGGCCGCGGCACGACCGGCCGCCATCGCCAGAAACGACACGACTCCTAGGACCGTTAGCAACTGGCGCGTCCGAAATCCAAACCCACGCAGATTGGCCGAGAGATTCATGGCACGATTCCTTAGGCGAGGAGATCGAGACGGGCGGTCCCTCACCCGGCTTTGGGAAGCTTATCCCGAAGTTTACCACACCCCTGCGCGGCGGGCAGGCAAACGATGCCTTAACGGGCTGCTAGAGATCATCCGGCTCAGCCGGCGCGACCGCTACGCAAAGAAAACCCGTTCGGCCGTCCCCTGCAGGATCTCCTGGCGGTCGGCCGCCGACAGAAAAACCAACCGTTCGGCGACCAGCGCCACCGAATCGGCGTACGTCTGTCCGACGACTTGAAACGGGCAATCGGTCCCCCACATCAGCCGCCGCGGGCCGAACGTGTCGTAGAGCCGACGAATCATCGGCGCCAGATCGAGGTACGGCGGCTCCTTGCGCCCCAAAGCGTAAAACGCCGAAACTTTGACATAGGTGTTGACGTGCCGCGCCAGTCGGCAAAGCTGGTCGATATCGGCGTCGCGCAGTTGGCCGTCGACTCCGATCCGCGCGAAGTGATCGATCACCACCGGCGTGTCGGCGTGCGCCGCGCACATGCGGTCGATCGCCGGCAGATCGCCCGGGTTCACCAGGCAGCACATCGCCACGCGCTCGCGAGCGCCCCACTTCCAAAGGGCGGCCATCGTCTCGCCATCGAGCCAACGATCGACGGGGCGATTGCGCGGATAAATGCGGATGCCTCGCACGCCACCAGCCTGCAACCGCTGCAACTCGTCGGCGCCGTGCATGGCCGCGTCGTCGATCACTGCCACGACCGAGAACGCCGTCGGTCGCTCTCGCCGGCAGTCGAGCACATAGCTGTTGTCGAATCCGTAGAAGCTCATCTGGATCAGCACCACGCGCGACACGCCGGCCGGGCGAGCCAAGGCCAGCAGCTCTTCGGCCGTGAAGCTGGGGGGCTTCATTTCGTCGCGGCGGAAGCCGGCCGCCAAGGGATACCGCTCGGTATCGGGGGTCCAGACGTGCGAGTGGGCGTCGATCCAGCCGGCTGGCTCTGCGAAGGCAGCATTCACGGTACGGTCTCCGAGTGCCAGCGCGCCTACGCTCGCGGCGACGAACGTGCGGCGGCTGACTTTCGTAATAGCATCACGGCTTCGTGCGTCAGGTATTGTGGAGCGAGTTTCGGGCACCAGACAAACCTCCGGCGGCGGGCCAACCCGCGAGCAAAGCACCTCTTCGAAGCCGTAAGTATTTACCGGGCTTCTGGCTTTGACAACGCGGCCGGCCACGGGTCAGATGGAAAGTGCCGGCTGCCCGGGTCGTGTTACGCTGGCGGCGGCCGGCTGCTCGCCACCTGAACTGGAACTTTCTGCCGCTCGATTGCGTCAAAAGGGCGAAGTACCAACCGTGAACGACGCTGCTCGGGTCGACGCCGAACTGATCGCCGCCGCGCTGGATGGCCAGTCGCTGGCGTTTGGCGAATTGGTTTGCCGTTACCAGGACCGGCTCTACCACGCGCTGGTGCATCTGGTGGGCTCGGCCGACGACGCCCGCGACATCGCCCAGGACGCCTTCGTCCAGGCGTATGTCAAGCTGGAGAGTTTTCAGGGAGCCAGCGCGTTTTATACCTGGCTGTACCGCATTGCCATGAACCTGGCGGCCAGCCGGTTTCGGCGGCAGCGGCGCCAGGTGTCGGTCGAGGCCGCGCGCGACCATGCGGGCGAAGAACCGGCCGCCCTCGACCGCGGCCCCGGAGAGCGGCTCATGCAAGCCGAACGGGTCGGGCAGGTGCAAACGGCGCTGCTGGCGCTGAGCGACGAGCATCGGCACGTCCTGGTGCTGCGCGAGCTCGAGGGCTGGTCGTACGAGACGATTGCCGACACGCTCGATCTGCCGGTTGGCACGGTGCGCAGCCGGCTCCACCGAGCGCGCATCGAGCTGCGGACCCAATTGCAAGAAGTGTTTGAAGAAGACCTGAAGTGATGCAACTCGATCCGCGTGACCAAGAACGATTGAGCGCGTACCTCGACGGCGAGCTGTCGGCCGACGAGCAAGCGCGCGTCGAGCAATTGCTGGCCGACGAACCGGCCGCGCGGCAGTTGCTCGATGAGTTGCGCGCGGTGTCGACCACGCTGCAGAGCTTGCCGCGCGCGCCGGTGCCGGGGGACCTGGCCGCCGACGTCTTGCGCGAGATCGAAGCGCGGGGGGTGCGTCGCGGGCCGAAGCCTGGCCCGGGTGGCGGCGCCGGCTCGGCGGCCTCCGATAAATCGCGCGCGCTCGAGGCCACGATCGCCGAGGCCACGGACAACACGATCACCGACTCGAAAGACGATCCGTCAGACGCGCAGCGCTCAGCAGATTCGCGCAAAGCCGCTGTATCTACGGCCGCCACCCCCTTGAGCAAATCGATCGCGGCGCGCGACGATCGCGATGGCAGACACAACCAGCCGCTTACCTGGCGGCAACGAATCGTCCGGCCGTTGGTCTACGCGGGCATCGCCGTGGCCGTCTTCGCGGCCGTGTCGCTGATGACCGAACCGGTGGCGGACGATCCGGTGCATGTCGCGCGGCAACTGGAAGAAGACGTACAACCCGACGAAGCTGGTGGCGCTGCCGAAACCTGGGACATGGCCGAACGTGGTCGCGACGGTGCCATCGCAGCCAAAGATGGTGGTCGCCGACGAAGCCAGGTTCGATCCGAGGGTCAAACCGCTGGCCCGGCGGCCACGGCTGGTCCATCCGACAACGTCGTTGACCAGTCTGCCCCCGCTGCAGCCAACGGCATGGTGCTATCCAAACCGGGAGCCATGCCAGCCCAGGCGGGCGCCGAAGTTCACGGCGTTGGGGGCGCGGCGGCGCCGGTCCATGCCCCCGACCCGCGAATGTTCTACATTCAGCAGGCGCTCGTGAATCAGGAGCCGGTTTTGGTCGTGCAGTGCCGCGTCACGCCCGAGGCAGCCCGTAAGGACCTGGTCGGCAAGCTGCTGGCCAAGAACCACGTGGCGATCGACGACGAGGCGGCCGCCGAGCTCGACACGGCAATCAACTCGAACATCTTTCCGTCGCTGGCGACACAACAAGCGGTACCGGGCGCGGCGCTGGCTCCGCAGTTGGCAATGCCTGCCCAAGCTCGACCTGGCGTGGCAGCTCCCAGCCCGCCGTCGGTCGCCGCCGGCGAAGAGCCGCTTCCGCGGCGGCAAGACACCGATCGCAAAGTGGCCAAGCAAGCCCCGGCCGACGGCGACGCCGATTCGCCTGGCAACGAGCCTGCCGAGCTGGCCGACACGCCAGCCGAGCCATCGCCAGACGCGACGGTCTACCTGGTCGATGCCAGCCCCGAGCAGCTCGAAGCCGTCTTGTCGGAGCTCAACTCGCAGACCGACGAAGTGTTGAGCGTCGCGGTCAGCCCGGCCCCCGAAACGCCCGCGCAGAGCGACTACCTGAGCTACAACCGAGCCGGGCCTCGAGATCCGGCCGCCGAGAGCAGTCCCGACGCCGTCGGCCAGCAGGCGGCGCCGGTCGCCGACCAAATAGCCGAGACATCTGCCGCGGATGCTGCCCCGGCCGATGCGCTCCAGCGAGATCGCACGCCGCCGCGGATTGCCAAGGCCGACGAGGTTCGCCTACAGGTGCAAGCTCTCGGCGTACTCGAACAGCAACTGCAAGAGTCCCCTTCGCGCAACGAAAAGCTCGACCGATTTAGCAACCTGTCGCGGGCTCGCAAACTGCGCCCCGACACGCTGTCGAATCTGGCGCCGCCCCCCGGCCCCGACGGAACGAGCTACTACAACAATCCCGAAGCGCTCTTCGCGCAGAGTGGCGCGAATTCCGCCAACTCGGCACCGGCGCCCTTGGAGCCAAACGCGGCGCCAGCGGAGCAGACGGACGAAGCCGAAGACAGCGAGAGCCGCATGGCCAACGCTCGCAAAGCGGGCGGGCAGCCCGGCAAAGGCCTGCAACGCGCTGTGATCGTGTTGGAGATCGCCCCCGCGCCCGCCGAGCGAAAGAAGGGCTAAGCAGCGGCAACTGCTGCGAGCGAGTATTGATCGGCGCCTACCGTTGTTTTCGTCCTCGCCCCCAGACTGCCCGGCCGGGGGTCGCTCCGGTGTGTTCACCGTCGGCCAGCACTTGCGCGCCGTTGACCAGCACGTGCCGCATGCCGGTGGCATATTGTTGCGGCTGCTCGAACGTGGCGTGATCGGCGATCTTCGCCGGATCGAAGACCACGACATCGGCGTAGAAGCCTTCGCGCAGCAGCCCCCGTTCGCCCAGGCCGAGATTCTCGGCCGGTAATCCGCTGAGCTTGCGGATCGCCTCGGCCAGCGGAATCACCTTTTCGTCGCGAACGTATTTGCCGAGTACGCGAGCGAAGTTGCCGTACGCCCGCGGATGGGGCTGCGAAAGCAGAAACGCTCCCTCGGGCGCTTCGGAGGCCGCATCCGACCCAAAGCTCACCCACGGTAACGCGACGTTGCGCCGCACGTCCTCCTCGCTCATCATGAAGTAAACCGTGTCGACGCGGCTGCCGTCTTCGATCACCAGGTCCATGGCGGTTTCTTCGGGCGATTGGCCGCGGCGCTTGGCCACCTCGGCCAACGACTTGCCCGTCAGGTGCTTCAGCGCCGGGTTCTTGAAGCCGACCAGCAACACGCGCTCGGGCGAGCCGGCGGCCAGCAGCAGGTTTTCCCAGTCGTCGGTCGGGGTGCGCATCTCGTGGGCCACGCGGCGCCGCGTGGCCGGATCGCGCATGCGACCGATCCAGGCGTCGAGTCCACCCTCTTGCACCCAGGGGGGCATTGCACCGTCGAGCCCCGTGGCCCCGGCCGGGTAGACGTACATATCTGCGGTGATTCGCAAGCCGTCGGCGCGGGCCGCCTCGACCAACTCAATCACTTGCTGGCGCTTGGGCCAGTTCTTTTCGCCTGCCGCCTTGAGGTGATAGATCTCGGCCGGCAAACCTGCCTCGCGCGCGATGTGGATCAACTCTTCGACCGATTCGACGAGCCGGTTCCCCTCACTGCGAATGTGCGAGATGTACATCCCTTGATGCCGGGCCGCGACCTTGCAGAGCTCGATCAACTCGTCGGTCCGGGCATAGAACGCCGGCGCGTAGATCAGCGACGAGCCAACGCCCAGCGCCCCTTCCTCCATCGCCGCGCGCACCAGATCGCGCATCTGGTCGAGCTCGCTCGTCGTCGGAGGGCGATCTTCGTAGCCGATGGCGTGAATGCGCACCGTCGTCGCGCCGACGAACGACGCCACGTTGCACGACACGCCGCGCCGCTCGAGATGCTCGAGATATTCGCCGAGCGTCGTCCAGGCCACTTCGTACTTGATGTCTCCCTGCCGCTCGCGCAGGTCTTGCTTCATGCGCGGGCTCAAGGGGCCCATCGACCAGCCTTCGCCGAAGACCTCGAGCGTCACCCCCTGGCGAATGTCGCTTTGCGAGCGGCCGTCGACCAACAACGAATCCGTGGCCCAGCTCAACATGTTGATGAAGCCGGGGGCCACGGCCAAACCCTTGGCGTCGACGCGCCGCCGCGCCTTGGCCTTGGAAAGATCGCCGAGCTTGGCGATGCGGTCGCCGCGGATGCCGACGTCGGCCTGGCGTGGCTCGCCGCCGGTGCCGTCGTAGATTGTGCCGCCGGCAATCACCACGTCGAACGGTTCGTCGGCGTCGGCTCCGCATGCCGACCCGGCCGACAGACCCGCCGCGGCCAAGGCAACCACGCACAGCATGGATCGAGCGATCCCACGACAACAGCCTGCAAATCTCATTTCTGTTCCTCGGCAATGGACCGGCTGACAACGAGCGGGGTTGCGGCCACACTATAACACCCGCTCACTCCGCTCGCGACGCGCGCGGATTGTTGATCGCCGGCCGCGCGCACAGGATCGAGAAATGGACCAGGATTCCCATCCGTATCGATCGCCCGATGCAGGCCCGCGCGAAGCGCACGCCGGCGCCACTTCGCCGACAGCGATCCTCCTGCTGCTGATGGCGCTGGCCGGGCTGTGCCATTTCAATCGTGTCAGCATTTCGGTGGCCGGCAGCGAGCGGTTGATGTACGAGTTCTCGCTGAGCGAGCAGCAACTCGGCGTCGTCTACACGGCCTACCTGGTCGTCTATACGCTGTTGATGCTCCCTGGCGGCTGGTTGCTCGACCGCGTAGGACCGCGACGCATGCTCGGTGCGATGGCCGTGGGTTCGGCAGTATTCGTCGCGGCGACGGCGCTGGTCGGGTTGCCGATCTTGCCGGTCGGCGCGCTGACCGCGCTCGTCGTGGTGCGCGGCGCGCTGGGCGCCGTGAGCGTGCCAATGCATCCGGGCGCCGCCAACATGGTGGCCAACTGGTTCGCGCCGGCCAAGCGCGCCTCGGCCAACGGTTTTGTGACCGCGGCGGCGCTGGTCGGCATCGCGCTCTCCTACCCGCTGTTCGGCGCCCTGATCGACGAGGTGGGTTGGCGCTGGGGGATGATGATCGCGGCCCTGGTGACCGCCGCGGTGGCCGTCGCCTGGTGGAGCGTGGCGCGCGACCGACCCACGGATGAGATTCCATCCGGAGGAATCGATCGCTCCGTGGAGAACACCAGCAGCTCGCTGTCGGACAAGCAAGCAGTGGTATCCAACGCTGCGGCATCGTTTTCAGCCGAGCCGCAGATCGCCAGCTTGATCTTGCTGACGATCAGCTACGCCGCGGTCGGCTACTTTCAATATCTGTTCTTCTACTGGAGTCAGTACTACTTCGAGCACGTCTTGAAACAGGGGACGCAGCGCGGCCGGTTCGCGGCCATGCTGCTGGGCCTGGCGATGGCCGCCGGCATGCTCGGCGGTGGCTGGCTGGCCGCGCGACTACAATCGCGCTGGCATGCCTGGCGCGGACTGACGCTGGTGCCGATGATCGGCATGGCCGTCGGCGCCGTGCTCACGGTCGTCGGCGTGCTGGTCGGTTGGCCCGCGATCACGATTGGTTGCTTCGCGCTGGCGATGGGCGCGGTCGGCATGGCCGAAGGTCCTTTCTGGACCGCCGTCGTCGAAGTGGCCGGCAACCGCCGCGGCACCGGCGCAGCCTTCTTCAACACCGGGGGCAATGTCGGCGGATTGCTCGCCCCCTTCGCCACGCCGGTGATCAGCGCCTGGCTGGGCTGGCAGTCGGGCATCGCCCTGGCGAGTTTGTTCTGTCTGCTGGGGGCAGCGCTCTGGCTGTGGGTGCGACCGGCCGACCAATCATAAAAGCTCCGATACGCGGGCGTTATCGCGGCACGGCTCGGCCCCCAACCAATACCGACGTTTATCCCACTTGCCCGGCGGGATAGAATCTCAATGGAGATTCTGTCGATTGCCTACTCAGGAGCCTGCCATGCGGCGCACAACGGCCGTCGTGACGATCCTCGCCCTCGGCATCACGATGATCGGAGTCATCTACGCGCAAAGTCCTCGGCGGCGCGGCGGCCAACCGGTCGCGAACCAACGCGGCGCGGCAACCGAACCGCGCACCGTGCCGGTATACGTTTTCGACGCGCAGGGCAAACTCGTCGGCCCGGTCGAGTCGCCGCGCCTGGTTTTGACCAACGCCCAGTGGCGCAAACGACTCACGCTCGAGCAGTTCAAGGTTTCGCGCGGCAAGGCGACCGAACGCCCCTTCTGCGGCACGCTCCTCGACAACCATCTCGAGGGGGTCTATCACTGCGTCGGTTGCAAGCTACCCTTGTTCTCATCCAATTCGAAATTCACTTCCGGCACCGGCTGGCCGAGTTTCTTTCGGCCGGTCGCTAAAGAGAACATCGCCCGCCAGCTCGACCTCACCGAAGGCGTGCCCCGCGCCGAGATCTTGTGTGCGCGGTGCGACGGGCACCTAGGGCATGTCTTCGACGACGGACCCGCCCCCACCGGACTGCGATTCTGCGTGAACTCGGCGTCGCTGGAGTTCACGCCCGCCGACAAGCTGGCCACGTTGGCCGATCCGGCCGCCGAGAAGCTCGCCGAACAGGGTGCCGCTGCCGACAGCAACGCTGCCGACAGCAACTCCGAGGACAGCAACGCTGCCGATAGCGCCGCGCGGCCGGCCGCTAACCGGCCCGCGGTCGTGCAAGTCGCCGCGGCCGACGAAACGAAGACCGCCGTGGCCGTTTTGGCCGGCGGCTGCTTCTGGTGCACCGAGGCGGTCTTCGAGCAGCTCGAAGGAGTCAAGCACGTCGAAAGCGGATATGCCGGCGGCGACAAGAACACCGCCAACTACTACACCGTGAGCACCGGGCAGACGGGCCACGCCGAGGCGATCCGCATCGAGTACGATCCGCAGCAAGTCAGCTACGCGAAGCTGCTCGACATCTTCTTCGACACGCACGACCCCACGCAGCTCAACCGGCAAGGGGCCGACGTCGGTCCGCAGTATCGCAGCGCCATCTTCTATGCCGACGCCGAGCAGAAAGCGGCCGCCGAAGAAAAAATCAAGGAGCTGACCAAAGCGCGGAAGTTCCGCCGCCGCATCGTCACCACGCTCGAACCGCTGGCCGAGTTCTATCCGGCCGAACAGTACCACCAGGATTACGCGCTCTTGCACCCCGATCAGCCGTACATCCGGGCGCACGCTTACCCCAAGGTCTGCAAGGTGCGCGAAAAGTACGCCGACGAAGTGAAGGCCGAAGAAGACAAGTAGTGGCTAGTTGCCGTTTCAAAACTGGCGATGAACCGACGTCGGGTGCCACTGCTAGCTCGTCTAGCAGTGCTGTGTCGAGCTTGGCACTGCTGGGCAAGCCAGCAGTGGCACCCAGCCGGGTTTTGAACTGCTTCTACTGGCCAGTGCCGCCATGTGGCATCGGCCTTTAGGCATCCCGTTGCCCGCCGACCTACTCGTCGGCATAGACGCGGGTGCTCTCTTCCTTGGTCACCGGCGTGCGCATGTCGTCGGAGCTGACCTGCACGCGTAGCCGCAAGTCGCCCGCCACCTGGGCTTGCACCTTCAGCCGGTAGACCGTCTCGGCTTGCGGCGCCAGCCGATCGAGCGGTTCGAAGATCACCTGCGACCCTTCGACGACGTGCCGCACGGGACCATCGGCCGCCGTCGGCTTCATCCCCTCGGGCACGATCGCCACGACATGGATGTTCGACGAAGCCTTGGTCCCCTGGTTCGTGACGCGGATTTCGTAGATCGTTTCGCCGCCGATCTCGATCGGGTCGTTGTTCTCGATCAACTGGAACGACGTGCCGGCGATCCCCTCGACGAGGACCACCTGTTCGCGTTCGGCCTGCAGGCCGTCGTCCGAGGCGGTCTGCGCCAAGAGCCGCTGCTCGCCTTCTTCGATCGGCACGGCGGTCACCACCACGCTGCCGCTTTCGCCGGCCGGCAGCTCTTCGAGCCGCCAGTGGACGGTCCGCGTCTGCTCGTCGTACTCGCCGAGATTGTTGGCGTCGATGAACTGCAGCCCGGGCGAGAGCCGCGTCGCCAGCTCGACGTTGTGAGCCGGGGCGGTGCCGGGGTTGGCGAGCGTCACCGTGTATTCGGCCTGCCGATTGAGATATCGCTTCTGCGGCCCGTCGATCGACAGATCGAGGGCGGGGGCCAGCACTTCCAAGTCGCTACGACTATCGGCCCGCAACTGGCCGTCCCCTTCGGCAACCAGCACCGTGGCGACCCGTCCCGGCTTGACGGCTTTGAGCACCAACTCGACATCGCGCACTTCGCCCGGCTTGAGCGTGCCGACCGTGTATTCGAGGTCCGGGCCGGCCGGGTGCTCGAACTGTTCGGGCAATTGATTCGTCAGCACCACGTTCGTGGCGGCGCCGGTCCCCGTGTTGGTCAGCCGCACGGCCATGGCCATTTGCTGACCGATGAGCACTTCGCCCGGCATCTGCACGTCGAGAGCCAGAGCCGGGCGCGTGGCGACCGTGCGAATCGAAGCGTCGGCCGCGAACCGCGCCGTGGCGACGCTCCCCAGTTCTCCCTCGGCTTGCGGAACCACGTCCATCGACACGATGACTTCTTCGCCGGGCCGGAGCGTGCCGATGCCCCAGATCAGCTCGCCGCGGGGCCCACGTTCGGCGCGGGGCTTGGTGCCGACCAACCGCGCGCCGCGCGGCACTTCGTCGTGAATCTCGACTTCGCGCGCCGTCACCGAGCCGGCGTTGCGCACGCGCGTCTGAAAGGTCGCCTCGGCGCCGACTTGCACTTCGGCAGGCGCGAGTTTTTCGACCACCAGGCTGGGAGCCTGAACCCCTTCGAGCTCGCGAGCGCCAGGCTGCCCGGTGCCAACGTCCGAAACATCGGCCGGCGGATCAAGCTCCGTGGCGGCGCTTGCCAAACGATTTGCACCAGTACCGCGCGAACGCGCGGCCCGCGTGGCCGATCGTCCTGCGGCGTTCTCTTCAAACGGGTCGAGCATCTGGGGATCATCCGCCGCAGGCATGCTGGGAAGCTGCGCGGGGGCTGCCTGGCGCGGCTCGGCAAACGCGCGCCGCGGTGCTGCGGCCGGGCGTTCGTCGGGGTCGACCATCAGAAGTTGCGGCTCGCGCGCCTCTTGTGGCGAACGACTCGCAGGCGACGCAGCGGCCGGACCGAGCGCCGGCTCGTCGTTGGCCGGCGCCGCGCTGGTCGCCGGGTCGATGATTTCGCCGACCAGTTCGCCGGGCTGCGCCAGTTCGATCGGTTCGTCGAATTCGTCGCCGGCTGCTACGGCCTGGCTGTCGGCCCCAAAGTGCTGCGGCTCGGCATCCGTCGCCGGCGACGGTTCACCTCCCCAGGGGCCGTCGTCGGACGGGGCGGCCGAGGCATCGGCTGCTTCCAGCGAGTGACCACCGACCGCCGCGGGTTCGGCGGGGAAGTCGATCTCCTCGAAATAGCCGCCAGCAGCCCCGTCGTGCGGCGCGGCGTCGGCGGCGCTCGGTTCATAGACGGCGTCGTCGGCCGCGGCATAAGCCTCATCGCCAGAGTCCAGGGGCGCATCGTATTGCACCTGGGAGATCGCCTCGGTGGCGGCCGCCACGGGTTCGAGCGAGAACCCCCGCGGCATGGCGCCGGCGCCTCCCTCGGCGAGATCCGCATCGTGGCCGGCGGCGGCCTCGGGCGGAAAACTTTGACTGCTGTGCAGTGTGCGCTGAGCTTGCGCAATGGCGATCATCCCGACCACAACCAGGCCGGTCAATGCACCGAGGCGGAAGAGCAACCGCTTCATCGGTTCGATCTCCTGACGACGTTTGGGCGACCGCCCACTAGACATGGCACCCCGCAGCGCGCGTGCTAGCGCGTGGAGGCGTAGAGCGTGAGCGGGGCGGAATATCAGAATGTCGCCCCGGCGAGAAGAGCAGTTTGTCATCTAGTGGCGCAACTCGTGTCGCGACGCCACCGATAGCAGCGCTACGGCCCGCGCGCCGCTTCCGCATTTCGCCACGGCTTGCTAACTTTCCTGTCTGATCCGCTACCTGGGCCCTGCTCGATTTCGATGTCTCAGCCAGTCACACCCGCGCAGTTGTCGTACCGCATGCCGGCCGAGTGGGAGCCGCACGCGGCAACCTGGCTGTCGTGGCCGCACAATCCTGCCACCTGGCCGGGCCGGTTCGCGCCCGTCCCCGCCGTGTGGGCCGAGTTCGCCACCGTGCTGGCAGAGCACGAACCGGTGCACATCCTCGCCGGTGGCGACGCCGTGATGGCCAGCGCCCGCCAGCATGTCGGGCAGATCCCCAACATCACGCTGCACGACATCCCCACCAACGATTGCTGGATGCGCGATCACGGGCCGACGTTTCTGGTGGGCCCGCCCGGCGCGCCGCCGGCGCTCGTCGACTGGGGCTACAACGCCTGGGGGGGCAAGTATCCCCCCTTCGATCTCGACGACCAGGTTCCGCGGCGACTGGCCGAGCTGCTGGGGCGCAAGCGCTTCGAGCCGGGCATCATTCTCGAAGGGGGCGCCATCGACAACAACGGCCGCGGCACTTTTCTGACCACCGAAGAATGCCTGCTGAACCCCAATCGCAACCCCGGACTGGGTCGCGACGAGGTCGAACGATATTTGCGCGACTATCTCGGCGCCAAGCGGGTGCTCTGGCTGGGGCGTGGCATCGCCGGCGACGACACCGACGGTCACATCGACGAGCTGGCGCGGTTCGTCGGTCCGCGGACGATCGTCGCCCCGCGCGAACAGGACCGCAGCGACGACAACTTCGCGCCGCTGGAAGATAACTGGCGCCGGCTGCAATCGTCTGCCGACGAAGATGGTCGCCCGCTGGAGTTGGTCGCACTGCCGATGCCGCGACCGATTTATGTGAACGATCAGCGGCTCCCCGCCTGCTATGCGAATTTCTATATCGCCAACGGGCTGGTCGTGGTGCCGACGTTCGACGACCCGGCCGACGCCGAGGCGCTAGCGACGATCGCCCGCGTGCTGCCCGATCGCCGAGTCGTCGGCATTCGCGCCGTCGACCTGGCTTGGGGCCTGGGGGCGTTCCACTGCATCTCGCAGCAGGAACCGCGGCTGGGGTAGCCTTCGACCCCACAGGGGTCGCTCCGTCAGCCGAGGGTGTCAACCCTCGGAAGTTTCAAGGAGAGGTCGTCATTGACCGCAAGGTATCGAGCAAGCGGGGAACGTAGCTGGCGTATCGCCGATGCGAGAGCGGCCCCGTCTTCGGCAAATCGATCAGTCGCGCGGCCAGCGCGCGGTCGCGGGCATCCCAGGGATCGACGCAGTTGAGCGCTGCGATCACCGTGAACACGTCGTGCTGGCGCCAATCAGCCAATCGCACGATGGCCGCGTCGGCCAGCTTGCGATCGTCGTCGCTGCCAAACCGCCGCAGGGCTTCGGCGGCCACAACGCTCGAGCTGCAAGACTCTCCGCCCGATGCCGAGCCCTGGGCTCGATCGAGCAGCCCGATCAATCGCGAGTGGGCAGCTTCGACCGCCGGCTCGCCGCGAATCAACACGCCGACCGCTCCCCAATATTGCACGGCCGCGTCGGGGTCATCGAGCCGCTGGAGAACCTGCTCGATGTCCCCCTCCGAGACGCGCGACGCCAACTCGGCCGCGGCGAACACCCGCTCGAACGGGTAGCGGTCGTCGTCGCGCGCCATGTCGTACGGCGACTCGCCGGCCGAGCGCGCGTGCATGTCCGCCTCGGGCAGAAAGCCGACGTCGAGAATCTGCCGCGCCCATTGCTGCTGGCCGTCGCGCAGCCTGGCTAGCACTTGCTGGTGATCGGGCGATGCGGCCAGGTTATGAACTTCGTCGGGGTCGCTCGTCAGGTCGTACAGCTCTTCGCAGGCGCGCGGCTGCCAGAAGGCGTCTTGCGCGGCGTTGAGCTTGCCCGCTTCGTGCAGTTGCCGCCAGACCTGGGTGGTGGGCGTTTCGAACATGTAGGCGACGTGCTGTCCGGCCGGGCGATGCGGCAGGTAGTTGCGCACGTAGACGTACCGCCCGTCGGTCGCCGAGCGCACCAGATCGATTCGCTCGTCCATGCGGCCGCGGAAGCCGAAGGCCAGCTCCTGCCGCCCAGCGGCATGTTGCCCGAGGAACGCATGCCCCTGCATCCACTCGGGGGGCTTCACGCCGGCCAGGCTCAGCACGGTGGGAGCGAAATCGACGAAGCTCACCAGGCGATCGCAACGGCCACCTGGCTCGGCATCGGGGGTGAGCAGCTCGCGAAACTTCTCCGGCACGTAAACCACCAGCGGCACGTGCAGCCCGCTGTTGCAGGCTGTCCGTTTGTTGCGAGGCATGCCCGATCCATGATCGGCGAAATAAAACACGATCGTGTCGTCGGCCAGTCCGGCGTCGGCCAATTCCTGCAAGTGTTGGCCGGCGACCGCGTCGGCGTCGCTGATGCCGTCGTAGTAAGCCGCCCAATCGTGGCGCGTCTCGGGCGTTTCGGGGTGATAGGCCCTCATGCGCACGCTCGCCGGATCGTGGACGGTCTTGCCGGTGTGGCGGCGGATTCTCCCTTCGTGGCTGAGCCCGCAATTGAACACGGCGAAGAACGGCGCGTCGGCCGGTCGCTTGCGCCAATGCGCCTTGCCCGACGACTCATCCCACACCTGCCCCGGCTGCGTGAGGTTGTAATCCTCCTTGTCATTATTCGTGCAGTAATAGCCGGCCGCGCGGAGCAACTGCGGATACATCTGCTTGCCGGCCGGATAAGGGACCATGCTGCGCATGTGTTGAGCGCCGGTCGAGCAGGCGTACATGCCGGCGATCAGCGTGCTGCGCGCGGGGGCGCACACCGGCGCGCACGACCAGGCGTGCGTGTAGATGATGCCACGCTCGGCCAGCCGGTCGACGTGCGGCGTGTGCGCGTACGAGTCGCCATAGCACCCCAGGTGCGGTCCATGATCTTCGCTGCTCAGCCAGAGAATGTTGGGGCGCGCCGCGGCCGCAGCGCCCTGGGCGCTGCTCCCGACGAACGCCGCCAGCAGTGCGAGAAACGTTGCCAACTTGCTGAAGTTCGACATGGTGTAATCGACGAGGGTCGGAGGGCGAACTTGGGCCTAGTGACCTCGGGGTCAGTGTTTGGGACCAACGACCCGAGGTCAAGCAATGGAAGCCGCTCACAGGCTTCAACGTAGCTCGCCCGCCCCACAGCCCCGCATCGTCCTGTCCACTAGCGGGCCAAACGCTCGCGACCCACTGCGGTGTCAGTCGGGCCGTCAAAATCGATATTTTGAGTAATCTAAAAATTTGTTTGCACAAGGCAAAACTACCGCTAAAATGACCGATCCACGCCCCCCGCGCGGGCGAAATCCGAGCGCCTAACCCCTTGGCAAGCTTTTAGATCGCGAGACAGACATGCTCACCAAACGGGGCCCCCATTTGGCCACTGCTGGTACCCGCGGACAATCCAGCAGACTACGAAACCCATGGGCAGCCGCGCGCGCTTCCCGCCCCAACGCTCGTCCCTCGCACGGTTTTACGCTGGTCGAGCTGTTGGTGGTGATTGCCATCATCGGCGTGTTGATCGCGATGTTGCTGCCGGCCGTGCAGGCGGCCCGCGAGGCGGGGCGGCAAATGCATTGCACGAACAATCTCAAGCAACTGGGGGCCGGGATGCACCTGTATCTCGAGTCGCTGGGCTGCTTTCCGCCGTCGTACGTAATTCAACCCAAGGGTGGCGGCGTCAACGGCACGCCAGACCCCACCACGCGCGACGCGGGGCCCGGCTGGGGTTGGGGGACGCTCCTCTTGCCCTATGTTGAGCAAGATGCCGTCTACCGATTGCTCGACCATCGTCTGCCTTGCTGGGACTCGCGGAATGCGGCCGCGGCGCGAACTCAAATCGGACTGTTCCTTTGCCCGACGGCGACCGGCACCGAAGACCCCTTCGACGTGATCGACGCCAGCGGCAACGTGCTGGCCACGTTCGGCAGAAGTTGCTACGTCGCCAATGTCGGGCAAGAAGAGCCGTGGGGGCTCACCATGGACAATTACGGTTCGATCCCCGACGGCCCCCTCTATCGAAATGGCGGAGTTCGTCCCGCCGACATCCGCGATGGGCTGTCGAACACGATTCTGCTCGGGGAGCATCACCCCGTGCTTTCGAGCAAGACATGGGTCGGCGTTGTTCCGGGGGCGACCGTGTGCCCCACGCCCCGGTTCGCCTTCTCGGCGTGCGATTACGCCGCCACGCTCGTCAACGTGCACAGCGGCCCCGCCTCGGACGAAGTTCCCACGGTCATCCACCCGCCGAACAGCCCGCTCTGTCATGTGTGCCAGATGTATTCCGAACATCCTGGCGGCGCGAACGTGCTGCTGGCCGACGGCAGCGTGCGGTTCGTCAGTGAATTCGTCAATCAAGATACTTGGGCAGCGCTTTCCAGTCGTTCCAAAGGAGATCAAGTTGGGGACTTCTAGTCTCGCTCCACGGCGTCTCCGAGGTATCGGCCTCAGCAAAGCGGTGGGCGTGGCCTGCCTGTTGCTGTTCGCCGGCTGCTATCGGCCTCCGCAAGTTGCGCCGGGAAATCTCGAGGTGATCAGCTCGTTGCGGACGGCGCTTTCGACGCGGAACCCGCAGCGACTGACGGAGAACGAGCAAGTGCTGATCGCGCGGCACTCCCAAGGGGAGCTCAGCGACAGCGAACTCGAGGCTTTCCAGGACCTGATCGCGCTGGCGCGCGCCGGAGACTGGGAAAAAGCCGAGCAGCGAGTCGTGCAGTTTCAGCGGGCGCAGCGCCCCACGCAGGAGCAAATCGATCGCTTGCCCAAGCCCAAGAAGTCTGGCTAGCGCGCCGGCAAGGCTGGGAGTTCTTCTGCCGCCGAGCCAATTCAGGTAGTCGGCGGTCGTGCTTGTGGACAAAGCACTCGGATATTCTGCCGCCGAGCGTGTCGTCGGCCCTTGAGTCGCACTCGCACACGTTTTCGAGCGAAACCGCCCCGGAAGTGGGCTCCTACCCTTTCGCGGCAGGCGTGTTACGATTCTGATGAACCCAGGATCGACGACACGCCCATGAAAACTCGCTCCACCACCATTCTCTCCGTTCGTCATCGCGGCGTCGTGGCCATCGGCGGCGACGGCCAGGTGAGCCTCGGCAACACGATCATGAAGGCCGACGCGGTGAAGATTCGCCGCCTGCTGGATGGCAGCGTGATCACCGGCTTTGCCGGCGCCAGCGCCGACGCCTTCGCGCTGCTCGAACGCTTCGAGACCAAGCTCAAAGACTATCCGCAGAACGTCCCCCGGGCGGCGACCGAGCTGGCCAAGGAATGGCGCACCGACCGCGCGCTGCGCCGGCTCGAAGCCTTGCTGGCGGTGATCGACGCCCGCCACACGCTGCTGGTCACTGGCACGGGCGACGTCATCCAGCCAACCGATGGCGTGCTGGGGATCGGCTCCGGAGGCAACTTTGCCGTGGCGGCCGCCAAGGCGCTCATCGCCCACTCCGATCTCACCGCGCCGCAAATCGTGCGCAAGGCGCTAGAGATCGCCGCCGAGATCGACGTCTACACCAATGGCAACCTGGTTATCGAGGAGCTGCCGTGCGCGACCTGACCCCGCGCCAGATTGTCACCGAGCTCGACCGCTACATCGTCGGCCAGGCCGACGCCAAGCGGGCCGTCGCCGTCGCCGTGCGCAATCGTTGGCGTCGCCAGCAACTGCCCGAAGAAATGCGCCACGAGGTTGCGCCCAAGAACATCATGATGATCGGGCCCACGGGCGTGGGCAAAACTGAGATCGCCCGCCGCCTGGCCAAGCTGACCGGCGCGCCGTTCATCAAGATCGAGGCCACGAAGTACACCGAAGTTGGCTACTACGGTCGCGACGTCGAAAGCATGGTGCGCGAGCTGGTCGAGAACGCCATCGGCCTGGTTCGCGAAAGCGAGCGCCGCGACGTCGAGGAAGAAGCCCGCCGCCGCGCCGAGGATCGGCTGCTCGATCTGCTGGCCCCTGCGCCGCGCTCGTTCGATGCCACGAGCGCCGACAGCCCCGATTCGCCCGAGCGCTACCAGCGCACCCGCGACAAGATGCGCTCGCTGCTGGCCAGCGGCGGGCTCGACGAACGCAAAGTCGAGGTGGCCGTCGAACGCAAGGCCGCGCCGATGATGTTCACCGGCATGGGCATGGAGCAGATGGATTTCGACCTGCAAGGCATGTTCGAGAAGATCATGCCGAAGCAATCGACGCGCCGCGAAATGACCGTGGCCGAAGCCCGCCGCGTCCTCTTCGACCAGGAGTGCGAACAACTCATCAATCAAGAAAAGGTTAACGCCAGCGCCATCGAGCTGGCCGAAGACCTGGGGATCATCTTCATCGACGAGTTGGACAAAGTCAGCGCCAGCGATAACACGCGCGGGGCCGATGTCTCGCGCCAAGGGGTGCAACGCGACTTGCTGCCGATCGTCGAAGGAACCACCGTGCAGACCAAGTACGGCCAGGTCCGCACCGATCACGTGCTGTTCATCGCGGCCGGGGCCTTCCATCGCAGCAAGCCGAGCGATCTGATGCCCGAGCTGCAAGGGCGGTTTCCGATTCGCGTCGAGCTCAAGGATCTCGGCAAGGAAGACTTCGTGCGGATCTTGACCGAGCCCCGCAGTGCCCTGACCAAGCAATACGCGGCCCTCTTGGAGACCGAAGGGGTCGCGCTGGAATTCGCCCCTGACGGGATCGAAGCCTTGGCCGATTTCGCCTTCCAGGTGAATCAGTCGACGCAGAACATCGGCGCCCGGCGGCTCTACACGATCATGGAGCGATTGCTCGAAGAGCTGAGTTTCGAAGCGCCCGACCAGCGCGGCTCGAAGGTGAAGATCGACGCGGCCTATGTCCGCCAGCGCCTGGCAGCCGTGGCCAAGGACGAAGACCTGAGCCGGTTTATTCTGTAGGGCGGGCGGTTCAACGAGTACGGCTTGCGAGCACGCCAGGTCGTCTCACTTCGGCGCCTCCGGCATCGCAAAACGCGCGACTTCGCGGCGCGCAGCGTCAGGGTCGCCGCTGCGAAGTAATCGCGCGATCTCGTTGGCCGATGCTTGAACTTCAGCAGGCGAGGCTTTGCGATCCGGCAACTTCATCGCCAAACAAAACATGTCCAAATCGGCGACAGCGCCGTGATAGCGATAGTGGGGCGAGTACCGCGCGCCCCAGGCAAATGTGTTGACGGTGACCCATTGATGCTCCGCCTGCGGCGTCGCAACATACTTCGCGAAGGGCAACTGATACGACTCTTGCGAAAACCGGATGCCGAATAGACAACGGGAGGTGCGAAGTTCGAAGTTCGAAGTTCGACAGATCCAGTTCCTGCAATTCCTGAGCGCTCCAGAGGCCAATCGCAAGTATCAACACCAACGCGATACCGCCAAGCCACCGAAGGATTCGTCGCCGCCGAGTTAGCGGGCGTGTTGCTGTCGCCGGCTGAGTCGACATCGGTCACTCCTCAATCACCAGCATGGCGTGCACCTCGAGGGGCGGCAATCGCACGACGGTCACCAGGCAACCAACTCGAGAAACGAGACGGCGACCCTCAGCACGATCTCCCACCCCCGGCGAAACAGAATGCTAACCGTCAGCAGCGCGAAAAGCAGCGTGGCTAAAGCCGGAATGAGAATCCGCTCTGGATCGCCGTAGATCCAGACCAATCGCGTGAACGCGCCGGCCGCGATCGTGAGCGTTAGAAATCCCAGCGATGCGCCAGGCGCCACCCTTCGCCCCGCGTCGATTCGGTACAATGAGGCCGATGACCCACTTACCCCAGCAGCGCCGCTTTCAGTTCTCGCTGCGCACCGTGCTGTTGGGCATGGCGGGGCTGGCTCCCTGCCTGTTCGTGCTGGGGCTCGCGCTGCGCGTGCCCGAGGTCGCCATGCTCATCGTGGTGATGGGCGTCTTCACGGCCGCCTGCTGCATCGCGATGGCGATTTACGCGCTGTTGTTCCTGGCCTTGATGCGCGCGTTCGAGGCCCTGTTCAATCTGCTGGCCTTGCTAGTGGGACAGATCGAGCCTCTCTTCGACCGAGTCGAGAGGCCGGGCAAGGCCGCGCCGCGCTGGCAAGATCACGAGACCGACCGCCGCTGAGAACCGCCACACAGCGTGTCGCACAGCGCGAAGCGCCCCGAAGAGATCGGATCGCCGCGCCGTGCGCACGATCAACCGCGGTCGCGATTGCCGGCACTAGCGGCGCTGGCCTGCCGCACGGTCGGCGCCGAGCGTTCGATCGGCGGCAGCCGCATGATGTCGACCGCTCCGCTCGACGCGGCGGCCGTGTCCAAGTGCCGCGGCTCCTGGCCGGCCGCACTAGCAGGCGGTTCGCTGGCGCGAGTCGCACTACTCGCTGGGCTGGCAGAAGTAGCGGCCGTACTGGTCGCCACCGGCGAGCCAGGTTCGACGACGCGAATGCGCGTGCCGCGAGCGGTCCGCACTTCGGTGGTGGCGCTTTCGTCCGCCGAATGCACGGAAGCGTTCGGCGCGATGGCCGACGTGTGCAGGGCCGTGGTCGAGGCGCCATTGGGCGCGCCGCTGGTCGCACCGCTAGTCGCAACTTGCGCGGCGGATGAACTTGGCGTCGTGTCGCTGCCGCGGAAGTCAAAGGTGCCGCCCGGGCGATACGTCGGGCCCGTCGGCGTCGAGACCGGGGGCGGAGTCGTCGGCGCCGTCTCCGCGCCGGTGTAGCCCGGCACGCCCGGCGTCGTCGGCGCGCCGCTATTCGGCACGATCGTCTGGCCTGGCGCGCCGTTGTAATACGGAGCTGCACCGCTATACAGCGGAGCCTCGGTGTTGGCCGCCTCCGGCGGTGGAACCGTCATCGGGAACGGGTTGTTCATCGGCGTTTGCGACTTGCAGCCGATGACCGCAATCAGCGAGGCGACCAATAGCGTCCAATAGAATTTCATCAGCGAATCCCTTCGCGCAGCTTGGGCGGGCTGCGGAGAGTACCAATTCGAGCCGCTGAGTCCAGAGCGGTTTGGCGGGCTAGCAACGCTAGCAGTCGCCATGCATACTTCGCACACGCGATTGGCGAAGCCCAGGAGTTCGAAACCACGAGTCCCATCCCTCCAGCGGGCGCGCAACAAAAAAGCCCTCGGCTGCCGAAGCGGCCGAGGGCTTGAAGTCATTACATGATGCGACCGGCTCGTTAGTACGAACCTTCGCTCAACTGCGAGTTGGTGTAGATCAAGTACGTCGTCCCCATGGCACTGAACTTACCATTGGTCACGCCGTTGGCGCCGGCCGGCTGAGCTTGCTTGCCGCGCGGCGTCATCAACTGGCAATAGACCAGGTAGTCGATCTCGTTGTTGAGCGTCCCCGAGTGGCCATCGCAAAAGCTGACCACGACCACGCCGGGGTGCCGGCTCGACGGCCGGGCATACGACGGCGCGTTGGCCGCCGAATCGCTATCGATGCCGCCGGCGTTCTCATTGATCCGCTTGAGCGCCACGGTCATGTAATCGCCCGTCGCCCCCGCCTGGGGCCCAGGAACGCCCGCGGTGATAAAGCCAGCCTGCCAGACGAAACCGACCTGCTGCTCGTAGACGTCGGTCCAGTTACCGCAGTCGACGTTCTCCGAAATCATCAACGTCGTGGCCGTGCCATCGCCACCGCCGATGAAGCTCTGCGTCATTCGCGTGGGGCGCTCGAGGGGATTGGCCGGACAGGCCGGCGTCGTTGTGCTGGGGAGCACGCTGGGGATCGGCGTCAGCGCCGCTGAAACCGGCCAGACGTAGGCAAAGTTGCTATGGAAGACGCCGTTGGCCGGCCAGTCGCGCGGTACCGCGGCGCCACCGGAATCGACCGAGGGGTTCGGCTGATCCAGGTCCTTCAAGCCGCAGTTCACCACATAGCTGTTCGCGGTCCGCTCCGGCGGCGACGCATTGAACCCGACCGTGGGCGCCCGTTCATCGCTGGGGCAAAGCGCGATCTTGAGATTGAAGTTCGGCACCAGGAAGGGCGCCGGGCCACCCGTGGTATCGGGCGAGGGCGGGATCGTCACCGCGGCCGTGTTGCCCGACAAAAGCTGTTGCACGCCGGGCGTGCCGTACGGCTCCGCGATGTCGTTGCGTTCCAGGAACGGCAGCAGGGCAAACATCCAACCAACCGGCCGCGTCGCGCCGGTTACGCCGCCGATGCTGCCAGAAGCTTGCGCGTTCACGTAACCCGGATACGCACCTTGCTTCAACTCGTACTGGATCATCGCCTTGACGAGCTGCTGCTGATTGTTGGTGCAGACGATACGACGCCCTGCCTCGCGGGCTTGATTGACCGCCGGCAGGATCAGCCCGGCAAGCATGGCGATGATACTGATCACCACCAGCAGCTCGACGAGCGTAAAGCCTCTTCTCTTGCGACGAGCCATGACATGGACTCCCAGACAAGTGTGTTCCGTCAGACAAGACCCCTGTTCCACCGCGACCCTCGATTCTGACAAAAACCAGAGCGCGTTACCAGCGAAAATTTCCGTAAATGGCAGCGATTTCGCTGGTTCCGGCCCTTCGCGGCGGCGACCTCGGCGCCCGCGGAAATGTTCCCTGGTTGATTCGCGCGCTACCGGCGCCCCCCGGGCGGGGACTGGTCCATTTTTCGGTGCCAGTCCGATGGATGGCCCACCGGCGTTGGCGAAAACATGGACCTGTCCCACTCGCGTTTTGGCTTTGCAGTTCTCCTGCTGCGGCTTCGCCTCGACCGTTTGCTTGACTTTCACGTAAGGGGCGGCTGCAATGGCCGTTAGGAACAGGTGAGATCAAGCCCCCTCGGCGACCGCGCATGCCGGCCGCCGACACGCGCGTTTTCCGCCGCGCGCGACGGCACCCTTCTCTCGCCCGAGTCTCCCAACGCGCCGCGGGCCGGCCGGGGTACAGTTAAACTTCGCTATAGAACCTGCGCGAGCCGTTGGCTCCTGCGCGCCGCAGCCCGATTTGCGCTGCCGCGCTGCAGCCCGATTTGCGCTGCCGCGCCGCAACCCCGCCGCACGGCACAGGCTCACGAAAAGAGGCCCCATGCGTCGCTGTGAATTTGAGTATTCGTTTGCTGTAGCCGGGGTCTGCGACCCCGGAATTCAAAGCGATCCCCCGGCCTCACAGAGGCCGGCTACAGATCTTCTCCCGTCGCTATCCGCCGGGTGCCACTGGCTCTGCCAGTGCTCTCGAGCGGACTGGCCCGTCGAATCGAATGACAGAACTGCGGAACTAGCACACCGCTTGGACGACCGCCTTGCAAGGTTTAAGAAAACGCACTGGCGGAGCCAGTGGCACCCGAGGGTTCGGCGGCCGTCTCTGCCGCGGCGCGGTTTTACGCTCGTCGAAATGCTCGTGGCCGTCACGCTCACGCTGATCATGATGACCACGGTCGTCACCGTCTTCGGACTGGTGATGGACAGCATCAGCAACAGCCGCTCGACGATCGAAATGACCGACCGGCTGCGCGCGGCGCGAAACCGGCTGGCGCTCGACCTGCAGGGAGCGACCGCGCCGACCAACCCACCGCTCCGCCCTGAGGATTCGCCTGGCGGTTTTGAGATCATCGAAGGGCCGATCGGCGCGATTTACCCTGCCGCTGTATTCGCTACCCGCAGCGATGAAAACGTCGGCTCTAGCGGATCGCTTAGCGCTGATTACACGGTCGGCGACAACGACGACGTGCTGTGGTTCACGGCGCGCAGCGCCTCGAACGAGCCGTTCACCGGGCGGTTCACCCCTTGGAACTACGTCGGCGACCCGACGAATCCGCTGACACCCGTTCAGCCGCCCCCATATGCAGTGGGCGACCCGGTGATCGTCGAGTCGCGCGTGGCCGAAGTATGCTGGTTCCTGCGCGGCACCACGCTCTATCGCCGCGTGCTATTGGTGCTGCCGGGGCCGGTCGCGGTGCAGTTGCCCCCGGGAACTCCGGCAGGCGTCATCACGCCCCAACCGATCCCGCCCCGCCCGCTGACCGACCCCAGCGGCACCTATCCGCAGCGCAGCTATTACGCCCTATATGATATTTCGGCCCGGCAGGAGAACGGCCCCTGGGGCTTGCAGGGTACGGCCGGCGCGGGGACCGGCCGCCTGGTCGCCAACACGCTCGGCGACCTGACGAAGCGCGAGAACCGCTACGGCCATCAACCGTATGCCTGGCCGCACGACGCCCGCTTCTGGGGACCGTTGCGGATGCCGACCTTGCGCGAATGCTCGTCGCCGTATTGGCCCTTCCCGTGGAACGATCCGTCGGGGGGGCTCAGCGCCGCGATGGGCACGGCGATCCCCTCTCCGTTCGAAACGTTCATGGGCACTAATCGCCCGTTGATCGTCCCCAACGGCGCAAGTTCAACGCAACTTCCCATCGGACAGGTGCTCGCTGCTGCGACGGCACCGTCCTCCCCGTCTGCGTATCCGTATACCGCTCAGCTAACGCCCGATGCGTCGATGCCAGTTCCGATGAACGGCGGGACCGGAACTGCATACTCCAATGCGGCATTCGATGCCTGGCGCAATCCGATGCCATTCCTGGAAACCCAGCCGCTATCCGGTCAATCGCGTACCGGAGAGCTGACGCACTATGTCTCGCCCACTAATGCCGGCAACGACGTGCGCGTCAGCGAAGACATCATCCTTACCAACGTGCTGGAATTCGACGTCAAGGTCTGGGACTTGGGAGCGCCGATTGTCACCGTCACGGCGCCGGGAGGGGCCACGACGATCGCCGTTTCGCCTAATGAGAATTGGGAAACGGATCCAACTGGCGGCGGCAATGATATGTGGTCCTCCACGCGCGCAATGCTGAATTCATATCAATCCAACGGGAACAAACTACGTACAGTGGGAGAAGGAGGCGCGATCGCTGGATACGGTGCTTTTGTCGATCTCAACTACTTCTGCACGAATGGAATTAGTACGACGGGAACATTCAATCTGCCTGCGGGCGCACCATATTTTCCACCAAGTTGTGTTCGAGGCGTCCAGAATCTCAACCCTGCATCAACCGCTGCATCACCTCCTGGAGACCTCTCCCCACTTGCATCCATAGGTTTGAGTCCGCTCTTTCATCACGCTGGCGACGCTCGATCCGGTGTGCGAGGTACGCATCCTGGGCCGTTGACCATTGATCCGCCAAGTTCCAACACGACCACAGCTGCGACCTGGCCGGCGGCCGTCTACGACACCTGGAGCACGCACTACGAACAAGACGGCATCAACCAGCGGCTGAGCTGGGAGCCGGGCTCGACCTACCCGGTCGACGCCGGCACCGACGGCATCGATAACGACGGCGCCGCCGGCATCGACGACCCGGCCGAGCAGGAAGCGCCACCCCCGTATTCCGCGCCGCTGCGGGCGATCCAAATCAAGATTCGCGTCTTCGATCCCGACAGCCGGCAGGTGCGCGAAGTCACGCTCGAGCACGAGTTCCTCCCCGGGTCTTGAACTGAGTTCCGAACCACAGATCGGGCGGAGGGATTGAACTACGACGGATGGGCACGGATCGAGGCGGTGTCTGGAACCGACGAGTGCGCGGCCCTGCATAACCGTTGTGCGTGCCGAGTTGGTTCCTGACACCTTGGGCCCAAAGCCGCGCAGCGGCTGCGGCGCGGCCAAGAACTGCGGGCTCATGGCCCGAGAGGGCCACCCAACCGCATGACCTCACAGCGAATCGGTTATAAACTACGCCCAGGGACCGCCGAACCCTGGGCTTGTTTCGTTTTGTCACTCGCGCAAGGGGATTCCACCGCGATGTTCGATCTGCGACGCCTGACCGTGGCTGCTTCGTTTGTCTGCTTGGCTTGCGCAAGCCCCAGCGCGAGGGGCGCCGACGAGGCCGCCGACCCGCGTCGGCCGCCGGCGATCACGACCAGCGACGTACCGGTCGTCCCCTCCGAGTTCTTCGAGCGGCTGCGGCAATACCAGAACGTGCGCACCGCCGGCTTTCAGGGCTGGGCCGCCGACGGCCGCGGCATGTTGATCGGCACGCGCTTCGGCAACAGCGTGCAGTTGCACCGCGTGTACGAGCCGGGTGGGCGGCGCGAGCAGGTGACCTTTTTCGACGAGCCGGCCGGCGGGCGGCCACTCCCCAAGGCCGACGACGGCGCGCTGCTGGTCACGATGAGTGAAGGAGGGAACGAGAACTTCCAGATCTTCCTGCTCGATCGCACCACCGGCGAGGCGACGCTGTTGACCGACGGCAAATCGCGTAACGAGCTCGGCCCCGTGAGCGAAGATGGCGCGCGGATGATCGTCCACTCGAACCGCCGCAACGGCCGCGACACCGACATCTACGTGACCGACACGCGGCAGGCGGGCGAAGGCGAAACGCTGCTGGAAACCGACGGCGAGTTCTGGTTCGCGGCCGATTGGTCGCGCGACGGCAGCCGGCTGGCCTTGCTGCACTACGTGTCGATCAACGAGTCGTACCCGGCGACCCTCGACCTGGCGACCAAGAAGCTCACGCCGCTGCCGATGCCGGCGGTAAAGGGGGCCGAAGATAAGGATGCACGGCCAGCGAAGATTGCTTTTGGCGCGGCCACCTTCACGCCCGACGGCCGTTCGCTGTACGTAACGACCGACGCCCGCGGCGAATATCTCGAGCTGGCCAAGGTCGATCTGGCCAACGGCCGATACCAGTGGCTCGCCCCCGACCTGGGCTGGGACGTGCAAGACGTGGAGGTCGATCCCAACACGGGGCTCGTCGCTTTCACGGTCAACGTCGATGGAGCCAGCCAGATTTACCTGCTCGCCGCAGGGGGGCAGCCCACGCCGGTCGAATTGCCGCTGGGGGTGATCGCCGGCCTGGAGTTTTCGCCCGACGGCAAGCGGCTGGGCTTTACGCTGGCGCGGCCCGATGCTCCGGCCGATGCCTATTCGATCGACATCGCCGACGGCCGCGCGGCGGGCGCGGCCACGCGGTGGACTTTCAGCGAAGTGGGTGGCTTGAACCCCGCGACGTTCGTGCGCCCCGAGCGGATCACGTTCTCGAGCTTCGATGGCCGTGAAGTGCCGGCCCACTATTACCGCCCGCCGACTGCGACGCGCGAGAAGCCGGCCGCCGTGGTGATCGACATTCATGGCGGGCCCGAATCGCAATCGCGGCCGATTTTTTCGGGGACGACGCAGTTCCTGGTCGTCGAGGAAGGGATCGCCGTGATTTATCCGAACGTGCGCGGCTCGGCCGGCTACGGCAAGACCTATTTGCTGCTCGACAACGCCGAGCGTCGCGAAGACAGCGTCAAGGATATTGGCGCGCTGCTGGATTGGATCGCCCGGCAGCCGGAGCTCGATGCCTCGCGCATCGCCGTGCAGGGGGGCTCATACGGCGGTTACATGGTCTTGGCCTCGCTCGTGCACTACGGCGAGCGCATCCGGGCGGGGATCGACATCGTCGGCATCGCCAGCTTTATTTCGTTCTTGGAGCGGACGAGCCCCTATCGGCAAGACCTGCGCCGCGCCGAATATGGCGACGAACGCGATCCCGAAATGCGCAAGGTGTTCGAGCGGATCAGCCCATTGGCCGGGGCCGACAAGATTCAAGCCGCCCTGATGGTGGCCCACGGCGTGAACGATCCGCGCGTGCCCTACTTCGAGGCGCAGCAGATCGCCGAGAAAGTGCGGGCCGCCGGCCGGCCCGTCTGGACCGTTTACGCCGATAACGAAGGGCACGGTTTCGGCAAGAAAGACAACCGCGACTACCTGACCGCCGTGCAGATGCTGTTCTTGGAGCGATTCTTGAAGGGAACGTAGAGTCGCATTGCCGAGTGAGCTGGATGACAACCGCCGCTCTTTCGCGTTGGCTGCCGGGCTCGCTCGTCGTGCTGGCGACGCTGGCCCTCTTCGCTTGGACTGTCAGCTTTCCGCTGTTGGACTGGGACGACCATCTCAACATCAGCGAAAATCGTCTCGTCAATCCGCCGTCGCCGGGGGGGCTGTTGGTGTTGTGGGCCCGCCCCTATGCCGGCTTGTACGTGCCGGCGACCTACACCCTGTGGAGCGCGGAAGCGGCGCTGGCCGCCGAAACTCCGACGGGGGGCGATCCACATCCGCTCGACGCGCGGGTCTTCCACTTCGGCAACGTGCTGCTGCACGCGGCCAACGCCTGGTTGGTCTGGCTGCTGCTCGTGCGAATCGTCCGCTCGCCATGGGGGGCCGCCGCCGGAGCGCTGCTCTTTGCCCTGCATCCGTTGCAGGTCGAATCGGCCTGTTGGGTGACGGAAACCAAGGGGCTCTTGTGCGGATGCTTCGGCTTCTGGGCCCTGTTGATATTCGAGCGCTTCGTCGGGCAGTGGAGTGCCCGGCGATCGCCCGGTCAGTCCGCGAAGCCGAGGCGCGCAGCGCTGGTCTTTCTGTACGCCGGCGCGGCTGCGTTGTTTTTGCTGGCGATGCTGGCCAAGCCGGCCGCGGTTGCGTTGCCGTTGGTGGCGTGGTTGATTGCCACCTGGACAGCGCGCGAAACGGCGAATTCGCCCGGCGGTGTTCGCATCGCCGCGGCGCTCGTCCCCTGGCTGGCCCTGGCACTGGGCGTCGCGCTCGTCACCCGCAACGTGCAAGGGGCCGAAAGTTTTGTCCAGCCGACGATCTGGTGGCAGCGCCCGGTGGTGGCCGCCGATGCGGTGGCCTTCTACCTCTACAAGCTGGTCATCCCCCTTAATCTGGCGCCCGATTACGGCCGCAGCCCCGACTGGCTGCTGGCGAGCAACTGGGTTTGGATCACCTGGCTGTTGCCGGTCGCCCTGGCCGTGGCGCTCTGTTTGCGGCGCGTGCCGCCCGTTTGGCGACGGGCGGGTTGGATTTCGCTCGGGCTGCTTTTGCCGGTGCTCGGTTTGGTCCCGTTTGCCTTTCAGCGCTTCTCGACCGTGGCCGATCGCTACGCCTATCTGGCGATGCTCGGTCCGGCGATTGTCGTGGCGGCCTTCGCGGGCCGTACGCGCCGGCGCGCGGCGCACATCGCCATCGCGGCGCTGCTGCTATTGTGCGGCGTGCGAAGCGCCGCTCAAACGCGGCACTGGCGCTCGAATGCCGCGTTGTTCGCCCAGGCCGTGTCGGTCAATCCGACGAGCACCGTTGCGCTCAACGGGCTGGGCAATGTTCATTCGCGACAAGAGGAGTGGAATCTCGCGCTGGACTTCTACCGTCGCGCCGTGACGGCCGACCCCAACAACGCGTCGAGTTACTTCAATCTCGGCCGCGCCGAGCTGGCGCTCGACCGTCCGCAACGGGCGATCGAGAGTTTCGCGCGAGCCCTCGAACTGCGGCCCGGCTATCACAAGGTGCGCGAACCGTACGCGCTGGCGCTGGTGGCCGTGCAGCGCGTCGACGATGCCGGTGCACAACTTCTGGCGCTCGTCGCCGCGGAACCCGACAACGCGGTCGCCTGGGAAAACCTGGGACGAATCCGCGCCTTTCAAGGGCGCAGGGCCGAGGCCATCGAGCACTTGGAGCACGCTTTGGAAATCAATCCGCGGCTGGAGTCGGCCCGGCAGGAACTGCAGCGGCTGACAACCGGCCCGAGCGCGACGCCACCTTAGCGACCAGAGAGCGCATCGGCGCGGCCGCAACCACAATCAGTTGACCGACGCCTGCGCCTGGCTGGCGGGCTGACGATAATCGCCGACGCGCGTCTCGATGCGATAGCTGCGCTGCACGAAGGCAAAGCCCCCCGAGCCGGTCACCAGACTGCGCAAAGTTTGCGTATGGCCGTTGTTGGCCGGCCCCCACTCCAGGCGCATCGTCATCTGGTTGACGAACTTCGGGGGCTTGGCCCACTGGGCGTCGAAGACCAGCGGCTCGAGCGTTTGCGGATCGATCAGCAGCACGCCGCGGAATTTCTCGTCGGGGGGGCCATTCGGCTCGAAGCGAATCACCAGCCGCGGCTGGCCATCGACCAGTTGGCAGCCCTCGAACGAAAAACGATAGGCATTGTCGGGCGCTTCGCGCGTGAAGGGGTAGATGAGCGTCGCCTTCGGAGGAATGACCTCGCGCGGTTTGGCCGGCGTTTGATCGACCCGGTTCAGCAGGTCCACCTTGCGAACGACCGTGCGGTACTCTTGATCGCCGCCAAACCGCACCCGCTCGACGACTTCTTCCTTCTTGGTGGGCTGTCCTTTGCCGTCGATCTCAATGCTGGTCGTCGTCTCGGTGTGGGCGAACTGCTTATGACGATCGGCGACCTCGATGCTGCGCGTCTTGACCGCTTCACACAATTGCCGAAAACCCTCGGGCTGCCGATAGGGGGCGGCGATCGCCTCTAGATCGGCGGGCCCCAGCGCGCGAGACTCCGTCGGTGGCGCGCCTGGCTGTTGCCCTTCGGCCGGCGCGGTCATGACGAACGCTCCCAACAGAGTCAGCTTGATGCCGCACAGGATGAAGCAATTCCGCATCAGCAAGCAGCTCCCATTCGCCCGCCGCGTCCCTGGACTTCTCATTATACGGACCTAGACAGGCCGCATCCTACCGCAACTTTTCAAGCATGGAGCACTTTTCTCAAAAAGAGCCCAGAAACTTCCGCACCCCAGCGCCAGTTCTCTGGCTTTGCGGACCGTCATCGACCCGGCCTGATCCGTGAAGGCCCTTTCACCGCAGCGAGCTCGCGCCGTGCGGCAGTGCGGCAGCTCGATAGTTTTCCCGCCGCGACCGGCGTGATAGCTTGAATGGCCTGGCCGCGAAACTCGTCGTGACGCCAGCGGTTTAAGTCCTGTTGACCCGGCGGGCAACATCCCGCGCTGGGCCGACCACGTCCCCGTTGCCAGTTCCGCGGGCAACATCCCTAGCAGCGAACTCCCACCCGGCCCTGCACCGAAGCCGGGGCCATCACACGCCTTGCGACCACACACCATGCGACCATTCCTGCGTGCGTTCTTGTTGCTCTTCGTCGTCGCCGGCTCAGCCGCGGGTGGCTGGTATTGGTGGCAATCGCAGCAGCGGCCCCCACGCTTCCGCACCGAAGAAATCTCCCGCGGCGACATCCTGTCGACGATCACGGCCACGGGCACGATCGAGCCCGAGGAAGTAGTCGACGTCGGGGCGCAGGTCGCTGGCAAGATCAAGAACCTCGGGGCCGATCCGACCGATTCGTCGAAGACGATCGACTACGGTTCGGCCGTCGAAGAAGACACCGTGCTGGCCCAGATCGACGACGCCATCTATCGCACGCACGTCGATCAGGCCACGGCCACGCTGGCCAAGGCCAAGGCCGACCTGTTGCAACTGGGAGCCCGCCTGCATCAGAAGGAGCGCGAATGGGCCCGCGCCCAGACGCTGGCCAGCCGCGACCGCTCGGCAATCTCCGACACGCTGTACGACACGGCCCAGGCCGACTTCGAGGCGGCCAAGGCAGCGCTGGCGGTCGGCGAAGCGGTCGTGGCCGAAGCGCAGGCCGCGCTCACCCAGGCCGAGGTAAATCTCGATTACACGACGATCCGTTCGCCGGTCAAAGGGGTGATCATCGATCGCCGCGTCAACGTCGGACAAACGGTGGTCGCCAACCTCAACGCTCCCAGCCTGTTTTTGATCGCCAAGGACCTCAAGCGGCTGCAAGTCTGGGCCGCCGTCAACGAGGCCGACATCGGGCAGATCTTTCCCGGGCAACGCGTGACGTTCACCGTCGACGCGCACCCCGATGAAGTCTTCAAAGGGCACGTGGCGCAAACCCGTTTGAACGCCACGATGACACAAAACGTGGTGACCTATACCGTGGTGGTCAGCACCGACAATTCGGCCGGGCGGTTGTTGCCCTACCTGACGGCCAATCTGCAATTCGAGATTGGCCGCCGCGAACAGGTCGCGCTGGTGCCCAACGCCGCGCTGCGCTGGCAGCCGCGAGACGATCAGATCGATCCCGATTATCTACCCGGCACGGGGGACGTGCCGGCGGCCGACAAGCCTGCCCCGCGTGACAAGGCGCCGGCGCCGACGGCCGACCAGGGGGCCGCACCCGCCAAGACGACGAACAACCACCGCCAGCGCGGCACGGTTTGGGTGGCCGCTGGCGAGGTCGTGCGGCCGGTGCGATTGGAACTCGGCGTTTCGAGCGCCACGCACACCGAGATCGTGGCCGGTCAACTCGAAGTTGGCGACGCGGTCATCGTCGGTGAAGAAGTCGCCGACGCACCCGCCGACACCGTGGCCAGCCCCTTCGCGCCGCAACTGCGCGCCAGCAAGCGCCCCTCGAGCTAGCGTGCAAGTACCCGCCATGCCCCTCTTGAAGCTCGAAAATATCACGAAGACCTACCACCGCGGCGAGGTGGACGTGCCGGTGCTGCGCGGCGTGTCGCTGGAGATCGAGCGCGGCGAACTCGTCGCCTTGATGGGGGCCTCGGGCTCGGGCAAGACCACGCTAATGAACATCCTCGGCTGCCTCGACCGGCCGACCTCGGGCGAGTTCTGGCTCGACGGCGAGGAGATCTCGCGGCTGTCGCGCGACGCTCGGGCCGTGATTCGCAATCGCCAGATCGGTTTCGTCTTTCAGAGTTTCAATCTGCTCCCGCGCACGTCGGCGCTCGACAACGTGATGATGCCGATGAGCTACAACCCGCGCACCATCTCCGACGCCGAGTGCCGGCGCCGCGCCACGCACTGGCTCGAGGCGGTCGGGCTGGCCGAGCGGATGGATCATCAGCCGTCGCAACTCTCAGGCGGCCAGCAGCAGCGCGTGGCCATCGCCCGGGCGCTGATCAACGAACCGGCATTGCTGCTGGCCGACGAACCGACCGGCAATCTCGATTCGCGCACCAGCGACGAGATTCTGCGGATGTTCCAGCGGCTCAATACCGAACAAGGGCTGACGATCATCCTGGTCACGCACGAAGCCGACGTGGCCCAGTATGCCCGCCGCGTGATCCGCATCCGCGACGGCCTGATCGACACCGAGCCGCACCACGAGCACGAGTCGGCGACTGTCAGTTAAGAGGTCTGGTCAAAGTTTCCATTGAAAATGGCTCGTGGTTTGCGCGAGCAAAAGCGGGGTTCGCGCAACAATCGGTTGCATTAATCGCTCGATTTCGTCAGTTCCTGGATGCGATTGACCTTTTCGATGGTTCCTTGCCACAAGCTGGCATGCCCAAGACTGTCTTTGTTGAACACTCCCTCGATCAACACGTACTTGTTGTCGAACTCCACGGGACCAGCGGGATCGGTATAGGGCACAGCCAACTTGTCGAACGAGACCCAGAACCCGTTGTGCGTCATACCGTAATCGGCATGCTCCTTGCAGAGATAGATCGCCGTCCCCTCGAATTCGACGCGCAAATAACCCTCGATTTGAACCTCTTTCCTGTGATAGCGGTCGCGATGCGCGAGGATCTGGACGATCGACGTATTGTATTCCTCGTTCGGGTATTTCTTGAAGACGCGAACTGGTGTTTCCGGCGCTTCGGCCCCGCATCCGGCCAAGATGCCACTGCCCAGGGCCGCGGCGGCCACCAATACGAGCGCACGAAATCGCACTAGGCTCACCCGCTGGAACGGGGCAGGTCGGCTCGAGTGATCACTTTTTCGCTGGCAGGGGTGGTTTGTACTCATAGGCTTTGCCATCCACGTCCACGATCCAGATGATCCAGTCGTCGATGATCTTTCCCCCGCGTGATCGGCCAATATAAGTCACGACGACGCCGACTATGTCGTTGCGTTCGCATAATTTACCATCTGCGGTTGATGGCTCGGCGTCCAATCCGGGCGGATGGGTGTGCCAGTTGTATTCAATTGGAGAATCCAGGTCCAAAACATCTTCGGTCAGTTCATCCGGTAGATTCTCAAGATGAATCTTTCCATCCTTACTTGGCTTAGGCACGAACGACCCGTGCTGCTTTTTTCCGCCAAACCATTCGAAGTCTGATTGGGTCTCGTGCCCTTCCTCGGGCACGCACTCATGGAACTTTAACTCGGTCTTGCCCTCTGCGTCCTTCCCTTTCAGAATCACGCCGAATCGTTCGACCTTCTCCGTTGCCTTCGCGATGGCCTTCAGGCGGTCAAGGTGCGGCGGCAGAATCCTCTCGAATTCTTTTGCGCGCTCGGAAGCCTCGTCTGCCGACTTGGTTTTGTCTTGCTTCTTATGGAATGGGAATTTCCGGTGGCGGGGTTAGCATAACCCTGACTTCGGAGGATTCCCATGACTCAGCCGCGTAACTACCTCACGGGCGCCGAGAAGCTCGCTATTTTGCGG
>JBFXAH010000030.1:0-66974 GCA_050184475.1 Pirellulales bacterium | reverse complement strand
TGTTTCCCCATCGTGTCGGCTCCTCGGGTTGCGACCCCCCGCCAGCACACCGCTCGCGACCGGGTCTGTCCATCTTCACCCGAGAAAGCCTCTCACACCACGATTCCCAGAAACCTTGAGCTATACAGAAGTGTATCCCACGATGTTGCTGCCATCGAGACCGTACACGGCGGTGGTTCCAGCAGCTAAGAAGAGCGGGTCGTCCAGCGTGGTCCAAGTCGTGCCGTCGTATATGAACCCGTGCGTGCGGTTCTTGGCGTCGGTGTAATACCCGACAACGTTGCTTGCCTCGATTCCATATGCGAACGTATTTTTGGCGCCAGGTACGTCGAGAGTCGAGTACGATGTGCCATTGTAAAAAAAACCATGAGTTACACTCGACGAATCCGTGTAATAGCCAACAATGTTGCTGCCGTCGATGCCGTGGGCATTCGTGCCGTTGGTCCCCAGCGGATGCGTCAATTTCGTATACGTGGTGCCGTCGAACAGGAAGCTCGATATTCCCGAAACGCCGACGACATTGTTGCCTGAGACATCGTGAGGGACTGTTACCCCCCCCACGGGACTTGAATGACCTGATAGCTGGTCCCATCGTAGAGCCAGCCGATGTTGCTTTCTCCGACGACTTTCTGGCCGTCGACACCCCACGCAACACCGAAGTTCAAACCAAACGGCGATAAAAACTGGATCGTCGCCGCGCGAGCGTCGAGACCAGCCAGCAGCGCAAGTTGCGCCGCGAAGAGTGTCGCTGCTAAGATTTTCAGTCGCATTAGCGTTCCCTCCTCAGGCGCCGACGAGGCTGCCCAGACGAATCGCGTCACATTGTACGTGCTGGCAAAGCGGCGCCGCAACGAGTTTCTCGAAAAACCATATGTCTCTGGCAAGCTTGCGGGGTTCCCTTAGCGGTAATGGAACATGCTCTGGAGCAAAATCACGCCGCAAGCGAAAACTGGAAAAAACTCCTGGCCGGGCCGGCCAGCAGAGGAGCAAGGCCAGGACATGCCAGTGCAGGTCAATGGTGCCAACAACAAGGGAGGGCCGAAAAGGTGGGAGAATATGACAGTGGCCGCGTGTCGCACGTGCATCATAGAAATCACATTTTGTGATATCGGTGCATCTGTCGTAGAAATTGCATACAGTGGCCAGCGAGTAACACCCACCCTCACACTAGCCAGGTAGAGCTAGCAGGCTACCCGGAATACCACGCGTCAGGGGGATATGACTGGCTCGAATGGTCGGCGATCGCGGAATGGCAATCGTCCGCGTTTCAGTCGCTGATCGCACAACTCGAAAGCGCAAAAGCAATCGCCCAACAAGAACAAGCGCACGATGTATGGCTGGAGCTCGAGGGCGCGGGTGCGGTTCGAGTCGGACGCAAGGGTATCAACCGCGGAGGCGACCGCGGCCAGCATTTCGATTTTCATGTGACTTACCACGGAGTAGCGATCGGTCTGGCCAAGCGGTTGACGGGTTCGGACAGGCTGCCGAACGTCTATGTCCGACAAACGGGAAGCGATTGCCTGCGCAACGGGGCAAATGAAACCTACCAGTCGATTCGCGAAATGCTAACCGGTCTCGGCGCCCAGCTTCGTGACGAGAAGCTGACGCGAGCGGATTTGTGCCTCGATGTAGCGGGGCTCGACGCTGCCGAGTTGCAGAAGCTCGCGAAACACGGCCACTTTGTAACCCGCGCTCAGAGGGTTCATCCTTTCGAAGAGCTCGTCTCGCAAACGTGTACCGGGTTGTCGGTCGGGGCGCGGCCCTTGCGGCTGGTCATCTACGACAAGCTCGAACAACAGCGGCGCAAGTGCGACGACCTTTACTTCCGAGCGCTCGTCGAACGTCGCTGGGGTGGCAGTCAACCGGAAAAGGCGGCACGGCTTGAATTCCAGGTGTCGCGCGAGCGGCTATGCAAGTGTGGAATCGATTCGCCGGCTGACCTGTGTCGTCTCAGCGGCTCGCTGGTAGCCACATTGATGTCGGATTGGTTTCGGCTGACGGTGGAAGCTGTCGATCGCCGCAACAACCATCAAAGCCGGGCGGAAACGCTGCCGCTATGGCAGAGCATCGCCGGTGCATTCATCGCGGTGTTCGGGCAACCGGCCGGACCACTCGTACCGCTTGACCGTAGTCGCATCGACCCCATTCGTCTTGTGAAGCAAGGGAGGGGGTGTCTGGCCAATGCGCTACTGCAACGGGGTGTGTTGCCGACGACGTACCATGGGTTGGTGGTCGCGGCAGCGCAACTGCTAAACGAGGTAGATGGCGGGGCCGACCAGGTGGCGTACTTGGAGGATTATCGACGCCGCGCGACAGAGCATGCGGCATAAACGGCGCACGAGAATTAAGGAATGGTGGCGCGAGGGAGGAACGAGCGCAGGCATTGGAGGGGCATCGATGGTTGACAGTATTGAGGCGTTGCTAACGGTACGCGACGCAGCGAAGGCTTTGAACCTTTGTGAGCGGAAGATTTGGTCCTTGGTCGCTGGTGGCGAGTTGCCGACCGTGCGAATTGGGCGAGCCGTTCGATTTGATCCGGCAGACCTGCGCCAGTGGATTGAGGCGCACAAAATTCACCGATAGATACTTGGCACTAGGCCAAGTAGCCGCTACCATCTGTGGAATGGTAGTCAAAACCTTTTCCGAGGAACTTCGCGAAGCGGTGCGTAATGCATCTGTCAGCCGCTACCAAATCAGCAAGGCGACTGGCATTTCAGAAGCGAATCTCTCTCGACTTGTGCATGGCACCGGCGGGTTGCGACTGGAAACCCTGGACAAGTTGATTGACTATCTCGGCATGGAATTGCGGCCCAAGAAACGAAAGGGTTAGTGGTGGCGAGCGTCTATAAGAGAGGCGGCAAGCAGAACCGCGGTGGGTATTGGTACGCTGCATGGCATGATCACAACGGCAAGCGAAAGACAAAGTGCACACGCACGGAAGATGTCCCTGTAATAGTTGAAAAGTAGAAGATGGTGGTTCCCCACGGTTGGGCGATGGTCGCCTGGCCGCTCTTTCCAGGAGAAGGGAGAACCACCATGAGTGGAAGTTACTCGAAGTCGAATCGTGGACGCAAGCAATCAGCTGGCCGAGGGCGGGGTCGGCCTCTGCGACGGATCGCTCGGCAAGCGCTGGCCCAAGCCGAGCAGGTTCAACTGCCGTTGTCGATCGAAGGGCTGATCGAAATGGCCCGTCAGTCGCTGTCCAGCTTCGCGGTGGAGGTCGGCCTGAAGATGGCCGAATGCCTACTGGAAGACGAAGTGACGCGGCGGTGTGGACCGCGGTACGAGCGGCCGTCTGAGCGTGGCGAAACGCGTTACGGCCACCAAGGGGGTTATGTCACGATCGCCGGCCAGAAGGTTCCGGTTCGCAAGCCACGGGTCCGCTCAACCACCGGCAGCGGCGAAGCGGAGCTAGCCAACTACGCCCTGCTGCAATCGGCCGACGCGATGCCCGAGTCGGCCCTGGCCAAGATGGTCAACGGCGTGTCGTGCCGCCGCTACGAGCGGGTGGTTGACGTGGCCCGCGCAGGCTTCGGGGTGAAAAAGTCCAGCGTCAGCCGGGGCTTCGTGCGGGCCAGCGCTGAGCAATTACAGCAACTGGCCGAGCGACACTTCGCCGACGAGCAGTTCGCCGTGATCTTCATCGACGCCCAGCCCTATGCCGGCGAAATGATGGTCGTGGCCCTGGGAATCACGAGCGCTGGCGAGAAACGCTTGTTGGGGCTGCGACAAGGAGCCACCGAGAACGCGACTGTCTGCACTTCCCTCTTGGAGGAACTGCGCGAGCGCGGCGTGCGGACCGACGTGCCGACGCTGTTCGTCCTGGACGGGGCCAAGGCGCTACGTGCGGCGGTCGGTCGGGTGTGGGGCAAGTTCGCCGTGGTGCAGCGTTGTCAGGCCCACAAGAAGCGGAACGTCGAAGCTCACCTGCCGGACAAGCATCATGACGAGCTGCGTCGGCAGTTGAACCTGGCCTATCACCACACCGACCACCGGCAGGCGGTCAAGGCGCTCGGCACGACCGTCGCTTGGCTGCGACGCTTGAACCCCGATGCGGCGGCCAGCCTCGAAGAGGGTCTGGAGGAGACGCTGACCGTGGTCCGCTTGGGCGTGCCGGAGCTGTTGCGCAAGAGCCTGGCCACCACCAATCCCATTGAGAGCGCCTTCAGCGTGGCCGAAGCGGCCACACGCCGCGTGAAGCGCTGGCGCGACGGCGATATGCGGCAGCGCTGGTGCGTGGCCGGACTGCTGGACGCCGAACGACGCTTCAACCGCGTGAAAGGCTATCGGCACTTGAAACTGCTGATCGATGCTTTACAGCGCGAGGTTGCAGGACCAACCCTTGACGACCAACGCAAGCGAGCCTGACAATCCACTAACAGGAACCACCATCACCGCTTTTCAACTACACGCGGGACAACTTCCACGCACGACCGACAAGGCATCAGCCGAACGTATTGCCGCAAAGTTTGAGTCCGATGCTGCTTTGCGCCGCGATGGGGTGATTGATCCAACCGCCGAGGCGATTGCGCATCATTCTCGACGGCCAATTGAGACTCATCTGAGCGACTTCGAAGCCAAGCTGCAAAGCGCCGGGAATACGGCCGGGCACGTAACCGAGACCCTGGGGAAGATTCGGCAAGTCTGCGAGTTTTGTGGGTTTAAGGTCATTGGCGACATTTCGGCCGATGGTGTGAACCGGTTCGCAAAGGAGTGGCTCGAAAAAGGAAGGTCGGCTCGCTCCACACAAGCCTACCTGGTTGCCATGAAAGCGTTCACGACGTGGCTATCGGATCATGACAAGCTCATCCGAAATCCGCTGCGATGCGTCCGTCCGCCAAACCCGAAAACCGATCCTCGTCGCCCGCGCCGAATGCTATTGCCCGCCGAATGGCCCTGGTTGCAAAGGGCCACGGCCTTAGCACCATCGCCGCATGGCGTGTTCGGTAACGAACGGCGTCTTCTTTACGCGACAGCCATTCAAACTGGGCTGCGCTCGAACGAGCTACGGGCGTTGACGCGAGGTCGGTTGTTCCTCGACGGAAACAAGCCCTATATCGTGGCGAAGGCCTCAACAACCAAAAATGGCGACGATGCCCGTCAATACATCCTTCCTGAGTTGGCCTGTGAGCTAAAAGCCCATATCGAAGCAAAGCCATCAAAGTCACCAGTTTTCAAAATGCCCTACGAAACAGATGTCGTACGAATGCTTCGTAAAGACCTGGCAATCGCACGCCAGCTCTGGCTTGACGAAGTGAAGGAGGATGAATCCGAGCTGAATCGACGACTGATGAGCGACTTTCTTCTGGACGGCAACGACGACGGGGAGCGATTGGACTTCCATTCACTACGGCACACTTGCGGGGCGTGGCTTGCCATGACAGGAGCGCACCCAAAGGTAGTCCAGACTGTCATGCGACATTCGCAGATCACGCTTACGATGGATACTTACGGACACCTATTTCCCGGCCAAGAGGCTGATGCTGTCGCGAAGCTGGCGGGATTCATGGGCGACGGAACTAGGCCAATCGGTGGGGATGGAAAGAAGCGAACTGTAGAACAGAAATCAAATGCGGTGCAGCGCCACGTGCAGCGCGCAGGATGCGATTTGAGGCACGGCAATTCAAGGCAGTGCAGCGACCCAAAAAGTGGCTTCGGTTCGCCGCAAAAGAAAAAGCCCTTGCCAGACAAGGGTTTATGCGACTCGATACAAGACAATGCACGGCAGATCAGAAGTAGCGGCGCAGGGACTCGAACCCCGGACACGCGGATTATGATTCCGCTGCTCTAACCAACTGAGCTACGCCGCCAGGTCGCTATTTGCCAGCGACTTAGGGAACAGCGAGCCAAGCGGGTCTCGGCCGAGACAAGACACGTCTCGCTGATCAGGTCCCAAGTTAGCACGAAAGTCTTCGGCAACAAGCCCGCCCGGTTTTCCAGCGGGAGAACTGCAAAAACGAGGGGGACAGGTAGGACAGGTACAGGTTTTCGGCCCTCGTAAGTTGGCACAGACGACGTTGGTGAGCCGAAAATGTACCAGTCCCCGACTTGGCAGTTCTCCTGGGTTTTCCCACGGGTTTCCGACGGTTTCCTGGGCTACAATGACCCGCCTTGGCGCGTTTGGCATCCGGCTTTTCACCACAGGGCAACACACTCATGCGACTTCCGATTCTGCTGGCGATGTGCCTGGCGGTGACAACCCGCCTGCTGTCCGCGGGCGAACCCATCGAATTGGCCGAAGACTCCGGATATCGCGGCATCTGGTACTCAGTCGGTCCGACCAAGGACGAGTACGCCTACAAGTATTCGGGGGGAATGGCCACGTACCCGCACCAGCAGTTGCCGATCGCCTGCTACGCGCCGGCCGTCGACAAGACGTTCTTCGTCTACGGTGGCACCGCCTCGGGCAAACGGCTTTTGCACCTGGTGTCGTACTTCGACCACAAGACCCGGACCGTACCGCGACCTCGCATTCTGCTCGACAAAGGGACCGGCGACGCGCACGACAACCCGGTGCTGGCGATCGATCACGCCGGGCATCTGTGGATATACTCGAACGCCCACGGCACGTCGCGGCCGGCCTATATCCATCGCAGCACCAAGCCGTATGCGATCGACTCGTTCGAGCGAGTCGTCGAGACGAACTTCTCCTACGGCCAGCCCTGGGTGCTGGCCGATGGCTCGCACTTCTTCATGCACACGCGCTATAAGAAAAACGAGCGGCGCCTGTTCTGGATGTCGAGCCCCGACGGCCGCAACTGGACCGAGCCGGCGATGCTGGCGCACGTTGCCCGAGGGCATTACCAGATCACCGCCACCGACGGCAAGCGGGTCGTCACGGCGTTCAACTATCATCCCACTCGCGGCGGGCTCGATGCTCGCACCAATCTGTATTACCTCGAAACGCGCGATGCCGGTCGGAGTTGGCAGACGGTCGAAGGGAGCACCGTCGAAACGCCATTGACGACGGTCGACAATCCGGCCCTGGTGCACGACTACGAATCGCAGCAGCAGCTCGTCTATCTCAAGGATGTGCAGTTCGACGAGCAGGGGCGGCCGATCATCGTTTACCTCACCAGCGGCGGCCATGCTCCCGGTCCGGCCAACGATCCGCGCGTCTGGCGGATTGCCCACTGGGACGGCGCGGCCTGGCTCGATCGCGAAATCACCACCAGCGATCACAACTACGACCTGGGATCGCTCTATCTCGAGGCCGACGGCCTGTGGCGGCTGATTGCCCCGACAGATCCGGGCCCGCAGCCCTATTGCACGGGGGGGCGGATGGTGATGTGGACCAGCGGCGATCGCGGCCTCAACTGGCAGCGGGTCAAATCGCTCACGGGCGATCCGCCACGCAATCACTCGTACGCCCGGCGACCACAACCGGCGAATCCCGATTTCTACGCGTTGTGGGCCGATGGCGACGGGCACAAGCCCTCGGAGTCGTCGCTGTTTTTCACCGATCGGGCCGGTTCGCACGTCTGGCGGCTTCCCCCGGAAATGACCAGCGATACGGCCTCGCCCGACGCGGCCTGGTGACGGGTGCGGAGATCGCGGTCGAACCCCTGCTATGTAAGGCTTTGCGCGATTCTGTCGGTTAGGGCTGGCAACGTGCACGGTCAATCGTTTGCCTCGCCTGTCAAGCTTCGCTAAGGTGGAATTTGCAGGGCGTGGAACGTGCCGGGAGAACTGCGGCCGCCTTGGCTTCAGCAGGTATTCGACGAGGACCGTGCTTTGATGCGTATTGGCAGAGTCATTGCGGGCGTGGCATTGGTATCGATCGTCTGTCTGTGGGCCACATCGGCCCAGGCGCAGCAATCGATTCGTTCGCAGCGCGCCGCGGCTCGATTACAGCAACAAGCCGCAGACAGAATGAGCCTCCGCGGCGCTCAGCGGGTGCCAACGTCGCGAGGAACGCAAATGGGCTTGGCCCGGCAGCAACAAACGCTGCAGCAGGGGGCTCAGCGCTCGCAGATGGCAGGAGGCCCTGCGCGTTTTGGCATGAGCTCGCTGAACACGCAGGTTTGGCGCGCCAATCAGGAGGCGCCCCACGTGGCGCGCGGCGGTCAGATTCCCAGCTACTACCGCATGCGAGCGACTGGTCACGCGCCGCGATTCATGGATAGCGCTTACTATTTCTTTCGCGGACCAGAGTAATCGGTCGCGAGGTGCCCCATGGGACTGCCGCGCCGGTTAGCCGTGCCCGGCTCCGGATGACCTTCTCGATCAATCGCCGCGCGTGGGCGTTTTTGCCTTTCTGCCGCGCGGTCGGTTAAGATGCGTCGACGAAACAGGTGCGTCGCGCATGCTTGCTCGGTCGCGGGCGGTGGCGCCCTTTAATCTCCCTCTCGCGGTGTAGACGGTTCGGCGACATGAACCACGCCATGTTCGAAGCGCCGGCGCCCAGCCAGGGCCATCCGTTGCGGACGGCCTTACTGGTGATCGGCTTGATCGTTGGCTGCTTCGTGCTGTTGTGCGGCGGATCGATGGGCATGGTCTGGCTCGTCGAACGAGATTCGGCGCGGTACCCCGCGCTCTGGCGCATCGAAAATGCGGGCGGTTCGGTCTGGTATCAACAAGCCGCCGGAATCGTTGAGGAGGAAGACGACGAGGAGAACGCCTCGACGACCAGCACAGCGAGCACCAATGACGATGAGGACGACGACGACTACGACTACGGAACGCCGTGGGTCGCCGACGACATGCAGTACTCGAGCGAGCCATCGGGTCCGCCCATCGGCGTATCGCTCTCTAATTGCGATCTCGATTACGGATTGCTGGCGCAAGTCGGTGCGCTAAGCGAGTTGGTCGATCTTCGTCTCGATAATACGGATGTCGACGACGACGACTTGCAGTACTTGATGGGCTTGTCGAAGCTCGAGATTCTGAGCCTGACCGGCACGAAAGTCACCGATCGGGGGCTCGCTTCGCTGGCCGATCTCAAGGCGCTCAAGACGCTCGACATCGGCAACACCGGGGTCCGCGGCCACGGGCTGAAATACCTGGCCAACCTGCCGAAGCTCAAGTATCTGTCGCTCTGGCAATGCCAGCTCGAGCCCGACGATTGCCAGGGGCTGGCCCAGCTCAAGGCGCTCGAGTCGTTGACCCTCTCCAATACACCCGCCGACGATCGGGTCGCCGGCCAACTGGCAGGTTTGTACCGGCTGCAGTTTTTGGGGCTGAGCCAAACTCAAGTCTCCGATTCGGGGCTTGGTCATCTGTCGAAGATGCGGGCATTGCGCACGCTCTACCTCGACGGCACGCAAGTCTCGGGCCCTGGGCTGGCAGAGCTGGCACAACTGACGCGACTGCAGACCCTGCTGCTCGACCGCGCGCCCATGGTGGCCGACGGTTTGGCGACCTTGCCGAAACTGCCCGCGCTCAAGTACATCGGGCTGTACGAAACCTCGATCGGCGATCCCTCGATCCCCAATCTGAAGCGCTGTCCAAAACTCACGACGCTGAGCCTGAGCAATACCGAAGTCACGGGAGCGGGCTTCGTTGCGCTCGCGGGCCTGCCGTTGGAGACGCTCTATCTAAACCAGTCGCCGATCGACGACGCGGGCCTGGCCGACATCGCCCAACTCAAATCGCTCGACCATCTGTCGCTCAGCGACACCGCCGTGACCGACGTCGGCGTCAGTCAGCTTGTCAACCTGGCCAAGTTGGCGACCGTCGAGCTGTGCAACACGAGTGTTTCCGACGCCGGCCTTAAGGACCTGGCGCGGCTGCCCGAACTCGGATCGCTCGACCTTGAGGGAACCGCCATCACTGACGCGGGGATTGGCGAGCTCGCCCGGGCCAAGAAGCTCAATTGGCTCGATATCTCGCACACCGCCATCGGCGACGCCGGCGTCAAGAAGCTCATCGCCTTGCCCGATATCGCGCAGATTCGCGCCGTGGAGACGCAGATCACGCTGCGCGGGGAGTTGGAGTTCAATCGGCGTCATCCCGACGTGCTCGAGACGCGCGACTACGACGAGGAGAGCGAATCGGAAAATGAGACGGACGCGGAGAGCGACTTCTAGCTCGCCGACGAGCTATCAGCCCGCCGTAGATTCAATAGTCTTCCGTCGATCCACTAACCCGCCACCGATCGCTAGCGCCCCATTTCGGCGACCAACTCTCCGGCGTCATACAGCTTCTTCAGCGATTCGATGATCGCCGGCGAGGCCACCGAGACTGCGCGGGCTTGCTTGTCGGTGTAGGCGTATGCCAGTACGAGCGACTGGATGTTACCGTCGAAAATGATGCCGACGATTTCGCCGTCGCGATTCACGACCGGGCTTCCCGAATTGCCGCCGATGATGTCGGCCGTGCAAACGAAGTTGAAGGGCGTTTCCAGATCGAGCTTATCCTTCCCTTCGATCCAACGCTTCGGGAGCGCGAACGGGTAGACGTTGCCATGCTCGGCCGCGTGCGGATAGGTTCCGCCGATCGTCGTCCAGGGGGGCACTGGCTTGCCCAACTCTTCGTAGCCGCGGACCGTGCCAAACGCCAACCGCAACGTGAACGTGGCATCGGGATAAATCTCGGTGCTATACAGCGTGAAGCGGGCATTGGCGATCTTGGCATACGCCTGCCGGAGCGGTTCCTCGACCGTGTCCTCGAATCGCTTGCGAACGGCGCGGGCCGGACCGTCGACCAATCGCGCCAGCTCGATCAGTGGATCGCCGGCCGCCGCTTGAGCGCTGGCTCCCCCTTCAGACAGCCGGCGGCGCGTTTCGACGTCGGCCAGCTTCGAGCCTTGAATCAACTCCGCGGCGCGGGCCTGTGGCGACTTGCCGTCCAACACCTGCAGCACGAGATCGTCCTTGGCTCCCGCCTTCTCGATGTACATGCTCAGCGAATCGGCCAGCTTGGCGGTCTCGAGCGCCGGGTAAATCGGCGCGGTCGAAAACAACTGCTGCTGGAGCGATTCGAGATTCGACTCGCGATATTCGCGCAGCCGTTCGCCGTTGGGCTTGGCCGTTTCGGCCGACATGCGAATCAATGTGCGGGCGATCGAGAACAGCTCGCTGTTAAAGGCCTGAGCCTGTTCCAGCAGCGCGTATTCGTCGTAAAAGGCACTCCAGGCGGCGAGCGCCGCCGCCACTTCGCCCCAGGCGGTGCCGGCTTCCTGCTGGAGCTTCGCGTCGTCGGCGACCGTGGCCCGCAGGGCCATTTCGCGGTCGGACAAACTCTTGAAGAGCGCCGGATCTTGCAGCCCGGCCAGCATGCCCAAGCGGGCCTTGCGCGAGTTCTGGTAACCGAACAACTCATCCTCGGCCTGGCGAGCGTTCTCCTGGCTGCGATCCGAGTAGGTCGCCAGCAACACCTCGCGGCGGCGGATCAAATTCAGCGCCGCCGGCAACGCTCGATCGCGCAAGAACTCCAGGTGGTCGACCGTATTCTGGCGCTCGGTGCGGCCAGGGTGCCCCGAAACGAACACCAATTCGCCCTCCTTGGCCCCCGACTCGCTCCACTTCAAGTATTGTTCGGGCTTGGCCGGCTCGCCGTTTTCGTACGCGCGAAAGAAGCAGACGTCGAGATCGTAGCGCGGAAACTCGAAATTGTCGGGATCGCCGCCGAAGAACGCGATTGCCTTTTCGGGCGCGAACACCAACCGCACGTCGGTGTATTTCTTGAAGCGATACAAGTGGTACAAGCCACCTTGATAGAGCGTCACCACGTCGCTCCGCAGGCCGGTCTTGTCGAGCGATTCTTTCTCGATCTCGCTCATCACGGCCCGCCGCGCCTGTTGCGCGTCGGCCGGATTCAGGCCGGGATTCACCGCGGCGTTCACTCGCGCCGTCACGTCCTCGATACTCATCAGCACGTTGAGCTCGAGATCGTGGCATTGGATCTCTTCATCGTGCGAACGTGCGTGAAAGCCCTCGGCCAGGTAATCGTGCTCGGCCGAACTCAGCTTGGCCAAAGCGTCGGCACCCACGTGATGATTGGTCATCACCAGACCATTCGGCGAGACGAACGAACCCGATCCGCCGCTGTTGAAGCGGACCGAAGCCTTCTGCAGATGCTCGTACCAGCCTGCATCGGGCTCGAAATTGTACTTCTCGCGCAGCAACTTGCGAGGCGGGTTGTTGAACAGCCACATCCCCTCGTCCGCCGAGGCGGGATTTACCAAGCCCGCTTCACTCAACATGGCACCCAGCATCAAACACAGCAGAAGTCGTGAGCCGTATCGCATCGATTGGTTGATCCCTATCAAAGTGGGGTGGATGTTTTGGCGGGGCGTAATCACGGTGCGGAGCGTTTCGCCCGCGACGGGTCACGGCTGGTCCGCGTCGCGCGGTGCCTGGCCGCGGAAGATTCTCTCGTAACCGGCCAGCGCCAGCAAGGCGATCAGCCCGGCAAACGCCGCCAAAGCCAGCCAATCGGGACCGCGCTGGGCGTGCCACGAAGCCGGCAGTTGCTTGCCAATCTCGAGCGCCGAGCGAAATTTCTCGGGCGCGACGGCAAAAAACGCCAGCAACATGCCGGCAATCGAACCGCCGGCAATGTACCCCGAGCTGAGCAGCACGCCCGGGCTGGTATCGCCATCGCCCGGCGCGCGGTCCGCGGCCCGTCGCCGGCGCTCGACCATCCAGCGGATCGCGCCCCCAATAAATATTGGCACCGACGTCGAGATCGGCAAGTAGACACCGACGGCGAACGGCAGCGCCGCCGTTCCCGTCAATTCCAGCGACAGCGCGATCAACGCCCCGATGACCACCAGTTTCCAAGGAAGCCGCTGATTCAGGATGCCGTCGATAATCAGCGCCATCAGTTGCGTCTTGGGGGCTTCGAACTTCATCACCCGCGCCCCGTCGTCGCGATGGGCGAGACGTCCGTTGACAGCCGGATCGATCACGTAGGCGATGTGCCCGTCGTCGTTCACCAGATAACGCCCGCGCGGCAAGCCGGCATATTCCCCTTCATGGACATGCAGCACGCGGTAGCGCGTGTCGTCAACCCCGGAGTACTGACCGCCGGGCCGCTCGCGCTCGGTCAGCGCGGCCAGCTTGTCGGCTGGCACCTGGTAGCTGGGCAAGTTCTCCGGTTTCTTCGAGTAGACGGTTCCCACCTGATTGAGCAGCGGCAGCGTGACGCCCATCACCAGGGCCGAGGTCAGCGCGCCAACCAGAATTCCCCATTGCTGCAACCGCGGCGTCGCGCCGACGAGAAACCCGGTCTTCAAATCTTGCGCGGTGGTCCCTCCGTTTGACGCGGCGATGCAAACGACCGCGGCAACCGTGAGCGCCGAGAGGGTCGACTCCTTGCCCGTCTTGCCGAGCAGCAAGAAGATGAAACAGGTCAACAGCAGCGTGGCCACGGTCATGCCCGAAATCGGATTCGAAGACGAGCCGATCTGTCCGGTCAGCCGCGACGACACGGTGACGAACAAGAACCCGAAGAACACGATCATCAGCGCGCCGGCCAGCCCTTCGAGCCGCAGGCCGAGCCCCAGATTCTTCGACAAGCTTAGCGCGATCACCAATCCGACGGAGCCCAACAGCACGTAGCTCATGGGCAGATCGCGATTCGTGCGCGGCACCGCCGCGTCTTCCGCTCCGCCGGTGGAAGCGTCGGCGTTCCCAGCCGTCGCCGCGCCGTTACGGCGCAGATCGCGTAGGCCACCGACCATGGAGCTCACGATCAGCGGCAGCACTTGAATCATACTCAGCACGCCGCCGGCGGCCACGGCTCCGGCGCCGATGTACAGGATGTACTCCTCGCGCACGGCGCGGGCCACGGCCAGCTCGCGCTCGAGCAACGACGCTTCGGCCGGCACGTCGATTGGCACGTCCCCTCGGACCATCACGATCAGGGGGGCGAACACCAGGTAGGCCAGCACCCCACCGGCCAGCATGATCGACGCGATCCGCGGTCCGATGATATAGCCCACCCCCAGCAACTCGGGCGAAAGATCGCCGCCGAGCACGGCGCGCAATCCTTGTGGCTGTCCCGCGGCGGTCACGGCTGCCGGGCCCGCCTCCGCCTGCCGGACCCAGGAAAGTGGCGTGTGCACCACGTCGGTCCAAAAGGCCATCGCCTGGCCGAGAACCTTGAACAAGAACGCCACGCCAAAGCCGAGAAACACCGTAGCCGCGGTCGCGCCCCCCTGCTCGCCGACAATCAACACTTCAGCGCAGGCGGTCCCCTCGGGGTACGGCAATTGATCGTGTTGCTTGACGATGAATGTTCGCCGCAGCGGGATCATCATCAAGATGCCCAACAGACCGCCGAGCGTGCCGACCGTGATCACGCGGCTCGGTTCCATATCGAAGCCCAGCAGCAACAAGGCTGGCATCGTGACGCCGACGCCAAAGGCAATCGACTCTCCCGCCGACCCGGTCGTTTGCACGATGTTGTTTTCGAGGATCGTCGCCCGCCGCAGGCGCAACACACGCGAAAAGAGTCGAAAGAGCGTGATCGACAGCACGGCGACCGGGATCGACGCCGAAACGGTCATCCCCACCTTCAGGACCAGGTAGAGCGACGACGCGCCGAACAAGATGCCCAACAACGAACCGAGCACGACCGCGGGCCAGGTGAACTCGGGCAGCCGGGCCGCATCGGGCACATAAGGATGAAACCCATCGCCATCGGCCCCCGCGCTGCTGCCACCCGCGTTCGACTTTTCGACTGCCATGCCGCGCTCGCTCCTTCGTGCTATGGCCGTAGGGCCAGCAAACTGCGGGTGATCGCTTCGAAGACTGGCCCGATCTTGGCGTATTCTCGGTCTTCGGCCTGACAGAAAATCAGCACCACCGCCTCGGGCAGGTCGATCGTGCGCACTAGCGCCGTGCTCGTCAGGTCAAGGCAATAGAAGTTGATGTCGTAGCCGGTGAGCTTGTGGCCGGCGACGATCTCGGTCACTTCCTCGGCGTCGAGGTTGTCGTACTCTTCGCGCATGGCGGCCAGCGCCGCGTCGGCGAGCGGTTGACGCGGCGTGCGCGGCGGATGCACGGCCACCGACCAGAAACCTCCCTGGGGACTGTAGACGGCCACCGACTGATTGCCGGCGACCGCTTCCTCCTCGTCGAGGGTCCAGTTGTCGGGGTATTGAAAGCGAATGCCGAAATGCTGGTAAACTTGGGGCATTAGGAAAGTCTTCCGGACCGGCGACTGCGAATGCCGTATGGTAGCAGACCGCTGCCGGCAGGCCACCGGCTCGCGGCCAAGCGCTCGACATGCCGATAAGCTGCTTGCAGTCGCTGATACCTTGCCGCCAACAGGTTGTTTTGATACCGTCCGCCGCCAATGTCCACCCATCCGCATCGCCGGTTCGCACGTTCTGCTAGCGCGTCGTGTCGCGCCATGGCGGCTTGCTGGATTGGATGTCTGACGCTGACCGCCGGCTGCCAGCTCACCGGTCGCGATGGCACCGTCTCGCGCAACGTGATGAAGTGCCGCGAGCTTTCGCAGGTGGGCATCAGCGCGCTCGATCGTGGTGACACGCCCGAGGCCGAGCGCCTGCTGGCCGAGGCGGTCGACACCTGCGGGAGCGATGCCGAGGCGCGTCGCTACTATGCCGAAGCCTTGTGGCAGCGCGGCGCGCGCGACGCCGCCCTGGAGCAGCTCGGCACGGCGGTGCGGCTGTCGACCGACGATGCTCCGCTGTTCGTGCGGCTGGCCGAAATGCAGCTCGAGCTCGGCCGTTTCGAGCCGGCGCGCGAGAACGCCGATCGCGCGGTCGATCTCGATCCGCATTCGACTCGGGCCTGGGTCGTCCGCGCCCGCATCAAGGAACAAACCGGTCGGCTACGCGATGCCCTGGCCGATTACCATCGCGCGCTGTCGTTCGAGCCGAACGATGCCGAAACGTTGCTGCGCGTGGCCGAGTTGCATCGTCGACTCAACGAGCCGCGCCGCGCGCTGGCCACGCTGCAATCGCTGCGCGAGACTTATCCCCCAGGCGAAGAGCCGCCGCAGGTCATGCTACTGATGGGCATGACGGCCGCCGCGCTGGGACGCTACGAAGAGGCCGCCAGCGACTTCGACGTCGCTCGCCAGCGCGGCGACAACAGCCCGGATACGCTGTACTTGATGGCCGACGCTCAACACCGGGCCGGGCATTCCGCTCAAGCGCAACAGTTGCTCGACACGCTCGGCGCCGTCGCGCCGCAGCATCCCGGCTACGTGCGACTGGCCAACGAACTGCGACTCGGTCGCGGTGGTCCGGCGTCGAACATCGCGCGGTAGTACATTGCCGGCCGCGCCGCGTTATTGGCAGATCGGCGGACGTTCGCGCCACCAAGGCCAGGCAGCTTCGTAAGCCGAAGCCAGCCGCAGGACCGTGGCTTCGTCGAACCGCCGCCCGACGATCTGCAAGCCGACCGGCAATTCGTTGCCGGCGCGGCCAGCCGGCAAGCTCGCGGCCGGCTGCCCCGTCATGTTCCAGGGAACGCAAAAGCAGAGCCAGGAGAGGGCCCGGCGCGGCTGTCCGGCGATTTCGCGCGGCCCCAGCGAGCCGTTCTCCGGCGCGGTGATCGGCGCGGTCGGCGTCAAGAGCGCATCGTACTGCTGCCAGAGCGGCGCAATTTGCTCGACGAATTCATCGGCCGCCCACTGCGCTCGCACCAGGTCGTGATAGGTCAAGCGATCGGCGTGCTCGAGCAGTTTGCGATGCCCGGGATAGATGAGCTGTTCCCATTCGGCGCGGCGCTCGCCGACCGCCGTCGCCGCCTCGCAGAGGACGATCTGTTGTTGAGCCGCCGTTAGTTCCGGGAGTTCGAGTTCGATTTCATCGACTCGGCAGCCAAGCTCCTCGAACCGGGCGGCCGCGGCACGGCAAATCTCCAGTACTTCGGGCTCGACCGGCAACTGCCCCAGATGCGGGCACCAGGCGAGCCGCAATCCTCTCGCGTCTGCGGTGCAGGCATCGACAAACTTCGATGTCGGCGCGGGGAGCGAGCGACGATCGCGTTCGTCGGGCCCCGCCAGCACGTCGAGCGCCAGCGCTGTGTCGCGCACCTCGCGCGAGACGAGCCCTTGATGGCTCAGGGTTTCCCAGCCGCGCGGAAAGGCCACGTGCGGCACACGACCGAATTGCGGCTTCAGCCCGAACACGCCAGTGAAGGCGGCCGGAATGCGAATCGAACCTCCGCCGTCGCCGGCCGTCGCCAGGGGGCCGCAACCGCAGGCCACGGCCACGGTGGCCCCGCCGCTCGAACCGCCCGAGTTGTGGGCAACGTTCCAGGGATTGCACGTGGGGCCGAAAATCGAATTGTCGGTTAGCGGGATCAGGCCAAATTCCGACGCATTCGTCTTGCCGTACAGCACCGCGCCGGCGACTCGCAATCGCTCGACGATCGGCTGCTCCCAATTGGGCACGAAATGCTCATAGAGCCGGGAGCCGAACGTCGTGCGCACGCCGGCCGTCAGGTGCAGATCCTTGACGGCGATGGGCACGCCCGCCAGGGGCCCCGCATCTTCGCCACGCACCAGCGCCGCTTCGAGCTCTCGGGCTTGCCGGCGGGCATCGTCATCGGCGCGGCTGACGATGGCGTTTAGCGCCGGATTGACGCGATCGACTTGCGCCAGCACGGCGTCGAGCACCTCGCTGGGCGATACCTGTCGCGTGCGCACCAGGTGGGCCAGCTCCACGGCCGATTTCCAGCACAGTTCCGAGGTCAACGGCCACTCCTAACCAAAGGCGGCAAATCGATTGCTCTGCATCGCAGTTTGAGTGATAGAATAGGATCATGTCTACTCACCCACAAACGTCCGACGCATCGAAGCACCAGTCGCGGATCGTCATGACCGCCGGGACTTGCAGCGGCCAGCCTCGGATCGATGGCACGCGAATTCGGGTGCTCGACGTTTACGTATGGCACGAACTTCAAGGAAGAAGCGCCGACGAAATTGTCGAGGACTTTCCACAACTTTCGATGGCCGATGTCTATGCCGCTTTATCCTACTTCTGGGAGCATCGCGACGAGATGCAAGCCGAGTTCGATCGGCAACGCCAAGAGTTCGAATCGTTGCGGTCGACGCACAGCTCGCCCAGCGCTCGACTAGGCGATCAGCTCGGGGCGCCGCATGCCGCGGACGATTCGATTTCATCTTGATGAGCATATCGCGCCGGCCGTGGCCGCTGGATTGCGGCGCCGCGGCATCGACGTGACCACAACGTCCGAGGCCGGACTGATTTCAGCGTCCGACGAAGACCAGTTTGAATACGCACGTCGAACGGGGCGAGTCTTCGTCACGTTTGATCGCGGCTTTCTCTCCATCGCCAAGTCGCAACAAGACCATCCAGGTGTTGCTTACCAATTTGCTGGAGCAGCGGGGATTGGTGAGCTCATTCGCAAGCTCGAGTTAATTTGGGAAGTCCTCGATGCGGCCGAAATTGCCGGTCGCGTCGAGTTCTTATAAGCAACACAGTTCGAGTTCATTTCAACTCCTCAGTTGCAGCGCGCCCCCAGCCGCCGATTTTCTGCTCGCGAAACGCCGCGAAGTCGCCCCGCTCGATCGCCTGCCGCGCCTCGTGCATCAATCGCTGATAGTACGTCAGATTGTGGATCGAAAGCAGGATTGGCCCCAACATCTCGCCGGCCATGAACAAATGCCGTAGGTAGCCACGGCTGTGTTGGCAAGCCACGCAGGGGCAAGCGGCTTCTAGCGGCGCGGAGTCGCGCTCGTGCCGTGCGTTGCGCAGCCGGAGCGTCCCTGCATCGGTGAACGCCAGCGCGTTGCGGCCGTTGCGCGTCGGCATCACGCAATCGAACAAGTCGATGCCGCGGGCGATCGACTCGACGAGGTCCAACGGCCGGCCGACCCCCATCAAGTAGCGCGGCCGATCGTCGGGGAGCACCGGCGTGGTCACCTCGAGCATGCGGCACATTTCCGCGTGCGATTCGCCGACGCTCAGCCCCCCCACGGCATAGCCGGGAAAGCCGAGCGCGACCAGCTGCTCGGCGCAGCGCACCCGCAGGTCGGCTTCCAGCCCTCCTTGCACGATGCCGAAGATCGCTTGATCGGGCCGCCGCGCGGCGGCCAGCGAACGCTCGGCCCAGCGGACGGTGCGGTCGCAAGCGTTGGCGATGGCCGCGCGTTCGGCGGGCAAGCCCAGCACGTGATCGAGCACCATCGCCACGTCGCTACCCAACAACTCCTGAATCTCGACAGCGCGCTCGGGAGATAGCTCGACCGTGTGGCCGTCGATGTGCGAACGGAACACGGCCCCTTGTTCGGCGACGCGCGTCATTTGCGCCAGGCTATAAAGCTGGAACCCGCCGCTATCGGTCAGGATCGGGCCGCTCCAGCGCATGAATCGGTGCAGACCTCCCAGTTCGGCGACCACTTCGGCGCCGGGGCGCAACATCAAGTGATAGGTATTGCCCAGGATCATTTGCGCGCCGGTCGCGCGCAGTTGCTCGCTCGTCAAGCCTTTGACGGTCCCTTGCGTGCCGACCGGCATGAAGCCCGGAGTTTCCACGTCGCCGTGCGGCGTGCGAAATACGCCACGCCGGGCCGCCGTCTGGCCGTCGGTCACTTGCAGCGAGAAAGAGAATCGCGGATGCGTCACGGGCATATTGTCGTTGGTTCGTGGGCTGCGCGGCGCGCGGCGAAGACCGGCTTGTCGAGTTATCTTGGTGCCATTCGCACCGCGACGCTAGGGGGATCGGTAAAGGGGCCCGGCTGTCTACGGGAATCGCGCCGCTCGCCGCGCGATTGACGGCGCGCTTCGCGTAGCCGACATTGGCGATCTGATACGAGCGCCTTCGCACGGCACGCCCGCGTCGGGCGCGGCAGGGGCTTTCATTGCTGGGGGGGAAGTCGACGATGGACGCAGTTCGTCGTGTCTTGGATGCTGTCGGTTCGCGCGGCATGCGGCGGTTGTCGACTACTATCTTTGCCGGCATCGTGATCTGTTGGCTTTTCGGTCCGGTGGCGGCGGCCGATGAGGCGCCAACTACCGCGACCGCTGGCGGGCTCGTCGATCTCTCGCTGCTGGTGGCGCCGAACTACCCCACCAATTGGCCGGCGCCAACCTTTCCGCCGTTTCAAATGCAGCACGATGCGCAGATCGGCCCGCTCGGTGTCTACAACCGCGACACCTTGGCGATCGACGAAAACACCGGCACGCAGTTCGACGCTCCGGCGCACTCGGTGCCGCCCCCCGACAGTGGATATTCCGACGCCGGCGCCGCCGGCCTGGTGACGGGCGAGCGCGTCCCTGCCTGGCAACTGATCGGCGAGGCGTGCGTCGTCGATTGCACCGACCTGCGCGACGCCGGCAGCCGTGGCCAGAGCGCGCTCGTCCGCCGCGAGCGAATCGAGTCGTGGGAGCGCGAGCATCGGCCGCTCTCGACCGGCGATGTCGTGCTGTTTCGCAGCGACTACAGCGATCACTACTATCGACCGCTTCCCGAGGGAGGGCGGTTCGTGGCCTGGCCCGTCGATGGCGCCGCATCCGCGTGGCCCGATCCCGATCCCGATTGCGTCACCTATCTGGCCGGGCGGCGCGTGATGACGTTGGCGACCGACAGCCCCAGCATGGGGCCCTTGCCGCCGGCGATGGCGGGCGAAACGCACCTGGTCGGGTTGCGGCAAGGACTGTGCTGGCTCGAATCGGGCACCAACTTCGGCAAGCTGCCCGCGACCGGCGCCTGTTTTTGCATGTTGCCGATCAAGCACGTCGGCGGCGCCGGCGCCGAAACCCGTGCGCTGGCCTTCACCGAGCCGAAGCTGGCCGAGCGCTTGATCAAGTCGGCCCGCAAACGCCAGGTGGTCGATCTGTCGGTCACGCTCAGCGAAGAGTTGCCGATCACCTGGCCTGGTCGCGGAGCGGGCGAGCATCGCCCTCCTTATCTGCGCAAGGTGCTGATTTCTTGGGAGCAGTCGCAGGGGAAGTCCTTTGCGCAAACGCACTACCTCGATAGCCAATGCGGTACGCACCTGGTCCCCGGCGCATTCGCGCTCTCCGCTCCGGAGTTCGATCGCGCGGCGTACGCGGCGGAAGTTCAAGAGCTGTTGCGTGAATACGAGCGAGAGTTCGGCCCGCTTGGAACCAGCGAGCAAACGACCGAGAAAGTGCCGCTCGGGCTCACTTGCGGCGAAGCCCGCGTGATCGACGTCAGCGGACGCATCGGCCACGGCGGGTCGAAGTTGCCGGCCTCGCCCGAGATCCACGTCGCAGACATCCAAGCGTTTGAGCGCGAACATGGCGAGCTGAACGCCGGCGACATCGTGATCTTCACGTGCGGCTGGACCGACCGCTATTGCCAGTTGGGCCCAGCAGGCGAAGACTGTCTGGCGAAACCGCTGCGCGGCCAGAGCGAAGGTTGGCCGGCGGCAACCCCCGAAACGATCATCTACCTGGCAGACAAAGGCGTCCGTTGCGTCGGCACCGATTGCCCGTCGCTGGCGAGCGCCGATGGGAAGCAGGCGCTGGCGACCTATTGGGCGCTTGGTTCGCACGGCATGGTGGGAGTCGAGTTTCTCACCAACCTGAGCGAGATCGCGAACCGCCCGGCGTACTTTATTTTCGCCGCCACGAAGATCGCCGGCTGCCACGGCGGGCCCGGGCGCGCCATCGCGACGTATTGAACGCCGACGAGCGATAGCCGCCGATCAATCGAGCACGTACGGGCTGTCGGCTACTTCTTCGTAGCGAATTTCGTCGACCGGTTCTTTCTTGCCGTGGCCGGCGAACAATCGGTTCGGCACGTTGAACACCCAGCCGGGCCGGTCGGCCACGTTCTTGTACGCGTGCACCACGCCGGGCGGAATGATCACCGACTGCATGTTCCCTTCCCCCACCAGCGAGACGTGCTTGTGGAGGTAGGTGGGCGACTCTTTGCGGGCGTCCCACAAGTAGAGCTTGAACGTTCCCGGCCCGACGAAGGCGAACAAGTCCGATTGATCGTGGTGAAAGTGCGGACCGCGGGCCACGCCCGGCTGCGTCTCGCTCACGTACGACATCACTGGGTGATTGGCCTCGGGCAATTCGTCCTCGCGATATAACTCGACGAGCCAGCCGCGTTGATCCGAAAACCGCTTAAGCGGCTTGAAGACGACCCCTTCAATCTCTCCGTCGCGAAACATGCGCTACTCCTCGGGCGTCGCCTTGGTCGCGACGCTGGGCAATGCTGGCTAGCTGCCGGCCACGCCCCGGGTGAACTGTTCACATTCACAGGGCATGCGCGGCAGCGGATAATAGAATACTTAGCTCGCTGTGGCCCGATCGTCGGGATGTCGAGCCTCGCCTTCGCCGGCGGATTATAGCGATTCGGCGGCTGGTTGCCGATTGCCCGTCGAGCGCGAGCGTGGTGCGCCCGCTGCGCGATGCTGTGCCCCCCCGGGTTTGGCCGTTCGACGGGTTTTGCTGGCCATTTGCCGCCGGGCGCGTAGAATCGAAACCAGCGCGACTGGCCGCGGCGGGCCCGGGCTGCTGAAAGCTTCGCCACCGCGACGAGGGCGAGACCAGGGGTCCTCGCATGACCGACGCACGGACGACCACACCTGCCAGTTCGTCGCGGTACTTTCCGGCCGCGCACAACGCCGGCCGCGATGGCCTGATCGCCGTCGGCGGCAGTCTCACCCCCGACTGGCTGCTCGACGCCTATCGGCACGGCATCTTTCCCTGGCCGATGAGCGGGCTTTTGGCCTGGTGGTCTCCCGATCCGCGGGCCGTGATCGAGTTCGACGAGTTGCACGTCAGCCGCCGGTTGCAGCGCACGCTCGACTCGAACCGCTTTCGCGTCACCTGCAATCACGACTTCACGGGCGTGATCAGCGGTTGCGCCACGGCGCAGGATCGCGCGCATGGCACCTGGCTCACCCACGAATTGCGCGAGGCGTACCTGCGGTTGCACCGCTTGGGGCACGCCCATAGCGTCGAAGCGTGGCAAGGCTCGCAGCTCGTCGGCGGAACCTATGGGCTGTCGATCGGCGGGATGTTCGCTGCCGAGTCGATGTTCTACAAGTCGACCGACGCCTCGAAGGTGGCGCTGGTGCGGCTGGTGCGGCACTTGCAAGCGCGGGGCTACCAGCTGCTCGATATCCAGCAACTCACCTCACATACGGCGCGGTTCGGCGCCACGGAAATCCCCCGCCGGCAGTACCTCAGCCGTTTGCGCAGCGCGCTGGCGGCCGACGTCACCTTCGGCCGCGCGCTGGAAGGGATGTGAGGCGACCGAGCCGCTGAGGGTTAAGGCAGCATGCTAACATTCGCGATGCGCATCTTCAGCCGCCGCATCGAGCTCGGGATCGCGCGAAATCTCAACAGCCGACAAGTCGATGGTCAGCTTCGCGTCGGTGTCGCGAAGATAGGCCTCGAAGATGCCGCGAAAGTCGCTCGGCACTTGGAAGCTCGCGAGAGCGTAGGGAAAGCTCTCCAATTCTCCGTACTGTGAAAGGATGTTGCCCGCGGCATCAACCGAGTAACTGCCCGATCCTTGAATCTCGACAGGCGCTTTGGCCGCGAGTCGTAGCGCGTCGCTCGAATGGATCAGCAAGTAGATCGTGAGCCACCTGGGATCTTGCCGGAAACCACCGAATACCACCGCCACCAGTGCAATTCGGTTGTGCTGCAACGACATAACTCCCGCGGCGACCCCTTGGCGGGCCTGGGCCAATTGCCGCCAGGCGGTGCGCTCCCGCTGATTGACTAGTTGCCGCGCCCTCGCGGTCAACTTGCGAAGTTCGGCCGGCAGATCGGCGCCGAGCGGCGCCCCGGCAATGCGGATCGCCTGGGGATAAACCACGATCGTCGTCTCGTCGCTGGCTTCGAAGAATACCAATCGCCAGAGCGGGTGCTGTTGGACAAACTCCTGCTGAATCCTCCGCAGTAAGGGGACGTCGAACAGCTCGAACGCCGGAACCTCAATCCGCAAAGTGCGATCGTCCGTATCGTCGATGATAAAGGGGAGCGGCCCCGCCTGATCGGGAAGCGGTGGGGCAGGGCGGTACGGCACAACCCGTTGGAGGTAGTCCGCCAATTTGCTGCGCGTCGTCCAGAACTCCTCGAAAGTCCAGGGAGGCAATGGATCGGCGACATTCAGCAACGGGGGCGCGTTGGCGAGTTGGGCGTCTGTCGGCTCGTCGTCAAAGAACTCCTCCAGGCGGCGGTTGTAATAGCCCTGAAACTCAACAATCGACGGACACGACTTCGCAAGCGACTCGTCACTCGACATACGCCAACCTAACACGATAGCTTGAGATCGAATTCCGGCAGGATGTGGCGTCAATCGTTATCGGCTTCCTTAGCGCGTTCGAATGCCGCCTCGATCGCCTTTTGGAAATTGAGGGCCGGATGAGCGCCGGCGCCTTCGAAAATGTCCCAATACAGACTGTCGTTCTCCCCGATCAATCGCGCGCGAGCGGTCGTCAGGTCGCCACGTTCCAAGGCTTCGAGCGCCAGTCGATAGTTGTGGCTTTTGGCCGTGCATGTCAGGATCTGTGCATGTGACACCGCGGCGTCAGCCAGCGCCCCAAGCAGCACCGCGGCGGTCGCGAGTAGCTTGAAGCGCGAGGTCTGCATGTATTTCTTTCCCAGCTCGACAATTTCTTGAAACTTGCCGGGCTTGGCGGGAGTTTTGATTTGCTGGCTGATGGCGTTGTTGAACGCCGATATCTGTGCGTGTTGCTGCCCATTGGCCCCCTTACCCTGGCGAATCAACTCCACAAACTTCTTCATCTCTTGTCCGGTTAGCTTGGCTTTCGACTTCCTGGCGTCGATAAACTTCTTCAGTTCTTCGCGCACGTACCGGTTGTATTCGGAGTGCTTCACTCCGCCGTACGTCGTGTAGCAGTGCGCCGGGTCCATTTCGGTCGTGTAAGCGCCAGCGGCATACTGCACTGCCTCGTCGGACAAACGCACTCGAATCTGCGGTTGCATAAAGACACTGACCGGAACCCAGTGATGCCCCACGCCCTTGTCTTCGTAGATCACTCGCTGTTGGCCGCTGGGGTCAACATAGTTCGTGGGACTGTTGCCCACGTAGCGGTAAGTGTTCTCGTCCGCTGCCAAACCCAAGAAGTCGGGCTGGATGAAACGGCCTATTTGCGGGTCGTACATGCCATGCTCCTCAGCACGTGCGCGATATGCGGGTCGTAATCGGCGAAGCGCCGCGCGTGGGCAACCCAAGACTCAGGCTGCTGCTCGCGCGCCAATCGCTGGCCTTGGTTCATCACGATGCGCTGCAGTTCGGCTTCGGCGCGCGGGCGGAGATGGCGCTCCCAATCGTGCTTGGGCTCCGGAAAGCGCACGATCGTCACGCCAGCAACTTCGCGCGGTCGCGCGCGCGATTCGACAAGCGCCTGATGCAAGATGCTGGCGATGCACCAGTCTTCGTAGTGCAGCGGCGGCGGCGGTTGCAGCCGGACCGCGTGGTAAAGCGCTTCGACCGCCAGATCGGTTTGCAAATACTCGAGAAAGCAGAATCCCCGATGCGCGAGGAAGTACGCCAGCTCTTCGCGCGGCGTCAGATCGCGCAGCCACCAGCCGGTGGCGGCATGTTGTTTGGGGCAGATGCGCCGCGGCCACGAGAGGTAATGGTCGTCGGGCGGCGAATTGTAGCCCGGCGACGTGGCCTCGATATTGAACGTCTCGCGATCGCTCCGCCAACGGCAAAACATGTGGTTGGGGGCGAGCACCAGCTTGATTGGATAATCGAGCCGACGCCCCAGCGCGGCGACCAGCACCGGCATCGACACGCACGTGCCGCCATGGCCGGCGAGCAGCCCGGGCAAGAACAGCCGGCGCGAATCGCTGGCGTCGAAGTCGCCTGCCATTGCCTGCGGATCGAATTTGACTCCCAAATGCCCCGCGAGCACGCTCATCAGCACGAGCATGCGGAACTGGCTGTGGGTGAGATCACGATATCGATCGGAGCATCGCCGCCGCTGAATGGCGCGCTGCGTGGCGCGGGCCACAAGTTTCGCCCAGTCGTCCAACTGGCGCAACAGCGACGGAACATCAAGCCCACGCGAGTGGGGCAGGCCCGCCGCGCAGGCTAGATTCACCTCGGCGATATCGCGCCGCGCGAGCTCTTCGTCAGATAGGGCGCACCAACTGGCGTAGTCCACGCGCGCACGCGACCAAGCGACTACGTACCGGCCTTCGGCTTCGCCCAGAACCAAGAACGCGGACAATCTATCAATCCACTATGCGGATTGCAAGAAAAACCCACAGCGAGGAGCTGTCGCGATACTGTGACCGGCACGAATCCCCGCGGCTCAACAGCGTCCGCTGCACTCAGCCAGCGAATCGCGACACCGCCAAGGTCACGTTCTGCCCGCCGAACCCAAAGCTGTTCGACAGCGCGTGATCGCAACGCGCCGGGCGGGCTTCGTTGGCGATGTAGTCCAGGTCGCACTCGGGATCGGGATTCTCGTAGTTGATCGTCGGCGGCAGCACGTTGTCGCGAATCGCCAGCAGGCAGAGGATCAACTCCGTGGCGCCGGCCGCGGCGATCAGGTGCCCCATCATGCTCTTGGTGCTCGACACCGGCGCCTGGTACGCCTGCTCGCCCAGCACGCGTTTGATGGCCACGGTTTCGACCTTGTCGTTGACCGCGGTGCTGGTGCCGTGGGCGTTGATGTAGTGGACGTCGTCGGCGTTGAGCCCCGCCTCGGCCAGGCAGAGCTCCAGGCACTTGGCGGCGCCGCGCCCCTCGGGATGCGTGTCGGTGATGCGATAGGCATCGGCCGTCGAACCATAGCCTGCCAGTTCGCCGTAGATTCTTGCGCCGCGCTTTTTGGCGTGCTCAAGCTCTTCGAGAATGACCATGCCGGCCCCTTCGCCGAGCACGAAGCCATCGCGGCAGCGGTCGAACGGTCGCGAGGCCTTGGTCGGCTCGTCGTTGCTGGTGCTCAGCGCGCCCAGCAAGTTGAAGCCGGTGACGCCAAAGGGGTGGATCATGCTGTGGCATCCCCCCGAGAGCATCAGGTCGACATCTCCCCGGCGGATCATCTCGGTCGCCTCGCCGATCGCCTGGCTGCTGGCGGCGCAGGCCGTGAGGCAATTGGCGTTCGGTCCTTCGGCATCGAAGAGTGCGGCCAGGTGGCTGGCCGGCATGTTGGGCTCTTGTTCCATTTCGATCAGCGGGTGCAACACTTCGAGCCCGATCTGCGTGAACCGCGCGGCGTCCAATTGCGGACCGGCCAGGGCGCCGACCATCATCTGCCCGAAGGTGATGAAGTCTTGCTGCCCCTCGCCGCTGCCGAGATAGACGCCGAACCGCGTGGGGTCGAGCCGCGAATCGCCCAAGCCCGAATCGGCGTACGCCGACTTGGCGGCCCCCACGGCGAAACGCGTGTGCCGGCCCTGGTACTTCCAACGCTCGGGATCTTCGCCGACCTGCGAGACATCCCAGTCGCGGACCTCGGCCGAAATCCTGGTGGGGAATTCCGTGGCGTCGAACAGCGTAGTCGGCCCCACGCCCGACTCGCCTGCCAGCACGCGCCGCCAGGTCTCTTCGACTGTGGCGCCCAGGGGAGTCACGCAACCCACACCGGTAATGACAACGCGTCGACGCATGGTACGAGATTCCTTGTCAGCGATGGTCATTACCCGAGCAGCGAACGACCGATGGGGGTGCAGACTCGGGTCAGCCATCTGCTATTGTGCGGACTTTTGGCACGGCGGCCAGGCGCCATGCCAATTGGCCCGCCGACGGTCGCGTGGCGCGCCGGGGGCTAACCGCCGCCGGCGCCCTTGAATTGCGTCAGTCCGGCAGGTTCGGCCGGGGTGTCGCCGCTGCCGCGCCCCACGTCGAAGACCCCCAACAGCTTCATCGTGAAGACGAAGTTCTTCGGCTCGAAGAGGTTCTTCACGCGATCGTTGTCTTGCAGATGGGCAAAGACGATTTCGGCCTCGGCCTGCAGCCGCTCGCCGATATGGCTCGTGGCGTTGACGCGGGCCCCGTCGTCGTTGATCGCTTCGACCTCGGCCGTGTAGGTCAGCGTGTCGCCTGGCAGCGCCGGCAGGTGAAAGATCACCTTGGGCACCTTGGCCAGGATCACCTTCTCCTCGAAGTTGCTGTGTTCGCCGACGAGAATGCCCCCGGTTTGCGCCAACCCCTCAAGGATCAGCGAGTTGGGCATCACCGGGTAGCCGTAGAAGTGATCGTGCAGGTGATCTTCGGCCAGCGTCACATTCTTGATCGCTCGCGCGCGGCGGCCGCTCTCGAATTCGATAAAGCGATCGATCCAGATCCAGCGCATGAGTCGGCTACCGGTCGGGCTATGCCTTGACGTTGACCTTGCTCTCGATGTACTTGGCCACCATGTCGACGGTGAACAAGTTGCCGAACTCGCGCGCCACCGGGTTCTTGGCGAACTCCTCGATGTCGGCAAACGGCATGCGCTTGCGCAGTTCATCCACACCGGCCGGCGTGAACTTGCCGTCTTTGACGTACTGCGGGTCGGTCATGATGCTCTCGGGGAACAACTCGCCGCGCGGAATCTTGATGTCGAAGGCCTTTTCCAGGCGGAACACGATATCCAAAAAGTCGATCGACTCGGCGCCCAAGTCGCCCGTGAGCGTGGCCTCGGGCGTGACTTCCTCCTCGTCGACCCCCAAGGCCTCGACGAGGGCGGTGCGAATCTTGGAAATGATTTCGTCGTGCGTCGGCATGCGATGTTCCTCCGGGGCTTTCTCCCCCAGGCAAAGGTCCTAAGGTGTTCGATTTCGCTTGTGGGTTGGCAATCTTCTCTCGGGGGGGCGACCGCGCCCCGCGTGTCTTGCTGCGCGGCCAGCCGGCACCGGTTGATCAAGGTGCGGCTTGTTGCGTTGCGCGATTCAACTGGGCGAACAACTCTCGCAGGTTTTGCACGATCACGGCGTCGTTGTCCGCTTTCGACGGATCTTGATCGGCCAGGTTGTAGCGCACCAGCACCAGCCGGGCCGAGACCGAGACTTGTCCGTCCACCTCTCCCTGGGCCTTGAGTCGCACCTCGCGTTCGTCGTGTCCGATTACTTCTGCCTTGACCGTCAGCGATTGGCCGGGCTCGACAAAGTTGCCGTACTTGACGTTTCGCGCCTCGCGCAACACGACCATGCTGTGGCGGAAATCCTCGCTCGCCCTCACCAGCCAGGCCCCGGCTTGCGTCATGGCCTCGAGCATCAACACGCCGGGCATGACCGGAAAACCGGGAAAGTGGTCGGCCAGGTATTCTTCGGCAAGTGTTAAGTTCTTGCGAGCGGCAATCTTCTGCCAGGGCTCACATTCCACGATCCGGTCGATCAACGTAAACCGCATGCTTGGTTCACGCTCGGAGGGCAGAAAGCGGCACGAGCGGCCCAAAGTGTAAGGCAGGAATTAAGTTCGCGAGTATAGCGTTCGCCCCAAAGTCGAACAACTGCCAAAATGACAGTCGGCCGTCCGTGGTCCGATTTCGTTCACCGCTCTTCCTGCGCCAAGTCCGCGCGACGCGATCGCCGCACGAAACCGATTGCTCTGCTTCGCGTTTCGGTCGCCGCCAGTGGCTCAAGCGTAACGCCGGCGCGGTTGTTTCGCCCCAAGCTTCAAGATTGTCGGTGGCAGTCGATCGGCTGACTGCTTGTTCGCACGGCTTTGGCTCCAAGTTGTTGTCGCCATTGGCGCAACGTCGAGCAGTCGATGCGGGCGACTCGGCTGGGCACACAGTTTGCTTTCGATTGGTTCGTCCAACATGCCGCTTGGTTCGAGACTGCGAGCTGTGCCTGAACAGGCCAGCCGCGCATGCGTACTGAAAACCGGCAGTTACTCGCTTGCAATTCGCGGAGGCGCCCCAGCCGTCGCGGTAATTCCCCTTTCAAGGAGCCGAGTTCAATGGCAAGTCGAAGATTCTCGCAACCCAATTCGTTTGGACAGTTGCGCAGCGAAGTCGAACGGCTCTTGGGCGACTTCTCGCGCCAAACGCCGCTGGCGGGCTGGGTTCCTGGCGCGCCGTTTCCCGCGGTGAACATCTGGGAGACCGACCAGGACGTGTTCGTCGAGGCCGAAATCCCCGGCGTCAAGGAAAGCGATCTCGAGATCCTCGTCGTCGGCGAAGAGCTGACGATCAAGGGCAAGCGCGGCGACGTGTCGGACGACACCTCGTTTCACCGCCGCGAGCGCGGCGTCGGGCCATTCTCGCGGGTGGTTCGCCTGCCGGTCGAGGTCGATGCCGACAAGGTCGAGGCCGCGCTCCGCGAGGGCGTGCTGGAGATTCGCCTGGCCAAGGCGGCCGCGTCGCGTCCGCGCAAGATTCGCGTCAACGTCACGTAAGCAGCATCCTGCGCCGGCCGATCGCCGAGCAGGAATTCTCAATAACCAAAGGGATCTCGAACCATGACAACCGAAACCCTGCACGACACCAAAGCCGGGGGCGGACCAGGATCGGCCGAGCAAACTCGCAGCGGTCAGTGGTACCGGCCCAATGTCGACATCATCGAGAAGCAAGAAGAGCTGCTGGTGCTGGCCGATATGCCCGGCCTGGGAGCCGACTTGATCGACATTCGCTTCGAAGACGGCACGCTGACCATTCACGGTCGCGTCCCAGCGCGTCAGGCGGGCGAGGTGCGCTACCTGGTGCGCGAGTACGGCATCGGCGATTTCTATCGCACGTTCCGTGTCAGCGAAGAGATCGACGCCAGTCGGATTTCGGCCGAGTATCGCCAGGGGGTGCTCATGCTGCACATGCCCAAGGCCGAGGCCGTGAAGCCCCGCACCATCTCGGTCAAGGCAAGCTAACCACGCGGCCGGCGAATTACCGCCAGGCGTCGAAGAATCGCCTTACATCGCGGATTGCTGTTACGGAGGGACCTTGTCATGACATTGATTCCGTGGCGAAACAAGCACCAACAATTGGCCGATCAAGAGACCCCCTTGGCCGACCTGCGGCAAGAAGTGAACCGCCTGTTCGATAACTTCTTGCGCGAGCCGTTTGAGTGGGCCGAGCGGACGATCGGCTCGTTTGGCCCCTGGCAGCCGGCCGTCGACGTTGCCGAAACCGACGAAGAGGTCGTCGTGCGGGCCGAAGTGCCGGGGCTCAAGCCCGACGACTTCGAAGTCACCGTGACTGGCGACCAACTCGTGCTGTCGGGCGAAAAGAAAGAAACCGAGCAGCGCAAAGTCAAAGGGGCCCGCTGGACGGAAACGCGCTCCGGCGCGTTCCGCCGTGCGATTCGGTTGCCGGTCGCCGTTCAGGCCGACAAGGTCGCGGCCACGCACGAGAACGGGGTGCTGACGATCCACCTGCCGAAGGTGCCAGGCGCCGTGCCGAAGCGCATTCCGGTGAAAGTGTCCTAAATCAGCGCGCCGGATTGCCGGCGGCAAAGTGTGCCGGCGGCAAATGGTCGGTGCCCGACCGCGGTGCTCCGGCTGCTGGGATTGACCCGCGTTTAGGGGTGGAAGTAGAATTTTGGGTGATCAAAATTCTACTTCCGGATACCCAAACTTTCACGTGCGTCTTCCCGAGCCGTATTTCCGCCTTTGGACTTTCCTGCTTGCCGTGTTGCTGGCGGCAGCGACAGGCTGCGACCGTGGTTCGCATGGCACCGCGCCGCAAGGATCGCAGGCGGTCTATTCAGGCACCGGCCCGATCCGCGCGGTTTGCACCACCGGGATGGTCGCCGATCTGGTGCGCGCCATCGGCGGATCGCACGTCGATGTCGTGCAGTTGATGGGGCCGGGGATCGATCCGCACCTGTACAAGGCCTCGCCTGGAGACGTCGACGCCCTGACGAGCGCCGACATCGTCGTTTATTCGGGCCTGCATCTCGAAGGCAAGCTCACCGATCTCTTTGAGCGAATGGCGGCGCGCAAACCGACGATTGGTGTCGCCGATGCGCTTCCCAAAGATCGGCTGCTCCACGCCAGCGGCGCGGTCGACCCGCACGTTTGGTTCGACGTCGGGCTGTGGCGCGAGACGATCGCTCCACTGGCCGAAGCGCTGGGGCGCTTCGATCCCCCGCATGCCGAAGACTTTCGCCGTGGCGCCCAGGCCTATGCCGCGGAGCTCGACGCCCTCGACGGCTGGTGTCGGTCGCGCGTCGAGGCGCTTCCCGAGCACGCCCGCATCCTCGTCACCGCCCACGACGCCTTCCACTACTTCGGCCGAGCCTATGGCCTGGAAGTGCGGGCCATCCAGGGCATCAGCACCGAGAGCGAGGCGGGCGTCCGTGAGATCAACCAACTTGTCGACTTTCTCGTTGCCCGCAAGGTTAAGGCGGTTTTTGTCGAAGCTAGCGTAAGTGAGCGTAACGTACGCGCCCTCGTCGAAGGCGCCGCCGCCCGCGGGCACCAGGTGCGGATAGGCGGCGAACTCTACTCCGACGCGCCGGGCTCGGCGGGAACCGACGCCGCGAGCTACCTGGGAATGGTGCGGCACAACGTCGAGACGATCGTCGCCGCCTTGGAGTAACGGCACAGAGCACGCGCTAGGACCGGCGCGCATTTCGGTGGCCCTCCGAATCGCGCGTTGACCCCTGTGCGGCACGGCGCTGCAAGAGTCGAGATATGCTACGGCCAACCGAGCAGGATCGAAACGCAGTGGAAGCCGAGCCCGAGCAATCGCCGGCCGCTCGAGCGATGCCCGCCGTACTCGACGTGCACGACGTGACCGTGGCCTACCATCGTCGCCCGGTGCTGTGGGACGTCGACCTCGTGCTCGACGAACCGCGTCTCGTCGGCATCGTCGGCCCCAACGGCGCCGGCAAAAGCACCCTCATCAAGGCCATCCTGGGGCTCGTGCCCCTGGCGAGCGGTCGAGTGCAGATCTTCGGAGAAGAGGTCGCCGCGGTGCGCCGTCGCGTGGGCTACGTGCCACAGCGCGAGAGTGTCGACTGGGACTTTCCGGTCACGGTGCTCGACGTCGTGCTGATGGGCACGTACGGCCGGCTCGGCTGGTTGCGCCGCCCTGGCCGTCGCGAGCGCGAGACGGCGCGCGAGTGCCTGGCCCACGTCGGCATGGCCGACTTCGCGACGCGCCAAATCGGGCAACTGTCGGGCGGACAGCAGCAGCGAGTCTTTTTGGCGCGCGCCTTGGCGCAACAGGCCGACATCTATTTCATGGATGAGCCGATGGCGGGGGTCGACGCCGCTACGGAGCGCGTGGTCTTCGACCTGTTGGCCGAATTGCGCCGGCAGCAAAAGAGCGTGCTCGTGGTGCATCACGATCTGCGCACCGTGCCCAAGTACTTCGAATACGTCGTGCTCTTGAACATGGGTGTGGTGGCCGCGGGTCCGACGGCCGAGGCGTTCACGCCGAAGAATCTGCAACAAACCTACGGCGGCCGCTTGTCGGTTCTCGACGACGCGGCCGAGGCGCTTCGCAAGCAGCAGCGGAGCCAGTGACGATGCTCGCCTGGCCTGCCTACAACACGCTCGTCGTCCTGGCCGGCGCTAGCCTGCTCGGCATGGCGGGCGGCTTGGTCGGCAGTTTCGCCGTCTTGCGGCGCCGATCGCTATTGGGCGATGCGCTGGCGCACGCCGCGCTCCCTGGTTTGTGCCTGGCGTTTCTGCTGCTCGGCCGCCGCAGCCTGCCGGCCATGCAAGCCGGCGCGTTGGCCACGGGCGTGCTGGGAATCGTTGTCGTGGCGCTATTGCGCCGTTCCACTCGCATCAAGGAAGACGCCGCGATCGGCATCGTGCTGAGCGTTTCGTTCGGCTTGGGCGTGGTGTTGCTGCGCTACATTCAGAATCAGACGACCGAGGGGAGCAAGGCCGGGCTCGACGCCTACCTGTTCGGCAAAACGGCCGGCATGATCGCCGCCGACGTCGTCTTCATCGCGGCGGTCGCTGCGCTCTGCGCCGTGGCGGTGATGGTCTTGTTTAAAGAGCTGAAGCTCGTAGCCTTCGACGCCGCGTTCGCGCACGTGCAGGGGTGGCCCACGCTAAGTCTCGACTTGCTGCTGCTGGGGCTCATTGCCGTCAGCGTAGTGATCAGCCTGCCGGCGGTGGGCGTGGTGTTGACCGCGGCCTTGCTGATTCTGCCCGGCGCGGCGGCGCGGTTCTGGACCTCGCGGCTCGATCGGTTGCTGATCGTGGCGATGTTCTTCGGGCTATTTACCGGCGCGATCGGCACCTTGATCAGTGCCAGCGTGGCGGGTTTGCCGGCCGGCCCGTTGATCGTGCTGGTGGGCTCCGCGCTGTTTCTCGTCTCGGCGATGGCCGGCCCGCGCCGGGGCGCCGTTGCCCGCCTGGTCGCGCTGGCGCGGCAGCGGCGTCGACTCGCTCGGCAGCGACTGTTTATCGCGCTGTACGAAGCCTCGGCGCAGGCTTCGGCCGAACCACAGTCCACGCGCGGCGCTCCGCTCACGCCCGAGGCGTTGGCGGCCAGCGAACGAGTATCGATTGCCGAGGCCGAGCGATCGCTGCGCGCTGCGCGCCGCCTGGGCCTTGTCGACGGCGCCGGGCGGTGGACCGCCGGCGGCGCGGTCGAGTCGCTCGCAGCCGTTCGCGCGCAGCGGATCTGCCGCCAGGCGTTGCGCGAAGACCCCGAGTTGATGGCCTCGCGGTTCGATCTCGATTACGCTGCCGCGGCCGCCGATCTCCCCGCTGAGCTGCTGGCCAGCATCGAAAGCTCATTGCGCAGCGCAGCGACCTGGCCGGAAGACCCGCGAAATCCGCCCGCGGCGGAGGCGCCGCGATGAACGTGCTGGGCGTTTACATTTCCGAAGCGACGTTGTGGGCGATGGTCGTCGGCGTCGTCAGCAACGTGGCCTGCGCGGTGCTCGGTTGCCACCTGGTGCTGCGTCGTTTGAGCCTGTTGGGGGACGCCATCAGTCACGCCGTGCTCCCCGGCATTGTGATCGGATATCTGCTCTCGGGCTCGGTCGGTGTCTTGACCATGCTCGCCGGCGCCTGGTGCGCGGCGATCCTCACGTCGGCCCTGACCGACACGTTGAGCCGCTACGGTAATGTGCCCGAAGACGCCAGCATGGGCGTGGTCTTCACGTCGCTCTTCGCGCTGGGAGTCGTGCTCGTCTCGCGATACGCTCGCAACGTTCACATCGACGCCGACTGCGTCCTCTACGGCCTGATCGACACGGCGGCTCTCGACGCCGTGCCCCTGGCGGGGTGGTACGTGCCGCGCGTGTTGCTGACGCTCGTTCCGGTGTTGGTGGTCACGCTCGTTTTCCTGGCGGTCTTCTGGAAGGAGCTGAAGCTGTCGAGCTTCGATCCGGCCTTGGCCGCGGCGCTCGGTTTTCGTCCGGGACTCGTCCATTACTTGTTCATGGGCATGGTGGCGACCGTGACCGTGGCTTCGTTCGAAGCCGTGGGCTCGATCCTGGTCATCGCCATGCTGATCGTGCCGGCGGCCACGGCGCAGTTGCTGACCGATCGCTTGCTGTGGATGGTGCTGTTGGCTGCCTGCGTCGGAGCGGTGTCGGCCGTCGTCGGCTGCTGGGGAGCGGCGCTCTGGAACACCAGCGCCGCCGGCATGATGGCGGTCGTGGCCGGCGGACAGTTCGCCGTGGCGGTCTGCCTGGCGCCGCGTTATGGCCTGCTGAGCAAGGCTTGGCACACCTGGCAATTGGGATTGCGAATCGTCGGCGAAGATGTGATGGCGCGGCTGTTTCGGGCTGAAGAGTCGGCGCATGCGGCATCGAAAGGTACCGCGGCTGCCGCCCTGCCTCGATCACCGGCCGGCGACATCGCTCGCCTGGCAGGGGGCGCTGTTGTTGGTCGACTCGCCTTGGCCCGGCTGTGGTGGCGCGGCGACGTCGCTTATCGGCCAGATGCGGGCCTGACGCTCACCGACAGTGGCCGGCGCTTGGCGCAGATGCTCGTCCGGGGGCACCGCTTGTGGGAATCGTATCTCGGCGAGCACTTCGCGCTGCCGCTCGATCACTTGCACGAACCGGCCGAGCGGCTCGAGCATTTCTTGGGGCCGCAACTGCAAGAGCAACTGGCCGAACAGCTCGCCGAACCAGGCCGCGACCCGCACGGGCGGGCGATCCCCCCCTCGACGTGATTATCGGCGATTATCTCGCCGTGTGCTTGGGCCTTCTTCCGGCGAAATCGTCCTTGCTGGGGGAGTTCGCCTCAATGGTCGCCAAGCGTTGATGTTTGGGCGGCCAACGCGCGACCCGCCACGCGGTGCCCGCGGCGACGGCTGGCCGAGGGGATGACGTGCGAGGCAAGTCCCATCGCTTCCAGGCATTTGATCACGTAGTAGTTCAGGTCGAGTTCCCACCAGCGATGCTGGACCGTCGCGGCTGCTTGATCGGCGTGGTGGTTGTTGTGCCAGCCCTCGCCGCCGGTGATCAGGGCCACGAACCAGTTGTTGCGGCTGTCGTCGCCGGTCTCGAAGTTTCGATAGCCGTGTAGATGCGCGAGCGAGTTCACGCTCCAGGTGATATGCCAGACGTACACGGTGCGGGCGATCACCCCCCAAACCAGCACGCTTAGCGCCAGTTGCAGGGCGGCCCCACCTTCGCCCAACGCGAGCCACGCCAGGCCCAGCCCGCCGAAAAAGATCGCCGCGGCGTGCGCCAGATAGATCCAGATCATCGCCGCGCGGTGCCGCTCCAGATAGAAGTAGAACGGGTCTTCGAGCACGTCCCGTGCATACTTATCGTAGAACGAGTGATCGTTGCAGCCATGGTCTTCCAGGCACAGCCAGCCAAAGTGCGCCCAGAGAAAACTCCCCAGCGGGCTATGGGGATCTTCCGGCTGGTCCGACTCGTTGTGATGCTTGCGATGCCAGGCCACCCATTTGGCCGGCGTTTGCTGGGCACTGCATAGGGCCATCACGACAAACGATCGCTCAAGCCATTTCGCAGTGCGAAAGCTGTGGTGCGTCAATTGCCGGTGATAGCAAATCGGAATGCCGATTTGTCCGAACACCAGCAGCCCCACGACAAAGACCGCCACGCCCGTCCAACTGAACAAATACGGCACCAGCACCAGCAGCGCCAGAGCATGCAACAGCGCGATGGAGAACGCCTGACCCCATTGGACGTGGTCGAATACTGTCCGCACGGATTGTTGGTCACGTGATCGGCGACGGCGCATGCAACTCCTTTTCGTCAGCCCCGGATACACGCGCGGCTTCTGCTTCTGGATGTGGCGCTGACCGCCCAGCGCGAAATGGGCGACAGCGATGATGCAAGCTACTCGCAGAGCCAGCCGGCACTCCCGTTGCCGTGGCCGCGATGCCTGAGAACCGTCACCAGATCGGGGTGACTCAACCGAATGCTTCGCGGTGCAGTCTATCGCTGCCCGCGCGCCCTGGCGAGCAACTTCTGGGCGATTTCGGACGATACTGGAAGTTTCTGCCAGAATTCAGCAGCCCACGTGGGACACTGGCGACTTGCGCGAAGCTAGGAGCCCTTGCAGCTACGATTGCTGCTCGCCGATCAACTCCACGTTTTGTCCTGCCTTGGGCGCCACGATGAACACGACGAGTAGAGCATCCTCGCGACCTTCAATCGCGACGGGAGTTTCGGCGGTCAAATACATCAATTGCCCCGCGCGAACTGCAAGATTCTCGCCTGGTGTCGACAATTCGACGTGCCCACGCAGGCAGAGAAAGAGGATTTCGCCCACCGCCTGGTGCACGGGAAGTCGGGAGCCTCGCGGAATCGACAGGTGCAGTACTTCGACCTGCCGCGTTTTCAGCAGGCTAACAAGCCGCTCCTGCGAGCCCGAAAAGTCTGGCGGAAATAAATCGAGCGTGTGGCCGGCTGGGTTCATATCAGCATCTGTGATTTCCATGCGGGGCGACGATGCCCCCGAAACGTGTTCGCGTCAGCCGCGTCCGCGGTCGACGTGATGGGTCATGCGGTGCAGCCGCTGCCGTGATGCCGTCTTGATCGCTTCCAGCCGTTGGGGCATCGCTAGCACGAGCTCAAGGTCGCCGATCGCGGCTGCTTCGTCTCCCGTACTCGCATAGACCAACGCGCGATTGTACCGTGCCATGGCCGTCACATCGGCTGGACCATCGGGGATTGCGATTGCCACCGAGTACGCGCGAATCGCCTCGGCGTATTGCTTGGCGTTGGCGTGCCGCATACCTCGCCGGTAGTGCCACAGCGCTTTGCCGCGCCTGGTGATCTTGCTGACCAGCCAGCGGAACGAATCGATCATGGTGCCTCTTTCGACGGCTTCGTCGGACGAGGCGCCTTACCGTTGCGTGCGCTCGGGCTTTTCGCCGTTCGTCGCCCGCGGGCTGACATGCGCGCGGCCGATCGCTTTTCCAGGGCGCGGCGTCGCGCCGACACCGACCGATAGGGCATTCCGGCGACTAACTCGTAGCGCTCCGCCCGCACGAACCAGAAGGCCAAGCCTCCCTTGTTGTGTGCCGGCAGGTTGAGATTCACCGTGGCGCGGATCCCCAGCGAGCCTTTGCGGCCTGTGCGCCGCCAGCCGTTCCGCGTCATGAGAATACGAATGATGACTCCCACGGCCTGGCGGAATCGTTGCGTGCGCTGGTGGTGGACGGCCGACAGGAACTTGTTGATCGCGGGGTGCGTTTCCAACTCGCGGATCACGCCGGCCAACGGTGCGCGGTCGTGATGCAACTCCGCCTCGAACATGCGGCGCTGGCGGCCTTCGTCGCTGAAAAACGCCAGCAATTCGTCAAACGGAATTTTGGGAGCGTTGGCCACGTCGCTGAAGGTTCTTCCCTGGCGATCGGCGAGGAATTCTTCGCGAGTGATGGTCGAGGCCGGCATGCATACTCCTTGGGCGAGCGGCACACACCAGTAGAGGTTCGATATGTGCACATACAAGATTTGTAACTACGTTCATTGTACGTCACAATTCTGAACTTGGCTAGCTCGCTTCGCGGTGCGCATTGACCCCGGCCACGGCGTCCGCTACAGTTAACCCGTCACTGGGAAGCGAAGGCGACCCGAGATCCTTGCCAGGCGGCTGGCGAATCGCCCCCGGGCGGTTCGCCAAAGTTTGTCGCCTGGAGTCTTCTTTACTCGCCCCTTCGGCGCCCGACGTGTTTGACGCGTCGCGTTACGCAAGTTGAGCCATTCATGTGTCTGGCTCGTTCAGCTCCCCCGGCTAGGGTGGCTCCCGTTGGAGCACTACCGTCGGTCCGGCTCGTTTAGCGCGGGAGCCTGGTCTGGCGTTTCTATCTACATGATCCGCGCGCGGAGAGCGTTCAATTGTCGCAAGGCACGATTAAGAAACTGACGGACAAAGGGTTCGGATTCATTCAGGGAGAGCGCGGCGAACTGTTCTTCCACCATTCGTCCGTCGAAGGGGGGGCGTTCGATAGTCTCCGCGAAGGCCAGCAGGTCGAATACAGCGAAGGCCGAGGTCCCAAAGGCCCACGCGCCGAAAGCGTCCGGGTCGTCACCTGAGGTTGGCCCGTTGAGTCGTCGCTAGTGGCGCGGCGAGCGTGGCTCGCCGCGCTTACCGACCTGTCGCGGTCCCAGTCTTGTGATGCGGAGGACGCATGGCCAAAAGTCGCAACACCTTCGAGAAGACTCGTCGCGAGGCCGAGAAAAAACGCAACGCCCAAGAGAAGCGTTTGCGCCGTCGCCGAAAGCAAACGGAAGATGCCTCGACCAACAACGCCCGTGCCAGCGATGCCGGTGAGCACGGGCCTCCGCACTGAGATCGGGCGTCTACGGACGAAACGCCTGCATTGCCGCGCCTGGGCCGGTTCCTGGTTTATCCGGAGTAACGGGTTGTTTTCGTGACGTCGCCCAACCTGAGGTCGTCGTTTATCCGAGATCAGCGACATGAAAACCGAAATACGTACGTTACTGGCGCCGTATCGCGGTGGACGCGTCGTTCACAGCACCTGGCAACTCCTCAGCACCTTGGCACTATTTCTGGCCTGTTGGCTGGCGATGTGGTGGAGCATTCAGGTCAGCTATGCCCTGACGTTAATGCTGGCGCTGCCGGCGTCCGGCCTGGCCGTGCGGCTGTTCATCTTGCAGCACGACTGCGGTCATGGGTCGTTTTTCCCCTCGCTGACAGCCAATCGCATTATCGGAAATTGCCTGGGCGTGCTGACGTTGACTCCCTTTCAATGCTGGCGTCGGCAACACGCTATGCATCATGCCACGAATGGGCAACTCGATCATCGTGGCATCGGCGATATTCGTACGCTGACGGTCGCCGAATATCGGCAGGCCTCGCGCTGGAAACGTCTTTGCTATCGAATCTATCGCCATCCGCTGGTGCTGTTTGGTATCGGGCCGTTTTTACATTTCGTCATCCTCCAACGCCTGACCTCGCGATTGCCGCGCCGATGGCGCGACGAGAAACGTAGCGTGCATTTGACGAATATCGCCGTGGCCATCGTCGTGCTCGCAGTCGGCTGGTCCGTCGGGCCGGTGACGCTGACGCGGATTCATCTGCCCATCGTCTTTCTGTCGGCTTCATGGGGCGTTTGGCTGTTCTACGTACAGCATCAGTTCGATCCGACATACTGGCAGCGTGACGAACAGTGGGATCACGGTGCTGCCGCCGTACAGGGGAGTTCGCATCTGGTGCTTCCCTGGCCCCTCTCCTGGTTCACCGCCAATATCGGGCTTCATCATATTCACCATCTCGACAGCCGCCTGGCGAACTATTCCCTGGCAACCTGCTATCGAGCCCACCCGCAACTACAGTCCGCGCAGCGATTGACGCTGCTGGCGTCGCTGGCCTGCATGCGCTTGAAACTCTGGGACGAAAAATCCCAGCGGTTGGTCAGTTTCCGCGAGGCTCGCCGGCTCAACTCAATAAGACGTGGCGATTGAAATGTCGCACGAAAGGTTTTCCATGTTACGCGATATCGATTACGCGGCTGCGACCGTCCGCAAACAGATCAGCGAGAAATTTGGCCACAAGCTGGACCTGACGCAACTCGAAGTCCACGCCGGCGAGCACGCGATCTTCATCACCGACGGCGACCTTCATATTTCAGGCTCGCGCGACGATTTGCTGGCCGCGCTGCGCGACGCGAAAAGCTACTCCGATTTCTACGCGGCCGCGGCTCGATAGCCTGGCGGCGAACATGTGAATTGGCGCTCGCTCGCGACGCCCACCCTGCGACGAATCCGGTCGAACCGGTCACCGCAGTTGCACGGCCCTTATATTCGCGATCCCCGGGCACCCGGGCGATCGTCCCCCTGCTGGCCGAGGGGCGGTGAAATCGGATAACCTTGTGCTCAGACAAGGTGTTTCCCGCAACCCAGCGAGCATCGCGCATGGCTTCCCCAACTCCTGCGATCGGCATCCTGACCGCCGGCGGCGATTGTCCAGGTCTCAACGCGGTGATTCGCGGTGTTGTCAAAAGCGCCACGCAACTGGGCTACGGTTGCGTCGGTTTCCTGAAGGGTTACGAAGGGCTCGTCGAGCCGGTGCGCAGCATGGTGCTCGACAAGCGCAACACCAGCGGCATCCTGACTCAGGGGGGGACGATCCTCGGCTCGACCAACCGCGGCCGCTTCGTCGGCAAGCGGGGCGTTGACGAAAGCGTGACGATCGATCCGGAACTGTTGGCCAGCGTGCGCCGCACCCTCGACGAAATGGGGATCGTCGGCTTGATCTGCGTCGGCGGCGACGGCTCGCTCGAAATTGCCCAGCAGTTGTTCGAGTTTGGCCTGCCGGTCGTCGGCGTCCCCAAGACGATCGATAACGATCTGTCGGCCACGGCCTTTACGTTCGGTTTCGAAAGTGCCTTGACCTGCGCGACCGACGCACTCGATCGATTGCACACCACGGCGGCCAGCCACGAGCGGATCATGGTGCTCGAAGTCATGGGCAGGCACGCCGGCTGGATCGCGCTGTACGCCGGTATCGCCGGCGGCGGCGACGTCATCCTCATCCCGGAGATTCCCTGGACGTGGGAATTCGTCTGTCACAAGGTGCTCGATCGCGAAGCCGGCGGCACGCGTTTCACGCTGGTGGTCGTGGCCGAGGGGGCCCATTTGCCCGACGGCGAATTGATGATTCGCGAATCGTCGAGCGCGGGGCAGGTCCGCCTCGGCGGCCTGGGCGCGCTCGTCGCCGACGAGTTGCAAACGCGCCTCGGCCGCGAGACGCGCTGCGTGGTGCTGGGGCACTTGCAGCGCGGCGGCCCGCCGACGACGTTCGACCGCGTGCTGGCCACGCAGTTCGGCGCGCACGCGGTGCGGCTGGTGCATCATCGCCGCTTCGGCGAAATGGTCTGCTATCGGCCTCCCGATATCGACAGCGTGCCGATCATCGACGCGGTGTGCCAATTGCGCACGGTCGATCCGCAAGGCTCGGCCGTTCAAGCAGCACGAGCGCTGGGGATCAGCTTTGGCGACTGCCCATCGACCGAAAGTCCGTTCGCCAGACTCTCCGCGCAGCCAACGTGTTCCTAGCGTCCAAGCGGCAGCCCCCAGGCTGGCCGGCCGCCGTTGTTGTTTCTTGGAATCCGCGGCCCGCTGTTCGGGAGGGATGCTGGGGAGACTTAAGTTGTTTTCTGGCTGAGAGATGGCGTTGATGGAAAAATCTTGACACCACTTTTTGACTGGCTAGACTGCGTAAATGACTTGATATCATGTCCCATGGCGTGATCATTCGTCCGCGCCTGCGCCATTTCGCCGTGCTGGGGGCCGATAAGCGTCCCGGCGTGGCGCTAGCTCTTCTTGACGCGTCACACGAACAGGGAGCCGCCGATGTCGATGGTGGGAAACGCCGAGCTCCTGACAGTCGTCGAGCCGCCGGCGCTTCGCTCGGCTCACGTCAAACAAGTGACGTTAATCCGTCCGGCGCAGGTGGGCTCGACGAGCTCGTGGACCGTGGCCTTCACCCCGCCGCTGGGATTGGCCTATTTGGCGGCCATGCTCGAGGAGAACGGCACCCAGGTGCAGGTGATCGACGCCATCGCCGAGGGGGTTGACCAGTACATCGAGCAGAACGGCTACCTGATTCGTGGTTTGACGATCGAGGAGACCGTCGAGCGCATCGAGGCAACCTCCGAATTGATCGGCGTTTCCTGCATGTTCACGCAGGATTGGCCCTGGATGCGGGTCCTGATCCGGGCGATTCGCGAGCGCTTTCCGCAGGCGGTGATCGTGGCCGGCGGCGAGCACCTGACCGCGCTGCCCGAATTCTGCCTGCGCGATTGCCCCGAGCTCGATTATTGTGTGCTTGGCGAGGGGGAAGAAACCCTGGTCGAGCTGGTCAACAATCTCGACAGTCCCGCCAAATTGCGCGAGGTCACAGGCCTGGCATTTCTCGAAGGCCGACGCTACGTGCAGACCTGCTCGCGAAAGAGGATTCGGGCGGTCGACGATCTGCCCTATCCCGCGTGGCACTTTTTCAACATGGAGGTCTATCTCGCGGCCCGCAACGCCCATGGCGTGTATCGCGGCCGCAGCATGGGCATCCTGGCCACGCGCGGCTGCCCGTACAAGTGCACGTTCTGTTCGAATCCCGTGATGTACGGCAATCTCTGGATGGCACGCTCGCCCGACGACGTGCTCGACGAGATCGAGTTGTACATGGCCAAGTACAACGCCCAGAACATCGACTTCTACGATCTGACTTTCATCCTCAAGAAGAGCTGGATTCTCGAGTTTTGCAGTGAGATCGAACGCCGGGGCTTGAAGTTCACTTGGCAGTTGCCGACCGGCACCCGCAGCGAAGTGATCGACGACGACGTCAGCCGTGCGCTCTACCGCACCGGTTGCCGTAACATCACCTACGCGCCCGAGAGCGGTTCGCCCGCGACTCTCAAACGCATCAAGAAACAGGTCGATCTCGGCAAGCTCACCCAGTCGATTCGTTCAGCGCTGGCGGCGCATCTGAACGTGAAGGTGAACATGGTTATCGGCTTCCCCGACGACACCCGTAGCGACATGGCGAAAAGCGTGCTGTTCGGCTGGAAGCTGGCCCTGCTGGGAACACACGACCTCGCCTTCTTCATCTTTTCCCCCTATCCAGGGAGCTCGCTGTTCGACCAGTTGCGGGCCGAAGGACGCATCGGCGAACTCGACGACAAGTACTTCCGCTCGCTAGTCGCCTTCATGGACGTCTTTTCGTCGACCGATTACTGCCGCAACCTCAGCGGCCGCGAGCTGAAGTGGTGGCGTTTCATCGGGATGGCGTCGTTCTTCGGATTGTCGTACCTGGTTCGCCCCTGGCGGCTGGTGAAGCTCATCAAGAGCCTGATCAAGAATGAGAGCGACACGGTGCTCGAACAACGCCTGGGTGCAGTTTTGCGTCGGCCCGAAGCCATCCGGGTCACGCAGAAATCGCAGCTCGCGCCGTCGCAGCCGGTCGCCGTGTAGCGAGCGCAGTATCGCGGGCACGTTTTTCGCCAAGCCGGATCATTGCCGCGGACTCCGGCGCCACGGATTCCCCCCACAGCAAAGAAGTTTGACGACGCGCTAAGCGACCAGCGGCGTCAACAACTCGCCATGCACGTCGGTCAACCGCATGTCGCGGCCGCCGAATCGCACTGTCAATCGCTTGTGGTCGAGCCCCATCAGGTGGAGCATCGTGGCGTGCAGATCGTGGATTTCGACCTTGTTCTCGACGACGTGATAACCGTAGTCGTCGGTGGCGCCGTAGATCGTGCCACCGCGAATGCCACCGCCGGCCAGCCACATGCTGAAGCCGAACGGATTGTGATCGCGCCCGTCGGAACCTTGCGCCATCGGCGTGCGGCCGAACTCGCCTCCCCAGATCACCAGCGTGCTCTCGAGCAGCCCTCGCTGCCTGAGATCGGCCAACAGACCGGCGATCGGCTTGTCGGTCGCCAGCGCGTTCTTGGCGTGGCCGTCGCGCAGGTTACTGTGCTGGTCCCAGCGGTCGAAGCCCAGGTTCTGCGGCAACAGCTCGATGAACCGCACCCCCCGCTCGACCAACCGCCGCGCGAGCAGGCATTGCCGGCCGAAGACTTCGGTCGCCGGATCGTCGAGCCCATAGAGCCGCTCTGTCTCCGCGGTTTCGCTCGACAGGTCGGCCAACTCGGGCACGGCGGTTTGCATCCGGCAAGCCAACTCGAAGTTGGCGATAGCCGCCTCCAACGGATCGTCGGCCCCGCGCCGCTCGGCAAGTTGGCGATCAAACGCGCGGACCAGGTCACGCTCCGCCGCGCTATCCGCCGGCATGTTCGCGCCTGGCGATAGGTCGGCCACGGGTGCCGGCCCACGCTGAAAGAGCGACCCCTGGTAGGCCACCGGCAGAAATCCTGCGCCGAAGCAGTCGAGCCCGCCAGGCGGAATCATACCGCTGGTCAACACGACGAAGCCTGGCAGGTCGCGGCACTCGCTCCCCAGTCCGTAGGTCGCCCACGAACCCATGCTGGGGCGCCCCTGCTGCCCCGATCCCGTGTGCAAGAAGTAGTTGGCGAACGTGTGCTCGGAAAAGTTCGAGACCATCGAGCGGACGACCGCCAGCTCGTCGACGTGCCGGGCCGTGTGCGGAAACAAGTCGCTGACCGGGATCCCGCTTTGCCCGTACTGGCGAAACTTCCAAGGACAACCCAGCACCGAGCCGACGTTGTCGAACTGCGTCGGCTGCACTTTGGCCTGGATCGGCTGGCCATGCTCGCGCGTCAGCCGGGGCTTGGGGTCGAACGTGTCGACCTGCGACGGGCCGCCATCCATGAACAAGAAGATCACGCTGGTGGCCCGCGCTCTGTAGTGCGGCGAGCGAGGCTCGTACGGGTCGCCGCCGCCGGCCGATCCACTCGCGCGTCGCACTGCATCGGTGGCGCCAAAGGCCGCGTCGTCGCCCAGCAAGGCGGCCAGCGCCGTCGCGCCAAAACCGTTGGCGGCCTGCCGCAGCACGTCGCGGCGCGTGAGCGGCGGGTTTTGAAAGCGGCCACAGTGCATGACGATTACGCTCGGCCCTTCCAGTAACCCGGCGAGCGCCGCAGGTGCGCGACGGCGATCACGCGAACGCGGTCGGGCAAGTTCATGAAAACAACTCGAAACGGATACTTACGAAGTGGACAACTCCTCGTGTTTTCATCGTACGCCGGCCAAAGCTCGGGCTGGGCGCTAATGCGCTGCATAGCATCGTTCAGAGCCAAAATGAAGTTCGCGGCCGCGTCGGAACTGCGGGCCAAGTACCATTCGAAGGTCTCGTCGATATCACGTTCGGCATCTGCAATGATCTCAAGGGGCATTGGGTCCATGCAGTCGCCTCGTCAACCGCTCTTCGATCTGCGGCCAGCTCGTGGTTCGATCGTTGGCTTTGTCGAAGGCAGCGATGCGTCGGGCGACTTCTTTTTTCCAGGCGTCGGCGACTTCGGCGTCGGGCGCGACGCCCAGGCTTTCGTACAGCAGATCGGCCAATTCGACCCGCTGAACCTCGGGCAGATGCAGTGCTGCCTGAAACAGGTCTTCCACTTCGGTGTTCATTGCATGCAGTCTCAAACGTAGCCCCATGCACTCGGCAGTCGGGCGGTGCTGGTCTAGCACAACCGCTAATCCACGCTACCGAAAGTTTACCACCCGGTCCCAGGCTCCTGCACCAGAAGTTGTTCGTCACGGCACGAACACAAACTCCTTGGCGTTCCACAAGGCGTGTGCCAGCCCGGCCCAGGCGCAGCGCTCGGCCTCAGACGGCGCACTGCTCGCTCCGGTCGAACCAGCGCTAGCATCGGCCACCACCGTTGCCGGCTCGCGAGCGGGCCTTCGCCGCACGGCCAGGTATTCTTGCGCCATCGCCAATTCCGCCGCGCTGGCCGGCCGGCAATACGCCGCCGCGATCATCCGCCCGATACGCTCTTCGTCCGACAAGCCGGGGAGCCCCTGCACGTGCTCGGCCCAACGGGCGGCTTCTTCGAGCACCAGCGCGTTGTTCATCAGCGACAAGGCTTGCGCCGGCACGTTCGAAACGCTCCGCCGGCCGATCGTCGTAAACGGAGTCGGATAGTCGAAGGCCGTCAACAGCGGCGTGAGAAAATTGCGCCGCACGTTCAGGTAAATGCTGCGCCGCCCGTCGCCATCGAGCGGCCCCGACGCATTCGGTCGGCCGCGGCCGATCATGAAGTCGGTCAAGTGCGGCGCCACGCTGGGGCCGTACAGCTTCGCGTCGAGCCGACCCGAGATGGCCAGCATGGCGTCGCGAATGCACTCCGCTTCGAGACGCCGAATCGACCGCCGATGCCAGAGCCGGTTTTCGGGATCGGCTTCGTCGGCCTCCGGTTGCGGCCGGCTCGCCATGCGGTAGGCGCTCGACAGCACAATCTCGCGCTGCAGGGCTTTGATCGACCAGCCGCTGACGATCAACCGGCCCGCCAGGTAATCGAGCAGTTCGGGATGCGTCGGCGGTTGCCCCATAGCGCCGAAGTCGTCGGGCGTGCGGACCAGCCCCGCGCCAAAATGGTGATGCCACAAACGATTCACCAACACGCGCGGCAAGAGAGGGTTCAAACTCGGATTGACCAGTTGCCGCGCCAGCTTGAGCCGCCCGCTGCCGACGACGTCGCTGGAGGTGTCGCGACCGCCGAGCACTTCGAGCCAGCGCCGCGGCACTTCCGGGCCGAGCGTCTTGGGGCTGCCGCGAATCATCAGCCGCTCGTTCTCGGCGGTGCCATCGAGAATGGCCGGCGCCAGTTGCGGCGCGGCGATCGCGGCTTCGAGCTTGCGCCGCCCGTCGACCAGCTCCGCCAGTTCGGCCGTCAATCGCTCGAGCTGTTCGATCGGCAGGCTGCTCGCGTCGGCGACGTCCGCGGACGACGCGCTTGCGATGTCGGCCAGCGCCGCGTTGGTCGCCGCTGCCGCGCGGCAGGCCGTTTCGTCTGCGGCTAGATAGACGTCGGCCTGCGGACCCTGCGGCGGGCCGTGATCGCTTTGCACCACGCGATCGAGCGCCAGCCAGCCGTCGCCGTCGTCGATCAATTCGATGTACGCCCGATGGCCGATCCATTTGCTGACATCCTGCCCGTGCCAGTGCAGCGCCTCGCCGCCGGGCGGGAACTCCAGCCCGCCATAGATCGGCGCGCGAATAAGCTGCAGGCCGTCGAGCACCAGCCGCACGCGCCCACCGGTTCCGCCGACGCGGTAGAGTAGCGTGCTACGCCTAATCTCGAAGGTTGGCGAGCGGAGCGCCCCCTGCAACTTGTGCGAAAGCGCGCCGCTATGCGCCAGGCTGGCCCCAATTTGTCGCAGCGTGCGCGGATCGGTCTGGTCGCCGACGAGCACGTCGCCGGGGCGCAGCGCACGTTTGCCGAAGGCCGGGCCGGTCGCCGTCCACTCGCCGAACTCCCCCTCGGCAAACTCCGCCAGCGGCAGGTCACCCTCGCGGGCGACCACGCTCGCTGCGGCAAGCGACTGGCCCACCTCCGCGGCCGGTGATTGCTTGCCGCCGAGCGCCAGCAGCTCTGCAACCAGACCGTTGGTTCGCGCGACGGCCGCGAGCCGTTCGAAGGGGGCCGCCGTGTCGGCCACGTCGATGTACGCCTGTTGATAGCGCGAGCTTTGCAGGTAGCCGGCCAGCGCGTAATAGTCGCGCGTGCTGATCGCGTCGAACTTGTGATCGTGGCAGCGGGCGCAGGCAATTGTCAGCCCGACGAACGCTTTGCCCAGCACGTCGATCTGGTTGGCCATTCGATCTGCCTCATCCTGCCGGATGTCGACCGGCGAGTGAACGGCCTCGCCCAAGAACCACCAGGCCGTGGCCAGGATCGACTCGTTCGTGCCGTCGTCGTTCACGCGGGGATGCTCGACCAGGTCGCCGGCGATGTGCTCGACGACGAACTCGTTGAACGGCAAGTCGTCGTTGAGCGCGCGGACGACGTAATCGCGATAACGCCAGGCGTTGGGGATATCGAAGTCGAACTCGTGCCCGTGCGTCTCGGCATAGCGCATCAGGTCGAGCCAATGGCGCGCCCACCGCTCGCCATACTGCGGCGCGGCCAGCAAGCGATCGACCAATCGCTCGTAGGCGTCGGGGGACGTGTCGGCCAGAAATCGCTCCAGCTCCTCCGGCGTCGGCGGCAAGCCGGTCAAGTCGAACGTCACGCGCCGCAACAGCGCCGCGCGATCAGCCTCGGGCGCAGGGGCTAGCCCCGCCGCTTCGAGCCGCGCCAGCAGAAACCGATCGATGGCTCCGCGCGGCCACGCTTCGTCTTCGACCGCCGGCGGCGGATAATCGGCCAGTCGCTGCAGCGACCAATGCCCCGCGCGCTCGGCCAGATTGAATTCGTTGCCGGCTGGCGCCGCCTGCGCCGGCAATTCCTCTGCCGGCCAGGGGAGTCCACGATTCACCCAGTCGACGAGCACGGCCACTTCCTCGGCCGGCATCTGGCTCTTGGGGGGCATCTGATAGATGTCGCCGTAGCGAATCGCGTCGACGAGCAAACTGTCGTCCGGCTTACCGGGCTCGGCGGCCGGACCCGTGTCGCCGCCGGCCAGCACCGCGGCGCGCGAGTCGAGCCGCAGACTTCCCTTCGGCTTGTCGCCGGCATGGCACTCGTGGCAACGCGCGACCAAGAGCGGCCGCACCTTGGCTTCGAAGAATTCGAGATCGCCCGCCGAGAACTCGGCCGGCGCGGCTTCCTCGGCCAACAGCGATCCGCTAGCCGACAGCGACCACCAACAACACAACGCCACACCGCAGGCCCGCGTCAGGCAAGTCAGCTTCCATCGCCGCGGTTGTTGCATGGTTGGGGCCTCACACGGTCGGCTGCCACATGATCCTTATTAGACCACGGATGAGGATCGATTGAACCACGGATTACCCCAATCGCGCGGATATCAAAGGCAACCATGCCGGCGTCGACCCCAATTAAGATCCGTGCTATCCGTGTCATCCGTGGTGACAAATCCCAGGCATCTGCTTCATCCGTGGTCCACTTCGTTCGTGATCTGCTTCATCCGTGATCGCAATCGCCGGCGATCCGCGGTCAATGCCCGCCGTGATCGTGACCGTCGCCGTGAAACAGCTCGTGCTCGGCGCTACCGCGGGCGATCACGTAGCTCAACAAGTCGAGGATCTCCTCGTGCGTCAGTTTGTCGAGCAGCCCCTTGGGCATGATCGAGGCAGCCGACTTCTCGCGCGCCACGATTTCCTGCTTGTTGACGACGACCGGCTGCGTCTTGGCCAGCGGATTCTCGATCACTTCCAGCGTGTCGGCGGTTTCCTTGACGATCATGCCGGTCAACACCTGGCCCGAGTCGAGCTCGAACGTGTACATGGCATACTTCTCGTCGATCTTGTGCGACGGTTCGACGACGCTACGGAGCACGTCGGCCGGCGTGTACTTGGCGTCGAGCTTCGCCAGGTCGGGGCCGAACTCTTGCCCGCTGCCGTTGAGCTTATGGCAGGCGACGCACGTCGCCACTTCGAACATCCGCTTGCCGGAGGCGAACGAACGCTCGGCCAGGTGCGCGACCGATTCGGAGAGGTCGGCCACGGACCATTCGGTGCGCGGCCGGTTGTACTTCAAAAGCTCGTCGCGCGCCGCCAGGTGATGCTCGGCCACGTACTGCTCGGGGGCGGCCAGATAGTCGTCGAGATTCTCGACGACGTACAAACTGCCGAACATCCGCCGCCAGTGCCCGGGGTACGTGCAGACATACGGATAGACTCCCGGCTCGGTCGGCGCGGTCCAGCGCAGCCGCTGCGATTCGCGCGGACGCAGTAACCGGCTGGCCAGCAAGATCTTGTCCGAAGCGGGCACAAAGTTGCGGGCCACGGCTCCCGGATCGGTCGCGCCCGCCTCGGCCAGGTTGCCGACCTCTTCCATGGCGCCGGGCAGCGTGATGACCAGGTTGTGCGGCATCAAGTCGGTGTTCTCGAAGAAGAACTCGACCGGCCGGCCCGCGGCGACGACCAACTGTTCTTGATCGTAGCGCATCTGGTCGGTCACGGTCCCCAAGCGGATCACGCGCACGCCCAATTCGCCCAGCTTGCGCCGCAGCGCCGCGGCGCTTTCGCTCGGCAGCAGCGCCGCCAATTTGTCGCCGACCTGCATGGCGTCGAGCGCCGCGGGAGTGGTGCGCGCCTCGACCGGCAGGCTGCCGATAAAGGCCAGCACAATTTCCGCTAGCGCCGGGGAATCCTCCTTGGGCCAATACTGCGGCGGAATCCGCAGCAGCGCGGTCAGCGCCGCCGGACGATCGCGATCGTCGGCCACGCGCGGCACGATCGCTCGAAACGCCGGCGCTTCTTGCCCGCGAATGCTCGACAGCGCCAACATCGCGCCGCGCCGGACGGCGCTTTCGACCGACGTCCCCCCGACCTGCACATCGATCTGCGGCGCGGGGGCCGCCAGCTTGCCGCTATCGAAGATCATTCTTCGCTCGTCGTCGAGCACTTTGACGACAAAGCCCTCGAGCCGCGTCCCCAGGCTGCCGTCGGTCCGATTGAAAACGGCGACGCGCTCGATCGGCAGCTCCTGCCCGAGATCGACTTCCCACCAGGGATTGTGGACGTTCTCGCGCGAGTGCGTCTGGCCGCCGGCCGACCACTGGCCGGCTCGATTGCCGTCGATCGCCCGGGCCGCGTCGCCGCCGTGCGCGGTATCGATTTGCGACGCCCGGCCATCGAGAGCCACATTGCGACCGTCGCTAAAGACTTCGACTTCGGCCAGCGTGAGCGTGCGCTCGCGCCCAGGGAGCTCGATGCGGACGAAGCGCCCCCGTTTTTCTTCGTCGGCCGACGCGCTGGGGGCCAGTTGCGCGGGCAACGCCGTCAGCAGCGCTTCGAGCCGCGGATAGAGGGCCGCCCGCTGGTTCGGATCGCGGATCAGCGGCACGGCCGCCAGAAAGTCGACCAACCCCTCGCCGCGGGTCGACACCTCTTCCCAAACGCGGTCGGCGCCCCGATCGGCGGCCACCAGTGCCACCAAGGCCAGTTGCCGCGTGACGGGCAATTTCCCCTCGCGAGCGAGCTTGTCGAGCGAATCGCGCACGGCGACCAGCTCGTCGGCCGGTAGATCGGTGAGCAAACGCACCAGGTCGAACAGCACGCTGCTGTCGGCCGACGACCGATCGCCATCGAGTTCGGAAATAATCTCCAGCAGCACGATTGCCGGCGCCACCTGGCGATCGGACGCCAGCGAATCGAGTGCCCGGCGGCGCGCTTCATCGCGCATGCCCGGCCGCGAGAGAATCTCGCGCCACACCTGCGGCGACGGATCGAGCTTCGCCAGGTCGTCGTTGTTGACGTTCTTGAGGAAGTAGCGGGCCCCGGCCGGCGTGGTGAAGCGAATCGGCCGCCGCGCGGCGATCGCCTCGCGAACGTGCGGCGCGAGCGCCTTCATTGTTTCGCCCGACACGTAGGTCAGAAAACGATCCATCGGCGCGTCCGAGGCCACGAGCGGCACCTCGATCGCTTCGGCCACGGGAAAGAAGCTCGCGGCGCGCACCGCCTCGAGCCGCACGCGCGGGTGGGCGTCGGCCGCCAGGCCCTTCAAGAGCTCGAGCGCGTCGGAAACGCGATCGCGCTGATAGCATAGCACCCGCGTGGCCGCGGCCCGGGCACGAAAATCGGGCGACGCCAGCACGCGCTTCAGCAAGTCGACGTTCACGACGTTGCGCGACTGCATCAGCCAGAGCGCTTCGAGCAGGTGATGCTCGTGATCGGGATCGCTCACGTCAAGCTGGGCAATCCACTGATTGGCAGCCGCGAGCACGGGGCCGAGCTCGCGAGCCGCCAACTCGATGCGGGCGCGCGATCGCACCCGGTCTTCAGTCGACTTCAACAGCTCGAGCAACTGCGGGATCGGCTCGCCGGCGATCTTGGTCGGTGGGGACAGCTCGCGCCCCTGGCAAGTCACGCGATAGACGCGCCCATGCTCGCGATCGCGGCTGGGATCGCGCAAGTTATGTTGCATGTGGCCGATGATCGGATTGTGCCAGTCGAGAAAGTAGATCGCGCCGTCGGGCCCGACCTTCATATCCGACGGGCGGAAGTTCGGATCGGTCGACGACAGCAGCGGTTCGACTTCCTTGGCGGCGAAGCTCGCGCCGTCGTCGAAGACCTCGTATTGCAGAATGCCCTGGAAGCCGATCACGTTGCCGACCAGCAAGTGCCCTTGCATGTCGTCGGGAAAGTGCCGGCTGGTGAGGAACTCCATGCCCGGGCAAGGTCGCGTCCGCTGTTTGTAGACTGGCGGCGGGCTGGGGTGCTTTTCGGGGAACTCGAGCCGGCCCGAGAAGAGCGCCGCGTGATAGGGGACGGCGCCGGTGCCGTCGACGACAATATCCTGCCCCCAGCGGTCGAAGACGTGGCCGTGCGGGTTGGCAAAGCCGTGCGTGACGTAGACCTCGAACTTCTGGGTGCGCGGCTCGTAGCGGAAGACCCCCGCATTGGCCAGCCGCACGTTCGGTCCCCAGGGAGATTCGACCTGCGTGTGGTGAAACGTTCCTTCTTGAAAGTAGACCGCCCCGCCGGGATCGAGCACGAAGCTGTTCGAGGCATGGTGCGTGTCGGCCGAATCGAGACTGCTGACGAGCCGCTCGCGGTAATCGGCCCGCCCGTCGCCGTCGGTGTCCTTGAGAAAGTAAAGATATGGCGCTTGGGCGATGAGCACGCCGCCGTCGTAGAACTCGAAGCCGGTGGGGCAATGCAGATCGTCGGCAAAGTGCGTGCAGCGATCGGCACGGCCGTCGCCGTCGGTGTCTTCCAGCACCAGCAGCTTGTCGTTCATCGCCTCCTTGGGCTTCCAGTGCGGATACGTCGGCCACACGGCGACCCACAAGCGGCCCGCGGGGTCCCAGGCCATTTGCACCGGGTTGACCAGCTCGGGGAACTGTTTCTCCGAGGCGAACAGGTTGACCTGCAACCCCTCGGCGACCGTCATCTTTTCGATCGCCGCGTCGCCGTCGAGAAACTCGTGCTTGCCGCCGGGCAACGGGCCGGGCTTGTTGCTGACCACCGGGATGAACTCCGGCGTGTTCGCATCGTCGACCGGCGGCGGATTCTCGCCGCGGGCGATCGCCCAGATGCGCTCGTCGCGGTTGGCCGTCATCGCGTCGAGCACTTCCATCTCGCGCTGCATGACGACGCGATTGGTTTGCCCATCGACGAAGCGCAGATCGGCCCGACCGCCGTAGATCGAGTAGCCATCGACCGTGCGGTAGCGCTCGAACCAGACAAAGCTCTTATCGGCGGCGGCCTGGCGCAGCGGTTCGAGCGCCGCGTCGTCGTCGGCCGCTCCGAATTTGCTGAATAGCGCCGTGTCGATGCCCCGAGAGATCACCTGGTTGCCGTACTCGCTGAGGTGGACGCCGTTAATCGTCAGCGGCTTCTCCTCGGCCGCGTAGGCCGCCTGGCTCAACCTGAACAAGTCGACGAACGGCACGTCGTGCGCCCGGCAGACGTCGGCCATGGCCGACGTGTAAAGCGCGCGGCGCTCGTTCTCGGCCGTGCCGTCGGGCAGATTGTTGTCGTCGAGCTTCTCGAACGCCAGCGGCCCGACGATCGCCAACCGCGGCGCCGAGCGACCGTTGTACTGCTGACCGCGGGTGTGCTCGATGAATTCCGCCAGGTCGGTCTTGAACGTCTCGAGCCCTGCTTCGCCGGCGTGCGATTCGCCATGGCCGAACATCGCCAGCACGACGTCGGCCGCGACGCGGGTGAGCCATTCGTCGGGGCTGCCGAAACCAGCCGAGCGGAGCCGCACTTTCAGCTCGTCTCCCGCGAAGCCCAAATTGCGGACGACCAGCTTGTGTTCCGGGTAGCGGGCGTGCAGTCGCGTCTCGAACCAGCCGTCGTGCTGGAACCGCTCGGCCAACGTGTTGCCGATAATCGCCACGTGGTCGCCCGGCTTAAGCTCGAGCGCCGGCGGCGCGTCGGCCAGCGCCGCGTCCGGCATGAGGCAGCAACCGATGAACAGCACGTAGACGCAATTGAAGAACCTCAAGGGTCGCTCCTTCTGCAGCGAACAAATTCGAGTCGCAGGCCGACGGCCCCCACGGTAGCTCTCGCCGCGCGACAGGTGAAGCCGGTCGCCAAGCGCGACCGGGCATGGGCCGTCCGTATTCGCCGGGGTGGCGGGCAAGACGCAGCGATTGCCTAAATTATGGTCAAGTTGGCGCGAAATGCCATGCTTTGTCGCCCCGCGGCGGGACTTTGCGACGTGGTGAGAAATCGCGTCGGGGCTCAGTTTGCCAAGTATGGACGTCGTGCGTGCGACGACACCGCTGCCCAATTCACGGATTCAGAGGACGAACACGGGCCAAATCCGCGTCACTCGTCACTCGCTCAGCATGCCGACCTGCAGCCCAAATCTGCGAATCGCTGGCAACCCGCGGACGATGCGTTAAGATGCGGGCCGCTATTCGGCCGTGCGGCGCTCGCCGAGATCCGCCGTATTCTTTTTCAGGGGGTCAGCAGCATGCCGGTTAACTTCGTCTGTCCGCATTGTGGCGCGCAAACCGTGGTGGCCGACCAGTTCGTCGGCCGCACGGGCGCCTGTGCAAGTTGTGGACAACCGATCACCGTCCACGGTTCGCCCGGCGCCGCGGCGCTGGCGCCGCCGAAATCGAACACCATACTCCTCGTGGTGATTCTGGCGGTCGCCCTCGTCGTGTTGCTCGCCTGTGCGGGCTTGCTCGTGGCCTTGCTGCTGCCGGCGGTCAACGCCGCCCGCGAAGCCGGCCGCAAGACGCAGTGCCGCAACAACCTCCGCCAGATCGGCCTGGCCCTGCACGGTTACCAGACGATGCACGGTTGCTTTCCGCCGGCCTATATCCCCGACGAAAATGGCGAGCCGATGCACAGTTGGCGGGTCTTGATCTTGCCGTTCATGGGCTATGAAGAACTTTACGACCAATACGACTTCGACGAACCTTGGGACAGTCCGGCGAACATGGCGTTGGCCGATCAAATGCCGAGCGAATTCACCTGCCCCACCGACCCCAACGCGCTGACGAACAACACCAGCTACGTGGCGGCGGTCGGCCCCGATCGGATGTTCCCCGGCGCCGATGCGCGGACCCCCAACGACGTTGCCGATGGCCTGTCGAACACGATCGCCGTGGTCGAGTTCTCCGACTCGCAGATCAACTGGCTCGAACCGCGCGATGCCCCAGCGGCGGGCGAACTGGTGGCGCACGGTCCACCGTTCAGTAATCACCCCGGCGGCTGGTTCGCGCTGATGGCCGACGGCAGCGTGCGATGGGTGTTCGACAGCACCAGCGCGCAGGATGTCGATGCCATGATGACGGTCGACGGCGGCGAGTCGGTGATGATGCCCTAGCGCTTCTCAAGAATACTGTTACGAGTGGGCCGGCCGCTTTTCGCGGGCCGCGATCTCCAGCGCCTTGGCGTCGATCGCCGCGGTCATTTGGTGCCAGGCCGACTTTTCGACCGCTGCCGCGACCCCATCGGCGCCCCCTTCATTCTCTTGCAGCCACATCGTGAAGTGGCACGTCGGCGCGCCGGCCGGGATCGTGCTGTCGAACCGCACGTCGAAGCCCGAGTCGGCCGCAAACTCGCGGGCCGCGGCCACCATCCCTTCGACAAAGTACCGCTGCACGCGGCAATCGAACGCCTGGTAATGATCCTGGTGCGGGCACCAGAGAATGTCGAAGCTGGCCTGATCCGGCCCGTCGATCTGCGGTGCTTCGAGCGATGCGTAGGCGATGCGGTTGATCACCGACGCATAGAAGCTGACGAATTCGGCCGAAGTCATTCCCTCGGGCTTGGTCGTGCCGGCGAGAATCTGCTGGCCGACGTCGTGCCCGACGTCGTAGAGGGCCTCGGCCACGACTTCCTGTCCGCGGCGGCCGAACTCGCGCTCGCACCGTTTGAGGATGCCGATCACGGCCATCGCCTGCATGGTTCCCCATTGCCAGAGCGTGGCCGGATCGAAATCGGTTTTGGCCAGCACCTCCTCGCGCAGGCGCTTGAGCCCCTTGGCATAGGGCTGATTGAACTCGAAGCCTTCCCAGGCCGGCTCGGGGCGGTGTTCCCAGTGCGACATCATTTCCTCCATCGTCTCGTTAGCCTACGTCGACCACCGGTAAACCGAATCCACTCTCTGCCACGGTCAACAGTTTTTTGTCCGCGGCGACGAAGGCCGTTAGCGCAGTCCGCTTGTGAATACAATGTGCGGTTGCGAGGTGGATCGCATCAAGGGTTCGCATCGCGTGAGTCAAGCCCAACGTGCCGAGTAGCGCCGCTGCTTCGCTAAGTCGCGCGCCAGTTAGCGCGGCGACCACAATAATTCCTGAGGACGCGTCGGCGTCCAGTCGCATCGCCAATCGGCCGTAATTGGAACCCGTCAGCACCTGCTCGCGAACCAGCCGGGCGAAACTGGATCGAACTTCCACCAGTGCCAGCCGCGAAATAAGAAGTCGATTGCCTGGTCCGGCAAAAAGCTGCTCAACTTTGCTGGAACCGCTCTCGTGGTGATAGCGCTTGACTAAGGCACTGGAGTCAAGGAAGTAACGAGCCATATCAACGCTCGCTGCGCTCCTCAGAAATGCGCTCGGCCAACGATCCGCCAAACGCCGCTAGAATCGAGCGCACCTCATCCAGGTCTGGTGCCGGCGCTCGCTGGCAGGACTCCATGAATTCAACGTCCAGCAAGTCGGCGATGTCGCTCAGATCGTCGGCAGAGTCAATCGACGTTTCGAAGCACAGCGATACGCGTTGTCCGTTCATCAGTTGTACGGGCACCTCTGGACGGAAAACTCCGTTGTCGAAGACTGCAGAGACACGTTGCATCATGGTTTGTCCAATTCTAATCCAGTCAACATGCTTGCGGATGGCTGTTGCACGCTACTGGCCGCTCGAGTCGTCGGTCTTGGGGCCGCCGACGATCCGCACGTTGGTCGAAAAGTAGAAAGGCGGACCGTCGACCTTGTAGACTGCTTCGCCGATCACCGCCGCGTAGCCAACGCTGGGGACCGGCAGTTCGTAAACGTACTTGCCGTCGGTGGCCGAAACCTCCTGCGACACCCACTTCGACGGGCGGAAGTCTTTGGTCGGCGCCGTGGCCAGCCAGACCTGAACCTTCTGCGGCGTCATGTCCGAAGTCATCGTCAGCGTCGTCTTTTCGTCGTCGGTGTCGTAGTTCCATTTCAAATTGGGGAGCTTCAACTGGCCGGCCGCTTCCTTGTGAAACGCGCCGATCGTCCCCAGCAGCCGGCCGAAATCGTCGACCCCGTGCCCCTTGTTCGGCACGTACAGCAAATGCTTCTCGCCCTGGAGATCGTTCCAGTAGAAATTGCAGGCGTCGAGGCACCAGTACGGATCGTTCGTCCCCATGACAAGCAACTTGGGCTGCTTCAGCTTGTCGCGGTAGCTATACGGATCGACGATGGCGCTCAGCTCGTGGCCGGCCGGCGTGTCCATCTGCTGCTGGATACCGCGGCGCGTGTAGTCTTCGATCTGTTCCGAGTATTTGCCCCAACTGGCGATCTGGTTCTTCATCTGCACGGGGCCGTTGAGCATATCGATGACGATCGGCGCGATGGCGGTCGCCCGCGGATCGACCGCGCCGGTGAGCCAGGTGGTCCAACCGCGCTTCGAGGCACCGGTGACCGTGAAGTTCTTGATGTCGAGCTTCCACTCGGTTTGGGCGAATTCCTGCGTGGCGTCCATCGCCCGTACCGCGGCCTTGACCATCGGCAGCAGCACCGGCCACTCCGGGTCGCGCGTCTTGAGATACTGCTCGAACGAATAGGCGATGATCTCGTCTTCGGTCATGCCGTCGAATACCGGCTGAAACGGCACGTGCGACAATAGTGCCACGGGGGCCTTCACCTGGCGGACCACTTGCGCCAGCAGCGTGGCCTCGCCCGGCAACCGTGTGTCGGCGGCCTTTTCCGGATCGAACGGCTTGTCGAGCTCATCGTTCCAGCCGCCGCCGGAGATCACCAGCACTCCTTGCGAGGCGTCGTCGACTTCCGTCGGCCGCGCGATCCACAATTGATGCTTCCAGACAATGTCTTTCCAGGTCTGCGAGACCAGCCGCAGCTCGACGAACTTCACCCCCGAGAGCTCGCGCTCTTGCCGCTTCTCCCAGTGGTAGCTTTCGTCGGGCTTGGCGACGTAGGTCGCCAACGCATCGGCTGGCGCCGTCTTGGCCGGTTTGGCAGCCGGCGCCGATCGTTGCCACACCAGCGCCACCAAGGCGGCAATCAAAGCTGTCGAAATCACGCGGCGGGCAGGGCGGGGCAGGCTCACGCTATCGCTCCAAGTTAAGAGTGGGTAAATGCCACCGGCGGCTATCAAAAAACACCCGCCATGGTGAAGTGCGCCATTTTGACATCCCAGAGACTTTGGGGCTACTGCCTCGCGGTGGTGGAAATCGCCCGAATGGCTACAATCCAGGGGCGCTTACCCTCCGCCCGCCAGCCTCGCCGACCTGCCAGCACTCGGGCCAATGGACCCGGCTCCCCTGCCTTTGAGATCTTGAGCCTTGCACCCCGCGGCTTTTGCGCATTGGTACTTCACGCATCGCGGCTGGGTGGTCGCGCTGATCGTCGCGATCACGGCGCTGGCGGCGGTCGGCGTATCGCGGCTGCAACTCGATGATGTGCCGCGGGCCATCTTCAAGACCGACCATCGCGACTACGCGGACTTGTTGAAGTTCCTCGACGATTTCGAGTCGGACGACAACGACTGCTTGCTGGTGATCGATGGCGGCGACTTGTTCACGCCGCGCGGCGCCTTGGCCATCCGCCGACTCGTTGAAGGGGCCAAGCAACTCGACGGCGTCTCGAGCGTCCGCAGTCTCGGCGACGTCGTCGCCTTCGGGCCGGGGGGGGCCGAATCGCTGCTGCCGCCGGCCACGGCCTCGCCCGAGCGGTTTGCCGCTGCCCGTTCTCGCGCGCTGGCTCATCCGCTGGTGCGTGGGCAGGTGCTGTCGACCGACGCCCGCACGGCGCTGGTCATCGTCCGGCTCGACGAAAACCTGGCGGCCATCCGCGATATCGAGCCGGTCGTCAATCGGCTGCATCAACTCACGCAGCAAGTCACTAAGGACTCGGGCCTGCGCGTTGAATTGACGGGCGTGCCCGGCATCCGCGTGCAAATTTTCAATCAAGTGCCGCGCGAGACGACCAAGTTCATCCTCGTCGGCGCGGTGCTGGCGTTGTTGATGGCGTACTTTTTGTTTCGCCAGGCCTGGTCGGCGCTGATCGTGGCTTCGGCCCCGATCCTGGGCGCCTTCTGGACGATGGGCGCGCTGGGGCTCGTCGGCGAAAAACTGAACGTCATCAATACCATGCTCCCCACCCTGGTGATGGTCATCGGCTTTGCCGACGCCATGCACCTGATGATGGATATCCGTCTCGGGCTGGCCGAAGGCATGTCGCCCAAGGAAGCCAGTCGCGGGGCCGTGCGACACCTGACCATCGCCTTGCTGCTCACCTCGGGCACGACCGCCATCGGCTTCGGCTCGCTGGCGTTGGCCGACGTCGACATCATTCGCCGCTTTGGCCTGGCTTGCGCGGCCGGGGCCATCTTGAGCATGGTCGCCGTGCTGTCGCTGATCCCACTGTTGACGAGCACCTGGCTCGGCGAGCACGTCCGCGCGGCGCATGGGCAGGATTTCTTCACGCGCAACGTCGCTTTTTTTCAACGCTACATCGATTGGATCATCGATCACGCCTGGCCGGTGACGATCGGCGGCATCGGCGTCACGGCCCTGTTGGCGACGTCGATGTTTTGGCTCAAGCCCGACAATCGATTGTTGGAAATGATTCCGCGCAATGACGAGTCGTACGTGGCGCTGCGCCGCTGCGACAAGGCCTTCGGCGGTACGCTGTCGGCGTTCGTCGTGGTGCAATGGCCCGAGTCGCTCACTTTGGCCAGCCCCGAGGTGCTCGCCGCCTTGGGCGATGTCGAGCAGATGCTGCGCGAGGAGCCGGGTGTGTACCATCCGCTGTCGATCCTGGGTTTGCTCTTGGCGCTGCCAGGACCGGAGGGTGATTTGGCGAAGCGGGTGCCGCTGTTGGGGCTCGCCCCGGCCGACGTCCGCAATCGCTACGTGCGCGAGGAAATCCGCCGAGCGCTGGTCGTGGCCCGGCTTCCCGACGCCGGCATCGCGGCGAATCGCCCGGTGTTCGATCGCATCGAAACCGAGTTGACCACGCTCGGCAAGCGCTATCCGAATCTGAAGTTCGCGCTCACCGGCACGGCCGTTGTCGGCTCGCGCAACGTCTACCAGATGATCGAATCGCTCAGTTCGAGTCTGTTGGGCGCTTCGTTGGCGATTTTTGGGGCCATCGCCCTTGGTTTTCGCTCGCTTCGACTGGCCGCGGTGAGCGTGCCGCCGAATATCTTTCCGCTGGTGGGGATTTCGACGCTGCTGGTCGTCACGGGCCGCTCGCTGCAAATGACTAGCGTGATGGTCTTCAGCATCTGTCTGGGGATCGCGGTCGACGACACGATCCATTTTCTCAACCGCTTTCGTCGCGAGTTGGCGGTCGACGGCGACGTGCGGGCCGCGATCCGCCGCGCCTTTCTAGCGGTTGGTGCGGCCGTGTTCACCACCACGCTCGTGCTGCTGGTCGGTTTTGGCAGCGTGCTCACCAGTTCGATGCCGTCGAGCCGATTGTTCGCCGGCCTGTCGTGCGCGGCATATACGATGGCCATCGCCGGCGACTTGATCATGTTGCCGGCGCTGTTGGTTTGCTTCGTCAAACCGCCGAAGGGGACGCAGCCGGTCGAGTCGCCCGCCGCGAGCGACGCCGCGCCGATCGCCCCGGCCGCGCCTGCCATGGAACCGGCCTGAAGCCAGCCGTTCGGCCGACGCACGCCGTTCAGGTCCCCGGCCGCGTCAACTGCTGCCGCGAGATCAGCATGTAGATCGAATCGCCGCGGGCGACCTCCTTGCCCGCCGCGTTGGTCACCACGCTTTCGCCATGGACGATCTGCCGCCCCAGCCGGGGGATCGTCGATTCGCAGACCAGGTGCCCCTCGGAGACGGGGCGAAAGAACTTGATCCGCAGATCGACCGAGACCATCGACCCGCCATCGGCCCCGATCCGTTCGAAGGCCTCGGTCATCAGCAGCGAATGGGCAATGCCCGTGTCGATCAGCGTGGCGGTGATGCCGCCGTGCAGGATGCCGGCCGGCTGGCAAAGGTCCGAGCGGAAGTCGATCTCGCACTTCGAGTAGCCGGGCCCCAAATCGACAATCCGCAGCCCGATGAGCTTGAAGAACGGCAGATCATTGGCGAACTGTAACAGCGAATCTTTGTCGAAACGGCGCTGGCCTTGGCTCATCGTGACAGCTCTCGGTCCCAAGTTTCAAGCAATTTGCTTGACGCATCGTAGCCGGTAGTGCGACGATTAGCGACGGGTACACGGTGCATTCGCACCATTCCCCAGCGAACACCGGAACGAGGAGATTCGAGATGGCACGCGATCAAGCGCTAGGGTGCTGCGCGCGGCGCGATCATTCGCAGGCTGCGTCGCGCATCGGGTCGGCCACTTGGTTCTTGACGGCATGTCTTCTCTTGCTGGTGTCGTGCTTCGTTGGCGCGGCGCGCACTTCGCAGGCGGCCGAAAAATCGCAGGACGCCCCGGACGCCGACGCCAGATTCGCCGCGCACCTGGCTGCGGGTGAGTTCGGCCTGGCGCATCAGCTAATTGATCAGGTCAAAGGTCCGCAGCGCAAAGCCCGCCTCGCGCAACTCGCCGACGCCCAAGCGGCAGCCGGCGCGCGCAACGCCGCGATCGCCACCGTGGCCAAGCTCGACGACGACCTCGACCGCGCGGCGGTGCTGGCGCAGATCGGCGCGTTCCCGGGGCAAGCCCGCGTTCCCTTTGGCGCGCCGATCGGTCAAGCTGGGCCGCCAGGCTTGGGTCCCGGCGCGAACCCTGCTGCGGCCCCCGGCGCGCAAGGAGGTGGCACCGCCGCCGACTTCGACAGCTTGATGGATTTGATTACCTCGACGATCGCGCCCACCACTTGGGTGGACGTCGGCGGCCAGGGTGAGATCCAACCCTATCGCAACGGTGTCTTTGTTGACGCGGCCGGTGTGCTTCGTCGTGCGGAGGCCAACAAGACGGCACGGGCCGATCTGGCGGCCGTGCGCCGCGAGTCTGCGGTTGTTTCCGCACAGCGAGACGTGCTCACGCGGTCACCGCTGCGTAAGGTGTCGCTGTCGCGACTTGAGCGCGCGCTGCAGCTCAAGCAGGCCTTGGGACGGGGACCGAACGAGGCTGAACGTTGCCTGGCCGGTCTCGAGCGCATCGATTACGTGATCATCTATCCGGATTCGCACGACCTGGTGATTGCGGGCCCGGCCGGCGGCTGGCGTTACGATGCCGAAGCCCGCGCCGTAAGTCAGTCGACGGGCCGTCCCTGCCTGCGGCTCGACGACCTGGTCGTGCTTTGGCGGCACGCGCAAGAGCGGCCGCACGACGTGCTCGGCTGCACGATCAACCCGTCTGCCGAAGGATTGGCCGCCGCCAAGGAGTATCTGGACGGTGCCGCCGGCGCCACCAAGCCGGCCGGCCGCAAGCAGCAGCTCGAACAGTTGCGCCGCCGCGTCGGCCTGCAGAGCGTTGAGGTCTTTGGCATTGACCCGCGCACCACGGCCGCCCGCACGCTGGTCGCCGCCGACTATCACATGAAGCTGATTGGCATGGGGATCGAGCCGGGCGTCGACGGGGTCCCCAGTTACCTGCAACTGGTCGCGCGCAGCGACAGTGATGAAGTGCCGGCGCTCGACGTGCTGCGCTGGTGGTTCACGTTGGCCTGCGATGCCGTCGAAAGCGACGAAGCCCGCGACGCGTTCGCCTTGCGGGGCGTCGCCGTGCGGTTGCAAGGCGAGAACGAGATGCTGGCCGCCAACGGGCAGCGCGTCGGCACCGGCCGCGCCGACGATCTGAATCGCCAGTTCGCGGCCAACTTCACCGAGCAGTTTGCCGAGCTGGCCGCCAAGTATCCGGTTTATGCCGAGCTCGAGAATCTCTTCGCGCTCGAGCTTGCCGGCGCGCTCGTCGTTTCGCAGCGATTGGACGAGCGCGCGGGCTGGCATCGCACCTGGTTCGGCCCCCACGGCGGCTACGCGCCCGACGTAGCCGACTCGCCCAAGTCGGTCGAAACCGTGGCCGCCAGTCAACGGGCGGCGGGCCGGCGCTTCGTGGCCGGCGTCAGCGGCGGCATCCACGCCGATCCCTGGCCGCATCTAAGCGAAGACGCGCTGGCCGACGGCGGCGCGAAGCTCGAAGCCGCTCGCCAGCAAGCCGCGCCCAAGGTGCCCGCCCCCGATCGCTGGTGGTGGGACTAGTAATTCTTAGGGCTGACGAAGCACCAGCCGTCGTGTAAAAAAACGACGTTCGAGTCGGCAGCTAGGCACGCGAAGCTAGCGCACGCGCAGTTGCCGCGCGAGCAACCTTGCGCCGGCGCCGTCGCGCCAGCACATGGCCCCCGATCGTCAACGTCGAGAATCGTAATGCCCCGACCTATTTCGGTGATCGTCTTCGGCACGTTAAACCTGGTGTTCGGCGTGTTTTCGTTGCTCAGTTTCGGCATGCAATTGATTCTGGCGCTGGGCTTCGCCAACGCCGTGCAGCCGCAATTCAGCGGCGGGTACCAGCTCTACCAGACAATCCTCACGCCGATTGCCGTGGCGGCGGTCTTCGCGCAGTTGGCTTCGGGCATCGGACTGTTGATGCTCCGGGAATGGGCTCGCAAGCTGGCGATCGGCTTTGCCATCTACACGCTACTGGCCTCGGTCCTCAATGTCGTGATGATGGTGGTGTTTCGCGCCGACTTCATGGGCCAATTCACGGCGACCATGCCCAACGACGAGTCCAGACGCATTTTTATAATCGGCTTTCTGGGGGCGATGGTATTCGGCACGTTGATCTGGTTGGCGTATCCGACCTTGATGTGGTATTTCATGACGCGGCCGCACGTGAAGGCCGCCTTCCGAGGCGAGGCGCCGCCAGAGCGCGACTATGGCGAATTGGGCGCCAGCGCGATGGCCGTGCAAGCCGCCATGCCGGCCGGGCCAACGTCGGACAATCCGTTCGACGCTCCCGCGGCCTGGCACGCCCCGGCCGGGGGCGCGGCGGTCGGTGGCCCAGCGACGAACGAGGCCGCCGCGACCGCGCTCTACCTGGGGATTGGCTCGCTCATCCCGTGCCTGGCAATTGGGCTCGGGCCCGCGGCCGTGGTTGTCGGTCGCCGCGCGCTGGCGGACGCCAGGCTCCATCCGCAGCGCGGCGGCGAAACGCAGGCCTATTTCGGCATTCTCCTGGGGGGCGGCTGCTTCGTGCTCAATATCGGCTTCCTCGTGTTGGGGCTGACGTTCACGGTAATGGGGATGACGATGGCCCCTTGAGCGCGCCGGCAAGAGCCGAAATGCGCTGTGAACTTGATTTCCGGCCCCTCGCGGTCGAGACTGAAACGGTGGGCAGTTAACTGCGGCGGCCAACGCCAAGCGGTCGTCCACCGCCCGCGATCGAGGAGACGCCAGATGCCGGCCCTGACCAGTCGAGCGGAGCTGTTCGAGCGCGAATTCCTGGGGCTGCGCGCGAAAATCCTGGAAATCGCCGCCACGCTCGATCGCCTCGATCGCGCCGCTGGCTCGCTCGCCGGCGAGCCCCGCGTCGAGCAGGTGCGCGAAGCGTTCGCCCTGCTCTCGACCCCCGAATCGGACCGGGCCGAGCGAGTGCAACTCGTCTTCTCGCGACCGTACGATCCGAACTGGAAAGTGAATTTCGACCTGCCGTGACCTCGCGTCGCGAGGTCGTACCCCCCGCCGCCTCTCCGCCCCTCGAGTCTCAAGTCTGCAGCCTCTAGCCGTTAGCCTGACATGTACTACTTCGATCCACACATTCACATGGTCTCGCGGGTGACCGACGACTACGAGACCTTGGCCAAGATGGGCTGCGTCGGCATGAGCGAGCCGGCATTCTGGGCCGGCTTCGACCGCGGCAGCCCCGAAGGGTTCCGCGACTATTTTCGCCAACTGACCGAGTTCGAGCCCAAGCGCGCCGGCTGGTATCACCTGCAGCACTTCACCTGGATTTGCATCAACGCCAAGGAAGCTGAGAACGTCCCCCTGGCTCGCGAGGTGATCAAGCTGATCCCCGAGTTTCTCGACAAGCCGGGGGTGCTCGGCGTCGGCGAGATCGGGCTGAACAAAAACACGCCCAACGAGTCGACGATCTTCATGGAGCAGGTCGAGCTGGCCGACCGGCTCGACGAGCAAATCCTGATCCACACTCCGCACCTCGAAGACAAGTACCAGGGGACGCGGATGATCCTCGACATGCTCGACGACTTTGGCGGCCTGGAGCATGGCCGCGTGCTGGTCGATCACGTCGAGGAACACACGGTGCGGCACGTGCTCGATCGCGGCTACTGGGCCGGCATGACGCTTTACCCCGTCTCGAAGTGCACGCCCGAGCGGGCGGTCGACATGGTCGAGCACTACGGCCCCGATCGGCTGCTGGTCAACTCGGCCGGCGACTGGGGCCCTTCGAAGCCGACGGCCGTCCCCGACTTCATCCTGGCGATGCGGCGCCGCGGGCACAGCGAGGCCGAAATCCGCCGCGTGGTCTACGAGAACCCGCTGGAGTTCTTCAGCCAGAGCAGGAACTTTTCGTTCCGTCCGCCCGAGGTGCCGGCCGAATCGCACGACTAGCCCGCCGGTGGTCTTAATTCACCTGGACGACAAATAGGGACGTTCAGCTTTTCACGCCGGGTAGTGTCCCAACATGCGGGTCAATCTTCACTTCGCAGCGACGCTCGTGCCTCTTCAAGCGATGGCCAAGAATCCAAACGTTCTGGAAACCGCTCGAAGACGCATTCTAGATTCCAGAGTGCGTGTTGCTCGGATTGGTCTTCGATCGATAGTTTCTCAGTCAGCGAAAATCGCCGCACTTGTCTTGCTTCTTATGGAATGGGAATTTCCGGTGGCGGGGTTAGCATAACCCTGACTTCGGAGGATTCCCATGACTCAGCCGCGTAACTACCTCAACGGTGCCGAGAAGCTCGCTATTTTGCGGCGCTGGCTCGTCGATAAGGTGCCCGTGTCCGATCTGTGCGATGAGCACAAGCTCCAGCCCAGCCAACTCTATAGCTGGCAGGCGCAACTGTTCGAGCACGGCGCCGGCGTCTTTGATCGCAAGGGGGGCCGGCGTCCGGCCGCCGAGACCGTCCAGGCTCGTAAGATCGCCCAGCTCGAGGCGCGCGTTGCCCAGCATGAAGCCAAGCTGATCCAGAAGAACGAGGTGATCTCCGAGCTGATGG
>JBFXAH010000029.1:0-71114 GCA_050184475.1 Pirellulales bacterium | reverse complement strand
AACCACGCCTGGACGCGCCATCCTGAAAACCTCCGTGAAGCCTTTGCGATCGCGAGCGTTCCGACCGCTCGCTTGACTTCGGGAGGATCAAAGCAACACTTGGTCCAAATTAGATGCGATTGCCCTGACGAAGTGTATTACGGTGTTTGTGTTGGTGTCAATTACAAGCTCCCATGTGCCGACTGTACCTCGGAAGCAACCTGGAACGTCCCACCGGAGGGCACCAGGAACTCCACCTGGATCAACGATTGGCCGCGCACCGGCCATGATTTCTCGCATCAGCATCTGGGATCGCAAATAGGGGCGAGCGAGCAACCCTTTGAATTGGCCATGCTTTACGACATCTGTTAAATGACCCTCAACAGTTCCTGAGAGTTCAAGAGGTTTCTCCAGACTTCGCTGTAGCCCAGCAATCGCTGCTCTGCTTGCCCCTGCTGCTTGTGCTAGGCCGACAATCGCCAATGCCTGATTCGCGAGAGCGCCTGAATCAGGTCAGCCTCCCAGAATGACGTCCTTCGTTCCGTCACAATGTTCAATCACTACGTCCGGATCGCTTCGTGGGCCAAGCGTGTTCCAGATTATCAATCCCGGCCACACATACCACGGACGAGTTGCATCGCCGCGTTCCACAGCCGCATCGTAAATGTCCAGAAGACTTTCATTCAAGTAAATGCGTTTGATTCCACCGTTTGGCAATGCAGGCGCCGACGGAAGATCGGCAGAGTCTGGCGGAAGATCGGCAAGGTCTGGCAGCTTGAGAGGAGGATTGAGAGGTGCGTCAAGGAACGGGTTGAAGGTTCCATTGGGATCGGCGCCTCCTGTCGGGTTGTTGCCGAGATATCTGCCAAGATTGTAGTCGCGCCCTGCAAAACCGATCGTGTCCACGCTCATCCACCGGCCGACCGGGGCCGTGTAGACCCGCGTCGAGGAGAAGTGCAGATCGACGCTGGCATCGTAGACCAACTGCGCCCAGAGGAAGATTGTGGCTGGCGTCCCGGGGTCGCCTTCGTCGTCCAGCACCGTCTGGTTGCCGTACGGATCGTAGTCGATCGTCTGGCGCAAGGTGCCGTCGTTCTTGAGAATGATCCGCGTGCTGCCGAGACGGTCCGCCAATAGCCAATCGACCGCGTCCGCGCCGCTTTGACCCACGTTCTCTTGGGCAAACACCTGATCGAGGGCGCTCAGATACCGATGACTCGGCGCAGTGGGACTGCTCCCGATGAAGTCGTACATCACGTGCCGAGACAATCCGTTGTAAACGAATCGTGTGGTTACCGCCGTGCCTGGACTGCCACCGCTATACGGCGTCACGATTCGTAGCGAGCGACGATCGAAGGCATCGTACTGGTATTCCACCACCTGCAGCGTCTGATTGCTGCTGTCTTTGTCGGTGACCTTCGTCAAACGGTTCCGATTGTCCCAGGAGTACTCCGTGTACGAGTCGTCCGACAAATTCGTCCTCAGGACGATATTGCCTTCAGGATCATATTCGTACTCGTAGACGCCATCGTCGGTCAGCTCATTGTTGTCACCTGCCGCGCCGTAACTGACCGAGCCGTTGATGTCGTCCACGTCGGTCCGATTTCCCGCGTCGTCGTAGCCGTAGGTGTTTGTCGTCGTCCCGTCACCCGTGGTGGTGTTCACGCGGTAAGGCGTGTGCGCGTCCGACACGAGCTGCCCGCGGTCGCCTGCTAGAAGAAGTACCGCGTGACGTGGAAGAAGACCGGCGCCGCGAAGCAGAGGGAATCGAGCCGGTCGAGAATGCCGCCGTGTCCGGTGACCAGCGTGCCGTAGTCTTTCACCCCCCGGTCGCGCTTGACGGCCGACATGGTCAGGCCGCCGAGATAACCCACGACCGCCGTCATCAGCGACATCGACGCGGCTTGCCAGGGATTGAACGGCGTGGCCCACCAGAGCAGGCTTCCCAAGAGCGATGTCGCCAGCGCTCCGCCGATGAACCCTTCCCACGTCTTGTTGGGGTTGATGGCCGGGACGATCACGTGCTCGCCCAACAGCCGCTCGAAGAGATACTCCAAGGCGTCGGCCATTTGCACGATCAGCACGAAGAAGAACAACAACCGCGCGTTCTCTGTGTAGTCCTGCAAGCGCAAATCGAGGATCGCCGGAGCGTGGCTCAAGCAATAGACGCAGACCATCAGCCCCGACTGGATCTTGGCGGTCCGTTCGAGAAACCGTTTGTAGTCGCCGGCCAGCGCCACGCGCGCCAACACGAACAAGAACGCGTAGACCGGGATCAAAACCGTATACAGGGCGTATTGATCCTCGCCCATCCCCACCAGCACGAATTGCAGCGGCGTAAACAGGAAGAAGACCCAAAACAGCGCGCGATGATCGGCCGGCCGCGTGGGGGTTAGCGTGATGAATTCGCGCAGCGCCCAGAACGAGATCAGCCCGAAGAGCACGACCGTGGCGATGCGGCCGATGAGGAAGGTGCCGGCCAGCACGGCGCACATCAGCCAGTAGCTGCGCAAGCGCAGCGTGAACGCCCGCACCGCGGCCGGATTGAGGGTCGATCCGCCGCGCTGCTTGATCAGTTGGCCCACGCTGGTGGCGACGGCCAGCACGGCCATCACCCCCCCGACGAGCCACAACGTGCGTTCTTGCAACAAATCGGTCAGTCTTCACGCTCCTTCAAGGCTTCGATGGCGCCGCGGGCTCGCGACAGAAACATGTGCTTCGTCTCCCCTTCTTCGAGCCAGATCGGCGGACCGAAGGTGATGCAGGTCAACAGCGGGACCGGCAGGAACTCGCCGCGCGGCAGAATGCGGTTCATGTTGTCGATGTAGGCTGGCACGGCTTCGATGTCGGGCCGCTTCTTGCACAAGTAGTACAGCCCGCTCTTGAACTCTTGCATTTGATCGGTCGTGTTGCGTCCCCCTTCGGGAAAGACGATCAACGAGTGGGTCTGCCCGATCGCGTCCAGCAGCATCGTGACCGGATTGGAATGGACCTTGATGTTCTTGCGGTCGATGAGCAGGGCGTCGAACACCCGGGCAATGTAGCGGCGCACGGCCCCCTTTTCCCAATAGTCCTTGGCGGCCACCGGCTTGGTGAGGTTGCGGACCCGACGCGGCAAGGCCGACCAGAGCACCAAGGCGTCGAGGTGGCTGGTGTGATTGGCGAAGTAGACCCGTTGGCAGGTGTCGGGCTCGCAGTCGATCCAGCGAACGCTGACACCGCTCATGAACCGGGCGAGCGTGGCCAGAAAAGCTCCGGCGATCTCTTTATCCGCGCTTTTCAACCGTCAGAGCCCCCCCCGCCCGCGATCCGCTGCAAGTTTTTTTCTCTCGACAAGTCAAAATCGCCCCCGACGGGGCGTATCTAAGGCAGAACCGCGACACCAACCCCGCGGGCCAACGACTCAAGTGCCGGAGCAACTCCATGGTCGCCAACTTCCGCCCCGCCTGCCAGCAGACCGGTACCCCTCGGCGAATGGAAGGCAAACCGCAGGAAACAGGGCATCGTAGCCGCCGGACGCCACTGGGCAAAGGGTCGGCCACCCCGTCGATTTGGCCACCAAGATTCGTCGAGGCCGGCCAAGCCGCCACCGATTCGGCCTTGTTTTGGCCGCCGCGGGCGGGACGCAGCCGGGTCGCGCCGCGGGACGTGATCGGCTAGCCAAGCCAAGAGGCTGCCCGCACCTTGCGCCGCTGGCAAAAGCTGTACAATCCTACGTCATGGACGTAGCACCTGTTTTGATCGCCGGCCGCTGGCGCGCGGCCCAAGCCGCCCGCACCTTTCAAGCCGAGAATCCGAGCATCGGTGAGCGCTGCGGGGAGCATTTCCCTGTCAGCGGTTGGGCCGATTGCGACGAAGCCTTAGCGGCTGCCGCCGAAGCTGCCGGGCAATTGGCGACTCTGCCCGCCGAGCGGATCGCGGCGTTTCTCGACGATTTCGCCGCCCGCATCGAGGCCGGCCGTGCCGCGATTGTCGCCCTAGCGCATCAAGAGACGGCGCTGCCGGTCAAGCCGCGGCTCGACGACGTCGAGCTCCCCCGCACGACCGGCCAGTTGCGGCAAGCGGCCGCCGCCGCCCGCGAAGGTTCGTGGGCGTTGCCGACCATCGACGCCCAGGCCAACATACGCTCGATGTTGCTGCCGATCGGGCCGGTCGCCGTCTTCGGGCCGAACAATTTTCCGTTGGCGTTCAACAGCGTTTCGGGAGGAGATTTTGCGGCAGCCATCGCAGCCGGCAATCCGGTGATCGCCAAGGCCAACACCTCGCACCCCGGCACGACGAAGCTGCTGGCCGAAGCAGCGCTAGCAGCCGTGCAGGCAGCCGAATTGCCGGCGGCCACCGTGCAGTTGATTTATCGCACCAGTCATGCCGACGGCGAGCGGCTGGTCGCCGACCCGCGGTTGGGCGCGACCGGCTACACCGGCAGCCGCAGCGCGGGGCTGGCGCTCAAGCAAGCCGCCGACGCGGCCGGCAAGCCGATTTATCTCGAGCTGTCGAGCATCAATCCTGTCGTGGTCTTGCCGGGGGCGATTCGCCAGCGCGGCGAACAGCTCGCCGAGGAGTTCACGACAAGCTGCCTGATGGGGACCGGTCAGTTCTGCACCAATCCGGGGCTCGTGCTGCTGTTGGACGGCGACGACAGCCGGCGCTGGATCGGCGGCCTGGTCGAACGGTTTGGCGCCGCCAATGCCGGCACCTTGTTATCTAGCCGCGTGGCGACGTCGTTGGTCGAGAGCATCGGCAAGCTGCAGGCGGCCGGCGCCGAACTGCTCGTCGGCGGTGGGCGTGCGCCCGGGCCACGCGCCAGCGTCAACAATACGCTGCTGCGAACGACCGCTAAGAAGTTCATCGCGCACGCCGAAGCCCTGCAGACCGAGGCCTTCGGCAATGCGTCGCTCGTGGTCGTGGCCGATAGCGCCGATGAGTTGGCTCAAGTGCTCGACTCGCTCGAAGGCAATCTGACCGGCTCGATCTACTCCGATACCGCCGGCGGCGACGACGCACTGTATGCCGCGCTCGAGCCACATTTGCGCCGCCGCGTGGGGCGGTTGCTCAACGACAAGATGCCCACCGGCGTGGCGGTCTCGCCAGCCATGAACCATGGCGGGCCGTATCCGGCGACTGGCCATCCAGGCTTCACGGCCGTGGGCATCCCGGCGTCGCTGCGCCGCTTCGCCATGCTGGCCTGCTACGACAACGTGCGACCGTCGCGCCTGCCAGCAGCCTTGCGCGATAAGAACCCCAGCGGACGCCTGTGGCGCTTGATCGACGGCGTCTGGACCACGGCCGGCGTCGGAGCTTCGTCCTAGTTCGGCACCACGCGCGTCGCCGAATCGAACAAGCACCAGCGGCCGCGCACCAGCCGATAGATGGCGTAATGCCCATGGCAGTTGGGGACCGTGCCGAAGGCCCAGCCGTCGGTCATCGGGTCGTCGCAAACGGGGCGAAAGTAAAGGTCGTGGTGCGGATGATTCGGGGTCATCGGCACGAGCCGGGCCAGCCATTGATCGCAACCGATCGTGTAGGTCCCCATGCCGGCATCGCCGACGATGTGGAACGTCCCCTTGTGTCCACAATAGATGTACTTGGGATAGCAGCAGGCGGCGCTCTCTTCGATCGTCCGCGGTGGTGCGGGCGCCGGTTGCAGGACGACGCGGGTCGCGGGAGCCGGCTGCTGCCGGATGATGGTGCGGCCCGTCGTCAGGCTGGCCACTTCGTCGATCTGCGGACCGCGGATAATCGAGCGCGTCTCGCGGGTCGACACCCCGCGCGTGGGGCGCGCGAGCAGTTCGTCGGCGGGCTGCCGTGCCTCGTGCGGCTGCCGCGCTTCGGCCGCGAAGGCGATGAACGCCTGATCGTCGGCGCTCAAGTCGCTCCAGGCCAACTGCGTCAGCCGCCCCTCGGGGCCGCGGATCGTAATGCGCCGCGAACCGAAGCTGATCAAGTCTCCCTCGACCTTCGTTCCGCGGTGATCGGTCCAGGTGCGGGCTTGAGCCGACATCTGCAAACTGCAAGCCAACAAACAGCAGAGCGCGACGCGAAGCATGGGCGAGGTCCCGTAAGGGGTGGGCGCATCGGACCGGCCGCACGGGCGGCTGCTCGAGACCGACACGTTCAGGGGTTGGGCGTGTGTTGAGGCGGCAAAGCATGCGGCGCGCAGGCCAATCGTGCGGCGTCTGGCTCGGGCAGGGGAGTAGGCTCCGAGCGTTTGCGTCGCGGCCGGTGCGCCGGTGGGCGGATACGTCGGCGATCGCTGCGAAGGGAAATAGCGACCGCCAAGGGGACGTTAGGTCGGCCGGCATGTCGTGTCAAACGAACGCCTGGCTGCCGCGCCGCGCGATTTTTCGGCTGCGAACGACACGCGTCACACCAGGGTTGTCAGCGGAGTTGCCAACCGGCGAAACTGCTCGGTCGGCATGGCCACGGTGTCCCAGGCAGGCGAAATCGGCCTGGCATAAGCCGCATAATCGCGCCGGCGGATCGCCACGAACCCATACAGCCCGCCGCGGAACTCGAACAACTCCTCGGCCGGCAACGGCGCGCGATTGCCGACCACGTTGTAGGCGAAGACGAACAGCCCCTCAAACGTGTGGCCAAAGAGCTGCTCCCACACGGCCAGGCTGTCGAGATCGTCGCGCGTCGACCAGTTCTTCCAATACTGTTTTTGCTCGCCCGACGGAAAGCGCCGTCCTTTGACGTCGACCAACCAGGTGCGGCCGGCCGCCGCCGAGACGATGAAGTCGAGGCTCTTGAGCGACTGCTGCGCCATCAGGCTGCGGCGCGATTCGTCGACCGCGACATACGGCACCGCGCGACCGCGCAAATAGCCCTCGAACGCCGCCTCGTAATGATTGTCGCGATTGGCCATCGCCGCCTCGCTGCTTTACCGCTTTTGATTACAGACCTAAACCCCGGATTCCACGACCGTCGAACCTCGGATCAAACGGATAAACAATACGCGTCCTCAAACCATCCGTGCGATCCGTGTCATCCGTGGTCAAAAGCCCTCTTCCTCAATCCGTGGTCGCCAGCAGGCTGCGCACGGCCGAGACCACGCCGGCGTAATCAGCGCCAACTTCGACCGTCTGCGTCTGCCCTGTCGTCAGGTCTTTGAGCTGGCACTGGCCGGCCGCCAGTTCGTCTTCCCCCATCACCAGCGCCGCCCGGCAGCCGCGCTTATCGGCGTACTTGAGCTGCTGGCCGAGCTTGCGCGGCTCGGGATAGACTTCGACGTTCATGCCGGCGGCCCGCAGCGCTGCCGCCAAGCGCAGATAGTCGACCAATCGATCGGCCACGAAGTAGGGGATGAAGACCGGCGCCGGCGTCCCCACTTTCTCCAGCAGGTTGAGCTCTTCCATGGCGGCCAGCAGCCGATCGAGCCCCAGCGACGCGCCGATGCCAGGCAATTCCTGCGACGTGTACAGGCCCGCCAGGTTGTCGTAGCGCCCTCCCGAGCAAACGCTGCCGATCTCCGGCAACTGCCCCAGAAAGGTCTCGAAGACCACACCGGTGTAGTAGTCGAGTCCGCGAGCGATCGAAACGTCGAGCGCCAGCCGCTCGTCGGCCACGCCGGCTCCGCGCACCGCCGCGACGATCTCGGCCAGGCGGGCGACTCCCTCCTCACCGCGCTGACTGCCGGCCACCAGCGGGCGGAGCTGGGCGAGCACTTCGTCGTTCGTGCCGGCGACCGCGGCGAACCGCAGAACCTGCTCGGCCTGCTGCCGCGAGGCGCCGGCCGTGGCGGTCATTTCTTCGGCGACTTTCTCGGCGCCAATCTTGCGCAGCTTGTCGAGCGCGCGGAGCACCTGGGTCGATTGCTCGGCCAGCCCGATCCGCTCCAAGAGTCCGTTCAGAACCTGGCGATGATTGACGCGAATCGCGAAGTCGCGAAAGCCGAGCGCCTGGAACAAGTCGTGGATCACCAGGGCGGTCTCGATGTCGGCGGCGGCCGCCCGCGTGCCGATAGTGTCGAAATCGCACTGCACGAACTCGCGGTAGCGGCCGCGCTGCGTGTTCTCGCCGCGCCACACCGGCGCGATGTGATAGCGCTTAAACGGTGTCCCCAGTTCGCCGATGTGCTGGGCCGCGAATCGCGCCAGCGGCACCGTCAAATCGAACCGCAGCGCCACCCAGCGGTCGCCATGATCCTGAAACTTATAGAGCTGCCGGTCGGTTTCTTCCGAGCCTTTGCCGGTGAGGATCTCCAGGTACTCCAGCGCCGGCGTATCGATCGGGCTGAAGCCGTACGAACGATAGACCCGCCGCGCGGTCTCGATCAATCGCTCGCGCGGCAGCATCGTCGCGGGCGGATAGTCACGAAATCCCTTGAGCGTTCGCGGTTCGATCCGTTTGGCGGTGGTCACAAATCGTCACTCGTTAGAACTCGACGCTCCGTTCGCCTTTCAAGCCGCACCAGCGCGTCAGCCGACGATCGGCAACAGCGGCGGCGCCGGACTGCGAAACGAGGCCGTCGTCAGCTTGGCTTTCGCGCGCTTGCCGACCTTCTTGCGCTTCGGCGAGCCGTTTGCGCCCGCGGCGGGTTGCAGCCTGGGGTCGTGCGGCGGCGGACCAAGCAGCGCCTCGGCGAATTCAAAGATCTGCTCCGGAGTTTCGAAGTACCGTTCGTAAACCCAATCGTCCTCGTACTCGCACTCCTTGGTCGAATAGTCGCGGCAGATCTGCGGCCGCGTCTCGTAGACGCCGCAGCGATTGTCCGGCAACAAGTGCTGGCATTCGTTGTGCACCACCAGGTACCAGCTCTCTCCTTCGGTGAACAAAGTGGCCGGCGTGTGCATTAGGTACCAGCGGATGAAGTCGAAGTCGCTCCAGGTCGTTGGCGGCTCCAGCGGCAAGGCGAAGTACCGGCAACACTTCGCCGTGCAGTGATTGCACAGCACGTCGTCGGGCGGAACCTGTTCACGGGGCAACTTGGCGGGCAGAACATTCATTGCTGAACTAAGCGACAACGGTCGCACATCCTGGGTTCGCGAACGGGCATCCGCGCGCCGCACGAGAAGCAGTTTCACAAACCGGCCACGGCGCGGCGCATACGTCGGCCGCTAGCGTAGCAAAACCGCGGCGGAACGAACACCGTCTCACCGCGCGCGCACGGCCGACTCGACTCCGGCGTTCGCGAGTTGGGTCGGCGCCGCGCCTTTACGCCGGAATCTCGACCCACGCGCCGCTCTGGGCGCTGGCCAACACCGCGTCGCAGACGCGCTGCGTATGCAGGGCACAGCGGAAGTCGGGCTGGGTCCCCTTGCCCGTCTCCAATCCTTGCAGAAAGTCGGCCAGCGCATTGGTGAACGTGTGCTCGTAGCCGATCGTGCAGCCGGGGACCCACCACTTGTCCATGTACGGATGCTCGCTGTTGGTGACATGCACCTTCTGCCAGCCGGTGAGATGCCCCTCGATCTTCTGCCCGGTCGCCGGATCGGCGTACTTGAAGTACTGCAAGTACTGCGGGTCTTCGAGATCGAAATAAACGCTCCCCCGCTCCCCATTGAGCTCGAACGTATTGAAATTCTTGCGGCCGCGGGCGTAGCGCGTGCTCTCGAACGTCCCCATCGAACCGTTGGCGAACACCGCCAGAAACATGCAGGCGTCGTCGATGCCGACCGGCTCGACCTTGCCCGTCTCGACGTGCTTGCGCTGCTTGACGAACGTTTCGGTGGCGGCCGTCACGCGGCGGATTGGCCCGTTGAGCCACTCGGCCGTGTCGATCGAGTGGGCCAGCAGATCGCCGGTCACTCCCGAGCCGGCCACGGCCACGTCGAGCCGCCACAGGGCGGCTCCCCCTTGTGGCACGTCCTCGGCGATCGTCCAGTCTTGCAGGTAGGTGGCCCGATAGTGGAACGGCCGGCCGATGCGCCCTTCGTCGACCACCTGTTTGGCCAGCGAGATCGCCGGCACGCGGCGGTAGTTGTACCACACCATGTTGGGCACGCCGGCCTTCTCGACCGCCGCGACCATCTGCTCGGCCTCGGCGACGTTCATCGCCAGCGGCTTCTCGCAGAGGATCATCTTGCCAGCCTTGGCCGCCGCCAGCACGATCTCCAGGTGCGTGTTGTTCGGCGAACCGATATCGATCAGGTCGATGTCGTCGCGGGCGACGAGCTTGCGCCAGTCGGTCTCGTAACTGGCGTAGCCCCAGTTGGCGGCGAACTCCTTGATCTTGGCTTCGTTCCGCGCACAGCAAGCCGCGAGCACCGGCTTGTGCTTGAGGTCGAAGAACTGGCTCACCTGGCGATAGGCGTTCGAGTGAGCCCGGCCCATGAAGCCGTAGCCGATCATGCCGATGCGAAGGGGCTTGGACATCCGAATGCTTCCCTGATAACGAGCAAGAGTGTGACGCGGGATGAATCGCACATCGTGGGGGATGCGCGGCCGGTTTGCAACGGCCAGGCGGTCAATTGAGGCTAGAGGCCAGGGGTCAGAGGCGAGAGGACAGGGGCCGGAGGCGAGGGGCCTGCGGTGACCTGTCGCCGGCTTACTTGTTGCTTTCCTGTAGCCGGCGTCATCGACGCCGGTCCGTTATCCATTTCTGTAGCCGGCCTCTGCGAGGCCGGTCCGTTATCCCTTCTTGTAGCCGGCGTCATCGACGCCGGTCCTGTCGTCGCTGGCGGGTGAGGGGGCTAGTGGCGGGGCTAGTGGCCAGATTTCTCTTGATATAACGAACATAATACCGCACAAATAACCTGGCCTCGGGGAGCTGCAATGCGCGCATACCCAGGCACTGGCAGAGCCAGGGGCACCCGAAATACGTCCAAACCAATCCCCCGCCGAGCCGTGGGCCAACCGCCGAGGGGGACGGGAGTCGTTTCCGGAAAACGACCTCGATATCGGTCGACGCGCAGACCGGAAACGACTCCCGTCCCCTTGGGGCTGCATCGAAAGGAGGAACGACACTCCGCCGACTTCGCTAATCAGTCCGCATCTCCCCTAGGGGCTTCGCGACGCGCGCGATCGTTTGTCAGAGCCGGTGCGGAGAGGATTTCCGCGGTGCGCGCGCCACGTTTGCCAAACGCACGGGTGACCACGCTTGGCGAGGGCATGAATCCGTTATCCACAGATTTCACAGATGAGTTGCTCGCGGACTCGCCCGCGTTCCCAATCTGCGTTAATCGGCGAAATCTGCGGACCACAAAGCTGCATTACTTTGCGCCTTGGCGCCTTGGCGCGAGATCCACGTTCGTTCGCGCGGCGAGATCGCACGCCTGAACCCTGACCACTAGCCACTGACCTCCGACCACTCCTTCGCTGTAGCAACCCGGACGCAAAACGGCAGCGCCGGACGCAAATCGGACGCAAACCCGGACGCAAAATGTCGATGTGTTACACGCCCCATCCTGTGCCCTCTATTCGAGTTCGGGTCCAATATCAAAACACCCGGACGCACCGGACGCAAAATTACAGCACATGGAGAGAGAGAAGGCCCCCCGGAGGGCGCTTCGTGGTCAGTAACTGATGGTCAGGGCCCGAGCGGAGAGCGACGATCGCGGTGCGCGCGGGGCTCGCTTGCTGGTGCGCGCCGCAGAGTGTGGTGGCGACATCTGGCACGGGACCGCGTTTACGCAGTACCTCTTGTCGCTGCGCGACCCAGGCACGCTACGCGTCCCTGGGCCACCCTGGCAGGAATCTGTTAACCACCGATAGCACGGATGACACAGATCAAGAGCTCGGTGACTGGCCTCATCCCCAATCTGCGTTAATCGGCGAAATCTGCGGACCACAAAGCCGCATTGCTTTGCGCCTTTGCGACTTTGCGCGAGATCCCTGTTCCTGGGCGAGACCACGGGCTGGGACGAAATGATATGTCGCCGCGGCGCGGCTCGCCGGGCATTGGTATATTCGATCACCGCCGCCGTGGAGTTGAGCGAGAAGTCTACCAGCGGACCTCCGAGAGCCGAGATTGTTTATGCATCACGACGCCGTGCCCGACCCATCCCCCGAGAGCCTGCGCGAGCACCGCTACGAGAAGCTGACCTGGCCAGAGATCAATCTGGCGGTGAAGGCGGGCAAGATTCCGATCATCCCCGTCGGCGCGATCGAGCAGCATGGGCCGCACCTGCCGCTGGATGTCGACATGCTGCTGGCGACGAGCGTGGCGCTGGCTGCCGGCCAGCGCGTTGCCGACAAGGCGCTGGTGCTGCCGCCGCTGTCGTACGGCTACACCGGGCATGTGATGGATTTTCCCGGCACGATCAACATCCACTACACGCACTTCATCGAGCACACGCTCGACGTTTGCAAAAGCCTGGCCTACCACGGCTTCAAGAAGATGCTGCTATTGAACGGGCACGGCTCGAACATGCCGAACCTCGACCTGGTCGCCCGCCGCGTGAATCTCGAGACCGACGCCGAGTGCGGCTTCACCGGCTGGTGGCGGTTTCTGACGGTCGACCCCGAGTTTCTGCCGAACTGGCGCGAGAGCGAATTCCCCGGCGGGATCGCCCACGCCTGTGAGCTCGAGACGAGTGTCTACCTGCATCTGGCGCCCGACGACGTGCGGCAGGATCGCATTCGCTCGGGGCAGTATTCTTTCCATGCCGAGAAGTCGAAGTTTCGCTACGTCGACCTATTCGGCAGCGGACCGGTTGACGTCACCAGTTGGACTGCCAGCTACACCGATACCGGCGTGATGGGCGCGGCGGCGCTAGCCACCGCCGAGAAAGGACAGCGGGCCTTCGACGAAGCGGTCGCCCGCTTGTGCGAGTTCATCACCGAATGGCACGCCGTGCCGGCCCCCAAACGACAGGAGAACCACGCCAGCAAACCGACCATGCCGATGCCCTGGCAGCAGGCCAATTCGCTCGACCGGAAGTGACCGGCCGGGGCCCCTGTTCGGGGGCGCCTTACAACTCCGCAAGGCGTTACGAGCCCGAGAGTTTGACCACCCAAACCGGTGCGCTTCGGCGGCCTGGCGCCGTTTGACCGCCCTCTGGGGCGTCACTAGAATGCAATAGGTTGGGTACAACGGCGGTGCTGTGCGCCGCATGTTTGCCCACACCCCCGCCTTCGCTGCTTGGTTTGCGCGCTGTTCGGCCCGGCCTGGCAGATCGACGAGCTCATAAAAGGTATCGGTCATGAGCGCAGCAGTCCTGGCCTTCGGCGTTGGTGGCATGGAGCTGATGATTGTCGGCGTCATCGTGCTGTTGTTGTTTGGCAATCGCTTGCCCGGTGTGATGCGCTCGCTCGGTTTGGGAATCACCGAGTTCAAGAAGGGGATTCAAGGGGTCGAGGAAGAAGACAAGGAAGCGGTCGAAAACCGCAAGCTCGACCGCGAGAAGGTTCCTCGCGACGAGTGATCTGGCTGCGATGTTGTCGGCGGCCGCGCCGTTACCCGCTTGATGGCACCGGTACTTTGATTGCGGCCGGTGGCGAATTCTTGTGACGGGAGTTTTGTCATGTTCTCGCTGGCCTTGAGCGCACCGTTGGCGTTTCTGCCGTTTGTCGGCGGTGTGGGCACCATGGAATGGGTCATCATCGGCGTGGTGGCGGTGTTGCTCTTCGGCAAGCGCTTACCCGAAGTCGGCCGCTCGCTCGGCAAGAGCCTGATGGAATTCAAGAAGGGCATGGCCGGCATCGAAGACGAAATCCGCAACGCCGGCAACATCAGCAGCACGGGCACGCGCAGCTCGACGGCCCGCTATCAAGAGCTCGACGATCGCGACGAGCCGACGGCCCCGAAGTTCGAGCCGCCGCGGAGCGAGCCGCGCCCGGAGCCAGGGCTTGGCTAGTTAGCGGCCGCGCGCCAGCTAGTTGGGGATGGGCCGGCACGAGCGGCGCGGATTATCTCGCACTCCCGGGCGGTGGCGCGAACCTGCTGTGGTTGTGCGGCTGTCCGATTCTCCAGCGGTCCCTAGCTCGGCAAGTACGCTTTGGAATTCGCCTGGCGGCGTTGTCAAATGCGCGATCGGTGGCCCGCTTGTCCTCTGCTACGTCGGTTGGTAGAAACGATCTCGCGCGGCAGCGCGTCGGGCGGCTAGCTCAGTTGGTTAGAGCGCCATCCTCACACGGTGGAAGTCACAGGTTCGAGTCCTGTGCCGCCCATTTGCCCTTCTAGCGACCCGCCTGCTTGACTCCGCCAGGCGGACAGTCGAGACTACAGTCCGACCCCCTTTTTTCTGCCGCGGTCTCGCGGCGTCGCCGAATCAACTGGGGCAAGTTGATGTTCGACGTGGCCGACCACCGAATTCCCCCAAGCGCGCGACGGCCTGGTCCGCTTCCCGAGGCCGGCCGTTGCGGTCCGCGACCCCGTGGGCGACTCGCACGCCAGGCCGAACCGTTCGATCGGGAGTTCCCATGAGCGAGCCGCCGATCTCTTCGCCACACCACGTCAGAATCTCGCGCGCCGATCCCCTCGATCGCCTCTGCGACGACTTCGAACAAGCCTGGCGTCAGGGTGAGCCGCCGCGATTGGAACAATTTCTCCAGGGGCTGGTCGAACCCGAGCGGGTAGCCGCCTTTCGCAAGCTGTTGGTAATCGAGATTAGTTGCCGCTTGCGCGCGGGCGAGAGTCCTGCGGCGCCCGAGTACGAACAGCGGTTCCCGCAATACGCAGCGCTGGTATCGGGTCATTTCGAAGGGAGCACCAAGAACTTTTCGCAAACGCCCACGCACGTAAATCAGACCTTCCAGGGGCCGGCGCCCGGCGCGGTCACCGCCAGCACGCGGTTCGAACAACTCCAATACCGCGCCGAAGGGGGATTGGGCGAAGTCTTCTTCGCCCACGACGTCGAATTGCATCGCGGCGTGGCGCTCAAGTTCATCAAACCGCAATTGCTCGCCGACCCGGCGAGCCGCGAGCGCCTGGTTTTCGAGGCCGAGGTCACCGGGCGGCTCGATCATCCTGGCGTCGTCCCGGTCTACGCGATCGGCGAGGATTGGAACCGCCGACCCTTCTATGCCATGCGGTTTATCGAAGGGTCGACGATGCGCCAGGCGATCGACGACTTCCATAAAGCCGACTGGTCGAACCGTCGGCGCGAACGTCGGCTGGCCCTGCACACGCTGTTGGAGCACTTCATCGCGGCCTGCAACACCGTCGCCTATGCCCACAACCGTGGCATCGTGCATCGCGACATCAAGCCCGAGAACATCATGCTCGGCCGCTTCCGCGAGACGCTGGTGGTCGACTGGGGACTCGCGGTGTCGGTCGACCGCGACGACCGCGCGGTTTCGAGCGGCGAGCCGACGTTGCGGCTGGGCTCGGTGTTGCCCGGCAGTTCGGCGTGCGCCGGCACGATTGGCTACATGAGCCCCGAACATCTGCCGGACAGTTTCTTTCCCCTCGGACCGGCGAGCGATATCTACAGCCTGGGCGCGACGTTGTACAAACTGCTCGCCGGAGTGCGGCCGCTCGCCGACGCGCCAGACGATTCGGTCTGGGAGCGAATCCGTAGCGGCCGAGTCGCGCGGCCCACGGAGTTGCGCCGCGACATTCCGCGCGCCCTCGAGGCGGTCTGCCTGAAGGCGATGGCGACTCGCCCGACCGATCGCTACGCTTCGGCCCAAGACCTCGCCCAGGACGTGCAATGCTGGCTCTCCGACGAAGGGGTGAGCGTGTACCGCGAGCCCTGGTTCGAGCGGCTCAGCCGCAGCGCTCGCCGTCATCGCGGTTGGACGCAATCGATCGCCGCCGCGACGCTTCTGGTGCTGGCCACGGCCATCTTTGCCGGCGTCTCGCAAAGCCGCATGGCCAATCGCGAACACGACGCCCGCATCGCCGCCCAACAGGCAGAGCAAGAAAGCCTGCAGTTGGCGGCCCACTTTGCGGCCAGCGCGATCGCGGACGAAGTCGACTTGCGCTGGCAGATCCTCGAAACCGCCGCCGAAGATCAGGCACTGCGACCTCTCTTGGGCGGGCCCGACGCGCCTAACGACGACACCGCCGCGCAACTGCAAAACTGGTTGCAGCAGCAGGCCGACGTCTACGTGGCAAGCGGCTATTCGAACAATTGGTTTCTGACCGATGCCCGCGGCGTGCAGGTGGCGCGCGTGCCGCGCGACCGCACCATTGGCAGCTCCTTCGCCTATCGCGACTACTTTCACGGCCAGGGGAAGGATTTCAAGGCCGACGAGCTCCCCGACGAGCTCGGCCCCATCGAGCGGCCCTACCGCTCGGCGGCCTTCGTCAGCCAGGCAACCGGGAACCCGTTGCTGATCGCCTTCACGGCTCCGGTGTTCGCAGCGCCTCAGGGGGATAAGCGCCCGGTGGTAGGCGTGCTCGGCATGACCATGGACGTGGCGCGCTGGAACAAACTGGTCTCGGGCATGGGCACGCAGCGCGTGGCCATGCTCGTCGACCTCAAGCCCGATCAAATCGAAGGCCCGTCGCGCAGCGGACTAGTGGTGCAATACGACGACGTCGTCGAGCGCCGGTTCCTCGAGCTCAACCGGGAACAAAGCAAGCCGGTGTTTCGCCTCGATCCGCGGCAGGTCGTGGTCTGCCAGCGTCTGTGCGATCGACTCGTGGCCCAGCACGCCAGCGCCGTGCGAATCGGCCCGCAGCCGCAGACACTGGCGACAGCGCCCGGGCCGGACAACCTGCGTCGAGATTTTCTCGATCCCACCGAGCCGGGCTCCAGTCCGTCGCCGGCCATCTTCGAGCCGGTGGTGATTCAGCGCCGCCAAGGGGCCGAGTTCGACACCGGCTGGATGGTAATCGTCCGCCAACGGCTGCCGCGTGCCGAGTAGGTGAACCGCGGGCAGGCGACGCAGCTCGGCGCCCCGCCGCGACCGACGTCGCCGTCGGACAGTGCAGTCCATCAATCGCCGGCGTATCGCGAACGCTTCCTTTGCCCCTCGCGAATTTTCTTGACTCCCCAACCCCCGCGCGGATATAAGCTGCCGCTGGAGTTTCCGCACCGCGCCTGGCTGGCGACGATCGCGCGACGCGAGATTCTGCGATTCCGCGGCCCGGACCATAGAACGAGGCTCGGTCCATCGACGAGGCATGATCTCGGCGCGCGACGCCACTGCGTGCGCAGCGGCGTGAGCGCCTCACAGGCTTCTCAGGAGCTCCGCTAATGAGCCGTTCTTGGCGTCTGTATGTGTTTTGCGCTGCGCTATCTCTCGGTGCGGCGCGGGCCTCGGCCGGTATCGTGACCACCGAGCCCGACGTCGTGCTGCTCGATACTCCCTACGTTTCCCTGGCGGCCGCCAATAAGGCCACGCCCAAACTGTTCGAGACCGTGGTCAAGGGCAAGGCGTTCGGGGCGCGCGTGGCCGATGGCCCCTCGGCCGAGCTGATCGATATCGACTTCGAGATCGACGCCTTGTTTCAATTCCCCGGCCCTCTGACGGTCCCCGGCTCGGGGACGACGATCGGCACGATCCGCTCGGTCGATCTCACGGGGACGGGCAAGTACGAGAACGAGCTGATCGATCTGTCGATCACCTTCGGCACGTCGGAGGGGCCGATCCTGCTCCGCGAAAGCCCCACGTTGGCGAGCATCGGCCAGACCGACATCACCGACCTGGGCGGCGGCCTGTACCACGTCGACAGTTTCTTCGACGTGTTTTTCGAAGTCAGCCTCGACTCGGGCCAGTCGTGGGAGCCGTACAGCACCGCGGTCCACCTGACGATGGTTCCCGAACCATCGACGATGGTCCTGGCGACAATCAGCGCGGGCTTGCTCGTTCCCTGGTGGTGGCGACGCAGCCGCCGCGCCCGCTCGGGAACCAGTTAGCGACGAATGCCAGGCGAAGCACGCTTTGCGGAGTTGGCCTGGGCGCTGCTCGCGCGGATGCTCGCGTCCACTCTACTAGGCTTCTCCTAGAACTCGATTGCATCGCACGCGATGCAATTCGCGCTCCGCACGGTCGGTGCATGACCGAATGAGGCGGCGCGTTTCGCGCTGCGCTGCCCGGCGCGCAAGCACTTCACCCGCCAGGTGAATCTCCCTTCATGCAACCTGCCAAATTGCCCCGCGCGCACTGGCACAATTCCGCGACGATTTTGTTTGACCAAAAACGTTAGCGTTCGTATTGTAAGCCACCGCAACAACCCTGCGCAGCACCTTTTTTGGCGCCGCTAATGCACGCACGAAAGGAATTCGACCGATGCTCGCCACCGCCGGAGTCCGCCTCGCCAACGTAACCTCGAGTCGTTTCGTACACGGTTCTCGACCGGCTGCTCGCTTCGCGCAACTCACGCTTTTCGCCCTGGTGATTGTCTGGGCGGAAACCCAGGCCAGGGCCGTCACCATCGACTTCGGCGGCGGAGGACTGGTGATCAACGACAACGGGGTCGGTGACACGAATGCCACCATTGGCATCATCGACTTCAACACCACCTTCGGCGGTTACAAACTGTCGGGCACGGTCGACACGGCTGCCGGCCCTTCGATCGTCTCGCTATTGGGGTCGCCCAGCGCCGCCCTGCGGCTGACCAACTTCACGGCCGAAGCGGTGGGCACGCCGGGCCCGCTGGGGCTGCAGTTCTACGACACGGTTGCCGGTTTCTTTCCGAGCGTGACGGGCGCCGATTCGCTCGATGCCTACGTCGGGCATGCCACCGGCGCGCCGGTGCCGCCGGCCAACGACCTCATTCTGGATTGGCAGGGATTCATCAGCGGCGTGGTGATCACGGGCGTGTCGCCCGGCCCTCCGCCGTACCCCAATCCGTTCCTGCCGCCGGCCTCGGCGCCGCTTCCCTATTCGCTGGTGACGCATGGGCCCACGGCGATGGGAGCGTTTCTCAACCCGGTCTTCGGCGCCTACCTGACCTTTCAGTTGGGCTCCAACGGCGACCAGTTGATCCTCCCTTCGAGCGGCGAAGTTGGCGTCCATCTCGTGCCCGAGCCGAGCACGATCGGCTTACTGGCGACAGGAGTGAGCGGACTGTTTTTGCTGGTCTTCCGTCGACGCGCACGGGACGCGACTCGGTAGCCGGCTGAGCACGGCGCCGCGTTTACGGCGCGCCCAGGGCATCGAACCAGTCGGCACCGCGCGCCGTTTTGTCGGGACCGTCCCAGTCGACGCGCCGCCAGCTTCCGTCGTGGATTTCGTAGCGCAGCACCAACTCCACCGGTTCACGCGGCGGATTGACTCGATCGTTCAGCATGGCGTCGAGCGACGGAAAAGGGCGTCGCGGGTAAAGCTGCTCGTCCGCAGCCGCCTCGTCGCGCGTCGAGTGAATCACGCTGTAGCGATCTTGCACCGTGACGCGAATTACGCCACGGCCGACTGCCTGGTTCCCCTCGGCTGGCACGACCTCGGCGTCAACCGCCACCACGTCGGCTCGCTGGCGATGCCAGCCGCGCGGATAGATCAGCTTTTCGACCTTGTCGAATCGCTCGATCGCGGCCCGCACCCCGGCGGCCACAATCGCCAAACTGGCCGCGGGATCATCCCCCACCGGCACCAGTTCGGTCACCGGTGGGCCTGCCGCCTGGCGGCGCGTGCTCTCGGGCCGCAGGGATGATTCGGCCGACGAGTCGGCCGCGCGCGGGCTCGGCGCCGCAGCGGGGTTTGACTGCGCTTGGCCGCAGCCCGCTACCATGCCCACGAGTGCCATCGCGGCGCACAGGCGGGCGCGTGGTGAAACGGCGATGCGGCGTTCGTCGGGCACGACTCGATATCTCGTCACGTTCATTTTCAAAACCGTTCGGCTATTCTTTCGCGGAGTCGCGGAGCTCGCCGCGGAACGTGCCGGCCAAAGTGCCGTCAGTCTGCTCTCTCTCCACCGCAACGGCAACTCCCCGCGCCACGCGGACCGCGGCCCATTCATCGAATCCTCACGATCCTCCGGCAGAATATTTGCGCGTGTCGGGCCCCGGACACAGATCAAGACACAGATCAGGCTCCTCGTCGTGGAGGGTTCGTCCATGCCGGAGACGATCGTCGAGGTGGCGCCGTTTGCCAGCTACGGCGCTTCGCACTGGAGCGTGTTGGCGTTGCTGGGGCTCGGCTGTGTCGCTTTGGTCGCCGTGGGGCGACGGCTGCGCGGCACGCCCGCGCTCGCCCGCTTCAATCGGGCCTTCGCGCTGGTGGTCGTCGGCGTGATGGTGCCGATGAACACCTATCTGTGGCTCCCCTCGCAATGGGATCTCAAGATCTCGTTGCCTTTCGATTTGTGCGACCTGGCTTGGGGGGCGGCCGCCTACACGCTCTGGACTGGCCGCACGACGCTGGCCTACGGCGCCGTCTACTACTGGGGGCTGACCCTCACCACGCAAGGGCTGTTCACCCCCGACCTGCGCGAAGACTTCCCGCACATCTACTTCATCATGTTCTTTGCCAGTCATTGCCTGACCCCCGCGGCGGCCATCTATCTCACCTGGGGGGTCGGCATGCGGCCGACCTGGAAGCTGATGTGGGGGACCGTCGTGCTGACGATGATCTGGGGCGCCTGCATGTTGCTGTTCAACACGCTGGCCGGCACGAACTATCTGTACGTCAACGCCAAGCCGCAGGCGGCGTCGCTGCTCGACCTGTTCGGACCGTGGCCCGCCTATCTGGCGGTGGCGCTGGGCGTGGCGACCACGATTTGGGCGCTGCTCACCTGGCCCTGGTACTGGTTCGCCAAGCGCGCGTGGCAAGCGCCGCGCGACGATGCCCCCCGGCCGCTGGCGACGCCGCGTGGGCGAGCCCCCTGGTCGGCGCCCGACGCCCCGACGATCGAGCGCACGACCACCCGCGCGTGAATGCGCGGCGCGGATTGCCGCAGCGTGAACACAGGTACATGAACTACAACTAGCGGCGGCACTTTGGGCGCATTAACTCGCCGGGCCACGGTGACTGGCCAGTTGCCACGCCAGCCGCCTGGCAATCGGCTCGTCGGGCCTCTCCGACCAGCGCGATGGGTCTTCCGCGTCCCCCGCGCTCCAGACCGTCGCTGTCTTGGCGTTGTAGTAAAACGACCGGCCCGTGAACGGATCGACCGGCAATCGATCGAGCACGCCGGCCTGCACCAGGTGACGCAGCCGCTTCGGGAGCGTGCCGTGAACGACTTCGTGAAGACGCAGGCCGATGACCAGGCTGGTGAGGCGAATCGAACCCTCGGTCAGTCGCGCCACGTACTCCGAGGAAGCGATGGCCAATTGACCAAGGAGCAATCTCCCCACCGGGTTGCTCGTGCCTTGAATGTGGCGCCGCGCTGCGACGAGCCGATCTTCGTTGGGGCGGACAAGGTAATTCTGGTAATCGTCTTCGAAGACCTCTCGCGAGTAGTCCTCTTCCTCGATGTCGTCGTACGCCGAGAAACCGAATCTCCAAACCCAAACGGGCCACGAATTCGCGACTACTCGTGGTGCTTTGTGCCCGCGGTTGTTCCACCAACGAACGAGCGGTGCGACGATTCGCGGCCAGCCGCTTCGCGCATCGCCGGCGAGCTGGTGAATTGCCTCGCGCGCGTCGGTGATCAGCCAGGCGATTGTCTCCTCTTCGTCGTACGGGCGAGGATGCCCTCGCAGGATGTAGCCCAAACATCCTCGCAGGGTCTCCCGTCGAACCGAATGTCGCGTGGCTTCCAGCCAGCACTCGTCGTCGCTCAGATCGGGTTCGGCAAGGTCCTCACCAACCTGTTGATCGACCAGAATCGCAATCAAATCGTGCAAATCGCCCGAGCGTGCTTGGCGTAGCCGCTCGATTACCGGAAAGGTCCAATGCCGAAGCTGCAACTTGACGTTTTCGGCGAGCCCATCGTGCAAGTCACAGCACGTCTTCGCCTCGGCGAGCAGCGCGAGGAGCGTGGCGGGCTCGATCCGTGGGTCATCGGCGATGCGTCGCAATAAGCCGGCCGCGGAACCGACGAGAATCTCGCCCGTGGTAGCGTTGCCGCAGTTGCTGTCGCAGATGAGCATTCGCCCCAGTTTGAGCAACCGCAGCCCGTCGAGCGCGGCAGTTGCGACCTGGCCATCGAACAGGTGTATTTGAATTCGCAGCGCCAGCAACCGCCAAAACCGAACAGCGGAATCAAACCCCAATTCAAATCCTGCCGTCGGGTCGGGCGACTCGATCGAACGGCGCGCGATCGCCTCGTCGAGAGCGGCGATGGCCGGTTCGTTGGCGGCGATCATCGCCCGCACCTCCGCCGCGCTCCCCTGGAAGCCTTCGTTGCGTGAATCGTCGGGAGGCCAATGCGCTGGCATATCCTCCGAGCGGCCGACAAACAGCCGACCCGCTTCGCGCAGCGGCTCCCAGGCGTTCTGCTCAGGTGGAATCACCCGCGGCGCGACGCGCAAGTCGTCTGGCAGCAGATCGAGGAGTGACGTGGCCATCTTCGCGGTTCCGGTCGCCGAGAAGCCCGCCGATGCACAAGGCTTGAATCATGCCTCGGCTGAATTCGATCGTACGCCCTCCAGCCGTCCCATGTCACGCAGAATTGTTCGCTGCCAGCGGCGTCGCAACCTACAGCGCAGTTCCAACTTATCGCCGCGATCAGGTGGCCAAGAGAGATCGACTCGGCAAAAGCCCGATGATCGGCGGCTCGGGATTGGATCCCTTAAACCCCTGCTCCTAGTATCCGACCGCTAGTTCTTGCCCGCGGACGCCTGATTGGTACGCGCTCCATTGCCAACCCCCGCAGGGGCTCGTTACAATCGCGGATTCGACCGAACCCGCTACCGTGCCCCAACATCGGGCCAGTGGTGCGCCCCGCCGGGGCGTAACCGCCCGTCGCACTTCATGTTCGAATCGCTGCAAGAAAACCTGAGCGGTGCCCTGCGTACCCTCACCGGCAAGGGAACCTTGTCGGAAGCCAATATGCGCGAGGGCTTGCGGCTGGTCGAACAGGCCCTGCTCGAAGCCGACGTCAGCTACGAGGTCGTCAAGGAATTCGTCGAGGGCGTGGCCGAACAGGCGGTCGGCGAGCGAGTGCTCAAGTCGCTCAATCCGTCGCAGCAGGTCGTCGGCATCGTCCATCAGGCGCTCATCGACTTGATGGGACCGGTCGACCACTCGTTGCACCTCAAGGCCGACACCACGGTGTTGATGCTTTGCGGCTTGCAAGGCTCGGGCAAGACGACCACCTGCGGCAAGCTGGCGCGGCTTTTGAAAGAGCGCGGCCGGCATCCGTTTCTGGTCGCGGCCGACTTGCAGCGCCCGGCGGCCATCCATCAGTTGCACGTGCTGGGCGAGCAGCTCGGAGTGCCGGTTTACTCCGAACAGGGCGCGAAAGACGCCGTGGCCGTCTGCCAAAACGGTGTGAAGAAAGCCCGCTCGCTCGGCGCCGGCCAGGTGGTGATCCTCGACACGGCGGGCCGTTTGCACGTCGATCAAGAGTTGATGGACGAACTGTCGCGCATCGATCGGAAGATCGAGCCCGATCAGGTCTATCTGGTGGTCGACGCCATGACCGGCCAGGACGCGGTCCGCAGCGCCAAGGCGTTCAACGAAGCGCTCGAGCTCGACGGCCTGGTGATGACCAAGCTCGACGGCGACGCCCGCGGCGGCGCGGCGCTGTCGGTCAAGTCGATCACCGGCGTGCCGATCAAGTACATGGGGGTCGGCGAGCATCTCGACGCGCTGGAAGAGTTCCATCCCGACCGCATGGCGGGGCGGATCCTCGGCATGGGAGACGTGCTCACGCTGGTCGAGCAGGCGCAGCAGAAGCTCGACCAGGACGAGGTCGCGGCCGCCGAAGCCCGTCTCCGCAAGGGAGAGTTCACGCTCGACGACTTCCGCCGCATGCTGGCGCAGGCCCGCAAGCTCGGCCCGCTGGGCAAGATCATGAACATGATCCCGGGCATGGGCGGGCTGACCAAGCAGCTCGACGAAGAGGGGGTCGATCACGAACAGGACATGAAGCGGATCTTCGGCATCATCGACTCGATGACGCAGCAGGAACGGCGGCACCCCTCGCGGCTCATCGACCAGAGCCGGCGGCGGCGGATCGCGGCCGGCGCCGGTGTCGAACCGCACGAAGTCAACGAGCTGGTCAAGTCGTTCGACGCCATGTCGGGCATGATGAAGGATATGGCCGGCATGGGCATGCGCGACCGCATGCGCAAGATCAACGAGCTGCAGCAGGGTGGCTTCCTCGACCCGGGCGCGCGCTTGAGCAAGACCAAGGTCGGCACCGGCAAGCGGCTCACTTCGGCCGAAAAAGCCAAGCTCCGCAAGCAGCGCGAGAAAGAGCTGCGAAAGCGCAAGCGCGAGGAGCGCGGCGGCCACGGCACCGACGCCAAGCCTTGGGGCAAATGAGCTCGGCGGCCGGCCCGTGTGTCGGCGGCCGGCGACAATTCACGTTCGACGACAATTCAAACTTGTATATTCGGCACACTGAGAAACTGAGCACACATTGCGATGAGGAGAGAACGGCGTGGCAGTTAAGATTCGCATGAAGATGATGGGGCGCAAGCACCGGCCATTTTTCCGGATTTGCGCGACCGACACCCGCAGCCCGCGCGACGGCAAGGTGATCGAAGAGCTGGGGACCTACGACCCGATGATCGCCGATACCGATGCCCGCGCGGTGCTCAACGCCCAGCGCGTCAGCTATTGGCTGAGCGTCGGCGCGCAGCCCAGCGAGACTTGCCGGGTGTTGATCAAGAAGTATGGCGCCGAGGGAACGCACCTGGCGCAGGCCGAAGCGGCTCGCGCCAAGCTGCAAGCCCCGAAAGAAGTGCCGCCGGCTCCCACGCCGGTGAAGTTCGAACGCAAGAAGAAGGGGGAGGAGGAAGCGCCCGCTGCGGAAGCGCCCGCCGCCGAAGCTCCGGCAACGGAAGCCGAACCTGCCGCCGAAGCACCAGCCGCCGAGACGCCCAGCGCCGAGTAACCCGCTTGGCGCGCCGGCTCGCAAACGAATTGAACTACCGCCATGCGGTTCGACGTGCTGACGTTGTTTCCGGAGATGTTCTCCGGATACCTGACACAAAGCCTGTTGAAGCTGGCGATCGAGCGGAGGATTGTCGACGTACAACTGCACGACATTCGCCGGTGGGCGCACGATCGGCATCACCAGGTAGACGACCGCCCCTTCGGCGGCGGGCCTGGCATGGTGCTCAAGGTCGACGTCGTGGTCGAGGCGGTCGAGGCCGTACGTGCGGCCGCTGATCCGTCGGGCCGGCTCGTGCTGTTGACGCCGCAAGGCCGGCGGCTGACGCAGCCGGTCGTCGAAGAACTGGCCGCCGAGCCGCGATTGCTGTTGTTGTGCGGACGCTACGAAGGGTTTGACCAGCGCGTACACGATATCCTTGAGCCCGACGAGATTTCGATCGGCGACTACATCCTGGGTGGGGGCGAAGTGCCGGCCATGGTCGTGATCGACGCGGTCGTGCGATTGATCCCCGGCGTTTTGGGAGCGGAGGAAAGCAGCCACGACGATTCGTTTTCGACGGGCAACCGCCTGTTGGAATTTCCGCAATACACACGGCCGCGCGAGTATCGCGGGCTAACCGTGCCCGAAGTGCTGCTCGGCGGCGATCACGGGGCGGTCGCTCGCTGGCGACAGCAGCAGAGCCTGGAGCGCACGCGAGCCCGGCGGGCCGACTTATTGGAACCAGAACCAACGCAACCGACCAAAAATCAACCACGCGAACAGCCATCCGCCGAGCCGCGGGGCAGCAGCGACGAGAAAGGAACCGCACGATGAGTCAGCAAATTATCGCCCTGGTCGAGCAGCCCCTGCTCAAGGCGGAAGTACCCGACTTCGAGATCGGCGACACGGTCGACGTGCATACGCGAATTCTCGAAGGGGAGAAAGAACGCATCCAGATCTTCAACGGCGTGGTGATCGCCCGCGCCGGATCGGGCCTGCGCGAGACGTTCACCGTGCGGCGGATCGTGCAGGGCGAAGGGGTCGAGCGAAAGTTTCCGCTCCACTCGCCGCGGGTGGCAAAAATCGAAGTCAAGCGTTCGGGTGTGGTGCGCCGCGCCAAGCTTTACTACTTGCGCGACCGCGTCGGCAAAGCCGTGCGACTGCGCGAGCGCCGCGTCGATCGCAAGAAGGCCTAGCCACTTCCGCTCGCGGCAGCGGCGAATTGTTATTCATGTTCGGCCGGGGCGCGCCAGGGCGGTGTGAACAAGAGGGGCATTCGGCGTGTCGAACTGGCCACGTCGTCTCCGGGCCTTGTTGCCGAATTGGGCCTGGCTAAGCCGTTGGCCGGCGTCGCGGTCGATCGGCCAACGCGGCGAGCAGGCCGCCGCGCGATATCTGCGCCGCCAGGGCTACACGATCGTCGCTCGCGGGCAACGGCAGCGCATCGGCGAGATCGATCTCGTGGCGGTCGACTCACGAACCACTCCGCGCACGATCGTTTTCGTCGAGGTCAAAACGCGCGAGTCGCACACGGCTGGGCACCCGGCCGAGGCGGTCGACGAACGCAAGCAAGCGCGGCTCACTCGGCTGGCGCTGGCGTTTCTGAAGTTCCACTCGCTGCTCGATCAGCCGGCGCGTTTCGACGTGGTGGCGATCACCTGGCCGGCCGATTCGCGGCGGCCGACGATTGAGCATTTCAAGAACGCCTTCGAAGCCCGCGGCCTGCCCGGCATGTTCTCGTAGTCAGGAGAAATGAGCAGTTCTGATTTCGCTCAAGCCCAGGGTAGGCGGCCGTCCTTCAACAAAAAAAACGGACGTCGGCCGCCTACCCTGGGCTTTTGAAGTCGAGAACGCGCTTAGCCGAATGGCCACGCTTTGCCGAGCGCCTTTTGTTGAGCGGCGGTCAGCTCGGCGATACCGCCGCGCGCCAGCTTGAGCATGGCCGAGAGCTCCTTCTCGCTGAAGGTGTCTTCTTCGCCGGTCGATTGCAGCTCGACGAAGCGACCGGCCCCCGTCAGCACGACGTTCATGTCGACCGCGGCGGCGACGTCCTCCTGATAATCGAGATCCAACAGCGGCCGCCCGTCGACGATGCCCACGCTCACCGCGGCTACGCTCCCTTTGAGCGCCGCCGCGGCGATCGATGCGCCGTCGGGCAACGCATGGAGGGCATCGACCAGCGCGACGAACGCCCCCGTGACGCTCGCCGTGCGCGTACCGCCATCGGCTTCGAGCACGTCGCAATCGACGGTGATCGTGCGCGGGCCGAGTGCCGCAAAGTCCATCACCGCGCGCAGGCTGCGCCCGATCAGCCGCTGGATTTCGGCCGTCCGCCCGTCGAGCTTGCCGGAGCGCTCGCGCGGTTTGCGCGGGCTGGTGCTGGCCGGCATCATGTTGTACTCGGCGGTCAACCAACCCTGGCCGGCGGCTTCGCGCCAACGGGGCAGATCGTCGCTGATCGTGGCCGTGCAGAGAACGCGCGTGCCGCCGGCCTCGATCAACACGCTGCCGGGGGCCGTGCGCAAATAGCGCCGACGAAGGCGCAGCGGACGCAACTCATCGGGGCGTCGGCCATCGTGTCGCGGTTTGTGGGCCATCGCGGGGAACTCGTTTCCGAAAGTGGATGACTGTCGAACTACGACGAGACACGAACCGTGTACGGGGCGTTGAGATCGATGCCGGCCAGCAACGGCCATCGTTCGTTGAGCGACGACCGCCCCTTCCTAGCGGCTCAGCAGCCAGGCCAGAATCCCCTTCTGCACGTGCAGCCGATTGGCGGCTTGTTCGATCACAATGCTCTGCGGGCTGTCGATCACTTCGTCGGTGACTTCTTCGCCGCGATGAGCCGGCAGGCAGTGCATGAACCAGGCCCCGGCCGGCGCCCGCGCCATCAGCTTGCCGTTGACCTGATAGGGAGCGAACTCGCGCAGGCGAGCCTCGCGTTCGGCTTCTTGCCCCATGCTGGCCCAGACGTCGGTGTAAACGGCCGCGGCGTCGCGGACTGCCTCGGCGGGGTCGGTGGTCACCACCAGGTCGAGATCGGGCACGTCGGCCTGCAGACGCTTCAAAAACTCGGCGTCGAACTGATATTTCGCGGGGGTCGCCATGACGAGCCGCAGCCCGACGCGCCCGCAGCCCATCGCCAGGCTGCGGGCTACGTTGTTGGCGTCGCCCACGTAGGCCAGCGTTTGGCCGCTGAGTTGCCCGATTCGCTCGCCGAGCGTGTACAGATCGGCCAACGCCTGGCACGGATGCTCGTAATCGGTCAGCCCGTTGATGATCGAGCACTCGCAATGCCGGGCGAGCTTTTCGGCGGTTTGATGGCGATTGGCCCGCACCACGATCACGTCGACATACTGACTGAGGACGCGGCCAAAATCTTCGAGGCTCTCACGCGAGCCCCAGCCGGCCTCTTCGCCAAGCCACAGGCTGCTGCCGCCGAGGTGGATCATGCCGGCCTCGAAGCTGCAACGCGTGCGCAGCGACGGCTTCTCGAACAACAGGGCCATCACGCGGCCCGGCAGCAGCGAGTCGCGAATCCCCTCGCGGCACTTACTCTTCAGGTCTTCGGTGATCGTGAAGATCTGCTCGATTTCGGCCGCCTGCAAGTCGGCCAGGCTCAGGAGATGTCGCATGTCGTTCTCGGCGCGGTGGGCAAGCAGCGAGTCAGGCGGTATGGCTCTGCAGCGCGTCGGCCAGCAGATCGCAGCCTTCGTGCGCTTGTGCTTCGGTGAGGGTCATGGCGGGCAACAGCCGCAGCACCGTCTGTTGCGTGCAGTTGATCAGCAGTTTGCGCTGCAGGCAGGCTTCCATGATGGGCGTGCCGGGCACGGTGAGCTCCAGGCCGAGCATCAACCCCAGCACGCGCACCTCGCGGACCAGGTTGCACTCTTCGGCGATCGCCGAGAGCCGCTCGCGAAACACCTCGCTCAAGCGCTGGGCGTGCGCGAGCAAGTCGTCTTGCTCGATCATCTCGATCGCGGCGATGCCGGCTCGCGCCGCCAATGGATTGCCGCCGAACGTGGCTGCGTGCATGCCGGGGCGCAGGCTCTTGGCGATTTCGCTCGTCGTCAAGATCGCTGCGCCGGCCACGCCGCCACACAGGGCCTTGGCCAACGTCATGATGTCGGGCACGACGCCAAAATGTTGATAAGCAAACCAGTTACCGGTGCGCCCCAGCCCGGTCTGCACTTCGTCGAAGACCAGCAGCAGGCCGTGCTCGTCGCAGAGCTCGCGCAGCCCGGCCAGGAATTCGGCCGAGGGAATGCGAATCCCCCCTTCGCCCTGCACCGGCTCGATCATGATCGCGGCAGTCTCGCCGTCGATCAACCCTTTGACCGCCTCGAGATCGCCGAAGGGGGCATAGACAAAGCCGGCCATCAACGGGCCGAGTCCTTCGTGATACTTGGGCTGCGCCGTGGCGGTCGTGGCTGCCAACGTGCGACCGTGAAAGCCGCCGGTGAAGGTGATGATCTTGTAGCGCGGTTTGGGGCTGTGCAGCCGCACGAGCTTGATCGCCCCTTCGTTGGCTTCCGCCCCTGAATTGCAGAAGAACGCCTGACCGCCGAAGCTGCGCTCGCTGAGCAACCGCGCCCATTGGCCCTGGGCCTCGGTGTACCAGGTGTTGGGCACGTGAATCAGCGTGGCCACTTGTTCCTGCACGGCCCGCACGATCGGCTCGGGGCAGTGCCCGAGCAAGTTGCAGCCCCAGCCGGGGAAGAAGTCGAGATAGCGTTGCCCCTCGGCGTCCCAGACGTACGAACCCTCGCCGCGCACCAGGCAGACCGGAAAGCGCCCATAGTTGGGGACCACATAGCGGTCGAACAACTTGATTGTTTCCGCCGAACTAAGCGTCGCCGTGGCCGTCATGTTCCGCATCCTATTGGCTTGTCGGGGACTGGTTGAACTGGGCCAAAACACTACAGAGAGCCTCGCCACGCCGCAGGTTCGCAGTGGGCGCGAAGTTCTCCCTTCACCGTTCCTTGACGATCTCCGTCCCCACGCCGTGGCTGGTGTAAATCTCCAACAACAACGAGTGCCGCAGCCGCCCGTCGATGATGTGAATCTTGCGGACGCCGCGGTCGAGCATATCGAGACAGGCCTCGACCTTGGGGATCATGCCCGCGTCGATTGCCCCGCTGGTAATCAGCTCGCGGGCTTGGGTGGCCGTGAGCGAATTGATCAACGACGCGGGGTTGTGCTTGTCTTGGCGAACTCCGTTCACGTCGCTCAAGAAGACCAGCTTCTCGGCGCCCAGGCTCTGCGATACCGCCTGGGCCGCGGTGTCAGCATTCACGTTCAGCTTTTCGCCGGCCTCGTCGACACACATCGACGGGATGACCGGCACGATTCCGGCATAGCACAAGTTGTCGATCGTCGTGCGGTCGACGCGGGTGACCTCGCCGACAAAGCCCAAATCGATCGGCTGACCCGCGTCGTCAGCCAAGGTCAATCGGCGGCCGAACAGCACGTTCGTTGTCTGGAAATTCAACGGGGCGGCGCGCCCCCCCAACTCCTCGATGCGGTTGACCAGGTGCTCGTTGACCTCGCCGGCCAGCGTGCGCTCGACGACATCGCGGGTGGCGGCGTCGGTGTAGCGGCGCCCTTGAATGAAACGCGGTTCCAGGCCGCTTTCGGCCATCGCGCGATTGATGGCCGCTCCGCCGCCGTGCACCACGACGGGCCGCATTCCGACCGTCTCCATGAAGACGATGTCCAGCAGCAAATGCCGCAGGGCATTTTCGTCTTCCATGACGCTGCCCCCGAGCTTGATGACCGTGATCTTGTCGCGGAACTTGCGGATCCAGCCCAGGGCCTCGATCAACACATCCGCTTTGACGATGGCCTCTTCCAATCCACAGAACTCCGGGGCCGATCACTCGCCGGCGGGGCCGACGAGCGATGCTCGTCTAGTCGCCGGGCTCGATCCGGTACAATCAACCAAACTCGTTCGCCCGGCGAGCGTAACTCGCCGAAACGAAACGGGTTATTCTACTGTGCCAGTGGTGGCAGTCAACGCCGGCAGATAGCCTATCCAGGCGACTAACCCTGCCGCTCGACGGGGCTTTTCGTCGCTTTCGCGCCGACACGCAGCCGGTAACATGTCTGATCTCATGCCCCATAACGCCACGACGAACGACGCCAATGTCTTGATTGTCGGCGCCAGCGTGCGGGGGGCCGCCTTCTCGGCGCTGGCCGCCGGCTTTTCGCCGACTGCTCTCGACCTGTTCGCCGACGAGGACCTTGCCAACTGCTGCGCTGCACGTCGGGTTGCCCGTTATCCGGGGGGGCTGGTGACCGTCGCGCGAAAGCTGCCCGAGTCGCCTTGGTTCTATACCGGCGGGCTTGAAAACCATCCGCGCGTCGTCGACGCGATCGCCCGGCAGCGGCCGCTGTGGGGAAACACGGGCGACGTGCTCCGCCGCGTGCGCGATCCCTGGCACGTGGCCGAGACATTGCGCGCTGCCTCGATCGAGGTGCCCCGCATGCGGCCCGCCAGCGATCCTCCGCCGACCGACGACGCATGGTTACTCAAGGACTATCGCTCGAGTGGCGGACTGGGGGTCCGGCCCTGGAACGAGTCGACATCGCTGTCGAAAGCGCCCCGCGGCCGGTGGTACTTCCAACAACGAATCCACGGCCGCAATCTGGCCGCGGTCTTTCTCACGGCCAGTGGCAGCGCGCGATTGCTCGGCGTCACCGAGCAATTCGTCGGCACCCTCTGGTGCGGTGCGAGGCCGTTCGCCTATGCCGGCTCGCTTGGACCGTTGCGATTGTCGGCGCGGGTCGCCCGTCAGATCGAGTGCCTCGGCGCCGCGCTCGCCAAGGAGTATTCGCTCCGCGGACTGTTAGGTGTCGATCTGGTCCGCGATCGCCAAGGACGTTGCTGGCCCCTTGACATCAATCCCCGCTATCCCGCCTCGGCCGAAGTGCTCGAACTGGCGGCCGGTGTTTCGTTCGTCGGCTACCATGCGATTGCTTGTCGCACGGGCGAATTGCCCGCGGCCCAGCGTGCACAACCGCGACGCTATGCCGGCAAGGCGATCGTCTACGCGCCTTGCGAGTTGATCGTCTCGGCGGCACAGAACCGTCGCTGGCACGCGGCCAACGAGTCGCACCCTTTGCCAACACTGGCGCGAAACAAAAACCGAATGCCGACTTACCGCGTGGCGGACATCCCCGCCGCGGGCGCGAATATCCCCATGGGGGCGCCAGTCGTCACGCTCATCGAATGCGGTGCCGACCTGGCGAACCTACGCGACATGTTGCGGCGCCGCGCGACCGCGTTGCGCCGTCGGCTGCAACGAGCCGCGGATCAAGAGCCTTCGTCGCTGCGCACCGCGTAGCAGAGCAGCCGATCCTGATCGCGCAGATAGAGCCGCCCGTCGGAGATTACCGGGTGCGGCCAACTCGGCGTCTCGCTGCGATCGGGCTGATCGAAACGCCCCTTGAGGTGAAAGCCGTCGGGCGTTGCTTCGACCAGGCTGACGCGCCCCTCTTCGCTGCGCACGTACAAATGGCCGTCGGCATACAGCAGCGAGCCTTTGCCGCTGCTGCGGTCGCGCCATTTCACCTTGCCCGTCTCGGCGTCGAGGCAGGTGAGCAAACCAGGGTCGTTCGAACCGTACAGATAGCCGTCGAACAAGACCACGCCGCCATGGTGGTTCTTCATGTCGCGGGTGAAGTACAGCTCTTCGGCTTCAACCCCGTCGCCAGCGGGCTTGATCTCGACCACGCCGCCGCCGCGCCCATAGCCCGAGGCGTCGAAGATGCGATTCTCGCCGACGTGCACGGGAGTCGTCACGTTGGCGGTGCCGTTGGCCGGCTCGTCCCAGCGCCAGAGAAACTTGCCATCGGCGGCGTCCACGCCAATCACACCTTGCGCGGTGAACTGCACGAACTGATCGCGACCGGCCAGCCGCGCGGCGATGAGCGAGCTGTAGGCCGCGCGATCGCCGACGGGCGATTCCCAAATCGTCTCGCCCGTTTTCTTGTCGAGCGCGGCGATCGTGGCGCGCGCCCCACCCGGCGTGCAGAGCACCCAATCGCCCGTGACCAGGGGGGATTCCGAATAGCCCCAGTTCGGCAACCCGCCGCCGAAATCGCCGACCAGGTCGCGCTTCCAAACGAGACGCCCATCGCGGGCGTCGAGACAGACCAGATCGCCGTTCAGCCCGATCGCGTACAGCTTGCCCTCGTCGAACGTGGGGGTCGAACGCGGACCGGGGTAGCCGGCGCCGTCGTAGCGCACCGGCCCGACGGTCGCCGCCCACAGCTCGCGCGGGGTGCTCCTGATATCCCAGGCGATGACCTGCTCGTTGCCGCCGCGGTTGCCCATCACGAACAGCACGCCCCGAACGATCGACGGGGTGGAATAACCTTCGCCTAAGCCTTCGATGTTCCAAAGGAGCTTCGGTCCTCCTTCGGGCCAGGAGGCGAGCAAGCCCGTCTCGGTACACAGCCCCGTGCGATCGGCTCCGCGCCAGGCTGGCCAGTCGGCGGCCACGGCCTGGCGGTCGATTACCGCAACCGCTACCAGGAGCAACAGCGCCTTAAGCGCGAGCGTGGACTTCATTGTGGGGCCTCTTCTTCGTTTCGGGGGGCGGGCTGCGACGCGGGGAGGGCAGGTTTCGCGGGGCGCGGCTTTAGGTTACCGGAGCCAAACCGAGGCGGGCGTGAGGTAAGAATGAGTGTAGCCACCCGGCGGCCACGTGCAAATTGCGAGCCAGCGGCCGATTCGCAGTGTCCCTGTCGCCCCGGCTGGTGTACGCTGTCCGGCCCCGCAAACTCAGCATCCGCCCCCAGGATCGCCCCCACTCGTGGAAAACTTCAGCGACTTCATCGACCTGTTCTTGCACCTCGACGACAAGCTCGCCGAGTTCATCACCGTTTACGGCAATTGGATTTACCTGATCCTGTTCGCAATCATTTTTTGCGAGACGGGGCTGGTGGTCACCCCGATCCTCCCCGGCGATTCGTTGCTCTTCGCGGCCGGCGCCTTCGCCGCCAAAGGGGCGCTCGATCCGCTGGTGATGATCGTGCTGCTGAGCGTCGCGGCCGTGCTGGGGGATGCCGTGAATTACTCGATCGGCAAGTTCATGGGGCCAAAAGTCCTGTCGGCCAACGGCCGCTTTCTCAAGCGCGAATACCTCGAAAAGACCCACCGCTTCTACGAGCGCTACGGCGGCAAGACGATCATCCTGGCGCGCTTCGTCCCCATCGTACGCACGTTCGCCCCTTTTCTGGCCGGCGTCGGCACGATGACCTATTGGAAATTCGCCAGCTACAACGTCGTGGGGGGGATCGTCTGGGTCGTGTTTTTCATCCTGCTGGGATACGGCTTCGGCAACATCCCGATTGTCGAGAAGTACTTCGAAATTGTCGTGATCGGGATCATCTTCGTGTCGATCCTGCCAGCCGTGTTCGAGGCGTGGCGGGCGCGCCGCGAAGCCGCGGCCGGTTGATCGACCGTCTATAATCGAAATAGCGTCGGTTGGCTGGCCGGCCGACATGGTCCGTCCCTCGGCGGTCGTGGCCAGCACGTCGGCGAGCCAGGCACCGCTCAGCGCCGACCCCCGTGGCAACATTCGCACCAGGAGCTTTCGCACATGGAACGACCGCCGCCGCCCGAACCGCCAGCGTCGCGCGGTTCGGCACTGCCGATCATTCTGGCGGCGATCCTGGCGATGGTGGTCGGCGCCGTGCTGATCGTGCTGACGATTGGCTTCTTCTTCAACGTCATAGCGGCGATCGCGATTCTGTTTGGCGTCGCGTCGCTGCATTACGTCGTCTGGGGCCGCTGGTTGTCGCAGAGCATTCGCGAAGAAGCGGAAGCCGAAGAGCAATACAACCAGACCGATCAGTACATCCATCGACAGGTCCGCGACGGGCAAGGCGATCGCTTAGACAATCGCGGCGAAATGCTTTAACGGTGGCAGCTCACGACATCTCCATGAAACTGGCAAGTTCGACCACTCCCTGGCAGCAGGCGCTCGACGCCGCGATCGATGACCGGGCGCCGCAACTGGTCGAAGTCCGCCGGCATTTGCACGCTCATCCCGAACCGAGCGGCGCCGAGATCGAGACCACGCGCTACCTCGTCGGTCAACTCGCTCCCAGCGGATTGAACATCTACGTCCCCCCCGAAAAGCGTGGACTGTGGGTCGAGCCCCACGCCACGGCAGCGAGCTCGCCGAAGATTGCCCTGCGGGGGGACATCGACGCGCTGCCGATCCAAGAAATCGCCGGGCGCGAGTATGGCAGCCGTTGCCCGGGGTTCATGCACGCCTGCGGACACGACGGTCATACGGCCACCGTGTTGGGGGCCGTGCTCGGTTTGCACGCCTTGGGCGAACACGGCGCGCTCCCCTGGCCGGTGCCGTGGCGGGCGATCTTTCAGCCCGCCGAAGAATCGTTCGATGGGGCGCGCGACATGATCGCCGCCGGTTTTCTCAACGAGGTCGCCGGCATCTTTGCGCTGCACATGGACCCCAGCCGAGCGGTGGGCTCGGTCGGCATCCGCGCCGGCGCGTTCACCGCGCATTGCGATTCGGTGCGGATCACCATCAGCGGCCAAGGGGGGCACGCCGCGCGGCCGCACCAAACGCGCGACCCGATCGCCACCTTGGTGACGCTCGTCGCCAGCTTGTATCAAGCGATCCCGCGGGGTGTCGACAGCCAGGACCCGGTCGTGTTGTCGTTCGGCCAGATCGTCGCCGGCGAGGCGGCCAACGTGATTCCCGAGCAAGCGTTGCTGCGCGGCACGCTGCGCACGCTCGACCTCCAGATCCGGCGCCAGGCGCTCGAACAAATACACCGCATCGCCGCCGGAATCGCCGAGGCGACGAGCACCCAGATCGTCGTCGCTCTCGAAGATGGCGTCGAATCGGTCGTCAACGATCCGGTGCTGACGAACCTCACGCGCGTGGCCGCCGCCGATCTGTTGGGGGCCGATCACGTGGCCGAGATTCCGCGACCCAGCATGGGGAGCGAAGATTTCGCCACTTACCTGCTACATGTTCCCGGCAGTATGTTTCGCTTGGGGTGCGCGTCGGATGCCGTGGGCCACTCGCCGCTGCACACGCCGAGTTTCGACCTCGACGAGCGGGCCTTGGCGATCGGCGCCAAGATCCTTGCCCGTGCTTGCATCTTGTGGGCGAACCCCAGACGCAGTGAATAGACCGCGCTACAGAATTCGATTTGGCCGAGCGGCGCCGCGTGCCGCTTGCCAAGTTGCAGCGGCTCCTCGAAAATGAAACTTGGCCCTGACGCGCATCTTCGCGCCGTTCGCCGCCGCAACCCGGGTGCCACACGATCGTCCCGCCTGAGACTCCTGCTCGGATAGTCCTTCCCGCGAAAACAACATGCCCGACTTCAGCTTCTGCCTGAATACCAGCACGATCCAGCCCGCCAGCTTGCTGGACAAGATCCGCATCGCGCGCGAGGCAGGCTACTCGGGCGTCGAGCTCTGGATCAACGACGTCGAAAGCTATCTCGGCGAGGGACACAAGTTGGCCGAAGTTCGCACGGCGCTCGACGACGCCGGTCTGACGCGGCCGAGCATGATCTCGCTGCGCGACTGGTGCACGGCCGACGAGGCGAAATTCGCCGCCGCGGTCGACGCCGCCAAGCGGCGCCTCGACCTGGCTCGCGAACTGGGAGTCGAGCGAATCGTCGCGGGCCCGCCGGGAGACGACGTCCCGCAGCAACTCGCCGTCGAGCGCTATGGCAAGATCCTTGAAATCAGCATCGATCACGGCGTCCCCGCCTCGCTTGAGTTCTTGGGCTTCGTCAAGGGAATCAACACGCTGGAGCGGGCCTGGGCGATTTGCGGTTCGGTCGGCAACCCGGCCGGCACGATCACGCCTGACGTCTGGCACATGTTTCGTGGCGGTTCGAACTTCGCCGCCCTGACCGACATTCCGGTCGATCACATTTCGTGCTTTCATTGGAACGACGCGCCGCGCGAACCGGCTCGCGAGCAGCAGACCGACGCCGATCGCGTCTACCCCGGCGATGGCTTGATCGACTTGCCGGCGGTCGCCGACACGCTGCGCGCCAAGTCGTTTGTGGGGTCGCTGTCGCTCGAACTGTTCAATCGCACTTACTGGAAACAAGACCCGCTCACTGTCGCCCGCACGGGGCTCGAAAAGATGCGCGCCAGCGTAGCGAAGAGCTGAGGGGCGCCGGCCGGCTGTCGGCGACGAGCCAGCTTCGTTGCCGGCACGACGATCGCCCGCGGCCCGAGCAGTCAGGAACCAAGCAACTTGATCCAAGCGGCCTCGTTCGTCGAAACCCACGGCCTGACCAAGCAGTACGACACGCTCGTCGCCCTGCGGAATTGCACGCTCTCGGTGCGCCGCGGCGAGGTCTTCGGGCTGCTGGGGCCGAACGGATCGGGCAAGACAACGTTGATCCGGCTACTGATGGGTTTTCTGCGGCCGACCGCCGGCTATGCGCGGATCGACGGACTCGACTGCTACCGCCAGAGCGTGGCCGTGCACGCGCGGGCGACCTACCTGCCGGCCGAAGCGCGATTGTTCCGCCAGATGCGCGGGCGTGAAGTGCTCGAGTTCTTCAGTCGGGTTCGTCCGGGGGGCGACTTCGCCAGCGCCTTGGCGCTGGCCGAGCGGCTCGATCTCGATATCACCCGCCAGGTCGCTTACTTCTCGACCGGCATGCGGCAGAAACTGGCCCTGGCGGCCTGCCTGTCGGCCAATTCGCCGCTGGTGATTCTCGACGAGCCGACCGCCAATCTCGATCCGACGATGCGCGGCGAAGTATTGCTCATGGTCCGCGAAGCGCGCGACGCCGGTCGCACGGTTCTTTTCTCGTCGCACGTCCTTTCCGAAATCGAGCAATCGTGCGACCGGGTCGTGATCTTGCGCAGCGGCAACCTGGTGCACACGCAAGTGATGAGCGAATTGCACCGGCAACATCGCATCCGCGCCGAGTTGACCGGTGCCCTGCCGAGCGTGCCCGCAAATCTCGCCGGCGAACTGAAAGTGCACGTCAACGGCGATGGCGAGCTGCGGATCGAAACCCCCGGCGAGCTCTCGCCCGTCTTGGGCTGGCTGGCCCAGTTGCCGATTCGCGAGGTGCGCGTCGAACCGGTCGGGTTGCAGGCCTTGTACGAACGATTCCACAGCGCGGAGAGCGCATGAGCGGCACGGTTGTTTCTCGAACGTCGCAGGCTGAGCGATCGGGCGCCCCCGTGCCGCGCGAACCACATGGCGGCCCACCACTCTCGGGCGACGGCGCCGCGGTCGAGTCGGCCGACCACATCGCGATGCAGTTCTCGCCGCGGCTGATGAACGCCGCCCTTTGGCGCAAGGCCTGGATCGAAGCTCGCCTGCTGCTGGTCTGCTGCATGCTGCTGTTGTTCACGTTCCAGTGGATCTTCGTCTGGATCACGAGCATGGTGAAGCTCGGCGCGTTGGCGAGCTTTGTCAAAACGCTCCCCCCCGGGCTGCAAAGTCTGTCTGGCGTGCCGGTCAACGAGTTGGCCACCGTGGCCGGCCGCATCGGTTTGGCCTACGTCGATCCGATCGTGTTGGTCACCTCGGCGGTGTGGGCGATCGCCCGCGGCTCGGATGTCGTCAGCGGCGAAATCAATCGCGGCTCGATGGAGCTGCTCGTCTCGCAACCGGTGCGGCGGCTGAGCATTTTCCTCACGCAGTCGCTGGTCACCACGATTGGCACAACGCTCATGTCGCTGTCGGCGTTGTCTGGCACGCTTTGCGGACTGTCGCTGGTGACGCTCGAAGAGCCCGTGGCTGCCATGCCGTTTGTGCCGGCGGCCATCAACCTGTTCGGCATGACGGTTTTTCTGGGGGGAGTGGCGGCGGCCGCCTCGGCTTGCGACCGCTATCGCTGGCGCACGATCGGGCTGGTCGGCGGTTTCTATGTCATTCAACTGATGGTCAACGTGATGGCGCGCACCGTGCCGCGGCTCAGTTGGCTCGAATACACGACCTTCTTCGGCGCCTACGAACCGCAAGGGTTGATCGCCGATTACCTGCGCGAGCCTGCCGCGGCGTGGCGGATGCTAGCCGAATATAACGGCATCCTCCTCGGCTTGGGGCTGGCGGCGTATGTCGTGGGGGCGGTGGTCTTTTGCCGCCGCGACCTGCCCGCCCCGCTGTAAGGTGGCCGGCCCGCCGGGGACGCACGGGACTCGCATTTCCCCAATCGCCCAATTGAGCCATAATCCAGTTGCCCGCAAACCGTGCGGGGCGGGGCCGCGACCGCGGACTTGTCGTCTGGCGGTGCACATTTTGTCGGCCTGCCCTGCGATCCCACCTGGCGTTCCTTCCGCCGCGAGAAGGCTTCCGAGGAGAAGTACGATGCATGCCCTGGGCCGCGACGTACGTCGCCCATCGTTTCGCTGGGTCATCACCTTGGCCATGGCCCTGATGGTCGGCGCGCCGGCCTATGCCGAAGACGAGGCCGGCCAGGAAGAGCTCGACGCCGCCGTCGAGGCCAAGCTCGGCGCCGAAACGATCAGCGATCTGGCCGAAGTGATCGAGCATTGCAACCGCGCGCTCGAACTGGGCCTCAACGAAGAAAACACCGAGTTCGCCAACAAGCTCTTGGCCTCGGCGCTGTTCCAGCGCGGCACGGCTTACGCCGAAGCGATCTTTGCCGGCGACGATGGGCCCAGTCGCACGATCGAGCAAATCCTGCGCTTGCGCGAGCTGGCGCTGGAAGATCTCGAGCCCGCGCTCGAACTCGACGCCGAGCAAGTCGAGCAGTGGTACCTGGTGGCACGGTTGCACGCCTTGCCCGGCGGCGACCGCGACAAGGCGGTGGCAGCGATCGGGCAATTGTTGAAGTCGGAGCAGATCGACGCCGGGCTCCGCGCCAAGGGGCTCACCATCCGCGGCGCGCTGGCCGAAAAACCCGAAGATCGCCTGGCCGACTATTCGGCCGCCCTCGAAGCGGCCCCCGAAGAGGTCGACGCACTGCGGGCCCGCGGCGAAGTCCTCTACGAAATGAAGCGATTGGACGAAGCCCGCGCCGATCTCGAAAAAGCGATCGAGCTCGATTCCGAATCGGCCGAGACCTTCATTCTGCTGGCGGCCATCCTGGTCGAACAAGAAAAGAACGACGAAGCCCTCGAGATGCTCAAGAAAGCGATCGAGCAGGACCCGCGTTCGGCCCAGGCCTACGTCGAGCGGGCCCGCTTGCTGCTCCAGCGCAACGAGGCCGACGCCGCCAGCGAAGACCTCGATCGCGTCCTGGTCCTCGCGCCCGGCAATCCCGTGGCCTTGCTGCTGCGGGCCACGGCGCGCTGGAAAGCGGGGCAGCACGAGCGGGCACTCGAAGACGTCGAACGCATTCTCGAGCAGCGGGCCGACTTTGCGCCGGCCCTGCGGTTGCGCGGCGTGATGCGCGCCGAACAAGGGCGGCTCGCCGGAGCGCTCGAAGACCTCAAGGCCGCCTCGGAGCTCGAACCCGACGACGTCGAACTGCTCCTGCAAGTGGCCATGCTCGAACTGGCCAGCAAGTTACCCGCTTCGGCCGTGGCCGACTATTCGGCGGTGATCAAGCTCGACGACAAAAACGTGCTGGCCTGGCAAGGGCGGGCCGATGCTCACTTGGCGCTGGGCGAACAGGCCGAAGCGATCGCCGACTACGAGCACGCCCTCGAGCTCGCGCCAGAAAACAGTGCAGTGCTCAACAACCTGGCTTGGGTGCTGGCGACTTCGCCCGACGACGAACTGCGCAACGGCCAGCGGGCGATCGAGCTGGCGACCGAGGCTTGCAAAGTGACCGACTACAAGCAGGCGCACATTCTCAGCACGCTGGCCGCCGGTTACGCCGAGTCGGGCGACTTCAAGACCGCGATCGAATGGTCGACCAAGGCGGTCGAACTGGGAGACGAGCGCTACCGCGACGCGCTAGCCAAGGAGCTCAAGAGCTACCAGGAGAACAAACCCTGGCGCGAGGCGATCCCTCCCACGGCGCCCGAGCAACCGGCCGACGAAGCACCGGCGACCGACGAAGCACCGGCGACCGACGAAGCTCCCGATCAACCCGCCTCAGACGACGCGTCGGCGGCCGACAAACCGGGCGACGAGAAACCAGGCGAAGCGCCGCCGTCCGACGAAGTTCCGGCGACCGACGAAGCGCCGTCCGACGAAGCGCCGCCCGAACCGCCCGCCGCAGACGAGGCGTCCGACAAACCAGGCGAAGAGAAACCGAGCGACGAGAAACCGGGCGAAGAAGCGCCGGAATTGTAATTCGCGCGGATCACTTCAACGTTTCGAGCCACGCCAGCAGGTCGCGCAAGTCTTCGTCGTCGAGTAGTCGGCCTAGCCCCTCTGGCATGATCGACTGCGGGCTGGGCGCCAACTCGGCGACTTCATCGCGGGCGACGCGCACTTCGGCCCGCTCGGGCGTGCGCAACCAGATGGCGTCGGCCGTTTGCCGAGTCAGCAGCCCGTTGTGCGTCAGGCCGCCGGTGGTCACCACGGTAAAGCTCTCATAGCCGCGGGCCAGCGTCAGGCTTGGCAGCAGGATCGATTCGACGAGGTCGCGGCGAGTGCGGATCGATCCGATCTTCGACAAGTCGGGGCCGACCGCCCCCCCTTCGCCGGCCGCGCGATGGCAACCGGCACAGCCGACGCGCGTGCTCACGAACAGCGCTCGTCCGCGCGCGGCATCGCCACCGGTCGACAACTCTCGCGACCGCACTTCGAGTGCCGCGAGTTGCTCCGCCCGGGCAGCATTCTGTCGTTCGGCAAGCTGCGTGGCGGCGTGCTGCACTTCGGTCGGATAACCGCCGGCGATCTCCAGCAATCGCGCTGGCGAAAGCGCCGCCAGTCCCGGGCTGTCGATCAGTGCGGCGAAGAACTGCAGGCCCAATTCTTTCGAGCTTTGCCCCTCAAACGCCCGCGACAGGGCCGGCAATTCCAACGGTCCGGCCACGGCGACGCGGTCGACGAGCGCGGTGAGTTGTTCGGCAGTCAGTTCGGCGCGTGCCAGCGCCTCGGCCGCGGCCAGGCGCTCGACCGGAGGGGTCGACTCGTCGAGCCGCGTGGCGAGCAATTCGAAAAGCTGCTCGTCGAGCGGCTGACCGCCTGCCGCCAGGCTCTCGGCTGCCTGCACGCGCACCGCCGACGGGCGAGCCTCGTCGGCCGCCAACGCTCGGAGTTTGTCGGCCAGTGCGCCGGTACCTTCCATGCCGGCGGCAACCAGCGCCGGGCCGAGCACTCGCTCGTCGGTGTCGCCCAGCGCCGTGCCGAGCGCCTCGATCCACGTGGCTGGCCAGGGGGAAACTCCGCTCCGCGCAATCACCTCCAACAGCAGAGCGCGGGCAGCCGGCGGGGCTTGTCGATCGGCCACGTGTTCGGCGATCAATTTCTCGACTGCCGGCTCGCGACAGAAAGCCAACAACACGCCGCGCACGGCGGCCGACTTCTCGGGGGACAACTCGCCGGCCAGCGAAGCACGCAGATCGCCCGTCAACTCGTCGGCCCAGGTGGGATGCTTGCCGACAACTTCGAGCGCCGCCCGCACCAGCGCCGGGTCGTCGCTATCCAATAGCGGAGCCACCAGGTCGGTGGACAATTCGCCACCGTCCATCTGGTCCAGGGCAATCAGGGCCGCGCGGCGCACCGCCGGTTGGGCGTCGGCCAACGCCGGCAACGTCTGCTGGCGATCGCCGATTTCGATCAACGCATAGATCAAGGCGTGTTCCAGCGCGCGGTCGTAGCCGCCGGCGCGCAGATTGGCCAACAGCGCCGGCACGGCCGACGGCGCGTGGAGCTTGCCGAGTGTCGTGGCCGCTTCTCGCCGCACGGCCTGATCTTCGTCGGACGACAATCGCTGCACGAGCGTCGCGGTGGCCGCCACGTCGCCAGTCGTGCCGGCGCTCGATGCGGCAGCTTGCCGTACGGTGGCGTCCGCGTCGTTCAGTCCTTCTCGAATGGTCTGTTGAGCCGCTGGCGTGCCGATCCGCGTCAAGGCCCACACGACGTTGGTCCGCCGCACGGCGGTCGATTTCGGATCGGCCTGCGTGCCGGCCAGTGCCGCGATGGCTTCGTCGCCGGTGGTCGATTCTCGTGTGGCCAGCGCCTCGATCGCGCGCTCGCGCACCGCGGGGCGCGCGTCATCGAGGAGCGTCGCCAAATCAGCGGCCGGCGTTTTTTGCCAATCGACCTGCAAGCCGCGCGGGTCGTCGATCGCGTCGGCGGCCACGCGGCGAATGCGATAAATGGCGCCGGCAATCTGCGGTTTGGCCACCTGCGACGTCGGACAACCGCTGCGGAACCAGCCGCCAGTGTCGATCACCAGCAGGCTGCCGTCGGCATCCTCGACCACGTCGGTGGGATGAAAATCGGGATCGTGGCAAATCAGAAACTCGTGCGGCGTGGCGCGAAAAGTCGAGCCTTCGCGCTCGAGTGCCACGCGGACGAGCTTGTGCGTGTTGAACTCGCAGACAAAGAAGTTATCGCGGAACTCCGCCCCCAGCGAGTCGCCGCGATAGCGCAGCGTGCCGGAGACCGCGACGTGCCCCAAGTCGATCACGGGCCCGAGCAAATCGCCGGTGCGGCGAAACTCGGCGACGACACTCATCTGATCGTAGCGCGGATACGCGCCGCCATGCAGCCAATGCACCAGGCAATCGCCACGCTGCTGATACATGAGATTAACGGTCCCCAGCACGTCGCCGGCCGGCGAAAAATCGACCTCGACGGGGTTATCCATGCCGCCGCCGCAGTGCGCCTGGATGTCGCTGCCATCGAGCCGGCACGAGAAAATCCTCGCTGCCTGACCCTTGCTCTGCACCGTCCCGTCGGCGTCGACGAATTGATGGCCATGTCGGCCGTCGCACCAGTAGAGCCGCCCGTTGGGGGCGATGAAGCAACCGTGGATATCGGCTGCGTTGCCGATGAAACCGAACTTGCCGACCAGGGCATCTCGCTGGTCGGCCACGCCGTCGTCGTCGGTATCGATCAAGCGCCAGACGTGCGGCGGGCTGCAAACATACAGCGCGCCGCGATGCCAGACCGCGCCCTGCGGCATCACCATCGCGTCGGCGAAGATCGTCGCGCGATCAAACGTGCCGTCGCCGTCGGTGTCCTCCAGACGCCGGACGAAGTTCGGCTTCTGGTCAAGCAGCTCTGGCGACTTGAGGTCGAGCCCGGCGCTCTCCGCCAGGTAGAGTCGGCCGCGGTCGTCGAAACCTCCCATCAACGGATGCCGCACCAGGGGTGGCGCGGCCACGACTTCGATCGTGTAGCCGTCGGGCAAGGTGAAACGCTCGGCCGCGGTCGAAGGGTCCGCGCCGTCGGCCACCGTGTCGCTGGCCGGCTCGCCGGCAACAACCGCCGCGCACAGGGCGAGCCCAACCGTGAAGGCAACGGCTCGTAAGCACGTCTGCAAAAAACGATTGAAGGCTCGACAACATTGCATGTCCGAGATCCTTGTTGCGTCGCGCGGACCATTGCCGCTAGCAAGGGAGATCTGGCCGACCGCCGGCGGCGGCCGCGAACCACCCGGGATCGAAGATAGCTGCTTTACTGCTGGCAAACCACTCACTTGCGCGCCCGCACGCACCATGCCGTGGCGTACCACGAAAACCGCTCTTGACCGGGTGTGGGGCAATCTCTATTGTCCGCCGCTCGATACGTTCACGCGGTAGATTTCCGCGGTGCGTGCACGCTGTGTTTTCACGTCCTTGGCCGTTCGGCCGCCTGGAAATCGCTCTCTTCCTTTTCGCCGGAGTACCCCGTCATGCGAGGGATTGTCGCGCTCGTTTGCGCCTTGAGTTTGTCAGCGGCCAGCGGCTGCTGTGGATGGTGCGGCGGTTGCGGTAGTTGCGGCTCTGGCGGTTACCCCACGGCTGCGGCCCCCAGCTACGACAGCGGCGCGACCTACGCCGGAACCGACTCGGGCATGCCCACCGACGGCCTCGCCGAGGCGGATCAGATCCCCTCGAGCGCCGGCAGCTCGTCGGCCGCCCCGGCCTCGTACGACGCGCCGGCGTCGCAGCCCTCGGTCGAGATGGAAGAAGATCTTCCCAGCGATCGCACCGTGCGGCGCAACGTTTCCAGCCGCCTCGACTAAGCGGCACTTCGGCCAGCCCATCACGCCCATCGGGCAGAAACTCAGCAGCGGCTAGCGTGGCGCCGTTTGGCCGCCGCCTCGTCGTGCTGCACGAGCAATCCGAGTGCAGCGACCATCTGCAGCGCCGTGACGGCTACCGGATGAAAGGGCGGGCGCGGCGCGGGCCCTAGATGCCAATCGTCGCGCCGTTCCCAACCGCGGGTTGTGCGTCGCCAGCCGACGTGCTCAAGGTGCGGCTGCATGCCGGGTGATACATCGGCGTGACAACCCCACCACAGGGCTGCTGAGAGTGCCAAAGATAGGCCGACGATCCAGCGCACGAGCGATCCACTGCTTCGCGTTTGACCGGCCAAGAAATGCCGGCTGAGATCAACGAGTTGCCGCAAACTCGCTAGGGCAATCTCCGCGCCTGGTTCTGGCCGCGTCAGCAGTCGTGCGTGGTAAGCCGCCGGGCCGCACGACTTTCGGGGGATTTGCCAGCGCGCGGCCGACGGCCACGACCCACGACGAATGCTGCCGAAAAGCCACAGCGACGTGGCGGCGACTCAACGTCTTTGGCTCGCGCCACCGCTCGACGATCGTCGTCGCCGTACGGCGGGCCTCGAAGTACAATCGATGCCAGCGGCCAAGGCGCCGGCCCGACCAACGGGTTCTCGCGCGCCAGGCCCGACGACTCGACGATTCACGGAGCCGTGCCGTGTCGGAATTCGCCCGTCTTCGCCTCGCCCAACGACTGCGCGCGGCCGAAGGCTATCTCGAACTGGGCATGGCCGAACACGCGCTCCGCGTGCTCGACGAGATCGAGGAGCCCAACAGTTCGCAGGGCTCGGTCGATTATCTGCGGGGCGAAGCGCTGCGCTCGCTCGAGCGCTACGAAGACGCCTTGGTTCCCCTCCAGCGGGCGGTCGAACGCCTTCCCAGCAAGATCAATATCTGGATCGCACTGGGCTGGTGCCAGAAACGGACCGGACAACTCGACTTGGCGATCGAGTCGCTCGAAAAGGCGCTGACGGCCGAGCCAACTCGCGAAGAACGCGCCTTGCTCACCTACAACCTCGCCTGTTACACGAGCCTGCAAGGGCATACCCAACGCGCGGTGTCGCTGTTGCGAAAAGCCTGCGCGATCGAGCCGCACTACAAAGAGCTGGCGCTGTCGGAGAGCGACTTCGACCGCATCCGCTCCGATCCCGGCTTTCAGTCGGTGACGTCGATCATCGTGTAATGCGCTCTGCCGTATGGAGCGCACTAGCGTTTCGCGCCGTCTGCGAGATCGCCGTCGCTCATCGGGGCTCGCCGGGTGCTGCCATCTGATTACTGGCCCACTGGATGTTCACAAAGCCGGTGTTAGTGCCAGCGCTGGTGCCGTACGTCGGCCCAGATGCCCCAGTTCGTCGAGAGCGTTGTGGCGATCGACTGGGCAAACCTTGCCGATTGTGCGTAACGCTCTGCTGCCTGCTGGCAGAATCGCGCGGCGACTGCCGGCATTTGGCGAGACTGTCAGGCGGCACACGGACGATTCCCACTATCAAGCGGAGTTCTCTCGGGGCCAGGGGACAGGCCCACGCGCGCCCGCCAGGCGTGCCACGGATCGCGAGCCGCTTGTGAGCCACCGCCAACGGATTTATGGCGGTGTTGGAGAGTACGCGAAAGGAGTCGACGGCGATGCGGTGTCTTGGCTTTTTGGTCGCAGTCGCGACGCTCGGCGCAGGCCTGCCCAGCTCGGCCCAACAAGTGTCTGGATCGCCGGCAATGCTGCCGTTGCCCAGCGCTGTCGTCCCACCGGCGGTGACCTACAACGGCGGCGGCGCGGTCTACTCGGGCACCAACCCCTGGTCGGGTTATCAAGGTGCAGGCAATCAAGGCTATCCCCGTTTTCAAGGCGTGTCGGCCACTCGCTTTCCGGCCAGTCAGGTCGGCTACAGCGAAGGAACCGCGACCGAAACCGGCATGGGCTACGCCGGCGTCATGGGGGGCGAAGACACCAGTTGCTGGGAAGAGTCGCTGAAAGGCTCCTGTGGAGCGTGCGGTGCCTGCGGCGGTTGCTGCAACGACTGCTGCGGCCCGCGCCCCGCCTGGTTCGGCGGCATCGGCGGCATGGTGCTCACCCGCAACGAGCCCAACCAGGTCTGGACCTCGGCCGACAACTTCAACAACTTCAACCAGACCATGAGGCTCAACGACACCCCGTTCGACTGGGTGCCAGGCGGAGCGGTCTCGTTCGGCCGACAGTTTTGCTACGGCGGCGCCGCCGAGCTCTCGATGTGGGGGACCAGCACCATGGCCGGCACCGCTTACGACAGCAACGGCCCCGGTGGCTTGGTCTGCCCGATCAATCTCACCTTCGTCGACATCGGCGGCCAGCCGGCGAGCCACTTCTTCGACGACGCCAACGCGCATCAGATCTGGCGCAAGGACAACTTCTATAACATCGAAATCAACGGCTTCAGCGCTCCGTATACCTCGCCTGGCGGCAACGTCATCTTTGGCTGGCTCTACGGCCTGCGCTACTTCCGCTGGAACGAGAGCCTGATCTTCGGCTCGGTCGCCAACGGCTTCGAGTTCGGCAACAACGGCGGGCTGGAAGAAGCCTACATGAACTCGCAGATGAAGAACTCGATCCTGGCCTTCCAGGTCGGAAGCATCGCCAACTGGTTCTTCCTGCCGACGGTCAGTGCCTTCGCCATGCCCAAGTTCGGCGTCGGTCCGAACTGGATGGATTCGCGGTTCTCGGTCTATCGCGGCGACGGTTTGACCGCCATCGACATTCACGCCAATCGCTCGATCGCCTCGTTCATCGGCTCGATCGACCTGGGGTTGAACTGGGCCTTTGCCCCGAACTGGAGTGTCTACGGCGGCTACCGGTTCATGGCCGTCAGCGGCGTGGGGACGGCCGATCAGCAGTTCCCGCACTTCCTTGTCGACAGCCCCGAAATCGCCACCATCAAGCCGAACAACAATCTCGTGCTGCACGGGATCATCTTCGGCGTGCTGTGCTGGTTCTAGCCGCCGCGCCGCGGTCGGAAAGAGCAGACTCGTCTTGCCTGGACAGGCGTGAGACGGCATCTTGCTTTCATGAAGACGAGGATTTCATCGAAGGGACAGATCGTGCTGCCCGCCGAATTTCGCGAGCAAGACGATATCCGCGCCGGGCAACAATTCGACATCGAGCGCCTGCAATCTGGCGAGTACTTGCTCAAGAAGAGCGTTTCGCCCGGCGAACCGGGGCTCGTTGCCTGGCTGCGGAGTTGCCCTGAGCAGGATTGGTTCCAACCCATTTCGTCGGAGTCCACCGACACGACATGAAGGTCGTGTGGGCGCGGGCCCAGCATCAGCGTGAATCCTTTCGCCAACGCGCGTTAGCAGCCGCAAAGCCGGTATAGCGGGCATCTTCACCCGACCGCTGACACCCGTCGGCGGCAACGATCCCGCCTGGCCGACTGAAGTTGCCCGTCACAGTTTGCCGATCCTGCCCTATTAGCACGATGCGTGAATCATGACAGCGGCATGGCGGCCGCCGTCCCCCCTCATGGATGGACACACCGCCTGACGCGATGGTTTCATGCCCGCCGGCACGTCCCTGATCAGGACGCTGGCGTTGCTCGCCCTGCTGGGTAGCGGATGCTGCCGCAACGCATGGCGCGAGCCACGCCCCCTGAAGCTGGTGCAACTCGGTGCGCCGCGCTCGACCCATGCGGCGTGCGCGGACGCCGGCCCTTCGTCGCGCGACGGCTGCTCGTTGGACTGGGCCGATCCGGCCGCTGCCTTGGCTGCGGCTCGCTCCTTCGCCTGGCAGGCCACGCGGGCTGACCGCGCCGACGATCCCTGCGCCGTCGATCTGCACTATCAAGCGGCCTGCGCCGCCTGGCAGGCTCTGCAGTCTTGCGACTCGGCGAACTCCGCTGGCACACAGGCGTGCGAGATCTATCACGCCAGCCTGGCCCGCTTCATCGCCACGGCTCAGGAACATGGGCGACTCGTTCCCGGCCACGGCGTAGTTGTGAACACGCCCGGGGGGACTCGCCGCGTGCCATTCGTCCCGCATGGATTCGTCTGGCAGGGGGACGACTTTCAGGCGATGTACCCAGTCGGCAGCTACAAGTGCGAATACATCACGCGGCAGTATCGTTGCCCCGGGTGGGGCGTGCCGATCGTGGTCGAGCGCTGCCACTCGACCGGCCACTACGCCGAAGAGAGTTTCCTGCCTCCCGGCGGCATGTTCGCAGCCACTGCGATGTTGCGCCCCTGCCCGACAACCGGCGAGATGGCGCTCGAGCTGTTCGATCCGCTGCGAGTGAAGACGCATCCCGAACTGCCGGCACCGGTCCCCATGGCCAGCGACATCTCGGCCCCGCCCGCGCTGCGCGAAGTGCAAGACCCGCAGCTTGCCGCCTGGTTTGCTCCCTTCGTCAATCCGACGCGACTCGATTACGAAGGGCTGTTCCTCGTCGAGCCGTATCAGCCCGGCAAGACGCCGATCGTGATGGTGCACGGCCTGGCCTCGAATCCGCTGTCGTGGATCGATCTGGCCAACGACCTGCGGGCGATCCCCGGCTTCAGCGATCGCTTTCAGATCTGGGGTTTTCGCTACGCCACGGGCAAGCCGTTTCTCGAATCGGCGGCCCGGCTGCGTCACGACTTGTATCGCATCGTCGCCACGGTCGATCCGCAGGGGCAAGACGCGGCGCTGGCCAACATGGTGCTCGTCGGGCACAGCATGGGAGGGCTGATCTGCAAAATGCAGGTCGCCAGCAGCGAAGACCGCCTTTGGTACTCGATCGCCAACCAGCCGCTCGAGGCGATATGCACCAGCGAAGCGACGCGGCAGCGGTTGCGGCAACTCTGCTTCTTCGAACCGCAACCGTACGTGCGGCGCGTCATCTTTCTGGCGACTCCGCATCGCGGCTCGGTTTGGGCCAAGCGGCCGGTGGGGCGCTTCAGCTCGGCGCTCGTGCGCCCCGACCAGACGCAGACGGCGCTGCACGAACAATTGCGGCGCGACAACCCGGGCGTCTTTTCTCCCGAGGTTTCGCGGCGCATCCCGACCAGCGTCGACATGCTCAATCCCGACAGCCTGGTGCTGCAAACGATCGACACGCTGCCGCTGGCCCCCTGCGTGACGTTCCATTCGGTGATCGGCTACGGCTATTGCAACTTGGGCGAAGGGGATGGCGACAAAGTCGTCTCGGTGCAAAGCGCTAACTTTCCTTGTGCCGAGAGCCAGATCGGCGTGCACGCCAAGCATACGCAAGTGCAGCGCCAGCTCGAAACTTCCGAAGAGGTCGCCCGCATTCTCCGCGAGCACTTGGCGGCGACGGACTGTCAGGCGGAGTCGCCCGACTCGATTGGCCATCGTCGGCGCTGCGGCAGTCTGGCCGCGGCCTTCACGTCGATGATGCAATCGGCACCGTAGCGCCGAAATCGACCCCCGGGTGCGCATGACTCAGGGGCATGCCGCGGGATCTCGCCGAGTCCCGGCCGCGCGACCTTGGCGAGCCGGTTTGCGGCGGCAAAGCCTGGTAGTTTCGCCCTGGTTTGCATTGCGCCCTGATGTGAAGGACAATTCACTTAGTGGGCGTCTTTTCAAGAAGGGGGTTGCCATGCGTGCTCTTGCGCGGTTCTCCTCGCGTGCGCTACTCTTCGCGTTGGTTGTCGTTCAAGCCTCGTGGCTGTCGGCCCAACAGTATGGGCCCGGCGTCGTGCTCGACCCCAACACGTTGGGCAATCTCAACCTGATCTTTGAGCGCGAACAGATTTACTACAGTGGCGAAGCGCGTCGTCCGGCGCCACCGCCACCGCCGACGTGGAACCAGTCGGCCGTGAGCGCGTTTCGCGCCGGCAACTATGCCTTGGCAGCCAACAACTGGCGCCACGCCCTGGTCGATGCACCGCGTTCCGGGCTGTACGCTTTGCGGCTCGCTCAGGCCGAATTCGCCCTGGGCAACTACGATAACGCCGCCGAGGCACTGCACCTCGCCATGACGCTGTTGCCGCAGGACGAGTGGGGGCAGGTCGTGCGGAATTACAAACGGCTCTATACCAGGAATCGGACCTTCACCACGCAGCTTCGAGCACTCGAGTTGGCGCGGAAAGAGAACCCCGACAACGCCGCGATTCGCTTCTTGCTGGGTTTCCAATATCTCTACTTGGGCTTCCCACAACAGGCGCACAAGCAACTGCAGGTGGCCAACGAACTGGCGCCCGACGATCTGTTGGCGCGCGATCTGGCGGTCGCGGCTGCCGTTGCCGGGGGTATTCCCGTAGGCGACACTTTGTCGTCGGAGGTCGCGACCGAAGAGGCTGACGGCCCAGCCGTGCCCGCCGAAACGCCGCCGACCAGTCCGTAACGCCGCCGCTAAGGTGTGAACATGAGGCCGCTGCGACCTTTTGTTTCGCCAGCTTCGAGCTTGGTAATGGTCAGCACCGCCAACGTGAACTTGGCAAGACTCTCGACATCCCCTGCCACTACCCAGGCGTAGCGGTCACAATAGCAGCCAACGTAGCAGGCGTCGGGCGGGACGTCGTCCTTACAACCCAAGCCGAACCAGCCGACCGGAATGTCAAACTCAGCCGCATCCAGATCGGCGGTGGGTTCCGCTTTCTTGGCTCGGCCGTTTGCCGAACCAGCATCGTCATCGGTTGCCACTAGCCACGGCTCGTCCGGAGCGGGCAACAGTTCGATCGCGACGCCGGCATCCGTGGAATCGTCATTCTCCCGTCGCGAGCTATCCGCGTCAGCTCCCGTGGAGTCTTGGTCTGAATTCGATTTGCCGGGAGCGTCTTTTTCTCGTGACTTTTTTGCAGCGACGATGAAGTTCGGCTCCTCGAGCGGCGCTAAGCCAAGTGCTTTTCGATAAATGGTTTGCAGGGCCCGCACCTGGATCGGGTCCTCCACCGCATCCGTTCCCCATTGTTCACTGACTTTGGTCGATGCCGCGGGCCCCCATTGCTCGAAACCGAACCCGAGGCCTTTGAGTGCCGAAAAGCCACCAGACTCTCCGAAGCCTGCCTCGTTACTGATTTGCACCGTGCCATCCGCCAGCCGAACGTGGGAAGGCAAATTCGCCGGCTCGCACGACATCATGGCGAGGTTGTCGAGTACCATCCGATACTGAATGCTGTTAACCGTGGTTGCGGTCAGAGCGGTGTTTCTCACAAGCTGGCGATGCGTGCAGCCCGCGCCACTATGCACGGCCAACACGATCATGACCACGGCCGGTGTATAGCTTCCCGTTCCCACCGTGCACACTCGTCGGCATGGGAGTTTGATAGCAACGCTCTGCTGGCATCTTGTCGGCAATTCTTCGCGGTTGTATCGACTCTACCCATTAGCTGACATGAGCCATCGCGGGGTGAGGCTCCTTATTTCGACGTAGAAATGACGATGGCCGCCTGCGAAAAGCTCGACCACTAAGGGGATGCCTTAGGCCGCCAGGCGGAAAACTCGAAATTGACAAACTCGGCTGCCCAACCCCACTGCCTAGCCCGATTGATCGCCGGCCGCCGTCAGGCGTAGACTCAGGCAGGGCGCAGCAACATGCGTCCGACTTCGAGGGAACTACGCCATGCCGCACGGACCACGCTTTCTCAAGCTGACTGACGACGCCAAAACGCGAATTCGCGAAATCTCTGCCGAAGACGCCGCCCGCCAACAGCAGCAGGGGGTGCTGCTCGTCGACGTCCGCGAAGCCGAAGAGTTCCGGCAGGAGCACGCCGTCGGCGCCAAGCATCTCAGCAAGGGGGTCATCGAGGTCAAGATCGAGAACGAAATCCCCGACATCGCCACGCCGATTATCTGCTATTGCGGCGGCGGCTATCGCTCGGCCCTGGTCGCCGACAATCTCCAGAAGATGGGCTACACCAACGTGCAATCGCTCGTCGGCGGCTACAAAGCCTGGAAAGCCGCCGGGCTGCCGACCGAGGCGTAGCGGCCCGCCGCGCTCCGCGCGAGCCCACAGTCCACAGCCCACAGCCGAGCGCCTCGCCGAAAGACCAAGCACCGCACGCCGGCACGCACCGCCACTTTGCACCCCGCTGACCGCCTGGTGACCCCGCCGCTATAATTCCTCCCCATGGCGATCATCGAAATTCGCGGGCTATCGAAAGCCTATCGCGTCTATCAAAAACAAGAAGGGCTGTTGGCCGGCGTCCGCGGGTTGTGGCATCGCCAATATCGCGAAGTGCAGGCTGTCCGCTCGATCGATCTCGATGTCGAGGCCGGCGAGTTCGTCGCCTTCCTCGGCCCCAACGGCGCCGGCAAAACCACCACGCTCAAGCTGCTCTCGGGCGTGATCCATCCCACGGGGGGTACCGCCCGCGTCATGGGGCATGTCCCCTGGAAGCGCGAGAACGCCTATCGCCGCCGCTTCGCCCTGGTGATGGGACAGAAGAACCAGCTCTGGTGGGATCTGCCGGCCCAGGAGTCGTTCCGGCTGCATCAGCAAATCTATCGCATCGAGCCGGCGCAGTTCGATCGCACGCGCGACGAACTGGTCGATTTGCTCGGCGTCGGCCGGTTGTTGCAGCAGCCCGTCCGCGAGCTGTCGTTGGGCGAGCGGATGAAGATGGAACTGATCGCCGCCCTGCTGCATTCGCCCGAAGTGCTGTTTCTCGACGAGCCGACGATCGGGCTCGACGTCGTCGCGCAGCACAACATCCAGGTCTTCTTGCGGCACTATCAAGAGGTCCGCGGCATCACGATCCTGCTCACGAGCCATTACATGAAAGACGTGGCCGCGCTCTGCCGGCGGGCCGTGATCATCGCCCACGGGCAGGTGATCTACGACGGTTCGCTGGCCGGCATCCGCGACCGCTTCAGCGACCACAAGGTGGTCTCGCTCGATTTCGCGGGCGACGCCCTGCCAAGCGAAGACGAACTGGCCGCCCTGGGGACGGTGATCGAACTCGAACCGCCGCGCGTGCGTTTGCAGGTGCCGCGCGGCAAGGTGCCCGAACTGCTCGCGCGGGTGCTGGCGACGTACGCGATCGCCGACGTAAGCGTCGAAGACCGGCCGCTCGAAGAAGTGATCGCCGAGGTGTTCGAATCGATGGCCAATGGCGCGGCGCCGCCCCAGGATGTTCAACAGAAAGCCACGGCCGTGGCAATCGAACAGCGCTAGTGCATGCGCCGCTTGCCGAGGTTATTCAGCAGGCGCTGGCGGCGGCGCGGAGATAGTACGCAACTCGCTTAGAATTCGAGTTCGCGTCTCGGGCTGCAAGGGGGGCAGGCCTTCGATGACACTATCGCGCTCCGTTACGTCGAGGATGCGCTCGTGACGCGTCTGCGTATCGCGGAGCCAAGGCGCAAACTGCTTTAACGGCAGACCCGATCCAAAATCGATAGCCATATCCTAATTATACTGCGGAACGTATCGGTCCTGAAAGCGCACCGGGCACCGTCGCAGCTGAACTGCAAAGACGGGGACTGGTATGATTGGTACATTTTTCGGCTCACCAACGTCGTCTCTGCCAACTTACCACGAACGAAACCATGTACCTGTCCCCCGGGCACCGTCGGCCACGGCCGTGGCGGCCAGTCGCCGCTAACCCGGCACCTTTTCTACGCGCAGCACGACCGATGCTATCTCGTGCGTGCGGCAGGCCTGACCGATTTTGCCGATTCTGCCGCGTGCCGCACGGCCGCCACTCTCGGCCTGCACCGCACGTCTGGTCCACAGGCGCTGATCGGCCGCGCAGGCGTGCGATATCTAGTGGTCGTGACCTAGGCTTGCCACGGAATTCATTCGCTGCGCGCCGCCGGCGCGCGCCGACTTCAAGCCTTCGAGGGGATCACCGATGTCGATCGATCGGAACGTTTTGCGCCTGGGAACTTCGTGCGCCGTGGCCTTGGCCGCGATCGCCTGCCTGGGGCTGGCCGTGCAGCCGGCCCAAGCCATGCGCGGCGGCGGTGGTGGCGGGCATGCCGGCGGCGGCCACATGGGCGGACACTTTTCGGGCGGCCACTTTGGCGGCATGGGGCACTACGGAGGGCACGCCGGCTACCCGGGCGGATATCCCGGCGCTCGCCCCGGAGCCAACCCGGGCGCGCATCGCGGCGCGTACGCCGGCTACGGTCATGGGTATGGTTACGGCGGCTACGGCGGTCTGGGCTACGGCGGCTGGGGACACCCCGGCGGCTACGGCTACGGCTATCACGCCTACCATCCGTACGGCTGGGGTTGGGGCGGCTTCTATAACCCGTACCTCTACGGTTACGGCTATTGGCCGAACGTGCCGAACGACTACCCGAACGATCAGGCTTACGCGGCCGACTACGACTACAACGCCGACGACGAAAATGAAAACGGCGACGAAACGCCGATCGACGAGCCGAATCAAGACGCGGCCCCGGCCGGCAACTACGGCGACTACGCCGGGCCGCAGCCTCCGGCCGCCGGCGGATTCACGCCGCACGTCGACGCGGCTCCCAACCCCAAAGATCAGCGGCCGCACGATCGCGGCGCTATCCACATCGTCGTCCCCAACGCCTACGCGATCGTCTCGTTCGACGGTCAGAAGATGCTCGGCACCGGCAAGGATCGCATGATCCTTACGCCGACGATCGAGCCAGGGCACGACTTCGGCTATCAGGTCCAGGCGACCTGGACCGACGCCGCGGGCAAGACGACCACGCAAGTCCGCGAAGGGGTGATCAAGGCGGGCCAGTTCGTCGTGGCCGACTTCACCAAGCCGCAGCCGCAATCGGCTCCGGTGGTCACCCCGGCCGAAACGGCGCCGTAGGCGATTCACCGCCGCGAAACCAGCGCTGGCTGGCAATTCGCGACAAACTTTGCCAGAGCCCAAGGGCGGGGCGATCGTGCTCCCCTTGGGCTCTTTTTTTGCGCCAGGTGGCGGCGGCCGCAGATCGAATGGCAGTTGCGCAATGCTCGGCGTGATTGATGCCCCCCCTTGACTAAGATACAAACTTTTGGTCTAAATTACGGGGCAAGGACGGTGCGCGCCGGTGCCAGCCCGCGCCTAGCGTGGGCATGAATTGGTTATCCACAGACTACAGGTGAGCTGCTAGAGCACTCGCCCGCTTTCCAATCTGCGTCAATCGGCGAAATCTGCGGACCACAAAGCTGCATTGCATTGGTTTGCGCCCTGGCGCCCTTGCGCGAGATCACTCGTCTTTGGACGCAAAACGGAGCTTTGGACGCAAGTTGGACGCAAACCGATTCGATTTGCGTCCAAGAATAAGTCGCGTTGCTCAAAGCACTTAGCCGCCTGTAACACGGCTTTGGACGGTTTGGACGCAAAATTACAGCACATGGAGAGAGATAACCCCCCAGCCCCGGGGGGGGTGTCTTGGAGTTGGACCTGCGGGCAACGTACCAACCCGACGCCCCGGGACGCAAAATTACAGTTCGGGACGCAAGCGGGACGCAAACCTTTTGATTTGCGTCCCGACGCAAGCTACTTCCAATTAAATACTTAACCGCCTGCAACACCCATTCGGGACGGTCGGGACGCAAAAATACGGGCGTGAAGCGAGAGAAAGTCGGTGACAGCGCGAGCAAACCGGTTGCCCCCCGGCCCGGACGCAAAAAACTAGCTGGTTCTTGACGATACGAACGCCATGCACGGGACTCGCGAGCCTCGGGTTTTCGATCTTCGGCAATAATCGGCGACCTTGGGCGAATTAGGGTGGTTGACTGCGGTCGTCGGCAGGTCGAGGGGCGCTAAGATTCGGCGAATCGATGTCCCCTTGAAACCGGGTTTGTTACAAGAGAGTAGTGCGGGTAGGTTGTCCTCCCCCCAGGGCAACCGCTCTGTTGCGCCGCGCATCCGCAGCCGCCCGCGCCGCCCCACCGTAATTCCAGCCAGATAAGGACTTAGAACGCTATGGATCGGGCCCCCTTGCAACGGATTTCCCAGCCCGCCCGCGTGGCGTGCGTTTGCGTGGGCTTGTTCGCAGTTCCGTCGGCCGCCTCGCTGGCCGGCGAAGCTGCCACCAAGACAGGCGGAAGCTCGAAGGTCGTTTCGACGGCCGCCGCCGCGCAGCCGGATGCCACGAATATTGGTCAGAAAATCGAGGGTTTTACGCTCCGCGATTACCGCGGCCGCGAGCGCAGCCTGGCCGAGTTCGCCGGCAAGCCGCTCGTTGTGGCGTTCCTGGGGAACGACTGCCCGCTGGTGAAGCTGTACGCCGGGCACCTTGGCAAACTGGCTGAAGAATATGGCGCGCGGATCGCGGTCTTGGGCATCAACTCGAACCGGCAAGATTCGGTGACCGAGATCGGTGCCTTCGCCCAACGCTACAAGATCGACTACCCGATCCTCAAAGACCCCGACAACGCGGTCGCCGATCGCTTTGCGGCGGTGCGTACGCCGGAGTTCTTCTTGCTCGACGGCGACGGGGTGATTCGCTATCGCGGCCGCTTCGACGACCAGTTCGGCGTCGGCTATCAGAAGCCGGAGCCGAGCCGCCGCGACCTGACCGTGGCGATCGACGAACTGCTCGAAGGCCAGCCGGTGAGCGTGGCCGCAACCAAGGCGCCCGGCTGCATCATCGGCCGGATCCCCAAGGTGACTCCGCATGGCGACGTCACCTACACCAAGCACATCGCCGGCATCCTGCAGCATCGCTGCGTCGAGTGCCATCGCGAGGGAGAAATCGCCCCCTTTCCGCTGGTCTCTTATGACGAAGTGGTCGGCTGGGCCGACATGATCTGCGAAGTGGTCGACGAGGGGCGGATGCCCCCCTGGTTCGCCGATCCCAAGTACGGCAAGTTCGAAAACGATTGCCGATTGAGCGACGACGAAAAGCAACTGTTGCACACCTGGGTCGAAAACGGCTGCCCCGAAGGAGACATCAGCGACTTGCCGCCGGCCAAGGAATTCACGACCGGCTGGCGGATCGGCGAGCCGGACGAAGTGTTCTACATGCGTGAGAAGCCCTGGCGCGTGCAGGCCGAAGGGGTCGCGCCGTACGAGATGTTCGAGATGGACCCCGGCTTTACGGAAGACAAGTGGATTCAAGCGGCCGAGGCCCGCCCAGGCAATCGCGCCGTGGTCCACCACATCATCGTCTTCGTGATGCCGCCCGGGGGTGGGCTGCGATTCGGTGGCGGCGCTCAGTTGGGTTACGCCCCCGGCATGCCGCCCCGGGTGTTCGCCCCCGGCACGGCGATGAAGATCCCCGCCGGCTCGAAATTGATGTTCCAGATGCACTACACGCCGATCGGCACGCCGCAGGAAGACCTGAGCTACATCGGAATGAAGTACGCCGACCCGAAAACGGTCGAGAAGAAAGTCATCGGCAGCATGACGGGCAACTTCTCGTTCCGCATTCCGCCGGGAGCCGACAACTTCAAGGTCACTTCGAAGAAAAGCTTCCGCCGCGACACGCTGATCACCAGCATCCTGCCGCACATGCACCTCCGCGGCAAATCGATGCGCTTCGAGGTGGAGTATCCCGACGGTCGCCGCGAGATCGTGCTCGACGTGCCGAAGTACGATTTCAACTGGCAGCTCTGGTACAACTTCGAGGAACCGCTGTTGATTCCCAAGGGCGCGCGGCTGCACTGCACCGCCCACTTCGACAATTCGGAAGACAATCCGTTCAACCCTGACCCGACGAAGACCGTCACCTGGGGCGAGCAAACCTGGGAAGAAATGATGTTCGGCTTCTACTCGGCCATGGACCCCGCCGAGAACCTGCTCGAAGGGGCTCAAGGGGAAGTCGAAGAAGACAACGCGGCGGATGTGCCCATCGCGTTCTAAGCTGCTCGCCTGGTGACCGGTGCCGCGTCAGGCGTGGCCGGACAGGTGACATAATTGCCCTCTCACGCGCGCGGTACCGAAGCTCTCGGCCGCGTGCGTTTTTTCGCGCCACGACTCCCTTCGCGCGCGGCGCCGCGTTAAGCTGACACCTCGAGCCACTTGGGGGACTCGCCGCGCCCTCGGTGCGCTCGTCGATCACTGCCAGCCCGAGCGAGGAACTCGACCATGCACCACGAGCTCAAGAACCTGCTGGCCAACCTCGACTTCAATCGTCGCGACTTTGTCGTCACGAGCTTGGCCGCCGGATTCGCCCTGGCCGTGCAGCCTGTTTCGGCCGAGACCATCACCACCGATTCCGAAGGGCTCGAGGCGGGCGAAGTCAATATCCCGGTGGCCGACGGCAAGATGCCTGGCTATCGTGCCGCGCCCAAGTCGGGCAAGAACCTGCCCACCGTGCTCGTCGTGCAGGAGATTTTCGGCGTGCACGAGCATATCAAGGACATTTGCCGGCGATTGGCCAAGCTTGGTTACTTTGCAGTGGCCCCCGAGCTTTATGCCCGCCAGGGAGACGTCTCGAAGATCAAGGAGATTCGCGACGTCATCTCGCAAGTCGTATCGAAGGTGCCCGACGCCCAGGTGATGAGCGATCTCGATGCCACGGTCGCGTGGGCGAAATCGACCGGCCGGGCCGACACCGCCAGGCTCGGCATCACCGGTTTCTGCTGGGGTGGGCGGATCGTCTGGATGTACGCTGCGCACAACCCCCAGCTCAAGGCAGGCGTCGCCTGGTACGGGCGGTTGGTCACCGAGACCGACGAACTGCGCCCCAAGAATCCGATCGACATCGTCAGCGACCTGAAAGCCCCGGTGTTGGGTTTATATGGCGAGGCCGATAGCGGTATTCCGGTCGCCACCGTCGAGCAGATGCGCGCGGCCTTGAAGGCAGCCGGCAAGCCGGCGGAGATCGTGCTCTATCCCGATACCCCTCACGGGTTCTATGCCGACTATCGACCGACTTACACTAAGGAATCGGCCGACGACGGCTGGCATCGCATGTTGGCCTGGTTCAAAAAGCACGGCGTGGCCTGACCGCGCTGGCCCAGAAGTGAAACGCCCAGTCGAAAGGAGCCCAACGATGCTTGCGCGCCTGATTCTCGTGGTCACGGTCTGCACGAGCGGCGCGACGCGGCTGGCAGCCGCTGCTGAGCCCGGCACCACGGCCAGCAAGTCGCCGCGCCAGCCCAATATCGTCGTCATTCTGGCCGACGACATGGGCTACGCCGACGCCGGCTTTCAAGGCTGTCGCGATATTCCCACGCCCAACATCGACAAGCTGGCCGCCAGCGGCGTGCGCTGCACGAACGGATATGTGACGGGCCCGTATTGCAGCCCCACGCGCGCCGGCTTGCTCACCGGCCGGTATCAGCAGCGCTTTGGCCACGAGTTCAATCCCGGCGGCCAGGGACGCGCGGGGGTGACGCCCGGATTGCCCGTTTCCGAGGTCACGATTGCCGACCGGCTCGCCGCGGCAGGATACGAGACGGGTATCGTCGGCAAATGGCATCTAGGCGCCGCGGAAGAGTTCCAGCCGCCGCGGCGCGGCTTCGAGGAATTCTTCGGCTTTCTGGCCGGGGCGCACAGCTACTTTCCGCCCGAGGGCGCGCCCATCTATCGCGGCACTGCCGAAGTGGACGAGCGCGAGTACCTGACCGACGCCTTCGGCCGCGAAGCGGTTGCCTTCGTCGAAGCGCATCGCGACAGGCCGTTCTTTCTGTATCTGGCGTTCAACGCGGTGCACACGCCGATGCAAGCGACCGACGAGCGGCTCAAGCGCTTCGCCTCGATCAGCGACCGGCAGCGCCGCACGTATGCCGCCATGCTCGTGGCGATGGACGAAGCGATCGGCGACGTGCTCGATAGTTTGAGCGCCGCCCAACTCGAGCAAGACACACTCATCTTCTTTTTCAGCGACAATGGCGGGCCGACGATGGTCGGCACCACGCAAAATGGTGCGAGCAACGCCCCCCTCCGCGGCTCGAAGCGGACCACGCTCGAAGGGGGCGTGCACGTGCCGTTCGTTGTGAGCTGGCCAGGTCGCTTGCCGGCGGGCAAGGTCTACGACGAGCCCGTCATCCAGCTCGACGTGTTGCCGACCGCGCTGGCCGCCGCGGGTGTCACGGCCGAAATTCCGCCAGAGCAGGCGCTCGATGGCGTCGATCTACTTCCCTATCTCGAGGGGAAGAACGAAGCCGCGCCGCACGAGGTGCTCTATTGGCGCATGGGGGACCAGATGGCGATTCGCCGCGGCGACTGGAAGTTGGTCCGTTACGACACCGCGGCCGATGGTCGGGCCCCCGGCATCACGCCATCGAAACTGTATAACCTGGCCGAAGACATCGGCGAATCGCGCGACCTGGCCGATGCCAAGCCGGAGCTGGCCAGCGAATTGAACGCCCTCTGGCAAACGTGGAGCTCGCAGATGTCCGAACCGCTGTGGGGTGCCGGTCGAGGCCGGCCACAAGGCGGTCGAAAACGCAACGCGCGCGAGGATTGAACGCCGCGCAATTTGGGTATGGCGGCGATAAGCTGCCAGCCCAAGGGCTGATTACAGCCCAAACTCGGGGCGGCGACGCTGCAGTTGATTTTGCAGCCGCTGCACGATCGAGCTGTGCATCTGGCTGACGCGACTTTCGGAGAGGTCGAGCGTGGCGCCGATCTCCTTCATCGTCAGCTCTTCGTAGTAATAGAGAATGATGATCAACCGCTCGTTGCGGTTGAGCCCCTTGGTCACGAGCCGCATCAAGTCGTTCTTCTGGATGCGGCGCGTGGGGTCTTCGCCCTTTTTATCCTCGAGAATGTCGATCTCGCGGACGTCTTTGTAGCTGTCGGTCTCGTACCACTTCTTGTTCAGGCTGATCAGGTTGACCGCGTTGGCGTCGAGAATCATCTTCTCGAGTTCAGGCACGGAGATTTGCAGTTGTTCGGCCAGTTCTACCTCGCTTGGCGCGCGGCCGAGCCGGGCCTCGAGCGTTTTGACGGCTTCGTTGAGCTTGCTGGCCTTGGAGCGAACGAGCCGCGGCACCCAGTCCATGGTCCGCAATTCGTCGAGCATGGCCCCGCGAATGCGCGGCACGCAGTAGGTTTCGAACTTCACGCCGCGCGACATGTCGAAGGCGTCGATGGCGTCCATCAAGCCGAACACGCCGGCCGAAATCAGGTCGTCGAGCTCGACTCCTTCGGGGAGCCGGGCCCAGATGCGTTCGCCGTTGTATTTGACCAGCGGCAGGTAGCGTTCGATGAGTCGATTGCGCAGCGCTTCGTTCGAGGGATCGGCTTTGAAGGCCGTCCAGACTTCGAGGATTTCTTCGTCCGGCGAGGCGACTGGATTCGCGCGGGCTACCGCAACCGTCGTCGTCATGCAATCCTCCGTGATCGTCGTCGCGACCGCGATCCTGCGGTCGTGCCACGGCGCTCGGTGCGCCCAGGCCAGTGTTCTGCGGCCGGCAACGGCTTATGGCCCACCGTGCCGGCAAACGTACAGGAATCTGTGATTGCGAAAAGCTTTGTACAAGCGGGCGAGTGCGCGCTCGATGGTGCTCCCTAGTTATCGGTCCGGCAAAGGTTGCGGATTGAGTCGAATTTTCGGTTACTTAGACACCTGCGCTCGCTCCTGCTGTCAGCCGACGCTGGCCCCCGGTGGCAAGCTGGTGCCTAGCGATCCGAATGTGTCGAGGTGCGGCGCCGGGACGGTGCCCGCGGGCAAGCCGCCGCGTTCGGGCGTGGTTGGCTCGGCCACCGTGGCTGCGGGCTGGCCGGCGGCGGTCGACGGCGGCGCGGAATCGAGCGACCAGCTCTCAATGACGCGATCGAGCTCGCGCGAGGCCTCGCTATCGACCGCTTCGAGGCGAAACGGCCAACCGCCAGGGGCGTCGGCCAGTTGGGCGTCGATCGGCAGCCATCCGGCTGAAACCAGCCGCAATCCCAGATGTCCACGACAGGTGCGGGCCAAGCGCTCCGACGCGTCGCGTGCCGCTTCGGCACTCGGCGCGCGATTGATGAGCGACGCCACGGGTTTGTCCCCGCGACTGGCGGCGAACAACTTGATCAAGGCAAAGGTATCGAGCAACGAGCCGAGCTCGGGCGTGCTCACGGCCAGCAGCCAATCGGCGGCTTGCCAGAACGCTTGCACCGCGCGGCCAATACCGGCTCCGATGTCGAGAACGACCAGGTCGGCATGGGCGCCAAGTTGCGACAGTTCGGCCAACAAGCCGCGCAGCGCGCCGGCAGAAGCATCGAACCCTCGGGTGGCAGCATGAGGACCGGTGACGACTTGGATGCCTCCAGGACCGCGCTCCAGCACTTCGTGCAACGTGCGACGCCCCGCCAGCACGTCGGCCACCGAATACCGAGTGTCGAGCCGGCAGCCCGCGGCGATCCCAGGCCGCTGGAGATCCACGTCGACCAAAACGGTGCGGCGACCGGCCAGCGCAAGGCCGACCGCCAGATTGACGGCCACGGTCGTAGCGCCCGCGCCGGCCCCTCCGCTGGCGACCGCGATCAGGCGCGGAGCGTCCCCTGCGCCAGGCGACGAGCGCCCTTGGCGGTGGACCATCTCGCGGAGCTTGTCGGCCTGGTCGTGCATACAAGTGACAACGAGTCGAAATGAATTACCAACGTACCGTGCGACAGTTCTGTTGCGGCGACGCTCGGCTAGGCCACTGGGTTGAGGGCCGCGCAGCCGGCGATGATCGTCTGTGCCAACCGCTGCGGCTCGGCAACGCGAATGTCGTCCGGCACGTTTTGCCCATGCGTCACGTAGCTCAAGGGGAGCCGCGCGGCCCGCAACAGCTCGAGCATCTGGCCATAGCCGGTCGCTTCGTCGAGCTTGGTCAGCAGCACCGACGTGGGCGCGGCCGCAGCAAACCGCTCGGCCGTACGGATCAAGGTCGAGGCGCTGGCCACGCAACTGAGCACCAGGTGCACCTCGTCGGCCTGGGCTTCGTGCAGCAACGCACGGAGCTCCTGGATTTTGACTTCGTCGTGAGGACTGCGGCCGGCCGTGTCCAAGAGCACCAGGTCCAGGTCGGCCATCCGTTCGACCGCCGCCCGCATCTGGCGTGGCGTGGAGACGACTTCCATCGGCAGATCGATGATATCGGCGTACGTTCGCAACTGTTCGACGGCCGCCACGCGATAGGTGTCGACGGTGATCAGCCCGACTCGCCGCTTCTCGCGCAAGCGGAAGTTAGCCGCCAACTTGGCGATAGTCGTCGTCTTGCCGACACCCGTCGGACCGACGAGGGCCACCAGATGCCGGCGGCCCGCCTGGGGTCGAATTGGCCCGCGAACGACGATTTCGCGCTCGACCAATCTGGTGAGTCGGGTTTGCGCGGTTTCGCTGTCGGACCATTCCTGCTCCGGCAGCGACGAGCGCAGCGACTCGATCAGATTGCGAGCCAGCTCTTCGCCGATCTCGGCGTCGATCAGGCGCGCATACAAGCGGAACAACTCTTGCGGCAGCTCGTTCACCACCGCCCGGCGATGCGTGCGGCAAAGCGCCGCGACCATCCCCTGCAACTCGCTGAGCTGATCCTGTACTTGATCGCCGTGCGGGCTGCTGCCGTCGAACGGGTCGGCACCATGGATTGTCGGCTCCAAGTGCTCACCGGTTCGCCGCGCCGTCGTGGTCGGCGCCGGGCCCGCCACGCTGTTGGCCTCCAGGCGGCTGGGAACTTGCACTTCGTCGGAAGCGACCACTTCGATGCGTCGCCAACCGGGCATCCAGCTCAGCCAGCCGCCCCGCACTTCGCGCGCGTGCAGCACCGAGGCGCTGGGACCCAGCTCGCGTCGCACGATCGAAAGTGCTTCTTGAATCGACGCTGCTCGATAAGTCTTAACATTCATCGTTGGCATGATGTCCCGGGCGCGCCGGAACAATCCCTTGGTGTCGCGTCGCCGCTAAGCGGCCTGATAAGAGTAGGCTTCTCGTGTTTCGTCGCCGGCCGCCGCGGTGATCGTGGCCAGAACTTCAAGCTGGGTATCCGCCGTGACCTCGTCGAAGCTGAGCACGGCGAACCCTGGCCAGCGTGCCGCCAGGATCTGCCGCAGCACCGCGCGCACGTCGCTACTCGCGAGCACGATCGGCGGACGACCCATCGCCGCGAATCGCTCGAGCTCGTGACCGATCGCCGTGCGAATCTGCTCGCAGGCGCGCGGCGAGAGCCGCACTCGAGTTGCGGCGCCTTGCTCGCCGTCGCCGCGCAAGCGATCTTCAAGTGCTGGGTCGAGGACCAGGCCGCACAGACGCCCTTGCCGATCGCGGAAGCGGGTCGAAATGACGCGGGCCAATCGGCCGCGGACAAATTCGGTCAGTTCCCCGGGATCCTTGGTCTGGCCGGCGCGGTCGCCGAGGGCCTCGAGGATGGTCGCCAATTGTCGGATGGGCACGTGCTCGCGCAGCAACCGCTGCAGAACTTGTTGGACCTCGCCCAGCTTGAGCTGCGCGGGAATCAGCTCTTCGACGACTGCCGGCGACGTCTCCTTCAGCTTCGCCACCAGGTGCTTGGTGGCGTCGCGCGTCAAAAGTTCGTCGGCGTGTTCGTCGACAATGCGCTGCAAATGAGCGGCCAGAGCGCCGGCCGCCTCGACAACCAGATAGCCGGCCGCGGCAGCCCGCTCGCGCTCGGCGGCGTCGATCCACACGGCGGGTCGGCCCCCCGCCGGCTCCGTGGTGGGCAATCCTTCGAGTCGAGCACTCGATTCGGGAGTTTCGATCGCCAATATGCGTCCGGGGAGCAGCGTCCCTTCGGCCAAGGGCACCTCGGCCAGCTTGATGCGATACTGATTGTGTTCCAGCCGCAAATTGTCGCGAATGCGAATCTTCGGCAGCACGATTCCCAGTTCGGCCGCCAGGCTCTGACGCACGCGCGCGATGCGGTCGAGCAAGTCGCCGCCACGATTTGGATCGGCCAAGCGAATCAAGCCGACCCCCAGTTCGATCTCCAGCGGAACGACCGCGAGTTGTCCGTCGACTTCATCGCTCGAGTCGCGGCCTGCCAATTGCGGATCGGCACACTGGTTGTCGGCTGCCGGCGCTCGGCGCGTGAGCAGGTACGCCAGGCCAAAGCAACTGACGGCAATGCCGGTCAGCGGAAGCCGCGGAAGTTCGGTGAAGACCAGCAACGACAGGAACACGCCCGTTACGGCCAACGCCTGCGGGCGATAGAGGAGTTGGCGGACGAATTCACGGGGCAGGTCGGTCTGGTGCGAGCTGCGCGTGACCAGCAGCCCGGCCGCCAGCGAGACGAGCAGCGCCGGCACCTGACTGACGAGACCATCGCCGATCGTCAACTTGGTGTAGAGCGACGAGGCATCGCCCAGCGCGAGCCCCTGTTCGAAGGTGCCGATGCAAAAACCGCCGACGATGTTGATGGCGGTGATGATCAGTCCGGCCACGGCGTCGCCGCGGATGAACTTGCTGGCGCCATCCATGGCGCCATAGAAATCGGCCTGGCGCGAGATTTCGCCGCGCCGCGCCTGCGCTTGGTGCTGGTCGATGAGCCCGGCATTCAGGTCGGCGTCGACCGCCATCTGGCGACCGGGCAGACTGTCGAGGGCAAACCGAGCGGCGACCTCGCTGACGCGGGTCGAGCCTTTGGTGATCACTACGAACTGGATCACCAGGATAATGCCGAACATCACCAGGCCGACGACCAGATCGTCTCCGGCGACAAAGGTGCCAAAGCTTCGCACCACGTGTCCCGCCGCGTCGAGCCCGTCGCTGGCGGCGCGTGTGAGTATCAACCGCGTGGTGGCGATATTGAGCACCAGCCTGCCCAACGTGAGCGTCAACAGCAGGGTGGGAAACACGCTGAATTCGAGCGGCGACAACACGTAGATGACGGTCAGCAGCGTAATGACCGAGATGCTGATGTTGGCCGCCAGCAGCAGGTCCATCAACGCCGGCGGCAACGGCACCAGGATCACGAGGATGCTGGCGATGACCGCAACGGGCAGCAGTAGTTCCGGCCCACGCAACACGCGCGCAAGCGTGCTGCCTGGGGCTGGCACCGGAGTCATCCTGGTGATGCCTCGAAGAATCGTGAAATTGGGAGATGGGCTACCGGGCGATCGCCGCGCGAGATTCGATAAGGGGTCGATTCCCCCGATCCGGGCGCTCGCCCGCATCACGACCGCGCCCGAGCCGGCGCGGCCTGGAAGGACTCGACCAATCCCCACGGGATGGCCAGGACGTGAAAGCGGCGGGAAGTTACTGAAATCGAGGTCGGCCGTCCAGGTCGATTCGCACCTGCTGCTAGCGCGCCGGCATCGCGCCACCACGCTGCTAGCATCGACCGATCGCGCGCTCGACGCTGCCAAGGGCGACTCGCCCTGATGTTGCCGAGGCAACTTGGTAAAGCGCGCGGGCGAAACGGGTTTTGCTCGACTGCATTTGGATGGTTTACCGAAAATTCTAGCTGACGGCGCAAGCTGCCACGGCCAGCAAACGCCAGCACGCACCGCCAGTTCTGCCTCATACGATCCGCTGCTGGCAGAGTCGCGACTGGCCAATGCTAGCTGGCGGCCGGCAGGCAGCGGCGATGCACCCGCCAGGTTTGTCAATTCGGACCGCAGCGACCCAACCGCGGCACCGGCCGTGAAGAGGCACTTCCGTGTCGTTAGTCTCCGGGCTCAAACACCTCTACTATTCGTACTTCTCCAAACCTGAGCAGGACCGACCACTCTATCGGGCCATCCGGCGGACGCGCGCCAAGAAACTCCTCGAACTGGGGGTTGGCAATGGTTCGCGGGCCAGCCGGCTGATTGCCACGGCGGCCAACTTCGGACCGGCCCACGACGTCCGCTACGTCGGCGTCGACCTGTTCGAAACCCGGCCCGCCGACGCGGCCGAGGGCATTCCGCTCAAAGAGGCGTATCGCCGGCTCAAAGCCACCGGCGCCACGGTGCAGCTTTTGCCCGGCAACCCCTTCACGGCCCTAGCTCGCTCGGCCAACGCTTTGGGGGCTATGGACCTGATCGTGATCGCGGCCGATCAAGACGCCGACTCGCTGGAGCGCGCCTGGTTCTACGTGCCGCGGCTGCTGGGGGCCTCGACGCGCGTGTTCCGCGAAATCGCCGGCGACGAGGCGAACCCCGCGCAACTGCGCGAACTGAAGATGGCCGACATCGAGACTCTGGTCGCGGGCCGCGGCCGCCGCGCCGCCTGACCTGGCCCGAGCGTTGCGTCCAAACAAGATCCTTCCCCGCGGCGTCGCTGCTGGCGGCCCGTTCGCGACTTCGCTAGCCAGATAGTCGGCTCGCACGACTCGTTCTATAATCCAGGCCATGTTGGGCCGTTGGCAGGCTGCTGCCGCCGCGGGCCAGTCCATCGCCCTCATCATCCAGAGCCCGTGGCCGTGACCGAATCTGACTCGCCGAAAAGCCGCATCCTGATCGCCGACGATAACTCCACGAACGTCGAGCTTCTCGAGGCCTATCTGATCGACCTGGACTGCGACGTGGCAATTGCCGTCGATGGGCGCGATACGCTCGACAAGGTGGCGTCGTTTCGCCCCGATTTGATCCTGCTCGATGTGATGATGCCCAGGCTCAGCGGGTTCGAGGTCTGCAAGCAGCTCAAGCAGCAGCCGGCGACCAAGGGAATCATGATCCTGATGGTCACCGCGCTCAACGAGCTGGGCGATATCGAACGGGCCGTGAATGCTGGCACCGACGACTTTCTGAGCAAGCCAATCAACAAGGTCGAGCTGCTGAAGCGGGTTGAGAACATGCTGCGACTGCGGCACGTGACTGACGAAGTCGAGCGGTTGCGCAGCTACATCCAGACGATGGAAGACGCAGCCGGCCCTCAGTAGCTCGGGTTCGCGCAGCCGTTCGCAATGATCTAGTGCCGCTTCTTTGCTTTGGCGCTGCCGCTTACGGCACGGCAGAGCAACCCCGAATCGCCGGATTCTGCCCCGGCTCGGGACGCAAAACAGCGGTCGGGACGCAAGCGGGACGCAAACATTTCCGTTTTGCGTCCCGCCGCAACGTGCTGTGAAGGAGCAACTTAACTGCCCGTAACACAGGTCCGGGACGGTCGGGACGCAAAATTACGGACCTTCTTATGTCGTGGGGGGGGCCGCTATCTTGGAGGCGCGACTGACCACGGGCCCTCTTCGGGGATCACTGCATTCAGAGCCGGCGCGCCACAGCGCCTGAGTTTTGCCCATGATCGATTCCTCAACCATCACCAGCCAGTTGCGCGAGAGCTTTGTCGCCACCAACGGCGTCTCGCTGCACGTTGTCGAGGCCGGCCCCGTCGATGGCCCACCGGTCATTTTGCTGCACGGCTTCCCCGAGTTCTGGTACGGCTGGCGCAAACAGATCGACCCGTTGGCCGCGGCCGGCTTTCGCGTGATCGTGCCCGACCAGCGCGGCTACAACACCAGCGACAAGCCACGCGGCGTCGCGGCGTACAACATCGACCTGCTGGCCGCCGACGCCATTGGGCTCATCGACCATCTGGGGGTGGAGAAGGCGTCGCTGGTCGGCCACGATTGGGGAGCGGCCGTCACCTGGTGGGCCGCCATGCGCCACCCTGAGCGCATCGAGCGGGCGGCCGTGCTCAACGTGCCGCACCCGGTGGTCATGCGGCGCGAATTGAAGGGCAACTTCGCGCAGCTACGCAAGAGCTGGTACATGTTCTTCTTCCAGCTTCCGTGGCTTCCCGAAGCGTCGCTCTGCCGCCATCGTTGCCAGCCGCTGGTCGACAGCCTGGCCAAGACCAGCCGACCTGGCACGTTCACAGCAGAAGAACTGGAGCAGTACCGCGCCGCCTTCCTGCAACCCGGTGCCTTGACGGCGATGATCAACTGGTATCGAGCGATGCTCCGCACCAAGACCGCCAAGATCGCGAGCGTGCGGATCAAGGTGCCGATGCTGATGCTGTGGGGCGCCCGCGATCGTTTCCTCGGTCGCGAACTGGGACAGCCCAGTCTGGAACTGTGCGACAACGGTCGCCTCGAGTACTTCGAGCAGGCGACGCATTGGGTGCAGCACGAAGAGCCCGCGGGCATCAACGCCGAGTTGGTCCAGTACCTGCAAGCACCGGTTCCGACGGCCGCGAACCCCGGCTAGCCATGCTAGCGGAGCGTAGTCCGCTTCCTGAGGATCGCTCCGCATGCTAGCGGCCGCGGCGCGGTAATGGCAACGGGCCGGGCGACCTTGACCCGATTGGCCCCCTCGGTCATCATTCCGCCCCGCTGCCAAGCGCCGCGCCGGTTTCGTTCAGGCTCCACGGAAGGAGAAATCACGATGAACTTCTATGCATGGGTTCGCGAGGGAGTGAAGCGGGCGGTGCTGTTGGGCTTCTCCGATGCCATCGAAGCGGTTGGCACCCCGCACGAAGGAGACGAGTCGGGCCAGCAGTTCCTGGCCTTGCTGCGGCAGCAGAAGTCGCTCGAAAGCCCTGAGCCGCGCAGCAGCGGCGGTGGCGGTGGCGGCCGCAAACGTTTGGGCCGCTCGCTCGACGATATCGTCAAGACGCCGGCCGGCGGCTCGGCCCCGGCGACGAGCTAACTCGCGCTGCTTGCGGCGAATCCAGTCGCCGTGCCTGGCCAACCAGGCCAGGTACACGAGGGTCCGAAGTGCTCTTCGGCCCGTAACGCATTACGCCGAGTCGAGGGCTTAGATCGAGCCCGCGCATTGCGTTTATTTTTGGCATCATCGCGGCCGAGTCTGCCGCACGTCTCGATGCCGCTTCGCCACAGCGCCGGTTTCGAGCCACGAGCGGCGCGCCGCTTCGTGGCGAATCCGCGACGGCCTCACTTGCCAGGTCACGCGCCACGACTCCCGCGGTCAGCTCGCGGCGGGCAACCGACATGGTCGATCAACAACCGCGCCCAGCATCGAGGAGCAACCTATTTTTGACTGCGTATTCTCATCTCCCGCCGTTCAGGCGTCCAAAGCGTTCGCATGTTCGTCCAATCGATCCATACCTGGATTGGCGCTCGAAAACTGCGCGCCCAGGAGCGAAAGCCCCGTCGCTCCCGCAAGGCGCGTCGGCAGTTGTCTATTGAACTGCTCGAACCACGGCAGATGTTCTCGGTGGCGCCGGTGATCTTCGTTCCCGGCCCGCAGTCGGTGACCTCGGGCGGTTCGCTCACGTTGGCCAACTGGCTGGGAAACCAGGCCTATGTGAGCGACGCCGACGGCGACGCCGTCCAGGTGACATTGGCTGTCGAACACGGGGCTCTGGCACTGAGCACAACTTCCGGGTTGACGCTGTTTGGCGACAATACCGATCGCTATCTGCGGTTCTCCGGCAATCTCAGTGCGGTCGAAATCGCGCTGAACGACATGACCTACACGCCCGACTTCGGCTACCTCGGAGCCGACAGTCTACTTATCTCCGCGACGGAGCTGGACGCCGACGGACTGTCCGACTCAGAGAGCATCGCAATCGACGTCATTGCTCCGTCGCCGCGGGCGAGCTTTACCTTCTGGAACGGTGGCGGGACGCCGGCGATTCTCGACACGGGCGCTGGTCCGGCGGTCGAGTTGGGGACGAAGTTCAGCAGCGACGTGAACGGCTTGATCAGCGGACTGCGGTTCTACAAGAGCCCCGGCG
>JBFXAH010000028.1:0-73931 GCA_050184475.1 Pirellulales bacterium | reverse complement strand
CACGCCTGGACGCGCCATCCTGAAAACCTCCGTGAAGCCTTTGCGATCGCGAGCGTTCCGACCGCTCGCTTGACTTCGGGAGGATCAAAGCAACACTTGGTCCAAATTAGATGCGATTGCCCTGCAGTAGATTGGCATGGAAACGATGCCGCCCAGAAGGATTGCTTTTATCCAGAAGGCTTTCGTTTCTGCAGTAACCGATTCATTCCTCACGACATGCCGGACATAGTACAACACGAGGCCGATGAGTAGCATGACGCAGCCGAAGTGGACGATGAGTATGGGACCAAGCTCGTCGTCTGTCGGCTTCCAGGATGTCAAAAATACTATAAGCAGATAGGTAGCGAAGAAAAGCAACCAGACGACTGCAAAGCAAGTCGCAATCCCGACGATTAGTTTCCAGATCATGGCGTGCAATCCCTGTTCTTCGAATTGACGGGCCGATTGTGGATGAGTTTTTCAGCGCTGCGCCTCGGGATCGAGCAAGTCGTACGAGGTGTAGTCGGTCAACAGCCAGCGATCGCCGTCGCGCCGCAGGCCGACGCTGAACTGCCGGATGAAGTGCTCGTAGGGAACTTCTCCCTTCGTGTCGCGGGCCTCGACGATGGCCTTGAAATCGGCCCGCGCGGTCGGCGGGTTCGCACGGTGATTGAACGTCACTTTCAGATCGCGGATGCGGGCTTCGTCGATTTCGACCCGCGGCATGCGTGAGCTGGCCTCGGTCCGTAGGCTCGCCGCCTCGGGAGCCAGGCGGGCCAGCACGCCGGGCAAATCGTTGCGCTCCAGTGCGTCGGCAATATCGTCGAAGGCGGCCTCGACTTCTTCGCGCTCGGTGATGACCATCTGCTCGAGCAAGAGCCCCGCGGCTCCCAGCAACAACACGCCGAGCATGACGGCGAGAATCGCTCCCCGGCCGGTGCGTACCAAGACGATCGCCAGGATTGCCTCGACAAGCAGGGTGATGGCGATCCAGAAAACGGGGTTCTCGACGAAGGTGCTCATCCGCGCCAGTATACGCGGCGGGCAAGTCAACCGCGCCACACGGGCCAAGCTCCGCGCCGCCTAGAGCGCGACGGCGAAGCCAAGTTGGATCAAGGTCCGAACGGTTTCGGGCGTCAGGCCATGGCTGTAGCTGCCGTAGACGGCGAGCCTTCGCGCGACGTACCAGACGCCGCCGGCGCCGACCATCGAGCCGTCTTTCAACCGCGTGCCCGTCGCCGGCGTGTTGATGAACCCGTGCACGAAGGCCTCGACGTTGTCGATGATGGGCCCTTGCAGCGAGTATTCGAAATTGAACTGCGTGACGCGAGCGCCGTCGATCTGCGCGCCGTAGGTGCTGCCGATGTTCCACTCGAAAACGTAGTCGAACGGCAGCGAGTGGTCGAAGTTCAGCGAGTAGCTCGGCTGCACCTCGGGGGTCGATAGCAACGGCGAGCCCAGATTCGTCTGAACCCCCATTTCCAACCCCACGGCGGGGATGAAACTGTCGCGGACTTCTTCCCACCAGGTGTGCTTGAAGCCGAAGATCAGCGGGCTGAAGCCGTGGAACGTGTCGTGCGGACTGACGATCGACGTGACGCCGCTCCCCTGGATGCGCAGCTCGACCTTGGAGAAGATGCCGACGCGAAGCAAAAACGGCGAGAGATACGTGGTCAGCGGACTATGGTCGACGCGGCGATACGTGAACGGCTCGCCCTCGAAGTAGATGACCCCCACCGGCACGGCGTAAGCGCTGTTGGGGAAGTTGATGCTGTCGGGACCAGGTTCGCGAATGTTCGGTTCGGCGGTGCCCCGCAGCCAGACGCCGGGGAGCGTTTCGAAATCGCGGTTGAAGCGGCGGATCGTCGCCAGCCGGCGGCGACGGCTCATCTCGTCGTCGTCGGGCATCGCGCGCGACCGCATCGCACTGAAGCCATCGAAGGGGGAGTCATTTCCCATGGCGCCGTCGCCCGGTTGGCTGACCAGCGTGTCGCTTTGCACGGTCGCGATCAGGGCGGGCGCGTTCATCATGGCGGCCGGCCGCCGCGCCAGGGCCGCGCCAAAAGGGCTATTGAAGGGCGCGCCGGCTGCCGTTTGGACCGGCACGGCGACTACCACTGGCGGTAGCGCCACCGGCGCGGCGTACGACGCCGCCATCGTCGGCGAAGTGGCGCCAGCGGCATTGGCGGGGGGCGAAGTCGGGGGTTCAGCGGCCATGATCCGCGCGGCACGCCACCCCGCGATCATCATCACGCCGACACAAACGATAACAACGATGCCCGGCCAACGCCGCGCGCGCAGCGACGCCATCGAACGAGCTCGCTGACGTGGGCTGTCTCGGTGATTTGGCATCGACAATCGGTGCGAGAGCGATCCGCGCGGCGGCGCGCACGGAGCCGCCGGCGATGGGCTGTCGAACGATTTGAAACGAACACGAGTGCACGGCAACGACTGCAGGCAGCCGGCCACGCGGACGACATAACGGATGAGCTGAACGCGAACCGCGCAAGACAAGCGCCGCGCCGCAAGTACCAGGCGCGCTGCAGCACCCCGCGTCTGGGGCGGCCGCCGAGCCCGGCACAAGGCGCAAGCCGCGCAACAGTAGTCAAATCCGGCACGAACCGTCCAGGTCAGGTGATCGCGAGAAGTGGGCCGCGGGGGCCGCGCGTCGTCAAGCGACCAGGGGCACGCGGCAAACTCGGTCGCCGGGGGAACTTGGAGAGAATGCAGGACGCTACCGTGAGCTTTTCGGCCGAATCGGTATCCACCCGCGCGGGGATCACGCCCTAGAGTTGGGCATGACCATGACAGCACTGGCCCCCAGCGATTCGATCATGAAAGCGCCGCGCGCCGGGCGATCCTGGAATCGTCTCAACCTGCTGCTGGTGCTGGTGCCCGCGGCCGTGATCCTCGACTGGTGCCAGGTCAGCCCGACGATCCTGTTCGCGGTCTCGGCGCTGGCGATCGTGCCACTGGCGGGCTTGATGGGGCAGGCGACCGAGAAGATCGCCGCGCGCGTCGGCACCACCCTCGGCGGCATGCTCAACGCTTCGCTGGGGAACGCTCCGGAGATCATCATCTCGCTGTTCGCCCTGCATCGCGGGCTGCACGACGTGGTGAAAGCGTCGCTGACCGGATCGATCATGGCGAATCTGCTGTTCTCGCTGGGCTTGTCGATGATCGCCGGAGGGATGCGCTTCGAGCACCAGCGATTCAACCGGCATACGGCGCGGATGAGCGCGGGGCTGTTGATGCTGGCGGCAATCGGGCTCTCGGTGCCGTCGTTGTTTCATTTCACGAAGGGGCCACAAGAACGGGAGGTGAGCATCGAAATTGCCATCGTGCTGTTCGTGGTCTATCTGCTCAGCCTGTTCTTTACGCTGGTCACGCATCGCAAGCTGTTTCAGCAGCCCGAGGGGGACGATGAGGAAGTCGCCGCAACGGGGAGCATGTGGGGAGCCGTGGCACAGTTGGTGGGCGTGACATTGAGCATCGCCTGGATGAGCGAAATCCTCACCGGCTCGATCGAGCCGGCGGCCGCCAGCCTGGGGCTGACGCCGATCTTCGCTGGCGTGGTGCTGCTGGCCGTGGTCGGCAACGCTGCCGAACTGATCAATGCCATCCGCTTCGCGCGGAACGACAAGATGGATCTATCGTTCGGGATTACTGTGGGCGCGAGCACCCAAGTGGCGTTGCTGGTGGCGCCGGTGCTGCTGTTCTTGAGCTATGCGATCGGCCAGCCGATGGACTTGCTCTTCACGCCATTCGAGCTGGCGTCGATCTCGTTGGCCGTGATCATCACCAACCAGTTGACGATCGACGGCGAATGCAACTGGCTGCAAGGGACGATGCTGCTGGCCGTCTATACGGTGCTGGCGATCGCCTTCTTTCACGTGGCGGCGTGAGCTGGCACGAGCTGCCGCCTCACGACGGCGTAAACGCGCCGCGTTAGCATTCCACTTGCGGCGGGAACCGCTTGTAGAAATCGTTCAAGAAGCGGTCGACGTACCGCAATCCCTCTTTGTAAGCGGCGGGAAAGCGCGCCTCGAACCAGCGCTCGACCGGCGCGCAAGTGCGCGGCATCAGCGCCACACCGCCGGTGACGATCAACGGAATGCCCACCATGCCCGGCAACACCACGCCCATTACTCCCAACCCGACGAGCATCACGCCGAGTTCGGTCGGCAGCTTGCTGATCCGCTCGCGGGTGGTAGTGGCGTCGAACGCCAGCACGTCGGTCGATTGACTGCCGGTGGCGTCGCGCTGAAAAGTCCGCGTGGAAATGGTCGAATGCAGTCCGCCGGTTCGGCCATCGGCACGCAGATGGGTGGCCGTCGAATGAGAGAACATCATGGATCAAACCGCCTCTCTCGGTCGTCGATCAAGTGGCCATCGCGGCCGACACGGGCTCGGCCGGCGGCAACGGTCTCATTTGTCGGGCGCGGCGTACGACGTCGCTGTAAGTGGCGCGCATTCTCCCAGCGGCCCGATCGAGGTGTCGTCGCGGCGAGGGGACTTGCCAGCCCGCGCGCACGGTGGACCTCGCCCCCAGACTCGCTCGATACGCTCCCCACGTTGCCAGATTCGTCAACAGCACTACGTGCAACCCGGTGAATCCCCACACGAACGCACCGGCGACACAGCCGACGTTCGCGAGCGTGGTCGTCCACAGGGCGCCGCGATGGCGCCGCTCCCTGTGTCGAGCATAACTCCAGAGGGTGAGAATTCCGCCAAGGTTTCCTTCAAAAAGCAAAATGTGTGCCCGGCTCCCTTCGTGCGACGTGGTGTCTCCCACATGAATTGCCGCCTGGACAACTTCGGTCACAGCATTCTGCGGGGCCCGAGTGGCGACGAGTGTCAACCGATGTCCTTGTCGCTGCAATCGTTGTAACTCGAAAGCGGCTTCGTCTTCGTTTTCGGCGGCCAGGACAAAATCGGCGTGAAACTGGCCCGCGATTTCGTGGGCGACCAATTCGTCGATGGTGCCTAAAAGCCCCAACCGCACCTTGAAGTTGGTTCGGAGCCGTTCAACGGCCAGGGCCGCGGCCGGATCGTCCTGCAGTCGCCGGGCGAGGTCGGCATCCAACACGATCGCGTTGGAACCGGCGATTCGTTCGAGAGCGGCCGGATCAAGAACCAAGGCCCCCGATTTGGCGCACTCGCCGGCCAGATGAGCGAAGTGCAGCCCAGCGGCCCGCTTGGGGGTTGTTCCGTAATCGGGGCGCAAGATGGCCGCGGCGGTGGTGAGGTCGCCGGCGGCCAGCCCCACGGCCGCGGTGGTCAACGTCGGCAGGGCCGTGCGATCGGCGAATCTTTGGCCGCGCGTCGTGTTTTCGTCGCAGGCCGAATCGATCGCCCGGTGCAGCGTGGTCGAGATTCGCTCGCGCGTGGCGGGGCAGTCGGCCACGGCGCGATGCGTGCGCAGTCGCCGTTCGGCCCGCTGACGAGCCTGCGCGACACCGGCGAGATAGCGACGATCCCAGGCCCGCAGGAACAGCGCCATCAGGGCGGCGGAGAAGTAGCTTCCCGAGGCGACGGTCGAAGCCAGGATCACGGTGCTCACCAGCGGCGAGCCGATGCGGCCCCGCGCCAGATCGCGGCAGGCCGTGGCGACGGTCGGCGCCATGGCGCCGGCCAACAACAAGGCAGTCGGCGGCGCGGCCGCGATCGTGGCGAACTCGGCGATCGCGCCGGTCGCCAGCGACAGCGGGGTGAGCTCCCAACTCGGCAAGGTCGTGGGCACGACTTGGCCTCGCGCGGCGCGCTGGTCGGCGCGCTGGAGCGCTTCGACGATCTGCTGCGGCGCGAGCCGCGCGGCGTCGAAATGCACGAGCACGCTGCCGGTGCGGATGCTACAGCGCACGTCGCGCAGGCCGGGCAACAGCAGCAGTTCGTCGGCAATTTGGTCGGCCAGGTCGCTGGCGCCGCGCAGCCGAGGACTGCGCAAACGTATGCGGCCAGGGAGCGCGTGCACGACGCGCCACCCGTCGTCGGGGCGAGCACCGTGCGGTGCGTTGGTCGCCGCCGGGGAGGCTGATTTTGCAATTGCCGTCGTCATGATCTTCGTCGTCGGGTATTGCTTGCCGCGTGGTGATCGCTCGAAGTTGCGGTCACTCGAATCAATAGCTATAGGCGGGAATGTTCCTGACGGCCGACACCGCCACCAGGTCGCCGCAGTCGACCAGCGACTCGAGGCTCACAACCAGGGCCATCTCGTGGTTGCGCAAAATTCCGGCAATGCGATGCAAGTGCTGTCGCTTGCGCTTGACCTTGTAGCTGACGTACGTCACCAGCACGAAGCCGAAGACACCGGCCAGCACGCTCGTGGCACCTTCTCCCATTTGTCGCCAGGCTCCAGTTGCTCGGAAGACCGCGGCTCGCGACCAACGCCCCTCGGGTCGCCGGCGCGGAGCGGCTCCGATACGTGATGTTAGATAATGACCCCTTCGGCGAGCGTCGACGTCGCTTCGGCAATGATCTCGATCGCCCCTTCGACCCCTTCCTTGCGGGCCGTGCGGCGCACGACTTGCGTCACGTGCCGAGCGGTCTGCTGATCGCAGACGACCTGTATCCCCCAGCGCAGCAAGGCGATGGCCGATTCGGCGTCTTTCATCACGCCGAGATTGAGCCGAAAGCCGTAGCCTTCTTTGGCTCGCACGCTGTAAGCCTCGCGGTCGACGACCAGAAAAATCGGGTCGCTCCCCAGGTAATACGGATGCGTCTTGAGCATCTCGCGCGATTGTTCGGTGCTCAGCAGGTACAGGTTCTGACGCTCGAGATAGTGCTCGATCAGCTCGACGTTTTCCTTCACGGCGGCGCCGATCGCGGTGTTCCAGCCCGAGTCGATCAGAAAAATGTCGAAACGACGGTCCAGCGGCGAGCCTGCCTCGGTCGGCGGGTCGTTCGCCGAATCGCACTGCATGTCGAACTCGATGAAGGGCGTGTCGCCGTTCATGCTCCTGTGCTCCACCCTCTCGTATGTCAGAAGCAGGCGCTTCATGGCTCGGAGAGTCCCGTCGGGTTAGGCACGGCTCCCGGCGAAGGCCGCCGGGGAGAAGTGCGGCGACTGGACCTGGCTGGGCACGATCTCGTCGGTCGCGGCTGGTGCGGTCTCGACCGGTGCCGCGACCGGCTGCGGCAGGGCGGGCCGCTGGTGAGCCGCTCCTTGTACGCTGCGGCGCAGCTCCTGTTGCAGCTCCTGCTCGGCTTGCGCCTCGGCGATCCGCCGCAGCGGCAACAGGCCGTTGGCCAGCGCGGCCAGGGCTGCCACGTTGTTGGTCAACACCGAGGCCATCACGCCGAAGCCCATGAAGAACGCACCGCAGATGCAGGCGATGTTCGGCGCCAGAATCAACCGCCAACTGCGCCGCACGTTGCGGTCCAAGTCGCGGGCGACGTCGAGCAAGTCGAGCAATCGCGCCAGGCTCTCTTCCATGAACACGATGTGAGCGGTGTCGGTGGCGATCGACGACGCTCCGCGGAGCGAGATCGACACGTTGGCTTGCTTCAAGGCGATCGAGTCGTTGATGCCGTCGCCGACGAAGCAGACCTTGCGCCCTTCCTTCTGCAAGCGTTCGACGTAAGAGGCCTTGTCGGCCGGTAGCACGCCGGCGAAGTACTGGTCCATGCCCAGCGACTGGGCGAGCTTGCGAGTGGGGGCCTCGTGGTCGCCCGAGATGATGGCGATGTGCTTGATGCCGCGCTGGCGCAGCCCACGCATGATTTCTTCGACCTCGGGCCGCTGGCTGGCTTGCAGCTCGAGCGCGCCGGCCAGCCGTTCGTCGACGGCCACCATCACCATGGTGTGCCCTTCGTGATGGGCTTCGTCGAGGGCGGTTTCGACTTCGTGCGGGATCGAGATCCCTTCCAGGTCCATGAACCGCTTGCTGCCCACGCGGATCGTGTGCCCTTCGATCCCCACGGTGATGCCGTAACCGACGTGATATTGCGATTCGTCGGCGGTCGGCATCGGCAGGCCGGTCTCTTTGAACTTCTCGAGAATGGCCTTGGCGATCGGGTGGGCGAACTTGTTCTCGGCCGCGGCCGCGTACCGCAGGATGTCGAGCGACTGGAAGCCTTCGCAGGCGATCACGCGGCCGACCTCGGGGCGCTCGCGGGTGAGGGTGCCGGTCTTGTCGAACAGCACCGTGTCGATTTCGTTGAGCAGTTCGAGCGCCCGGCCGTCTTTGACGAGGATGCCCTTGTGGGCGCACAGGGCCAGCGAGGTGAGCATGGCCAGCGGGGCCGCCATGCGGATACCGGTACCGAAGTCGCTGTTGAGCACGGCCATGGCGCCGGCCGGCCCGAGGGTGCCCATCGCCAGGCTGCCCAGCGCCAGGGTCGGAATGACCGCCTTGTCGGCGAGCCGTTCGCCCTTGTGCTGCGAGCTGAGCTTGTAGCCGGCCGAATCGTTGAGGATGCGGCTGATCTTGGCCGACGTGGTCTCGGTGCCCGACGTTTCGACGCGCACGTAGACTTTGCCGGCAACCATCACGGTCGAGGCGAAGACGCGATCGCCGACGCCCTTCTCGGCCGGCGTCGACTCGCCGGTCAGAGCGTGTTGATCGATCATGGCCATGCCTTCGTCGACGATGCCGTCGACCGGGACGACTTCGCCCGTGTTGATGACGATCATGTCGCCGGCCACGAGCTTGTCGAGCGGCGTTTCGATCTCGACGCCGTCGCGCCACAGCCAGACGTAGCGGGGCTGCTTGCCGAAGACGTTCAAGAGCATCTTCTTCGAGTCGTCCTGGGTCTTCTCGACCAGCATGCGGCCGAAGGCCAGACACCAGGTGAGGACCGAGCCGGCGAAGATCGAACCGGTCGCCAGGCAGCCGGTGACCACGATCGCGTCGAGCACGTCCACGCCCAGCCGCCGCTCGTCGAAGAGCACTTCGCGGGCTTGCTTGAACGTGGTGATCGAGTTATAGGCCAACAGCGCGCCGGCCACGGGCATCAGCGGCGGGAAGGCGAACTGCGCTCCGATCGACAACGGCACGCCCACCGTGCTCAAGGGAAAGCTCAGGTCGGGCCTGTCGTAGCCGTGCGGATCCTCGATGTTGTGCAAGGCCGATTCAAGAATCTCGATGATCTGCTCCTTGCGAAGCAGTCCCGGAGTGTAGTTGACCAGCACGCTGCCCGTGGCGGCGCTGGTCTTGTACTTCTCGATTCCCAGCACGCTCATCAGCTCGCGCTCGACCGCCTGGCAGGCCTCTTTCTTGCGATACAAGGCCGGGTGGCGGAGCCGCAACCGCCCGGGCAGTTCGCTGCGAACTTGCCAGGCCGTGACGAGCGGTCCGTGCCGGTAGATGCGCACCACGCCTTGCGGACAGGGCTTCAAGTGCGCGGGCCCCAGCAACGGCCGGGCCACGGCGTGCGCCCCATCGACATGCGCCGCGTCCCCCAGCAAACGGCCGCAGATCTCTTCGACGGCTTGCCGTCGCGTGAGCGTCTGCTGGCAGTAATGCACTTCGGCGATGTGCCGACGGCTCGTCGCCTGGCCCGAGGCAATCGTGACGCTGTGCACCGGTGGCACGGTCAACACGCGCTCGAGAAAGCTCCGGCACAGCTCGCCGGCGGGCTCGGCGAAGATGTGCTGGCTGTGGAAGCGAATCAGGCCGTCGTGGGGGTACGAAACTTGAATGTCCATGGGAGGTGTGAGTCTCTCTGGGGCAGGCGAAGGTTTCTGGGGGAATGCTGCTCGCCGGCGGCGATCAGCGACGGCGTTAGGCAGCGTCGGTCTTGACGCGGGCTTCGGCCAGCGTGTCTTGCAGCGACTCGACCTTTTCGGCGACTTGCTGCGCGACGCCGGCATATTGATCGCCAAGCTGCGTGCCGATCGCGCCTAGCACGGGGGCCAGGGCATCGCGCAGCTTGTTGAAGTTGGCGCCGGCCAAAGCGCCGATCGCGATGCCGGCCGACAGATACATGACTTCGTTGCGGGTGAGGGGCATGTCTAAACTTCCTGTTTCTGAGAGGGGACCTTGACCGTGCTCGCTGGCGGCACCGCGCGAACGCGGTGCGCAAGCGGTCTCACGGCAAGCCCAGGGACGCGGGACGCCCCTGGGCTTGGAAAGAAGCCGGCTGGACACTAAACGCTTGCCTGCGCGGCTGGCTGGCGTAGCCAGCATCGCAGGACTTGGCGGCAGTGGGTCTGGCGGACAGAACGACTTATGTGCACCCCTGGCGAGGTGCTCCAGCCGGCGAGCTGGATGCCGGGCAAAGCCCGACGAGGTTGTATTCTCGTTTTCAATCGCGCCCTGGGCGGCGCGAAGCCTGGCGAGCGGCTGCTTAGCCGCAGGCCACCACTTCGGCGCCTGCGACGATCGCTTCGCACTCTTCGGCGGCAGCGGCGAGCGCTTCGCGGCGATTGGCTTTTTTCTGCTCGTAACGAGTGCGGAGGTCGTCGACCATGTCGCCAGCGGCCACGGCGCCGTCGTACAAACCGTTGCTCAAGGGGTTGTTCTTCGGCAACATGCTGGTCACGAACAACGCCGGGAAGGCGACGCCGTAGGAGACGAAGTAGCAGGTCGAGTACGCCACCTTCGACAGCGAGACCTTGCCCTGCGGCACCATCCGCTGCACGGCCTTGGCGGCGTCCGATGCGCCGTCCTTAAGCGCGTCGGCAGCACTCGACATGGCGGCGGCGACCTGGTGAAGCGGATCGCTCTTGGTCTCGGTCGAAGCAGGATGTTCGGCAATCACGGCATTCTCTCCCCGGTGAACGGTTACGGTTGGCAGGATTAACGAAGCTGCGTAAGCTGCGGCGGGATTGTGTGGGGGCACCGGAAGTTTGCCTCCCAGTTTGGGCGATGTCAAAAGCTGCCTCGTAGGAAAACTCGCCACGCGCCGGTCCGGCAGCGTGACAAGCTGCGTCGCCTGCTCAACCTGCACAGTCGGCAATAATGATCTGCGGGCTGGAAGTCTCGGCCACAATCGGCTTTCGGCCCAGCCCGAGCGTCTCGGCATGGAGCTACGTTTGGGGGTCGCGCCACCGAACTGGCAACACGTTGGCTGGCATCGAGCGCGCGACCGTCGGCTGCGGACGCGACTAGCGCGGCAATCGTGATTCCGCCTCAACGGCTACGACTTTGTCGCCACTCCGCTCACCTACAGGAGCCAGGGCTCGATGAACCTGCTGCGACTTTTCACCGGTCCGCGGGAAGTGGCCATCGACGTCGCCAAGTCGCGCGACTCGCTGTCGATCGAGCTCCCCGACTTCGATCGCCGCGTCGGCGACGGCACGCTGCGGCAATTGGTCGAGCGGCTGTTTCGAGTGCCCTGCGTCGAGGCTGTCCTCGTCGGCGTCCCGCAGCGCAGCATCGTGGTGGAATTCGACCCGCGGCAATCGAGCACCGATGCCGCCTTACAAGAGATGGCCGCCGCATTGCGTCAGTCGACGGCAACCGGCGACTCGTGGGCCGAAGGATCGCAACTCAACGGCGCCAGCCGGGGCGCGACGCTGGCGATGGCCACCGTGCGCAACACCCACGGCCTGACGACCATCAAGGTGCATCGCGCCGGACACGGCACGCTCGAAGTCGAACTGCCGGCCATACACAATCGACGGCCTTTGGCTCAAGCTCTGGCCGTGCAAGTCGAGGGAGTCGACGGCGTACGCCGGGCCCGCTGCGTGGCCCCGCAATCGCTGATGAGGATCGCCTTCGACGAGTTGAAACTTACCAAGGGGCGTTTGCTGGCCTCGGTCAATCGCAGCCTCACCGAACTGCTCGACAACCCCGAGTCGGTCGACACCACGCCCCCGCTGGCCACCGGCGCGACTCGCCTGAGCTACCTCGCCTTGGGGGGTGGTTGCCTGTTCATGAGCGGCCTGGGGCTCGTGCTGCCGGGGCTGCCGACCGTGCCGTTCGTGCTGGCTACGAGCTACTTTTTCATTCGCTCGTCGCCGCGACTCGATCGCCGGCTGCGCGAGTCGCAGCTCTTTGGCCAGATGCTTCGCGACTGGGACGAGTGCGGCGGCATCCGCCCGCGCGCCAAGCGTTCGGCGATTCTGTTTTCGCTGTCGCTGTCGACCGTCATGGTACTGGTGCTGCAGCCGTCGCTGGGAACCTTTGTGTTGATCTGCGTCGGCACGGGGATCGGCATTTCGTTCATTCTGCGGATGCCGACCGTGCATTTGCCCGAAGAGGCGCCCCCGTCGCGCGCCATCAGTCTGCCCGAGGCCGGACAACGCCTACGGCTGTTGTTTTGGCAGCCGACGCCGGCGATTGAAGGGACGAGTTGAGCGCCGCGTCGGCCACTTGCTCGCGGTGTCTCGCCTCTAACGATTAGATTCTTAGCCGCCGGGCGGCTAAATTCTTCCACATGCGCTGCCGCCGAGGTGTTCGCACCGCCGGCCCGGCGCACTCGAGCAACGCGATCCGCACCAAGGCTTCGTCCATGTCTGTCGGCAGCAGCCACGATACGGGAATACTCAGCGGGCTGCGCGTGGTCGAAGTCGCCAGCTTTATCTTTGGCCCGGTCGCGGCCACGATCATGACGGACTTTGGCGCCGAGGTCGTCAAGGTCGAGCCCCCCGGCATCGGCGATCCCTACCGCATCTTGTGGCGCACGCCCCCCATGCCGGTGGCCGAGGTCGACTATTGCTGGACGCTCGACGCCCGCAACAAGCGCAGCATTTCGATCGACCTGAAGAAAGACGCCGGCCGGCAGATCGTGTTGCGGCTGCTCGAGGGGGCCGACGTGTTCGTGACCAACTATCAGCCGTCGGTATTGACGCAACTGCGGCTGCGCCACGAGGACATCGCGCCGCTGCACCCGCGCTTGATCTATGCGCATGCGACCGGCTACGGGCTCGACGGCGCGGATGTCGAGCAGCCCGGCTTCGACATGACGGCCTATTGGGCGCGGTCGGGCTTGATGAGCGCAGTGGCTCCGGCGGATTCGGAGCCGGCCCTGTCGGTCGCCGGCATGGGAGATCACCCTAGCGCGACGGCGTTGTTCGGCGGCATCATGTTGGCGCTCTACCGCCGCGAGCGCACCGGGCGGGGGAGCTACGTTTCGACTTCGCTGATGGCCAACGGCGCTTGGGCGAACGGCTGCTTCTTGCAGGCGGCCATGTGCGGCGGCAAACACTTTGTGCGGCAGTCGCACGCCACAGCGCTCAATGCCCTGGTGAATCACTACGTTTGCCAATGCGGGCGACGGTTCATTCTGTGCTGCCTGGCGCCGGCGCGCGATTGGCCGGCCCTGTGCCGGGCCATCGAGATGCCGGACTTGGAGCACGATCCCCGCTTCGCCACTGGCGAGCAGCGGCAAGCGAACTCGCGCGCGTTGATCGCGGTGCTCGACGAGCGCTTCGGCGCGCACGACTGGGAACATTGGCGCAGCGTCTTCGCCAGGCACGGCATCGTCTGGAGCCGGGTGCCCGACGCCGAAGAAGTGATCCACGACGAGCAGATGATCGCCAACCGCGTGCTGGTGCCGATCGAAGGGGCGGCGCAGCCGGGGTTGCATACGGTCAGTAGCCCGATCGAAGTTCGCGATGTGGCCAAAGTGCGGCCGCGGCCCGCCCCGTCGGTGGGACAACACACGCGCGAGGTGCTGACCGAGTTGGGCTATCCGGCCGCGACGATCGATGCGCTCGTGGCCGAAAAAGTAGTGCAGGAGCAGGAATAGGCTTCGCTACTTCCGGTCGCGCAGCAACGGCACCAGGTCTGGCAGCGCGGCCGCGAACGATTCGTAGCGCGGTGTCCAGCCGAGTTCGCGTCGCGCCTTGTCGGCGCGAATGCGAAACGACGACGCGATCGCTTCGACGAGCGCCGGGCCCGCCAGCAACTTCATCAGCCAGGCGGGCGCGTGGCCTACCGGTGGAACTCCCAAAGCGGCGGCGACCGCGTTGACAAAGTCGCGCCGCAGCATGGGATGTTCGTCGGCCAGAAAATAGCTCTCGCCGGGCCGACCACGCTGGAGCGCCAAGGCGAAGGCTTCGCCGACGTCGTCGACGTGCAACAGGCTCCAATAGTTGTCGCCGCGGCCGATCATGCGGTAGCGCCCGCGCTGGAGCAGCTTGGCCGTCGTGCGCAAGAAGCCGCCGTTGCCATAGACAAAGCCGGGGCTGACGATCACGGCACGCAGCTTTTGCTCGCGGTGCATTGCCAACAACTCGGCTTCGCACTCGGCATGGCCGCGCGCCAACAGACAAGGGCCTGGCGTCGCCGTCTCGTCGATCCACTGACCGTCGTTTTTGGCGTGTGTCAGCGCGCCGCTGGTGTAGACGAACAGCTTCTGCTGCTGCAAACACTGTCGCGACAGCGCGCCGGTCATGACCAGATCGCTCTTGTGCATCCGCACGATGTTGCGGTGCGTGAACCGGCGTTGGGCGACCTCTTGCGCGGCATGAATCACCGCGTCGACTTCGGCGACCAGTGGTTCGTACGTCTCGGGCTGCCACATATCGCCGCGGGCGATCGCCGCGCCGGCGCTCAGCAGGCCGCGCGCCTTCTCGGGATTGCGCACGAACGCCAACACCTGGTGGCCGTGTCGCAACAGCGCTTCGGCGATCGCGCGACCAACAAAGCCGGTGGCACCGGTGACGAGAACTCGCATGGAGGTTTAATCCAGCACCCGGATCCGCGCCGCGCGAATCTCCACCCGCCCGCCGCCGCGGCTCAGCTCCTGAAAGCCGATGTGCCCTCGCCGGGGACGATCCACCAGGGGCGGCGCTTCGCTACCGTCGTGCCGCAGCGGGCGCTTCGTCTGTTCGTCGAGATTCAGGTCGTGAATCAGCTCGCCATTCAGCTTTACTTTGATGTGTGGGCCGCGGCAGGTGATCTCGTAGCGGTTCCACGCCTCGGGCTTGAAGACTTGCACGCGAGGGGCCACCGCCCGGTAGAAGCTGCCGGTCAACTCGCTGGGCTGGGGCGTTTGCTCTGCGGGGAAGTAACGCGGGTCGACCATCTGCAATTCGAGCCCGTCGAAGGCCGGATCGCCGAACCGCGGCGAATGGAGCGCGACCCCGCTATTGCCGCGCGGGCCGAGCCGCCACTCGAACTCGAGCTCGAAGTCGGCGTACTGGGCCTTGCTCACCAGCCAGGTGCCACGTGGCGTGCTCCCCAGCAACCGGCCGTCGACAACTTCCCAGCGGGCCCCGTCGGGGGGCGGCTTCTTCAGGTCGGACCAGTCGGTGACCGTCCACCCCTCGAGCGAGTCCTGGCCGGTGAAGAGGTCGGTCCAAGGGCCGTCGGCTCGCGCGGGCGAACCGACCACCGCCGGCGCGGCGGTCAGCAGGCCAAGGCAAAACCCAAGTCGCGGCAACATCGATAATCGCTTCGGGATGCACATCGTGTACACCAGGCGCGCGGGACATATATAGAGACTGTCTTGCCAGGGGAGCGGCATTATGCTCGCGGCGCGGCCGGCAGGGCAAACGACGCCGCGTTGTCAACTTGGGGAGGGTTGCGGTATACTCGGCGCGATTGAAGGGCGTTGCCGAAACGTAAACCGCGACACGGTAGCGACATCGGTAGTCGCCCCACTGCTTTTTCTAGGGAGGGACACATCGCGTTTTTCGCCCGAGTCGGCATCGGCCACGACACGCACCGCCTGGAGCCGGGCGGCCCGCTCGTGCTGGGCGGTCTGCGGATCGAACACGACAAGCACGCGGTCGGCCACAGCGATGCCGACGTGCTGTTACACGCCATCACCGACGGGCTGTTGGGGGCGGCCGGGCTGGGGGACATCGGCGAGATGTTTCCCGACACCGATCCGGCAAACAAGGGGCGCGACTCGGCCGAGATGCTCAAGGCCGCCAACGCTCGCGTTCATGGCGCCGGCTTTAAGATCGCGAACCTCGATTGCATCGTTTTCGCCCAGCTCCCCAAGATTACGCCGCACAAAGCCGCGATTTGCCAGCGCATCGCCGAGTTGCTGCGGATTGAAGTCAAACGAATCAACTTGAAGGCCAAGACGGGCGAAAGCGTGGGGCCCGTCGGCCGCGAGGAAGCCGTGATGGCCGAGTGCGTCGTGCTGCTGGCTCATTCGTTATCGTTTCCGTACTGACCGCGCGCCGCGGGGCGCGCGGCGGTGCCGTCGCCATGTTTCGACTGTTGCAGGAAAACTGTTATTCCGATGGCCACTTCCGCACCTAGCGTCGCCTCGTCGTCGGCCGGCAAGCCGGTTGCCTCGCCCATTCGCGTCTACAGCACGCTGTCGCGCACCAAGGAGCCGCTCGAACCGGTCGAGCCCGGCAAGGTCGGCATCTACCTTTGCGGCCCGACCGTCTACAAGCCGAGCCACATCGGGCACCTGGTCGGCCCGGTGATCTTCGATGTCGTCAAGCGGTATCTGACCTACTCAGGCTACGAGGTCACCTGGGTCGTCAACATCACCGACATCGACGACAAGCTGATTCAAGAGGCGGCCAAGCGCGGCATCGAAGTCAGCGAGCTGGCGCGCGAGATGACCGCCGACTATATGTCGAACCTGGCGGCGCTGGGGATCGACACCATCGATCACTTCCCGCGCGCAACCGATAACATCCCCGAGATCATCGCCTTGATTCAGGCGCTGATCGACAAGGGATTCGCCTATGCGGCAGCGGGCGACGTGTACTTCGACGTCGCCAAAGACGTCGAGTACGGCAAGCTCAGCGGTCGCGACGTGGCCTCGATGCAGGGTGAAGGGGGCGAGATGGCCGGCCGCAAGCACAACGCCGCCGACTTCGCCCTTTGGAAAGGGGCCAAGCCGGGCGAGCCCTCGTGGGATAGCCCTTGGGGAGCGGGTCGCCCCGGCTGGCACATCGAATGTTCGGCGATGAGCCGCCGGCTGTTGGGCGAGACGTTCGACATCCACGGCGGCGGGCTCGATCTGATGTTTCCGCACCACGAGAACGAAGTCGCCCAGAGCGAGTGCTGCCACGGTCGCCCGCAGGCCAAATACTGGATGCACAACGGGCTGATGCAAGCGGCCGACGAAGTGGGCAAAGTCGGCGGTCGCAATACCCGCACGGCCGAGGCGGGCCCCGCCGTCGACGCGGTCGAAGAGCAAGCCTCGCAAGAAGCAGGCAAGATGGGCAAGTCGAAGGGCGCCAGCCCCTTCCGCGATTTGTTGAAGGCCTTCACGCCCGAGACGATTCGCCTGTTCATTCTGTCGAGCCATTACCGGCGGCCGATCTACTTCAGCGAAGCGCGGATCGGCGAAGCGGCCACGAGCCTCGAGAAGATCTACCAGTTCTTTCAGCGCTACCAGCGCGTGACCGGCAAGGATTTCTACCAGCTTGCCACGCGCGATCGACGTGCGGCGGCCGCCAGCGAACCGCCGGCCGACGAAACGCTGCGGCAGGTCGCCGAACTGCGGCAACGTTTTCTCGAAGTGATGGACGACGACTTCAACACGCAGGGGGCGATGGCCGAGTTGTTCGAGCTGGTCCGCACGCTCAACCGCTTCGTCGACGAGCAGCACCTCGAAGACCCGGGCCAGAAAGAAGCCGCCGCGCTGGCCACGCTCGACGAAGGCGTCGCCGTGCTCCGCGAGCTGTCGAGCCTGCTGAATCTGTTCCGCCAGCCGATGGCTTCGCCGGCCGCCGCGGGGGCCAACGACGAGCTGGTCGCAGGCTTGATGAGCCTGTTGATCGAGCTGCGTGCCGATGCCCGCGCGGGCAAGAACTTCGCCCTGGCCGACAAGATTCGTCAGAAGCTCGGCGAGCTCAAGATCGCGTTGGCCGACCGCCCCGGCGGCACCGATTGGACGATTGAGTAACGCCGTGGAGCCACCGGGCACTTCATCCACGGACATCACGGATCGCGACTAGCGCCTGCGACGGAACGAGGAGGCGATTGCGTGTCCACCGCTCCCCGCATTCTCGGCATCGATCCGGGCCTGAACATCACGGGCTATGCCGTGATCGAGGTCGCCTGCGGCGGGCCGCGCATCTGCGAAGCCGGGGTGATTCGCGGCCGCAGTCATGGTTCGCTCACCGAGCGGCTGGCCGAACTCTACTCTGGCATCAGCGAGGTGCTGACCGGCTTTCGCCCGATGGTCGTGGCGCTCGAGCAGTTGTACTCGCACTATCAACGGCCGCGGACGGCGATCTTGATGGGGCACGCCCGCGGAGTGCTCTGCCTGGCGGCCACGCACGCCGAGGTGCCGGTCAAGTCGTATAGCGCGACGCAAATCAAGAAAGTCCTCACCGGGGCCGGCCGCGCTCCCAAGCACCAGATGCAGGAAGCGATCCGGCGCGAATTTCAGCTCGCCGCGGTCCCCGAGCCGCCGGACGTGGCCGATGCCCTGGCGATCGCCTTGTGTCATTACTATCTTCAGCCGGAACTGGTGCAGCTCGGCAAGCGCCGGGCTTAGGGCGATAATGCGCGCCGCATCTCTTATGCTCCCCTCTCCCCCGGCGGGAGAGGGGCCGGGGGGTGAGGGGGCCTGAACCTTACCGACGACGGAACGAAAGAACCATCCCTTGATCACCAAAATCAGCGGCAAGCTCCGCGGACTCTCGGCCGACATGCTCACGCTCGAGGTCGGCGCGTTCGAATACGAAGTGTTGATCCCCGAGTTCACCCGGCTGCAACTGCAATCTTTGATCGGCCAGCCGATCAGCCTGCACACGATCGAATACCTGGAAGGCAACGCCATGCAGGGGCGGCTCGTGCCCCGGCTGGTCGGCTTCTTCAGCGAGATCGAACGCGACTTCTTCGAGCTCTTCTGCTCGGTCGACGGGGTGGGCGTGAAGAAGGCGCTGCGCGCCATGGTCCGCCCGGTGCGCGACGTGGCGATCGCCATCGAGGAACAGGACGTCAAGATCCTGGCCACGCTGCCGGGGATCGGCGCGGCGACGGCCGAGCGGATCGTGGCCAAGTTGCGGCGCAAGGTGCCGCAATTCGCGCTGATGGTGCCGCGCGACACGCCCTACGCGGCGCTGGTCGAGAACGACGTCGTGGCCGAGGCGTTTCGCGCGCTGCGCACCCTGGGGCATTCGGAGACCGACGCGCGCAAGCTGCTCGACACGGTGCTGGGGGGCAAAAAGAAATTCGACGACGTGCAGGAGCTGCTGCAAGCGATCTACCAGAAGAACCGCGACGCGGGCTAGTGTTCGCTCTGGGCAAATAGCGCCACGCCCAGGGCTGGGCCGCGAGCAACTTGCTGCTTTCGCCACGCCGTGCCGGCCTGCCCTGGGTTCGTCGATCGAGCGGCGAGGCACGTGATTTACCACGAAGGCTCGAAGAGCACGAAGCAGGCACGAAGCGGCGCGCAAATCTCGCTGGGTGGTACCGCCTTCGTCGGTGTCGCGCAGCGACAAGAGGATTCCGTGTGGCGCCGCCGCTTGGAGCCACCTGCGCGTCAGCAGTTGCCTCTTGTGCCTGGGGCACCCTGATTGGATCAGGGGCACCCGATCGCACGCGATCCTGCTTCGTGTCGCGGCGTAACAAGATCTTTTCGCGCGGCGGTCAGAATAGTCGTGCCCGCGGCGTATCAAGTCTGAACGAGACGCGAGCGTGGCTGGTGCGTCGGGGCAGGGGCTAAGCGAACGAGCAACCCATGCTTGGGCCACGTACCAGCAGGCGCCACCGACCTGATATGAAGGTGCGGGTCGGGTGCCGGGGGGCAGGGCAGCCCCCGGCACAAGGCGCCGTGCCTTCAAGTCTATCGCGACCTGCGCGAATTGCGGCTGCCACTGCTTCGCTGCGGCTGACGCGCCACTTGCGGCTCGCGCACCACGTAGACCGTGGGATCGTCGATGATCCAGCCGGTCGACCAGTTGCCGTCGTTCTGATTGAAGATGTCGAAGAAGACACTCTTGAGCTGCTTGCAGCGGAAGTTGTACGGATAGTGTGAGGCCAGGTGGTCCGACTCCGTCAGGTCGTCCAGGCCCGGATGCGCGTAGTAATGTACGCGGCCGTCGGGCGAGTACGACATGCCCATCGTCCACCAGCCGACTTCCTCGACGTTCATCACGGTGTAGTCCTGCCCGCTTTCGCGTGCTCGCACCGCCAGCGTCGTGCGGGCCGGGCGATTGCGGCGCTCGTTGCCGGGCGAGTAATTGATGAAGATCCCCGGCCAATACGGTTCGCTCTCCTTGCCGTCGGACGTCAGACCGCGCACCGTGGTGCGAAAGCCGAACGTCGAACCGCTGCGGGGCTCCCAATCTTCCCACGGCGGCAGCCAGACGCGGACCACCACGCTGGGACCCAGCGAAACGGGCAACACGCCGTTCGAACGGGCCGTGGCATGCATGAACAGGTCGTCTTGCGCGCGAGGGCCGCGTCCCTTGTTCGGAATGCCCGTGTAGCGCGACGCCATCAACAGCGCGCCGGTGCTGCCGGGCAGGCCATCGGGGGGAGTCGGCACGCGGCGAATCACGTCGGGGTGGCCGCGGTCGGGCCCTTCGTACCAGTGGCCATTCGAGGAGTAGCCCGAGGGCTTGCGACGATTGCCGTCGATGTCCTTGCTCCCCTTGGGATTGTTGAACGTGTAGCTCCAGCTTTCGTCCTCGAAGTCATCGCCGACGACAATCGAGCCGGTGCCCGGGACGATGCGTTGGGCCAGGGCCGGCGCCGCGACCGTGCCGGCGATTGCCGAAATCATGCCGAGAACAAGAATCCGCCGCGCGAGCCAACCCGCGCTCAAATTGCGTCGCATGACAAAAGCTCCCCTGCGTTGCGAGGCTTGAGGTTGCCGAGCCGACTCGGGCGACCGCGCTATCGCGCGCGTCGCGCGGCGGGTCTCGCCGCCGTGTCGGTCGCCGGCGTCAGCAGTTCCAAATCGCGGACCAGGTCCGCGTCGGCCTTGTCGAGTTGTTCGATTTCGTCGGGCTGCAGCGTGAAGGCCAGCACGACTTGCTGCCCGGCGGGGTTGGCCACGAGGAAGTAATGCCACTCGATCGGCAGTTCCGCGGCTTCTCCCTGAGCGACGACCCACAGCACGAGCCGCTTGGCATCGTCGACATGCTGACCGGCACGCACGAATTGCCCGAAGCTCTCGCCGAGCGCCTTTTTGATCTCTTCCTGGAACTTGGTCAGCGACGGCTCGGCCGTTTGCGTGCCGCTCGAATTGGTCGAGACGTTGCACTGGGCCAGCATCTCGCCACGATCGAGCAGGCGCATCACGAGCATGTTCGGTTGCTCGGAGATGACGTGCCAGCGGCGATCGTAGTTCAGGCGATAGTGCCCTGCCGCAGACTCGAGACAAAGCTGCAGGTCGGCCGGCTTGAGGGGCTCGCGCGTCAGGCTGGCCCGCCGCTGCGCCAAGTGCTGTGAATTGGCCAACGGCTTGATCTGCATCTGCAACCGGCTGACGGCGTCGATGCCGGGCGTCACCGAACTGATCGAGCGCTTCTCGTGCACCAACATGGCAAGCCAGGTGATGCGGCGCGGGCCGAACTCGAACTTGTACTTGGCCTTGATCTCGATCTCGGTCGAGACACCGCCGATGGCGCCAAAGAGGTTGCCCGTCATCTCGCAGCGCGCGGCCGTGTTATCGACTTCGCGCAAGATGCTGTGAACCTCTGAGCTGGTCACGGCGTCTATACCCAGCAGCGCCGCGAGCAGTTCGGGGGCGTGCGACCACGACTCTTCGAGCTTGACCGGCTGTTGGGGCAGGAGCGCCTCGACCAGCAGGCTGCTGCCCGGGGGCTCGATGAGGTCGACCTCGTCGCGAGTCAAGCGGCCGTCGACGCCGACGCTCGCCGCGCTGCCGGCGGTCCAATCGACGAGAATCAGCCGGCGGTTGTCGCGCAGCTCGATGGCCGACTCGATCGATTTGACGTTGAACTTGGCTTCGGCCTTGTGAAACCAGCGGGCACTGCGGCGATCGGCCAGCGGGGCATCGCCCGTGGCGAGGATCTGTTCGTCGTAGTCGAGATGGCCTTCGACCAGCAGCGGGACCTTTTCGGGTTCCTGCTCGCCGGCGGTGACCTCGAGATTCCCCTTCACCTCGAGGCTGACCGTTACGCGAGCGGCCTGGTCGCCGGCGGACCTGGGGCTCAAATTAAAAGTACGGTTGGAATTGCCGTCGGCGGCGTGCACCGCAGCGGGGGCGAGGGCAAGAACCGCAACATAAATCAGAGATTTGACTTGCATCTTGACAGCAGGCCCAGGTCCGGAGAGGAAATGGGTATGAAATGTGGTCTCGAATCGTGCCGGACGGCAAAAACAGGGGTCGCCGGGGCCGGCAGGTTCGTTACAACCGGCTACATCGTCGTTTTCGGAGAGACGAGTTGAACTCAAAAGCCTGCTGGTACGGTGTTTGCCGTAAGTGCAGGAAAAATTATTGAACTTTCACTGGACCTCTGGACACTTAGTTGCGTAGAGGAAGAGCACAACCAGCCGTCCGGCAGCTCGGAGCGTTGCGTGACAGGGATCGACGCAACGGCTACCATGTCCGCCGGCGGCCCGCCGCACAACTCGGCTGGCAGTTCATAGCACACGTAGTGCCGCTGTTAAGACAAGTTCACGAAACCGGTTACGAGGAGGCAGTAAACGTAACAGGGGACGACCTAACAGGGGAAATCGCAAGCAAGCCGCGTGCAGTGGGAAGCTGGCAGTTAACCCGGAAACCTAGCCTTGCCGGCGCGAAGGACTCGCAGGGAACACCGCAAGGTCTGCCCGAGAAGAGGTCCTACGATGCACACTGAATATCTCCATCCCGCGATCCGCGAGCTCCGCGACCAGCAGGTGCGGTTCGCGCCGCGCGAGAAGAAGATCGAGCAGGTCAATCGCGCCGAGAAGCTCTTGGCCGAGCTCGACCCATCGCGGGTCTATACGTACGAGTACGTCTTCTATCGGATCACCGACTTCCGGCCCGACGTCGTCCCGCCGGTGAAGATCGACGGCGAAGCCGCGCGCCACGACCTGCGGCTGTTCGTCGAGGACTTGTCCGACGCGGCCGACGTGCCGTCGCAGGCCGCCGGCGAGCGCGTGCTAACCGTCGACGAGCTCAGCAAGCAGTTCAACGTCTCGACCAAGACGATCGCGCGCTGGCGCCAGCAAGGGCTGGTCAGCCGCCGGTTTGTCTTCGACGGCCGCAAGCGGGTCGGCTTTTTGCAAAGCTCGGTCGATCGGTTCGTGTCGGGCAACGAAGACCGTATCAGTCGCGGTAGCCGTTTCAGCCAACTGAACGACGCCGAGCGCGACGGCATCATTCGCCGGGCACGTCGACTGGCGCACGCCGGTGGCTGCCCCGCCGAAGTCACCAAGCGACTTGCCAAGCGATTCGACCGTAGCGTGGAAACGATTCGTTACACCATCAAGCAGTTCGATCAGGAACACCCCGAGTCGGCGGTGTTTCCCGAGAGCTCCGGCGCGCTCGGCGAAGAGGCCAAGCAGAAGATCTACCAACAGTATCGCCGCGGCGTGACGGTCGAGGCCCTGAGCCGGCAGCACTGTCGCACCAAGACGAGCATCTACCGCGTGATCAACGAGATGCACGCGCGGCAGGTGCTGGCGCTGCCGTTGGATTTCATCCCCAGCCCCGAGTTCGAGCGGGCCAACGCCGACAAGACGATTCTGGGCAGCGCGATGCCGGCCGCGCCGCAGGCGCGGGCCAGTCGCCAACCGAGCGGCTTGCCGCCGTACCTCGCCAGTTTGTACGAGGTGCCGCTGCTGACGCGCGAGCAAGAAGCCTACCTGTTCCGCAAGCTGAACTACTTGAAGTTCAAGGCCGGCAAGCTCCGCGCGGAGCTCGATCCGGCGCATCCGCGCAGCGCGCTGATGGCCGAAATCGAGCGTTACTACGGCGAGGCCGTGCAGACAAAGAACCAGATCATCCGCGCCAACTTGCGGTTGGTGGTTTCGATCGCCAAGCGGCACGTCGGCAGCACGGGGGACTTCTTCGAGCTGGTCAGCGACGGCAACATGTCGCTGATGCGGGCGGTTGAGAAGTTCGACTACACGCGCGGCAACAAGTTCAGCACGTACGCCACGTGGGCGATCATGAAGAACTACGCGCGGACCATCCCGGACGAGCATCGTCAGCGGGACCGTTTCCGGACGAGTCACGACGAGATGTTCACGGCCACCGAGGACGTGCGCAGCGACGAAATCGAGCTGGAGACGGCTCAAGCGCAGCGCGAGGCCCAGGTGGGGCGCATTCTGGGCGTGCTCGACGAGCGGGAGCAAAAGATCATCGTCAGTCGCTTTGGCCTGGAGCAAGGGCATGAACCCCTTACGCTCAAGGAGGTTGGAGCGGAGATGGGGGTCACCAAGGAGCGCATCCGCCAGATCGAGGCTCGAGCGCTGAGCAAGCTGCGCAAGGCGGCCGAGGAAGAAAAGATCGACTGGGTCTTCTAAGCCGCGCTTGTGTAGCCAACTGCTGCGAGAAACCCCCGGGCAGCCCGGTGAGCCCCGGGGGAGACGACCGAGATTCGGCGAAACTATCGCCCCGGCGACCGTCTGCCCTGGGCTTTAGCTTCTCATGCTGCTAGCATTGCGTGACGGCGCTGTTTTTTCGCGCTCCCGGCTTGCAGGACCCCGTGGCTTCATTATAGTTACATGTTTTTACGACGGACCTTAGGGTTCGCTAGCGTAGCTCAATTGGCAGAGCAGCTGATTTGTAATCAGCAGGTTGTGGGTTCAAGTCCCTCCGCTAGCTGGTCCATGAACGAGGGGGGCTCCGCAGCGGGCGGTTTCCCGAGCGGTCAAAGGGGTCAGACTGTAAATCTGATGGCTCTGCCTTCGCAGGTTCGAATCCTGCACCGCCCATTAGTGTGCCGGCGCAGGGAACGATTCGTCGGCGCCAGACGGAATCCAGCAAGTAATGAATACAAAGGGACGAGCTTCGCGGGTGTAGCTCAATGGTAGAGCAATAGCCTTCCAAGCTAAAGACGAGGGTTCGATTCCCTTCACCCGCTCTCGAGCAGGCGCCCGGTCGGCAGAGTGCGAGGAGAAGTGGCCGGTCGAGCCAGCGAGCGACACAGAACAGTCAGGCGGACCATCCCAGACAATAAATAAGCGAACAATTCCACTGGGCATGAGCGCCCCGCGCTGGCGCGAAAAAGGTGCGGCGGCGACCGCCCGGCCGGCGGCCAGCGCTGCTGTAGCTCAGTCGGTAGAGCGCGTCCTTGGTAAGGACGAGGTCAAGGGTTCAAGTCCCTTCAGCAGCTTTTGCGTTTTGTACGGCTCGCTTACAAACGGAAATTAACTTCGACAAAGTGATTGATAGAACGCAGGGAGTGTCATGGCCAAAGAAGTATTCGAACGGAAGAAGCCTCACGTCAACGTCGGCACGATCGGGCACATCGATCACGGCAAGACAACCTTGACCGGCGCCATCCTCGCGGTTCAGGGGGCCAAGGGGTTGGCCAAGCCGAAGGCGTACTCCGAAATCGCCAAGGGTGGTACCGTCCGCGACGAGACGAAGACGGTGACGATCGCCGTGAGCCACGTCGAATACGAGACACCCAACCGCCACTACGCCCACATCGACTGTCCGGGGCACGCCGACTTTATCAAGAACATGATCACCGGCGCCGCCCAGATGGACGGTGCGATCCTGGTCGTGTCGGCGGCCGACGGCCCGATGCCCCAGACGCGCGAGCACATCCTGCTGGCCCGGCAGGTAGGCGTGCCGGCGCTGGTCGTGTTCCTTAATAAGTGCGACCTGGTCGACGACCCCGAATTGCTGGAGCTCGTCGAACTGGAGTTGCGCGAATTGCTGACGCACTACGGCTTCCCGGGGGACGAAATCCCGATCATTCGCGGGGCCTCGAAGCCGGCCTACGACAAGCCGGCCGACCCCGAAGCCAGCAAGTGCATCACCGAGCTGATGGAAGCGATCGACGCGTACATTCCCGAGCCGACCCGCGAAGTCGACAAGCCGTTCCTGATGGCGATCGAAGACGTGTTCTCGATCGAAGGCCGCGGCACGGTCGTCACCGGGCGTATCGAGCGTGGTGTGGTCAAGGTTGGCGACGAAATCGAAATCATCGGCTTGACTGCCGCCCCGCGGAAGACCGTGGTCACCGGCGTCGAGATGTTCAACAAGAGCCTCGATCAGGGTCAGGCTGGCGACAACGTCGGCTGCCTGTTGCGTGGCATCAAGCGCGAGGAAATCGAGCGCGGGCAGGTGCTGGCCAAGCCCGGTTCGATCACGCCGCACACCAAGTTCGAGGCCGAGGTCTACGTCCTCTCGAAGGAGGAAGGTGGTCGGCACACGCCGTTCTTCAGCGGCTACCGCCCGCAGTTCTACTTCCGCACGACGGACGTCACCGGCTCGGCGAACCTGGCTGGCGACGCCGAAATGTGCATGCCTGGCGACAACGCCCGGTTGTCCGTCGAGTTGATCTCACCGATCGCCATGGACGATGGGGTGCGGTTCGCCATTCGCGAGGGTGGCAAGACCGTGGGGTCGGGCGTGGTGACGAAAATCCTGGCGTAAGACGAATCGCGGGGGCCCGCCGCCGGCCGACGCGCCGTTGCGAGTCGCCCGGGGCGCCAAGCAGAGAACTAACGTGTGGTTGGTGCCGCGGCTGTTTGCAGTCGGGCGCTGATCACGCTTTAGGGGTGTAGCTCAATTGGCAGAGCGCTGGTCTCCAAAACCAGAGGTTGCGAGTTCGATTCCCGCCGCCCCTGCCAGCTAGCCACCGGTTGACCGGATCGCGCAGTCCGATCGCCAGGTGGCCCGGTTCGCTGAGTTAGCGTAGCCGTGTAAGTGTAAGTTCGACAACGATCGCCCCGAGCGTCGCAGGAAGCCGCTCGCGGCGAGCATCCCACACAAATCCGCAAAGGTTCAGGGACGACATGGCAATGGCGAAGGACGACAGGCATCCGTTCGTGCGGGTGCTATTCGATGCCGGGCTCTATAAGCGGAGTCAGGGTCGAATTGCGCGCCAGGCGACCTTCGCGGTGCTGGCCGGTACGGTGGTTCTGGGTTGTTGGCGGTTGAGCTTGCAGCTCGTGCAGTGGGGCTCGCTGTGGCAATACCTGGTGCCGATGTTGCTGGCTGTGGTCGGCGTGTGGATCTGCTTTCGGGTGATCAACTTTCCGCAGTTCGCCGATTTCTTGATCGCCGTCGAAGCTGAGATGAACAAAGTGTCGTGGCCCACGCGCGACACGTTGTTTCGCAGCACGTTTGTCGTCATGTTCACGATCTTTGTCCTGGCGGCCATCCTGTTCTTGTACGACATCATTTGGAAGACCGCGCTGTCGGCCTTGGGGATTAGCTGATCACCGCTACGGCAGGAAAGCTGTCGGCGAGCATCGATCGCCGGGCCCTCGACCGTGGCACAAAACTGATCATTGCAGAAGAGAGTTTCGGTGATTGACGAACGCGACAGCACGAACGATCCCCAGCCCCCTGTCGGCGAGTCGGGCCCTGGCTCGGCCGAAGCCCAGTCGGGGAGCGTGGAGTCGTCGTACACCGCAGCGCAGAGCGACGCCGCCGCGCACCAAGGGGGGGACGGCGCTCACGCCAAGCCGCCGGAACCTCCCGAGCCGGTCGTTGACGCTGCTGGCGAGGGGATGGTCGCCGCGGATGTCGCGCCGCAAGCGGCCGTCGAAGCACACGAGCCGGTGACGGGCGGAATGCCGGCACCTGAGAGCGCCAACGCGGCTGCGGCCGAGGCCGCCCGGATCGAGGCCGAAGCTGCCTCGTCGATCGCGGCTCACGCAAGCCCCGCCGAGGAGCCGAGCGCTGCTGCCGAGGAGACGAGCGAATCCGCCGAGGAGACGAGCGAAGCCGAAGCTGCTGAGCCCGCCGAAAAAACGGCAGAGGAACCAGCGGAAGCCGTGGCGGAAGCTGGCGGATCGCCCGAGCCGGCCGCCTCGCCGTCGAAGCGCAACGGCCGCAAGTCGGCCGCCGCCGCCGATGAGACGTCGGCGGGCGAAGAACCGATCGAGATGGACTGGTACATCCTCAAGGTGCAGAGCAACCGCGAGGAGACGATCGCCGATGGTTTGCGCCGCCGTGCCGCCATCGCCGGCCTGGAGAATCATTTCGGCGAGGTGATCGTGCCGACTGAGATGGTCACCGAATTCAAAGGGGGCAAGAAGAAGGTCGTCAAGCGCAAGCTTTATCCGGGTTACATCGTCGTGCATATGCACATCAACGAAGACACCTGGTTTTTGGTGCGCGACACCCCCGGCATTGGCGACTTCACCGGGGCCGGTGGCAAGCCGATCCCAATGCAAGAGCACGAGATCTCGCGGCTCATCGCCAAGCAGGAAGAGAAAACCGAAGAGGCCCCCAAGCTCAAGATCAGTTTCAAGCCGGGGGACCGCGTAAAGATCAACGAAGGCACCTTCGAGAACTTCGAAGGGGACGTCGACAGCATCGACCAGACCAACGGCCGCGTGACCGTGATGATCAACATTTTTGGCCGCTCGACGCCGGTCGAGCTCGAGTATTGGCAGATCGAAAACGTTTGACGTCCGCGCCGGACCGGTCTTGAGTCCACTCGAAATTTGAAAACACGAGCAATCGCCAGCATCCCCAGCAGCAAGCACACCCGCCATGGCTAAGCAACTTGTCGCCGAAGTGAAGTTCCAGGTTCCAGGAGGGCAAGCCACGCCGGCGCCGCCGGTCGGCACCGCCTTGGGCCGCCACGGCATCAACCTGGGCCAGTTCGTCATGCAGTTCAACGAACGGACGCGCGATGCCGGCGGCATGCCGATCCCGGTCGTGGTGCGCGTCTATAACGACCGCAGTTTCGACTTTGTCACCAAGAGCCCGCCGGCCGCCGCCCTGCTCAAGCAAGCGGCTGGCATCGCCAAGGGATCGGGTGTTCCCAACAAAGACAAGGTTGGCAAAGTCACTCGCGCCCAGGTCGACGACATCGTCAAGCAGAAGATGGCCGACCTCAACGCCCGAGACGTCGAGCATGCCCGGCGCATGGTCGAAGGAACCGCCCGCAGCATGGGGCTGCTCGTCGAAGGATAACCGACGAAAGGCGGCAATCGCCCGACAGCCGCGAGCCACCGGCGAGCGACGACAGCCACGACAAATTACCGCGATCCGCACCCACCGCAACAAGTCACGCACCACAGCAACGTAGTCAGGCCCACTCGATGTCGAAGCCCAGCAAACGCATGCAAGGGATGCTCAAGAAGGCTCCCGGACAGACGCTCGTGCCGCTCCCCGAGGCGGTCGACCTCTTGAAGCAATTCAACACCACGAAGTTCGATCAAACGGTCGAAATCGCCATCCGGCTGGGTGTCGATGCCAAGCAGGCCGACCAGATCGTCCGCGGCTCGATTGTCCTGCCGCACGGCATCGGCAAGAGCTTGCGGGTGGTCGTCTTTGCCAAAGGGGATCTGGCCGATCAGGCGAAAGCGGCCGGCGCCGAAGAAGTCGGAGCCGACGATCTGGCCAAGAAAATCAAGGACGGCTGGACCGAATTCGACGTCTGCATCGCCGCCCCCGACATGATGGGGCTCGTCGGTCCGTTGGGCAAAGTGCTTGGCCCGCGCGGCTTGATGCCGTCGCCGCGGGCCGGCACCGTCACCCCCGAAATCGCCAAGACGGTCAAGGAATACAAGGCGGGCAAGGTCGAGTTTCGCAACGATGCCAGCGGCATCGTGCACGCGGCGGCCGGCAAGCTCAGCTTCGCGGCCGACAAGCTGGCCGACAACATTCGGGCCTTTATCGACCACATCCAGCATCTGAAGCCGGCGGCCGTGAAAGGTCAGTACGTCAAGAGCATTGCCATCAAGGGGACGATGACGCCGGCGATCCGGATTTCGGCATAACCAGTCACGCCGCGACCCGCGCTGCGCCCCGCTGAAAGAGATTTGAGTGCACCATGAGTAAAGCGGTTAAGGAACTGATCACCGACGACATTCGCCAGCGACTCAGCGGCGTGGGCGATGCGCTGCTGGTCAGCGTGGCCGGGCTCGACGCCAATCGCACGCACCGGCTGCGCAAGGAACTGCGCGAAAAGAACATCCACTTGCTAGTGATCAAGAACAGCCTGGCCCGCCGCGCGTTCGAGGGGACGTCGTTGGCGCCGATGGTCGAAGGGCTCGACGGCCCCGCGGCCGTGGTCTGGGGCTCGACCGACGTCATCGACCTGGCCAAGCAGATCACCAAGTACGCGACCGACAAGCAGTTCGACAAGTTCGAGTCGCGCGGTGGCGTAATGGACGGCACGAAGCTTTCGGCCGCCGAAGTTACCCAGGTCAGCAAATGGCCCAATCGCGAAGAGCAGCTTTCGATCCTGGTGGGGCAAATCCTCAGCCCAGGCGCCACGCTCGTCGCGCAGTTGACCAGCGTCGGCGGCGCACTGGCCAGCCAGATCAAGGAGAAGTCGGGCGGGGCCGAGGTGGAAGCGGAAGCCGAAGGCACCGCCGAGGCGGCTCCCCCCGCAGACGACGCGCCCCCCGCTACCGAAGCAGCCCCCGCTGGCTGATCGGCATCGCGTGCCGGTTCGCCCGCGCGAACTTTGGCCGCCGGAACAGAGACCTAATACAAACCTCAGTCACGATTAACCCATTCGTCGGCCCACACCAGACGGCGAGCAGACCCAGCGTCGAGAAAGGACGAAGTTTTCCATGGCGACAGATACCCGAGAATTTGGAGCAGGCACCAAGCAGTTGGGCGACCAGATCGTCGGCCTGACCTTGAAGGAAGCCAAAGAACTGAGCGACTACCTGGAAGAAGTGCATGGCATCAAGCCGGCCGCCGGCGGCGCGGTGATGATGGCTGGCCCGGTGGGTGGTGCTGGCCCGGCCGAACCGGCCGAAGCCCAGACCGAGTTTGCCGTGGTGCTCGAGTCGTTTGGCGAAAAGAAGATCGAGGTCATCAAGGTGGTTCGCGCTGCTACGGGCCTGGGTCTGAAGGAAGCCAAGGACCTGGTCGAAGGCGCCCCCAGCAAGGTCAAAGAGGGTGTTTCGAAGGAAGACGCCGACAAGCTCAAGGCCGAACTGGAGAAGGTTGGCGCCAAGGTGGCGGTCAAGTAGGACAGGCATCCCGCAGTCGGGGGGGCTGCAAACATCGGGCCAATTGTGTTAGGTTACTACTGGTTGAGCATGCCGCGCTCTCCCCAGGGGTAGCCCAGCCCCCAGGTTTCGCTCTGACCGTGCACGCCATTGGCTTGCCGCACACGGATACGTTGCCGGCCAGCCGGGTAGACCGAGCTTGAAATTTCGTGTCGCCAACACGGACGGACCATCGTCCCGCCGGTTCGCCGCGCCGCCAGTTTGCGAACCGTGCTCAATGCCCGCCACGCACCGAATGACCTCGGTGTTTTGCCGGGTAGGGACGATCGGGTCCCTTCATGCGCCGATCTCTACCAGCCTCGCGCCGATTGTGTCCAGCCTGGCGGCGATGATATTGACCCACCTTGCGGCAACGAGTTTCGCGATCGTCGACCTCGCGAACGTGAACTACGCCCCTAGTTCTCCAATGCCCTGACCCTTGCGCGCTTGGCTGCCGCGATGAAGCGGCCAGCCTGGTTCGCACGCCAAAACGCCCTCAGCTTTCCCGCGACCGACGAGGAGCCAGCAAACAATGACGATTCCGGCAGAACGACGCATTCGTCCCCAGGAGATTCGCAATTTCGGCAGCGGTCGAGGGACGTATCCCATTCCGGATCTGACCGAGATTCAAACCGAGAGCTACGCCGCGTTCCTGCAATACGAAACGCCGCAAGACAAGCGCAAGGACCAGGGCATCGAATCGGTGCTCCGCGAGATCTTCCCGATCGAAAGCTACGACAAGAGTCTGCGCCTTGAGTATGCCGGTTACGAGTTGGGCAAGCCGCGCTACGAACCGGACGAATGCCGCCAGTTGCGGCTCACCTACGGCCGCCCGTTCAAGGTCTGGCTGCGCTTGACCAAGGAGCAGCCGATCGAAGAGGAAGTCTATCTCGGCGACATGCCGATCATGCTCGGCGGCGGCGAGTTCATCATCAATGGCGCCGAGCGCGTGGTGGTCAGTCAGTTGCATCGCAGCCCCGGCGTCGACTTCGTTGTCGGCGAAGAGGGGGGCGATCGCCGCATGCACAGTTGCCGCATCATTCCCGAGCGCGGCAGTTGGATCGAGCTCAACGTCACGAAGCGCGACAGTCTCAGCGTGCGCATCGACCAGAGCGGCAAGTTCTCGGCGATGACGCTGTTGCGCGCGATGTCGGGGAAGTACAGCCAGAACGCCGATCTGATTCGCGTCTTTTACGAGACTTCGACCGAGTCGATCCACGATGGCCGCAGCGTCACCAAGATCGAAGGCAAGCTGGCCGTGGCCGACATCGTCTACCCGGCCAGCAGCGACCGCGCCGGCGAAGTGATCGTCGAGTCGGGTCACAAGATCACCAAGAACCTTGCCGAGGTGATCTGCACTTCAGGGTTGACGAGCGTCGAGGTGATGCCCGACGTCAAAGACCCGCTGATCTTCAACAGCCTGGCCGAAGACGCCACGAACAGCCACGAAGAGGCACTGCTGAAGATCTATCAGCGGCTGCGCCCCGGCAACCCGCCGCAGTTGGAGAAGGCCAAAGCGCTGTTTCACGAGAAGTTCTTCGATACCAACCGCTACCGCTTGGGGCGCGTCGGCCGCTTCCGCATCAACCGCAAGCTGTCGTTGGAAATCCCCGAGTCGGAGATGACGCTTCGCCCCGAGGATCTGATCAACGCCATCGACTACCTGTTGCGGCTGCGCGCCAACGACGGCACGGCCGAAGTCGACGATATCGACCATTTGGGCAATCGCCGCTTGCGCACCATCGACGAGTTGGCCTGCGACGAGCTGCGCAAGGGCTTTCTCAAGCTGCGCCGCACGGTGCAAGAGCGGATGAGCCTCAAGGACGTGGCCGACATGACGCCGCGCAGCCTGATCAATCCCAAGAGCATTTCGGCGGCCATCGAATACTTCTTCGGCCGCGGCGAGCTCTCGCAGGTGGTCGACCAGACGAATCCGCTCTCGATGCTCACGCACGAGCGGCGGCTCTCGGCGCTGGGCCCTGGCGGCTTGAATCGCAAACGGGCGGGCTTTGAAGTCCGCGACGTGCACATTTCGCACTATGGCCGCATCTGCCCGATCGAGACGCCGGAAGGTACCAACATCGGTTTGATCTCGAGCTTGGGCATTTACGCCACGGTCGACGCCTACGGCTTTTTGGTCACTCCATACCGCGCCGTGCAAAAGGGCAAGCTGGCCGAAGAAGTCGTCTGGCTGCGGGCCGACCAGGAAAGCGAAGCGTTCGTCGCGCCGGCCGATGCCCAGACCGACGACAAGGGGCGCCTGACCGGCGAGACGATCATCGCCCGTCACCGTGCCGACTTCGAGCTGGTGCCGATCGACAAGGTGCAATACATCGACGTGGCTCCGTGCCAGATGGTCGGTGTGTCGGCCGGCTTGATCCCGTTCCTGGAGCACGACGACGCCAACCGCGCGCTGATGGGTTCGAACATGCAGCGGCAAGCGGTGCCGTTGCTCGTGGCCGAGCCGCCGCTCGTGGCCACCGGCATGGAACGCGACGTCGCCCGCAACTCGGGCATGCTCGTGCGCGCCCGCAAGAAGGGGACCGTCACCTTCGTCGACGCCACGCGGATTGAAATCGGCGACGACGTCTATCCGCTGCGCAAGTTCGTGGGGCTCAACGAGCGCACCTGCCAGAACCAGAAGCCGATCGTCGCGCTCGGCCAGAAAGTCGAGAAAGGGGACGTCGTCGCCGATGGCGCCGCCACCTTCCAGGGCGAACTGGCCCTGGGACGCAACGTGCTGGTCGGCTTCATGTCGTGGGACGGTTTCAACTTCGAAGACGCCATCATCATCAGCGAAGAGCTGGTGCAAAACGACACCTACACCTCGATTCACATCGAAGAATTCGATATCGAAATTCGCGAGACCAAGCTCGGCCGCGAGGAGTTTACCCGCGACATTCCCAACGTCAGCGAGAAGGCGCTGCGCAATCTCGACGACACGGGCATCGTCCGCATCGGCACCTACGTGCGGCCTGGCGATATCCTGGTCGGCAAGGTCTCGCCGAAGTCGAAGACCGAGCTCACCCCGGAAGAAAAGCTGCTGCACGCCATCTTTGGGCGTGCCGGCGAAGACGTGAAAAACGATTCGCTCGAAGTTCCCTCGGGCGTCGAAGGGATCGTCATCGACACGCAAAAGTTCTCCCGCCGGCTCAGTTTGTCGGAAGACGAACGCAAGGCCTTCGAGAAGGACCTCAAGGACACCGAGACCCAGGGGAATGCCCGCATCGCCGAAGCGTTCGGCGCCATGATCGAGGAGATCGAGAAGGTCCTGCAGCGCAAGCTCACCGACGAGGACAACAACCCGTTGGTGCGCGATCAAGAGCACAAGTACGTCGCCGAGCAGGCCCAGCGGTTCCGCCTCGAAAAGATCGAGATCCGCAGCCCGCAGCGCAAGGCGGACGCCGAGAAGGCGTACAAGACCCTGTGGCCGGCTGTCGAGGCGGCGATCGACGAACGCGATCGCAAGCTCAACTCGATGAAGCGCGGCGACGAACTGCGCAACGGCGTGCTGCAAATGGTCAAGGTCTACGTCTCGACCAAGCGCGTGATCTCGGTCGGCGACAAGATGGCGGGCCGGCACGGCAACAAGGGCGTTATCGCCAAGATCTTGCCGCGCGAAGATATGCCGTTTTTGGCCGACGGCACGTCGCTGCAGATTCTGCTGAACCCGCTGGGCGTGCCGAGCCGCATGAACGTGGGGCAGATTCTCGAAACGCACCTCGGCTGGGCCGGGGCCAAGCTCGGCTTCCAGGCGATCACGCCGGTGTTCGACGGCGCCAGCGAACAGGACATTTGGAACGCCCTGGTCGAAGCTAAGCTTCCCAAGCACGGCAAGGCGCAGTTGTACGACGGCCGCACCGGCGAGCCGATGGAGCAGGAAACCACGGTGGGCTACATCTACATGATGAAGCTGCACCACCTGGTCGACGACAAAGTGCACGCTCGCTCGACCGGCCCCTACTCGCTCATTACCCAGCAGCCGTTGGGTGGCAAGGCCCGCTTCGGTGGTCAGCGGTTCGGCGAGATGGAAGTCTGGGCGCTGGAAGCGTACGGCGCCGCCTACATCCTACAGGAACTGCTGACGGTCAAGAGCGACGACGTCGAAGGGCGCACCAAGATCTACGAGTCGATGGTCAAGGGCGAAAACACGCTCGAGGCCGGCACCCCCGCCAGCTTCGACGTCTTGACTAACGAAATCCGTGGTCTGGGGCTCAACATGCAATTGGAGAAACGTCGCGTGTAGGTCATGCCGACCACGCCCGAAGATAACACCACTTAGCAGCCCGGCACTTGCCGACCTGCTTGCCAGATTTCACGAAACACACAGCACCAGCGAGTCCCCCCAGCCGGCGCACAACTTGGCCACGGGCATCGGGCCCCGGTTGCCGCCCCAGGAGAACTGACTGTGAGCATTGCCGAAGGCTCCTACGATCGCATTAACGATTACGCCGCCGTCAAAATCAGTCTGGCGCGTCCACACGACATCCGCAGTTGGTCGTTCGGCGAAGTCAAAAAGCCCGAGACGATCAACTACCGCACTTACCGACCGGAGAAGGACGGTCTCTTCTGCGAGCGCATCTTTGGCCCGGAGAAGGACTGGGAATGCGCCTGCGGCAAGTACCGCGGCATGAAGTACAAGGGGATGATCTGCGATCGCTGCGGCGTCAAAATCACGCACAGCCGCGTGCGCCGCAAGCGCATGGGGCACATCGAACTGGCCGCGCCGGTCGTGCACATCTGGTTCTTCAAGGCCATGCCCAGCCGCCTGGGTAATCTGCTCGACATGAAGACCACCAGCATGGAGAAGGTGATCTACTTCCAGGACTACGTGGTCATCGACCCCAAGGATACGCCGCTCAAGCCGCGCCAGTTGCTGACCGAAGAAGAGTTCCGCGCCGCCCGAGAACAGCACGGCGAAGGCTCGTTCGAGGCCGACATGGGGGCCGAGGCAGTCCGTAAGCTGCTGATGAAGCTCGACCTGGTGACGCTCTCCAAGGAGCTGCGCCAGGACCTGGCCGAGACTGGCTCGAAGCAGAAGCAGAAGGACCTGATCAATCGCCTCAAGATCGTCGAGGCGATCCGCGACAGCGACAACAAGCCCGAGTGGATGGTGCTCGACGTGATCCCGGTGATTCCGCCGGACTTGCGGCCCCTGGTGCTGCTGGATTCGGGCAACTTCGCCACCAGCGATCTCAACGATCTTTATCGCCGCATCATCAATCGCAACAACCGTCTGAAGAAGCTGGTCGATCTCAACGCCCCCGAGGTCATCATCCGCAACGAGAAGCGCATGTTGCAGCAGGCGGTCGACGCCTTGTTCGACAACAACCGTTGCAAGCGGCCGGTGTTGGGCTCGAGCAATCGTCCGCTCAAGTCGCTCACCGACATGATCAAGGGCAAGCAGGGCCGCTTCCGCGAAAACTTGCTCGGCAAGCGCGTCGACTACTCGGCTCGTAGCGTGATTGTGGTCGGACCGAGCTTGCGTCTGCACCAGTGCGGCCTGCCCAAGAAGATCGCGCTGGAGCTGTACCAGCCGTTCATTATTCGCCGGCTCAAGGAGCTGGGGCACGCCGACACGATCAAGAGCGCCAAAAAGATGCTCGAGCGGCGCGACGCCGAGGTGTGGGACATCCTCGAAGAGGTAATCCACAACCACCCGGTGCTGCTCAATCGCGCTCCCACGCTGCACCGCATGGGCATCCAGGCTTTCGAGCCGGTGCTGGTCGAGGGGAACGCCATCAAGCTGCATCCGCTGGTCTGCAAAGGCTTCAACGCCGACTTCGACGGCGACCAGATGGCGGTCCACTTGCCGCTGTCGATCGAAGCCCAGGTCGAGGCGCACACGCTGCTGATGGCCACGAACAACATTTTCAGCCCGGCCAACGGCGCGCCGATCATCAGCCCTTCGCAAGACATCGTGATGGGTTGCTACTACATGACGATGTCGGTCCCCGAGGCCCGCGGCGACGGCATGAAGTTCGCCTCGCTCGACGAAGTGCAGTTGGCCTATTCGCTCGGGGCCGTGCACACGCACGCCAAGATCGAAGTCAAGCTGCCCCCGGGCCGGCGCATCAAGAACGAAGGGGATGGCGAAATCGGCCCTCCGGGCGTCCGCGCCAAAACGACTGTCGGCCGGGTGATTTTTAACTCCATGCTCCCTTCCGGCATGCTGTTCTACAACCTGGCCATGCGCTCCAGCGAGCTTTCGAAGGTCATCTCCGATTGCTACCAGACGCTCGGTCGTCGCGCCACGATCGATCTGTTGGACGACATGAATCGGATGGGCTTCGGCTTCAGCACCAAGAGCGGTCTGTCGTTCGCCACCGACGACTTGATCACGCCCCCGTCGAAGCAGCGCATCATCGCCGACGCCGAGCGGCAGGTGCTCAAGCACATGAAGCTCTACCAGCGCGGCCAGATCACCGAGGGCGAACGCTACAACCTGGTGCTCGACGTCTGGACTCACGCTCGCGAACGCATCACGACCGAGATGATGTCCGAGCTGGAGGTAGACTACCGCGCCGACGGTTACGTCAACCCGATTTACCTGATGGCCCACTCCGGTGCCCGCGGTGGCGTCGAGCAGATTCGCCAGCTCGCCGGCATGCGCGGTTTGATGGCCAAGCCGTCGGGCAAGATCATCGAGACGCCGATTAAGGCCAACTTCCGCGAAGGACTCTCGGTGCTCGAATACTTCAGCTCGACGCACGGTGCCCGCAAGGGTCTGGCCGATACCGCCTTGAAGACGGCCGACTCGGGCTATCTCACCCGCAAGCTGGCCGACGTGGCGCAGAACGTGGTGATCACGCAGCACGATTGCGGCACCACGCAGGGCATCACCAAGGGGGTCATTTATCGCGGCGAGAAGGTCGAAGTGCGGTTGGCCGATTCGATCCGCGGCCGCGTCGCCCGGCAGACGATCGCCAACCCGATCACCGACGAGGTGATCGTGCACGAAGGGGAGCTGATCACCGCCGAGATCGGCCGCAAGATTGAAGACCTGGGCCTCGAACGCATTCAGGTCCGCAGCCCCATGACCTGCGACGCCTCGTTGGGCGTTTGCCGGCTCTGCTACGGAATGGATCTTTCGACCGGCTCGATGGTCGAAGAGGGAATGGCCGTCGGCATCATCGCCGCGCAGAGTATCGGCGAGCCGGGCACGCAGCTCACCATGCGTACCTTCCACATCGGTGGCACCGCCGCTCGCGCCGTCGAAGAAAGCGAGCTGCGGGCCAAGAAGGAAGGGACCGTGCAGTGCACCCGCCTGAAGGTCGTCCGCAACGACGAGGGGACGCAGGTGGTGCTCAGCCGCAACGGCGAAATCGTCATTCTCGATCCCAAGGGGCGCGAACTCGAGAAGTACGAAATCCCCGCCGGCGCCTTCCTGCTCGTCGAAGAGAACCAGCTCGTCAAGCCGGGTACGGTCCTCTGCCAGTGGGACCCGCACAGCATTCCGATCTTGGGCGAGGTCGCCGGCAAGGTCCGCTTCGAGGACATCATCGAAGGCGAAACCATGCGGGCCGAGAAAGACCCTGGCGGCCACATCCGCCGCGTGATCATCGAACACAAGGGGGATCTCCACCCGCAGGTGATTGTCGAGGACTCCAGCGGCAAGATTCTCGACTTCTACTACCTGCCGGAAAAAGCCAACATCGAAGTGCAGGAAGGGCAAATGATTTCGGCCGGCACGTTGCTGGCCAAGCAGGCCCGCGAAGCCTCGGGCACGCAAGACATCACCGGCGGTCTGCCGCGGGTGACCGAAATCTTCGAGGCCCGCAAGCCGAAAGACCCGGCCGTGATCGCCGAGATCGACGGCGCGGTCGAAATTCTCGGCGAGAAGCGCCGCGGCAAGCGGACGATCATCGTCCGCAGCGAGAGCGGCATCGAGCGCGAGCACCTGGTCTCGCACGGCAAGCACTTGCGCGTGCACACGGGCGACTTCGTGCGGGCCGGCGAGGCGCTCGTCGATGGGCCACTGGTGCCGCACGACATTCTGCGCATCTCCGGCGAAGAAGCCGTGCAGCAGTACCTGGTCCGCGAAATTCAGAACGTCTATCGCAGCCAGCGCGTCGAAATCAACGATAAGCACATCGAGATCATCGTCGCGCAAATGCTCCGTAAGGTGCGCATCGAGTCGGTGGGCGATACCGGCCTGCTGCCCGGCAGCATCATGGACAAGTTCGAGTTCCGCGCTGCTAATCAAGAGCTGCTCAAGTGCACGAAGATCAGCGAGAAGGGAGATAGCGATTTCGCGGCCGGCTCGATCGTCCCCAAAGACGCTCTCGAGCAGGTGAATGCCCAGATCGAAGCCCTCGGCGGCGAGCCCTGCAAAGGGGGCAAGCCCAAGATGTCGACCGCCAGCACGCAATTGTTGGGCATCACCAAGGCGGCGGTGCAAAGCGGCAGCTTCATCTCGGCGGCCAGCTTCCAGGAAACGACCAAGGTGCTCACCGAAGCCGCCCTGGCCGGCAAGGTCGACAAGCTCGTCGGTCTCAAGGAGAACGTGATCCTGGGGCACCTGGTGCCCGCCGGCACCGGCTTCCGCACCTATCAAGAGGCCGAGGTTCGCATCAACCGCGAGGCGCTCGACCAGATCGCCGCCGACAAGGCGAGCGTGCTGGAGCGCGAGTTCCCGTTGTTGCAAGCGGCCGAAGAAGGGGCCGATGGCGAACAGGCGACCGCGGCGGCCGGCACCGCGGCCCTCGAGGCGATGTTCGGCGGTTCCGAGGCCCAACCGAAGCAGGAGTAGATAAAGTAGTCGCAAGCCCAGGGGAATGGCCGCTAGCGACCTTGCCGCCAGGCTCGCCACTCGCCGGCTTGCCTTGGGGCCGCGGTTGATTGCCTAACGACATCTTGGTTGTGATTGACGCCGGCTCGACGACACGCCGTGCGAGCCGGCGTTTTTGCGCGCCATAGAACCCGGCCTGTTCCCCCCCGGAGCCCTCCGGTTCTACGCCGCCACGCCTTCGATCAGGCTCATCGCCCCGTCGGTTGGCACGATCCGCGACAGCTCGAAGCCGGCCGCCTGGTACAAAGCCCGATATTCGTCGGCGGTCCGCTCCTTGCCGCCGGGCATGACCAGCATGTTGATGTCGATCAGCTTGCCGAACGACGGCGTATTGCCCGGCGGAATCACGGCCTCGATCAACAGCAGCTTGCCGCCGGCCGGCAGTACGGCCCGACAGTGCTTGAGGATCTTGATCGAGCGCTCGTCGTCCCAGTCGTGGATGATGTGCCGCATCAGGTAGAGATCGGCGCCCGCCGGCACGCTCTCGAAGAAGTTGCCGGCAATCGTCTGGCAGCGATCGGCCACGCCGGCCGCCTCGAGCCGCGGCTTCGCCCGGGCGACGACGTGATCGATGTCGTAGAGGATGCCGCGCAGCTTGGGGTACTTCCCGAGCACCATCGAGATCAGGCTGCCGTTGCCGCCGCCGATGTCGGCCAACGTGCTAATGCCTGAAAAGTCGTAGGCCGCCAGCATCTGCGCGGTTTCGCTGCCGTGCACGGCGGTCATGGCAGCGTCGAAGTTGCGGGCCGACTCGGGATGCGTGGCCAGATACTCGAAGATCGGCTGACCGTAGAGGTGGTCGAAGGCCGGCTTGCCGGTCTGCAAACTGTAGATCAACTCCCCCCAGGAGGCGTAGTGCTCTTCGCCGAGCATGATCGCCATGGCATGTTTCGATCCGGCCGAGTCGCTGCGCAATAGCTCGCCCATGGGGAGCAGCGAAAAGCGGCGCTGCTCGTCTTCCTCGAACAGCCCTTCGCCGGCCAGCGCGCGGAGCAGACGATAGAGCGGTTCGGCTTGCACGCCGACCGCCGGAGCCAGGTCTTCGGCGGCCAGCGGCTTGGCGGCCAGGTGATCGGCCAGGCGCAACTTGGCAACGGCGTAGAGCATTTGCGAAATCCAGGCGCCGGTCAGCAGGCGCTGCAGGTCGGCTTCGGGAGAGCTCATGGCAAACGTCCTTGTGGTTTTCGTAGACTTGATGGCTGGTCTGGGTGTTGTTGGTGCCAACGCGGAGTGTAGCATCATTCGCTCTCGTTGACTTTCACGACCCTCTTGCGGAGCAGCTTGTATGTCGCTTGTGATTCGTTGCCGGCCGAATGGGCCGTTGGTGATCGAGGGCCCCGTGACCGTGGTCGATCACGAGGGGAATCCGTTTCCGATCGACGCGGCCAAGCCGACCGTCGCGCTGTGTCGCTGTGGCCATTCGCTGCGCAAGCCGTTCTGCGACGGGGCGCACAAAACGTGCGGCTTCGTAGCGGCCGAAACGGCGCCGACGGCTTAGGTGTAGCGTCAGTCCCAGTGAAGAAAACTCGCACTAGCTACCGAGGGGGACGGTCCCCTGTTTTCGGGCGGCCCGGATTGGCCATGGCAATGACGAACACCGAAAAAGGGGACAGTCCCCGGCGCTAATCCCCGCTCAGCCGGCGGCGGACTTCTTCGACGCAATCGTCGACCCGCACGCGCCACTGCTTCAGCGTGTCGCGATCGCGGAACGTGACTGTCTGGTCCTGCAAAGTCTGGCTGTCAACCGTGATGCAGAACGGCGTGCCGACTTCGTCTTGCCGGGCGTAGCGGCGGCCGACCGCTCCCTTCTCGTCGTAGAAGACGTTGAAGTGCGGCTTGAGCGCCCGGTAGATGTCGACGGCGATCTCGGGCATGCCATCCTTCTTGACCAGCGGAAAGATCGCGGCTTTGACCGGCGCCAGCCGCGGATGGAACTTGAGAAAAACGCGCGAGCGGGGCTCCCCCTTTTCGTCGGGGACGGAGTCTTCCCGATAGGCCTCGCACAAGAAGGCCAGCGTCGCGCGGTCGGCTCCGGCCGACGGCTCGATGACGTGCGGCACAAAGCGCTCGCGGGTGATGTCGTCGAAGTACGACAGATCGCGACCGCTCCCCGGATGGCGCGGTTTGCCGTCGGGGCCGAGCTCGACGACCAACTCGTTCCCTTGGCGGACCAGCTTGCCTTCGATGTGGCTGCGGAGATCGAAGTCGCCGCGGTGCGCGATTCCTTCGAGCTCGCCGAATTCCCCCGGCGGCAGAAAGGGGAACGCATACTCAATGTCGGCCGTGCCGCACGAGTAGTGACTGAGCTCGTCGGCATGGTGATCGCGCAGGCGGAGCCGCTCGCCGGCCAGCCCCAGATCGGTGTACCAGCGATAGCGGCGATCGCGCCAATACTGGTACCACTCTGGTGACGATTGCGGATGGCAGAAGAACTCGATCTCCATCTGCTCGAACTCGCGCGAGCGAAAGGTGAAATTGCGCGGCGTGATCTCGTTGCGAAAACTCTTGCCCATCTGGGCGATGCCGAAGGGGATTTTCACCCGGCTCGAGTCGACCACGTTCTTGAAGTTGACGAAGATGCCCTGGGCGGTTTCGGGGCGGAGGAAAGCGGCCCCTTCTTCGCCGCTTAGCGCGCCGACGTAGGTTTTGAACATCAGGTTGAATTCGCGCGGCGGTGTGAGCGTGCCGAGCGTTTTGGCGTCGGGGCCGAGGACTTGCGAAAAGTCGGACACGCTGGTCAGCGACACGAGCGGCCCGTCCCAGGCGAGCGAGCCGGCGTCTTTGCCGCGCAAGTTCAAAAACTTGAGCGCCCGCTGCTGCGTTTCTTCTTCTCCTTCGGTGCCGCCAAGCTGCGTGGCGACAAAGAAACGTTGACCCCGGGCTGCGACCCAGCGGCCGTTGACCTGGTCGTGGCGGTAGCGCTTCTTCGATTCGCGGCAATCGACCATGAAATCGTGGAACAGGTCGTAGTGCCCCGAACACTTCCAGATCTGCGGGTGCATGATGATGGTCGAGTCGAGGCCGGTCATTTCGTACGGCGCCGGCGCGCCGGGGGGCGTCGACAGCTCGTCGTGCGAGGTGACCATGTCGCGCCACCAGCACTCCTTGACGTTGCGCTTTAGCTCGACGCCCAACGGGCCGTAGTCCCAGAAGCCGTTGAGCCCTCCGTAGATCTCGCTCGATTGAAAGAGAAAGCCGCGCCGCTTGGTGAGCGAGACCACCTTGTCCATTTCGACTGCCACGGGGTTGTGTTTCCCTTCGTCAAAGAAAAATGCGCGGGACGCTCGGATACCAGAAAGGAGCAAACCGGCCAAGGCAGGTTCACTCGTCGGCCTGTTTCTTGAGCCCGACCGGTCGGCCGTCGAGCTTCCACTCGGGCTTCAGCTCCACGCCCAGGTGAGTCAGGGCCGTGGCCGCCACGTCGACGATGTAAGTGGGTTCGGCGGGGGCCTCGCGCGCGGCAGCCGATCCGCTGACGACAATGAACATCGTGCGGATCTCGGGAACTTCGGCGCCGTCGGAGTGCCCGGTCCCCTTACCGCCGTGGTCGGTGCTGACGATCACGAGCCAATCTTCCTGGGCGTAGTTCGGGCGGGAGCGCAGCGCCGAGAGCACGCGGCCGACGTGGGCATCGACCCCTTCGATGGCCGCGATGTACTCGGGGACCGAGGGATGAAAGCCCTTGGCGTGGCCCGCCTTGTCGACGTCGTCGAAGTGCAGGAAGAGGACGTCGAGGTCTTTCTCTGCCAGTTGCTTGATCGCCAGGTCGGCGACCTTGGCGTCGTCGCCGGGCAGCAGCGAGACGTCGGCCTTACTGACGATAAACAATGCGATCGGTTGCCAATGCACGATCGACGCACAGAAAGCATCGGGCCGCGCCTCTTTCAATCGCGCGAAGAAGTGCGGAAACTCCTGGTAGTTGCGTCCCTTGAAGCTGTTGTCGTGCACGCCGTGCTTGTCGGCCCAGACGCCGGTAAGCATGCTCGACCAACCGGGACCGCTGACCGTGTCGGCCCCGGTTTGCGTGTGATCGAGAAAGACGCCGTCGTCGATCAGGGCGTCGAGGTGCGGAGCGTCGGCCGCGAGCAAGGCGTCGGGCCGGCAACCGTCGATTCCCAGGAGCAAGACCTTCTTCTCGCGCGGCGCCGGTGCGCTCGACGAACTGGCTGCCGGTTCGGCCGACTGCGCCGAGATGGGTCCGCCGGCCACGACCAGCATCATCGCCGCGAAGGCGAGCCATTTAGAAGTCTTCACGTTCGTTCCCCCAGTTACTTGAACGCCGCGATGAGTAGCGCTTGCTGTTCCAGCTTGTGGCTGCTGTGCGAACCGGTCGCGGGACTGGCCGATGCCGGGCGACTGAGCCCCGCCAACGGAAATCGCCCCAGCAGCCGATCGCCGAAACTGGACCGCAGAAAACGCCAGGCTCCCATGTTCTCCGGCTCTTCTTGCACCCAGAGAGCGGGCGTGCCGTCTGGGTAATCGGCCAGCGCTTTGCGCAGCCCGTCCCAGGCCAGTGGATACAACTGCTCGACCCGCACGATGGCCACGTCGTCGCGCTTGCGCTCCTGACGTTCGTGCAGCAACTCGTAGTAAATCTTGCCGCTGCAGAGCAAGATGCGCGACGCACCGCTCGGCAGGTCGCGATCGGGAATCACGCGCTGGAAGTTCCCAGTGGCACAATCTTCGAGCGAGGAGACCGCTTGCGCATGCCGCAACAGGCTCTTGGGCGTGAGCACGATTAGCGGTTTGCGCCAGCGGCGCAGGGCCTGCCGCCGCAGCAAGTGGAAATACTGCGAGGGGGTCGTCGGATAGACGATCTGCAGATTGTCTTCGGCCGACAGCATCAGGTAGCGCTCGAGGCGGGCGCTCGAATGCTCGGGCCCCTGCCCTTCGAAGCCGTGCGGCAGGAGCAAACCCAGCCCGCTCAAGCGGCGCCACTTGTCTTCGGCGCTGGCAATGAACTGATCGATGATCACCTGGGCGGCGTTGGCGAAGTCTCCGAACTGCGCTTCCCAAAGGACGAGCCCATCGGGACAGTCGAGGCTGTACCCATACTCGAAGCCCAACACGCCCGTCTCCGACAACGGGCTGTTGAAGACTTCCAGCGGCGCTTGCTGGTCGTTCAAATGAGCTAGCGGCGTATAGGGCGCGCCGGTCTGGTAGTCGTACAGCACGGCGTGCCGATGGCTGAACGTGCCGCGACGCGTGTCTTGCCCGCTGACGCGGATGCGAACCCCTTCGAGCGACAAGGTACCCCAGGCCAGGGCTTCGGCCGCGCCCCAATCCAAGGGGCGCTCGCCGGCCGCCATCTCGCGCCGCAGTTCGAGCAATCGTTCGATTTTCGGGTGCGGCTTGAAGTTCTTGGGCACCTGGGTGAGCCGCTCCAGCACGGCCGCCAAGCGCTCGCGCGAGACGGCCGTTTCGACGTCGGGCACGCTGGCTTCCGCACCGCCGGTGTAGCCGCTCCAAATGCCGGGCGGGAACTCGGCCGACGCCACGTAATCTTCGCGCCGCGCCTCGGATAGCTCGCGCTCGAGATACTCGCGGCGCTCGCGGGCAATCTGCTCCGCCTCGTCGACGCTCACGCCGCCCAGCAGCAACAAATGTTCGAGATAATGATCGCGCACCGAATCACGTTCTTCGATGGCGTGGTAGATCAGCGGCTGCGTGAACGAAGGTTCGTCCCCCTCGTTGTGTCCGCGGCGGCGATAGCAGTACATGTCGATGACCACATCGCGGCGGAATGTGAGCCGAAAATCGAGGGCCAGCCGCACGACTTGCGCGACCGCCTCGGGGTCTTCGCCGTTGACGTGGAAGATCGGGATTTGCAGCATTTTGGCCACGTCCGTGGCATAGGTGCTGCTGCGCCCCTCGTGCGGCGACGTCGTGAAGCCGATCTGGTTGTTGACCACGATGTGGATCGTGCCGCCGACGGTGTAGGCGGGCAACTCGCTGAGATTGAGCGTTTCTTGCACCACCCCTTCGCCGGCGAACGCGGCGTCGCCGTGGATCAGGATCGTCAAGGCGCGCTGGCGGGCCGTGTCGTGCAGGCGATCTTGCTTCGCCCGCGTGCGCCCCATCGCCACGGTGTTGACGAATTCGAGATGGCTGGGGTTGAAGCAGAGCGAGAGGTGAATGCGGTGCCCCGTGCTGGTGACCCAGTCGGAGCTGTGGCCGAGGTGATACTTGACGTCGTGCCGGCCCAGGTGCAGTTCGGGATCGGCGTCTTCGAACTCGCGAAAGATCTTCCGCGCGCTCTTGCCCATGATGTTGGCGAGCACGTTCAGGCGCCCGCGGTGGGCCATGCCGAGCACGATCTGCTCGGTCCCCAAGTCGCCGGCATGTTCGATGGCCAGTTCCAGCAGCGGAATCAGGCTCTCGGCCCCTTCGAGCGAGAAGGTTTTGGCCCCCAGGTAGCGCTTTTGCAGAAACTCCTCGAAGATCACGGCGTCGGTCAGCCGCGTGAAGATCCGCAATTGCTCCTCGCGCGAGAGCTTGAGCCGGTTCTCGGTCGACTCCATCCGATCTTGCAGCCAGTTGCGCACGGCCAGGTCGTCCATGTGCATGAACTGGGCGCCGATCCGCCGGCAATAGGTGTTGCGCAACCGTTCGAGGATTTTGCGCAGCGGCAGCGCCGCGGCGCCGTGGATCGTGTCGGTCGAAAAAGGCTGATCGAGATCGGCCTCGGTCAAACCGTAATAATCGAGTTCGAGCTCGCGCGGCCGTAGCCGCGGCAAGCCGAGCGGGTCGATCTGGGCGATCATGTGGCCGCGCACTCGATAAGCGCGGATGAGCTGATCGACGCGATCCTGCAGCAAAGCCAGCAGCCGATCGCGCTCGAGCACGGCATCGGTCAGGGCGCTAGAACTGACAACGTCGGCCGCGGCCTGGGCCACGAGTTGATCGGCAGCGGCGGCCGCCGCCGAAGGGACCGCGGCCATCGCCCCGTTGCCGTTGCGACCGTCGCGCGTGGCGGCCGGCACGCCATTGGACAAATCGTGAAAGTAGCGACGCCACTCAGGCGAGACCGACGCCGGGTCGGCCTCGTATTGCGCATACATTTCTTCGACAAACGGAAGACTCAAGCTGCCGAAGTTCGATTGGCTTTCGCTCATGGCGTCGGTGGGTTCCGCCGCGCCCCCGCGCGGGCTCTTTCGATCTGGTTGGCCGCAAATCCGTTCCCTGTGGTTGTCGCAAGAATCATACCACCCATGGCACTATCGCCTGTAGGGGGGCGGCGCTGCCGGTACTTGGCGTTGTTGGCGGGGATCATCGACCCCGGAAATGCGCATCCGGCCTCAACAAAGCCGGCTACAGCTTGTCAGGCTAGTCACCCATCACCACAGATGCTTTACTACAGCTCCGCACTTTCCCCTGCCTGGAGAGAATTTCGTGCGAATCTTTGCACTGCCGGCATTCGTGTTGCTCCTGGGGCCGGCACTCTACGCCCAGGATTGGCCGCAGTTTCGCGGCCCCGATGGACAAGGCCATACCTCGGCCGACAATTTGCCGCTGGCTTGGAGCTCGACGGAAAACGTCGCCTGGAGGGTCGCCATCGCCGGTCGCGGCTGGTCGAGCCCCGTGGTGGGGGACGGACGCATCTGGCTGACGACCGCCACCGACGAGGGGCGATCGCTGCGGGCCGTCGCGGTCGATCTGGCGAGCGGCCGGCAGTTGCGCGACATCGAAGTTTTCCGAATTGCCGAGCCCCCAACGCTCAACGCCAAGAACAGCCCGGCGAGCCCCAGCCCGGTGCTCGAAGGCAATCGACTTTACGTTCACTATGGCACGTCGGGCACGGCTTGCCTCGACACCAATAGTGGCGAGGTGCTGTGGAAGAACCAGGAGCTCAAGCTCGATCACAAGGAAGGGCCGGGGAGCTCGCCGATCATCTGGCGCGACTTGCTGATCGTCAACTGCGATGGCACCGACGTGCAATATGTCGCGGCGCTCGACAAGCGCACCGGCCGCCTGGTCTGGAAGACGCCGCGGCGCATGCCGATCAGCGACACGCCCGACTATTGCAAGGCGTATTGCACTCCGGTGGTGATCCGGGCGGGCGCCGACAATCACGAGGAGTTGATCAGCCCTGGGGCCAGCCGCGTGATTGCCTACGATCCGGCAACGGGTCGCGAGCTGTGGTTCGTCAACTACGAAGGTTTCTCCAATGTCCCCCGGCCGATTGTCGGCCATGGCCTGGTTTATATCTGCACCGGTTACATGCAACCGCAACTGTGGGCGGTGGAGCCGGGCGGGCAAGGAGACGTCACCGCCGGGAACGTCGTCTGGAAAGTGCCCAAGCAAGTTCCTGCGAACCCCTCGCCGGTGCTGGTCGGCGACGAGCTGTACATGATCTCGGATCAAGGGATCATGAGCTGCCTGAACGCGACGACCGGGAGCGAATTGTGGCGGCATCGATTGCCGGGACACTATTCGGCGTCGCTGCTGGCGGCTCCGGGGCGGATCTACGCCTGCAACGAAGATGGGGTCACCAGCGTGCTGGCCACCGGGCGCGAGTTCAAGCTGCTATCCTCGAGCGCGCTCGATGAACGAATCATGGCCACGCCGGCCGTGGTCGGCGACGCGCTGATCGTGCGCACAGCCGAGAATCTGTATCGCATCGAAGCAGGCGCGAAGCAGACCGCGGCGGTGGAGTGAGTCCGCTAATGGATGCTGAGAATCTGCGATACACCGCGCCGATCGTGCGCGAGATTCTGGCGGGTTATCGATTATCGATACACGGCATTCATGGAATTGCGCATTGGGGGCGTGTGCTCGAGAATGGCCTGCAACTGGCTGCGCAGACTGGCGCTGACAGTATGGTCGTGGTGCTATTTGCCATCTTCCATGACGCCTGTCGTTTGAATGAAGACTGGGATCTCGATCATGGCTTGCGGGGAGCAAGGCTTGGTCACCAGATGCGAGCGTCGCTTCCCGCATTGAGCGACCGCCAGTTTGATCTCTTGTACGAATCCTGCCGACTGCACACCGACGGCCTGATCGATGGCGATGTGACGTTGCAAACCTGCTGGGATGCCGACCGACTCGATTTGGGGCGCGTCGGTATTTCGCCGTCGCTCGACCGGCTATGCACCGACGCCGGTCGCAAGTTGCGCGACTGGGCACACGAACGGGCGGTATCGCGAGTCGTGCCGAAGTTCGTACTTGAACTTTGGTCGCCACCGTCGCGCAACGAGTAGGCGCTATTGGAGCTCATCGGGCGCGACTGGCGCTTGGCCGGACCCGCGTACATGAAGCACTCGAACGACTTCGCCTTCTATCGAGAATAGCGCCCGGTAGATTCGACCTCGCCGAGTGCGAAACAGTATCTGTCGAATCTCGACGTCGACGAAATCGCTTTCTGGCGCGAGTCCGTAAGCAAGCGGGTTTCGTCGAAGAGAATCGACCGCTTTGAACCACTGTTGATACCACCGCAGGGCGCCACCCGCCGAACGTTCGGCGATCCAGTGGTACAGCTGCTGTACGTCGTGAACGGCGGTCGGTTGGACCACGATGCGATACGTCATTCATCCGACGCCGGCAGGTGGTGCTCTTGCCGGAATTGACGATCGAACTCGTCCAGTGAAACACCCTCGCCTCGGCGAGCTTCGTCGAGAGCTTGCTGAACCGCCGCAACGCTTTCGGCCAATTGCGCCGGCAATGGATGTGCCGCCCGCCAGGCATCCAGGCAGTCTTCGGGGCTTAACTCTTCAGGCCTGCGGGCAATTTGATCAGCGACGAACTGGTGGAACTGCAGCAAGTCAGAACTAGAGCTGGATATAGACATGGGTTGAGCCCTCCGAGTCGACGTGTATAACTGCTAATCCTAGTAGAAGGCCGAGAGAATCTCCAGGATAGGTCGCTACGTCGGACGGGCGCCCCGAGCCGGCTTTCAAGCATTTTTGGATAGATGCTCCACCAGCCGATCGAGAAACGGTCGCTGATCGGGGTGAATCAATCGCTGGGCGTCGGCCAGCGATACGAACTCCGCGCAATCGACTTCCCAGCTGGCACACCGCGGCGCGCAACCTTCGGGAGCGGGCGCGGCGAAACAATAGATCAGCTTGCCGCTCTTCTGATAGCGGATGGTCCCCAGTTCGATTAGCGTGCCGAGCACTTCAATGCCGGCCTCTTCGAGCGTTTCGCGGCGGGCGGCCTCCTCGACCGTTTCCCCCTCCTCGGGCAGCCCCTTGGGAATGCTCCACGGTTTGTGCCGGTTGTAATTGCCCGACGGATGGACGAGCAGCACCTCGAACTGTTCGTTGGCGTGGCGATAGAGGAGCGTGCCGGCTGAGACCTTGGCTGGTTTCCGCTTTTCGGGCATGTCGCGCAAGACCGGCCTCGAGGAGGCCGGCTACAGTACTTCAAGAAGGCGTTAGTGCTTGAGCACCAGCACGGGGCAGTGCGCCAATCGGACGACGCGCTCGGCAACCGAGCCGACGAGCAACCGCGTCAAGCCGGTGCGGCCGTGCGAGGGGAGCACGATCAGGTCGGCTTTGATTTTCGCGGCATAGTCGGCGATTTCGTGTCCCGGATCGCCGAAGGCGACTTCGACCTGCAAGCCGGGATACTTGCTCTCGGGCAGGCGCTCGCGGATCGCTTCTTCGGCGTGGTGTTTGCGGCTGACATCGTCGACCGTGTTCCAGATCACCCCCGGCTCGGCCGGCTCGAGCACCGCCAGCACGTAGACGACGTGCAAGTGCGAGGCGTCGGCCACTAGCTCGCGGGCGGCGTCGACGGCCGACATCGACTGGTCGGAAAAGTCGATTGGCACCACGACGTTCTTTTTAGGCAACCAAGACATGCGTCACCCTCTCTTATTCATGCGGCTTGAACTCGCCCGCTCGATAGCGGCGCCAGTAGCTGTCGAGCGCTCGCCGCACGCGCCCGCTGAGCAACACGACTCCGGCCAGGTTGGGCAGCGCCATGCCGAAGATCATCAGGTCGCTGAAATCCAGCACCTTGCCGGCGGTGACGATCGATCCCAACAGCACGAAGCCCAGGAACACGAGTTTATATACCAACGACGAGCCGGCACCGAACAGGTACGACCAGCATCGCTCGCCATAATACGACCAGGATAGCATGGTCGAATAGGCGAACAGCACCACGGCCACGGTCAGTAGAATCGGGAACCAACCCGCCACGGTGGCGAACGACGCCGACGTGAGCCGTGCTCCCAACTCCGCCGGATTCACTTCGTGGTACGCGGGATCGTCGTACACGCCGGTCACCACGATCACCACGCCGGTCATCGTGCAGACGACCACCGTATCGATGAATGGCTCCAACAGCGCGACCAGCCCTTCGCGAATCGGCTCGTCGGTGCGGGCCGCGGCATGCGCGATCGAGGCCGAACCGATGCCCGCCTCGTTCGAAAAAGCCGCCCGCTTGATGCCCGTCACGATCACGCCGAGCACCCCGCCATACACGGCGGCCGGCTGCCAGGCGCCGTGGAGAATCTCGATCAAGGCGGCCGGTACTGCCTTGGCGTTCACGGCGATGATGACGATGGCGGCCAGCATGTAGAGCCCGCACATGGCCGGCACGATCTTCTCGGCCGTGGCGGCAATGCGGCGAATGCCCCCGATGATGACGATGCCCACCAGAATGGCCATCACACCGCCGTACAGCCAGGGGAGCCGCTCGAAGATCGACAGTTGCTCGCGAACCAGCCCCAGCGACTGCCCGACCTGAAACGCGCAGCCGCCGCCGAACGATCCGCCCATGCACATCAGGGCGAAAGCGATCGCCAGCACGCGGCCGGCCCGTGGCCAACCGAGGTCGGCCAGGCCGCTGTGCAAATAACGCATTGGCCCGCCAGAGACCACGCCCGAAGCATCGACCGTGCGGTACATCTGCCCCAAGGTGCACTCGGCGAACTTGCTCGTCATGCCCAACAGTCCGGCCACGATCAGCCAGACGATGGCGCCGGGCCCGCCGGCGGCGATGGCGATCGCCACCCCGCCGATGTTACCCAGGCCGAGCGTCCCCGAAAGGGCCGACGACAACGCCTGAAAGTGCGATACTTCGCCAATGTCCTCGGGATCGTCGTAGTCCCCCTTGGTCAACCGCACGGCATGCCAGAAACCGCGGACGTTGATAAACGACATGCGGAACGTGAAGAAGATCGCCCCGGCGATCAGCCAGAGGACGACGAACGGCAACTGGCTCGACAGCTTCTGGCCGGTGATCCAGGTCCAGATTCGCAGCACGTCGAAAAAAAAGAACGACTGCAGCGGATCGACAAGAAATCGGCCAAATTGCTCGTCGATCCGTTGTTCCCAGCTAGTGGTTGACGGTTCTGCTGGTGGCGGAGTTGCGGCAGTTTCGCCCGCCAAACTGCGGCTCGAACTGGCCACCAGGGTGACCGCCGCCAAGGTCAACAGCGCCAGCATCCGGCACGGCGACCGCCAGCCGGCAGTTCGATTGCCCCACTCCCGAGAGAGCGTCGCGCATGCAGCTTTATGATAGTTCGTTCGTCGAGCAATTGTTCGATGAGATGTCGGGCACATACGGTCTCGTCAACTATGTCTCGTCGTTTGGATTCTGCCGGCGTTGGCGGCGACAATTGACCGATCGCGCCGCCCTTTCGCGCGGCGCCACGGTGTGCGACTTCATGTGCGGCATGGGCGAGACCTGGCCGTTGGTCCATCGCCAGACCGGCGGCGAGATGCGACTGATCGGCTTCGATATATCGGCCGGGATGTTGCGCGGCGCCTGGGCACAGCGAGCGCGGCTCCAGAGCACCTCGATCGACATCCGACGCGAGAACGCCCTGGCCAACTCGTTGGCCGACGGCTCGATCGACGTGGTGCTGTGCGGCGTCGGCATCAAGACCCTCAGCGCTCCGCAGGCCGCGCAATTGGCGGCCGAAGTTCACCGTGTGCTCAGGCCCGGAGGCCGCTTTGCGATGATCGAAATCTCCGTCCCGCGCAGGCGGTGGTTGCGTGGCGCGTACATGTTCTACCTGAAATGGATCATTCCGTTGATCGGCAAAATCTGTTTGGGGAACCCCGACTGTTATCGCTACCTGGGCATTTACACCGAGCGGTTCGGCGACTGCGCCGCGCTGCTCTCGTCCGCCGGGCTCGAGACTCGCTTCGAGCAGTTCTTCTGGGGCTGCGCGACCGGCGTTTGGGGGCGGAAGCCTGGCCTGGATGGGCCTCTGGCAATCGCCCCAAAACCTTAATGGAAATTAAGTTACGTGTCTTGGGTTAATTTTTCGCATATTCACTTGTCAAAATCAGCAGTTTCGGTACTATTTCTTTAGCAGCCAAAAGGTTGCGCAACGCCCGTTCGGCCAATGTCCGCGGTGAATCACGGTGAAAGAGACATCCGACGCACGCCTCGTCGAACTCTTGCGGCTCTCGGGGCCGCAAAGTGTGACGCAGATTGCCTCGGCGACCGAAGTGACTGCCACGGCGGTGCGGCAACGCCTGGTGCGGCTGATGCGCAAGGGGTTGGTCGAGCGGGTGTCGGTGCGCGATCGCCGCGGGCGTCCACGTCACGAGTATTCGCTCACGGCTCAAGCCCGCCGCCAGGTGGGGGACAATTTCGCCGATTTGGCGCTGGTGTTGTGGGGCGAAATTCGCTCGGTGAAAGACCCCGAAACGCGCCGCGGTTTGCTCGAGCGAATTGCCGACTCGTTGGCGGCTCAATATTCCGAACGGATTCAGGGGGAGACTGTCGCCGATCGCCTGCGTGACGTGCAGGCCGTGCTGAGTGAACGTCGCGTTCCGGCCGCGGTTGAAGAATCGGACGCCGCCGGGGCGTCGCTCACGGTGCTCGACTGCCCTTATCCGGCCTTGGCCGAGCAAGACCGGGGGATTTGTGCCGTTGAGCGGATGTTGTTTTCGCGGCTCGTGGGGCAAGGCGTGCGGTTATCGCAGTGCCGGCTCGACGGCCATGCCTGTTGTCAATTTGAAACCAACTAACGTGCGGATATAGTGAGGGGCTTATCGCCAGCCGCGGGTTGGCGAGCTGTCCGCCTTGGCCCCCGATTCCTGTCGTAAAGCGGGAAGTATCAAGAACATGTCAAAACCTTGGATTGAAGGCCGCTTCGAAGAAAACGTCATCACCACGACGATCGAACAGGCGATCAACTGGGCGCGCCAGTCGAGCATCTGGCCGATGACGTTTGGGTTGGCCTGCTGCGCGATCGAGATGATGGCCACCGGTGCAAGCCGCTTCGACATGGACCGGTTCGGTGCCGGTGCATTTCGCGCTACGCCGCGCCAGGCCGACCTCATGATCGTCGCCGGCACGGTCACCTACAAAATGGCCAGCCGCGTGCGTCGCCTTTACAACCTGATGCCCGATCCCAAGTTCGTGATCGCCATGGGGGCCTGCACGGTCGGTGGCGGGCCGTATTTCAAATATGGCTACCACGTCGTCAAAGGGGTCGATCTGGTCGTGCCGGTCGACGTGTATGTCCCCGGTTGCCCGCCGCGGCCCGAAGCGTTGCTCGAAGGCTTGATGCGCGTGCAGGACAAGATCAAAGGGCATCGCATGGCCAAGCGGAGCACGGGCGCCGGCATGCTGCACTGGCTAACCACTGCCGGCTCGGCCGGCGAGCAGCTCGACGACGAGTTGCCGGTGCCGCACCACTCGGGCTACGTGTCCGCGCCTGCCGATGAGCCATTGTACGATCACCAGAAGATCACGGGGTAGCGAGGAATTTGCGGGGTCGCTGACCCCGCCTACAAACGCTTTCAACTATAGCCGGCCTCTATGAGGCCAGACGGTAACGAGAGAACGAAGTGCGGGGTCGATGACCCCGCCTACATATACGAGAGAACGAAAGAAACATGCGGGGTCGATTGACCCCGCCTACAAACGCACGATGATCCGAGACAACCGCATGACCGAGACGCTGAAAGTCAGCGATTTGCACGTCGCGATCGACGGCAAGGAGATCCTCAAGGGGGTGAACCTTGTGATTCGCCGCGGCGAAACCCACGCCCTGATGGGCCCCAACGGCTCGGGCAAGAGCACGTTGGGCTACGCCATCATGGGGCATCCGAGCTACGAAGTGACGCGGGGCTCGATCGAACTAACCGACGCCGACGGCCAGGTGCACAACGTGCTGGAGATGGAGCCCGACGAGCGCGCCCGCGCCGGCGTGTTCCTGGCCTTCCAGCGGCCGATGGCCGTGCCGGGCGTGAAGATGGCCGACTTCCTCCGCCACGCCACGACGAACGTCCGCAACCCGCAGCGCAAGGAAGGGGAAGAACTGATCCCCATGCGCGACTTCCGCAAGGAACTGCGGGCCAAGATGGACCAACTGAAGATGGATACCGAGTTCGCCAAGCGGTACGTCAACGACGGCTTCTCGGGCGGCGAGATGAAGCGGGCCGAGATTCTGCAAATGGCCATGCTGCGCCCCAAGTTCGCCATCCTCGACGAGACTGATAGCGGTTTGGATGTCGACGCCGTGCGGCTGGCCAGCCAGAGCATCGCCGAGATCGGTGGCGCCGAGATGGGCATCTTGATCATCACGCACCACGACAAGCTGCTGGAACACAACCATCCGGAATACACGCACGTCATGCTGGGCGGCCGCGTCGTCGAAACGGGGGGCCCCGAACTGGCCGTCGAACTGCACGAGCACGGCTACGACCGCATCCGCGCGAAGTATCCGCAGGCGGCCGCCGAAGAAGACGCCATGCGCGCGGCCGAGGCAGTTGCCGCGACACCCTAATTGGGCCGTAATTGGCTTATCGCGCCATTCCGGCCTCGCTGAGACCGGCTACAACTCAACACGAAATTCTCAACACGAAATCGAGCACGATCATGGCTACCGACACCCGCACCGAACAGTTCGACGTCGGCGTCGGCGAAATCAATAAGTACGATTTTCGCAACGAAGAGAAGTACATCTTCAAGAGCCGCAAGGGGCTCGACGCCGCGATCGTCAACCAGATCTCGGACATGAAGAACGAGCCGCAGTGGATGCGCGACTTTCGGCTGCACAGCCTCGAAGTGTTCAACTCGAAGCCGATGCCCCACTGGGGGGGCCGCCTCGATGAGATGAACTTCCAGGACATCTTCTACTACATCAAGCCCTCGGAGAGTCAGGGTCGCAGTTGGGAGGACGTGCCCGCCGACATCAAGCGCACGTTCGACAAGCTGGGCATTCCTGAAGCCGAGAAGAAGTTTCTGGCGGGTGTCAAAGCGCAGTACGAGAGCGAAGTGGTCTATGGCTCGCTGCGTGAGGATCTGTCGAAGCAAGGGGTGATCTTCACCGACACCGACAGCGCCGTGCGCGAGCACCCCGAGTTGGTGCGCGAATACTTCAGCACGATCATTCCGCCGAGCGACAACAAGTTCGCCGCGCTCAACTCGGCCGTCTGGTCGGGTGGATCGTTCATCTACGTCCCCAAGGGGGTGAAGATCGAGTTCCCGCTGCAGGCTTACTTCCGTATCAACGCCGAGAGCATGGGGCAATTCGAGCGGACGCTGATCATCGTCGACGAGGGGGCCCAAATCCACTACGTCGAGGGCTGCACGGCCCCCATGTACACGACCGAAAGCCTGCACTCGGCCGTGGTCGAGATCATCGTCAAGAAGCACGCCCGCTGCCGCTACACGACGATCCAGAACTGGGCGAACAACATCTACAACCTGGTGACTAAGCGGGCCGTGGCCTACGAAGACGCGGTCATGGAATGGGTCGACGGTAACCTCGGCAGCCGCCTGACGATGAAGTATCCGGCCGTCTACATGCTCGAGCCGGGAGCGCGGGGAGAGATTCTCTCGATCGCCTTTTCGTCGGCCGGCCAGCATCAAGATGCCGGCGCCAAGGTCGTGCACGCCGCGCCGCACACGTCGAGCCGCATCATCTCCAAGTCGATCAGCAAGAACGGCGGCCGCTCGAGCTATCGCGGGCTGGTTAAGGTCGAAAAGGGGGCCCACCGGGCGAAGTCGAACGTGGTCTGCGACGCCCTGATCCTCGATCCCCAGAGTCGTAGCGACACCTATCCGTACATCGAAATCGATGAACAAGATGTGTCGATCGGCCACGAGGCGAGCGTGTCGCGGATCGGCGAAGAGCAGTTGTTCTATCTCCGCAGCCGGGGGCTGACCGAAGCCGAAGCCAGCACGATGATCGTCAATGGCTTCATCGAGCCGTTGGTCAAAGAGCTGCCGATGGAATATGCCATCGAGATGAACCGCCTGATCGAGCTGCAGATGGAAGGGACCGTCGGCTAACGCCGCGTCGCCCGCGTGCTTGTCAGCTCCCTTGTGCCCGCGGGCAGTCGCTCGCGCGGCTCACGAGCCGCTTGTTTGACGCCTTAGATCAGTTTCCGACCAAATATGTCGACCGCCACCAAGCCTGCCGGATTCACCACCGAACTGTTCGAGGCCTTTCTCGCCGCGCGGCAAGAGCCAGCCTGGCTCACGGAGCTGCGCCGCCGGGCGTGGTCGGCATTCGAGACGTTGCCCCTCCCCTCGCGCGACGACGATACCTGGCGACGCACCGACATTCGCTTGTTGCGGCTCGATCGCTTCGCGCCCTCTGGTGGGCTGCCGGTCGCTGTGCCCGAGCGGTCGTCGGCGCCCAGGGCGCTGCTCACCGAAGGGGTCGAAACCGCCGGCCGGACCGTGGCGGTCAACGGTCACACGCTAGTTGCCGAGCTCGATCCGGCGCTGGCGAAGCAGGGAGTGCTGTACGGCAACCTCGAATCGCTGGCCGGGCAGCATGAGAAACAGGTGCGCCCTCACTTGCTCACCCGCGCGGTCGATCCCGTGGCCGACAAATTCGTGGCCTTGCACACGGCGCTGACCAGCGGCGGCACGTTTCTCTATGTGCCCCGCGGAGTGGTGATTGATCGGCCGCTGCACATGCTCTCGGGATTGAGCGGCGGCGGGTCGGACTTTGGCCACACGCTGGTGGTGCTCGAAGAGGGGGCCGAGGTCACGCTGCTGGCCGAAACCGCCAGCGACGATGCGGCCGGCCTGCACTGTGGCGCCACCGAAGTGTTCGTCGGCCCGTGGGCCAAGCTGCGCTACGTCAGCCTGCAGAACTGGGGCTCGGGCGTCTGGCACTTCGCGCATCAGAAGTCGCTCGTCGAGCGCGACGCGGCCTTGCAGTGGACGATCGGCGCGCTGGGCGCCCGCCTGGCTAAAGTCGACCAGCACGTCTCTCTCGTCGGCCCCGGCGCCCAGGCCCAAGTCAATGGGGTGATGTTCACCGAGCACAAACAGCATTTGGCCTATCACACGCTACAGCATCACGAAGCGCCGAACTGCCGTAGCGACTTGCTCTACAAGGGGGCGCTGCAAGACGCCTCGCGGATCGTTTGGCGCGGCATGATCAAGGTCGCTCCCGGTGCCCAGAAGACCGACGGCTACCAGCGCGACGACAACCTGATGCTCTCCGAGGAAGCCCGCGCCGACTCGATCCCTGGGCTGGAGATCGAAGCCGACGACGTCCGCTGCACGCACGGCGCCACGGCGGGGCGCGTCGACGATGAGCAGATCTTCTACGCCCGCAGCCGTGGCCTGACCCGCAAAGAAGCGACGCGGATGATCGTAGCCGGCTTTTTTCAGCAGGTGTTCGACCGGATCACGATCGAGAGCGTGCGCGAGGCGCTGGGGCAAGCCATCGGCCGACGAATTCGCGAGTACAGTTAGCGGGATGTTGAGGTACTTTGTAGCCGGGGTCACCGACCCCGGACCTCGGGGAGCAACTCCGGCCTCGGTGAGGCCGGCTACAGTTCAAAAAGACCGGCTGCACGATTCCACGGGCCGTTTGACATGTCCGACTTTCAACGCGTGGCCGCGGCGAGCGAACTGTCCGACCCCGGCAAACTTTTGGTCGAGGTCGACGAGCAGCTCATTGCGCTGTTTCACGTCGACGGCAAGTTCTATGCACTCGACGACGTCTGCACCCACGACGGCGGTCCGCTGGCCGAGGGGCAGTTGTGCGGCTTCGAGATCGCCTGTCCAAGGCACGGGGCCAAGTTCGATATCCGCGACGGCCGGGCGCTCACCATGCCGGCCACGCAGCCGACGCGCTCGCACGAGGTGAAGGTCGAGGATGGGCAGGTCTTCGTGCGGCTGTGCGAGTGAGTGACGCGGTTGATTTGGTAGAATCGTTACAGGGGGAGTCGCTTCTGGCGAGCGACCCTGGCAGTGGCGACGCCCACGATCAGCAATGACCCCCGCCACCCAATCGCTTGTGCTCGTCAACACGTAGTGCCGAAGGACGCTCCCATGCCCATCGCCGAAGACACGATTCGCGAAGCCCTTAAGCAGGTTGTCGACCCCGAGCTTTTCGTCAACATCATCGACCTGGGGCTCGTCTACGCCGTGAACGTCGAAGAGGTCGAGGACAAGTCGAACATCAACATCGAGATGACGCTCACGAGCCCTGCCTGCCCGGCCGGGCCGCAGCTCGTCGGTCAATCGAAAGATGTGCTGTCGCGTCTCGAAGGTGCCGGCGCGGTCGATGTCAAATTGGTGATGACTCCTCCCTGGACTCCCGACCGCATGACTGAAGAGGCGCGCGATCAGTTGGGCATTTTCTAGGCGCTGCGGCCATTCATGCGGCTCTTCGTCTACGAGCACTTGATGGCCGGGGGGGCCGGCGAAGCCATCCGCGCGAGCTTGCTCGCCGAAGGCCAGGCCATGCTGTCGGCCCTGGTGGCCGACTTTCTGGCGGCGGGACATGCAGTCACGACGATGCTCGCTGACAGCGCGCCCTGGCCGGCCGAATCGCCGGCGGAAATCGTCCGCGCCGCCGATCCAGACCGGCGGCGCGCTGCGTTTGCACGGTTGGCGTGCCAGGCCGATTGGTCGCTGGTGATCGCTCCGGAACTTGGTGGCCAATTGCTGGCTTGTTGTCAGGCCGTGCACGATGCCGGAGGACGCTTGCTCGGTCCCTCGCGTCAGGCACTCGAGATTTGCTGCGACAAACACGCCACGGCCGAGCACTTGGGCGCCGCGGGCGTGCCGGCGCCGGTGGGCATGCTGCTGCGGGGCGGACAATCACCCAAAGACGACGCACTTTTTCCCGCGGTGCTCAAGCCGTGCGACGGCGCCGGCTCCTGCGATGTTCTCCTGCTGGGCTCGATGCCGGCACCTGGCGATTGGCCGCTCCGCAGCACGCCGCAACGGCTCGAACGCTTCTGCCCCGGAGTCTCTGTGAGCGTGTCCCTGCTAGTCAGTCCGCAAAACACTGGCAGAGCCAGTGGCATCCAAGCGCCATCGGGCCCTGCACTGCTGGACAAGCCAGCAGTGGCACCCACACTAGGCTTTGAAACTGCGTCGACATACGCACTCCCCCCCTGTCACCAGCACTTGAGCGACGACGGGCAGTTTCGCCACCTGGGAGGAAGTTTGCCGATCGAGCCGGCCCTGGCATCTCGGGCCGAGCGACTGGCGCGGCGCGCCGCGGCTGCGATCCCGGGCTTGTTCGGCTACGTCGGGTTCGATCTCGTGTTGGGGGACGATCCCACCGGGCGCGACGACGTTGTGATCGAGGTCAACCCGCGGCTGACCACGTCGTACATCGGGCTGCGGCGATTGGCCGAAGAGAATCTTGCCCAGGCGCTGCTCGACGTGGCGGCCGGCAGACATCCGAGGCTGGCGTTCGGCTCGAGCGCTGTTCGTTTCTCGGCCTGATGCAAGATCGTCCAAGCTGGGAAGTGTCATTCGGCGGGTGGGGCCGCTTTGCCGGATGTTCTATAATCGGCGCAGTTCGCCGCGCACGGCTGGCGACTCTTGCGGAACCGAAGAGCCGATTGAATCTTGCAATGACCGATACCTGGCCGCCGTCTGGCCCCCCTACACCGCCGTCGAGTTTTCCGCCGGCCGCGCCCGGCTATCCCCAATCTGGTCCCGCGCACTTGGGCGGACCGCCGGCGCGGGGAAATGCTCCGCCCGGCGCCGCGCCGCGCTCGGCCCCACCGCGAGGACCTGCCATCGGAGCGCTGGGGTCGCGGCTTGTGCTGCTGCTGATGTTCGTGCTGGCAATCTATGCCGGACCGCGATTGGTGCAGGAATATCAGTACCGAGCGACTCTCGGTCGCGAACTGGCCGAGGTTGAGGCCTCGCGTCAGGCGGCAGCCAGCCTGAAAGACACCACCGAAGCGTTTCGCTACGTCGCACAGAGCGTCGGCCCCAGCGTCGTGCACATCGACACCGAGCAATTCGTGCGCGGCGATGGCCGCTCTACCGGTTGGGGGAACATGCCGCTGCAACGGCGCTCGGGCACCGGCTCGGGCGTGATCGTCGATCCCGAGGGCTACATCCTCACCAACTACCACGTGGTGGCCGGGGTCGATTCGGCGGGGCTGAGCGTGCGGCTCAGCGACGGGCGCGTGATCTCGCGCGCCACGGTGGTCGGGGCCGACGAAGCGACCGATTTGGCGGTGCTCAAGATCAACGCCGAGAACCTGATCGCCGCCCCCTGGGGAGACAGCGACGAACTGAAAGTCGGCGACTGGGTGTTGGCCGTCGGCAATCCATTTGGGCTCGATCGCACGGTCACCGCCGGCATCGTGAGTGCCAAGGGGCGACGCGGCATCGTCGACGGCAGCCTGTTTCAAGATTTCCTGCAAACCGACGCGGCCGTGAATCCCGGCAACAGCGGCGGGCCGCTGGCCAACCTCAATGGCGAGATTGTCGGCATCAACACGGCGATCGTCGGTCAGTCGTTTCAAGGGATCAGTTTCGCGATCCCCAGCCACATGGCCCGCGATGTTTATGAGAAGTTGCGCGAGTCGGGGAGTGTCGAACGCGCCTGGCTCGGCGCCGCCCTGCAAGACCTGACGCCCGAGCTGGCCGCCGAGCTGAACATCGACGCGCTGCAGGGAGTGGTGATTGCCAGAATCGTGCCGGGGGCGCCGGCCGACGAGGCAGGCCTGCAGCCCGGCGACGTGGTGGTGGCGCTCGAAGGGGAGGACATTCACCACTCCACCGAACTGGCTCTGAAAGTCGCCGGTTCGAAGATCGGCTCGACGGTGAAACTGAAGGTGCTGCGCGGCGAACAGGAGCTGACGATCTCGGTCAAACTCGAGCCGCGACCTCCCGAGAACAGCCTGCGTCCGCGCTCGCGATAGCGACTGCTAGCGGGCGAATTGACCTCGACAAGATTTCGCGCGGGGCAGGCAACCGTGCGGCAGGCGCGCCTGTCGAGAGCACTCTTGCGCGCGATGCAAGCCCAAATTGTACAACGATTTCCAGAGAGTTGTTGGCAGAAAATCGGTCGCGCAACGCGCGCTTGACCCATTTTTTTTAGCGTCCTATAATCCGCCACGCTTGCTCGACGCAATCGTTGTCGCCCAACGAAGACCCAGCGTCGCCAGCCGAGTGCCTTGCGCAACAGCAGGATGCCCCAGCGCAAGAGCACGCCTTGGCCGCGACCGCACGCGACGAACATCGATCGCCGAGCGAGGGCTGGCGTTGGCCCGAGGACCTAAAACGCAATGGACCCAGGGAGGGGTCGTCTGCTGCCGGCGGTTCTGCCGGTCGATTGACATCCTCCCCCTTCACTTTCCCGCGGGAGTCCAGAGTGGCCGGCGCGTTGCCTTCCGACCCGAAGGCCCTGTCATTTGACGCCAAGGATGAGCTGCGCCGCGCGATCGATATCGTCGATCTGGTGGGTAGCTATATCCAGTTGCGCCGCAGCGGGCGCAACTACGTCGGCCTCTGCCCTTGGCACGACGACCGCCGGCCGAGCTTGCAGGTGAATCCCGAACGACAGACTTTCAAGTGCTGGGTCTGCGATCTGGGGGGGGACATCTTCAGTTTCATCATGCAGGCCGAAAAGGTCACCTTCCCCGAAGCGATGCAGCTTCTGGCGGATCGGGCTGGCATAACGCTGCGGCCGGCGTCGCGCGGCGGGGCCGCCGGCGGGGGCTCGTCGGCGAGCGGCGCGTCGTCCGATCCCAAGGCCGAGCTGTACCGTGCGATGGCCTGGGCCGTCGAGCAGTATGCCTACTACCTGCAAAAGTCGCCGCAGGCCGAAGTTGCTCGCGAGTACCTGGCCGATCGCGGCATCACCGCCGATAGCGTGCGCAAATTTCGGCTGGGGTTTGCCCCCGACCGCTGGGATTGGCTGCTCCAGCGGGCACGCGACGCGAACATCACGCCCAAAACGCTCGAGGCCGTCGGGCTGGTGAGCCGTGGCGACCGGGCGGGGAGCGTCTACGACCGCTTCCGCGGGCGGGTGCTGTTTTCGATCAACGACGCGCAAGGCAAGCCGGTCGCTTTGGGGGGGCGCATTCTCCCCTCGCTGGCCGAAGCGAACCCGGCCAAGTACATCAACTCCCCCGAATCGCCGCTGTTTTCCAAGAGCAGCCTGCTCTACGCCCTCGACGTCGCCAAGGAAGCCCTGCGAAAAGCCGACCCCAAGCGAGTGCTAGTTGTCGAGGGCTACACCGACGTGGTGGTCGCCCACCAGTGCGGCTTTCCGAACACGGTGGCCGTGCTGGGGACCGCTTTGGGCGAAAAGCACGTGCAACTCTTGCGTCGCTATGCCGACCAGATCATTCTAGTGCTCGACGGCGACGAGGCGGGGCAGCGACGCACCAACGAGGTGCTCGAGTTGTTCGTCGCCGAACAGGTCGATTTGCGCGTGCTCACGCTTCCCGATAGACTCGATCCGTGCGACTTTCTCCTGACGCGCGGCCCAGACGCTTTCAACCAGTTGCTCGATACCGCGACCGACGCGCTCGGGCACCTGGTAGCGCAGGCCAGCGCCGGCGTTTCGTCGGGGGACGTGCACGCCGCCAACCAGGCGATCGAACAGGTGTTGGGCGTTTTGGCCAAGGCACCCCGCTTGCGCGAGGACACGCCGACGGCCGCCCGCGTCCGCGAGCACCAGGTGTTGCACCAATTGGCGCGGCAGTTTGCCGTGTCGGAAGAGTTGTTGCACGGTCGGTTGAGCCAATTGCGTCGTTCGGCGGCGCGCAATCCGAGAGCGTCCCGCCAGGTTGCGGCGGCGGCGCCCCTCGAATTGCCGCGGCTCGACACTTGGGAACAAGAGCTGCTCGAGCTGCTGGTCGACGATCCGAACTGGATTGCCGACGTCCTCACGGTGGTGGGCGTCGAGCAACTCAATTCGGACTTCGCCCGGCAAATCGTGGAAACTTGCCGCGATTTGCACGAGATCGAAGGCGAAGCGACTTTCGCACGATTGTTGGGGCATTTCGACGATCCCCAGCGGCAAGCGCTGCTGGTCGATCTCGACGAACGGGGGCGAGCCAAGACGACCGCTTCGCGCGACGAACGACGTGCCCGACTGCTCGCTGGCTGGCGCCAACGGCACGAGCAACTGGCACGCCGCTTGCAAGTCGACGCGGTGCGTCAACGGCAAATGGGGGACGACGAAGCGCTCGCCTTGCTGGCGCGCGTCGTCGAGCAGGAACGCATTCGGCACTGCATTACCGAGCCCACGGAGGGGTGAGGGTGCCAGTTGCCGCGGTTGAAGTCGATGGCGTAGTTGAATCGCGTTGTCGGCCGAGACCATAATCACGTTTGGCAGCGCGCGGCCCGCGTGCTCCAGGAGGGTCTTCCGTGGATGATCTCGATCGCGACTTGCTCGACTTGATTGCACTCGGCAAGTCGCAAGGCTATTTGACCTACGATCAGGTCAACGATTGCCTGCCGGATGACGCCGTCAACCCCGACAAGATCGACGGGCTGCTGTCTCTGCTCGACGAGCAAGGGATCGAACTGGTCAACGAAGCTCCCGAGCCTGGCTTTGCCGAGGAGCAGTCCGAACCGCGCGTCGTGTCGATCAACGAAGATCAAGAAGGGGACGAAGCCCCCGCGCGTCCCAGCGCGCTCGATGAAGCCGCCAAGTGGAGCGATGATCCCGTTCGGCTCTATCTGACGCAGATGGCCGAGATCCCGCTGTTGGAGCGCGAGCAGGAAGTATCGCTGGCCAAGCGCATCGAAACGGCGCGCCGCCGCTTTCGCCGCGCGGTCCTCGGTTGCGACTTCGCCATGCAGTCGACGGTCGACGCGCTCGAGAAAGTACACACCGGCGCGCTGCCATTCGATCGCACGATCAAGGTGTCGTTGACCGAGCGCCTGACCAAGGAGCAGATTCTCGCGCGCATGCCGCACAACTTGCGCACGTTGCGGCATCTGCTCGACGAAAACCGCCGCGATTTTCTCACCGTCATCAGCCGCCGGTTGCCGATGCCGGTGCGGCAAGCAGCCTGGCGGCGCTTCTTGTGCCGGCGCCGCAAGGCGCTCACGCTCGTCGAAGAATTGAGCTTGCGCACCCGTCGCGTGCAGCCGCTCATGAAGCGGCTCGAAGAAATGTCGCGCCGCATGGACGAAGTGCAGCGCAAGATCAACCACCTCGAAACCAACTCGGCGGCCAAGGACGAGCACGCCAACCTCCGCAAGGAACTGCGCGACCTGATGCTGCTGTCGCTCGAAGGCCCGCGCAGCCTGCGGGCTCGCTGCGCCATGGTGCGGCAGGAGTTCCACGAATACGAGCAGGCCAAACGCGATCTGTCGGGGGGCAATCTGCGGCTGGTCGTCTCGATCGCCAAGAAATACCGCAACCGGGGTTTGAGCTTTCTCGACCTGATCCAGGAGGGGAATACCGGCTTAATGCGGGCGGTCGACAAGTACGAATATCGCCGCGGCTACAAGTTCTCGACCTATGCCACCTGGTGGATTCGCCAGGCAATCACGCGGGCGATCGCCGATCAAGCGCGGACGATTCGCATCCCGGTGCACATGATCGAGGTTCTCTCGCGGCTGCGCAACGTGTCGAAGCGCCTGCAGCAGGAGCTGGGACGCGAGCCGACGACCGAAGAGACAGCCAAGGCGGCCGACATCAGCATCGAGGAGACGCGCCGCGTGCTGAATATCGGTCGGCACCCGGTGAGCCTTGATCGGCCGGTTGGCGAGAGCGAAGACAGTTCGTTCGGCGAATTCATCGAAGACTCGACGAACGAGAACCCGCTGTCGACCGCCACGCATGGCATGTTGCGCGAGAAGATCGAGAATCTCCTGAAGACGCTCACCTTCCGCGAGCGGGAGATCATCCGCCTGCGTTATGGCCTCGGCGACGGCTACACCTACACGCTCGAGGAAGTGGGGCGCATCTTCCGCGTCACGCGCGAGCGCGTTCGTCAGATCGAAGCCAAAGCCGTCCGCAAGCTGCAACACCCGGTTCGCAGCCGGCAACTCGAAGGATTCCTCGAAGGAATCGCTGGCTGAGCCAACCGCATGTGGGCGGTGTTAACGCGACTAAACCAAGAGCCATCGGGCGGCAACGCTCGGTGGCTTTTTCTTTTGCCTGGGGGGAGCGCAGCTCGATGCCTGCCTGGCGAAGCGCGGAAGGTGCGGCGATCGGATATGATGGCGGGCATCTGGGTTCGAAATCTGCGACGCAGTTGCGTGCCTCGCCGCCAGACAATTGTTCGATTCGCTTAATGTTGAGGGGGAAATCGCGCCATGTCCTCGGTCACCGCTGATCCGACGAGTGCAGCCACCGCGCCAGGGCACTTTCTGTTCGCCGAGGAGCACGAGCAACTGCGCCGCACGGTGCGGCAGTTCGTTGCCCGCGAAGTCGATCCGCACGCCGACGAGTGGGAAGAGGCCGGCCGCGTTCCCAAGTCGCTTTATTTGCGGGGTGGCGAGCTAGGGTTTTTCAGCCACTGCGTCAGCGAAGAGTACGGCGGCATCGGCGGCGACTGCCGGATGGCGGTAGTCCTGGCCGAAGAGTTCGCGCACGCGCGCACCAGTGGATTGGGAATGGCTTTCGGCGCCCATAGCGAGATCGCCATGCCCCACCTGGCTCGTTTTGGCACCGACGCCCAAAAACGCCACTGGTTGCCCGACCTGGTCGCGGGGCGCAAAGTCGCGGCGCTGGGGATTACCGAGCCGGGGGCCGGCAGCAACGTTTCGGCCATCGCCACGGTCGCGCGCCGCACGGCCGACGGCTGGTCGCTCACCGGTTCGAAGATATTCATTACCAATGCCACCCAGGCCGATCTGTTCTTCATCGCCGCCAAGACCGATCCGGGAGCCGGCCACCGCGGCATCAGCATGTTCCTCGTGCCGCGCGACATCGCCGGCTTCACGGTCGAAGAGATGAAGGGCAAGCTCGGCCGCCGCGCGTCGGACACGGGGCTGTTGACCTTCGACAACGCACCGCTGGCGGAAGACGCCTTACTCGGCCAGGAGAATCGCGGCTTCTACCAGATCATGCAGTGCTTCGAGAACGAGCGGATCACGATCGCCGCCGGCTGCGTGGGGGCCGCCGACGCCGTGCTCGCCAGCACCGTGCGCTACACGCAGGAGCGCCCGTTTGGCATCGGCCACCTGGCCGACATGCAGGTCACCAAGCAGCGGCTGGCCAAGAGCTACATGGAGCTCGAAGCGGCTCGGCAGTTGGTCTATACCACGGCCTGGCGCGTGGTCCGCAGCGTGCCGAGCCTCAGGGAAGTGGCCATGGCCAAGGCCTTCGCCTCCGAGGCGGCCTTCCGCATCATCGACGACTGCCTGCAACTGCACGGCGGCTACGGCTACTTCTCCGAGTACTTGGTCGAGCGGGCGTACCGCGACATCCGGCTCGACCGCATCGGCGGCGGGGCGACCGAAGTCATGTACGACATCATCGCCAAGCAAATGCGGATTTAGCCTAGGCACGGGCCGCCCGGTTTGGGCGGCGGCTTCGCGTTGATCGCATAAGTCGATTGCGCATAACGGCTTGCGTTTCAGCTTCGCCGGCTTGGCGGTCGAGGAGATCGGGCATTGGCTCGATTCCGCCGGCAACCCCCATTGATCTTGCTGGCAGGTCGCGCCGCGGCTACACTCGCGACCCATTTTCAGGCGGTCCGCGCGCCATGAACCTTGTCTTTGCGCGGCCGCCGACGGTTCCGTCAAAAACACGAGCTGTCGCGGGCTTGTCGTCACGAGCGTGTCGTTTGTGTCGACTAGACCACGCAGCGACCCGATACAGGCCGGAGCGGGCCGGCCGGATTTTCTTTGCAAAGCGCCGACCCCCTTTTAGAATGAAATGCGGAAACCGGCGCGCTGTAACCTAAGCCAAAGGACTGCTATGAGATCGGCGCTCGGTGGCGCGCTGGTGTGCGCGATGGTGCTGGCATTGGCTTGGATGCCTCCGGCGGCCGATAACGTCGCCGCGCAGCAGATGACCGGGTCGGCGCAAGCCGGTCCCGGTTCGCTCATCGCCCTGTCGCACACGGCCGCCAACAATCGGCAGCAGGTGACGATCATCGACCCCGTCAAGCAGGTGATGAGCGTCTATCACATCGAACCCGAAGAAGGCACGATCGAACTGAAAAGCGTTCGCAAGATCGCCTGGGACATGGAGATGGTCCAGTTCAACGGCACGACGCCCCTGCCCGCCGATATCCATAAGCTCCTGGAACAGTCGCGCACGAATTAGCCGGCATCAACAGAGAACAGGCAAGGGGGCGCCGATGGCGCTGAAACTAGTCAGCTTGGAAGAGGCCGCCCGCACGCTTGGCGTGTCGGTCGAAGAGCTTACGCGCTTGCGCGAAGAGCGCGAGATATCGGGCTATCGCGACGGGGCCTCGTGGAAATTCAAGGAACAAGATCTCGAGCGGCTGCGCGACAAACTGGCCCAGGAGGGGGACGCGCCGGCCGGCGACGACGATCTGCTCCCGGACAGCTCCGGCAGTGACGATCTCGACGACATCGTGCTGTTGAGCGACCTGGAACTCGGCCAATCCGATACCGGCACTTCGAGCACGATCATCGGCAAGCCGGGCTCGATGCGTCCCGAGGAGAGCGACGTCAAGCTGGTCACCGAAGCTGCCGAAACGGCTGACGCCGGCGGTTCCGATGTGCGGCTGGTCGATGAAATGACGATTTCGCCCGACGCCGACACCGACTTGCGGCTGGGCGCTAGCGAAGAATTCTCGATCGAAATCTCGCCGTCGAGCAGCAGCAGCGATCTGAAGCTCAGTGGCGATAGCGCGCCGCGCATCCCAACTCCTGGCGGCAGCGACATCGCCCTGGCCGAAGAATCGGCGCTCGAAGACGTTGACCTCGTGCTGGGCGGTTCAGGCGGCAGCGATCTCGACGACGACGAGCTGGTCCTTTCCAGCGGCAGCGACATCACGATGGGGGCCGCCGACAGCGGCATTTCGCTGGCCTCGCCTTCGGACAGCGGTTTGTCGCTCGAAGACCCGCTCGAATTGTCGGCGCCGACCGACGAATCGTTCGATCTCGGTGGCGTTGAAGCGGCGGGCGAGGCGGCCGACGGCAGCTCCGACGACAACTTCCTGCTTACCCCGTTCGAGGAAGCCGGCGGCGAAGAATCGTCGCAAGACTCGGGCAGCCAGGTCATCGCGCTCGATGCCGACAGCGGACTGGGGGGCGACTCGCTATTCGAGGAAGTTCCCGGCGCCGACTCCGGGGGCATGCTCGTCGAAGACTACGACACTGCCGGCATGGCGGGCGGTTTGCCCGGCGCTGGCCTGGCGCCGGCTGGCATGGTGCCGGTCATGGCGCGCGAGCAGCAGTTCACCGCCTTGCAAATCACCGGCCTGGTGTTTTGTTCGATCTTTCTCGCGCTTTGCGGAATGATGATGTACGACCTGATGCGGCACATGTGGAGCTGGGATTCTCCCTATGCCGTTAACAGCAAGCTCATGGATACGATCCTCAACTTGTTTGGCGGCGGGTGATCCACCGCTGGTGTTAGCCGCGGGATGCTTCCGGCGGGTTCGCTGGCTTAGTGGCGATTCGAAAGGAGTCGAATCATGCGTGCGGGCTACACCGCGTGCTGCGGAATGTTATTGACCGCCGGAATCTTGTCGGCCGGTTGCTCTTGGGTTCCGCGGAACGATCTGACCGCCTGCGAGACGCAGGCCCGCAGCTTCGCCGAGCAAAACCGCGCGCTCTTGGCCGAGTTGGAGAACAACAAGGCCCACCTGCACCACATGGAGGATCGCGTGCGCCGGGCCGAGGAAGACCTGGCCCTACTCGACGAAGAATCGTCGGACGACCGCCGCAAGCTGGTCAACTACGAGCGCGAACGCAAGGTCTTGCAGCGCCAGATTGGCGGCCTGCCTGGCAAGGGTGACGGGCGCATTCCCCTGGGCGTTAGCGCCCGGTTGGCCGAACTGTCGCGGCGCAATCCCGACCTGCGCTACGATCCGGAAACCGGCGTCGCCAAGTTCGATCACGACGTGTTGTTCGCCTCGGCCGACGCCGTTATCGAGCACGATGCCGAAGCGCTGTTGCGCGAATTCGCCGGCGTCTTCCAGGCCGAAGACGCCCGCGACCTGAAGATCATGATCGTCGGCCACACCGACGACCAGGCGATCAGCAAGAAGCCGGCCCGCAATCGCTACCGCACGAATTGGGAGCTGAGCACCGCCCGCGCCCTGTCGGTGGCCGAGTTCTTGCGCCGCGCCGGACTGCCCGAAGACCGCATGGGCGTGGCCGGTTTTGCCGGCAATCAACCGATCGCGCCCAACGAGGGAATCGATCGCGCGCGGAACCGCCGCGTCGAGATCTTCATCATTCCGCCCGAGATGCCGGTCGTCGGCTGGACCGAATCGATGACGAGCTTGTACTAGCGCTTCGAGGCTAGCGCGGCCTGCTCGGGAGACGCTGCCGCCGCGGATTCCCGAATTAGCTGGCGAGCCACGGCTGGCTTGCCCAGCGGTGAAGAAGCTCGACACGGCACTGCGAGAGCTCTTCTTGCCGTTGTGCCCGATGTCGAATTCTTGCAGCTCTTGAAAACTGCCTCTACCGCTTCTCGATTTGCGAGAGCGGCTTGCTCGCGGCGCGCCCATCGCCGGGCAATTCGAGCGACGTATTTCCCCATTTCGCACGTCGCCAGGGGGTATGATGTTGCTCCAGTGGAGCCTGGATCGTTCGACCGCTGGACAAGCTCTTTTCGAGATGGGAACGTAATGCCACGATTTTTGCTGCTAATCGGTGTCGCCATCGTGGCGCTGGCGGGATCTCTCGCGCCGACGCGCGCCGCGGACACGCGCCCCAACATTGTCCTCATCTTCGCCGACGATCTCGGCATCACCGATCTGGGTTGCTACGGGCGCGGCGACCATCACACGCCCTACCTCGACCGGCTCGCCACGCAAGGGATGCGTTTCACCTGCGCGTATACCGCTCAGCCGATTTGTTCGCCGTCGCGGGCGGCGCTGATGACCGGCAAATGCCCGGCCCGGCTCAACCTGACGAACTACCTGCCGGGCCGCGCCGACGCCCCCACGCAACGCGTGCTGCAGCCCCGCATCGAAGGGCAGTTGCCGCTCGAAGAAGTGACCCTGGCCGAACTGCTCAAGCAGGCCGGCTATGCCACGGGGCTGTTCGGCAAGTGGCATCTCGGCGGTCCCGGCTTCACGCCGCAAGATCAAGGCTTCGACGTGGCGGTTTCGCCCCCGGCCACCAACAAGCCGACGCTCGAAGCCGGCGGCAAGGGAGAGTTCGCCATCACCGCCGCCGCGTCAAAGTTCATCGAGGATTGCCGCGATCGCCCCTTCTTCTGCTACGTGCCGCACAACAATCCGCACATACCGATCAGCGCCGCGCCGGAGCTCGTCGAGAAGAACCGCGACGCCTTCCACCCCGGCTACGCGGCCATGATCGAAACAATCGACGAGGCCGTCGGCCGCCTGATGGCCAAAGTCGACGAGCTCGGCCTGACCGACCGCACCATCTTTATCTTCACCAGCGACAACGGCGGCCTGCACGTGCTCGAGTTTCCGGGCACGCCGGCGACCTACAACCGGCCGTTTCGCGCGGGCAAGGGATACGTCTACGAAGGAGGGCTGCGCGAACCGTTGATCGTGCGTTGGCCTGGCGTCGTCGCGGCGGGCAGCGAATGCGAGACGCCCGTCGTGCTCACCGATCTGGTGCCGACGCTGCTGCTGGCCGCCGGCATCGACCCGGCAAAAACCGTCGGGCCGCTCGATGGCGTCAGCTTGTTGCCGTTGCTGCACGGCGAGCGGCTCCCCCCGCGCCAGCTCTACTGGCACTTTCCCAACTACACCAATCAAGGCGGCCGACCGGCCGGCGCGATCCGCGACGGCGACTGGAAACTGGTCGAGCAGTTCGAAGACGGCAGCGTCGAACTATACAACCTGGCGCAAGACCCTGGCGAGGCCCACGACCTGGCGACGAGCGAGCCTTCGCGCGCCGCGGACCTTCGCGACCAACTGGCGCGTTGGCGCGCGAGTGTGGGCGCCCGGATGCCCACCCCTAATCCGCAGTTCGACGCCGACCTGCATCGCCGGCTGTACGTCGATCAAGATCCGTCGCGGTTGGTTGCCGAGTCGACCGCGTCGGCCACCGAGCCGGCGTGGACCGAGTGGCGCTCGGCGATGAACGCCGCCGTCAAGAACCGCCGGCCGCAAGTCACGCCGCCGCGGGGCGACATTCGGCTGCACGCCAGCGATGCCACGGTGCATGGCCAGTCGCTGCGTTTTGAGCCCGAGCCCCACAAGAACGTGCTCGGCTATTGGACGGACGCGGCCGATTGGGCCGAGTGGGAATTCGACATCACCACGTCCGGCACCTACGAGGTCGAAATTCAGCAAGGTTGCGGACCAGGAAGCGGTGGGGCCACGGTCGACGTCGAGATTGGCGATCAGGCCGTGTCGTTCACCGTGCAGGATACCGGCCATTTCCAGAGCATGATCCAGCCGATCGTCGGGCAGGTTGAACTGGCCGCGGGCAAACACCGGCTGGCGGTCAAACCCCGCACCAAACCTGGCGCGGCCGTGATGGATCTCCGCCGCGTGGTGCTTCGCCCTGCGCCGGCGCCGAGCGAGAAGTCGATCGGCGAGTGATGAATGTTCGCTCAGGCGTTTGGGCTTGGTTAGTTGTGGGTGGCGAAGTTAGTTGTATCATGACTTTGCGATGCTGGCCTCACCCAAGGCGCTAATATAGAGGTGGTTCGCAACGGCACTTGCTAGCGAATCTGGTCTTCCATCGAAGAACGCCAGGACTTCCACGTCCAGCAACCGTTGTTCAAGAAGTGCGTCGGCAAGCGGCCGACATGCCCTTTCAAGCGAATCGAGCTGCACTTTGTCGACAGTTCGCCTGGCCTCCTCCAATGCGGCCACAGCTATGGAGTCACCGCTGCTCGCAAGTGTTAGGACGCAGGAAAGTACGCGCCTCTCTATCCTATATGCGGTCCATCGCTTGGTCCGTATGCTCGGGCTGTCAAGTTCGTCGCGAATCAGTGGCACCAGCATCGTAGTGATAGGCAGCAGGCGGACGATACGCATCTCGCAACCATGAAAGAACGCATCGTCGACGTCGTACTCACTTCCAATCCGAAGTTTGTACCCGACGTAGAGCCTATCCAGTGAATCATCTGGCGATTCGGGGGGCGCTACCCACAAATCGACATCAAGATGAGCATTGCTCGCGCGACCGTCGTGAACAAACACATAGGCACACACGTCCTCGCTCACCCGTCGAATGAGTGATGCGAAGTGCTTCCCTGAGGCAGCTCGCGCGGGAACGAAAGCATGCTGGGCCTGGAGCGGGCCGAATATCTCATAAACATTGTCAGCGAAAGTGGTCATGCCGCGACGACCTTAGAACGTTGGAGTTGACGAACCCCATGTCCAGGGGATGTGAGCCTCGTCAAGTCGTTTCAAGAGTGGTGCCATGTCGTCTGCAGTGCGTGGGTCATGCTCAAAATGCCAATGTGGGTTGGCCGAGCCGGAATTCAGGTTGTCGATATCCTTCGTGATCTGCCGGTCCATTCGACCGATCTCTTCCTGAGTTCTCGGTCCCTTTGAGAAGTTATCGGATTTATACTCTATATCACGTCCCTTAAAGGTCTTGTCGTATTCTCGCCCTGGTACTCTTCTTCCGGGTGTGTTACCAAAAAGTTCGGTTGCGCGCTTGTCATGCCATTCGGTGATGTGATCCCACCGATTCTTCGATGTACTCTTGCTTCCCGCTTGCTTCGAGGCATCGAGTGCCTCTTTCAGTGCTTCGCGGACCTTCCGTAACGGTTCCTGAAACTGTTTGGGCGCACATCATCTAGGGCCTTGGCAAGCTTCTCGAGATGCGGACGCGCCTTTTCGGCGAATCTAGCGCTCTCGGAGGAAAGTTCAGCGATCCTCTGAATAAGCGTGATCTTCTTGGGCAGCTTTCCCAGTTTTGCAAAATCGCCAAGGTAGGGGAATATGGCAATAAAGCGTAAGCGTCCGGTCCGTCCATTCTTGGCGCGTGGTTTAGTCTCAGGGGAATCTTTTTTTCCCTTGTGGTGGAGCACGAGCCATGGCCCGATCGGCAAGCAGCGTTCTGGCTGCGCAGTGGCGGGA
>JBFXAH010000027.1:0-86455 GCA_050184475.1 Pirellulales bacterium | reverse complement strand
AGGCCACCTGGTCGCCCGAGCCAGCGACGATGACCACCTAACCCACTCGCCGAGGGCGAAACCAACAACCCCGTAACTCGCTAAACCTCAAACCGCTAATTCCGATTCACGCTGAACCAAGACACGACGAGGTTCATGACGACGGGATCGACGTCCCCGAGTTCCAGCGGAGACATGCCGACCATGTCGTGGACACTTGGAAAGCGTGACGCAGCCACGATGAGGCCCCTCGTCAATTGCCGGCGAAATCAACGCTAACAGTCTAGGAGTCCGTGGAGCCATTACAAGCATTTTCCAGGAATGGACGTGCTTCTTGGATAGAATCGATGATGCCGCGACGGTCGAAACGGCTTGACGAGATACCTGTCCCTTGCGATCCAATTGCAAGTTCCTCGCCAAACCTGGTTGAGACAAGGCCACCTAAGAAAGCTGGATTGTGCCTCGGAGTTGTCCCCCATGATGAGTTTCTTTTTCCGCACGCTGCGTACCGCCGTGTCGGCCCTGCGGCGCAACGTCATGCGCTCGGCCCTGACCACGCTGGGTATCGTGATCGGTGCGGCGGCCGTGATCGCCATGATGGAGATCGGCCAGGGCTCGGCCTCTTCGATTCGCAAGATGGTCGAAAGCATGGGCTCGAACAACCTGTTGATTCAGTCGGGCACGGCCGCCAGCGGCGGCGTGACCTTTGGCTCGGGGACGATCCTCACGCTCACGCCCGACGATTGCGAGGCGATCCTGGCCGATTGCCCGGCAATCCGGGCGGCCGCCCCGCTGGTGCGAGCCCGCACGCAGGTGGTGTATCTCAATCGCAACTGGGTGCCGCCCTATATCTACGGCACCACGCCCGAATATCTCTCGGTCCGCGATTGGCCGCTCGGCGAAGGAGAACCGTTCAGCGAGCGCGACGTCCGCAACGGCAACAAAGTGTGCGTCGTCGGGCAGACGATCGTCCGCGAGCTGTTCGACCGTCAGTCGCCGCTGGGTAAAGAGATTCGCATTCAAAACGTCCCCTTCCGCGTCGTCGGCGTGCTCGAGCGCAAAGGGGCCAGCATGACCGGCATGGACCAGGACGATGTCGTGTTGGCGCCGTGGACCACGATCAAGTTCCGCGTGGCAGCCGCCACGGTGAGCACCGCCAACCAGAGCGCGGCCGAGGTGGTCGACCCCACGCAGCAAGTCAACACGCTCAACAAGCTCTACCCCAGCTCGCAAACGCTCCTCTACCCGGTCCCCTCTGCCAGCCAGAAAGCCAACACGCCACAGCCGGTGCGGTTCATCAACGTCGATCAAATCCTGGTGCAAGCGGCGACCCCCGAATTGATCCCCTCGGCGATCGCCCAGATCACCAGGGTGCTGCGCGATCGTCACCGCATTCGCGACGGCGAGCCCGAAGACTTCAACATTCGCGACATGGCCGAGATCACCCGCACCCTCTCGGCCACCTCGCGGATCATGTCGGCGCTGTTGTTATGCGTGGCCTGCATCTCGCTGGTCGTCGGTGGCGTGGGGATCATGAACATCATGCTCGTGTCGGTCACCGAGCGGACGCGCGAGATCGGGCTGCGGATGGCCGTGGGAGCCCGCACCCGCGACATCCTCGAACAGTTCCTGGTCGAGGCGATCGTGCTGTGTCTGCTTGGCGGCGCGATGGGCATCGCGCTGGGTCGCGGCGGTTCGCTGGCCGTGCGGTTTCTGTTGGGATGGCCGACCGAGCCGAGCCTGCCGGCGATCGCGGCGGCGTTCGTCGTGTCGGCCGCGGTCGGGGTGATCTTCGGCTGGTATCCGGCCTGGAAGGCCTCGCAGCTCGACCCGATCGAAGCCCTGCGCTACGAGTGAGCGCGTAGAAGCAGTTTCAAAACCAATACTGATCCGACGCTGGGCTAGCGGCAAGAAGCGTCTGGTAGCACTGTGATTCGCCTGGCACTGCTGGGCAAGCAAGCAGATGGGGATGAAAGGTCTGTTGCTCTGTGGCAAGAATGTGAGTCGAGGTATTAGCCCCAGCATTCCGCCACGAGGAGCAACAGACATGGCGATTGTAACTGTGTTCGTCGGCCTGGACTATCACCAAGACTCGATTCGCGTCGCGATCCTCAACCAGGAAGGTCGAGAGTTGTTCAACCGCGACTGTCCTCACGATGTGGAAGCTGTCGGGGAGACGATCTTGAAGTACGGCCAGGTCGCTCGCTGTGCCATCGAAGCCTGCTGCGGCGCCGCCGATTTCGCCGAGGAGCTCGAGCGGTTCGGGCAACCTCGGCCTCGCTCGAAACACCCACTTGGGCTAGCGCGACTGCCTAGCGCGATACTCGGATAGAAGATTGGGCGATCCGCGAAATAAATCTCTGCGACGACTTGACGACAAACCACCTTTCATAGCAGTGGCACCCGACGTCGGTTCAATGCAGGTTTTGAAACTGCTTCTAGAGTTGCGCGTTTTAAGCACTGCCCACTAGTCACTTGCCACGTCACTTGCCACTGTCCAGATCGTGGCGGCAATGTAGCGATCGCCCTTGGGCGTATCGTGCCAGTAGTAGACGACCACTACGCGGCCGTCGGGCCGCTGGATACTGCGTGGATAGCCGATGTCGCGCCCGCCGGCGCCGCCGCGCAACGTGATCTCGTCGCTCCAGGTGCGGCCGCCGTCGCTGCTGAGCTTGCCGCGCATGCCATACGGCGCGGCGCGATAACCATAGGTCAGACACAAGCGGCCGTCGGCCAGGCGGATCAAGCTGGGCGGGTTCCCTTCTCCGGTGTCATCGACTGCGCGGCTCAATAGCGTCCAGCTCTCGCCATCGTCGTGCGACTGCCAGGCGTCGATCCAGCGGCGGCGCCCTTCGTGCACGCGCAACGTCGTCAGCAACTCGTGAGGGCCGCGGCGCACCGTCGCTGGCATGATCGCAAAGCCGGCCGGTTCCGGGCCGATCCACGAAACGAACTTCCAGGTCCGTCCCCCATCCGTCGTTCGCACCACCAGCGGTCGCCCTTCCTGGCCGTCGCGCTTGGCCGCCGTGAGAAACAGCAGGCAATCGTGCTTTCCGTTCACCACGTAATCGGTGCGGGCGGCGATGCCCGGCGTGTCGAACTGCGGCAGCTTGAACGGGCCCTGCCAGCGGTGACCGCGATCGTACGAGTAATAGAACCGCGACGGGCCGATGTCGGCGTCGGTCATCCGCACGGTCAAAGCAAAGTCGGGATGCGTGAAATCGATGCCCCCCGGGCAATCGATCGGCACCGGTTGTTCGAGCTCGGGCGGGGCGATGCCATGCAGCGACTTGCCCGTGGGGATCAGCGCCCCGTGCTCGGCGGGGTTTTCGATCGACCAGGTCTGGCCGCCGTCGAGGCTGCGGGCCAGCAGATGTTCTTCCGGTTTGTCGTGATCGATGGCGTGCCGCTCGGGCCCGTTGTCTTTCATCGTGCCGGCACTGAAGCCGACAAGAATCTCGTTGCCCCAGTGCCAGATGCCATGATTGGCCGGCCAACCGCCGAAGCGACCGGGCACGCGATAGACGTCGACATGTTGTGTGGCCGGCGCGGTGTCGTCGGTGGCCGGATCGAGGTCGGCCGCCCACGTCGTCGAACAAAGCAGGGCCGGGGCAACAAGCGCCGCAAGTTGATTGGCTCTCATGGCGATCTCGGCAAGCTGACTCGGAAACTGGGGCAACGCAGATACCCCGCCAAGCCCAAGGCTACACACTGGAGGAGCAGAATGTTAGCCGCGACGGCCGGCGATAGCGCACACCGTTTGCCTGATGTCGGGTGCCACTGGCTCCGCCAGTGCCCGATTGCCGCGTGAACTGTCCACCGATTGTGGTTGCGAGATCCGACGTTGTCCGCAAAAGTATCACGATCCGGTTGCCATCGAGGTTACGGTTCTGGTTTCTTAGGTTTACGAGCGCGGATGCCGAAAAAATAGTCGACGACGAGGAGGACCAAAGCCTGCATGGCGACGATTGCCCCGACGGCCACGAACGTAACCAACGGAAGCAGGAAGATCGTTGGCCGCCGCAGGATCGCCGACAGCAAGAGCATGCAGGGCGAGAGAATCACGAACGCCAAAAGCGCTCGGCGGAGCGTGAACTGAAACGGGCGTGGCGGCTCGGGCGACATCGGCTATTCCAATCGTCGACGCCGCTCGGCGCGAGCAAAACGCCTGAACAGCGCCATCATGACCAGAATATGCATCCCGGCTACGACGGCCAACCAGACGAGCATCAGCGGAAACATCTGGGAACAGATTTTCTCGGCGTAGGACCAGCCTTCGAGGTTCGTCCGCTGCACGATGCCCACGTCTTTCGTCACGAGTGCCGCGCCTGCCGCGAGTGCCAACAGGTAGTACACCGAGCGTATCGCGCGAGTCGCGCGCTCCGAAGTTCGCGCCGTGTGCCGCACGAAGACCAGCGCGCCGAACAGCAGCGCAAAGAGATAGGTCCATGGCGAAGTGTCGAGGGGCGACGACCAGCCGTGCCCCGCACCAGACATGAACAGCTCAAGTAGCTGGGAGAATCCCGCGAGCAGCAAGACGGCGACGGCGACAATAGCCGGATGGAGCGGCTTACGGGGCGGGGTGGTCCCAGACTCGCAACTAGTGGCGACGGATTGCATTGGCGCTGGCGCAACATTGACTTCTGCGTCAATGCGCGTCAATAATTGAACCGATGGAAGTCCTGGTTACGGCCTCGGCGCTGGAAGAGTTTACGCGCTTGCCGCGACCGATTCAAACGCGCGTGCTGCAACTCGTCGAGCGGTTGAGCCGCTGGCCTCGGGTCAGTGGAGCAAAGCCGCTCACCGGCGAGCTTGCCGGACGATTCCGGTTGCGCACGGGTGATTATCGCATCCAGTTTCATGTCGAAGCTCGCGCCGTGATTGTAGAACGCATGGGACATCGAGATGGGTTTTACGATGGCTAGCCCAACGGACATCCAGACCGTGATTCTTGACGGCAAGCGATTCGTGATCTTGCCGGAAGCCGATTATCGGCGCTTGGCCGGACTGCCGCCTGCCGATGTCCAAGGGAACCGCCCGGCCGTGGCGACGCTGCGGGCCGTGCTTGGCCGTGACATCGTGCGGGACCGCGAGCGGTACGGCTGGTCGCAGGCGGAGTTGGCGCGTCGCGCCGGCGTCCGTGTCGAGACGCTCAACCGCATCGAGACCGGCAAGCGCACGCCGACGGTCGCGACGATCGAAAAGATCGACGAGGCGCTGCGGGCGGGGAGTCGACGAAAGCCGCGCCGCGCCACTTGATGTGAGTTTCCGCCAAGCGGCCAATCCCTCCCGCAGATGCTTCCGGCGGAACCGTCGCTTGGTCCGCACGCTCACTGCACGGCCCTCGCGGCGCGCAGCAGCGTCAAATTGTCAAAGACAAGGCCGCGTCGAGTCAGCGATTCGAGTCGCGTCCACTTTTTCTCCGCCCGCGCTCGTAGGGTGCATTGCTTCTGGAAACCGTAAACGTGCGTGATATAGTAGGTTAAGACGATTTGGCATGAGGTGCCGTTGAAACGGGGGCACGCGAATGGCAGGTCGACAGAAGTCACTGTTTCCCGAACTCGATAAGATTATCAGTGTCCTGCATGCGGACAAACGGCAGGATATTGTCATCCTGATCATCCGAGCCATGACCGGGACGATGCGGAGTTGCCGGATCAAGATCAGTGGGCGGGAGCTGCGATGGATCTCTTCGCCGACCTCTACAGAGGAGCAACGGCTTTCAGAACTTTCGCGGGCATATACAAATGCGATGATGGGCGGATTCTGCACGACCAACCGATTTTGATTGAGTCGTACGTGCAGCGGACCGATCTCGAGAGTCGCAAGTAGGGCAATCGCATCACAATCTGCGGGCTGTGACTAGTGCCAGCATCGCGGCTGCTGGAAGAACATGTGGCCGTACACTTGTCCCAAGGCTATTTCTGCGAAAAATGGCCGGTCGAGTTTTCAATGATTCGCCCTGTCGCAGCCTTTCGTCGCCAGCCATTTTTCGCCGTGACGAGCGCGCGACAAGTGGACAGAGCATCAAACTTGTGGCGAGGAGCGTGCAAGCACTAGACCTTGCCGTCAAAGTGTGATGCGATTGCCCTGGAGTCGCAAGAAGCTGGAGCAGCTTCTCAAGTTTGCGAAACGCATGGGTAGAGAAACGCGCCAAGCTGCGGTTGCGATCATCATCAACAGTGCGTTCCACGAAATAACCGATTTTGGTACCGGCAATGGGTAAGTCACCGCCCAGGATGGCCGCTATGGATACGTTGAATCAATATGCGCTGAGTCAGGTGCTTGGTAGCACGATCAAACCGATTCGTGCTCCTCGTTTCGGGAATTTTGGGCTACTCGAAACAAGCGCAGCGGCGCTCCAAGCACAGTATACAACGCCAACACGTCGCACGAGCGAGCACTTAACTTACGCAGAGGACGAAGTCATCGTGCGTGCCTTTGAAGAAGTGCGCGCCGGCGCGGCTCCCGACGCGATCATGTGGGACACGGATCTTTCGAGCAGGTTTTACCATCAGTGCAAGGCACTCGGTGTGCTTGCGCCCGCGGCCGTGCTGGGAAAGCGGCTGATCAATGTTCGCAAGAACCAATCGCGATACAAGAAGCGCGGCATCGTCATTTCGCCCACGACCAAGATCGAACCGCACCCCAGTGCACTGCCGCAATATGCGCATGTAATTGAGTTCGCGCTAGTGCGCTTGCGGTTTCGCTATGGGGCCTCGATCGACGAGATTTTGCTCGATCCTGCCCTGGCTTCGCAGTTTGAAGAATATGCGCACGAGATTGCTCCGGAGGCGACGAGCCAAGAGCTGCGACTTGGAGCGTTGTATCTTCGGAAGACCCGTTTTCTGAATAAGCAAGAGAAGGCCGCGATCGCATCTCTGAAGTCCTCGGTGCTTGACGACGATTTCACTTCACCGACAAGACTGTCGGAAGTGGCGAAGATTGCGCCGCCCGATGCACCTGGTTTGATCGAGGTACGAGACGCGCGTCGCTTTCTGTATATTTCGCGTAACGAGAGCTTGTCGGCCGCGGTTCGGAGTTTCGAGTCGGGCAAAGCCTTCAGCATCATGGCGAACAACTTTTGGACGCCACAATTAGACGAGATCACGCTTCAATACATACCAGGCGATGAGTTTTATGGAGTGACCGCAAGTAGGTGGGAAAAGCAGCTGATCTACGAACGCGAGCCCGTCTTCAACTGGCCTATGCGTAAAGACGCTGCTTAGCCCCCCCTACTCCTCCTGCTCCCGCAGCTTCGCCAGGATCGAGTAATCCTCCAACGTCGTCGTGTCGCCGACGGTTTCCTTCCCTTCGGCGATGTCGCGCAGCAACCGCCGCATAATCTTGCCGCTGCGCGTCTTGGGCAGAGAGCCGGTGAAGTGAATGTCGTCGGGCTGCGCCAACGCGCCGATCTCCTTGCGGACGTGTTTGCGCAGTTCGTCGCGCAGGGCGTCGTTCGCCTCGCCCCCTTTGAGCGTGACGAAGACGCTCACGGCTTGCCCCTTGAGCTCGTGGGGGCGCCCCACGACCGCGGCCTCGGCCACGCGCGGATGGCTCACCAGCGCGCTTTCGATTTCGATCGTGCTCAGCCGATGCCCCGAGACGTTCAGCACGTCGTCGATCCGCCCCATGATCCAGTAGTAGCCGTCGGCGTCGCGGCGGGCGTTGTCGCCGGCCAGGTACTTGCCCGGCACTTTGGACCAATACTGTTCCTGATAGCGGGCGTCATCCCCCCAGATGCCGCGCAGCATGCCGGGCCAGGGCTTTTCCATCACCAGCCAGCCGCCGGAGCCCTCGGGGACCGGCTTGCCGTCGGCGTCGACGATCGCCGGCACAATGCCTGGCAGCGGTCGCGTGCAGCTCCCCGGCTTGGTGGCGATGGCCCCCGGCAGCGGGCTCATCATGATGCCGCCGGTTTCGGTTTGCCACCAGGTGTCGACGATCGGGCAGCGGCCGTGGCCGATCTTCTCGTGGTACCAGATCCAGGCCTCGGGATTGATCCCTTCGCCGACCGTGCCCAAGAGCCGCAAGCTCGACAGATCGTGGGCTGCGGGCCAGTGATCGCCCCACTTGATGAACGCGCGGATCGCCGTCGGCGCCGTGTACAAGATGTTCACGCGGTAGCGCTCGATGATCTCCCAGAAGCGTCCTTCGTCGGGCCAGTTGGGGGCCCCTTCGTACATCACCACGGTCGCCCCGCCCGACAGCATGCCGTAGACGACATAGCTATGCCCGGTGATCCAACCGATGTCGGCCGTGCACCAGTACGTATCTTCTTCGCGGAGATCGAAAACCCACTCGGCCGTCTTCTTGATGAACAGGTTGTAGCCGGCCGTGGTGTGCTTGATCCCCTTCGGTTTGCCGGTCGAACCGCTGGTGTAGAGGATGAACAGCGGCGCTTCGCTGTCCATCGGCGTGGCGGGGCAATCGGCGCGGGCCTCTTCCATCAGGTCGTGCCACCACAGGTCGCGGTCCGCTTCCATGTGCACATGCGTGCCGAGCCGGCGCAGGACGATGCACTTTTCGACCGTGGGCGATTTCTTGAGCGCCTCGTCGACCGTGGCTTTCAGTTGCAGTTGCTGGCCGCGACGCCAGCCGCCGTCGGCCGTGATCTGCAGCTTGGCCTGGGCGTCGTTGTTGCGATCGGCGATGGCTTCGGCCGAGAAACCGCCGAAGATCACCGAGTGGACCGCTCCCACCCGCGCGCAGGCCAGCATGGCGATCGCCAGTTCGGGCACGAGCGGCATGTAGATCGACACCACATCGCCGGGCTTGATGCCCAGGCTTTTTAGCACGCCGGCAAACTTGCAGACTTCGTGGTGCAGGGTTTGGTACGTGTAGATCTTCTGATCGCCCGGCTCCCCTTCCCAGATCAGGGCGGCCTTGTTCTTGCGCGGCGTGTTGAGGTGCACGTCGAGGCAGTTATACGAGACGTTGGTCTGCCCCCCGACGAACCACTTGGCGAACGGCTCGTTCCACTCGAGCACTTTGTCGAAGGGCTTGAACCAGTGCAGCTCGGCGGCGTGGCGCCCCCAAAACTTTTCGATGTCGGTGGCCGCCTCGTTCCAGAGCTGCTCGTATTCGGCCAGCGACTTGATGCGCGCGCGGGCGGAGAACTCCGGCGGCGGTGGAAAGAGCCGCTTCTCTTGCATCACGTTGTCGACCTGGCCGGCTCGATCTGCCATTGCGAAGACTCCCTCTCGAACTTCCCCAGAACGGCGGCGCGGCGAATCGCGCGACGCCGCACAAGTTAAGGGGGTGCGCCGGCGAGTGTCAAATGGCGACAACGAGCGGGGGGCGGAAGACGGGGACGGGAGTCGTTTCTGCTCTTCAGCAATCTAAGAACCAATAACTATCGGCAGAAACGACTCCCGTCCCCCTTAGCACGGGCGAACCGGATCGCCGTGGGCTACTGCCGCATCAGCACGTAGACGAGCACCGGCACGAGGCCGACGATCGCCAACGCCAACAGCCCGACGATCAGGGCCATGATGCGCTGCGAGCGGCGGCGCTTGGCGGCCAGCACGGCCGCGGGAGGGAGCGGTTGCGCCGGGGTTTCGACCGGCGCCACGGGAGCAAGCGACGTTGGTTCGCCGGCAGCCAGCGAGCCAGCGGTCCCCATCCCCAGCGAACTGGTTGGCGATGGCGGGCGTGCTGAAGCGGGAGCCGAGACCGCCGGACTTGCTCCGGGAATCGCCGGCGGTACACGCTGCGCCACGACGGCGAACGTCGCTTCGCTGCGGCGCCATTCGGGCCAACCTTCGCGCCAGACCAGGCAGCCAGGCGGCACACGACCTTCGTCGAGCCAGCGGCGCATGGCGTCCCCCGGCGCGGGTCCAAACTGCTCGCCGGTCACCAGCCGCACGTACCAGACCGCGTGCGGAAACTCGCTGATCGGGTCGACGCCGGGGAGCGGGACGTTGGCCGGGGGCGCCGGAGGAAGCGCCGCCGGTGCAACACGCTCGGCGCCGGAACTCACGGCCGGCTGCGACGCCCCGGAAGGCGCGGCGCTACTTCCGGCCGGCGCTGCGCCCGTGGCCGGCAACGCAGCGTTCGCCGCGCTGGGGGCTCCGCTCGCGGGCGCCGCGTTGGGCGCAGGACTCGGTGCCGTGCTCGGCGCGGCGGTCGGGGCGGCGCGGTGGGCCGCCGCCGCCAACTCATCGAGGTCGGGTAGATCCTCGAAGCGGCTGCCGGCGGCCAGCAGATCTTCTTCGATGGGGGCCGATGGCGTGTTCGATTGAGGAGCCACGATCGAGAAGTCCTCGCCGACCTCCAGCGCGATACCGCCGACGCCGTCAGGCTGATCGAAAGGACGCTGCGCGGGGGCTTCGGCGGGCTGGGGCTCGGGCTGCGATTCGGCGCGGGCAGGCTCGGCGGTCTCGGTTGCCGGCGATGGCTCGGGTTGCTCTTCGCGCGGGGCGGCAATCGACGGGGCCTGGCCCGGCACGGTCGGCACCAGGTGCGACTGCATGGCGAAATCGGCGAAGTCCGACTCTTCCTCGACGACCGCGGCCCCCTCGCCGGACGAACGCGGCCCCCCCAAGGAATCGACCCGGATGTTCTTGATCGACTCCGAGGGGATCAAAAATCGCTCGCCACAGTGCGGACAAATCCCCCGCTGCCCGGCCAGAAAGGCCTTGACGTTAAGCTTATGGCCGTTGGGACAAAGGAAGCGGATACCCATGGTTTCGTCCGAAATCGCTGTTGGCGAATCGTATCACTCATTATAGGTTTCATGCCCGGCAGCGTTGATAGGGGGGGTGGTCCGATCGATACGATTGCGCTCGCCCGCGTAGTGATGTCAATCCGCACGAAGCGGCTCGCCTGACGACACGCGGGCGGACCGCAGCACTTGAAGGGCACCGCGCAGCATGAGCATCGAAGGCTGGTTCACAATCGCCGTGGTCGGCCTGGTGCTCTTGGCGCTGATGCTCACGCAATTGGCCCCCGACGTGATTCTCGTCGGCGGACTGGTCGTGTTGTTGCTCTCGGGCATTCTCGCGCCCGACGAGGCGCTGGCCGGGTTGTCGAACGAAGGGATGGTAACCGTCGGCGTGTTGTTCATCGTGGGGGCCGGCGTCCGCGAAACGGGGAGCGTCGACTGGCTCGCCCAGCGGTTGTTCGGCCGCCCCCAGGGGAAGACCAGCGTCGTCGTGAGGCTGATGCTGCCGGTCGCCGGGCTGAGCGCCTTTATGAACAACACGCCACTGGTGGCGATGTTGATACCGGCCGTCGCCGATTGGGCCAAACAGTTGCGCGTGCCGGTGTCGCGGGTGATGATGCCGCTGTCGTTCGCGGCGATTCTTGGCGGCACCTGCACGCTCATCGGCACCAGCACCAACCTGGTCGTCAACGGCATGTTGATTCGCGCGGCGGAGAAGCAGCCAGACCTGCCCGCCGGGCTGTCGATGTTCGAGATCACCTGGGTGGGGCTGCCGGCCGCGCTCGTTGGCATGGGGTTCATCGCCCTGGTCGGCACGCGGCTGATCCCCGACCGGCGCCCGCCGATCAGCCGACAGGACGATCCCCGCGAGTACACGGTCGAAATGCTGGTGGCGCCCGACTCGCCGCTGGTCGGCAAAACGATCGAGCAGGCCGGACTGCGACACCTCGAAGGCGTCTACCTGGCCGAGATCGATCGCGACGGCACCGTGCTGCCGGCCGTCTCGCCGCAAGAGCGCCTGCGCCACGGCGACCGCCTGATCTTCGTGGGCATCGTCGAGTCGGTCGTCGAATTGCGGAAGATTCGCGGCCTGGTGCCGGCGACCGACCAGGTGTTCAAACTATCGGCGCCGGCGACCGAGCGCACGCTGGTCGAGGCCGTGGTTTCCGACACCTGCCCGAACGTCGGCCGCACGATCCGCGAAGGCCGCTTTCGCACCACCTACAACGCGGCGGTCATCGCCGTGGCCCGCAACGGCCAGCGGCTACGGCAAAAGATCGGCGACATCGTGCTGCGCGCCGGCGATACGCTGCTGTTGGAGTCGCACCCCTCGTTCGCCGTGCAGCAACGGAACAATCGCGACTTCTTTCTGGTCAGCACCGTCGAGGACTCGACCCCGCCGCGTCACGAGCGGGCCTTGCTGTCGCTGGGGATCCTGCTGGGAATGGTCGTGGTCGTGACGCTCGGTCAATCGGGTTGGCTGGCGGGCACACCGCTAGCGGGCGTGACGATGCTCAAAGCCGCGTTGGCGGCCGTGGCGCTGATGCTCCTTACGCGGTGCGTGAGCGTGTCGACCGCGCGGCGGAGCATCGACTGGTCGGTGCTGCTGGCGATCGCGGCGTCGTTCGGGATCGGCACGGCGCTGGAGAACACCGGCGCCGCCAAGGGGATGGCCGAAGGGATGATTCGCCTGGCGGGGGGGAACTCGTGGGCGTCGCTGGCGATCGTCTACGCGGTCACCTTGATTGTCACCGAGTTGATCACCAACAACGCCGCGGCGGCGCTGATGTTTCCGCTGGCCGTGGCCACGAGCCGCGATTTGGGGGCCAACCCAATGCCATTCATCGTCGCGGTGATGATGGCGGCCTCGGCTGGATTCGCCACGCCGATCGGGTACCAGACGAACCTCATGGTCTACGGGCCGGGCGGGTATCGCTTCAGCGACTACGTCAGGCTCGGGGTGCCGCTCGACATTTTGATCTGCATTGTGACCATCGTCCTGGCGCCGTTGGTCTGGCCCTTCTGACTGGGAAGTTTGACCCGCGACGCAGCGGCGCTTTAGGACTGGGACATCCTATTCGGCCGCCGACTTGCTCCCCGACGGGCTGCCGCCGATCGCTTTGCCGTCGGGCATCGGCCGCCCGGCCACGCTGAAGCCGGCCTGGTAGAGCTCTTCTTTCAGCCGGCGATACGACGGGAAGCTGTCGCTGTACGTCCAGAGCGTGACGGTCGTCGACTCCGGGCGATGGCGGGCCAGCCGGTTGCGCAGCTCGGAGTTGGGCGCCAGCGCCTGCTCGAGCGTTTCGCCCAGCCCCGGCGAGATCGGCACGAACTCGCATTGCCGCAGCCGGGCGTAGTTGCCCAATCGCTCAAAGGTGTACCGCATGCGGAAGCCCTCGATCGGACCGCAGCTGTCGGTCACCTCGCTCGAGTCGAGCAGGCGATGTTGCACGCGGCGAATTTCGTTCGGCAGGCGCCCCTCGAATTCGTTGATCGGCACGTAGGCGATGCGGCCGTCGCGCAACTGCAGGTGCACTTCCTTGCCGCTGACGGTCTTGGAAATGGGCGTCGGATAGCTGGTGACTTTCACGCTGGGGCGCTTCCCCTGCTCGGTCGCGCTGAGCTGGCCGAGCATTTCCTGCAGGGCATGTTCGGCGGCCGCGGCCGTGCGCTGCAGATCGAAATCGGCGTTCTGTTGGGCGTCGAGCGCTTGGCGCCGCTCGTCGAGCTCGCGCCGCTGCGCGGCCACGGCGTAGGCCAACTGCGAGCGCTCGAGCTCGCGCGCGGCGGCCGCCAGCTTCACCCGCTCGATATCCTCGGCCAGTTGCAGCACGTCTCCTTCGAGCGCGGTGGTTTCGGCTTCCAGCGCCACCAGCCCGCCGTCGGAGCGCGGCGCGGCGGCCGTGGCGGGCGCCGCCGCGTTTTTGGCGCGCATGCCGGCGATCAGCACCAGGATGACCATGATGCCGACCATGTTGCAGATGACATCCAGAAAGGAGTCACCGCCGAAGCCTTCGACTTCTTTGGGGATTCGTCGGCTCATCGCTGCCACCAGCGTTTCTTCTTCTCGCGCGCCACGGGCGGATTGACTTGCTTATCACGGACTTCGATGCCCGAGCCGGCCAGCAACCGTTTGAGGTCGGCCGCGCGGGCCTGGCCGTCGGGGGTGATATCGAGCACCAGTTGCGGATGCCAGTACATGCCGTGGCCTGCCAGGCCCCACGACTGGATGTGGTCCCACATGCCCGACATCAAATCGTCGATCGAATCTTCGGTGTTCTCCGTCAGCGGCACGGCACGCACCTGCCTTCCGGATCCGTCGTCGTCGAGAATGACCAGGCTCGACTGGCTGCAGCGCACCAGCACGGGGCGCGTGACCGGCGCCGCGCGGCGCACTTCGTCGGGAACTGCCCAGTCGCGGCCACGGCGCTGGGCCATGCTGCCAGGTGGCGGCGCCGAAGTGTGACTGATCGACGGCGCGCCGGGGGAAGACGACCCACCGGTGGGGGCGCCGCCAGGGCTGCCGCTGGCCGCGCCGGCAGAGGATGCCGACATGCCTGACGATGCGCTGCCGCTGGCTGCCGAAGTGCCATAAGTATCGAACGGCGAGCTGAGGGTGCTGGTCGCCGAGGCGGTCGCGGCCGATTGACCGCTGCGCGATGGGGTGGCGGACGCCGTCGGTGAACCGGCGGTCGACGGGGTTCGCGCCGCTCCGCCGGCAGAACTGGCGTTCGTGCCCGACGCCGTGAGCGCGGGGCCATCGCTCCCGTCGGCAGCGTTGCCAGCCCCTGCTTCTGTCGCATCGGCCGCGCTGGTGCCATCGGAGGCCATGCCGGCGTTGCCTGCAGCGGTCTCGCCGCTGCCTCCGTGATTGGCGCCGCCACTAGCTGCGAGCGAAGAAGAGCCACTTCCCTCGCCGCTGCCGTCGCCTGGTGTGCCTCCGGCGGCGAAACGGCCACCCGGACCGTCGCCAAATCCTTGACCGCGACTGCCGCTGGAACCGGCACGCAGCGGTCCGCCGCGCGATACCGGGTCGAGCGGTGCCTCGCTGGGATAAAGACCACCATCGTTGCCCCCCAGCAGGCTCGTGCCGCCGGTCGCGCCCTGGCCAGGTGTGCCGGCCGCGTATGGCGTTCCCCATCCGTTGCCCTGACCTTGGAATCCAAGCCCGTTGCCGCTGCCTTGGTTGGCTGCCCAAGCATCGGCGGCCGCCAACCCCGCATTGGGACTCGCTTGCGGATAGGGGTCGAAATAGCCGCTTGGTCCGTTGCGCGCGGTGCCGCGTTTGCGATAGCCGGGCAAGTCGTCTTCGGGCAACTCATCGGCGGCAACGATGCCGCCACCGGACGACGATGCGCGATACTGCCGCGCGGGGCGACCTTGCAACCGCGGCATCATTTGCGCGAGCGCCCGCTGCTGGATGCGAGCTTCGGCGACGGCCGTCTCCTCGCTGTGTGCCAGTTCGGCATCGGGCGTGCGAAAGTCGAGGTCCCAATCGGCGTCGACAAGTTCGTAGCCGAAGTCACCTCCCCAGCTCTCCAGCGCGGCGCGGGCCATCCAATAAGCCATGATGCCGTCGGGGCGCACCAGCAGCAGCGGATAGGGCTCGCCCATCTCGCCCACGTTCGTGCGGCGGTTCCGCGCCATATGTTCGCGGGCGGCCCGCAGCGCCGCGGCCAGCGGATTGCCGGGGCCGAGCGGACCGTCGAAGTCCTCGGACAGCAGCACGACCCCCTCGGGTTGCAGGATGACGCGATCGTGCCGGCACTCGATATAAAGCGGTGGGCGATTCGTGCTGTTCGGTCCCAGGTACGGAATGATCGAGTAAGACGAAGGCTGTTCGGCTAGTTTTTGCCTGGCCCGCAGCAGCTTGGCCTGCGTTTCGCTGAGCTGTCGATTCAAGTCGGCGATCCGCGCGGCCAGCTCGCGCTTCTGCTGTTCGTCGGTTGAACTGAGTTGATCGAGCTGTGCTCGCGCGCTTTCGAGCTCGTTCAGCTCGGCGCGGAGGGCGCGGGCGTGTTCCTCGAAGTGCCCCAATTCGAGCCGTTGCTCGCTCAGCTCGGCCTGCGTGCGATCGCGCTGGGCGATGAGCTGCTCGCGGCGCCAGTCGAGTTCTTCGCGGCGCGCCTTATCTTCAGTCGACGGCGGCGCGAGCTCTCCGTCGGCCTGCGCCTGCGCGCGGGCATTGCGCGCGATGACGACCAGCAACAGAATCAGCGCCCCCATCATGCACAAGAGCACTGCCAGGAAGGGGAAGAGCTGCACCGAGTTGGAATCGCTTTGTGCGCGATGCCGCGTCATGCCGCGTGCGTCTCCACCCGGTTGCCGGACAGCGATACGGTCTGCGCCGGTCGCTGAGCGTGGTTGAGCCGCGCGCCGAGCAACTGGATCGCCGCCGACAGGTTGAGCAGCGTTTCTTCGAAGGTTTGCGCGCCGGTCAAGGCCGCGAGATTGCTATTGAGGGTCTCTTCGAGCTTGGCGACTTGCCCCGTGGCCTCGACGACGCGCAGCAGCACCTCCGACTGGCGGCCGAGTTCGGCCTGCTGCTCCCGGCTGGCTTGCGCCGTCTCGACCAGCGCGGCCTGAACCTGCGACCAGTGTTCCTGGCTCTTGGCAGCCGCCGACTGGCTGGCTTCCGACAAATCGACGGCAAACGACTGCAGACTGCGCGACAGCGCGGTCGTGAGCGCGGCTTCGACCTGTTGCTGCGAACCTGTGGCCAGCTTGCTCCAATGTTGGTGGGCCGCGTCGATCGTGGCCTGCCACAGCTCGCTTTGCCGCTGCACGAGCCGCTCGGTGGCGTTGACCACGGCGTCGGCCATGCGGCGAACCGCCACGAGCTGCGGATCGGTCGAAGTGCCCGTCTGTTCGAAGCGGCCGCCCAACTCGGCGACGACGCAATTGTCCACCGCCGCCAGCAGGCGTTGCTCGGCGCGGTCGGTCAGAAACTGCCCGAACATCAGCAACATCGACAGCGCCAGCGCCAGCGCCGTGGTGTCGAACGCCACGCCCAGGCCGTAGGTCACTTCGGGGAGCGACTTCTCGAGTGCCTGCGGCGAGAGATTGGCGATGGCCAGCGTGATCCCCATCACCGTTCCCAAGAAGCCGAGGATCGGGATCGCCCAGATGATGATCCGCATCAGCGCGTAGGTGCCGTAGAGCCGCGCGGCATCGCTTTCGGCGAGGTATTTCAGTTCTTCGTCGAGCGTGTCGGCCGAGCCTTTGCGGCGCACGACATCCAGCGCGTCGTGTAGCCGCGTCGCCAGCCACGATCGCTGCACCGCCGGAGCGAGGTTGTCCAGTGCGGCCAGCAACGGCACGCAGGTCTCGACCGACTCGCCTTGCGCGCGGGGCACCGGTAGCAAGCGCTTGCGCATCAAGGGCCATTGCTCGACGACGTCGAGGCACTTGAAGACCAGCGTCGCCAGGCCAATGAAGAACAGCACCATGGCGGCGTAAGCGACCGGGTGACCGGTGAAGTAGCGGTCGACATACGGCGCCTGCCAGACGTCGGTTTCGATCGGCAGATAGAACGCGACCGCGGCCACGGTTCCCCAGACAATCGGAGAGCGGACCACGCGCGACAAGAAGGGCATGGGTGCGGCCACGTTAGCTTGTTCCTTCCCAGGGACTTGCGATGCTAGCAACCGACTGGTGCGGGGCCTGGCGGGCCACTTTACTACCGCACCGCCGGCGCGGCGGCAACGCCGAAACGCCGTAGCGCTCGGCCAGCCGCGGCGCGCATGGCAGCAGTGCGGCGCCGCGCGCCAGCGGCATAATCGGCCCGATCGGCAAAGTCGATTGAGCAAATGCCGGCCACCAGGTGAAGTACCCCTTCGGCGGCGTGTTTTGGGGAGCCTGGGCAGGACAGCTTTCGACCTTAAGCGCGGTAGCCCGAGCAAGCGCTCCCTGGCGGTGGCGAGGCGCCTGTCCCCCCGCCGGAGGATTTTGCATCGGCCGCTAGCATGGGCTCTAATGCGAGTCGGAAGTGGCGCTCGCGCCCAAGGTGGCCGCTCGTCGGGCGTCAAGCCTGGTCAAACCTGTGGAGGGATTAGTCATGTCGAGCAACCGTCAATCGTGCCCCGATTGCTCCAACCCGGCCGCCGGCCTGGTGCGCCGCGACTTTTTGAAGGTGGCCGGCGTGGCGGTGGGCGCGGCTTCGGCCTGGCCCTTGGTTTCGCGCGCGGCGGACGATGCCGCCACGGTTACGCCGACAAGCGCCCCGGAAAGCCTGGTCAAGGTGCTCTACGAAAAGCTGACGCCCGGCCAGCGCGAGAAGGTCTGCTATGCCTGGGATCACGTCGATCCGAAGCGCGGTCTGCTCCGCACGCGCGTCGAAAACAACTGGCACATCAACGACCAGGTGATCAACAGCGAGTTCTTCACCGACGAGCAGCGCGACATCATCCGCAAGATATTCGAGGGGATGGTGCAGCCCGACTGGATCAGCAAGTTCGACAAGCAGCTCGAAGACGACGCCGGCGGGTTTGGCAACGACCAGAACATCGCCATCTTCGGCGCGCCGGGCGAAGGCAAGTTCCAGTTCGTGATGACGGGCCGGCACATGACGGTCCGCTGCGACGGCAACTCGGCCGAGCATGTCGCTTTCGGCGGCCCGATCTTCTACGGGCACGCGGCCCGCGGCTTCAACGAGAAGCCCGACCACCCGGGCAACGTTTTCTGGCCGCAGGCCTTGGCGGCCAATCGCGTCTACGAAATGCTCGACGGCCGGCAGCAGAAGCTGGCCTTGGTCGACAACAAGCCCCGCGAGCAAGCCAACGCGTTCCGCAAGGGGGACGCGGCCCTGCCGGGCATCCCGGTCACCGAGATGTCGACCGATCAGAAGGACGAGCTGCAAAAGGTGCTCGCCGCGCTGGTCGAACCGTATCGCCAGGGAGACCGCGACGAGGTAACCAGTTGCCTGAAGGCGCAGGGAGGCCTCGATCGCTGTGCGCTGGCCTTCTACAAGGACGGCGACGTCGGCAACGACGGCCGCTGGGACTGCTGGCGGCTGGAAGGTCCGGCCTTCGTCTGGTACTTCCGCGGCGACCCGCACGTGCACGTGTGGGTCAACGTGGCCGACGACCCGACCGTGGCCTTTACCGCGTAGCGCCTCTTGGGTGTCTCTTGTCAGCGGTTTCAAAACCTGTTTTGGGTGCCACTGCTGGCTTGCGTAGGCCCGCCAGCAGTGGCACCCCACCTGTGGTGTGCTTCGCACACTCTACGAATCACTACGCATCACTCGACGTACAAGAATCCGTTGCTGGCCAGCAGCATCTGGCAGAAGTCGCGCCAGGCGAACTCCTCGGCGTCGACCTTCTTCTTGTCGCTCTTGTCGGCGTTCTCGGCCGTGTAGTGCTCCTGCTGCTCGGCGACGAACTGCTCGGCCGCCGCGCGCTCGTCGGCGGTCGGACCACGGCCATAAGCCAACAAGAACCCCAGCGATATGCGTTCGCCCACGCTGTCGCCGGCCTCGCGGGCCAGCCGGGCAGCCATCGCCGCGGAGCGTTCGACCACGAAGTCGGCGTTCAGCAAACTGAGCGACTGCAACACCACGGTGGACGAATCGCGACGCGTGCAGTTGGTGACCATGCCTGGCGCGTCGAAAACTTCGAGCAGGCTGAGCACCTGCGTGCGCCGCTGCTGCAGATACAGGCTGCGGCGGGCGGCCTCGGCCCCCTTGGCGTCGACCACCACGTTGCCGTCGGGCAAGCGCTTGGTCGGCACGTACGGGCCGAACATCTCGTCGTTCAACTCGCCGCTGGCGGCGAGCATCGAATCGCGCAGGGCGTCGGCGTCGAGCCGTCGCAGCGGATAGCGCCATAGCAGTTGATTCTCGGGGTCGGCTGCCATTGCGGCGGCGCCGGCGTCGCCCGCAGCCGTGCTTGTCTGTCGATAGACGGCCGACGTCACGATCAGCCGGTGCAGGTTCTTCATGCTGCGGCCGTCGGCGACGAACCACGTCGCCAGATAATCGAGCAACTCGGGGTGCGTCGGTTCGGCCCCCGTGTAACCAAAGTTCTCCGTCGTAGCGACGATCCCACGCCCAAAGTGCTGCTGCCAGATGCGATTGACCGTGACGCGCGTGACCAGCGGATGATCGGGGGCCGTGAACCAGCGGGCCAAGGCCATGCGGCGGCCGGTGGAAAACGTATCGCTGCCGGCAGGTGGCTGCGGCGCAAACTGCCGATCAGGCGAACAGACGAACGCCGGCACGCCCGGCGGCACTTCGTCTCCCAGTTGATGGAAATCACCGCGCACGAACAAATGGTGGGCCGGCGGTTCGCGATGCACGTCGACCAGCACCGAGACGCGCTCGAGCGGCGCGGGGCGCTGGGCCTCAAGCTTCTTCTTGCGCTCGGCCAGATCGCTTTTCAGCCGTGCGAACTCGGGGAACCGCTCGCCAAGCTGGCCGTCGACGTCGAGCGCCTTGGCGTGCGGTTCGAGCAGCGCGCGATCTTCGTCGCTGCGCTCGCCCTCGGGTTTGCCGAAGGCGGCTAGCACGGCGTCGCGCGTCGCCTCGTCGAGTTCGGCCAGTCGCTCCACTTGCAGCGCGCGGCGCAGCGGAGCGGCAGCCGCTTCGAGACTGGCGTCGAGGGCGGCGATTTCGGCGTCGAGCGTGGCGATGGCCGCGGCGTGCGCTGCGCGCTCGGCCTGCGTGCCGATCGAGAGCGTGCGATCGGCCGCCTTGACCCAAGCGGCCGGGTCGTAAGCCGAAAGCAACACCGCCTGCAGCGCGTAGTAATCGTGCTGCGTGACCGGCTCGAACTTGTGATCGTGGCACTTCGCGCAGTGCACGGTCAGCCCCAGCAGGGCCGAGCCCCAGATCTGCACCGTCCCTTCGATCACCGTCATGCGGTCGATCATCAGTTCGTCGGGGTTGCCGTCGCTCGAATCGGTGCCGTCTTGCGCGTTGCGTAAAAAATGCGTCGCCGCGTAAAGATCGACTTGCTCGGGCAACACATCGCCATCGGGTTGGTAGCCGGCCAGCTCGTCGCCGGCGAACTGCTCGATCAAGAACTGATCGAAAGGCTTGTCGGCGTTGTGCGCGCGGATCACGTAGTCGCGATAGCGATACGCCAGCGGGCGATCGGTGTCGGCGTTGAAGTAACCGTTCGAGTCGGCGTAGCCGGCCGCGTCGAGCCAGTGCTTGCCCCAGCGCTCGCCGTAGTGCGGGCTGGCCAGGTAATGTTCGACCAGCCGCTCGTAAGCGTCGTCGGCCGGGTCGGCCAGAAAAGCGGCGATCTCAGCGACGGTCGGCGGCAGCCCCACCAGGTCGAAACTCAGGCGGCGAATCAATGTCAGCCGATCGGCCTCGGGGCCGAGTGTCAGACCATGGGCTTCGAGCTTCGCCTGCACGAAGCGATCGATGTCGGTCCGCACGCGCGAGTTGTCGCGCACCTCGGGCACGGGGGGCCGCACCGGTGGGCGAAACGCCCAATGATCCTGGCCATCGCCGGCGTGGCCGGCCGTCGCGGAGTCGGGCAAGCCGTGCGCGCCAGCGGCGATCCAGCGGCGGAGCACTTCGCGCTCAGCACCGGCCAGCGGCTCGTCGGGGGGCATCTCCTCGTCGTGGACCTTCTGCCAGAGGATGCTGTCGTCGGGCTCGCCGGCGGAGACAATGGGCCCGCTCTCGCCGCCGCGGACCACCCCCAGCGGCGTCTCGAGATTCAGCTTGCCGGCGCGCTTCTTCGAACTGTGGCACTCGAAGCAGCGGGCCCGCAGGATCGGCAGCACGTGCTCGCTGAAGTCGTCGCCGGTGGCCGCCGAGTCGTTACTGGCGACGGTGGGTGGTTGCTTGGTGTTGGCCGGCGCATCTTCGGCGCGCAGCGAGCCCGCAAAACTCAACGCGAGCAGCAAGAGAACCGTCAACGACGAAAACAGTTGAACGTTTCCGAGCACTTAGAGACCTGCACCGGCGGCCAGCGTGGTAGCAACACACCAGCTTGCAGGATAACGCAAGGGCTGTCGTTGAGCCACGTTTTCGTGCGGTCACGGAGGGGAAAGTAGCCACCGTGGGCAGCAGGAGAAAAGGATTTGGCCACCGAGAAGGAGGACGAAGAAGATTCAGCCACCGAGGACGCAGAGCTCACAGAGGCATGCAGAGAGAGAAGTCAGAATCGCGCTGGACCGTTGTTCGGCCAAGGTGGCATTCGGAATGACAAGTCTGAATTCCCCTCGGTGTTCTCCGGGCCCTCTGTGGCCAATTGAGTTCTCTCGGTGGCCGCGATTTCGCGGCGGTTGCTCCGTGGCTAGGCCCCCGATTCGGCCACCAGATGCCGACGGACGAACTCTTCGTCGAGCGTCACGCCGAGCCCCGGCCCGTCGGGGACCGAGATGTAGCCATCGACGGCCTGCAACCGCTCGTGCGTCAGCTCGTGCCGCAGCGGCGAATCCTCGACGCAGTCCTCGAACAAAAACGCGTCGCGGCAGGTCGACAGCCAGTGCAGGCTGGCGGCCACGGTCAATGGGCTGGTGTAGCAATGGTTGCAGAGCCGCGCGCCGATCTCTTCGACGCGAGCGCGAATGTAGGCCGCATCGGTGAAACCGCAACGCGACAGATCGACCTGGTACACGTCGAGCGCGCGACGATCGATCAAGGGGCGAAACGCCTCGCGACCGCACTCCCCTTCGCCGGCGGCAATCGGCACCGGCGAGCGATCGCGCAGCCAGCGATACCCTTCGACGTCGTCCTGCCGCAGCGGTTCTTCGAGCCACTCGATGTTGAAGTCGGCGAACGCCTGCGCGCGGCGCAAGGCCGTGCGCGCGTCCCAAACGCAGCCGGCGTCGACCAGCAGCGTGGCGTCGCCAGCTCCCAACCGACCGCCGCGCACCAGATCGAGATCGACCTCGGCGCTGGTCCCCATCGGTTCCCAGCCGAGCTTGACCGCCTGGTAGCCGGCCTCGATCCAGCGGCGGGCGATGTCGTGCGTCTCGCGGCCGTCGCGGCCGAACAAGATCGAGGCGTAGGCCTTGAACCGCGCGTGCTGCTTGCCGCCGAGCAGCCGGTGAATCGGCTGGCCGAACGCCTTGCCCTTGAGATCCCAAAGCGCCATGTCGACCGCGCTCATGGCGGCGATCGTGACCGAAGTGCGGCCGAAGTACATCGTGCGGCGAAGCATCTTCTGCCAGAGCCGCTCGGTCTCGAGCGCCTGTTCGCCGAGGAGAATCTCGCGCAGCCCGCAGGCGATGTTGTGGCTGAACGGGGCGTCGACGATCGCCTTGACGACCTCGGGCGAGGCGTCGGCCTCGCCGATGCCTTCGAGCCCTGCGTCGGTGCGGACGCGCACGAGCACCGCGTCCTGGCTCGAGGCGGTTTTGGCCGAGACCGATTTCAGCCGCAGAATCTGGCAGACGACATGGGTGATCTTCATAGCCGAGCACTCCCCTCTCCCCTCGCGGGAGAGGGGCTGGGGGTGAGGGGGTGGAGAATCAACACGGTCGAAGATCGAGCGGGCCGCGGCTACTTCTTCAGCGGCTCGAGCTCGATGTTGCGAAACTCGATCGGCGCTCCTTCCGACTGTAGCAGGATGCGGCCGCGGGTCAGCTCCGAGTTGGTCCCTTCGTTCACCAGTTGCCCGTTGACCACGAGCTTGACCGTGTCGCCGTCGCAGGTGATCTCATACTGGTTCCACTCGCCGACGGGCTTCTCGACCGGCTTGTCGGTCTTCATGCGGAAGTAGTGTCGGCCGCTCGGCCTGTCGAAGCGGTCCGGGTCGATGGTCAGCTTCGCGCCGCCGACGAGCCAGAAGTCGCCCGCCGCGCCCGACTGCAGTTGGGCTTCGACCCCCTTGGGCCAGATTTCGTCGGGGCCGACGACGTGCACGAAGACGCCGCTGTTGCCCGGCTTGCCGGGAAAGCGCCACTGCAAGCGCAGCACGTAGTTGTCGTATTCGTTCTCGGTGAGGAGGTAACCGATCGGCCTGCCTTCGCAATGGATGACGCCGTCGCTGACGCTCCAGATCTTGTCGGCGGCGTCGGGCGCTTCGCCCGGCTTGACGAACTTCTTCCAGCCGCTGAGGTCCTTGCCGTTGAAGAGCGAGATCTTCTCGCCGGCGGCGGCCGGCAGCGCGGAGAGCGAGGCGAGCGCGGCGGCGACCAGCGTTAGGGCCGCCATTTTGCAAGTGCGGTTGACGATCATGGTGCGTTTGCTCCCAGGTTGGGTTGTGTGTGGATGGCGCTCAGAGCGCGTTGGCGGTGTCAGCGGACGGCGAACCGTCGGGCGGATTGCGTGCGTCCCGCCCCAGCCCCGCGAGCTTCTCGACCGCGGCTGCATGGTAATGGGCGCACCGGCGCGCTTCAACTAGCGTGGGGCGGCGGTATGTTACCAGCAGAGACATGTTTCAGCTGATGGGGCGGAGTCCGCGGCACGTGCACTTACGGGGAATCGATGAGCTTCCCGTTGTTTCTTCCCTGCCTCTCTGCCCGGCAGTAAGATGCCCACAGCAAGCGACCCGGCGCGCTCGTCGGGGCACGCCCCGGCGCCGGCGGTCGCTCGCCAGCGCGGCGCGCTTGCCATCCCATAGCCTGCCAGGAACTACCGTCGATGAAAACTCGTGGCGAAGCCTTCGCCGGATTGTCGGTCGCCATCACCACTCCGTTCAAGAATGGCGAAGTCGATTACGACGCGCTCAAAGCCCAGGTCCAGTTCCAGATCGAGGCCGGCACCCATTGCCTGTGCCCCGTCGGCACCACGGGCGAAAGCCCCACGCTGTCGCACGACGAACACGAGCGGGTGATCGCCACGGTGGTCGAGGCCGCGGCCGGCCGCATTAAGGTGATGCCGGGGACCGGCTCGAACAGCACGGCCGAAGCCCTCCGCCTGACGCGCTGGGCCGCCAAGGCCGGCGCCGACGCCGCGCTGGTCGTCGCCCCCTATTACAACAAGCCAACGCAAGAGGGCTTCTACCAACACTTCAAGGCGCTGGCCGAAGCGGTCGATATCCCGATCTGCGTTTACAACATCCCCGGCCGCACCGGCAAGAACATCGAGCCCGAGACCATCGCCCGCATGGCCGAGTGCCGGAACATCACGATGGTCAAGGAAGCGACCGGCTCGATGGACCAGGCATCACAAACGATGGCGCTAACAGACCTGACGATCCTCTCGGGAGACGACAGCATCACGCTGCCGTTGCTGGCGATCGGCGGGCGGGGCGTCATTTCGGTCGTGGGCAATATCGTGCCGCGCGACATGCTCGCGCTGTGGAACGACTTCGAGCGCGGCCATCTCGTCGAGGCCCTGGCCCATCATCGCAAGTTGTTCCCGCTGTGCCGCGACATGCTCGGGCTGGCGACCAACCCGATCCCGATCAAAGCGGCGATGAAACTGCTGCGCCGCGACACCGGCGAATTGCGCATGCCGATGACGCCACTGCCGGCAGCGGACGAAGCAAAGCTGCGCCGCACGCTGACCGAGTATGGGCTGCTATAGGCATTATTCAATAAGGAGCCGGCGATGCGGAACGTTGATCAACAAAGCAGTATCAATCGCCGTGAATGGTTCCGTGAATCGGGAGCACTGGCGGCCGCGGCCGGCGTCACGACGTCGTGGCTGGCTGCCGGTCCGCTGCGACGACTCGTGGCCGCCGAGCCTGCCGAACCTGCCGCGCGGCCGAAAGTCGCTGCGGTCCTCACCGAGTTCACGTACCGCAGCCACGCACACGTCATCTTGGAGAACTTCCTCAAGCCGTATTTGTTCAATGGCCAGTGGACCGATCCGGGCGTCGAACTCGTGGCGATGTACGTCGATCAATTCCCCGAAGGGCGCGACATGGCCCGCGCGGTTTCGCAGGAGTTTGGCGTGCCGATCTTCGGCACCATCGGCGAGGCGGTGGGCGTGGGAGGCAAAGAGCTGGCCGTCGACGGCGTGCTGTCGATCGGCGAGCACGGCGACTATCCACACAACGACAAAGGGCAGCACGAGTATCCGCGCAAGCGATTCTTTGACGAGATCGTGGCGGTCTACGAGCGCAGCGGCCGCGTGGCCCCGCTGTTCAACGACAAGCATCTCTCGTATCGCTGGGATTGGGCCAAGGAGATGTACGACACGGCCCAGCGACTCGAGATTCCCTTCATGGCCGGCAGCTCGGTGCCGCTGGCGCAGCGCTGGCCGGCGCTGGAGCTGGCGCCCGGCAGCAAACTCAAGACCGCGGTGTCGATTCACGGTGGCGGGGTCGAGTCGTACGACTTTCACGGGCTGGAAGTCTTGCAGTCGATTGTCGAGGCGCGCGCCGGCGGCGAGTCGGGCGTGAAGAGCGTGCAGTTTCTCGAGGGGGAGAAACTGTGGCGCGCCGCCGACGAAGGGCGCTGGAACAGCGCGGTGGCCGAAGCCGCCATGCAGGCCGAGCTTGGCCCCGGCCAGCCGCCGCTGCCGAAGATCGTCGAACGGCTGATGGGCAATCCCAATGCGATCCATGGCTTGCTGGTCGACTACCGCGACGGCTTTTCCGGCACGGTGCTGGCCATCGGCGGACGCAACCGCTGGAACTTCGCCCTGCTGGCCGACGGGGCCGACGAGCCGCAAGCGACGACTTTCTACGTCGGGCCGTGGGAGAATCGCAACTTGTTCAAGGCCCTCTCGCACGCCATTCAGACGTGCATTCGCGAGCGGCGTGCGCCGTACCCGGTCGAGCGCACCTTGCTGGTGACCGGCGTGCTCGACGCGGCGATGCAGTCGCGCTACGAAGGCGGGACCGAGCAACAAACGCCGCAACTGGCGATTGCCTACCAGCCGCGCAACTACCGCGCGATGCGCGAAATGGGCGCCAGTTGGCGAATCATCACCGAAGGTATGCCCGAGCCGCCGGGTATCGATCCCGGCGGGCGGGTGTAGCAGCCGTTTCTAAACCCGATTTCGGTGCCACTGCTGGCTTGTCCAGCAGGGCAGTTTCTGATTGGGCACTGCCAGGTTAGATGGCAGTAGCAAGCGACGTCAGTTCAGCGCGCGATGCAGCGCAGGTCACTTCGCCGCTTCGAGCGCTTACTTCAGGTCCTCGAGTTCTTCGTGCAGGGCCGCGCCTGCCTTGAGCGCGTCGCGGACGGCTCCCGTTGAGCCTTCCAGCGCCCTCCAGAAGTTTGCGTGAAGGTCAGAGTCTGGCGCGTTACAATCCTGCGTTTCTCTCCTAAAGGCATTTTGCCATCGTCTTGATTCATTCCATCCGCGGGCAACTCCAAGGGAAAGCCCTTCCATGAACCACGACTCGATCCGCACATTGACCTTTCCGGCAGTGGTCTTTGCCTGTCTGTCGGCAACCCTCGCCGCCGCTGACGCCCCGGGGAAGGTGACGATCTATCGCGACAATTGGGGTGTACCGCATATCTACGCCGACACACCGGCCGCAGGCGCTTACGGATTGGGTTATGCCCAAGCCGAGGACCGCCTGGACGACATCTTCCAAGCGGTGCGCACGGGCTTGGGCCGGATGTCGGAATATGCCGGCGAGAGCTACATCGACCAGGACTACATCATGCGCCTGGTGCGCAACGAGGAGATGGCCCAGAAGCAGTGGGAGCACGCTTCCGAGCCATTGCGCGAGCTGGCCACTTCGTTCGTCGCGGGGGTGAAGGCCTACATCGAGGACCATCCCGACGACGCGCCCGAATCGAAATTGGATCTCGAGCCGTGGCAGATCGCCACCATCGGCCGCGCGATGATCCTGCGCTGGCCCTTGGGGACGATTCAGGACGAAGTCGAGCGGCGGCCCAAGGGTGAGAACGTCTCGATGCGTTCCAACCAATGGGCGGTGTCCCCCACGCGCTCGGCCGACGGCTCGGCAATCCTGCTGGCCGATCCACACCTCACCTGGGAGAGCCTGGCCCTGCTGTACGAAGCCCGCGTGCACGCCGGGCCGCTCGAAATGTGCGGCTTCTTTCTGATCGGCACGCCGCTGATGGGCTACGGGCATAACGCCAACGTCGGCTGGGCCCTGACCACCGGCGGTCCCGACACGGCCGACGTGTACGTGATCAAGACTCGCATGGGGCTGATTCCGCAGTACGAATACGATGGCCAGTGGAAAGCCTGCCGCCTCAGCGCGATCAGCATTCCCGTCAAGGGGCGCGATCCGGAGAAACGCCCGGCGATGTACACGCACCTGGGGCCGGTGGTCGTGGCGCCCAACAAAGAGGGCGTCGCCTATGTGGCCGCGACGCCATACTTCGATTCGGCCGACATCTTCGAGCAGTTCTATCGCATGAACACGGCCAGCGACGCCAACTCGCTCCACGATGCGCTGGGGATGAACGAGTTCAACGAACAGAACGTCATGTTCGCCGATACCAAGGGCAATATCGGCTATGTCCGCACGGGGCGCGTGCCGGTGCGGCCCAAGGGCCACGACTGGAGCAAGCCCGTGCCGGGGCACACCTCGGCGACCGCCTGGCAAGGGATCCATTCGATCGACGACCTGGTGCAGATCATGAATCCACCGCAGGGCTATATGCAGAATTGCAACATCAGCCCCGCGAACATGATGGTCGACAGCCCGCTGAAGCCGGAGAAGTACATCGACTACATCTACAACGTGTCGTGGGATGTGACCAACCCGCGCGGCGAACGGATCACGCAGCTTCTGCACGACGATGATTCGGTGACTCGCGAAGATGCCATGGCCTTTGCCACCGACGTGTTCGACATCAACGCCGCCGTTTGGAAGCAGGCTTTGCGGCAGGCGGTCGCCGGCGAGTCGAGCGATAGCGAACTGGCCAAAGTTGCGCAGGCCATCCTCGATTGGGATGGCCGCTTTACGCGCGACGCCGTGGCCACCAACGTGTATGCCTTCTGGCGCGAAAAATGCGACGCCCAAGTCGACGGGTCGAAGGTGTTCGACGTCGATCAGCCCGACGCCGCCGAACTAGCCCGGATGCGCGACCTGCTCAAACAAACGGTCACCGAGATGAAAGAGCGCTACGGCCGCTGGGATCTGCCTTGGGGCGAAATTCACAAGCTGGGGCGCGGCGAGCGATTCGTGCCGGTCGGCGGCATGGACTTTGGTTCCAAGCGACTGCCGCACGGCTTCAGCGAATCGCTCTTCGACGTGCGGACAAAGGAAGTCGCCGACAAGCCGGGCACCTTCGTGGCCAACTCCGGCACGATGTCCCCCATCTTGATGTTCTTCACCAACGAGGGCGTGGAATCGTTTAGCTGCGTCTGCTGGGGGCAGAGCGGGCATGCCGATTCGCCGCACTACATGGATCAGGGGGAACAGTTGTACTCGCAACTGCGGATGAAGCCGACCTACTGGGACAAAGCCGAGTTGCTGGAGCACATCAGCTCGCAGAAAGAATTGACCGTACCCAGCGACAGCGAGTGACTTGCCCGCGACCGGCAGGGCGCAGGGCCACGGCAACCTTACTCAAGTTTGTCGGCCACTTGCGCACCGCGCTCGCCTACAGCCGGTAGTAAACGTCCATCACCTGCTTGAGCATGTCGTGGACAACCGAGCGGTCGGGGATGGCGGCCGCCATGCCGTAGATGGGGGCCATCCCACCTTCGATGTTCGGCGTGTCGCGCACGAAGGCCACCGCTTCGCCAAGGTCTTTGACGAACCGCTCGGCCACGCCCGGCTGCGTCTGCCGCAAAGTGGGGCTGACGTGGATGCCCGAGGGATGCTGCAAGCCGGTGAGCGCCCAGCCGTGGGCCGACAGTTGGTCGAGCACCTGGTACATGTCGAGCGATGAGGAGCCAATCGCAAACGGCCCCAGCGAGTTGCCCAACAAGTGCAACTCGGGGATGCCGGCGATTCCCTGCTTCATCGTGTCGACGGCCGCCAGGATACGGCGCGTTGCTTCGAGATAACCCTGTTCGCCGATCGAGACGAGCGCTGCCCAGCAGGCCGCGCTCAAACCACCGGGGCGGCTCCCCGAAAACGTCGGCGAGTAATAGAGCCCGCCGGGCCAGTCGGACGTGGTGAAGTACTGAAAGTGCCGTAGCTCCTGGCCGCGGTAGAGGACCACCGAGGTCCCCTTGGGGGCGTAGCCGTACTTGTGCGTGTCGCACGACATCGACGTGACGCCTGGCACGCGGAAGTCGAACGGCGGCACGTCGCGCCCCAGCTTCTCGGCCCACGGCAGGAAGAATCCGCCCAGGCAGCCGTCGATGTGCAACAGCAGCCCATGTTGCTGCGCCAATTCGCCGAGCTGGTCGATGGGGTCGATCGTGCCGTACGGAAAGTTGACGGCCGAACCGACGAGCGCGATCGTGTTGGGGCCAATGGCGTCGGCCACGGCGTTCATATCGACGCGCAAGTCGTCGTCGAGCGGCACGATCTTCAGCCCCATGCGGAAGTATTGCGCCGCCTTGTGAAACGCCGCGTGTGCCGAAATGGGGACGACGATCTCGCCGTCGCGGATGCCGCGCTTGGCTTCGGCCCAGTCGCGAGCGGTCTTCATCGCCAACAGAATGCTTTCGGAGCCTCCGGAGGTGACCGAGCCGCAAACGCCCTCGCGCGAGCCGAAGGGCGCGGTCGTACGATCGGCACCCAGCATGTGGGCGGTCATGGCGACGATTTCGGCCTCGAACTTGGCAGCGCTGGGCCACAGATCGGCATGCAACTGGTTCGACTGCGACTGCAAGGCGTAGGCTTCGGTGACGAACTTCACGTGCTCATCGTCGCCGTGATAGACCGAGCCCGAGGCATAACCTGCTTTCCAGCGACCTTCTTCGATCGCGCGCAGTTCGGCCAGTTCGGCGAGCACGTCGGCCCGCGAGCGGCCGGTCGCCGGCAACTGGCGATTGGCGGGAAACCGCTCGCGATACGGGTGCATCATTTCGTCGATGGGGGCCAACAGTCCCAATTCTTCGGCGACATCTTGCGACACGATGGACTCCTCGCTGGGTGCAAATGCGGTTTCTAGGAATGGCCGTCGACGGGCGTATGGTTCATCTGCCGGAACAGCCGGCGGTTGGCTCGGTAGGCGGCCAGGAAGTTCTCGTACATTCCGTCGTAAGTTGGGCGGTTGGCTGCGTCGGGCAAAAACGTGCTGGCGATCGGCACGCGCCGCGGGATTTCCGCGACGGGCAACCGCTTCAGGGCCACCAGCGCCGCCAGCGCCGCGCCGCGGGCGATCGCCGCCTGCGGCTCGGTAACCTGGCGGATCGGAGCGCCGAGCACGTCGGCCAGCGTCTGGCACCACAACGGGCTGCGAGCACCGCCGCCGATGAAGTTTAGCGCCTCGAATTTCCGGCCGCAGAACGTTTGCACGGCGTCGCGCAGCCACCGCAGATTGTAGGCCACTCCCTCGAAGATGGCACGGGCTGCCTGGCCTCGGCCGCTGACGAGCGATTGATTCAAGAATCCGCCGCGCAGCGAGCTGTCGCCCGTCGGCGGCCCGCCGCCGTTGAGCCAGGGGAGGAACAACAGGCCGTCGCTGCCGGGGGGAGCGGCGGTCGCGATCCGTTCCAGGCGTTCGAACGCGTCGGGCGGGCGCGGCGCGCAAGAAAGTTCGTCGTTGGCAAACAGCCAGTTGTCGAGGAATAGCTCAAGGCACTTGCCGGCCGGCCCCAACTCGGCCATCACCATGTTGCGCCCTGGCAGCGCCGAGGGCATCGTCGCCAGGTAACGCGTCAAATCGGTCTTGCGAAACGGCACAAAACAAGTCAGCCAACTCGAGGTGCCGATGCAGATATGGGGCTCGAAGTCCGCCAGCGTGCCGGCGCCGAGCACGGCCGCCTGGCTGTCGCCGGTGCTAGCCACGACCTGCACATCGGGGCCGAGCCCCCACTCGGCAGCGATCTCGGGCAACAGCGTCCCCAGCACGGCGTCGACCGGCACCAGATCGGGGAGTTTGTCGCGAGGGATGCCCGACCAGCGGAGCAGCCGCGGCGCGTAGTCGATGGTCGAGTTGTGCCGGTTGTTGGTGAGCAGATACGGGTAGACCGACGCTCGCGAGGCGGCGAAGCGACCCGTCAGGCGCAGGTTCAGGTAGTCGGCCGGCTCGAGAAACTTGAACGTCTGGCGATAGATGTCGGGGCGCTCGTGCTTGATCCAGAGCATGTGCGCCAGCGCGTCGGCCCCGGAATGCGTCGGCACGCCGCCGGTGTACCACATCCAGCCGAGCAGGCGGTTCAGTCCGTAGCCTTGCACCTTGATCAGGCCATGCGTGAGATCGCGCGTATAAGGCGCGCCGCGGCGATCGGTCCAGTGCACGGCTCGCGACAGTGCCTGGCCGTCGGCGGCCACCGGCACGGTCACCGACCACTGCCCAGTGCAGGCGATCGCGACCACGCGATCGAGCGGCACCGGCCGCAGGGCGAGCATCTGGCGCACCAGGCCATCAAACGCGCTCCACCACTCGGCGGGGTCTTGTTCCGCGCCGCCGTCGGGCAAGTAGTGCGTGGCGATGCGTGCCGAGCCCTGGGCGACGATCTCGCCCGAGTCGGCGACGAGCACAACTTTCGGCCCTCCACTGCCGAGATCGACGACCAGAACATAGGCAGGCTCCTGCGACATGCTTCGGAGCGTAGTGGCGATGCACGCGATCGGCAAGGTATGGCCCGCCGGCCGCGGCGGCGGGTTGCTACCATTCGCCTCGCCGCGACAATAAGAGCCGTTAGATAGCCGACCAGGAGCTCGCTCGATGCTCGACTTGCCCAAAGCCGTGGTGCTCGTCAGTGGAGGACTCGATTCGGCCACGGCGCTGGCGATCGCGCGGGCCGAAGGCTACGAGCCCTTCGCGCTGACGTTCCGCTACGGGCAGCGGCACGCGATCGAGGTGGCTGCCGCGCAGCGCATCGCTCAGCGGCAGGGTGCGGCAAGCCACGTGATCGTCGATATCGATCTGCGGCAGTTCGGCGGCTCGGCCCTGACCAGTGACCAGGCGGTTCCCAAAGATCGCGAACCGGGCGAGATGGCCGCCGGCATTCCGATTACCTACGTGCCGGCCCGCAACACGATCTTTCTGTCGTTCGCGTTGGCGTGGTCCGAAGTGCTCGGTGCCAGCGACATCTACCTGGGGGTGAACGCCGTCGACTACAGCGGATATCCGGACTGTCGCCCCGAGTATCTGGCGGCCTACGAACAGATGGCCAACCTGGCGACTAAGGCGGCTGTCGAAGGTGGCACGCGGTTGGCCCTTCACGCCCCGCTCATTGCCCTGAGCAAGGCCGAGATCATTCGCCGCGGCACCGAGCTGGGAGTCGACTACGCGCTGACCACCAGTTGCTACGACCCGGCGGCCGACGGCGCGGCGTGCGGCCGCTGCGACTCGTGCGTGCTAAGGCTGCGCGGGTTCGCCGAGGCGGGGCTCGTCGATCCCGCGCGGTACGTCGCGGGCACTTAGCAACTCCGCAGCGCAGCTCGCTGTGCGATCGAACTTCCTCGGCTTCGGCGCCGCACCGAAGCTCGCTGTGCGATCCAGCTTCCTCGGGGTCCAATATCAAAACACGTCGAGGATGAAGTGGTGGCCCGAGTGGTAGCGGCGCCGCTGCGGATAGTAGTTCTGCCAGGCCTTGTTGTAGACCGGCACCCGCATCTCGGGTGGATAGCGGTAGTACAAGCTCTCCGAGCTACGATAGTAGTCGGGCCCCCAAAAGTTCTGCGGGTAGTAGATGTACGGGTAATGGTAGAAGCGTTCCCAGTCGTGGCTGTTGTACGAATGTCCCCATTGGCGGCCGTAGGCCTGCTGGGCGGCGGCATCGCTCGGCGCCAGCGCCATGGCCCCCAGCGCGCAGACGATCGCGAGAACGGTCCGGCGAAGCATGTGCATCTCCCCTTTCGGGCGGGTCAATTTGATCGGTGAGCAGCGGCGCGGCGGGCAATGCAAGGTCCGTGCTGAGCCGCGCGCCGTGGGTCGGTACCCTATGCATCGACCGGCATAGCGGGAATATCCGCTACGTTTGGCAGGGCCGGCAGAGCTTGCCCAAAGCGCCAACTCCAGGGCCAAGGGGGAACATAAAGGGGCTCCGCATTTTTGCCTCTCGACGGAAGCAGCAGCACAGCAGCAACTCAACTGTCGGCAACACCCGCTGGGGACGGTCGGAACGCAAGTTGCCGGAAAGTACCATGTTCGGGTACCCCCCCGTGACCCGCGGCGTCACCCTGATCAGCCCTAGCCTACGGAACGCACCCTGAACCTCCCCCAAGCTGCCGCGCAGGCCGTCTCCCGCAAGCGCCGGCCGGTTATGTTACGTTGAACGATCCGGCCAGCGCGGGCCAGGCTCGAGCGCACAATCGGGCGGTTCGCTCGCGTCACTTCCTAGGTAACTTCGCATGCCAAGTCGAAACCTGCGTCTCTTGGTCGCCATGTCGGTCGTGTCGCTGGCTTGTCTGTGGAACGCCCGGCATAGCCCGTACGGCGCCACCTACATGCAGGTTTTCGACGCGATTCACGACCGCTACATCGAGCCGACCGACAAGCAGGTGCTGCTCGAGGCGGCCCTGCGCGGCATGACTTCGCGGCTCGATCGCTATTCGTCGTATGTGCCGCCGCGGGGCTATCGCGAGCTGAAGCAGAATCTCGAACAGCACTTTGCCGGCATCGGCATCCAACTGTCGCTCGACCCCGATACCAAGCAACTGACCGTGCTCACGCCGATCGTTGGCTCGCCAGCGCACCGCGCGGGCATTCTGGCCGGCGATCGCATCGTGGGGATCAACCACGAGAGCACCGAAGGGTTTACGATTGATCAAGCTGCCGACCGGCTCAAGGGACCGCGCGGCGAGCCGGTGGACGTGTCGGTGGTGCACGCCGGACAGACGGAACCGGTTGATTTGACCATCGTGCGCGACGACATCGAGATCGACTCGGTCTTGGGGGACACGCGACTGTCGGACGACCATTGGAAGTTTGTGTTGGCCGAGCATCCGAACATCGGTTACGTGCGGATCGTTTCTTTCAGCGAACGGACCGTTGCTGAGTTGCGCGCCGCCCTCGAATCGTTTGCTGGGCACGGCGTCACGGGGTTGATCATCGATTTGCGAAACGATCCGGGCGGGATGTTCGATGCGGCCGTCGATGTCTGCGATTTGTTTCTGCCGGCCGACAAGTTGATCGTCAGCACGCGACCTCGCGATCCCAAGCGGGAGCGCAAGTACTACTCAAGCGGCGCGGGGCCGTACCTGGATATTCCCTTGGTGATTTTGGTCAACCAGTACACGGCCAGCGCCAGCGAGATCGTGGCCGCCTGCTTGCAGGATCATCGCCGGGCGCGCGTGGTCGGCCAGCGCACGTGGGGCAAAGGGAGCGTGCAGCACGTGCTGAGTCTTGAAGGAGGCCGCAGCGCCCTGAAGCTGACGATCGCCACGTACTGGCGCCCCAGCGGTCGCAATATCCATCGTCTCCACCCCGACGATCCGGAAAGTCAACCGTGGGGGGTCATGCCCGACCCCGGTTGCGACGTCCCGCTCGATGCCGAGGCGTTCGAGCGCGTCGTCCGCGCCCGCAACCTGCGCGACATCGTGCGCGCTTCCGATGGTGGTGGCGGGGCCGAGTCGCTGCCGCCAGGGTTGGCCGCGTTTTCGGCCGATTCGGTGCGTGACCCAATCGACGTCGATCCGCAATTGCGCAAGGCGTTCGAGTTGTTGAGCCCGTCGGCCGGCTCGAATGACGAGGCCGACGCGGCGGTCCAAAAAGCCGCTAGTGCGAGTGCGCGGCCTGCCACGAAGTAGATACCGATTCGGTACCGTGGCGGCTGGCACTGTGCTCGTTGGCTTCCCAGCAAGCAGTCTTTGCACAAGCTTTGCACGCGCGGGCGTGAAACCGACGCGATGATACTTGCTGTGCGCGTTAGGCAAAGTCCTACGTCTGGCCCCCTTAACTCCTTGCCAGGTTGAGCCCAGCATCGCTGGCGTGGGCGGATGGCTTACACCCGTTTTCAATTGGTCCCAAACTTGCACTCCCGACGACCGTGTCGCCCGACTCGGTTTGCAGGGAGCGAAGAAAATGATGAACCGCATTCGCCTGAATCGCCCCATCGTAGTGCAGACCATCGAGACCCGTCCTGGCGAGGCACCGATCGAACGGCAACTCAACCCGGCGGCCGATCCGTTGATCAAGCTGGTCGTCGATCGTGTGATCGACAAGCTGCCAGAAGAAGCGCGTCGACATGCGGCGGTAACCGCGGACTGGCCGAACGACGCTTATCACGACCGAGCCAGCCGGGTGCGAAACGACCTGGCCCCTCCGTTCGAGGGCACGCATTCGGTCGAGCCGGCCACGAGCGACGAATGGATCCGCCGCGAAGGGCGCGATTCCGGCAGCCAGGCAGCGCACTGACGCCCGTTTACGCCTCTACGCTGCGCTTTCCCCCGGCCACTTCGCTACGCGGCCGGAGCGCAGTGCGACATTACCCAGGTGCGGTCCCCACACGGCGGCCACGCCGGCCTCGGCCGGCGCCACCGGCTGCTGCCGACTGCGGATGCACTCGATCCAATTCGTCAGGTGCAATAGTTCGCCGTCGGGTTGATCGTAGAAGTCGGCCCCGCGCGGCCCGGTTCCCAGCACCAGTTCCTTCGGCTCGAGCTTGCTGCGGCGTTCGGGAATCAACTCGTAACGCCCTCGATCCAGGTACATCGTCCCCTCGGTCCCCATCAACTCGATCATCGCGGCGTTGCGCGCGTTGCTGAAGGTGCCTTCGAAGTAGACCTGTGTCGGACGTTCTGGATAGTGCACCAAGGTTTGCACCGTGTCCGGAGTTTCCCACAGCCCGCCGTCGTTGACGTGGTCGCCGATGGCCGTGGCGGTCGCCGGCTGGCCGAGGTCGAGAATCCAGTTGGCAATATCGATCTGATGCGTCATCAAGTCGGTGAACAATCCGCCGCCGAAGTCCCAGAACCAACGCCAATTGCGAAAGCGATACGGCTCGAACGGCTGATCGGGCGCCGAGCCGAGAAACCGCTTCCAATCGACGCTCGCCGGGTCGACTTTCGTCACGCCAGCCTGGGCTCGCGGTTGATTGCGGTTCCAGGTGAGATGAACCTTATGGATTTCGCCCATCGCTCCCGAGCGGATGATGTCGCGGGCGGCCTGCATTTGCGGCATGCTGCGCTGCTGCATGCCGACCTGCACGATGCGCTGGTGACGGTTCTGGGCGGCGATCACCGCCGGCCCTTCGCCGAGCGTATGGGTGAGCGGCTTTTCGACGTACACATCCTTGCCGGCAGCACAGGCCTCGGTCGCCAACGGCGCGTGCCAGTGATCGGGCGTGGCGATCAGCACGGCGTCGATGTCGGCGCGCTCGAGCACGGCGCGGTGGTCACCGGTCACCAAGGCCTGCGGGTCGGCCAGCTTGCGGGCGATCTCCAGATTGTCTTGCCAGACATCACAGACGGCGGCGACGCGCACGTTGGGGATCTTGACGAGCGCCTTAAGCAGATGCCGGCAGCGGCCCCCCACGCCGAGGCAGCCGATGTTCAGCGTGTCGTTGGTCTGGAAACCACGAGACGATTCCGCCGCCAAGAGATAGCTGGCACCGGCCGCGGCCGCGCCAAGCTGTGCCAGGAAGCTGCGGCGGTCATGGTGGGCCGTCATCGATAAACCTCGTGAAGAATAGCGTAGCGCCGCGCTAGGCCATGTATCAACGTTCTCACCACGCCAAGCGCGAATAAACGATCACTCTATCGCGATGCAGCCCATGCGGCTACCGTGGTCAACGCCTTGAAATGTTTCGACCAGATCGGCCGCTCAAACTCAAAACTACAGTGCCGGCCAACTGGTCGTGGCCCCCTTGTACGGGTCCGCCCGAATATGGCTACTCGCGATACTCCTCGAACTGCCGCCGTTGCGACAGTTGCTACATTAGAAAGGCGTCGCGTGTTCAAGATCGGACTCCTCCCTGGGCGATCGGTTTAATCGACAACTGCTCGGTGGAGGCCGCTGGCTCGCCGTACCAAATCCCACTTCGAGATCACCAGTCATGACGTTGCCGCTCCGCTTTTCGCCGTTCGAGCGCTACATGCTCCGCGACGATCGCCCGAGCCACCCCATGACGTTCACGATCCGGCTGAAGTTCGCCGGCTCGTTCGACCAGCCGGCGTTCGAGCGTGCGATGCTGGCGGCCGTCGAGCGGCATCCGCTGCTGTGCGCCCGGTTGGCCGGCGATCGCCCCGCCGACTTCACCTGGGTGGCCTCGCCCGACGCCCGCCCGTATCTCGACGTCGCGCCGCTCGATGCGCCGCTGCGGTTCCCCGGCGCCGAGCAGATCGATCTCAGGCATTACAACGGGCTGCGGATCTGGGTGCGCACTGGCCCTGACTCCACCGGCATCGAGCGCACCGAGATGCGCTTTCAGTTTCATCACTCGTGTTGCGACGGGCTGGGGGCTTATCGCTATATCGAAGACGCGCTGGCCTGCTATCACCGCGAAGTGGTTCCCGGCGAGCATCCGCCGCTGCGACCGCTCGATTCCACGGCGCTGGCGCGCCGCGCGCGTTATGGCCTCACCTGGTGGAAGCTGGTGCTGCGGCTGCCGGCCGAAATCTGGGGAGCCGTCGTGGGGCTGGTGATGTTCCTGCTGGTGCGGCCGCGTCCCTTGAAGACTTCGCAGAGCCCCGCGCCGGGGAGCGACGACGGACTGACGCTGCTGGACTACCCGGCCTATAAGTTCGACGTCACCACGTCGCACCGTTTGCGCGACGTCGCCAAGGGGGCCGGCGTGACGATGAACGACCTGCTGTTGTGCGAGTTGTTCCGCGCGATGAGCCGCTGGAACGCGCTGCAAGACCCGCGCGCCGGCGGCGGCAATTTGCGAATCATGATGCCGGTGAGCCTGCGCGTGCCGGGAGACGAGCAAACGCCCGCGGCGAACATCGTGGCCATGGTCAACCTCGATCGCAATCTCACGATCTACAAGAACCCGCGGCTGCTCTTGAAAACGATCCAGCTCGAAACGCGGTTCTTGCAGTATTTTCGCTTCGGGCTGGCGTTCATCCGCTGCATCACCTTCTTCGGCTGGATTCCCGGCGGCATCGAGTTCATGGCCTCCGGCGGGCGATGCTATGCCACGAGCGTGCTGAGCAACCTGGGGCGCGTGCTGGTCGAAACGCCTAACCCCTGGCAAGACGGTCGCCTGGTGTCCGGCAACCTGCTGCTCGAAGCGATCGAATCGGCCCCGCCGGTGCGGCCTCACACGCACACCAGCCTGACCTGCTTGTTCTACGACGGGCGGTTGTCGGTCATCCAGAACTACGACCGGCATCACTTTACGCCGGCGGCCGCCGAGGCGCTCCTGCAAGTGACCATCGATCAGTTGCGCGAAACAGCCACGGCCGGGAAGCTGATCCGCGGCCAGTCGGCCGCGATCATTGCTCAGCCGACGGGCGAGTATGCCTCCCCCGTCGTGCCCGCACAGCGCAACGGCTAAAATAGCGGTCCTATGTCCGCCTCGGCTTACGACTTCGACGTGCTTGTGGTGGGGGCCGGTCACGCGGGGACCGAAGCCGCCGCGGCCGCCGCTCGCTTGGGCGCGCGCACCGCACTGTTGACCACCAGTTGCGACACCGTCGGCCAGATGAGCTGCAACCCGGCCATCGGCGGCGTCGCCAAGGGGCAGATCGTCCGCGAAATCGACGCCCTCGGCGGTCTTATGGCCCGGGTCATCGACGCCACGGGCATCCAGTTCCGCATGCTCAATCGCAGCAAGGGCCCCGCAATGCACAGCCCGCGGGCCCAGGCCGACAAGCGAGCCTATCAGCAGGAGGTCAAGCGGCTGGTCGAGGAACAGCCGGGCTTGTCGTTGCGGCAAGAAGTGGTCGAAGACCTGCTCGTCGAGCCCGCCGCGCTCGACGAACATGGTCGCGCGGCGCGCATCGTCGGCGTGCGGGTGCGGGGGGACGCCGAATACCGCGCGCGTGCCGTCGTGCTCACCACTGGCACGTTCTTGCAAGCCATCATGCACACGGGCGAAGCGCGCACGGCCGGAGGGCGAGCCGGCGAAGGGACCACGGCCGGCATCAGCGGAGCCCTCGCGCGGTTGGGCTTCGAGCTACAGCGATTCAAGACTGGCACTCCGCCGCGCTTGAACGGCCGCACGGTCGACTACGAGCGGCTTGAACTACAGCCGGGAGACGACGACCCGCGACCGTTTTCGTTTCTCACCGAGCGGATCGCGGCCCCGCAATTGCCTTGCTGGATCACGCACACCAACGAGGCGGCCCACGACTTGATCCGCGCCAACTTGCACCGCGCGCCGATGTACAGCGGACAGATCCGCTCGAGCGGCCCGCGCTACTGCCCATCGATCGAAGACAAAGTGGTGCGGTTCGCCGACAAGGAGTCGCACCAGTTGTTTCTCGAGCCCGAGGGGCGGCAAACCCGCGAGTTGTACGTCAACGGCATCTCGACGAGCCTGCCGCGCGACGTGCAAGACGCGCTGTTGCGACTGGTGCCGGGGCTCGAACGGGCCGAGATCATGCGTTACGGCTACGCGGTCGAGTACGATTTCGCCCCGCCCGACCAGCTCTTCGCCACGCTCGAAACCAAGCGCGTGGCCGGGCTCTACTTCGCCGGGCAGTTGAACGGCACCACCGGCTACGAGGAAGCAGCCGCCCAAGGGCTGCTGGCCGGCGCAAACGCGGCACTGCGGCTGCGCGGCGGGGCACCGCTGCTGCTCGATCGGCACCAGGCCTACATTGGCGTGCTCATCGACGACCTGGTGACGCGCGGCGTCGACGAGCCGTATCGCATGTTCACCAGCCGGGCCGAGTATCGCCTGCTGTTGCGGCACGACAACGCCGATCGCCGGCTGACGCCGCTGGCCCAGGATCGTGGCTTGATCGACGGCCGCCGCTGGCGCCAATTTAGCGACAAGGCCGCCGAGATCGGGCGCGTCGCCACGTTGTTGGCCCAGCGGCGCCACGAACAGACGCCCCTGGAGCGCATCTTGCGACGTCCCGAAACCGAGTGGCGAGAAATCGTCCCCCTGGCTCCCGAGCTGGCGACGGTGCCCAGCGCGGTCGCCGAACAGGTGACCAACGACTGCAAATACTCCGGCTACGTTGCGCGGCAAGCGGTCGAGGTCGCGCGCCACCAGAGGCTGGCCGAGCGGCGCATTCCGGCGGGCTTCGATTTCGCCGGCATCGGTCAGTTGCGGGCCGAAGCGCGGGAGAAGCTCGCCCGCGTCCGCCCGAGCAGCCTGGCCCAGGCAGGACGCATCAGCGGAATCACGCCGGCCGATTTGGCACTATTGATGGTGATGCTCGACGGCCGCGACTGATCACCAGATAGTTCAGGGCGGTGCGTCACTCGCCGATCGGTTCGGCCAACAGCGTGCCGCGCGAGTGCTCCGGACCCGTGACCGGATTGACCCGGGCCGGCGCGCGATCGGCAAAACCGAACGCGCGGGCCGGCTCGATTTCCCCCGCCGGGTAGTCGGTCGTCAACAGGTGGGCGCCACTGGCCAGCCCGCGCTGGCGGTGCGCCTCGTCGAGGTGCCCTTGCGAATCGACGCGCGTGCGAATCAAGTAGCCCTGGCGGGCCAGCTCGTCGATCCGCGGATCGGTCGGATTGTTGCGAATCAAGACCGCGGAGTGCGACGCGTCGAGATCCGATTCGACGAACATGGCGCGGCCTTCGAGCGCGGGGTGCCCTTCGAGATAGGCCGCGCGGTTGTCGCCGTTCTCGTGCAGGATGAAGAAGACTTTGCCGGCCACCTCGGCCAACGCCGGCCAGCCGTCGCTGGTGATGGCCGCCAGCAGGGTCTCGTGTTGGCGCCGCACGTCGTCGGGGGTGAGCAACCGTTCGGCCGAAAAGACCTCGCGGATCTGGGTGTCGAGCTGCTCGAGATCTTTTAACTCTGGCCGGCGAAACGTCCGGCGGTTGATCTGAAAGCCCTCTTCTTTCAATTCGAGCAACAGCGAAATCGGCACGTGCTTGGGGTGCTTTGCGGACCAGGCGGCGATCACCTTCAGGGCCGCGGCGAAGGTGGGGACTGTCGTACCGAAGTCAAAAACCGGCACGTGCATCACCTGCCAGCCCTCGTCCGAGGCATGCAGATCGAGCTCGAAGCTGCGGACACCCTGATCGAGCTGCTCGTCGAGCGGCTGCCGCGAGTAGTCCCACTCCTTGGCGTCCTTGCGGACCGCGATTGCGGTCTTGAGCATCGCCGGCGCAGGGCGCAAATGGTAGCTGTTGTGCGTGGCGACGACCTGAATCTGGTTGAGCCGCAGGGCACTGAAGAGCTCGTCGGCCGGCTCGGCGACGACGGCGCGCGAACCTCCAGTCACTAGCGGGAGGAAGAGAAGCAGCTTGAATAGTAGCGATGCGAACCTTGCACTGCTGGACAAGCCCGCAGTGGCACCCCAAACAGACCAGCACGAACGGATGCGCATTGTCCGGCTTCCTTCTCGACTGCGGAATTGAAAGCGCGTTACTACCCGCCGGTTTGCCAGGCTTTGATGGCCTCGCTCGGATAGATCAGCATCAAGATGTTGAGCGTGAGGTTATCCCGCACAAAGTACAGCATCAACAGCTCGACGGCCACGATCAGGGCGATCATCCACTTCCAGCCGAATCGCCAGGCCAGCCAGAAACCGAGGATGGCGCACAGCGTATCGCAGGTCGAATTGACGATGCTGTCGCCGTAGTAATCGAGCGAGGCGGTCTGCGCGCGATAACGCTCGATGACGAGCGGCGAGTTTTCCAGCACCTCCCAGAGGGCCTCGATCGCGGTCGCCGCGATCAGCCGGGCGGGCATCGACAACCAGCGCCCCAGCGGCAGCAGCAGCCAGTAAAAGAAGACGCCATGCAGCAAGTGCGAGGTGGAATACGGATCGGCGATCCACTGCGACGTGTTGGGAGTCCAGGCGCCGGTCCATAAGCCCAGGCCCGAGTCGCTGACGAGCTCACGCCCCATCAGCGCCTGGATGCCAGCGACGGCCGCCAACAGCGCTAAGCAACCAACGAGCGCGCGGCGCGTAAAGATGGCGTGCCAAGATCCGCGCTGCTCGGAGCTCATGTCGCCATGATAGCATCATCGCGGCTGCAATTCGGCCAGGATCGCCTGCAGTCGCTCGCGCGCGGCGGCGTCGTTCGTTTGACCGATCACGAAGCGCAGCGCCGGCTCGGCAAAGCGCCCCAGCGGGGCTAGTTCGGCGCGGATGGCTTCGGCCGCTGGTGCCTCAGCGGCCAATTCGACCGTCAACGACCGCACAAGGCGCCGGCAATCTTCGGGAGTGAGCGTTTCGAGCCGGCCCACCAGCACGCGCACGCATTCGGCGGGCGCCGGTTCGATCGTCAGGGGAAGCAGCTTTTCGGTCGGCGCGCTCGACACGAGATAGAGCAATCGCGTTCCCGTCTCGCCGAACCAGCTATCGTGCCAGGTATTGACCATCGCGCGGGCTTCGCGTTCGTAGAGTCCGGCGGCCACCAACTCGCCGACTATCGCTTCGGCAAGGGCCGCGACGCTCGACGCGCTGCCTGGCAGTTCGATTTCGATCGCCGACTGCGGGTTGATTGGTTCGAGCCGCACAAAGCGCACGCGCTCGGCTTCGATGCGCACCAGCAACAGCACGCCGCTGGTTTCTAATCCGGAGTTCGTCACCTCGAAGCGCTCGTTGCCCAGCGCGGCGAGCTTAATCGGCAGCTCGAAATTCCCCAGCCCGCGGTAGAAAAGAAACTTCTCGAAGTGGCTTTCGCCGCGGCGATCGACGACTTCGACGACGGCCGCATCGGTTTCGCGAGCGCGGCCGTAGTGGTGGCCGTCGGCGATTTTTGGCAGCCAGGCCGGCACGATTTGCTTTTTGGCGTTGCGCACGCGCACGTCGGCAAATTGCTGCGGTGGAATCAGCCGCACGGCGCCCCAATCGAGATAGGCGTTGCCGTCGATCACGGGGGCATGGCCGCCGCGGACCCGCTCGAGCTGCTGCGAGGCGAGCCAAAAGTCAGTGACCGGATTGCGCGGCGCCTCGCCCGCGACCGCGGCGTCGGGGTTCTCCGCTGCGGCGGCCGGTGCGACGTTGGCTGCGTGAGCGCTGTTTGCGTCAGCGCTGGTTGCCGCGGGGGCGGCAGCCGAATCGGCGGTGGCGTGGGTCAGCTCGTCGACGCTCGACGCGCCCGACGCGAACTCCTTGGCCGGCGGATACCATTCGGTGAGCATGCCTTGCGGGAATCGCACCCGCACATTCACCGTTTGCGGCTCGTCGGTGTAGAAGTAAATCACCGGCGTTTCCATCCGCTGCTGCGCCACGACGCGCGGCTTCGCCAGCGGATTGCCCAGGTTCGACAGCGGGCTGTTGACGAACGGCGGCAGGTCGTAGTGCACGAGTGGCCGGTAATCGAGGTTCACGCCGTCGCTGCCCGAGAAGCTCGTAAATGTTCCCCATTCGTGCACGATAAGTTGATTGGCGGCTTTCGCCGATTGGTTATCGAAGCCGCTGAGCCAGGCCGGCTTCAGGATGATGGCCGCGACCACAACGCCCATCGAGACTACGGTGCCGGCCCAAAGGTTGCGAGTTCGTCGGCTCATCGTCGCGTCTCCGTCACTTGCGGGGTTCAAAAACTGTGCTGCTAAATAGGCGCTGCCTTCCCTTCCTAGTAGAACTGGCATGGCCGGATACTATCGCCAACCGGCAGAATTCCGAAAAACGTGTTAGCGATCGCGGCCGCGGCGGATTTTTTGCGAACGGGGCTATTAACTTGTCCGGCTCGATCGTCATTAAAGTAGGACAGGCGAGCGTGTCAGACTGACCCCGCACCATCAGCGCGCAGCGATCAACAGTCATGTCGTCGGACAGCGAATTGGTCCGCCTGGCGCAGGGGGGCCAACTGGCCGCGTACGAGCAATTGGTGCGCCGCTGGTCCGCGCGCGTGCTGGCCGTTTGCCACGCCAAGGTCCGCTCGACGCACATCGCCGAGGAGCTGGCTCAAGAAACCTTGCTGCGCGGGCTGCGCGCCTTGTCGAGTCTGGACGAGCCGGCGAAATTCGGTCCCTGGCTATGTGGCATCGCTCGTCGCGTCTGTCTCGACTGGCTTAAATGCGGTCAGGCGCGGCAAGTCTCGCTCGACGCGCTGGGGAATGGACAGGCCGAGCATTATCTCGCGCGCGGCGACGCCGCGCCCGACGAAATGGCCGCCGCTGCCGACGACTGCCAGCGGCTGCTGGCCGAGGTCGATTCGCTCCCCGACGCGTACCGCGAAGTGATCCTGCTTTATTACTACGACGACGTCACGTACCACGACGTGGCGGAACTATTGGGAGTTTCGGCCGCCACGGTCAACGCGCGGCTGACCAAAGCCCGGGCGCTATTGAGGTCTCGCCTGAGCGGACTGCAAAGGTAACACGACGATGCACTGCGACGAGGCACTAAACCTGTTGAATGCCCGCGCCGACGGTCAATTGGCTGCCAACCAGGCGGACCTCGTCGACAGTCATCTGGCCGAGTGCGCGGCGTGCCGCGCCGCGGCCGAGGGGCTGGCGACAATCAATGCCGATCTGCGGCAGGCATTCGCGCCGCGCCGCGCCGCAGCGGCCAAGGTCGCCGAGCGCGCGGCGGCTTCGCTGCCACGATCGCCATCGGACATCGCGCCAGTTGCGACCACGCCCGTGCCCGCGCCGCGCTTTCGCTGGGGGCAGATGCTGCTGGCCATGGCTGCCGGGTTTCTGCTGGCGGTGGCGCTGTTCCGCCCTTGGGAGCGCCGCGTAGTCGAAATTGCACCACCAGGCACCGCGCCGCCAGTCGCCAGGCCGGTTGCGGAGCTGACCTTGGCTTCGGCTCCCGTCGACGTGTGGCCCGGTGGCGGATTGGCGGTCTTCAAATGCCCCGCCCAGACACCGTTGGCCAGCGATTCGATCGTGCGCACGGGGCCGACCGAGCGCTGTGAAATCTCGCTTGGCAGCGGGTGCGCCGTGCGGTTGGACTGCAACACCGAGGTCAAACTAGGGGAAGGGAAAGTCGTCGAGGTCCATCGCGGGCGGCTCTGGTCGTGCAGTCAGCCGGGGAGCAAGGGAATCGAAATCCAATCGGCAGGGAGCAAGATCGTCGCGCAACCGCCCTCCGAGTTGGCGGTCGATTGCCAGCCCGATGCCATGCGATTGATCGTTGTCGAAGGCGCCGCGAGCGTCCGCGCTGGTCAAGCCTCGCAGGAGATTGGTCCGGGCAAACAGGCCCGCATCGTGGCCGGGAAACTTGAAGTGCTTCCTCAGCTTGACGACGTCTTGCTGGAGACCGCCTGGGTCAACCGCGTGTTGGCGCTCGCCGGAGCGGAACACCCCGAACTGCAGGAGCGCGTGCAGCAACTGCTGGCCAAGGTCGGAGCGGTCAAGTTGTCGCTGCTATACGAAGACGAACTGCGCCGCCTGGGGGATGCCGGCGTGGCGCCGCTGTTGGCTTATCTGCAGACCACGCGCGACATGCCGCAATTTGCGCAGCGGGCGACGGCCGCGCGAATCATCGCCGATGTCGCCGAGTCGCGTTGGATCGCCGATTTGATCGCGCTATTGACCGACGCCAACGCCGACGTGCGGTTTCATGCGGCCCGCGCCCTCGAACGGCTGACCGGCCGCGATCAGGGACACCCGCCCGCCGCCTGGCAATCGGCTGCCACCTGGTTGACGTGCGAGGGGCCGTACGAGAAGTGGCTCGCGTGGTGGGACGTGAACCGCGATCGTTACCCGAGCGCGCGGCGCGAGATCCCGGCGCCAGCGTCGCACCCCTTCTAGCCGCGGACGCAGCGGCTGCCGGCGAGACGGCGCGTTGCCGTTCGAAACGCCCTTCGAGGGGGTGCTGCTAGCAGTTCCGGGCGAGCGAAGCGCTCCGATCGCCAAGCCGGTGGGCGATAGCTGGTCCAGTCGCCGACCAATTCCGACCGAAGGTCTTGTCTTCGATGCGGTTAGCCGATGTGGCAAGCCTTGCCGCTTGGGCAGGTTCTGTCGAATAGTCTTGAAAGTCTCCAAATGCCGGTCGACAGGACCGAACCAAGGATAAGACTCGTAGCGACTGTGCGCGTTGTTCGTGCCCCAAGATCCTTCGCCCGCCACGCGGCCCGTTGATCCCCGCCCTTGCCGCCGCAGTTTGGCGGACCGCGATTGCCCTCGACCTAGTGCTTGCTTGATGACTCACGCTGGAATGCCTTGGCGAATCGTAGTTTGGTGCTTGGCCGTCGTGGCCTGCTGCGCCAGTGCCAAGGGGCAGGCGCCCGCGCCGAACCATGGATCGCTACCAGCGCCGAGCATCGGCAATCGCCCTGAGGCGCAAGGCGCCGTGACGCGAATTCCCACGATCAGCGGCGCACCGACCCTTGCGCGAGAGGCTTCCGACGCTGGCGTCAGTCGATTGGGCCAGGTCGCTGGGCCGGCGAGCATGGCGGGGACGACCGTCAGTGTGCCGGCCATCGGCAGCACCGCGCTGGTGCAACCTGTCCACTGGTCGACCGAGATGGCGATCGACGCCGGCATGTATCCGGGGAACAACTTCGATTACGAGCAGGCGATGCACAGCAAGGGAAGCTTCGGCACCGGTCCGATGGCATCCTCGTGCGCGTCGAACTGTGGGCCGGGCAGCGTCTGGAACGCCGCGGTGGCGGCCTCGGCCTGTGGCTGCCTGTGGGACGAATGCTACGACGGCTGGTCGGTGGTCGGCCGCTGGAACGTGCTGGCCGACTTCTTGATGCTCAAACGCAATCAGTCGCACAGCGTGCCGTTCGCCACGCTCAACAACAACGAGCGCGTGGTGCTGGCGACGCGCGTGCAGGACTTCCCCTTTCGGCCGGCGATGCGGCTGGGCTTAGGGGTCCCGCTGAGCCCGCGGATGCGGGTCGAGGGGCTGTATTTCGGCCTGGTTAACTGGACCGAAACGGCGGCGGTGCGCGACAACACGGCCAATGCCATCGGCGGGACCGGAAACCTGTTTTCGCGGCTGTCCGATTTCGGCAACCCCGCCTCGACGGCCTTGGATTACAACTCGCTGGCTTCGTTCGCCTACTACAGTGCGCTGGATAACGGCGAATTCAACTTGCGGCACCGCTTGCCGACGCCGCCGTATGTCGAAGCGTCGCTGCTCGTCGGCGGACGCTATATCAGCGTGCGCGAGCGTCTGAGCTTTGGCACCAGCTCGAACATTCCCACGCACAACCTGGTCGAAACGCGGACCATCAACGACCTGGTGGGCCTGCAAATTGGCGCCGCGCTCAATTGCCCCGTCCACTTTGGCTGGTGGTTTCAGGGGGAGATCAAGGGGGTGTTGTTGCAGAACAACGCCTCGCAGGCTACGCAGTACACGCATACGGATAGCTCGGGAGCGGTGACGACCTACCTGGGCAACAAGTCGAACAAGTTCGCGACCTATGCCGGCGATCTATCGCTGATGTTGAGCTATCAGGTCACGCCGAACATCGTCACCCGTTTCGGGTATCAGGCCTTCTGGTTCGATGGCCTGGCGCTGGCCTCGCAGAACGTTGAGCGGAACATCAATATCCTTACGCTCGGCCCCGCCCAACTGTTGCACGGCGGGCGGGTCGTCTATCACGGGCCGCACGTGGGCATTACCTTCGGGTGGTGACCGCTCGGGCCGCAGTGCCATGCTGTCAGCGGCGGTCGGCGGAGCGGAATGCTCCACTTCTAGATTTCGGCACGAGCCCTCGTTGGCCAGGTGCGGTCGCGTCGCCGCCTGGCGGTCGGCTTGTGTTCGCCACCCCACCCCTCTGAAAAGGGGGTTTTTTGTTGGATTATGTGAATTATTCTCTTTACACGGAACTGGGGGCTTCAAGTAGACTAGGGACCGAAGCGCTCGGGCTGCCGGGTTAAACACGCCCTGGGAGCCAGCTTGCCAACGCGATTGGCAAGTCGTGCGCCTCCTTTCGCGAGCGACTGGCAACGCGGCGAGAGAGCAGGCTTTGTGGAGGAGTCGTTTTCTCAGTCGTAGTTGACCGAAACAAAGGAGTCGCTCGTGAAGAACAACTATCGTCGACGCGTCGTTGGGACGCGTCCTCTCCGCGCGCACTGGCTGACAGTTGGCTTGTCAGTTGTCGTCGCGGTTTCCGCCAGCCACGCTCGGGCTGTCGGTCTCACCTTTACGCTCAACCAGAGCCAGAGCAATCTTTCGCTTGATATCAAGAATGCCCAGCTCTTCGGCACTGATCTGACCCTTGCCGAACAAAAGTCTGGCAGCCTGAAGGCCAGTTACAATGGGACAGTTCTCACCGATATTGATGGCAGCAGCATCGACTTCCCCGGTGGCGGTACTGCAAATGCAGTCGGTATTGGATCCGGCGTACTTCCGGGCGTCGGGGGCTCCGGCCCCGCAGCTAGCGCCGATTACGGGTTCACGCTCTCGGCGCCGATCGGCACCGTGTTGCCAGCCATAGACCTAACGTTCCTGAACATTCCGGGTGTGACAACGCTAAACCTGGGCACGCTTAAGGCGGTCAATCTCAATACGGCGCTGCGCGACGTGGTGTTGGACGTGACGTCGAACACGCCAATCCCGCGCACTGGCACGCCCGCGCTGACGACGTTCGACGCGTCGCAGACGTCGTTTGTGATGACTGGCAATGCCGACGTCAGTTTGGCAGCCGTGTTAACGGCCGGTGATTTTGGTGGGTTTACTGTCAATGGTCTGGCTTTGTCGGCGCTAGCTGGGCTTGTCAACGCTCAAGTGCCAGGATTGATCAGCGTCAACTACAATCCGTTTGCTCTTTTGGGACCATACGACATCAGCGTCGGCTTCGGAACGAGCCTGCCGATCAACGGACTGAGTTTACCCAATGAAGACGTGACCAAGCTGGGTTCGCTGCAAGTGACGGGAACGCAGTATCGCTTGACGCTGCCGGTCAGCTTCAATGCGATTCCCGACCTTAGCTCGCTGGGCGTGGCTTCGGACTTGCTGAGTTTTCTGCTGCCTCTGAACTTAGGGTTTAGCGGGCAACTCGTGGGGACAGCGCCTAAGATCGCCGTGCCTGAACCAGGGAGCGCCGTGCTCCTGGGAATCGGCCTGGTGAGCCTGACGCTGGTCGGAATCAATCGCCATCGCGCAAAGCGCAGGCGGTAGGCTGTTCGATCGCGAATAGCAGGTGCTACTCGTGATCCTTGTTGGTAGCTAGATTCTCACAGCGGGTCGTCGGATCAGGCAGATCCGGCGGCCCGCTGTTTTTTGTGTACCGGCTGGCGTTTTGCTTCACAGCACGCGGCAAATGAAGCACTTCAGATATTCCGTTTCCAGGCAGGTCGCCGACACCGGGTGATCGGGCGCCGCGCCGCGCTGTTCGAGAATCTGGATGTCGCGCCCGGTTTGTTGCGCCACGCCGACCAGCATGTAGAGAAAATCCTCGCGCGACACCGCCCCCGAGCAACTGCACGTGAGCAGAATTCCGCCCGGCTCGAGTAGGTTCACCGCCTGGCGATTGAGCCGATGGTAGGCACGCAGGGCGTCGTCGAGCGAGCCGCGATTGCGGGCGAACTTCGGCGGATCGAGCACGACCGCGCCGAACTTCTCGCGGGCGATCACCAACTCGTCGAGCGCCTCGAAACCGTCGCGCTCGACGAAGCGAATCCCCGACTCACCATTGAGCTGCGCGTTGGCACGGGCCAGAGCAATGGCCCGGGGACTGGCGTCGACGGCCACGACGTCGCTCGCGCGGCCCCAGCGCCGCGCCGTGAGACTGAAGCCTCCGCTATAGCAGAACATGTCGAGCAGACGGGCTCCCGCGGTGTAGGCGGCCAGGGCGCGGCGGTTCTCGCGCTGGTCGAGATAGAAGCCGGTCTTCTGGCCCACCGCCAGATCGACTCCATAACGCAGGCCATGCTCGGTGACGAAGATCGGACCACCGGGATCGCGGCCCCAGGCCAGGCCATCGAGCAATTCGAGTCCTTCGGCCTGACCGATCCCTTTTTCAGTCCGCAGATAGATTCCCCGCGGGTGCAGCAAGTCGACCAGCAACGGCACCAGTCGCGGCAGGCGAGCCCGCATCGCCAGGCTCGTGACCTGAACGGCCAGGTAGTCGGCGTAGCGATCGACGATCAAGCCGCTGAGACCGTCGGCCTCGCTGAAAACGAGGCGAGCCCCGCCCTCGGGGTCGGTATAGCCAAGCCGCTCGCGCAGCGCCAAGGCGGTTTCCAGACGAGCGCGCCAGAAACTGTCGTCGAGCGGTTCCGGCTGCCAACTGTACAAACGAACGCGAATCCGGCTCCGCGAATTGAACACTCCACGGGCGATGAACTTGCCGGTATCGGAGAGCAAGTCAACTGCATCGCCGTCGGCAGGCTCCCCGGCGACAGACGCAATCGCCGAATCGAGCACCCAAGGATGGCGGCCGAAAAAAGGGCGCGACTTGCGCGGTTTTAGCCGAACCTGGGCGCTGGCCTGCTCCGCGACCGCGGGTTCCCAGTCGATCAACGACGCGGCCGATGGCCGCGGGGAAACGGCCGACATTGGCGTCGCGGCCGTCTCGTCAAGATCGATGTCGTTCTCGTGCTCTGTTGACTTGGTCATACGTTCGTCATAGTTCATGGGGCGGCCGACGAAAAGGGCCCCAGGCCGGCACGTCGCGCGGAACCCGCGTCACCATTCGAAATGTCGGTCGCACGTCACTGGTGATCGGTCGGCCCTTCCACTGCCGCCGCGCGACGCAGCCGATCGCGTACCGCTTGCCACGCGGGCAAATCTGGAGGCGCGTCGACGACGATGCTGCTGACGCCGGCGGCTTCCAACTCGTGCAGCGCGGCATACAGTCGGGCGGCGTATTCCGCCGGACCGACGGGCATGGCGACCGTGCACAGATGCGCTCGGTCCGCCCCCTCGACGGCTCCGAACGACAGCCAGCCGACCAATTGCCCCGGCGAGGTGGATAACTCTAGGGGCTGCTGCGATGCTTTTTCGCGTAGCTTCAGTGGCACACTGGGCGCATAGTGCCGAGCTTGCTGTCCGGGTGATCGTGCGATTGGACTATCGCCTGGTTGCTGTCCGAGAAGAACGCGCTCTTCGAGAAACGCTTCGAGGTCGGCAAGCGAGAGCAGTCCGGGGCGCAGCAGGCGCGGTCGATCGGTCGAGAGATCGAGCACGGTCGATTCGAGCCCGCCCGACGTGGGACCGGAGTCGAGCACCATCTCGATGCGGCCGGCGAGTTGCTTCATCACGTGATCGGCGGTGGTGGGCGAAAGCCGTTGCGAACGGTTGGCGCTGGGAGCAGCGATCGGCAACCCCACCGCGCGCATCAACGCCAAGGCCACGGGGTGGGCCGGTACCCGCACCGCGACCGTCGAACCGCCTGCGGTGACCAGGTCGGGCAAACCCGCGCCGCGCGGTAATACCAACGTCAACGGCCCTGGCCAGAAGCGCTCGGCCAATCGCTGGGCGCGCGGCGGCCAATTGAGAACCAGGTTGCGGGCGGCTGCGATATCCGCGACATGCACAATCACTGGATTGGTAGCAGGTCGCCCTTTGGCGGCGAAGATGCGCGCGACCGCTGATGGATCGGTCGCGACTCCTCCCAGGCCGTAGACCGTCTCGGTCGCAAAGGCGACCAGCCCTCCGCCGCGCAGTACGTCGGCTGCTCGAGCAATCGAAGCGCCCGGCATTGCATCGTCGTCGGGCCTAAGCAGCTCGGTCTGCACAATAAAAGCGCCCTGAAAAGAAACCATGACGGTTGCACGAAAGCATCCAGGCCGCTGCCCGAATCCACGGCGAGCGCTGCCTAACAACAACGCAAGTTTGCGGTTCGCGGGCCCCCCAAGGGATCGCGCTTCGCCAGTGCTTTAGCGACTTAACTTGCACGGTAATCATCGGTTAGGCAAGGCTGCTCGAGTGCAATGGAGCCCGCGTCGTCTGCCGCCACGGCCAGGGGCATGGAAGTTGCCAAAGTTGGGCGGGCAATGGACGGACCCCCCGAGCGCCAACCAGAGCGCACGAGCTCCTACAACACCGAGTGAACAAAGCATGTCGAATCGTTCGCCCCTCGGCGTTTGCCGCACGATCGCTGGCATCTCATTGGTGTTGCTCGTGCTTGTCGAGTCAAGTGCCGGCCAGTCGAAACCTGGTTCCAAGCCGGGCGGAGCAAAGCCAGCCGCCGCCCGTTCTCGAAGCGTGACCTGGCAAATCCGCGACACGGATAACTTCCGGGTTTGCTCTCCGGGCGATCGTGAAGCCGCCGAGCAACTGGCGACCCGCTGCGAAGAGTTGCGCGAGCACCTGTCGGGTGTCTGGCTGAACAAGCGGCCGGTCTCTGCCTGGAAGGTGCGCTGCGAAGTCATCTTGCACGCCAGCGACAAGAACTACGAGCGCGCCGTAGGGCGCGGATCGGAAATGACCGTGGGATCGGCCCTCATCGAAACCGAGGGGAGCCGCATCGTAACCAGGCGAATCGACTTGCGCCCCGATCGCGGCGCCGAGATGCAGACCGCCTTGGCCCACGAGCTGACCCACGTGATCATCGCCGACCGCATCGATCGCAGCCTGCTGGCTCCCTGGGCCGACGAGGGGATCGCGGTCTTGGCCGACAGTCCCGCCAAGCAGGAGGCTCACTTCGAGGATCTGCGACGGGGACTGGAAGCGCGAGATGTCTTTCGCGCCGCGGAGTTGTTCTCGCTGAGTCACTATCCATCGCCCGAACGTATGGGCGTGTTCTACGGTCAGAGCGCATCGCTGGCGAGCTTTCTGGTGGCCCGCTCGTCTCCCAGCGACTTCGTGCGATTCTTGGAGCTGGCCTCGGTCGAGGGGTACGATTCTGCGCTGAGCACGGTCTACGAAATTCGCGACGTGGCGACACTCGAACAGCTTTGGAAGCAGAGCGTCAAAGGAAGCGACGCGAATTTCGCTCGGCAATTGCCCGGCAAGCTCTGGCAAGTCGCCTTGGCCGATCAGGGCGCCAACTAGTGCTCCCAGTACCCTACGCACAAGCCGCTGGCGATCGCAAAAAAATAACGGGTCGAGCTGCCTGGGAATGGCAACTCGACCCGTCTGTTTTTGCACTGCTTCGATTCCGGCGTTACCTGCCGGCTTAGTGGCCGCGAATCTTGCGGCCGGCGTCGAACACTCGACCGGCGTAGCCGCGATTCGAAGCGCCAACGCCCTCGTTGAGCAGCGGACCGCGGCTCGAGTCGTACGAGTAGCTGCGATAGCTGCGTCGCGGAGTGCGGGCGACGTTGCTATCGACCGCGGTCGGCGCGGTTTCCGTCTGTGGCGCGCGGGCCACTTCGGGCTTCTTGGTCGTTTCAGGTTTCTTGGCCGTTTGCGGCTTCTTGGCCGTGGCTCCGGCGTCTGCCGTGGCAGCTTCGGTTGGCGTGGTTGTCGTCACGGCTTGCTCGGTGACGATCGCCGGGGCATAGCTGCGCGCCCGCGGAGCGTACGAGTAGCTGCGATACGAACGGCGACCGCCGCCGTAAAGCTCCCAGCCGCCGCGGGCCTTCGAAGCGGCGTCGCGCGCTTGAGCGTGTGCATAATCGGCTACCAAGGTCGAGGCGAGTGCCGCGATGGCAACCATCAACGAGGTTTTCAGTGCGAGTCGCATGATCTGTCTCCGCCTACTTAAATTGGAAAGAGCGCCGACCCCATCCGGGGCCATCAAAAACCTAGGGCGCTGGACGGTTTGCGAGGCCCGCTTACGCCCAGCGCGTCACCCCGTCGCGCGGGTGGCGGCGGACTAATTGACCTCCTCAACACATTCGGTACACGAGCACGGGCAGCCGTCGTCGGCGCGCCTAGCGCAACACCCGTATGCACCTCCTCAAAAAACAGCGCTAGGTCAGCCGATAGCAGGCGGCCGCCTCCGGGGATTGCCCACAGGCAACCGTCAGCATTCAGAGCTGCTCGAAAAAGTACGCCCCCCAGCGTGCTTCACCTGAATTATAGGGTCGCCAGCCAGAGTCAACGCAATCGCCAGCGCATTACAAGTTGGCAAGCATGACGTGCCGGCCAGCGCGAAAGATACCCAGGCACGGCCCCTAATGAGTGCCGTGTACGCAGCGATTAACCGAGCAGCTCGCGGCGTACGCGCCCCTCGCCGCCGATGGCGACGGGACGCCCCAGGCGATCGGCAATCGTGGCTTCCGGATCGATACCCAGGAGATGATACATCGTCGCCAGCAGATCTTTCGGCGATACCGGTGTGTCGACAACACTGCCGGCGATGCGATCGGTGCGCCCGACGACGCGGCCCCGCGCGACTCCACCGCCGGCCAGAATCGACGAATAGGCCTGTGCCCAGTGGCCGCGGCCGCCGCCGGCGGCATCGCGTTCGAGCTTCGGCGTACGTCCGTGCTCCGTGGTGCAGACGACGAGCGTGTCGTCGAGCAAGCCGCGCTCTTCGAGGTCCAGCAGGAGCGTGCTGAACGCGCGGTCGAAGCCAGGGCACAATTGCTCGCGCATCAACTCGTAGTGGTAGTAATGCGTGTCCCAGGCGCTGTTGACCAGTTCAAACTCGTCCCACAGCACGGTGACGAATTGTGTGCCCGCCTCGAGTAGTCGCCGCGCCACGAGAGTCGCCTGGCCGAAGAGCGTGTGGCCGTATCGCGCGCGGAGCGGCTCCGGCTCGCGCTCGACATCGAGGGCGTCGCGCAGAGTGTTCGTTGTCAGGTACGAAAACGCCTGGTTGCGAAAGTGATCGAACGAGCGGGCCGCGCTCTTGTCGTCGAACTCCCGCCGGGCGTCGTCGAACTGTTGGACCAGGGCGCGGCGCCGGTTCAAACGGTCAAGAGTCAAGCCGGCCGGCAGGTTGGCGTCGGCCGCCAACGTGAAGCGGTAACCCGGCGCCAATGGACCGTAGGGATCGCGGCAGCGAATCGTATCGGGCCCGAAGGTGTAGGTCGAAACACGGGTTCCTTCCCCTTGAAAGTCGGTCCACAACGGATCGTAGGCCGTGCCTAGCCAGGCGCCATAGGGCCCCGCGTTGTCGCCGGCGGCGTACGCGCGCCGCGAGCTCAATCGCCACGGCAGCGCGACATTGCGCGCGATCGGCGGCGCCGCGTCGCCTCGCTCGTCGGCCAGGTAATCGACCACCGAACCAATGAACGGCCAGTGCCGGGGATCGCGCGGGCTCATCTGCAACGGCACGTCGATCGTCGGAATCGACGTCAGCGTGAAGGCCGAGGCGTGCAGCGGATAAGGATGGGTCATCGAACGCACGACCGTCGTGCGATCGATCACCTTGGCGGTCAATGGCAGCAGTTCGCCGATTTGCACGCCCGGCACGCTGGTCGAGATTGCTCCCAGCTCGCCGCGCACTTCGGCCGGAGCGTCGGGCTTGGGGTCGAACGTCTCGAGTTGGCTGGCGGCCCCGTACAGATAAATCAAGATGCAGCGTTTGGCCTTGCCGAAGGAGCTCTCCCGCGAAGCTTCGGCCGCAGCGCTCGCACCCGGGATGGCACCGGCCAAAGCACCCGCGCCGCAGCCGAGCAGGCCGAGCGTGCCGGCCTGCAGCAGATCGCGACGGGTGAGACCGTCGCAGAGTCGCCGGCGGTTGCCGAGGATGCGCAGCATCGGTTCCCCTAGGTTCGTGAGCGTGCCAGTCGAGCTAAGCGTAACGGCAACGAGGGGAAGAGTGCAACGAATTTGCCGCCGGCCGCTACGAAATCGACAACTACCGCTGAAAGGGGCAGCGCGGCACTAGTGCCGCGGATCTACTCAGTCAGTAACGGAACCACGGGCAGATCGACGGCGATGCAGGTCCCTTGCCCTGGCTGGCTGGCGATATCGACCTCGCCGCCGAGCAGCGCGACGCGTTCACGAATGCCGCGCAGCCCGTGGACGTCCTCCGACGCGCGATCGGGATCGAAGCCTGCTCCGTGGTCGCGCACGGTCAAGCTCACGCGATCTTGCTCGCGGGCGAGATTGATTTCGAGCGTCGGGCTGCCACTGTGTTTGGCCGCATTGGTGAGCGCCTCTTGGGCAATGCGAAAGATCGCCACTTCGAGCGCCGGCGCCAGCCGCTCGAACCGCGGGCTGTGGTCGAACGTGACTTGCAAGCCGCGCTTCGCGCGTTCGCTGACGAGATGCTCGATCGCCATCACCAGGCCGCCGTCGTCCAGAATCGGTGGCCGCAGACCGTTGATCATGCGGCGACATTCGTCGAGCGTCTTTTGCAGGAGGTCGCCTGTGATTTCCAACTCGGTTGGCGGCGGCGTCTGCCCCAGCGCGTGCAGGTAGCTTTTCAAGTGCATGATGGCGCCGGCAATGTACTGGGCGACGCCGTCGTGAAGCTCGTAGGCGGTGAGCTTGCGTTCGTACTCCTGCGCCTTGAAAAGATGCAGCAGAAACTGCCGCTCGGCCCGCAACGCTTCTTCGGCCTGCTTGCGGCGGATCCCCAGCGCCACGACGTTGGTCCAGACGGTCATCAGCCGTCGCTCGCGGTGGTCGGGGAGCCGCGGCGTTCGATAGTAGAGGGCAAACGTGCCAATCACGCGGTCGTCGGCCGACAGAATCGGTGTCGACCAGCAGGCCTGTAGTCCGTGCGCTAGCGCCAGGTGCTTGTAATCGGCCCAGAGCGGGTCGGTGGCGATATCCGAGACGATGACCGTCTGCTTGGTGAAGGCGGCCGTGCCGCAAGAACCGGCCTTTGGCCCGATCGTCGCCCCGTCGATGGCGCGGTTGTACTCGTCGGGCAAACTGGGGGCGGCCCCATGCCGGAGCGTGTTCCCCTCGACAAGCAGAATCGAGCACAACATGTCGCTCGACTGGCGCTCGATCGTCTTGGCGATTACGCTGAGCATCTCCTTGAGACTAGTGTCGCCGGAGAGCGTCTCCAGAACGCGCGCTTGCACGACCAGCAGGTCGTCGAGTTGTTCCTTCTTTTCGGTCTCAGCCGCCGTCATAAAGCACCCCTGATCTGGCCGCGAGACGACCGCCGACGCGATCGCAATGCAATCGACAGGCCAATCTTCATCTTGCTCCTGCGAGTGCAGGTTGACAAGTTACATTCCGCCATTTTCGCTGCGGCGGCAGGCTCGCCAGCATCGCAAAGCTCGGCGACTATGACTTTGCGACCGAAAATGCACCGGCGTCGAGCTAGTGTTACGATACCGGCGAGCGAAATATCGAGTGGGCCGAATCGCATGACACCAGACGACATCCAGTGCGGCGCCCGCACCGTGGCCCATCTGGCCAGCTACTTCGCCGAGCGGAAAGCCGCGGCCCGCGAAATGCTCGCCACGATGCATGCCGGCGAGCGGGGCTATTTTACGCCGAGCGAAGACGAAGACGTGCGTCGGCTGTTGGTCAGTTACACGCAGGCCCGCAACGCCCTGTTGGAACTGGTGTTGGCGCTGCGCACCGAGGAGTCGCTCGCGCCAGAGCTGCGCCCGGCGGCGTTTTTGGTGGGCTATGCGGCGGCGCTATTGTTGGTCGACGGCGCGCGGTTTTTGCGCGAGACCGTACACCACCGTCCGCTGGTGCGACGCAAGCTCAACGAGGCGGAACCGCACTTTGGCATCGCGGCCGGAACTTACGAAACGGTTCAGAAGTCGCTGACCAGTCCGCGCCACGCCTGGCACTTGTACCACGCGCGGAGGTTCTTCGCGCAATACGAGCAAGACCTGCAGCGCGCCGCCGACCTCGATCCGCTGCTGCGGCCCTGCCTGGCGTCGATTCACGAGCATCAGGAGCGGCTCGAAATTCCGGCCGCCCGCTATGCCCGCGCGCGACTCCGCGTGCGCGTGGGGCGCACCGTGCGCCGTATCCGCGACGACTTGCTGGTCCAAGCCATCTACGGCGTGCAGAAGCTGGCGTCGTGCCTGGTGTCGGACATTTCGACGCGGCCGGGGCATCGGCCCGCGCTGCCGGTCGGGGTCGCGGCGCAGTTGCGCGACCTGGCACGCCCCGGCGACGTGTTCGTCACGCGCAAGGAGCACGCGGCGACGAACTACTTTTTGCCCGGCTTCTGGCCGCACGCCGCGCTTTATTTGGGGGACGCGACCGCGCTGGCCGAACTGGGGATCGAAACGCACGAACACGTGGCCCCGCGATGGTCGCGATTGCTGGCGCCACCGGGGGCCGAGCCGCGCCGCGTGCTCGAGGCGCTCAAGGACGGCGTTTGGATTCGCTCGATCGGTTCGCCGCTGGCGTCCGACGCCATCGCGCTGTTGCGGCCGCGATTGGATCGCGATGCCATTGCCACGGCGCTGGCCCGCGGGTTGTTTCACGAGGGCAAGCCGTACGATTTCGACTTCGACTTCAGCCGTAGCGATCGGCTGGTCTGCACCGAAGTGGTCTATCGCTCGTACGAAGGGGTGGGAGACGTGCGCTTCGCGCTGACGCGGCGGGCCGGGCGCTGGACGCTATCGGCCGAAGATCTGTTGCAAATGGCGCTCGAGCGCCGACATTTCGAGCCGGTGGCGGTCTACGCGCCGCATCGCGCGGCCGACGCACAGACCGGCGCCGCGGCCGACGAGGCGCTGCGGGCAACGTGCGCGGCGACGGCGCGCGTAGACTTCTGACGCAGCCAACCGTGTCAGCTCTGCTTGCCCAGCGTGCGCGCGCCATCCCGACGCCAGACGAGATACGAGTAGATCGGCAGCCAGGTGACCATGGCGGCGATGAGTGCCACGACGATCGCCAGCATCCAGCCGTTCTGGACGAAAGCGAACATCAGCAGCGCAATGCCAGTGACGATGAACATCCGGCCGCCGAGACGATTGGTCTTGTTCCACGACAAATCGCTTGACAAGGTCCAGGGCGTGCGCACGCCGACAAACCAGTTGGGCCGAAACTTGCCCATGAAGTTGCCGATGAGGCAAAACAACACGCCGACTGCCAGCGGCACCACCAGGCCGACGTCGACGGAGTAGCCCAGCGCCACCCCCAGAACCAGCGCGTGCAGCAGTGTCATCAAGACGACGAAAGCAATCTGAATCCACTTGTAAGCGCGGGCGAAATGCTGGTAATTCGCGCGGCGCGGGTCGATCCACGGCAACGCCAGAAACAGCAAGTGCAGTCCGAGCGTGACCGTTGGCAGCAGCAACAAGCCCTCGAGCTTGCCGCCGTAGCGATCCACCTGGCCACGCAGGTTCCAGTGGACTGGCATGCGGTCGGGCACGTGCGACCACAGGATCGCCGAGGCCGCGAACATGCCGGCGATGATCGCTAGGATGACGATTTCCAGGCGACGATTGGTTTGCATGCCTTGGCCCCTTTGCGCTGTTTTGCAGTATCGAACAATTCGAGCAGGGCGGCGACGGTCTCTTCGACGACCGAGACGTTCAAGCTGTAGACGATCGTGGTGCCGCGGCGTTCGGCGACGATCAGCCCGGCATGTTTGAGCACGTTGAAATGCCCGGAGAGGGTCGAGCGGGCCAGCGCGAAGTGCTCGCTCAACTCGCCGGCAGACATGTCTCGCTGGCGGAGCAGGCGGAGAATTTCGCGACGGGTGGGGTCGCCGAGCGCGGCGAAGGTGTCGGACATGCCAGGGGCTCGCATTTCGGTATTTCGCCAACTACCGAATTATAGCAAGTGAAAGACGACCGTGGCAAGTGCAAGAAAGTAAACAGGCGCCAGCAACTGTGGCGGTCGAATCGAAAAGGCGGTAAGCCGCTCAATTGAGGACGACGGGCGCCTGCCCTCACCCGCCGTTGCGCTCGGAGGCTGCCAATTGCTCGCCTTCGACAAAGTGCTCGACGCCGTCGGCCTTGGCGATCACCGTCACGCCCCCTTCGCTGATCGTAAAGCCGCGCGCCCGGTCGAGGTCCTGGTCGTAGCCGATCTCGATGCCGGGGGGAATGTGCACCCCCTTGTCGATGATCGCCCGGCGAATCTTGGCATGCCGGCCGATGTCGACGCCGTCGAAGAGAATTGAATCTTCGACACTCGAGTAGCTATTGATGCGCACGTTCGCCCCGACGATCGAACGGCTCACCTGGCCGCCGGAGACGATCGAGCCCTGGCAGACGATGCTGTCGAGCGCCTGGCCTCGCCGCCCGCGGGGGCCTTCTTCGGCGAAGACAAACTTCGGCGGCGGGTAATTGGGGTGATAGGTTCGTAGCGGCCAATGCTCGTCGTACATGTTGAGCTCGGGATCGACCTGCACCAGGTCGAGATTGGCCTCGAAGTAGGCATCGAGGGTGCCGACGTCGCGCCAATAGGCGTCGGCCTTGCGGTTTTCGTCGCGGAACGGAAACGCATACACGCGGTGCGTGTCGATAATCGAGGGGACGATGTCGCGGCCAAAGTCGTGCGAGCTATTGGTCCGCGTCGCGTCGAGGCACAACTGCTCGAACAAGAATCGCGACGTGACCACGTAAATGCCCATCGAAGCCAGGCAGAGTTCGGGCTCGTCGGGCATGCTCTTGGGTTTGGCCGGCTTCTCCTCGAAACCCTGAATGCGAAAGTCGCGGTTGACTTCCATCACGCCGAACTGAAAGGCGGCTTCGTTGGTCTTCACGCGCAGCGCGCCGACAGTGAGGTCGGCCCCGACTTCGCGATGGTAATTGACCATGTCGCCGTAGTTCATCTTGTAGATATGGTCGCCGGCCAGAATGACGAGGTACTCGGCGCGTTCCTTCTCGATCGTGTAAATGTTCTGATAAACGGCGTCGGCAGTGCCGCGATACCAATGTTCGTCGATGCGCTGCTGCGGCGGCACCACGTCGATGAACTCGCCCAACTCGCGGCAGAACAGGTTGCGCCAGCCGAGGTTGATGTGGCGGTCGAGGCTCATCGCCTTGTACTGCGTCAGGCAGAGGATTTTGCGGATGCCGCTGTTGATGCAGTTGGAGAGCGTGAAATCGACGATGCGATAGGCGCCGCCGAACGGCACGGCCGGCTTGGCGCGGTCGCGCGTCAGGGGCTCCAATCGCGAACCTTTGCCTCCGGCCAACACCACCGCCAGCGAATCTTGCATCGACGCGACTCCAATCTGCTTTTCGACACACGCCCCCGAGGGATGAGCTTCCGCATTCTAACCGGCCAGCAATGGTTGCGCAACCGCTAACGCAGCGGCACGGGCGGGCTAACTTCGGCAAATCGGCGATTCGCGCCGGCGGCGCGCCGAGGGAACGCCGCCGCTAGCGATCGGCACAAGCTGCGCCGGCATCGACCGTGGCCCGATCGAGCCAGCGGCGATGCCAGGCCTCGAACATGACCAGGGCCCACAAGCGATGGCTATGTTCGGCGCGCCCCGACTGGTGCTCGTCCCACAGCCGGCGCACCGTTTGCGGCCGGAAGTAGCCGCGCCCCTGCGCCGTGTCGCCCAATAAGAAATCGGCTGCCAGCTCGCGCAACTCGTGTCGAAACCAATGGTCGAGCGGCACGCCAAAGCCCATCTTCGGGCGGCGCAGCACTTCGTCCGGCAGCAGGTGCCCGAACGTCTCCCGCAAGATCCGCTTGCCCCGAAAAAGCCGATACTTGAGCCCGATCGGCATTCCGGCGGCCAATTCCACGACGCGATAGTCCAGCAGCGGTTGCCGGCATTCGAGCCCGTGGGCCATCGACGCGATATCGACCTTGGTCATCAAGTCACAGGGAAGGTAGGTGACCAGGTCGGTCAGGCTGGCGGCCGACACGGCATCGCGCGATTGCAGCGGCTTCCAGGCGGCACGGAGGAAGTCGCCCGGATCGTCGTCGGGCAGTTGCGCCAAGAACTCGTCGCTATACAAATCGGCCCGTAGCGACTCGGGAAAGATCCCTACCCAGTCGAGAAAGCGATCGGCCGGCGGTCGCGCCAGCGCCGCGGAGAAGCGTCGCAGGCGGCGCCCCAGAGATCGCTGGCGGCCGTCGGCTGGCAGGCGCTGCCAGAGCGGGCTGGCAGCCAACGCGTGCAGCGGCGGCAGGCGATCGAACGTTTCGGCCAGGCGGACGGCGTCGTACCGCGTGTAGCCCGCGAACAGTTCGTCGCCGCCGTCGCCGGTCAGGGCCACCGTGACGTGCTCGCGAGACAGCTTCGAGACGTACCAGGTGGGAATCGCCGACGAATCGGCGAACGGTTCGTCGTACAACCAGGCCAGTTCATCGAGTATCGCCACGGCGTCGGGCTCGACGCGAAATTCGTGATGCTCGGTTCCCAGATGCTCGGCCACCTGCCGCGCGAACGACGTCTCGTCGTAGGCCGCCACGGGAAAACCGATCGCGAAAGTCTTCACCGTCTCGTGCCCGAGTTTCTTCATCAGCGCAACGACAATCGAAGAGTCGACGCCACCGGAGAGAAACGCCCCCAGCGGCACGTCGGCTTGCAGCCGTAGTTCGACCGCCGAAGTGAGCAACTCCGCGAGCTGTCGGCGATAGTCGTCGGCAGGGCGCGGTTGGTCGATCGCGAATTCCGGCCGCCAATAACGCTCGACAGTCAGTTGCCCATCGCGCCACAAGGCGTAATGACCCGGCGGCAACTTGTTGATGCCGCGATAGATCGTGTGCGGGTGGGGCACGTACTGGTACGCCAGGTAGCAATCGAGCGCGTGCGGATCGAGCTCGCGCGGCACGTCGGGGACCGCCAGCAGGCTCTTCAATTCGCTGGCGAACAACAGCCGCCCGGGCTCGGCCCGATAGACCAGCGGCTTCTTGCCGAGCCGATCGCGCGCCAAGAGCAACGTGCCGTGGCGGGCGTCCCAGATCGCCAAGGCGAACATGCCGTTGACGTGGCCGAGGAAGTCGGCGCCGAGGTCCTCGTATAAATGCACGAGCACTTCGGTGTCGCTGTGGGTGCGAAACTCGTGGCCGGCCGCTTCGAGCCGCAATCGCAGCGCGCGGTAGTTGTAGATCTCGCCGTTGAACGTAACCCACACGCTGCCATCTTCGTTCGACAGCGGTTGCTGGCCGCACGCGCGATCGATAATCGAGAGCCGCCGATGCCCCAGCGCGACGTTCACCCCCGCGGGGGCGACGGGCCGGCCGACATGCGACATATAGAAGCCGCGCCCATCCGGCCCGCGATGCGCCAACAGATCGGTCATCCGCTCGAGCGTGGCTTGCTCGACGGGTGGAGCGTCGGCGGTCCAGATGGCTCCGGCGATTCCGCACATCGATCGTGGCTCAACAAACGGCCGCACACGTGCGCTCGGGCAACGACTGGCCAGGAGCGCGAAATCAGCAGAAGATCGCCGCCTGCTCTGGGCGGCGCGGCCAGCAATTCGATTCTACGCCGTCGGCGGCCGGGGCGTGGAGAAAGTCAGGGGAGCCGCGGCGCTTGTCGCGTGATCGCCACGACTGCGTCGCGCAAATGCCCGTTGGTGGCGACCCCTTCGCGACCGTGAATCGTGGGCTCGCCCTGCCAGTCGGTGAAGGTGCCGCCAGCTTCCTCGAGGATGGGCTGCAGCGCGGCGGCATCCCAGACGTTCATGGCCGGATCGACCATGATCTCGGCCCGGCCCGTGGCAACCATCAGGTAGCCGTAGCAATCCCCCCAGGTGCGCGAAATTCGCGTGGCGGCGTCCAACTCGTCGTACGCCTCGCGGCGCCCCAGCTTGCCGAAGTCTTTGACCGCCGTGGTTAGAAACAGGGCCTGCTCCAGTTGGTTGCAACTCGAGACGCGGGCCGGACGCGGCGACTCGTTGGCCCGCACCAACCAGGCGCCTTGGCCGCGCGCGGCGTAAACGTATTCGTCGAGCCCGGGGAGCAACACCACGCCGATGAGACTGCGCCCGGCATACTCGACGCCGATCATCGTGCCATAGAACGGGACGCCATGAACGAACGACTTGGTGCCGTCGATGGGGTCGAGAATCCAGCGGAATCCCGACGTGCCGTCGACCGCGTCGAACTCTTCGCCGAGGATGGCGTCGGCGGCGAAACTGGCGGCAATTCTACGGCGCAAATGCTGCTCGGCCTCGCGGTCGGCCACCGTGACCGGCGAAGCATCGGCCTTGAGCTCGACCTGGTAGTTGTCTTGGCGAAAGTACCGCAGCGTGATAGCCGCGGCTTCCTGACCGGCGGAGATCGCCAACTCGAGGCGGGCGGTCAACTCGGCCGACGAAGGTTCATCGGCAGCGGTTGCAGGTGTAGCGCTGGCTTGTTTTGTCATGCGTTGCAGGGTACCGGGAATCGGCAGTCGTTCCAAGGTGCTACGTCTGCCGCGGTGGATGCTCGTCGCGCTGTCGCCGGGCCTCGTAAAAGAGCACCGCCGCGGTGGCCGACACGTTCAAGCTGTCGGCCACGCCGTGCATCGGCAGTTTCAGGCCCCTTACTTCGGGAGCCTGCCACAGGGGGCCCAGCCCTTGGGCCTCGCTCCCCAGCACCACGGCCGACGCGGCGGAGAAATCGGCCAGGTGGTAAGGCGAACTGGCGTCGGGGCGCGAGGCGTAAACCGAGATGCCGCGCTCGCGCAACCAGGTCAAGGTCTCTGCGGCCGTGGCCACGGCGATCGGCAGCGTGAACACCGTGCCCAGACTGGCGCGGATCGTGTTGGGATTGAACAAGTCGGTGCCGCCGTCGGCGACGATCACGGCCGACACGCCGGCGCCGTCGGCGCTGCGCAGCACGGCTCCAACGTTCCCTGGCTTTTCGACCCCCACCAGCACGGCGATTAGAGGATCGGCGGGCAGCGTGAGCGCGGCGAGCGACAATGCGGGCGCGCGGGCCACGGCCACGATGCCTTCGTGCCGGGCGCCGAACGCGAGCTTCTCGAAGACCGGCGCGTCGACCCGCCACACCGCGGGGCAAGCCGCTTCGAGTTGGCACGCCAGCTCGCGGGCCGCGGCTGTCGCCAGCAAGTCATCGCAAAGGAAAACCTCGACGATTTCGACGCCCGCCGTGAGCGCTCGGGCGATCTCGCGCGTGCCATCGATGACAAAGCGGTGTTGCCGCGCGCGATCGCGGGCGTCGCGCAGCCGCGCAACCTGCTTCACGCGCTCGTTCTGTCGGCTGGTAATGCGTCGCTCGGTCATGCAGGTTTACTTTGGGCTCGGCTCCGAGGCGACTTCTCCAGACCAGCGCACGCAGACGCCGCTGGGCAATGTCGCGCCGCTGCGGGCCACCAGGTTCATGTCGCCAAGGTCGGTGGGTGTTAATCCCGTCGCATCGAAAAACCACTCGCCGAGTCGCGCCGCGGTCACGCCGGTTGTGTGGCAGGTCAGGAGTAGAAACGCCGGTCCGACCGACAGCAAGTCGCGGCAACTTGAGACGAGCGCCGGCAAGTCGCGCTCGAGCCGCCAATCGGTCCGTTTGACACCGTGGCCGTAGCTCGGCGGATCGAGGATGACGCCGGTGTATTGCCGTCCGCGACGCAGCTCGCGGTCGACGAAGGCGCGAGCGTCGTCGACGAGCCAACGGATCGGCGCGGCTGCCAGCCCCGACAACTCGGCGTTGAGGCGCGCCCACTCGACGGCCGGGCGCGCGGCGTCGACGTGCACGACTTGGGCCCCCGCCGCCGCGGCCGCCAGGGTGCTCGCGCCAGTATAGGCGAAGAGATTGAGCACGCGCGGTGGTTCGTCGCGCGAGTCGGATGCCGCCGCGAGTTTGGCCAGTTCGCCGGCGATCCAGCGCCAATTGTCGGCCTGTTCGGGAAATAGCCCCACCTGGCCCGAGTCGGTCAGTCGCAGCTCGAACGTCAGTGCATCGACGCCTATCTCCCAAGAGACGGGCGCGTCGAGCGGAGTGCCGTCTGTGCGCAGCCAGCGGCCGGATGCAGCAGGTGCCGTTCGGTCGTATACAAAGTCGGCACTGCTGGACAAGTCAGCAGTTGCACCCGACGTTGGCTCCCCACTCCCCTCCTGGGAACGGGGCCGTGGATGAGCCGGCGCGCCGCGTGGGGCAACATTGGCGGCAGGACTAGACGCGATGACTGCCGGCCGATCGACGACATACCGCCCGAAGCGCTCGATCTTGCGGCCGCTGGCGCCAACGCCGATGTCGGTGCCGAGCAGTTCGTAGTGTTCGAGCATGCGGGCGATCGCAGTGGTTCCGGCGCTATCACTTCGCGTCGCGCGATCGCTGCTCGAGATGCACGCGCGCCACGGCGTGCATGTAGCCCGGCACGGCGTAGTCGATCGCCGCCTGGCGAATATGAGCGAGCGATTCCTTGGCGCGGCCGGCCGCCTCGTGCCACAGCCCCAGGTAAAGGTGCGCGTAGAACAACCGCTTGCGCAACTCGCTGTCGGTCGGATGATCGGCGCGGGCGGCAGCCAGCACTTCGTGGGGCGTGGCGCGGCCGGCGAAGAGCTCGTAGACCTCGTGCATGGGTATGCGGCGATCGGGCCCGACGGGCAACAAATCGGCCAAGGCTTGCTCTACTCCGTCGGCTCGCGCCATGCAGAGATAGCGCCAGGTGACGTTCTCGACGTCGGCCGAATCGACGGTTTGATAGGCCTCGAACTGTTTTGCGCCGGCATCGAACTGGCCAACGTAGTAGCAGGCGATGCCGCGCTGCCAGTGCCCCGGACCGCGGCGCGGCTCGAGCTTGATCGCCTCGTTAAAGTCGGCCAGCGCCTCGGCGATGTGGCCCGATTGCAAGTGGGCGTTGCCGCGGCGATCGAGCGTGGCGGCGCGCGCCGCGGCGTCGGCTTGAACCGCGGCCGTTTCCAAGAGCTTGTCGCAGGCAGCGATGTCGGCCGCGAGCTGCGCGGTCTCAGCCTTGTCGGCGGCGGCCACCGCCTCGGGCGCGAGTTTCGCTCGCGCGTCGTCAGGGGCGAGCGCGGCTGGCTTCGCGGTCGGTTCGACGGCCTCGAGATCGTCAGGATTTACCATGCAGGACACCGCGAAAGCCATCGCCAACAGGCCGTTGAATTGAATTGCTGGTCGCATGGCAACCGCATCCCTTTCCAACACAGGAATCATGCGCTACGCACAGATCGTCAAGATAAACCCGCGCGGAGACCCGCGGAAGGTCGCGGGCGCAGCGAAAACCCTCTGCGACGCCGCTCGCGACCTTCTCGTGGGCTTAGGAGAGAAGTTCGCCTCGACGGGTTGCTTGTTTCGCGCCGCGGCAGGGGGTATTCTCGCGCCACGACGAGCCGTTCATGATCCTTACCCGCAACCCTTCGCCCACAAGTGGCGAGGGGAGCAAAACCGCGGAGCCAAACCATGTCCGTTCACGGTTATTCGACATTGTGCATCATCGCCCTGGTCGGCCTGGCACTCGGCGGTCCCATGGCTGCGGCGCTGCGAGCCGACGACCCGCCCAAGCCGATCAAAGTGGGCATGATCGGGCTGGATACGTCGCACGTGATCGCCTTCACCAAGACCTTGAACCGCGACAATGCCGGGACGGATCTCGCAGGGATCCATGTCGTGGCGGCCTACCCCGGCGGCAGCCCCGACGTCGAATCGAGCCGCACCCGCGTCGAGGGGTACACCAAAGAGATGCGCGAAATGGGGGTCGAGATCGTCGACTCGATCGAGGCCCTGCTCCCCAAGGTCGACGTAGTGATGCTCGAAAGCGTCGACGGCCGTCCGCATCTCAAGCAGGCTGAGCCAGTGCTGCGCGCGGGCAAGCCGATGTTCATCGACAAACCAGTGGCGGGCACCTTGGCCGACGCCATTGAAATCTTCCGTCTTGCCGAAGAGTACAAGTGCCCGGTCTTCTCGTCGAGCTCGTTGCGGTTCAGCCCCGGCATCATCGGCATGCGCAACGACGATCGCGTCGGCGACGTGCTCGGCTGCATGGTCTACAGCCCTTGCTCGCTCGAGCCGCATCATCCCGACCTGTTCTGGTACGGGGTGCACGGCGTGGAGATCCTGTACACGATCATGGGGACCGGCTGCCGCGAAGTGTCGCGCGTGCACACCGACGACTGCGACGTGGCGACCGGCGTCTGGAACGATGGCCGCGTGGCGACCTTCCGCGGCATTCGCGCGGGCAAGACCGAGTATGGCGCCACGGTGTTCGGCACCAACGGCGTGGTCCCCAGCGGAAAGTACGCGGGCTACGAACCGCTGTTGGTCGAGGTGGCCAAGTTCTTTCGCACGTTGCAGCCGCCGGTGAGCGCCGCCGAGACGATCGAGATGTTCGCGTTCATGGAAGCGGCCGACGAGAGCAAGCGCCAAGGGGGCTGCCCGGTGACGATCGAAAGCGTGATGGCCAAGGCGAAAGCGGGGAAGTAGTTGTTCGGCGGCGGCGGATAGCCAGACCAAGCGCGATAAAGCCGCCGGTCAAAGTCATGGCTAGCGTGGCGGGTTCAGGCACTATTTTGGTCTCGAGGTAGGTCCAGGCGCGGGTGCCACCATCTCGATCCGACCGCGCGCTGACCAGCGCACGATCGGGCGCCGTGGCGTCGGGCGGAGCACTCACGAACGCCTGCACGACGATCGATTCTCCCGGCGACAATACTTCAGTTTGCTGGGTGGAAAACGTCAGCTCCCACTGATTGTCCTCGACAAACAACTGATAGCTGGTGGAGTGATCCGTGTCGTTCTGCAGCGTCATATCGTAGACGGCAAGCCCCAAGTCGCTGGCCCGCCGCGAAGACATGTCGGGCGTGATCGAGAAGCCGGGATCGAGCTGCGTTTCCACCGAGGCGGCGGCGAGTCGCTCGGGTCCCCATTGACGGCGCCACGCCGATTGGTCGCCCTGCAGATACAGATCGAAGAAGCTGAGGAGCTCGGCGCGGGCGAAAGCCAGATTCTCTTCTTGCGACACGGTGCCTTCGTCGAATGACACCGGTGAGTCCCAGAAACCGCCATGATAGCCGCCCAGGAGATTCGGCAGCAGTCGCGGACCGCCGGCCGCATCGTAGATCATTTGCCCGTTCGTTGCGACCGGGATCAAGCCGTCCAGGCTGCCGTTAATAAGGCTGACCGGAATGTCGAGCGCGGCGATTTCCACATCGGCATAGGGTGGCGGCGCTGCGCCGAGCGGGCCGGCATCGCGCAAACTGGCTGCCGCGAAAGTGGCCGACGCGTCGATCCGAGCGTCGCGCGCGGCCGCCACGATCGAGATGCCGCCACCGAGCGAATGTCCCGCGGCGCCGACCTTCTCGGTGGCGACGCGTCCGAAGAAGGGAGATTCCGACCGGGCGTCTTCGGCGGTCAGATAGTCGATGGTGCCCAAGAAATCGGAAACGTACAGCTCACGATCGGGATTGAAATTGCCGGACTGCGACGAGGTGACGATGGCGATGTAGCCGTGGCTCGCCATGTGACGCATCGTCGACGCGTAGATCGTTGGGGGGACGATGAATCCCGGCGCGAAGGACACGATCGGATACTCACCCCCCAATTCGCTCACCGGCTGATTGGGCCCCTGTGCGCTGGCGGGATAGTAGACTTGCGCTGCAACGCTCGTGCCGTCGTCGCGGAGCACTCCCACACCGCGTTCCCCCCAGGCATAGGGGCCGGGTAGCGAATACGGATCGGGGTCGGCCAACAACGCGGTCGAAAGAATTAGAAGCTGTGGAATCATACTCGACTTGCCTTCAAGATTCGGTCGCGGGCGCGCACTTCTAGCCACCCAATTCTATTGCCGGCGACACCCCCCTGCCGGGCGGTGTGTAGAGCCATTGGACTACTGTGTTGGCCAAGCGCTCGGATGCTCTGCCGGATGGCCAACCCGAAAGTGACTGAGCAGCTCGGCAATGGGAGAACCGAAAACCGGCCCAGCTAAGGGCCATCCGCGGCGGGGAGTTCGACCTTCGCCAGGTAGATACTCGTCCGCCCTTCGTGCGACGAGTAGTAGCTGACCCACAGCAAGTCGTCGTGAAAGACCAGCCCGGCGTAGCTGGTATCGCCGCCGGAGGGGAGCTTGAGAAACTCGCTGAGCTTGCCGGCGGCCGGATCGATCCAGGCGAGCGAGGTGCGCGTCGCGCCATCGTACAACCGCACGGCGGCGACGAAGCGACCATCGGGCAATTGCAGCATGTCGGGACCACCGATGCGCACGCCCAAATCTTTCCATTCCCAGTCGGTATATGGTGGCCGCGACACGCCGAGCAGCCCGCTCTTCGGTTCGCCGTCGCGCCGCAACAGACAATAGGCAACATCGTCGGCGAAGACGATCGACGTTTCGTTGGGATAGCCGACGTCAAACAACCGCTCGACGAGGGTGTCGAAATCGCGCCCCTCGTCGCTGACGTAGAGCCGTAGCGAACGTTCCTGTCCGCAGCCGTAGCCGATGCCGTAGGCCTTGCCCTCGTGCCAGGTGACGCGCCAGAGCCAGAAATCCGGATCGCCGATTGGGTACGGCTCGCTCCAGGTGCGGCCATCGTTCGAGAACCAGGCCAACGATTGATGGGTGTGCGTCGATTTGTCGTGCAGGGCCCCCGCGCCACAGAGCATTAAGCGACCGTCAGGAGTAACCGAGATCTTGGCGTCGCGCAAGTCGGACGTGGCCGAGGTGATCAGGGCGGCCGACTCCCAGTGCTCGCCGTCGGCCGAGGCAATGACGCGCAGCGCGCCGTCGGGCGACACGTGCGCGGCACCTTCGCGGAAGACGCAATACCAGCGATCGTTAAATCGCACCAGATCGGTGAAGGCGTTGTGCGGCGCCCGATCCCAGATCTTTTTGACTTCCACGAGCCTGGCCGGCTCCGCGGCGCGACTCGGCCGGAAGGCTGGCACCAGTTGCGCCGCACACAGCAGCAGCGCCGTCATTAGCAGCAAACGTTTCATATCGGTCACCGTGATGGATGCAATCGGATTGCGGCAGAAAGGGGAATGGACTGTTGAATCTGTGACGCGCGGATCAGCCAGGCCGCGGCGTTAGTCGGTTTCGCGTGGCGACCACGCCCACACTTCGGGCGAGCGGATTCCTGGACGAACTTCGCCGCTGGGCACGACCCACCGCTCGTTCCACTCGACGCACGGAGTCGTCACGTGCGCGGCCGGGGTCTGGCCCGCCTCGCTCCATGTATCTTGCCGGGCATTGTAGCGGAGAAGTTGTCCGCTGAATCCGCGATGCTGGTCGGGAGCCACTTCGAGTTGCGAGCCATCGTCGCCTCCCAGCACGAAGAAACCTGTCTCGTCGACCGGCGCCGGCGATGGCGCCGCCACGACCGCGCGCGGCAGATCGGCAATTCTCCGCCAGCCCTGTGCGCGATCGTAACGATACGCGTCTTTTAGGTAGCGCCTGATCGGGTTGCCTTGCTGGTCGGCGACCAGTTCGGTGCCGCCAGCCAGCCAGAAGGCGCCGTCGAACCCGCTGGCGACCGCCAGCATGCGTCCGCTTCCGGGCCAGGATTCGATCGCCTCCCACCGCGGCGCGTCGGTCGACAAATCGAGGCGGTAAACGGTGCGCAGCGTCTCGACTGCGTCGGGTTGCTCCAATCCGCCGGCAACATAGACGGTGTCGCCGACCAGCGCCCCACCAGCATTGGCAACGGGGGACGGCAACGACGGTAGCTCGGTCGTGATCAGTTTGCCGGCCTGCCACTGCAACCGAAAGGCGTCGGCAAAGTGGCGCTTCGCGTCGCTCCCCCCGATGCAAACGACGCCGGCACGGTGAGTGAGGCTGACGCCATAGCCCAACGGGCGGGGAAGGCGGCCGGCGATCTTCCAGTCGCCGTCGGGTTTCTCCAGGACAAAGACCGTGTCGTACCAGACTTTCGTCCCTCCTTCCCAAGGTTTCCTGTCTGGGAAGTTTGCCCCGCCGGCGACCAGCAGCGCGCCGCGATCGACACCGGCGAACGCCCCGGCCACGCCTTCAGTAGCGGGGAGCGCCGGCAGCCGCGTCCACTCGGCGGCAACCACGTGCGTGCCATGTAGCAGCGCGCAGCCGATCACGAGAGCCTTCATCGCGAGCGCTCCGGCAAGCGGGCTTGTGCCGCCGCCAGTCGGTCCAACTCCGGCAACGTAAAGCGCACGCTGAGGATGTACGGGGGCTCTTTCTCTGTCCAGTGACCGTAAGTCGTGGTCACGAACGTGCCGTCGGGCAACACCTCGACGCCGGGATAGGCGCAGTCGTTGCCGTGCGTGTTGTCCTTGAGCCGCACTCGGTACTGACCGTCGCGGCCGGCCAGGATGTCGTCGTAGGTGCCGACCCAGCCGACCCAGTCGCCGGCCGTCTTGCTGGTCGATCCGGCTGGCGGCACGTCGCGGAACGAGATGAAGAGCCGGCCATCGGGAGCGTACTTGGCGACATGGCGATCACCGGTCAACGAAGCGGGGACTTCCCGCGGCGCGGTCCACGACTCCCCTTCGTCGTCCGAGAAAATCACGTGCGAGTTTTTGACGCGCCGATTCTCGCGCAGCAACACCGCGATTTGCTTGCCGTCGGGCGAGCGGACCGCGCCGGGCTCGCACAGGTGAACGTCGCTCGACTTGAAGATCTCCTCGGGCGCGGCCCAGGTCAGTCCCCCGTCGGTCGAAAGCGATTTGTAAAGCGTGAATACGTTGGTGCGCTTTCCGCCAGCGACGATGAAGCGGCCGTCGTCGTGAAACAGCGCCAGATAATGTCCCGGGCTCGACTTCAGTTCGAGCACCGACGCCATAGTGACGACTCCCCCCCAATCGCCAACGGGCTGCAACTCGGACCAGGTCGCGCCGTCGTCTTCGCTGACAGCCATCCGCACCGGATAGAGTCCGCTGAAGAGGACGATCCGCTTCTTGCCCTCGGCGTCGACGACGCGGTGGATCGTCGGCGTTTCGAGCGAAGTCTCCCAACTTTTGGGCGTGGGCAGTCGGTCCGACCAGCTCTGACCGCCATCGTCGCTGCGCTTGAAGACGATGGCCCCGCGACCGTGCCCTTTGGGATAGACGCACAGCATGGTGAGGCCATCTTCGAGCAGCAGCGTGGTGGGGTGCCCCAAATACTGACCTGGCTCACGATCGACTACGACCTGTCGCTCGGGCTGGGCGTTCAAGTCGATCAACGGCAGCGAATCGCTCGCCGAGGACGGTTCGGCCAATGACGGTTCCGCAGCTTGAGCCTGCGCCGGGTTTACCGCGACAGTCCCGAGCGCCAGCACGAACAAGATGAATTGCGTATGAAGGTGGGTCATCGAAAGTCCTCGTTACACACCGGCGACAAAGTCAATTCGCCTGGCCCCTGGACTGACATGCTGATTGCAATTAGACCATGCCGTGCACCTGATTGCAGAGACTGTTAACATCGACATTCTCCGAGACATCGTGGGGACAAAGAATGGGCGACGGGAGGCCTCGCCCCCCGTATCTCATCAGCGAGGCGAGCGGGCAGGCGCATCCCCGGAATTTCCGCCGTGCGGCGCGCGGGCTCACGCTAGCTGGAGTTCGTCCACGAACAGCAGAAAGAATCGTGAATGATGCAATACGGCAAGGCAACCGCGCAGGCAAAGCAACGCCGAGCGCAACGAGCGTTTCAAGTCGACGTGTTGGCAGGGCTAGGCGGCACGCCGAAGCAGTTGCCGTGCAAATACTTCTACGACGCTCGCGGATCGGAGCTGTTCGAGCGGATCTGCTGCCTTGACGAGTACTATCTGACGCGGTCGGAGTTATCCATCATGGATCAATTCGCTGCCGAAATGGGAGCCCAGATCGGCGCCGGCGCGATGCTCGTCGAGTTCGGCAGCGGCAGCAGCGTCAAGACTCGCTACTTGTTGGACGCCCTGCCCGATGCAGCGGCGTACGTGGGAGTCGATATCTCGGGCGAGCACTTGCGGCGCGCCGCGCGCGAGTTGCAGCGCGATTACCCGCGGATTGAGGTCCTCTTGGTTTGCGCCGATTTCACGCGGGATTTTGAGTTGCCCGAGTCGCGACGCCGGCCGACCCACACGGCGGTTTACTTCCCTGGATCGACGATCGGGAACTTCGTGCCGGCGCAGGCCAGCGAGTTGCTCGGGCGAATCGCCCGGCGCTGCGGCCCCGGCGGAGGCCTGTTGATCGGCATCGATCTCAAGAAGGACGCCGCGACGCTCGAAGCCGCGTACAACGATCGGTTGGGGGTGACCGCCCAGTTCAACCTCAACCTGCTCCGTCGGATGAACCGTGAGCTCGGAGCCGATTTCGACTTGCCGAGTTTCAGTCATCGGGCCAGCTACAACCGCGAACAGGGTCGGATCGAAATGTACCTGGTGAGCCGTCGTGCCCAGGTGGTGACGATCGCCGATCGGCCATTCGAGTTTGCCGCCGGCGAAACGATCTGCACCGAGCACTCGCACAAATACACGGTGGCGGAATTCGCCGCGTTGGCCGCCACGGCAGGCTTTGAATTGCACGCCCACTGGACCGACGACGGTCGCAACTTCGCGGTTCTGCACTTGGTTGTCGCCCAGTCGCCGAGCTGAGGATAAGTTCGGCAAGCGGCTAGCCCGACACGACCTGCACGCCCTTCCAGAAGGCGATGCGGCCTTCGATCTCGCGCGCCGCTGGCTCCGGCGTCGGGTAGTACCAGGCCGCGTCGGGGTTGGTCGCTTCGTCGACGACCAGGTCGTAATAGCGGGCAGTCCCTTTCCAACCGCAGACCGTGGTGGTCTCGCTGGCCCGCAGATATTCGCGGTTCACGCTCTCGGCCGGAAAATAGTGGTTTCCCTCGACCACCACCGTCTGGTCGCTGTCGGCGATCACCTTGTCGTGCCAAATCGCTTTCATGGCAAGATCTCCTCGGCGTTGTTGATAGGGGGCCCGCGGCGTCGTGCTTATTCGTGAACTTGAGTTCCGTGTTTCAAGCCGCGCGGTGTAACCACTCGTTCGAGCAGGTCGATCAGTCCTTGCAGGAGCAGAGCCAGCAAAGCGGCTGGAATGGCGCCGGCCAGGATCAGCGACAGATCGTTCACCCGGATGCCGCGCAAGATCGGCTGCCCCAGGCCGCCGGCGCCGATGATGGCGCCCAGGGTCGCGAAGCCGACGTTTTGCACGGCCGACGTGCGGATGCCGGCCAGGATCGTCGGCAGCGCGATCGGCAACTCGATTTCGACCAAGCGCGGCACCGGCCCGAGCCCCAGCACCGTAGCCGATTCGATCGTGCTTCGCGGAATTCCAGCGAGCCCCGTGTAGGTATTGCGCACGATGGGCAACAGGCAATAGCAAAACAGCGCCACGACGGCCGTGACCGATCCTTCGCCGATGCTGCGATACCCCAGCGCGGCTACCACCGGCAACAGCACGACGAGCAGAGCCAACGAAGGAACCGTCTGCAACACGCCGACCGTGGCCATCACGACACGCCCGAGGTGCCGGCGGCGCTGGCACACGACCCCCAACGCGATGCCGACCACGATCGCCGGCAGCAGCGAACGCCGCACCAGGTCGAGATGCTCGAGCACATGGCGCACAATCAAACGCGCCCGCGACGGGGGCGTGACTTCGACGTGTACGATTCCCTGGCGATCGAGAAACTGGGCGGCGGCTTCGGCCTCGGTGGCGTTGCCCCCTTCGACCTCGTCGTTGAGCGTTTGCATGGAAGTTTCGCTCAGCGATCCTTCGAGCCGGTGCATGGCCTCGATCATCGCGGGATAGCGCGTGGCGAGGTCGAGCCGGTAGAGCCACACGGCGTCGTACCGCGGAAAGAACGACAGATCGTCTTCGAGCAGGACCAGGTCGCCGCGGCGAATCATGGCGTCGGTCGAATAAACTTCGATCACGTCGATCTCGCCGGCCAGCAACTGCCGATAGGCCACGTCGTGGTCGACGCCGGCCACGCTGCGCTGCTGCAGGTCGTAACGGCGCTTGAGGGCCGGCCAACCGTCGCCGCGGTCGAGAAATTCGTGAGTGAACGCCAGCCGCAGCTCGGGACGTCGCTTGAGTCCGGAGATTCGCGAGATCCCCAACTCGGCGGCCCGCTGGCGGGTGAGCGCCAAGGCGTAGGTGTTGCTGAACCCTAGCGATTGCGACATGCCGATCCCTTGCTCGCGCAGGCGGGCGCGCAGCGCGGCTTCGTCGTCGATCTGCTGGTTGGCGAAAATCTCGGCGAGGATCGTGCCGGTGTATTCGGGATAGACGTCGATTTCGCCGGCCGCCAAGGCGTCGAAGACGATCCGCGTGCCGCCGAATTCGCGATAGTGGGCGGCGTCGAGGCCGGCATCCTCGGCCAACAACCGCAACATCTCGCCCAGGATGACCGACTCGGTGAACTTCTTCGAGCCGATCCGCACCTGCACGTCGCGACGGGGAACCGGCGCCAGGCCAGCCACGAGCAGGACCAGAACCAGCATGATCAATTTGATGAGCGATCGGTTCTTCAACGTGCCACGACCTGCGAGTTGATGAAGTCACGTACGAAATCGTCGCGCGGCGACTCGAGAATCTCGGCGAACGGCCCGCGCTGCGCGATCCGGCCGGCGTGCATCACGCACACGCGATCGGCCAGTCGGCTCGCTTCGACCAGGTCGTGCGTCACCAGCAGCACCGTTGCCCCGGTGCGCGCGAAGACCGCCTGCAAGTCGCGCTGCAGATCGGCGCGGATCAGGGGATCGAGCGCGCCCAACGGTTCGTCGAGCAGCAGAATACGCGGATGCAGAAACAGGGCTCGCATCAAGCTCAACCGTTGACGCTGCCCGCCCGACAGTTCGTTCGGGTACCGGCTCAAGCCGGCCTGCGGAAACTGAGTCATCTCGACCAGCTCGGCCAGGCGCTCGTCGATGCGCTGCCGCGGCCAGCCTGCGTGCCGGGCCATGAGCGTCACGTTTTCGAGGCCCGTCAGGTGCGGAAAGAGCCCCCCTTCTTGAATGACGTAGCCCAGTTTGCGGCGCACCTCGCCGACGGTTCGCTCGTTCAAAGGGAGCGAATCGACGGTGATCTGACCGCTGCTGGGCGAAACCAGCCCTGCGACCATGCGCAAGATGGTCGTCTTGCCGCAACCGCTCGGGCCGAGCAGCACGACGACTTCGCCCGCCGCGATCGACAGACTGAGCGGATGCACGACGGTCGTTCCGTCGAAGGTTTTCGATACATCGCACAGTTCAAGCATCGGTGCTCTCCGCGAGCCGCAGCCTTCGATGGCTACGCGCTGGTTGCGCTACTTCGGGGCGTCGCGCGCCAAGCGAATGCTCGAGAATTGCCAGCGCGCGTCGGGGGGAAAGAAGTTGCGATAAGTTTTGCGAATGTGACTGGCCGGCGTGACACACGATCCCCCGCGGAGCACGTATTGATTGCACATGAACTTGCCGTTGTATTCGCCGAGCGCTCCTGGAGGCGCTGTATAGCCCGGGTACGGTGTGTAAGGACTGGCGGTCCACTGCCAGGTCTCGCCAAACATCTGGGCGACGCTGTCCGGCTTTTCGCCCGCCGCGGCGGGGTGAAAGTGCTCGCTTTCCAGAAAGCTGCCTTGCACCGCGACATCGCTGGCGGCCTGCTCCCACTCGGCTTCGGTCGGCAAGCGGGCGCCCGACCAGCGCGCGAAAGCGTCGGCCTCGAAATAGCTCACATGGCAGACCGGTTCGTCGGCGAGGACAGGGCGCAGCCCTTGAAGCGTGAACTGTTGCCACTGGCCCTGCTGCTCAACCCAATAGAGGGGCGCCGACCAGCTTTGTTCGTGCACGGTCGACCAGCCGAGCGACAGCCACAATTCGGGGCGCGAGTATCCGCCATCCTCGATGAACGCCAGGTATTCACCGGCGGTCACGAGTCGCCGCTGCAGTTCGTAAGGCTGCAGGAACACGCTGTGTCGCGGTCGTTCGTTGTCGAAGGCGAACGCCGATCCCTCGTGGCCGATCTTCACGAGGCCGCCGTCGTGGGCCGACCACTCGCTTGGCCGCTGCTTGCCCGTGCCTGTCGTGGTCGGGGCCGCACGGTATGCCGGCCAGAGTGGATTGCAGGAGAACAAATGCTTGATGTCGGTGAGCAGCAATTCCTGGTGCTGTTGCTCGTGGTTGATGCCCAATTCGACGATGCGGCTAACTTCGGCGATCGCGGCCTCGTCGAGATCGGTCAACAGCCGCAGCACGCGCTGGTCGACCGCCTTGCGATACTCGAACACTTCGGCCACGGTTGGCCGCGTTAGCAGCCCGCGACGCGCTCGGGGAAATTGCTCGCCGACCCCGTTGTAATAGGAATTGAACAGCACCTGGTAGATGTCGCTGGCAGGCTGATAGCCGGGAACCCAGCGCCCCAGCACGAACGTCTCGAAGAACCAGGTCGTGTGGGCCAGGTGCCAGCGGGCGGGGCTGGCGTCGGGCATCGATTGCACGACCAGGTCCTCGACAGCCAAAGGCCGGCACAGGTGTTCGGTCGCGCTTCGCGTGCGCGAGAACTGTTCCGCGAGATTGGCCAGCATTCGCGGGCTTCCCCCCAAAAGTGCGTGCGGAGTCACCAAGTGCTTAATTTTGGCTTCAGGCAACTCGGCTGGTGAGGCTTCGTGCCCCATGTGCTCTTGGTGGTGAACCAAAACCGATCAAGAACTGGCTTGCGCCGCTCCGCGACGGAGCCGTATTCTATCAGTTACCCGCAGGTTGACGACCGGCTACGCACTGACGACGCTGGGGAGCTATTCCCGGCTCGCGCACGCGCGAGCTAGCACGCGGGATGAACACGGCGGCTAACGCGGGCGGCACCGACAAGCGAGTTGTCAGGGCTACGCAGCTAGGAATTCGCTATGGCCGAGCCCAAAACGCGCTGTCCTATTTGTGGCGTCGAGTTTCTGCAAGCCACCGCCGCGCGCACGGGTGGAATCTGCATGAAATGCAAGAAGGCAGTCGAACTCGAAGCGCGCCTGGCTCAGATGCCGATCTATCAACCGGCGCAACCGTTGACGCCATGGCAACTCGACGAGCTCATCCGCACTGCCACGCCAACCGAGTTAATCGATGCGCTATTTGATCCCGCTTGCGATAAAGTCAACTTCAGCCCCGATCAGATGACCGAGGGCGACATCATCGTTTACACCGTATGTACCTATCACGGCGAGACGCTCAACGGCGGGTTCCGTCAATACCTCGTTAATCAGTCTCGCCTGTGGGCGCATCGCTGCGGCGAGTCGCTGCGAAGAATTGGTGCCGAGAAGTACGCCGCGCCGATCGAGAAGTGTATCGCGACGTTTACAAAGAAGCGAACGCCCGAAGCGTGGGAGGCCGACCTGCAGCGGTACTTGGACGAGCACGACGAGCCGTTCGAGGAGATCGAGGCCCCGTTCTGGGAGCTCTACCGTGCGGACAAGAACGAACTGATGAATTTGTTGGCCGACTACATCGCCAAGCATCCGGACGTGTTCGCGACGCGATAGCTGATGGCGTCGCCATTAAATGACTCGGGTCGAATCGCCGGCTGAGGGGACAGGTGCGTGTTTTCGGGCGACGCGGGCACGCCAGATCGCTTCCGCCGCTGCGCGGCTTTGGAACATTTTCGGTCAATTCTCCGGGGGCTAGCGCACTCCGGCTAAGCGCCGCCGCTGCGCGGGTATGGGAACTATCCTCAGCTCGCGGCCGCACGAGCTAGCACGCGGAAGGAATCCCGCGGTTAGCAATACCATCCTTCGTCGTGTCGTCGTGTCGTCGTGGTAAATCCCACCGCGTGTGTCGCCCAGGGGGACAGGAGTCGTTCCGGTCGGCGCGCAAACGGATGCCGGACTTAGAGCCGGAAACGACTCCAGTCCCCAGTACCACTTCCCCCTGGCGCTACCCGTACTTCTGCGCCAGCTTGTCGATCGCCGCTTTGCACTTGGCCGTGGCCTTCCAGGCGTCGGGCCAGAAGCAGAGGTCGATCGTCCACCAGTCGTCGGGGCAGCCGGCCGCCACGATCGCCGGCATGATGTCGTCGAAGTCGAGGTTCCCCTCGCCGAACGGCGGGTGCGTGCTGGTGTGGTTGTCGTGCAGCGAGTCGTCGGAGTCGATCAGGTGCACCCGCCCGATCTTGCCCTTGAGCTTCTCGGCCAGTTCGCGAGCGCCCCCCTTAAGGGTTTCGCGCTCGCCCGGCTGTCGAGAGCCATGCCGCGCGACCATGTTGGCGTGGCATGTGTCGTACATGGTGCTGAAGTTGTCGTGCCCCACGGCGTCGAGCACGCGGAAGATGTCGCTCGGCTTGTTGAAGGCGAAGCCGGGCTCGAATTCCCAGACGACGCGCACCCCGTGATCGGCGGCATGTTGGGCGCACTTGCGCCAAGTGCCGGCCACCCGCTTCAGGGCGTCTTCGTAAGGGACTTGCACCGGCTTGGCTTCTTCGCCGGGGACCTGGCCGAGCACGCCGGGATCTTCAGTGGTGTCGACGCGGATCACGTCGATCCCCAGGTCGTTGCAGAACTCGACGTTCTTCTTGAAGGTGGCCAGGTACGAACTGTCGTCGGGCGCGGTGATCAGCTTCTCGCTCCACAGATCGGCGGCCAGCCCCGAGCAGCCCATGCCGCGCGACTCCCAAAGCTGACGGACCTGGGCCCGCTCCTCTTTGGTCTTCTGCAAGTCGGGATTGGGGTGGACGCCGAAGCCGCCGAGCTCCAGCCCGTCGAAGCCCAGCTCGCTGAGCTTGCTGACAACTTCGGGGAAGGGGACCGGCTTATCGGCGTAGGGCCCGATCGAGTAGGCCCAGGTGCCAATCGAGATGCGCTTGCTCATGCGAGAGCTCCACGAGGGTCGTTGTTGGACGTGGGTTGTTTGTCGAAGCAAGGGGTGGCCCGGCTGCTCGCAGCCGGGTGACGAAGTCACAAGAAGCAACTCATGCTGCTTGGTTCAGTTCAGCCGCGTCGGTTCGTGAGGGTTTCTTGTCGCTGTCGCGACCCAGCCGACAAGCGGCTGGGCCACCCAGCCATCGGCCAGAAACGACTCCCGTCCCCGTCCTGGCCGCACCGCGATCTACTTCCGTGCGTCGCCGACCGCCGGCAGCTTGGCGTGCGTGTCGGGGCCGAAATATCGCAGGCTGACCAGCGGCTCGCTGCCGGTGTTTTCCACTTCGACGCCGGCATTGGCCGCGTCGTGCGTGATGAAGACTTCGTCCTCGGTATCTTCGCCGAAGTGGATCATGGCGGGCGTTTGCAGGGCCAGCTTGCCGATGCGGCCGCGCCCTTGCACGGTGATCCAGCCGCTGGCGCCGGGGTCTTGCAGCTTGCACTTGGCCCCCGGTTCAAGCGTCAATTCCTTGGCGCTAAAGAGTTGCTGACCGTCGATGCGGCCGTAAACGATCCAGCGATCGGTGAAGCCCTTTCCGCTGCGCGACTCGTCGACGATGGGCTCGAGGTAGTTGTGCTCCTTGAAGTGCGTGTCGACGTTCTTCACCCAGTCCAACTGGCTGATGATGAAGTCGAGGTCCCGGTGCTTTTCCTTCGGCACGTCTTTCACCAGCAGCGACCAGGGGACTTCGCGACCTTCGACCAGCGACTGGAACATGCCGAACACGTCGGAGCCCCACTGCGGCTCGTAGGTGCAGAGCGAGCCCGGGGCGTGCAGCACGCCGGGGGGAATCAGCCAGCCAGTGCCGCGTTTCAGGCGATAGGCCCGCGACAAATCGAGAATGCCGTTATCGCCCTGCGACCAGTTTTCGAGACAGCGGCGGACATCGTCCTTGGTCGTCCCCGGCTCGAGTCCCATGAAGGTGTAGGCGAAGTTGTTGTCGACGTTGTTCAGTTGTGGCGGAAAGTAGTAGCTCTCGGGCTTGCCTTCCTGGCCGGTGAGCTTGGCGTGCTCGAAGCTCTGATGCATGTGATGGGGGATGGGCCCCATGTTGTCGAAGAACTTGGAGTAGACGGGCCACTTTTTGTATTTGTTGAAGAGCGCTTTGCCGATCAGCCGCTCGCCGGCTTCGGCCACGGCGTCGCGCAGTTGGAACTTCTGCCCCTCGACCGTGATGTAGCTGAGCCCTTCGTCGGGCACGCGCCCTTCGTTGGCCGCTTCGGTGGTGCTGGCGAACCAGCGCTCGTCGATGCCGCCGCGGTGAGCGCCGTAGGCGTACCAGTCGGTCGGCGCGAGCTTGATCCGCTTGCCGGGATGCAAGAAGCTGCGCGGCACCCAGTTGGGGGTCAGGCGGAGCAAGCCTTCGCCGGCGGAAAGCGCGCGATCGAGTAATGCCCCGACATTGTCGGTCTTGGCGACGGTGGAACGAATCATGGTCGGACGATACCTCGACGGATACGATGGATGCGAACGTGGAGCGGCTCCCCCCGCGCGCGAGAAACGCTGCTCCCTGCCTGCGACAAAGCAGTTTTAGTGGCTGGCAAAACCGCCCGCAAGCGGCCGGCCTGGCGCTTGTAGCGCCATCGCCCAGCCGAGAATTGCCACCAGCACAAGCCACGTGCTCAGGCGGAACTGAAACCAGCGGCGTTTGGGCTTCTCGTCCATGCCGTCATTCTGCGGCGCGGGCGAATTGGCGTCGAACCTTGCGTCTCTGCGACGCCCGGTGGCATCCGTTAGAGTGTGCCATTGCTTCGCAGTAGCAGTGCCGAGGGAGACTGTCTCTCTCGCTCTTGCCTGCGAGGTCACCGTTGGGCCGCAACGCGGCCCCAGTCAATAGCCAGGGGCGGCAGCCCCTGGAGATCTTCTCTTTCGATCGACCGCTCCCTACGCTTCTCGCGCCGACCCTGAATCTGGATCAATCTTCCACGCCGTCAGAATTGCGTGGCAGTCGTCGCTCGTCGTAACTGTCCACGTCTGCGCGCATCGGATGCATCTGGTTTTAACCGTTGCCGGTGTTGATATCTTCAAATTATCCATTGCGCTCCCGCAGGCGGGGCAGTAATAAGTCGCATCGTTAGAGATGCATAGCCACATTTTAACCGCTGGACGCCTTCAACAACCTGCGAGCCCAGGCCCGCTGCGGACAGGCAACCGTTTTCGGCCGACGTCAGTGGGCAGGCGGTGAGCGGCGAGCCGAAAAACGCACCAGTCCCCCGGCTTGGCAGTTCTCCTGGGAGTCGTAGCGATACCGTTTGCCGTATTTCGGGTGCCACTGGCTCTGCCAGTGCCAGGTTGCATCGCGAAATGGCCCCACTCATGGCGCCGATTTCGACGTTGGCCTCGAACGGTATCACTACCCTGGGCTTCGGCGGCTTGTTCAGCCGGCAAAGCAAGCCCTAGAATTGGAACCCGAGGCCAGTCGAGCTGAAAACAGACAGACTGACTGGACAGCCTTGCCCGGGCGCGGGGATGAGCTCCAACTCCCTGGCTCCTTCCACTCTATGCAGAGTCCGAATTCGTATGGGACGGATTTTTGAAAAGCGCAAAGAATCGATCTTCAAGACCGCCGCGCAGAAGTCGAAGCTTTATTCCAAGTACGGCAAGCTGCTCTACGTGGCGGCCAAGAACGGGGTGGCCGACCCGGCCGCCAACCCCGCCTTGCGCAGCGTCATCGAGAAGGCCAAGCGCGAGAACGTTCCCAGCCATGTGATTGACAAGGCGATCCAGAAGGCAAGCGGCGCGGCGGGCGAGGACTTTCAGCAGACGCGATACGAGGGCTTTGGACCCGGCGGGGCCCTGGTGATCGTCGACTGCCTGACCGACAACAATCAGCGCACGATCTCCGAAGTTCGCAGTTGCTTTACCAAGACCGGTTCCAAACTGGCTGCCAATGGCTCGGTGGCGATTGCCTTCGACCACCTGGCGGTGCTCTCGTTCCAAGGTGACGACGAAGACCGCGTGCTGGAAATCCTCTTCGCTGCCGATGTGGTCGTCGAAGAGCTGGAAAGCAAAGACGGCTACATCACGATCTTCGCTCCACCGGCCGAGTTCTTCAAAGCCAAGACTGCGGTGCTCGAAGCGTTTCCCGACGTCGAGTTGGAAGTTCAAGAGATCACCTTCTTGCCGCACAACCGCAAGAACCTGGGCGCGGAAGACCGGGCCCATTTCGAGAAGTTTTTCGAGATGCTCAATGACTGCGACGACGTGCAAAACGTCTACCACGACGTCGCGCTCGATTAGCAGCAGTTTTCGACACCAGCATGGAACCGAACCAGCATTGAACCGGCGACGGGCTGCTGGCAGTGCTGTGTCGGACTTTTCACTGCTGGGCAAGCCAGCAGTGGCACCCGGCGTAGGTCAAGTAATCCTGTGCCTGACAGTTCAGCTACTGCGATTGGCGCGGCGAAGCTCGCTTGCGTTGGCGACGAAATAGGAGGAGCGAGCCCGCGGCGGCGAGCGCCGCTAAGAGCAATGAAGACGGCTCGGGGACGACGTAGACGAACGGCTTGTCCTGATACGTGCCCACGATGCGGTTGCCGGAAATGCCGAAGAACTGGTGGAAGTTCCCCATAAACAATCCTTCGACGCCGAAGGGATGATTGAAGCTCGCACCGTCGTAGACGAACGCCGCGGCGAACGGGTCGCTCAACCAATTTCCGACGAGGTTGACGCCGTCGATGCCGTAAACGGCCGTGATCCCAGCACCCGGAAAGAGCGGGTCGTCGAGCGTGGTCCAAGTCGTGCCGTCGTACACGAACCCATGCGTGCGGTTCTTGGCGTCTTCGTACGAGCCGACGACGAGGTTGCCGGAGATGTCGTAGGGGCGCGTGACCTTGGCGCCGGGAAAGTCGAGCGTCGTGTACGAAGTACCGTCGTAGAGGAAACCATGCAGGTTCTTGGATGCGTCGGCGTAAGTGCCAACATACTTGTTGCCTGATATGCCGAGTAGCGATGTCCCCAAGGCACCAGGAACATCGAAAGTGGTGTAGTTTGCGCCGTCGTAGACGAACCCATGATTTACGCCGAAGTTGACGTAGTAGCCGACGACCGTGTTGCCTGATATTCCTCTGGCAGCGATATCTACCCCCCCCCCTGGCGGCTGAATGACGGTGTACGTCTTGGTCGCGCCGTTGTAGAGAAAGCCGCGCTGCAGGACGTCTTGCCCGACGACGTTGAGCCCATCGACGCCGTAGGCGACCCCCAGCGACGAGCCTGCCGGCGTGAGAAACTGAATCGTCGCCGCGCGGGACGGGTCACAAAGCGCGGCCAAGAACACGACTGCCAGAATCGTGCGATGCATTAGCGTTGCCTCCCCAGACGCCTGAAACCCTGCCCGCATCCCTGCCAACCGCCGCCACATTCTACACGGCGAAAGGGCCCACGCGTGCGGTGACCCTGTAGCCGGCCTCTGCGAGGCCGGTCCGGGGTCGCAGACCCCAGCTACAGATTCGCCGCGCAGTGGCGACGCCTTTCGACCCCGTAGGGGTCGCTCTGTCAGCCGAGGGTGTCAACCCTCGGTGCCCGTCGCATCATTGCCCGGCCCTGACAGGGCCGCTCGTGGCGGTCGGCGGGTCAAGGGGTGCGTCGCCCCGCGCTCGGCGCTGTGTGGATTGGAGATATCGGTCCCCGCCGCGCAACGGCGACATTCTCGGGGCAGGCGCCTGCCGACAGCTAGTGGCCAATTTGGCCTTGATATAATAAACACAATAGTGTACAAAAATAAGCCTTGGCATCCCGCTCTGCGCGCAATTTCAGGCACCTTCAGGCACTGGCGGGGCCAGTGGCACCCGAAATACATCCAAAACCATGCCCGCCGTGGCGTGCGGCAACCGCCGAGGGGGACGGGAGTCGTTTCCGGAAATCGACCTCACCTCGGTCGATGCGCAGAGGGGAAACGACTCCCGTCCCACTCCCGTCCCCTTGGGGCTGCATCGCCAGGAGGAACGACACCGCCGATTGACACCGAGTCAGTTTGCATCTCCCCCAAGGGGCTTCGCGATCAAAGCGCGATCGTTTGTCAGAGCCGGTGCGGAGAGCGACGCTGGCGGTGCGCGCCGCGATTCGCGAATCGCTCGGGTGACCACGCTCGTCGTGGGTACGAATTCGATATCCACAGATTTCACAGATTACGCAGATGAGCTGTTCGCGAACTCGCCCGCATTCCCAATCTGCGTTAATCGGCGAAATCTGCGGACAACAAACCTGCATTACTTTGCGCCTTGGCGCCTTGGCGCGAGAAGTGTCTCGCTCGTCGTGGGTACGATTCAATATCCACAGATTTCACAGATTACGCAGATGAACTGCTTGGGGACTCGCCCGCATTCCAAATCTGCGTTAATCAGCAAAATCTGCGGACCACAAGCCGCATTACTTTGCGCCTTCGCGCCTTGGCGCGAGATCCAATTCACAGCAAGGGGAATCCAACCCCGGACCTCTCTGCGATCCTCGGGACCTCGGCGGCAATCGACCTAGGACGCAAAACGGTTCGCTAGGACGCAACGAGGACGCAAACGGTTTAGTTTGCGTCCTAAATTAAGTTCTTACTGGGCAACTACTTCACTGCCACCACCAGCGGCTAGGACGGTAAGGACGCAAAAATACCGCAATGGAGTGAGAGAAGGGGCAAGAGCCCAACTGCTCCGCGAACTCCGCGGCTTCGC
>JBFXAH010000026.1:0-98894 GCA_050184475.1 Pirellulales bacterium | reverse complement strand
TGTCGCCGGCGCAGGCCGCACATTGCTGTTTAACCCATATTACATATCCACTGCCGGAATCTGGACAATCGACCTTACAATGCCGACAAACGGTCCCGGCAACTACTGGCTCGAGATGGCCGTCGGCACGGGGATCGAAGGGACCGGCACGGCGGCTGGCATGGACCAGAATCTCAACCTGGCCTACGCCAAGTTGGGGAACGGTCTAACGCGCTATGCCTGGCTCGGTCAGGCCAACACGAGCGCGCCGACCGATACCTTTACGATCGATCTCAGTTCGAAGCTGGGCCAGGAGTTCGACATTGCGCTGACTTCGCGCGGTCCCGATTTCTCGGGCCAGACGCTCGAGTTGATCGCCCCCGACGGCGAGACGATCGTGGCCCGCGGTTCGGCCTGGTCTCCCGACGGCTTGTCGGCTCCCACGGGCCTGCGGATCGCCGGCTTCACCGTGCAAAGCACCGGACGATACACGATCCGCTTTACGTCGTCGGTTTCCGGCGCCTATTCGCTGGTCGTCAGCGATGCGGTCGACATCGACCGGCCCAGTTCCGCCGCGGTGCTCGGTTTTCTGGTCGCCAACGGGCTGACAACGCACGCGTCGGTCACCTCGTTGGTCAACACGCTCGATTTCGATCAGGTTTTCGGCACGATGTCGACCGACGAAGTGCTTGCGTCGTTGGCGCGGGCCGGCATCTTGGGGAGTTACACGACCTCGGCAGCCATCAAGGCCGTCTTGCCGTCGCGCGGCGTCGACCTCACGTCGCTGCGCCCCGACGGCGTTCTGACCGCGTTGTCGTTGGCCGACGGCGGTTCGCTGCTGGTCATTGGTGGCGTGAAACTCACGGCACCCCACGCGAAGACGCTGCTGCAGGCGACGTTCAACGCCGACCGCGTGGGGTTCCTCGACATCTTCACCACCCGCGAGCTGTTGCTGCAGTTCGACACGAGCTTCTTGTCGAGCAAAGTCGACCCGCGCAGCACGTTCTACGCCTACACTTCGCCACCTGGCCCCAGCGGATACGGCGACAACATCGTGCCCTGGTACATCATGTGGCAGCGCGACTCGGTCGGCAGCATCAACGTGCCGACACCCCAGAAGGCGCTGGCGGCTGTCTCGTCGCAGCCCGATGGTCATCACGTGATGTTCCTGGCCGATTTCATGGAGTTGGCCGGCTTTGGCGGCGGACTATTCGGGAACAGCCAAGGCTACATCGATCCGGTCGGCGCTAACGGCCTGCCGACCGACTACTACATGATCTGGATGGATCAGTGGGTCCAGCAGTCCGCGGCCAAGTTGCGCACGTTCCTTACCCAGTACAAAGCGCTCGGCGGTAAACTCGACATGCTGGTGATCGACATCGAGCAAGGGATCGATTACCACACGCTGCAATACTACGAGCAGCGGGTCAATCCGAACGTGCCCACGACGCGCACGCTGTGGCAGGCCATCGTCGCCGATCCGCGTTGGCCGACGGTCAAGGCCCAACTGCTGGCGGCCGGCCTGACCGAAGCCGACCTGACCGCTGCGGCCATGGCCACGTGGAACGTGACCGGCAAGCAGGCCGCGATCTGGAACGCCGTGATGGAGGAGCGGCAAGCCGACTACTTCAACCGCGGCATTTACGACGTCGTCCGCTCGGTGTTCCCCGAGGCCACCGTCTCGAACTACAACCAGTACTACCGCAGCACCACGCTCCCCTCGGGAACGTTCTACGGCATGCACTCGAGCAACTCGACCATCGGGACCGTGCTCGGCAACGCGCAGGCGGCCGCGCTCTACGGATACCTGGGGCCCGTGCTGACCGAAACCGCCACGCTGCAGCCGCCCATTCCGTTCGACGCCTCGATCAAGTCGATCACTTACACGCCGACGTCGGGCACCATCGGCTACGTCACGGTTAACCTGTTCCAACCCATTACCGGGCTGAAACCGGGGATGGACATCCAGATCCAGAACCGCGGTTCGTACTGGATCAATCCGGCCTACGAGGGGCGCTATCAAGTGCTGACGGTCGCCGCCGACGGCCGCAGCTTCACCTATCGTCTGCAAATTCAAAGCGCCAGCTTTCCGCCGGCAGCGGTCGACCTCACCTATCGCCAAACCTCGGTGCGCTCGGCCTACGTGAACTTCTGGCAGCCCTATCAGGCCATGGTCTCCGACGTGAAGTTGTTGCGCACCCAGGCCGCCACGTCGAGCGTGCCGTTGCTCCCCTGGATTTCGTCGGCCGACTGGCTGAAGAGCGACCGCGGCGACGACTACACCTATTACGTGGAAGGAATCTTCCACGCCGCCCTGACCGGCGCGCAGGACTTCTTGTGGTGGAAGTACGTGCAAAACACCGACACCGCCAACGCCACGGTCCTGCGCCAAGCGCTCAAAGAACTCGACGTCATGGTCGGGTTCGAAAACCGCACCGCGCTCCTGCTCACCGACGTCGGCTACGGCGATGGCTACGTGCTCAGCGGCATGGACGCCGGCGGCCGGCGCATCTATCGCCTGACGCCCGATCCCACCCAGCAAGTGACGATCCTCAGCAGCTCGGGCAACGTCGCGATCAAGGTCGGCAGCAATACCGTGGAGATCGCCAACGCGTACATCTACACGCCAACGACCCCTAGCTCGACGTTGGGCTACTGGATCGTGCAGACTCAGCCGACCCCTTCGGTGCTCCGCGGTTCGGTCGACAGTTTGCTCGGCAAGATCGAGGCCGCCCTCGATCCCACGATCGTGCCCGACGGTGTCGTGCTGCGGGGAGTCACCGAGACGTTCACGTTGGTGATGAATTCGTCTTTTTACTCGCCGAACGATCGCTTCACGTTCGCCATCGATTGGGACAACAACGGCACCATCGACAAAACGGTAGTCGGCCCCAGCGGCACCCAGGTCACTTACGCATATCCGCAAGCGGGCAAAGTTGCCGTCTCCGTGACTGCCACGCCGGTGGGCGCGAGCCTGCCGACCGGCTTCAGCACCCGCGGCATGACGGTGAATGTCGTTGGCACCCAACCCAACGCGGCCAATCCGGCCCTCACCGACCTGGTCTTCAGCGGCCAGCGCGGGGTCGATTACCTCGATATTGCCACGCCGAGTTTCGGCACCGTCGTGTTGACCCGGCGCGTCGGCACGGCGCTGCCGACGGTAACCACCTACACCGGCATTTCGGGGAGCGTCGTGATCTATGGCCTGGTCGCCAACGACCTGACCGCCAGTTCGTTCACGCAACTGGTGCCGATCCAGTTCCGCACGATCGCCTCGGCCTCGCTGCCCAATACGATCTCGCTGTCGGGCGGCACGTCCAGTTCGACAGTCGGCCCGATTGCCACGTCGGGCAGCAGTTCGACACTGTCGGCAGGGTTGACCGGGCTAACGGGGGGATCGTCGAGCGTGACGACCGCGCCAAAGCTCGCCAGCTCGGCGATCGACGCGGTGCTGGCCGAACAATGGGCCCAACCAAAGTTCGAAGAACTGGTCGCCGGACTCGCCAAGCTCAAGCCGGGCGACAATGCCTGATCGGCCTGGCAGTCGTCGACTAATTGTAGCCGGCCGAATTGAGGCCGGATTCACTTCCGGGGTCAGGTGACCCCGGCTACAGTAATCCTCGACAGGCCGCTACCGCCGCCGGCGGCGATTCGGCGGCTGACGCGGGCTGGTGTCGGCCTGCGGCCCGGTTTCGGCGCGCGTTGTGTCGCTCGCGGTCGAAGCGGGGGCTTTGGTATCGCGATACGGTTGCCCGGCTTCGTACATCGCCAAGCGTGCCTGGTAGATCTCGACGCTTTCCGGCGGCGCCATCTCCACGACGCGCTGTTCGGTCGCCTTGGCATCCTCGAACTTGCCGGCGTTGGCCTGCGCGGCGGCCAGCGTATCGAGATACCGATAGTCGGCGTCGCCGTCCAATTCGATCGCCTTGTTGGCCGCCATCAACGCGTATTGAGCGTTGCGATACTGCTCGCGAGGGCAGGTGGCCATCAACCAGGCCGCACTTTGATAGGCGCGACCCAACTTGGGATCGATGCGAATCGCGGCCCGATAGTCGCGGGCCGCTTCCTCGAAGCGTGCCAGGTCGCCGTAGGCGTCGCCGCGATTGGTATAGGCCGCCGCATTCTGTGGATCGAGCCGGATCGCGTAGCTGTAGTCGGCCAGCGCCTGGCGGTAATTGCCGAGCTTGTAATAGGCATGGCCGCGGCTGTTGTAGGCGGACGAATCGCGCGGCGCCAAGCGCATGGCGCGGTTGTAGTCGTTGATGGCCGCCTCGTAGGCGCCCTGCTCGTAGAGCAACTCGCCTCGATTGAAGTGAGCGTTGGCGTAGTTAGGGTTGAGCTTGATCGTCAGGTCGAAATCGGCGATCGCCGACTCGAGCTGGCCTTGCATGGCGTAGCTCACGCCCCGATTGTGGATCGCCTGCCAGCGCTTGGGGTCGTGGGCAATCGCCGCTTCGAAATCTTCGAACGCGGCCGCCTCTTCGCCGTCGCCGGCACGCAATTCGCCCCGACGATTGAGCGCCCAGGCCGCCAACTTGTGGGCGTAAACTTCCCACTTTTGCGACGGCCCGTCGGCCAACGCCTGGTCGCACAACGAAATCACCTCGGAGTATTCCGCGTCGGTCTTCGCGCTCTTCGAAAGCTTCTCGGCACGCGCGACAAGATCGTCGGGACGTGCAGGGGGCGCGACCTTGAGGGTCGACGGCTCCGCGCTTGCTTCGTCGGTTTCCTCGTCCGTGTCGTTGTAGTGGGGGCCGGTGAGCGAGCCGTCGTCGACCGAGCTGTCGCCGCCGACGGCGCTTTCTTCGGCCACGCTGCTGCTGTCGTTGACGGCGCTACCGTCGTCAACCGAACTGCCGTCGGCCACCGAGCTGCCGTCGTCGACCGAGCTGGTCGCATCGGGACGCGGATACTGCGCGCTGGCGGTCGCCAAACCCCACCAGGGGGTCGACCCCAACGTCGCGGCAAAAACCAGGGCGGCCCACCAGCGTGGCGCCAGGCGCCACGCACCAAGATGTGATTTCCTGCTCATCGCGGTCTTCCCTTCGCTCGGTCGAGCATGCGCAACCGCGGAACCGGTTCGACCTAAACACCCGGTCCGACGGGCAAGTTTGTGTCTTGAGCACACCACCGCGGCGGCAGTCAACCTGCGCCGCGCTTTGCTGGCCGATCTCCTCCGGCCGACTCCCCTGGCATTGGCCCTCCCCTGCCTGGCCAACGCATCAACTAACTTACTGCAACACTCTGAACACTACGACATTCTACGATGCTTGCGGCTCGGTCATCCGCATGGGATCGAGCGCCTTGTTCAGTGTTTCGTGCGGCAATACTCCCTGCTCTTCGCAGAGCTGCCGGATCGTTTTGCCGCTCTTGAAGGCCTCCTTGGCCAGTTGCGCTGCCCGTTCGTAGCCGATGTGTGGATTCAGGCTCGTGACCATCGACAGGCTCTTTTCGACGCTCGCCTCGCAAGCCGCGACGTTGGCTTCCATGTCGGCCACGCACAAGTCGACGAACGCCTCGCACGACGACGCCAACAGCGTCACGCTTTCGAGCGCTGTGTGCCCCATCACCGGCATCATGATGTTGAGCTGGAACTGGCCGCCGGCGGCGCCGCAAACGGTCATCGTTTGATCGTTGCCGATCACCCTCGCCGCCACTTGCATGAAGCTCTCGCACATCACCGGGTTGACCTTGCCCGGCATGATCGAGCTGCCGGGCTGCAGATCGGGCAACTGCACTTCGTAAAACGCGCAGCGCGGTCCCGAGCCGAGCCAGCGGATGTTGTTGGTGACGTTAAACAGCGTGGTGGCGATCGTCTTGAGCTGGCCGTGGCATTCGACCAGGGCGTCGCGCTGGGCATTGCCTTCAAAATGGTTGGCCGCCTCGACAAAGGCGATACCGGTCTCTTGCGCAAGCGCGGCCGCCACGCGGCGGCCAAATTCGGGGTGCGTGTTAATGCCGGTGCCGACCGCCGTGCCGCCAGCCGGCAGTTCGTGCAACGCCTCGACAGCCCGCCGCGCGCGGGCGACCGACAGCTCGAGTTGCCGCGCCAGTCCGCCGATCTCTTGCCCGAGGCGCAGCGGCGTCGCATCGGCCAGGTGGGTGCGGCCGATCTTGATCACGCGATCCCAGGCGACTGCCTTTTCTGTCAGCGCGTTCTGCAAACGCTCGAGCGCGGGGATCAGTCGCGCCGAGATCGTCATGGCCACGGCCACGTGAATGGCCGTCGGGAACATGTCGTTCGTGCTTTGCCCCAAGTTGACGTGATCGTTGGGATGGATCGACTTGCGGTCGGCAAAGCGATCGCCTCCGGCCAGCTCGATCGCTCGATTGCTGATCACCTCGTTGGCGTTCATGTTGCTCGAGGTGCCCGAGCCGGTCTGAAAGACGTCGATCGGAAATTCGCCGTCGAGTTTGCCCTCGGCCACTTCGCGGGCGGCGGCCAGCAGGGCATCGATCTGCGGAGCCTCGAGGGCCGTTTTTCGCTCGGCGGCGAAGAGCCCCAGGTCGCGATTGGCCACCGCGGCGGCATATTTCACCAGCCCCAGGGCATGCACGAGCTCGCGTGGCAGCGTCCAGCCGGAGATCGGAAAGTTCGCCACCGCGCGTTGGGTCTGCGCGCCGTAATAGGCCCTGGCGGGGACGCGCACTTCACCCATCGAGTCGTGCTCGACACGAAACCCGGTCATCGTCCGGTCCTGCGATTTGCGTTGATTCGGCGGCTTTTCATTTGGCCGCTATCTTACCGGCGCCCCGACGCTAGACCAAGAGCGGCAAGGAGTTGGCGATCACGTCGCGGGGCAACTTGGCTCAGCCGACGAACGACAGCGGACGATCGCGCCCCAGAGAATGGCAGCAAATGCAGGACGCTTCCCACGAGCAATCGGCGTCGCCTACGCCCGCGGCTCGCCGATCTCGCGCAGGTACTGGGCGAGGCGGGCCTGCACGTCGATCAAAGCCTGCCATTGACGGGCGTCGAGCCGCACCGTGTCGGCCCCGCGGTCGGGCTGCACCGTGGCGATCAAGTCGCGCATCCGCAGATGCAGGTACTCGAAAATCTCGGCCATTTGTGCCGCTTGCCCCGGGCTGAGCCGCGTCGGCAGCTCGGGAGGGACCAGCGTCTGCAGCGTCGTCTGGGCGTTGGAGTCGGTCCCCCAGTTCAGCTCGAAATCGAGCGAGCCCGGGGGCGGCTCTTCCTCGGCCTCCATATCTCCCTGACCGATGGTGCGGCTGTCGGCCATGGCGTCGGGACCGGCCGCCCGCAACGCGGCCAGCCGCTGGGCAACCTGCTCGCGCGAGCCGAACAACAAGATCGAGCGACCGACCGAAATCAAGTCGCCGTAGCGCAGAATGCGCAGGTGAATGTCTTCGTTGTTGACCTTGGTGCCGTTCGTGCTGTCCAGGTCGGTGAGCACGAACTGTTCGTTGTCTTCCTGAATCTTGAGATGGAACCGGCTCACCCGCTCGTCGTTGAGCTGGATGGTGTTCCCCTCTTCGCGACCGATGGTCACGGTAGGCGCCAGATTATCGAACACGCGCCCTTTGTCGGCGCCGTCAAGAACCTGGATTGTCACCAAAGCCATCGCACACCACCCCGCACGCCACCGCACGAAGCCGCCTCGTCGCTGGCCGACCGGCTGGGCCCGGCAATTCGTTTGCCAAGCTGGCCGCGGCCGAAAAATCAGTTCACCAGTTTAACCAGCGGCGCGCCGTAGGACAGGGCGTTCGAGCGCTCCGGCGGGTACTCTATTATACGCGCTTATAGTCTGCCGCGGTCGGCGGCTCAAGCAGCCTGATTTTCGGCACAAACGGCGCGCCGCCCAACAATTCTCCGATCGCCCGTGCCCGCCACAGGGCCGCTCGCGGGCAGCGCGCCGTCGATCGATTCCGTGCAAAACGCGTCGCGCTTCGCGTCGCCGGCAAGCCCGCGCCCGACCGGTAGGCACCGAGCGAGGTTTTCGGCACAATAGGTTCCCCCGCCACCGGTCTCCACCGCATAGCTGGCCCCCTGCTGGCCGAGCTCCGCCCGCCGCCCGGGTCGAGTATCGAAGCGAACATCAAGACACCTTCAGCAACGAAAGTTGAGCACTCCCATGAGCTCGGCGATTGTCGAAATCCATGGCCGCGCGATTCTCGATAGCCGCGGCAACCCCACGGTCGAGGTCGACGTGCGGCTGGCCGATGGCTCGTTTGGCCGCGCGGCTGTTCCCAGCGGCGCGAGCACCGGCGTCCACGAAGCCTGGGAGCTGCGCGACGGCGACGCCAAACGGTTTCTCGGCCGCGGTGTCGACAAAGCGGTCGAACACGTCAACGGCCCGCTGGCCGACGAACTGGCCGGCTTCGACGCGCTCGACCAGGCGGGCCTCGACCATCGCATGATCGAGCTCGACGGCACCCCCAACAAAAAGAAACTCGGCGCCAACGCCATCCTCGGTGTCTCGCTGGCCGCGGCCCATGCCGCCGCCGATTGGTGCGGGCTGCCGCTGTATCGCTATCTCGGCGGCCCCGGCGGACGGCTGCTGCCGGTGCCGTTGATGAACATCGTCAACGGCGGCCAGCACGCCGACAATTCGGTCGACGTGCAAGAGTTCATGATTGTGCCCGTCGGCTTCGAGGCCTTCAGCGAGGCGCTGCGTGCCGGGGTCGAAGTCTTTCATAACCTGAAGAAGGTGCTCAAGGGGAAGGGGCTTTCGACATCGGTCGGCGACGAAGGAGGTTTCGCGCCCGATCTGAAGTCGAACGCCGCCGCGATGGACCTGATTCTCGAAGCCATCGGCCAGGCCGGCTACGAGCCCGGCAAGCAGATCGCCCTGGCGCTCGATGTCGCCGCCACGGAGTTCTACGACGAAAAAGCCAAGCGCTACACGATCGACGGCCAGCAGCTCGATAGCGCGGCGATGGTCAAGCTGTTGAGTGGCTGGGTCGAAAAGTTCCCCATCGTCTCGATCGAAGATGGCTGCAGCGAGGACGACTGGGACGGCTGGAAGCAGCTCACCGACGCGCTGGGCAAGCGCGTGCAACTGGTCGGCGACGACTTGTTCGTCACCAACACCGAGCGGCTCGAGCGCGGCATTCAACAAGGCATCGCCAACAGCATCCTGATCAAGGTCAACCAGATCGGCACCCTGACCGAAACGATCGACGCCATCCAGTTGGCTCGCCGCAACGGCTACACGAGCATCACGAGCCATCGCAGCGGCGAGACCGAAGACGCCACTATCGCCGACCTGGCCGTGGCGCTCTGTACCGGCCAGATCAAAACCGGCTCAGCCAGCCGCACCGATCGTCTGGCCAAGTACAATCAACTGCTGCGGATCGAAGAAGACCTGGGGGACGCGGCCGAATACGGCGGGCCGATGTTCCCGTTCGGGAAGTAGTGGCGTCGACGGGGACGGGGATGTTGTCTTGGGTGGCCCAGCCGCTTACCGGCTGGGTCGCGTCAGCGACAAGAAGCCTTCTCGAATCGACGCAGCCACGAACGCGACGCGGCATGAACCGATTCTCGTGCCCTCGGCCGTTGTCGCTGGGCTTGAGGATTAAGCGAGCTGCGAGCAGCCGGGCCACCCAACATGACCTCCGAGCCGCCGCGCACTGACTCCCCATCCCGCAAGCCCCCGTTGGCCGAGTCACCCTGGCTTTGGCTGGCGCTCTTTGCCGGCATGGCGCTCTTCGCGCTGGTGGTGATTCAGGGCAAGTACACCCGCCGGCAGGGCCGCCTTGATCAGCGCTACGTCGACAAGCTCGAAGCCCAGCAGCACGCCACAGAACGTCGCCGCGAGTTGGCGGCCGCTGCCGAAGAGTCGGGTGATGTCGCGGTCGTCGTCGGCCAGGCCGAAGCCGACAACTCCGCTGCCGAACAGGAGGGGGTCCGCATGAACGAAGCCCGCGCCCGCACGTCGCTGGCGACGTTGATGGTGCTCTCGGGCGTGGTGATGTCGTTGGCGCTGGCGATGCTGGTGTTGCGCCGCGCTCACAACTAAGCTACCCGCATGAAAATCGTCGATATCCAAGTTCATCGCCTCATCGGCGGCACCGTCGATGGCGGCTGGCCCGAGGGGCACGAGCCCGAGGACGATCTCCACGCCCTGGTCGAAGTCGTCACCGACGACGGACCGACCGGCGCCGGTAGCGTCTTCACCAGCAGCCGGCTGGTCGAGGCGGGCGTCGAGTTTCTGCGTCCGCAATGGCTTGGCGAATCGGCCGCGGAACCGGAGCGCGTCAGCGAGAAGCTGCGGCAAAGCTCCTTCTGGCAGGGGCGCGGCGGCACCGTCGAACACGTCATCTCCGGCATCGACATCGCGCTGTGGGACTTGTTCGGCAAGATCTGCGGCCAGCCGGTGTCGCGATTGTTGGGGGGCTGCTATCGCGAACGGATCAAGCCCTACGCGTCAATGCTCTTCGACGAGCCTGGCAAACTGCGCGACAACCTCCAGGCGGTGGTCGAGCGCGGGTTTCGCGCCATCAAGCTTGGCTGGCGCCCGTTCGGTCGCGTCAGCCGGCACTACGACGAATTGCTGGTCCGCACCGCCCGCGACACGGTGGGGGCCGAAGTCGACCTATTGGTCGACGCCGGCGGCAGCGAGCAATTCTGGCCGCACGGCTACAAGTGGGCGTTGGAGACCGCCAAGATGCTGGCCAACTACGACATCGGTTGGTTCGAAGAGCCGCTGGCCCCCGACCAGATCGAAGATTTCATCCGCCTGCGTGCCGCCGCGCCGCTGCCGATCGCCGGGGGCGAAGTGCTCACCAGGCGGCAGGCGTTTCTCCCCTGGATCGAGCGCGGCGCGCTCGACATCGTGCAGCCCGACGCCACCAAGTGCGGCGGCCTGAGCGAAGCTCGCCGCATCGCCTGGCTGGCTTACGATCACGGCGTGCAGTTCGTCAGCCACGGCTGGAACACGGCCGTCGGCGTGGCGGCCGATCTGCATCTGGCCGCGGCCCTGCCCGTGGCCCGCTACGTCGAGTTCCTCACGCCGGCCCCCTACATCGACGAGATCCTGGTCGCGCCCTTCAAGCTCGACCGCGACGGTATGCTGCCGATCCCGACCGCGCCAGGCTTGGGCATCGAGCTGAATCGCGACGCGCTGCGGCGCTATGCAGGCAAGTGACGCGGGCCGGCTCTCGAAGCAGAAACGCGACCTCGCCCTCAGTCGCGCCAGCGACGGGCCAATTCCTCGTAGGCGTCGATCCGCCGGTCGCGCAGAAACGGCCAGTGCGTTCGCACGACGTCGATCTTGGCCAACTGGCACTCGACGATCAGCGTCTCTTCAGCGTCGTGACTGGCGCGGGCCAGCACGTTGCCGTTGGGATCGGCCACGAACGACGCTCCCCAGAATTCGATGTCCCCTTCGCGACCGACGCGGTTGGGGGCCGCCACGAACACGCCGTTGGCGATCGCATGGCTGCGCATCATCGTCTCCCAGGCCGAATGCTGGCTGACGCCATACTCCGCCTTCTCGCTCGGATGCCAGCCGATGGCCGTGGGATAGAAAATGATCTGCGCGCCGGAGAGCGCCGTCAGTCGGGCCGCTTCGGGGTACCACTGATCCCAGCAGACGCAGACCCCGATCTGCCCGAACGGCGTGCCGAAACTGCGGAACCCCAAGTCACCCGGCGTGAAGTAGAACTTCTCGTAATACAGCGGATCGTCGGGGATGTGCATCTTGCGATAGATGCCGGCCAAGGTGCCGTCGGGCTCGATCACCACCGCCGTGTTGTGATACAAGCCCGCCGCGCGGCGCTCGAACAACGAACCGACCACGGCGACGCGACAGCGGCGAGCGACCTCGGCCAATCGCTCGCTGGTGGGGCCGGGAATCGGCTCCGCCTCGGCGAAGCGGGCATGGTCTTCGCTCTGGCAGGGGTATTGTCCGGCGAACAGCTCCTGCAGGCAGACGACCTGGGCCCCCGCCTCGGCCGCATGCTCGATGCGGTCGATCGCCTTGGCGACGTTGGGCTCCTTTTCCGCCGTGCAGGTCATCTGCACCAGGGCAATGCGCACAGGCGAATCGTCGCCGGCGTCTTGTTGCCCAGCCGTCGTCGACCCAGGTTCGTTGGCCATGGTTGATTCAGTCTGTTCCGCGGCGCGAGAAAACTTCGCGCGGCCCGATGATTTGAAGCAGCCGCTGGCCTGATGCTACTCTATGCGTCGTCATGCGTGAACCGCCCGGACTCTTCATCACCGGCACCGACACTTCGGTCGGCAAAACTTACGTCGCCGCACTGGTGGCGCGCGCGCTGCGCGGGGCCGGGCACCGCGTCGGGGTTTACAAACCGGTGGCGACCGGCTGCCATCGCGACGGCGACCGCCTGGTTTGCGACGACGCGGTCGCGCTGGCCGAGGCGGCCGGCCGACTCGCAGAGCTCGAACATGTCTGCCCGCAGCAGTTCCTGGCGCCGCTGGCCCCGCACCTGGCGGCCGAACTGCAAGGAGACGTGGTGAACGTCGAGCTCCTGCGGCGCGGCATCAACTACTGGCGCGGAGAAAGCGACATCGTGCTGGTCGAAGGAGCCGGCGGGCTGATGAGCCCCGTGACCGACGAATTGTTCGTCGCCGATCTGGCGGCGGCGATCGGCTACCCGCTGGTCGTCGTGTCGCGCAACGCGCTGGGGACAATCCATCAATCGCTGTCGACCTTGATCGCGGCGGCGGCCTTCGAAGAAGGGCTGCAGGTGGCCGGCATCGTGCTCAATCAGCCTGCCCCGCCGGCGCCCGACGATCTGAGCGTCGAAAGCAACCGCGCCGAGCTGTCGCGCCGCGCGGTTCCACCGGTGCTGGCCGAGGTCCGGCACGGCGCAGGCGATTTCGACGCGCCGGTCGACTGGTACGCGCTGGCTGCCGCCGATTAGCGCGGCTCGACTCGCGGCCAGGTTGTGACCCAGCTTCGCATCCTCTCGCTGAACACGTCCGGTACCGTTCCCGCGAGCCGGATTTGGCGCGAATATTGCCCCGTTTTTATCTGCCGTTCGTCTCGAGGGCCAAGGGAAAGGGAGCGCGATGTCCGTGGAACAGAGAATCGAGAAGCTGGAACGCCGTTGCCGGCTGCTGAGCGTCAGCATGTTCTGCGCGTTGACAATCATCGCGGTCGGCGCCGCGCGCCGAGCGGAAGTGCCGCGGGAAATCAGGGCCGAGCGGTTTGTGATCGTGAACCCCAGCGGCGAGGCGCGGGGCTCGTTCAACTATTTCGACGAGGAGGATTCGGCGTCGCTGGCGATTCGTGATACCCACGGCACGCCGCGCGTGATCCTCGGCGCCACGGAAAACGGCGCGCACGTAAGCGTTTATGGACCCGATTGCCGCCGGCCCCGGGCCGTGGTGATGTCGGCGAAAAAAGCGATTGCACGCATAGCCACGGTCGACAAAAGCGGCGAGGTTTCTCGGCAGTGGCCCTAGCGGGCAGCGCCCGGTCGGCCGGGGACCACCTCTCACATGGCGAGAACCTAGTCGCGATTGCCGATCCCGATCCACGATCGGTTTGCCCGATCCGTCAGGCGACCTATGTTTACGCGGTCACCGAAGTCGTACTGGGACTGAGGGGACTGCCCGTTGCGATCTGCCCCCGCAACGGGCTTTTTCTATGCGCCGGCGCGATGATACGCCCCGAGCGAGCTGATTTTCGATAGGAGATCTAGCCATGGCGCCGAGACAGATAGCTCACAAACGTTACAGCCGCGCGCCCGAAACGCTATCGGTGATCGGGACCGAGCCAGAATGACTCGCGTGGATGCAATGCGGATGCTTGCAGCTTTGCCGCGACTTGCTCGAAGGCTGTCGGCCGGTCGAACCTGTTGCTAGGCGGCCCGTTGAGGCCCTGGGCACGTTTTCCTATACTGAGCGGCCTAACGCACACGGATGTCCTCCTGCCGGGCCCCGCAATCCACCTCGCCGGCCTGGCCCCCTTCTCCGCAATGGGGAGAGCGGAGCCTGCCCGAAGTCCCGCACCACGTTTCTGGCCGCCCCCCCGTTTGGGGACCTGCCAAAGGAGTTTTCTTTCGATGAGCGATCTCGTTGCCCCTCATGGCGGTTTGACCGAGCCTTTGGATCTCACCGTGCCGGCCGCCGAACGCGCTGCCTTCGAGGCCGAAGCCGCCAAGCTGCCCAAGGTGCCGGTCTCCGACGCCGATCTGTCGACGGTGTACCGCTTTGGCGACGGGGCACTCAGCCCGCTGACCGGGCCCATGGATCGCGCCACCTTTGAGCGGGTTCTTGACAAGGGCTCGATCGAACACAACGGCAAGCCGTACGCCTGGACGATTCCGCTCTCGCTGCCGGTCACCAAGGAACTGGCCGCCAAGATCAGCAAGGGGCAGAAAGTCGCCCTGGTCAACTCGGCCGACAAAGTAGTCGCCACGCTCGACGTGACCGACGTCTTCGAGTGGGACAAGCCGCGCTACCTGAAGAGCGTGTACGGCACCGAGCGGACCGATCATCCCGGCGCCGACATGGTTCTCAAGGGGGACGCCGACAAGACACATTTGCTCGGCGGTAAGATCCGCGTGTTGCCGCAGCCCAAGCATCCGAAGTTCGGCAAGTACGTCCTCTCGCCGCGCGAGGTCCGCAAGCTGCTCAAGGAAAAAGGCTGGAACCGCGTCGTCGCCTTCCAGACGCGCAACCCTCTGCACCGCGCTCACGAATACGCGCTGGTCTACGGGCTCGAGACGCTGCTGCGGCAAGGTCACAACGCCGGCGCGTGCCTGAATCCGCTGATCGGCGAGACCAAGGGAGACGACGTTCACGCCGACGTGCGGATGCACACCTACGAGGCGCTGATCGACACGCGGGCGCTGGGCGACGGCGACAGCGACGCGGCGCTCTGGAAGCCGCGCAACGAGTCGGTCCCCGATCGCGTGATTCTGCTGGGGCTCGACATCAAAATGTTCTACGGCGGACCGAAGGAAGCGGTGATGCACGCCATCTATCGCCAGAACTACGGCTTCACCGACATCGTCATCGGCCGCAAGCATGCCGACGCCCCATACCAGGACGGCACGCCGATCTGGGGCGATTTCGACGCCCAGGAGATCTTCAACAACCTCGGCGGCGACCTGCAGATCAAGCCGTTGTGCGTCGGCTTTGCCGCCTTCTACGAATCGGCCGGCCGCGTCGACCTGATGGAGAATCACGCCGGCGAGAAGCCGGTGTCGATCTCGGGCAAAGAGGTTCGCAAAACGCTGCTCGAAGGGGGCGAGGTCGATCCGCGGATCATGCGCCCCAGCACGTCGCGAATTTTGGCCGAAGCGATGAGCGGCAAGCTGGCCGCGACAAGCTGACACGCCGACAAGCTGCTTGCCACGCGGAGGCGCGGAGAGAGTCGAGTTGTTCTTCGCCGGGGCGCCATCGCCACTTAGCTACCACGTAAGTGGCCATGCATGTGCGATAAACGCCTGCCGACGACAAACGCGCCAAGCAAGGGTAAGTCGCGTGCGCCCCTGACGATTACTTCTTCCCCTTGTGCTCGACCTTGGGCCAATAGCGCTTGAAGTCGAAGTCGACGCTGTTGTCTTCGTCGTGGCATTTGAGGCACGTCTGCTCGACCGTGGCGCTGGTCAGCTTGAGCGCCGCCCGCAGCGCTGCGCGCTGCGCCGGATCGCGGTCGGCGCCGGTCGCCTGTTCGGCCGCCACGTGGGCAGCCGCCGGTCCGTGGCAGTTCTCGCAACCGTTGCCAGCCAGCAGCGGCGTGCTGTCGAGCCCCAGGAAGCCCGTTTCGTAGGGGTAATACTCCTGCGCGTTCCAGCCGGTCGTGTGGCAACTGACGCACTCGGGATCAAACTGCCGAGGGGGGTCGAGCTTGGTCAGCGTGTCGGTGGCATGGGCGTGCGGCGTCTTGCTCCAGATACCGTGGGCCGTGGGGTGACACTCCTGGCAGGTCGCCGCGCCGGCGAATACGGCACGCGGATCGCCGGGGTGCGCCGCCCGTGGGTGGGGCGCCGGCCGCAGCTCGAGCCCGGCGAAGCCTTCGCTTTGCAATTGTCCCTGGTAGGCGACCATCAACTGGTGCATTTCAGGCGTGTTCGGAAAGCGGCTGTCGAGCGGCACGCGTTGATAGCGCCAGTGTGGCTCGGCGTCGGCATAAAAGCCCAGCGCGGCCACGTACATTCCCTTGTGTCCGACATCGATCAACAGCGCGTCGCTCCCTTCGACATGGGTGGGCTCGCGCGGCGGTTCGTCGACGCCGGTCGCCACGACCACGATGTCGAATTCGGTGAATTGCCGTGCCAGGGCCTGCGCTTCGTCGAGCGACGTGTGCGCCAGCAGAATGTGGATGTCGCCCGCCGCGGTCAGCTCGGGCATGATCTCGGCCACTGCTTCGGCCGCCGGCTTGGTTTCGATGTCGGCGTTGTTGGCCAGCTCCGCGCGTAGCGAGTCGCCCAGCACCGCCGTGATGGCGAGCTTGTGTCCGGCGGTCTCGACCACTCGCCAGCGCGGCGTGATCGCCGAGTCGAGCCCCAGCAGACCGACATTCGCCGACACAAAGCGGCTGACGCCTGCCTCGTCGGCCAGGTTGGTGACCGCGCCGAGCAACTCGTTCGTCGAGAGCCGCAGATCGTCGGGGCCGAAGCCCACGGCCGAGTAGTTCATCGTCCGCAAGGCATCGACCGTGATGTTGAACTGGATGTTCGCCTGCCGGCCGAAGCGGCGCACCTGATCCCCCACGTCGAGCATTACCAGCGGCCAGCCTTCGGCCGCCAACTGCCCGATGAGCGCGTGGCGGCGGCTCAACCCGCCTTTCTGGTTGTCGATGCCGGTGCAGCCGCACGGCTCGAGATAGCCATGCTGCAAGCCCGAGACCAACAGCGCGAAGTCGGGCTTGGTCCAGCCCTCGAAGATGGGGCCGTTGCGCTTCACCGGATCGATCTTCGGCTTTTCGGTCTTGGCGTAGGGATCGGCCGCGGCGTCGGCGTGCTGGTCGTCGCCGGCATCGCTCGCCGAGGTAGTCGGGAGTGTGGTTGCAGGCGGTGCCGCGGCGCTGGCAATCTCCCCTTTGACGATCGGCTCGTCGACCGAGGCGGCAGCCATCGGCAAATTCGTGCTCGGCCTGGTCGCCGTTTGTGCCGGCTTTGGTGTGCCCGTCGTGCCGCTTGGTCCGCAGCCAACAAGCGCGCACGCCAAGAGGATGCCCGTGCTCCACAAGGCGCGGTAGGTGGTGATCATCGTACGTGGGCCTTTCTCAATCATCCGTGACGAGCGGCAAAGCACGCGCTGCGGCAACGGGCCGAGCAGGACTGGCTCGGCCCCGGCGCTGCGGTGGCGGTTACTGTTCAGTAGTTACTGTTCAATGGCGAACTGAACGAGAATTCGCAACTGCGGTGCGTCGGGGTGGGTCGACCGCAGCCAGATCTCGCCATATCCTCCGTGCCCCGACCCCAGCCTGCTGAGGGGTCGGCCCCCCGCCGGCACTTCGACCATCAGCGGAATCTGTCGCACGCGGCTGCCATCGTCGGGCACGCCGACGCTAGCATGCAGCTCGGGCGGATCGGTCCGCTCCACTTCAATCGTCGTCTGTTCGCGATGCGGGCCTCGAATCAAGACCGTCAATTGGCGGGTCTTTCCTTCCGCGGCCGACACCGGACCAAGCCGCAACACCCCGCGCCGCTCGTCCCAGCCGGAGCCGACCACCGTGATGTCGCTGTTAACCTGGCCGCCGATCGGTAGTTGCACTTCGGGGTATTCGGCCAGCCCCGTGGCGAGCACGATTTTCTGGTGAACCGCTCCAATGGGCAAGCCAGGTTTGACGGTGATCTCGACCAGTTGCCCCGACCGCGGCGCCAGCGATGCTAGCTCCGGATCTGCCAGCTCCGCGGTCGTCAGCGGGCGCCAAGTCACCTCGAAGTTGCTGGCCGTTTCGGGCTGTTCGCACTGGTAGCCGGTGAAGTCCAACTGATCGAAAACCCCGGAGACCACGCGCAGCTCGTAGGTGTTGGTTTCGGTGGCAATCTTCTCGAAATAGAGCCCCTCGGGGCGGACGGCAATCGATTCGACCACCTGGCCGACGATCTCGAAGCGCAGCTCGCTCTGGTCGGGGTCGTTGGTGAAGATCGTGGCGGTCTGACGAAAATCGGATCGCAGACTCTCGGCCTTCCACTCGAGCCGCACTTCGGCCGATTCACCTGGCTGGAGCTCCTTCTTGTCGAGCCCGCTGACCGTGCATTTGCAGCTCGTATCCCCCAACGAAAGCTGCAATGTTCCCTCGCCGCCGTTGGTGACCTGGAAGACGTGATCGCGCTTGGCGCCGCGCTCCATCCGTCCGAAGTCAAACCGAGTCGTCTCGACGACGGCTTGCGGCTGCGGACCGCCGGCGGGCGCCAGGTCGGGTCGCCGCGGATCGCTCTGCGGATCGATCGGCGCGGCCAGTTCGAGATCGTCGAGCGACAGCCGCCGCAGGTCGCGCCAACTCGTGGCCGCCGCTGCCGCGAATCCGCCGAGCACAGCCAACAGAATCAGGATAGTCGTTCGCATCATTCGAGTATCAAGTGGCGCCCGCGGCCCGTCAATTGATCGCCCCTCCTGGCGCCGCGATGTTCGTACTACCGGTTCGTATTCAGCGCGATTGCCGCTTCGTAGACTCGGTTGTCGGCTCGGTTGTCGCCTCGGTCCCCAGGCCAGCGGCGATCAACTCCTGGCGCAAGCTTTCGTGCAACCGCTGATCGGCGTGCGGCGTTACGGCGTCGAACTGCCAGGCTTCGGCGGCTTGACGGCGGGCTTCGTCTGGCTTGCCGGCTTCGCGGCAGGCGAGCGCCAAGACTGCCCGTTCGCGCGCGTGATTGGGATACAGCTCGACTGCGCGCCGGCACGCCTCGACGGCGCGTGTCGAGTATTCGGCTCCGCCCGTGCGCGCGGCGAGCTGGCGATACCACTGGCCGACACGGAGCCAGACCGAGCTTTGATGGGGGCGTAGCTCCAGTGCCCGCCCGACCGCGGTCTCGAACGAGGCCAGCGACTGCGGCTGCCCGTCGTGCAGCCAGCGCTCGAAATACCAATGCGCCAAGTCGAGCTGAGGTTGAGCGGCGTACGGATCGCTGGCCGCGGCCGCCTCGAGCTGCGGCTCAATTTCAGTACCTGCAACCGCACGCGCCGCGCTCGAGCGAATCATGCTCATCGCGACCGGTCGATAGCCAGTCCAATAACAGCCGGCGACCCCGAGCAACGCCGCAATTAACGCGGCGGAAAGTGCAGCCCGCCCGACTGGCCATCGCCCCGCAAGTCGCCCCGCCTGGCCAGCCGGCTCGGCGTCTCCTTCCGTCGCCAGATCAAGCGCCACGGCGATCAGCATCCACAAGCTGCCGGCCACCGCGGGAAAGCTGATTCCACCCGCGGCCAGCAAGTTGAACGCCAGCGCCAGTGCGGCGGCGGCCAGCAGCGGCGTCGCCAGTCTTCCGCGTTCGACCCAGGGCCAGAGCAGCCAGACGATCGTCGCGCCGGCCGCCGCGCAGCCGAGCGTCATCAGCAGGCCCGGCGCGATATCGATCAGTCCGCCCGTCAACCGCGGCGCCAGCCAGGCCAGCATCAAACCCGCGGCCGCGCCACCGAGAATCGCCTTTTGTCCCGTCGTGATTCTCGGCGATGCCGCATCGCCGGTAGCGACCGTCGTGGCGACGCCGTCCTCGCGACGAGCGCCGCGCAGCCATAACCAGAGTGTCCCCAGCAGCACCAGCGCCAACGCAATCGCAGCCGGCAGGCCGGCCGTGGCCGCGACTTCCAGAAACAAATTGTGCGGATCGGTGATTTCTTCGCTGGCCGTCGGCAGCTTGAAGCGCGTGTAGTGATCGCCGAAATTGCCAGGACCGCAGCCGAGCCAGGGATGTTCGGCGATCATCCTGGCGGTCGACTGCCAGTATTGCCAGCGAAACCCCAGCGACTTGGGGGCTTCGCTCAGCACCTCGCGATCGACTCCGCCGACGAACACGCCAACGGCCAGCAGCAGTGCGAGCGTGCCGGCGACAGCGGCGATCGTCACGGCGGCGCGCTTCAGCCTCCCAGCGCCGCGCGGCATTAACGCCACTAGCAGCAGCATCCCTCCCACGGCCAGTCCGGCGATCGCCGAACGACTCTTAGTGAGCACGAGTACGAAACCGGCCACGAGCACGATCACAAGAACCGCGGCCAGCACGCGCACCCGTTGCGCGCCCTGATCCAGGCGCACGTCGCGCCACGTCAGCCAACCGACGACCGACGCCAGCAGCAGCCACGGCACGAGCCAACCGGCCAACGAATTGGCCAGGGCAAAGGTCGCCGGCGGCTCGGTGCTGAAGAGCCGTTGCTCGAACAATTCGCGCTCGATCGTGCCAGGCGGAAAGTTCAGTCCTTCGGCTGCCAGAGCCGCGTCGGGATCGGCCAGGTACATCGCGCGATCGGCCGGCAGACTGACGAAATACTGATACAGGCCGTAGCCGCTGATGCCGACGGCAATGGCCAGCATCACGGCGACGACCGTCCGCGCTTCGCGCTCGTCGGCGACGAGCTGGCGCCACAGCCAGTAGCCGGCCCCCATGGCCAGCCAACTCCACAGCATGTTGATCGAGGATCGCGGGGCGTCGATCATCGCCGCGCGGATCGCCGCCGCGGCCGCACAACCAACGACGATCGCCACGCCCAGGTCGATCCAACCGGCGCGCACCACCACACGTCGATCGTGCCAGGCCGCCGTGGCCCAACCCAACAGCGCCAACAACCAGAACATGTCCAGCGGTAGCCCGTCCCCCCGCCAGGCGACCGACTCGCTGGGGAACAGCACTCGGGCGATCGACAACGCCACACACGCCCCTAGCAGCCACGGCCGGCTGCTGGTCAACCACGATGGAGATGTCGCCGGAGCCGCGCCGGACTTCGTCTTTCGTCGATCTGCGATCGTCGCGCGGGGCATGGCCATCACCGCCGCCGCGCCGCGGATTCGAGAATCGTCACCAGCAGCAGCATGCAGGCCACGAGGAGCAAGATCACCGCCGCCCCGGCCAGATCGACCTGGTACAACAGCAGCGCCCCCAGGCCGGTCGTGGCGGTCGCCAGGTAGATCGTCAGCACCGCCTGCGTGTTCGTCATGCCCAACTGCACCAGGCGGTGCGAGAAATGATTCTTGTCGGCCGCGAACGGACTGCGCCCTTCGCGCAGTCGGATGACCACCACGGTCAACGTGTCGTAGAGCGGAATCGCCAGCACGCAGAGGGGCGCCAGGATCGCGTGCCGCGGAACGTCGCCGCCGGCGAACGTGGCGGTCATCGTCGCCACGGCCAACACAAAACCGATGAAGTAGCTGCCGGCATCTCCCATGAACAACCGGGCCGGAGGTCGATTGTGCCACAAGAAGCCGACGAGCGCGCCGACCAACACCAATAGAAAGCCCGCCACGAACAACTGCGGCTGATGCGTGAGGGGATCGGGCGCCAAGAGCATCACGGTGGCCAAGAGCGACGCCGCGATCGCGGCCACGCCCCCCGATAGCCCGTCCATGTTGTCGAGAAAGTTGAACGAGTTCACCAGCCCGACGATCCACAGCACCGACAACAAATCGGTCAACCAAGGGACGTTCAAAAAGACGGTCAAGCGCCAGCCTTGCCAGACGATCAACGCGGCGATGAGAAACTCAACCGCCAGCCGTGGCCGCCAGTCGAGGCCGCGCAAGTCGTCGGTCAATCCCAGCAGCATCAACAGCGTGCCGGCAGCCAGCAGCAACCAGAGCTTCGGCGCTTGTTCCAAGAACCCAGCCACGTGCGGCGCGACGAACGCCGGCAGCGGGATCGCCAACTGCGCGCTGTCACTCGGCGACGACCGGCCGTACCAGGCCCCGGCAGCCAGGGCGTGCGCTGCGGCCAGCGGCAGGACCACGCCGAGCCAAATGGCCACGCCGCCTCCCAAGGGGGTCACGCGCGTATGAACTTTTCGCGCCGCCGGAAGATCGACCAGCCCAATCCGCGGCGCCGCGCGACGAATGGCAAAGCCGGCGAGCCAGCTCACCAACAGGCTTGGCACCAGCGCCCCGACGACTAGCCAGATCAAGCGTGCCTTTCCTCGCGCCCGGGGCGCAACCGCTCACGGCAGGCGGAAAAAAAGTCGTGATACTCGCTCCGGCGATAGTCGGGAAAGGTCCACTCGGTCGCCTGCCAGCGGCCGTGCTTGCGGTGCAGCGTTACCTCGGCGTAAATGCCGTCGGCCAGGTAAATGCGATGGGCATGATCCTTGGTCGAGGCCAGCACCAGTTTGGCGAGCGTCAGGTAGCCGGGATCGAGGTTCAAAGGGCGCGGCTCCGGATGCCGCCCTAGGTTAGCATACGCCTGTTCCCAGTCGTTGGTTTGCCGTTTCACGGCCGCCAGCCGCTCGGGCCAGCGATTGCTGGGCGCGAAGACGAAAAACTGCTTCAACAGTCCGGGCCCCATCTCGGCAGTGTAGTAGTCGGTTTCCGCGAATTCGAACCGGGGGCTGGCCGCGTCGAGCAGTCCCCAAGCGGCTTCGGCTTGTTCTCGCGCCCAGTCGAGAGCCTCGCCATAGCGGCTGAAGGCCGCCAACAGCGGCAGCACGGCGAGCGAAGGAGTTGGTAGACCCATGGGCATCGATACCGAGCGAGCGGGGACCGCGACGGGCGCATCGGACTGTCGTCGCAACCCCCCGGGCCGATACAATCCTAGACCATTTGCCCTACACAGGTCAGTTCCGATTCCGCCTGAGTCCGATTCCCGGCCGGTGGTCCACCGGGGGGAGTTGGTTCTCTCCAGTTCGTTTCAATTCGATTGCCCAGTAGCCCGCGCATGATTCATCGTTGGTTGTCGTTGATCTTCTGGTCGCACCGCCTGCAAGCCGTGCGGAAGGTCTGGTTGATGATGCCGTTGGTGATGCTCTACTCGTGGGGCGTCACCGCGCTCGAGCTGAGCGTGTTGGACGGTCATCTGCCGAAGCAATCGAATCTGGCGGCGACGCTCGGCGCCGTGCTCGGCCTGCTGCTGGTGTTTCGCACCAACACGGCCTACGACCGTTGGTGGGAAGGGCGCAAGCTCTGGGGGCAGTTGGTCAACGACTCGCGCAACCTGGCGATCAAGTCGCGCATCTTCGCGGCGGAGAACCTCGCCGACATGCAGGAATTCGGCCGGCTGATCACCAGTTTTGCCTTCGAGCTGAAGGACCATCTCCGCGCGCCACTGGCGCCCCCCCCAGACTCCGCGGGCGCCGCGCCTGCAGCCTCGTCGTTGCACGTGCCGATGAGCGTCGCCAGCCGGATCGTCAGTCGCATCATGCTCTGGAAGCGCGACGCGCGGATCGACGGCTTCGAGACCCTGATGCTCGACTCCCACGCCCGCTCGCTGATGGACATTTGCGGGGCCTGCGAGCGAATTCGCAAAACTCCGATCGCCCGCGGGTACCTGGTCTTCATTCGCAAGTGCATAATGGTCTATCTCGTGGCCTTGCCCTGGGGGATCGTGCACGACTTCGGCTGGTTGACGGTCGTGGTCACCGCGATCGTGGCCTACTTCATGATTGGCCTGGAGCTGGTGGCCGAAGACGTCGAAGAACCGTTCGGCCACGGCAGCGACGACCTGCACCTCGACGAATACTGCCGCACGATTCGCAGTAGCGTCGAAGAAGTGATGAACGCGCCGCTGTGACCTGTGCGGCCGTTGGGGGAAACCAAATGCGCTGGCAGATGTTCGCCCGACTATCTGGTATCGCGGTGCTCCGCTTCGCGCTTGCGCACCTGGCGGCGCTGGCGATCGTGGCCACGCTTTCGACGGCTAGCCTGGCAGAGGACCGCCCCAACGTGGTGCTGTTTCTGGCCGACGATCTCGGCTATGGCGATCTCGGTTGCTATGGCCATCCCCGCTTCCGCACTCCGCACCTCGACCGCATGGCGCGCGAAGGGACGCGGTTCACGCAGTTCAACACGCCGGCCCCGTTCTGCGCGCCGACCCGCGCGTCGCTGCTCACCGGCATGTACCCGGTGCACTGCGGGCTGCCGCTGAACCCCTCGCCCGATGGCCGCCCGGCCGGCGACGCCTTGGCCCTGCCCGACGACCAGGTGATCCTCGCCAGCTACCTCAAGCAGGCAGGCTACGCGACGGGCATGATCGGCAAATGGCACCTGGGGCATCGCCAGAAGAAGCACTGGCCCACCAGCCGCGGCTTCGATGAATACCTCGGCATCCTCTATAGCAACGACATGCGCCCCGTGCAGTTGATCGACGGCCAAGTGGTCGTCGAGTACCCAGTCGTGCAGGCGACTCTCACGCAGCGATACACGGCGCGAGCGCTCGACTTCATCGAGCGGCAGCGCGACAAACCGTTCTTTCTCTACTTCGCGCACGCCATGCCGCACAAGCCGCTGGCTTGCTCCGAAAAGTTCTACAAGCAAAGCGGGGCGGGCTTATACGGCGACGTGTTGGCCGAGGTCGACGACAGCGTCGGCCAGGTGCTGGCCAAGCTGGCCGAACTAGGGCTCGACGAGCGCACGCTCGTCATCTTCACCAGCGACAATGGTCCCTGGTACGGCGGCAGCAGCGGTGGCCTGCGCGGCATGAAAGGGACCAGTTGGGAAGGGGGCTTCCGCGTCCCCTGCATCGTGCGCTGGCCGGGGCGCGTGGCCGTCGAGCGCGAGGTCGACGAACCGGCCGTGATGATGGACCTCTTCGAGACGATCTGGGAAACGACCGGCCTCACCGCCGAGCGGGCCCATCCGACCGATGGCCGCAGTCTCTGGCCGCTGTTGGCGAAAGATACCTCGGCCGATGCACCCCCCTTGCACGAGTTCATTCTCGGCCAACACGGCGGCCAGTTGGCGACCATTCGCGATCGCCGCTGGAAGCTGCACGTCGAGCCGCAGCCGATTCCGCCGGTCCATCCGCCGGACGAAAAGTGGATCGACCCGCGTGGTCCCGACGGCGTGACGATCCTCGCGCCGTACGAACAAGCGACGCGCGATCAATACCCGGGCTTGCGCACCGGCGACAAAACGCCCGCCATGTCGCTCTTCGACCTGGGCAGCGACCCGACCGAGCAGCACAACGTGGCGGCGCAACATTCCGACGAAGTAGCGCGGCTCAAAGCGCTGTTCGACGAAGCGTCTAAGCGCCTCAGCACCGCGTCGCACTAAAGCGACAGTCCGGAGAATTCTGTAGCCGGGGTCTGCGACGTCTGCGACCCCGGGATTGCAGTTAAGACGGTTAAGACTCCGGCCTCGAAGCGGCCGGCTACAGATCTTGGACCGGTTGTCAGGCCACTTCGCGAGTCGCGGCTGCTTTCCTACCGCGCTCGACTACTGGCCCGCGGCGGCCGTCTTGTCGTCGACCTTAAGTTGGTGCCCGGCGAAGTCGATCTCCATCACGCGCCGGGTGTCGTTGCCGGTGAGCACGACGACGTGCCGCTTGGGCAAGTCGAAGGCCCCCACCCGCACCCACTCTTCGTGATAGGTCTCGTTCGACCGCAGGCGGCCGCTGTCGCGCTCCCAATAACTCGCGCTGTAGTCGGCCGGCATGTACTTGCCCTCGGCGTTGCGGGCCACTTCGAGCGTGCTGATCGTGAAGCGCAGCGAACCTTGATTGCGATTCACTTCGAGGATCACGTCGTCCTTGATGCGGTAGGCGCTATGGGCCGAGTCTCCGACGAACTTGACGAGCCGCCCCAGCGGATGGTCCTTGGCGTCGTCGCCGAATTCGACGTCTTGCTCGCTGAACGGTGCCGGCATGCGATGCCGGATCAACAGCGCCAGTTGCTGCCGCACCCAGCCGGCGTCGGCCGAGTCGACGCCGCTGAGCTTGACGTTGCCGTCGGACGTTACTTCGACGTGGCCTTGGGCGACCGCGTCGTCGATCCGCAGCGTGACGTCGCTATCGAAGCCGGGAAAATCGTTCCACACGGCGCGGGCGTCGCGGGCACGCTCCAACAGCGCGTTGGCCGAACCGGGCGAACGATCGGACGCCGCCGTGTCGGTGGCCTCGGCCGTGGCGGCAGTCGTCGCAGTGGCAGCCGTCGACGCGGCCGTGGGGAGCACCACGGTCATGGTCGTGATATGCCAGGCCTCGGCGTAGGCATTGCCGTCGTGCTCGCCGGCGCTATCGGGTTCGACAAACTTGGCCCGCAGCGCGTACGAGCCGGCGCGCGTGGCATCGAAGGTGACCTGGCCCTGTTCGTCGGTGGTGAGTTGCTGTTCGCCACCGCCGGGAACATGCACGACGACTTCGGCGCCGGCCGCCGGCTTGCCCTTCCAGAGCACGGTGAGCGTCGCCTGATTGCCGTCGAGCGCCGGCACGATGTCGAGATCGAGCTTCTCGGCCCGCGCCAGCGCCGCCAGATCGGCCGCCGAGCGCACGTCGAGATGTCGGGCGTAGTAGTTCAGCAGCAAGGCGCGATCGCCGCGGCTGAAGACGCCGTACCGGCAGACCGCTTCGACGGCCAACGGGGGCTTGGCGCCAACCAGGCCCACCAGCGCTCCGCCGGCGTCGTCGGTGATTGGCCGCAGCGTGAGCTTCTCGGTTTCCGACGCCGCCGGGGTCCGCGACCAGGCCTCGGTGTGGGCGATCTTGGCGATCAGCCGCTCGCTCCCCGGCTCAGCAGTTTCCGAGAACCAGACGTGGGCCGCCAGGCCATCGCCTTCGGCCGGCAGGGTGGTTACCCAAACAAAGTGAGCTGCAGCCGGAGCCGCGCCGGCCAACAGCGACGCGGCCACCAACGCCCAGAGCAGCAATCGTCCGCGAGAGAAAAGCCGCATGCCAAAGCTCCTTCGCACAAGTTTTGTGTTTTGTATCAATCTTAGGTCAGTCGGTCGCCGGATCGCTCCGGATGACACGGTTGGTTCGGTTCGCTGAAGCTACCCGCGCCCAAGGCGATTGGCCACATCCACCCCGATCGGCCGCGCCCACCCAGCGAGCGCTAATCTCCCTGCTCCACCACCTCGCCCCCGTCGCGGGTCGACAGGGCATCGAGCGTTGCGTCTGAAGTCGAATCGGAAAAAAACCGCACCGAGCCGTCGCACATGGCGAAATTCGCCCCTCCCGGATGATCGCTGCGGAACGTCAGATATTCGCTCACGTTGTCGTTCATCCGCGTGGCGTTGAAGCGGCCATAGGTCGAGCCGAGCGTCACGCCCGGATAGCCCGAGGCCCAACGCGTCGCGCCGCCGCGCATCTCTCCGGCACGGCACGATTCCCACAGGTAGTTTTCCAGCCCATAGTCCATTTCGCCGACCAGGAAGGTGTTCGAGGTGCCGTCGGAATTGCTGATCGTGGCCAGGTCGGTGCGGCCCGAATCGGGATGGATGATCGCGCCATTGTGGTTGGCCGTCAAGAAGACGAAGTCGGTGCCTGTGCTCACCACATAACTGCTCGGCGCGCCGAATTCGCCGCAGGCGGGGTCGGGGTCGGGCACGGCCCGCGGCAGATACATGCTGGGGCACAAGTAGAGCGGCAGCTCGGTTTCGATCAGCGCGGCGTTCGTCCCCTGGTTGTATTGCAGCTTGAAGTTGTAGCGGTCGTAGAGTTGCTTCTGTTCCACGTACGGCAGCAACAGCACGAAGGCCGAGTGCAGCCCCCCCTGCCGCGCCGGCGGCAGGAAGCCCCCGGCCTCGTTATACAAGTGCATCCCCTGGGCGATCTGTCGCAAGTGACTGGTGCATTGCATGCGCCGCCCCGCTTCGCGCGCCATCTGCACGGCCGGCAACAAGATGGCGATCAACACGCCGATGATGGCGATCACCACCAGCAGTTCGACCAGCGTGAAGCCGCGCGAGCCAGCCGTGCCGCCCGCGGCTCCCGGCCTGGGCGCGATGCCGACTCGGCAGTGGCGATGCGTTTCGTGCTTCACGGTAGGTTGTCGTCTCCACGACACGCGGCCGGTCACTGCTGGACCGGCCGCGTATGGGTGCTGGCCGGCGCCAAACGGCGCATCGGCCAGACCTGGTGCACTGCTCGCCGATTGCGCGGCGGTTAGGCCGTGGCGGCCTCGCGGCGACGCTTCCGGCGGTGGCGGCCGGCTGCCCACAAGGCGCCCAGCAAACCCGTACCTGCCATCATCCAGGTCGATGGCTCGGGCACAAGCGTCAGCATCAAGGTCGGTTGCAAGCTGCCAAAAGCGGACGAGGCGAACACCGCCCCCAACGCCGTATTGCTGCCGTCGCGGACCTCGGCGGTCTGTTCGATAAATAGTCCGAACTGCGACGACGGCGAATCGAGCCAGGCTTGGACGGCACTGGTCACGTCGAGCGTGAGCACCTGGTTGGCGCCGGTGACCGAGCCGGTCGCGACCAAACTGCCGACCGACGGTAGCGTGTTGTAGGTTACCGTCGCTTCGTCCCAACTCGACGTAATCAGCGAGGCAGCCACGGGAACCGGCAGGCTGGGCGTGGCGTTGCCGACCGGAAAGCCAACCACCTTGGCGTCGATCACGTTGAGCAGCAGCTTGGCCGACAACACGTCGGCCCCCTTGGTGGCGCCGGACGACGACAGATCGAAGTCGATCAACGACTTCACGTGGTGCGTGCTCGACGAGCCAGGGTTGGCCACGGCCAGCAGCGTGCCGAAATTCGTCGGACCAAACAGGAAGTTGTTGAAATTCGACGTGCCGAACGCCTGATACACCAGGACATCCTGACTATCGCCCACCGACGAGTTGTTGACATCCTCGATCGGCGTGAGCGACACGACATTGCCGCGCGACTCCTGGGCGACACACGCCAGGCAGACCACGGTCAGTCCACAGAAAAGCGACCTACGCATGACGAAAAACCTTTCTGACAAAATGCTCGGTGCGGCCATGCCGCTCGTTGTTTTGGTGCAAAGCCCACGGGAGCCTTACGCGCCGCGGCGAAATCGGGAACCAAGGCTCCCCGGCGGATGCCGCGCGAACGCGCACGCAGCGCAACCCCCAGGGGGTCCTAAACCAGGCGATTGATCCGGTTGCTCGCCGCGCGTCCGCTACCAGGTCTGCTCACAACCAGGGACGGCGCGGGAGGAGGATCAGAGTTCCAGAGATCTCACTAGCGTCTCAACAAACGGGCGGGACCAGCCAAAAAAGTGACAACACGTTTCCGCGGCCTGGCGCGCCTCGCCTGGCAAACACGAGGGCGCTCCATCTGGCGGCGGAGATTTGGCTGGCTGGCTACCCGTCAAATGCTGGCGAGCATTCCGGCACACGGCGGGCGCTGGCTAGCGAGCAGGGATGTTGATAACTAGTTTCAACAACCCGAGCCCTGAGAATAACCCCGCCGTAACCGGTGTCAAGAGTTTTCCGTTGCACCAACTATTAAACCTCGACAGGGCTCTTACTGGCCGGAATCCCTTTTCTGGGACTGCGATTGACATTGAGACTCAATATCAGTAGAGTTCGCTCATATCCTTCCTGTCCCGGAATCCCGCCCTGGTTCAACCAATGAGCAATTTACTTATGTCGGATCCACCTGCCGAATCTACGTCCACTCCGGAAGGATCGGGAGTTCCCTTGGAAGCCCGCGTCTTGCGCAGCGACGAGATTCTCGATGGACGTCGTGAAGTGATCATCGAGCACGGCAGCGAGATCTACCGCCTGCGCTTAACGCGCAACGGCAAATTGATCCTGCAGAAGTAGCCGCCCAATTTAGCCGGGTGGTTCGATTAACCGCCGTCAGCCCCCGGCCGGCTCGACCTCGGTTTTGGTTCTCAAATCGACCAGGTCTTCGGCAAAGCCCGACGGCCGGTTGGCCACCATTTCGATCCGCCCGGTGGCCGGACCCAACTTGATCGCCACCCGCTCGGCCGGCGAACGCGTCTCGCGCAGCGTATTGCGAATCAGCGTCACCAGGTCAACCTCTCCCTGCACGTCGATGGCGATGCCGTCGGGCGGCCCCGAGTTCTCAATCTCGTTCTCGACGACCAGCGTGCGATGGGGAGCGAAGTCGCGGCCGCGCTCAGGCCGGAACAACAGCCCCACTTGTCCGCTCCCTTCGATCCGATTGCGGCGGATCACGTTGTCGGTATCGCGATGCCCGATCGAAATCCCCTGTTTGCGGCAATCGGCGATCGTGTTGTCCTCGGCCAGGCCGAACTTCACTCCCCAGCAGAAGAAGATGCCAATGTCGTTCCGCTCGATGCGATTGCGCCGCAGCACCGGCCGCTGCGAGCCCGAGCCCGGGTGCAGCCCCAATCCCGTGTTGTCGTGGCTGTGGCAACCCTCGACCGTCACGTCGTGCGCCACCTGAAAGCTGATGCCATCGCCGTTGAAGTTGCGGGCCGTGACGCCGCGGATCTTCGCCCGGCTGATGTCTTGCAGGAAGATGCAGCCGGCATAGTTGCCGTCGAGCAGATCGTTCTGCTGTTTGTTCCCTTCGAGAATCAAGTTTTCGATGGCAAAGTCGCTCACTTCCTCACCGCTGACCAGCGGAAATAAGCTCGAGCAGGTCGTCTCGCTCGCTTTCCAGAAATTCTGCCGTAGCGGGCGATCGAGCTTGAACCGCGCGCCGCTACGAGCCACCAAGGTCCGCTTGGCGATGTCGGTGCCGCCGTGGTGCGGGTTCTTGGTGCGCAGGCAGATGCCGTCGCCGACGCGAAACTCGCTGGCGTCGGTCAGCGTGATCTCCTGATCGTACCAATCGGAGTCGGCCGCCAAGGTCGTGCTGGCCGACGGCTCCTTGAAGAGGATCGAATCGTCGCCGGCGCCGACCAACCGCACGCCGCTGCGCATGTAGACCGCGTTGCGCAGCCGGTACATGCCCGGGCGGATTTGCACGCTGCCGCCGCCGAGCCCCGCGACGTAATCGACCGCCGCCTGCAAGGCGCGGTGATCGGTGCCAACGATATCGGCGTCGCGCGGGCCGACGGTGATCGTCAGCCGCTCCTGCCAGTCGGGCTCTTGGGCCCTGTCGCCCGAGGTAGCGCGGGGGTCGCTCACCGCCGGTGGATCGCCAGCCCGCACTCGACGCCCCGCCGCGGGCAGCGCTGCGTAGCCGGCCAGCACCGCGGCAGCGCCGCGCAAAAAGCTCCGCCGTCCGGCGCGATAGTCCAGGGTCGCTGTCAAGTCGGTCGCCCGAGCGGTATTCGCGTCACGCGGCAAGCGGCGAGCGAACGTCGATTGAGTGCTCATGAAAATTTCCCCGTCTTCAAGTATCTGGCCGCCCGCTCCGCGGTGCTGGCCTGCAAAACCAGCGGCGTATGAAAACCGTTCAGCACCAGGTGCGCGCGCTCGCCAGCCAGGTGCGTGCTCTCGCGCTGCACTAGAAAGTCCCACCGCGCGGCGATGACGGCAAAGTCGACGCCGTCGAGCAGCGGCGCGCCGCGGACATACGATCCCTCGCCCGTCGAGAGCTCGCGAAAGGGTCGCATGATGCCACCAAAAATCGGCGCCAACCAGCGCGCCAAATAAGAACCACGATTCGGCGGGGCCAGCATCACGATACGCCCCAGCTTGGCAGGCTTGCCACGCGCCAGCGCCGCCCGCGTGACGATCCCCCCCATGCTGTGCGTCACCAGGTGGATCTTCGTCACCGCCGGATCGGCGTTCAACTCCGTTAGCGTGCGGTGCAGGCGCTCGCCATGTTTTTCGATGTTCTCGCGCGTGGACCAATATGTCCAATTCACCACGCCGAATCCCGCCCGCCGCAACCGCCACTCGAGCGGTTTCATCACCGGTCCCACCATCATCAGTCCATGCACCAGCACGACCACTTCGCTGCCGCACTCGGGCGGGGCCGGTTCGGGGATGGGCTTGTCGGCGGTTTCGGTTGGCGCCATCGTATTCATTCAACGTCCGGGGGGAGATCAACTCCCGGGCTGGGCTTCGTTCGCGACATGCCGGCCACAGAAATGATAGAGCAGGATTCCGCTCGCGACCGCCACGTTCAGCGAGTCGGTGCCCTGCTGCATCGGAATCCGCACCGCGCGGTCGCAGCCGGCCAGCCAGCGTTCGTCGAGCCCCGTTCCTTCGCTGCCGAGCACCAGGGCAGTGCGCGGCGGCGGTGCGATCGACATCACGCTCGGAGCCTGGGGATCGAGCACGGTTGCCAAACGGGTGAAACCCCAGCGCTCCTGTAGCTCTGCCAGCGCGCGTACGATGTCCGCCGCGCGCCAGACCGGTAGCTCGAGCGAAGCCCCCATCGAGACGCGCAACACCCGTCGCGACAAGGGATCGGCCGATTGTTCGCCGGCCACGACCGCCGTTGCCCCCAAGCCGGCGCTCGAGCGCAAGATACTCCCCAGGTTCTCCGGATCGTGAACCGCCGGGCAAACCACGACCACCACCGGTTGCCCGCGATCGGCAGCACAAGCGGCGTCGAGCGCCTGAAGGTAGGCGGCGCGGCCACCCGACTCGGCACGGTAGGCGCACGCCAGCGCGCCGCGGTGAAAGTTGAAGCCGATCAGCTCCTCGATCAACTTGTCGTCGAGCAGATAGCTGGGCGTATTGTTTGGCAGCTCGATCGTCGTCCGTTCCGCATAGCGGCGCCCCAGCAGCAGCGAGTGCACCCGGTATCGACTCGCCAGCAACCGCTCGACGAGCTTCTCCCCCTCGACCACGAACAGTCCCGCGCGGCGGGTGTCGTTGGTGCGCTTGAGATGGCGATAAGGAGCCAGGCGCGGGTCGTCGAGCGAGTCGATCGATATCGTCGTCGTCGCGATGCCCTCGTCGCTGGCGCGCGGGCGCGGCACGGCGGGCCAGGCGGTCGAATTCTCGCGAGCAGGGTGGAACATGGGGTTACAGGCGTCGAAGTTCTGTCAGGCCGGCATTCTCAGAGGTCGCGCGTCCCGCCTATGATACGTCTTGGGGCCTGGGTTCTGACAGTTTCGGCGGAGATTTGGAGTTGTTCGATGGCCGATCGGCCGGGAAATCGCCCGAAACGCCCCGCGGCGGCTCCCTCGCGTCGGCCGACGACCGCCGAGCCCGCCGAGTTCCATCCCGCTCAAGATTCCGGCGGTCTATCGCTCGATCAACTTGGCGCGGCGTTCGCGCAAATGCTTGAGCACGGACACGACCCCTACACCGGCAAGGCCGATCCGAGCGATGCCGTGGTTTATCGCTCGGCAGCCGAGGCCGAGCTCGAGCCGGCCCTCGACCCGGAGCAGGCCGCCGGCGTCGGCGACGGGCTCTGCCAGGTGACTCCCCTGAGCATCGTCGAGGCGATGCTGTTTGTCGGCAGCCCGACCAACGAACCGCTCACCGCCCAACGCATCGCCAGCCTGATGCGCGGCGTCCGTCCGGGCGAGATCGACGAACTGGTGCGCGAGCTGAACGAAAGCTACACGGCCAACCGCTGCCCATACGAAATCGTCGGCACGGGGGCCGGTTATCGGCTTGCGCTGCGCGGCGAGTTCGATGCCTTGCGCACGCGCGTCCTGCATCGCGGCCGCCAAGCGCGGTTGAGCGAGTCGGCGACCGAGGTGCTGGCGGTCGTGGCCTACAACGAACCACTCACCGCAGACGAAGTCGACAAGCTGCGCGGCCGGCCAAGCGGCACCTTGCTCCGGCAACTCCTCCGCCGGCAACTGTTGATACTTGAGCGACCCGACGACGAAACGCAGAATAGTGCCGTGGCCAATCGCCCGCGGACGGCCCCGCGCTACCGCACGACGCCCCGGTTCCTCGAACTAGTCGGCATCGAATCGCTGGCCGATCTCCCCAAGGCGCAGGAAATCGACAAGCGGTAACGACTGGCCGAAGGACAACTTCTCGATAGCCCTCTCTCCCCTGGTGAAAGAGGAGACGGTGAACGGGAAAGAAACCAGGAAGCTATTCGGCGCGCGTTCCTCACGTCCTCACGAATCCCGACGACATTATCGTGCTGCTGACAACGTATTCACTCATCGCCACACTCGCCTTGGCGGCGCCGTCCGACGACGAGACGTTCGTCGAGTCGTTGCGCGCCATGCGGCTCTACCGCCTGGCCGAAGTGCATTGCGAGCAGTCGCTGCAGCGGAGCAATCTATCCCCCGAGCGTCAGGCGATCCTCGTCGTCGAGTGGTCGCGTACGTTGGCGGCCGCGGCCCGCGATGCCCAGCCAACAGATGCCGACCCCCTCTGGCAGCGCGCCGCCACGGTCATCGCCAGTTTCTGCGAGCAGCATCCCCAGCATCCTCAACTCGTCTTGCTCAATGCACAGCGGGCCCTGCTCGAGCTGGACCGCGCGCGCTGGCTGGCCGACGACGTGGAGCTGTTGCCGCGCACCGATCCGCAGGTGGCCGCCGCCCGCGCGGCGCTCGGTTCAGCAGCCCGCAAGCTCGGCGACGAGCAAACGGCCCTCGAGCGGGCCGGCCGCAGAGCGCCGGCCACGTCGGGCCGCGATGCTTCGCAGCTTTCGGCGATCGAGCTACAGAATCTCGGCAAGCGGCTGCGCTTCGAGCGGGCCCGCGCCTACTTGCGGCTGGCCGAGATCTCGCCGGCCGACAGCCCCGATCGCGCCGATGGCTTCGCGCAGGCGCGGCAACTTCTTGAGCCGTTGGCCGAGTTGCCCGCCGAGCATCCGCTGGCCTGGCCCGCCCGCGTGGCTCAGGTCGCCTGTTTGCGGGCCACCGGCGATCGGGCGGGGGCGCTCGGGCAACTGGCTGCGATCGAAAAGGCCGAACCGCCGCCGCAGTTCGCCGGGGAGTTACTTGCCGAGCGGGCAAGGCTACTGGCACTCGAGGGACAGGTCGACGACGCCCTGGCGCTGCTCCAGCCTGGTGAAGGGCAATCGGCCGCCGATCCGGCCGTCGACGAGCTGCGTCTCGAACTTTCGCTGGCGGCCTGGCGAAAGGCGCGGCAACAAGACGACGACGCGCAGGAACTCGCCTGGCAGGATCGCATCAAGGCGCTTTCCACGGCCATCGAAACGGCGCACGGCCCGTATTGGGCGCGGCGCGCCGATCGGCTGCTGGCCGATCTGAACTTGTCCGCAGGCGAAGGCGCCGCGCCCGTCAATGCCGACTTGTTGGCCCGCACGGCGGCCACCCATTGGCGCGACGGTCACGCCGACGAAGCACTGGCGGCCTACGATCGCGCCGCCATGGCGGCCGCCGCCCGCTCGCCCGAGCAGGCCTTCGATCTGGCTTTCCTGGCGGCCACGATCGAACACAGCCGGCAAAACTGGGACGCCGCCGCCACGCGCTATGCCAAGCTCGCCGAGCAGTGGCCGACCAATCCGCGCGCGGCCGAAGCCCATCTGCTGGCCGCCCACGATCGGCTCGAAGCGATCGACGCAGCTTCGCCAGACGACCCGGCCGCTTGGAGCCCTTATATCGAGATGCTCTTGACCCATCTGCAGCGCTGGCCCGCGGCCGACAACGCGGCCGAAGCTCGCTGGCGATTGGGGCGCGCTTACGAGACCACCGGCAAGTTTCGCGAAGCCGTCGACCAGTTTCGCGCCATCCCCCTCGCCTCGTCGCGCGCGGCCGCGGCGATCGAAGCCGCCTCGCGCGGTTACGCGCAACTGATCGCCGATCGACAGGCCGATAACGCGGCCACGCGGCGGATCGCTCGCGAGGCGGGCGAGTTCTTCGACAGTCTGCTGCCAGCCATCAACGCCGGGCCGGCGAAAAGCGGCGATCGACAACAAGAACTGCTGCAGGCCGCGCGGCTGGCGTCGGCGCGCGCGTGGCTCGCGGCGCCGCCCGAGGGCTATCGCCGCGCCTGGCAGGTGCTCGAGCCGCTCATCGCCGACGCAAAAGCGTCCGGCGCGTCGTGGCAGGCCGCCGCCCAGGCGATCTATGTCGCCGCGCTGGTCGGCGACGGGCGAACTGATCGAGCGCGGCAGTTTCTCGACGAGTTCCCTGGCTTGACCCCCTCGGCCGCGCAAGCGCTCCTCAGTGCGCTGGGCGAGCTCGAATCGCGCGCGCCGCAAAACTCCTCGCACCGAAAGCAACTCGCCGAATTGAAGCTGCTCGTCTTCGCCAAGCTCGGCTCGCCGATTGCCGGTGTCACGCCCGACCAGCGCCGCGAGCTGGAGTTGCTGCAGGCCCAGTCGTTGGTCGACGCCGGCCGCGCCGACGAGGCCGCCGCACAATTCGCCGCGCTGCACGCGGCCCATCCCGACGATTTGCAGATTCTCGAAGCGCGGGCGGCAAGCCTGGCCGCGGCCCCGGGCCAGTCCTCCGCCGCGGCGGCGCTGGCCGCCTGGCGCGACGTCGAACGACTTGCCAAGCCGGGTAGCCAGCGCTGGCTGCGAGCCAAGCTCGAACTGGCGCGCTTGCATCTGCGGGCCGGTGATCGCGCCCAGGCGAGCAAGATCATCGAGCTCACCGAACTGTTGCACCCCGAGCTCGGCGGCGCCGAGCTGAAGTCGCAGTTCGCAGCGCTCCGCCGCGAGATTGCTGAAGCCGATCGCCCAGTGGCAACGCCATAGCACTTCGCTTGGTGTCTTTGTACTGCTGCAGCGAATCGCCAACCCGCGAGTGAATCGCCGCTGACGATCGGTCGGTCAATGGCGTATACTGCCCGCTATGTCGCATCAGCCGCCCAACGTGCTCATTCTGGGAGCGGGCATTAACGGCTGCGCGCTGGCACGCGAGCTCGTGCTCAACGGCGTAGGCGTCACGCTCGTCGACACGGCCGATGTCGCCTCGGGGGCCACGGCCTATTCGTCGCGATTAATCCACGGTGGGCTGCGCTACCTGGAATACGGCGAGTTCTCGCTCGTCCGCGAATCGCTCGCGGAGCGCACGCGCCTGTTGAAGCTGGCGCCGCAATTCGTGCGGCCTTTGCAGTTGTTTATTCCCGTCGAAAATCGCTTCGGCGGCGTGCTCGCGTCGGCGGCGCGGTTCCTGGGGCTCGAAGGCTGGCTGCACCGCGATCCCCCGCATCAGCCGCGCGGCCAGTGGCTGGTGCGCGCCGGCCTGTGGTTCTACGACACCTACGCGCGCGATCCCTCGCTGCCGCGCCGCACGTCGCACCGGCTGGGTGAAGAATCGACGCCGCCGGTCAACGATTCGAAATACATCGCGCTCTGCTCGTACTTCGACGCCCAGGTGCGCTACCCCGAGCGCTTCACCTTGGCGCTCGTCGAAGATGCCCGAGCGCTGGCGGCCGAAAACGGCGCGCCCTTCGAGCTGCTTTGCTATCACGAAGCGCGGCTCGACGGGCGCCGCGCCACGATCGAACCGGTCGGCAATGGATCGGCCGGCGCCAGCCGCACGCTCGAGCCGGCCGCGATCATCAATGCCACCGGCGCCTGGGTCGATCTCACCTTGCGGCAGTTGCACGTGGAGTCCGCGACGTTGATGGGCGGAACCAAGGGGAGCCACTTCATCACGCATCGCCAAGGGCTCGTCCACGCGCTGGCCGGGCGCGGCATTTACGCCGAAGCGCCCGATGGCCGCCCCGTCTTCGTGTTGCCCTTGGGCGACGCCGTGCTCGTCGGCACGACCGACGAACCGTACCAGGGCGATCCGGCCGACGCCGTGTGCTCGCCGCGCGAACTCGGCTACCTGCTCGATACGGTTAACGAGATCTTTCCACAATTCGCGATGACCGAGGCCGATGTCGAGCTCGAATACAGCGGGGTGCGACCGCTGCCCGCCAGCGGCGATGCTTCGCCCGCGTCGATCACCCGCCGGCACTGGATGGAAGAACACCACGGCGCGGCGCTACCAATCTATTCGATCATCGGCGGCAAGCTGACTACCTGCCGATCGCTGGCCGAATCGAGCGCCGCTACGATCCTGGCCCGGCTGGGGCTCCCGGTCCGCGCCACGTCGCGCGAGCGCCCCGTGCCCGGAGGGGACGTCGACGCCGACGGCGCCCGCCGCGCGCAAATCGCCGAACGCTTCGCCCTGCCACGCGACACCGTCGAGCGCCTCTGGGCGCTATGCGGCGCGCGCGTCGAGGCAATCTTCGACGAGCTCGAGCGGGGGGACGATGCCGACTGGCGCACTTCGCTCTCGGGCACCTGGCTGCCGCGCGGCTTTGCCCGCTGGATCGTCGAGCACGAATGGGTCTCGCGGCTCGACGACCTGGTCGAACGGCGGCTAATGTTGCTCTATGAGCCGCAACTGACCGAAGCCTGCCTGCGGGAGCTGGCGGGGCAACTCGTCGCCGCCGGCAAGCTCCCCCCCGAGCGGCTCGACGAAGAGGTCAATCGCACTATGGCCCGCCTGGCCGAGCATTTCGACAAACAGGTGCTGGCCCAAGCGGCGACAACCTGAACGCGACTTCTTAAACCCCACAATCTAATCGCGACCGCGACAACGAAGTCATTCGACGGGAGGCAAACGCCATGAACGACATCCACCCTGGCGCCGAGAGCAACTCCCTGTTCGCCCGGGCGTACCGCGTTTTCGCCTACGGCGGACTGATGACCGTGTTCGCGGCCCAGTTGCACGGCTTTCGCTACGACCCGGCCGCCCCGGCCAGCAACTACGGCTTCAACATCGCGCTCTACGCCATTTACATGGCGATGCATCTGTTGATGACGCGTAGTTGGTACAAGCGTGCCATCTGGGGCAATCCCGCCGGCACCCCGGCCGAACGCCGCGTGTATATCACCGTGGCCATCGTCGGCTGGCTGGCGGTGTTGGCGCTTCATCGCCCGGTGCCGGGCTCATACGTCTGGTTCCCCGAGGGCTGGACGATGCTCGCGGCGGCGTTCGACTTCGCTGCGCTGATCGGTTTTCTCTGGTGTCTGCTGCTTTTCTTTCAAGGCGCCACCCGCGAAGGGCTCGATGGCCTGGTCGGCGTCCCCGGTTCGATCGCCCGCTATTCGCACGGGCCGGAGACGCCGCTGTTCGTCGAGGGGCCCTACTCCGAAGTTCGCCACCCGATGTATCGCGCGGCGATGCTCGCCGGATTGTGCAGCCTGGTGCTGCATCCGCACGCCGGCCAGTTGCTCTGGACGGCCCTGGTGGGCACAACGTTCATCGCCTTCATTCCGGTCGAAGAGGCCCAACTGCTGGCCGCCCGCGGCGACGACTACCGGCGCTACTGCCAGTCGACACCTTACCGGCTCTTCCGCGGCGTGTGGTAAGCACGCGGCCACGAGTTTAGGGACTGATTGCGGACGGTGCGTGCTTTCACCAAATCTGCTTCTGCTAGCGCGGCGGCGTGTCGTCGGGGCGCGTGGCCAGGCGATGGTCGCCACCCCCTTCGTAGGCGCTGAATTCGCCCCACACCGGCAGGTGATCGGAAACCGCCAGCGCCTGCTCGATAGTCAGGCCGAATTCGTTGCTCAGGTTGAGCACGCCGGAGCGACCCAGGTATTCCACCGTGGCGTGACGATCGAACAACAGGTTGTCGTACATTTGATTCTGACGGGTATTGGTCGGCACGCGCGACAACGCCCAGGTCAGGTCGTAAATGCCGCGCAGCGCGCCGTAGTGATCGTCGTCGGCGTTGAGATCGCCCAACACGATCACGTCGTCTTCGCCGCTGCCGTCGCGGCGCACGGCCTGCAGGGCATCGGCCAGCGCCTCGAGTTCGGCCGGCACTTCGTCGGGATCGGTGTGAATGTTCATCAGCTTGAACGTGAAGGCCTCGTTGGTCGGCACGCCGCGCACGCGGAACTCGGCCACCAGCGGCTCGCGATGCAGGCGATCGGCCGGGTCGCTGACCGTGTAGACCGTGCGACGATCGACTTCGATCCGCTGGCTGTCGAATAGATACGTGTATTGCTCCTTGCTCGACGTGCGCCCCAATCGCGGCCCGATCACGTACTCGTAGTGCCGCCCGGTCGAGTTCACCAGCTCGACGAACCGCGGGATCAACGTCTCGTCGGCCGAGCGTACCTCCTGAATCGCCACGACGTCGAAGAAGCGCACCACTTGCGCCAGGATGTCGACGACTTCGGGCTTGTTGAACTTCGAGGTGCCAAACACCTGAATGTTGAAGCTGGCGATGCGAATCGTGTCGCCCGACAGGGCCGCGATCGATCCTTCGCTCGGTCGACTCGACGTGGCCACGTTCGTGGCCAGCGTCCCCAGCTTCTGCAGGCTGGCAACGTTGATCTTGCCGGTGTAAATGCCAGCCGCGAGAGCGGCTCCCAACAGCAATAGGGGCATCAATCCTTTGCGCATGACAGCCCTCCGTGGCTGGGGCGATTTGAGCGAACGGACGGTCGGCGGGCGCAGTCATCGCGCACCACCCGACCCGAGAAATGGGGGCGTAGAATAGCCGCGAGGCGAGAATGCCTCTAGATCAATGCCTGACGCTGCTAGCAGGCGTGCTGCCAAGCGGGAACCGCTGCACGGCGACCTGCACTAGCGGCGCGCTTCACGCACCAGGTGCGCTAGTTCCGGCAGAATCAACCGCTCGACGGCCAGCCGCACGGCATGCGGCGAGCCAGGCATGGTGAGCACCACGGTGTGCCCCAGCAAACCGCCAATCGTGCGGCTCAGCATGGCCGCGGCGCCGATCTCCTGAAAACTCAGCCAGCGGAATAACTCGCCATAGCCGGGAATTTGTTTGTCGAGCAGTTCGGCGACCGTTTCGAAAGTGCGATCGCGCTGTGAGATGCCGGTGCCCCCGGTCACCAGCACCGCGTCGATGTCCGGGCGATTGGCCAGTTGCACCAGCAGGGTGCGCAACTGCCGTGGTTCGTCGGGCACGATTTCGCGGACCGTCACCTCGTGGCCACCGCCGGCCAGAAGGTCGACGATCGTCTGCCCCCCGGTGTCGGTCTCCAGCGTGCGGGTATCGCTCACCGTGACGACCGCGCAACGAATCGTAGCGGGCGAGTCTCGACGATGGTCGGCGGCCGATTGGCTCATGGCAACAAGGGCAAGACTGCTGGACGATGACCGTGGCCGTGCGTCACTGCAGCGCACCGCAGCGCACCGCGGCTAAACTCAGCGCCAGTTGTACGTCCAGCGCAGGGCCAGCCGCACGGTCTGCATGATCTTGCGGGCACTGACCGGCTTGTGCAAGACCGAGAATACCTGCTCCTGCGCTTGCCGGACGAGCTCTTCGTCGAGCGCGGCCGAAACGAGGATGCAAGGAAGCAACGCACGCACCCGCTTCACTTCGCGAATTGTTTCCAATCCGGTGAGCTTCGGCATGTGCATGTCGAGCACGAGCAAATGCACGGGTTCGAAGCGAACGATCTCCAGCGCCTCTTCGCCGTCGGCCGCCAACAAGGTGCGAAATCCCTGCGGCTCGAGCAGATCGCGCACGGTCTCGCGAAATCCTCGGTCGTCGTCGGTAATTAAGATGCTGGGGGCTACGTTGACCACGTCGCTGGACTCGGTTTTCCCGAGCTGCAAATTTCAAAAAAGAAGAAGTTAGGCAGGGAGCACAAAGGGTGCAGGGGCAACTCCGGTACCAATTCTCGGTGCCGCGGGGCCGAGCGGCGTCTTCAGCCGCAAGTGCCTTCCCTGCATGCCCTTATAATTAGAGGTGCCAGCCAGCGGAATAGCGATTCGGTGGGGCCAGAATTGGCGCAACCTGTTAATCTGGCGGCTTTTGCCTGTCAAACCGGCAGTTGCCGCGCGGGGGCGTGACGGACGGGGCTGTGAATTTTCTTGCCTCCGTGGGAGCATATTCCTACGATTCGCTCGTAGTGAGTGCCGGGGGCTAACGTGGCCCCGGCCGGACCGAAGGCCCGAGCCATGCCAGGCTGGACTGGCGCCGGTTTTCGGGAGCAACACGGTCGAAAGGAGGTGATCCGCATGTGTAGTGGTAACCAGAGGTGGCTCGCCTAGCGAGCAGCCGACGGGCTGCTTGTCTGGGCCTTGCTTGTGCGGCCCCCCTGGGGGTGAACGACACAGGCGGTCACGACCTTGGCTAGGCAGCCAATCTTTCTCATAGCCCTTGTGGCCAACAAGCCATATCGGCCGGTCGGCCGTCGTTGCCCAGCAATGGCGGCCGGCCTTTTTTGTTGCGCACTCGGCAGACGACGCACGACGACATCCTCGTCAACTCGCCCACCACGAGCCACCAGGCTGGCCAATGAGGTCATAGCGGACATCCGAGTAGTGGCAATCATTAGCACGATTGTCGGTGCTCCGCTGTGGTCCCGCTATCGCTGAGTAACCCACTACTAGGACAACCGGCGCGGTTTTGCGTCCGGGTGACCGTCCGGTTCGCGACCGGGTGCCCCGTCTGCGTCCGGGTGGGTTCGCTCAAGCCTGAAGCCTGCTGACCACATCCCGCGTCCGGCTTGCGACCCAAGGGGGCGGTATTGCGTCCAAACTCGTCTGAGTGCGACTTTCTCGACCTGGGTTGGGAACGTCAGCGGCGTGTTTCGGTGCGTGACGTCGCCGCACGAATCCAGAGTATGCCCTCGGTTAAGTTCAGCGACTTCGAAAGCGGGCGGTCCTCTCGCGGCAGGTTCACTTTGGCGGGACCTCGGTATCCAACCACAGAATAACAGAAGTCACTTCAAGGCTTCTTTTCCTTCGATGATGACCAATCGCGCCGCAAAGCCGCAGCCGCGCTGCGCACAGCTTCGCTAGGCCCTTTCTCGGCGATGCGCTGCAGAACGTCCACCCAACCAGTATTCTGCAATCTGAGCAATACCTTCTTCGCCGCCTCGCGTTCATCCGAGTAGCGACTCGCCAGAAATGGGGCAGCCGTGTCGGCGGCCAAAGTGACACTGTCTTCGCCTAGGTAGCTGTCCAATCTCTCGAGCACGCGCAATCGGCGCTGATCGCCATCCCCCTGAAGCAATGGCAAAAGCACGGGGATCACCAGCTTGCCGCGATACGAGTGGTGCGAATCCGTGAGGCGTATCAGTGCCGTCTCGAACTCCCGGTCGTTCTCGCTGCGCAACATGGCGGCGTAGTATGCGGCGGAAACTGGATCGCCATGCCAATGCCATAAGTACCCGTGGACGATCTCTTGGATCTCCGCGGTCAACGGTTGCTTCAACAGCTCGCGAAGTTTGCTGGCAAGTTGCTCCTTAGCCTGAATGTGATGGATGGCAGTGCGAAAAAGGTCTGGCTGGGCTGGGTCCAGGAACCGCCAGTTGACCTCTTCGTAGTCGTAATAAGGAACGCGTTGCCAGTCGGAATACATGTCCAAACTGGTGTAGCCTTCGATACCGCTGCTCATCACGGACATGCACATCTGAGCCGCGCCTGCTTCGGCTTTCAGGATCACTTCCGCCAACAGCTCTCGATCGGCGGGAATCTCGCTGTACCTCAGGCTGGCGAACAGCACCTGGGCGGGCCGCGACATCACATGGTGCGGCACGGCCTTGATCTTGGCGAGGCAATCCAGTCGGCGCTTCGTCACTTGGCGCTGCTGATCCAGCGGCCAGTCGCGAATCAGCATGGCCGTCGCCGCCTGCCGGAGCCGATCCAAGTCGGGTTCAGCCAACTTGGATTTGCTGAGTTGCGAGAGCAACCGCGAAATCCGCGTCCGCACCTCTGGATCGTCGTGGTGGAGGTTGCTTTCCAATCTATTTTTGACGCTCTCTCCGGCAGCCTGCAGTTCGGCGCTGGCCGCCTCGCGCTTGGCAAACTCGTCAGCGCCAAGCTGCTGGAGGAGCTCCGCGAACTGTTCGTCCGTCAGCTCCTGGCACGGTCCGTACACCAGGTCCAACAACACTTCCAGCGCTGCTTCGCCTGCGCTCAGCAGCCGGTCCTTCGTTGCGGCATCTTGTTCCTGAGCCGACAGCGAGCTTTGCCGAGACCACTCCCGCCACGCCAAAGCAAGCTCCGCGCGCTGTTGGGAGGTTAACACAGGCGCTGGTGATGGCGGCGGCGCATGGAGCTGCCCGCTTAACTCTTTGAGCGTTTGATTAGGAGCCTCGAGCAACTGCCAACACAATGTCTGAATGCGCGGATCAGCCGATTTCTCGCCGACTTTACGCAGCACCGGGGTCGCTCCGGGACGACGACTCTCCCCATGTTCCAAGCGCAGCAGGGCCTCGGCCGCCAGTCCGCGCTCCCGCCAGTCGTTGGCGAGCAAGCGAGTCGCCAGCAACTCGGCAATCGGCAGCGCGCCAGGTCCGCGAAAGCTGCCCAGACGCTTGAGCACAAAAAAGCGCCGGGCTTGATCCTTTCCGTCGAGGATCTCTTTTAGTTGGGGAACCAGAGGGGGAGTGTCGCTGTATCCCCCGTTGGCCAACAGCCGATTCGCCGCTTCCTGAAACATCGCTTCGTCGACATGCGAAAGCAGCCCGATGAAGTACTCCCGCGCCCGCTTGCTGGAATGAAACAAAGAACTGCAGAGGTTGTGCCGCGTCTCCGAATCGAGCGGCTCATCGAGCAGTCGCTCGAGTGTCTCCGTGCGTTGCTTTCCGTCTGGCAAGAGACGCGCCGCTTGAAGCAGCGTCTTAGGACGATCGGGATCGAGACACTTGTAATAGGTCGGCACGTAGTCGTGGTCCGGCAGGGTTTTCCAATCCGCGGTCGGTGAGTTGCGAACCCTCTCACGATAACCCTGGGGCATCAGTTGCAAGGCAAGTTCGGCCGGTGAATCCTTCGCCGACTCGGCGAACCAACTCAGAAGTTCTCGATCGACTGGGTCCAGGCTGTGCCGCAAACTCGCCAGTAAGGGGACGATGGGCCGCTCGTCCCCGCGAAAGGGAATCGTTTCGATTCGGCTTAGCAATTGGATGTTTTTGCGTGCGGCGGAACGCACTCCCTCCAAAGGCCAGCTCGTGTCAAGGAGCGCTTTGGCGGTTCTTTGCAGTTGGGTGCGCTCCTGGTCCGTTGCCGGCCAGATGCCTGGCTTCGCCAAGCGATCGTCATAGAGCAGGGCAATCAGCACGTCGAGCGCGGAGGACGTGGCCAAGAGCTGTTGCTGAATCGAGTCGTCAGCAGGCGATAAGGTGTGCTGCCGCCACAACTCCCGCACTTGTGACGAAACCTCGATTGCTTGCGGAAGCTCCTGGGCATGGATATTCGCAAAGCTCAGCACTCCACAGAGCGCGAGCGCGGGCACGCTAGTTAGATAGCGATTCATCGATCGACCTCGAAGAGTGCAAGACTTGATTTATTCAAACTACGCGTTCGTGAGAGCTGGAAACAGGTATTTTCGGCCCTGCTCCCGCCGCGTTTGCTCGCCCAACGCACCACCTCGATGCCCGTCTTGGCCTCCCGGTCCTACTGCAAGGTCAAATCCGGTCGTTGGTTGCGAAAGCTTGCGGCCGCGAGAATTGCCTCGCCTCCCCGCGCCCGTCAGAATAGCGCCTTCGCTCGCGTGCTACGATACCTTGTTGCCTGGATCGTCCAAGTCGTCCCCCCGCACCAAAGGCTGCGATTGTGACACGACACCGCTACACCCGCCGTCAGGTCATCAAGACTTCGCTCGCCGCCGCCACGGGCCTTGCCCTTTACAACCGGCCCGCTCGAACTATTGCCGATGGCCCCAACGATCGGCTCAACATCGCCTGCATCGGCGTTGGCGGGCAGGGTGCAAGCAACGTCCGCGGTGTCTCCAGCCAGAACCTGCTTGCCTTTGCCGACGTCGACGACAACCGCGCGGCCAAGAGCTTCGACGCGCACCCGAATGTGCCGCGGTTCCGCGACTATCGTCGTATGTTCGACAAATTCGGCAGCCAGCTCGACGCGGTCGTCATCAGCACGCCCGACCATTCGCACTTTCACCCGGCGCGCGCCGCCATGCAGTTGGGATTGCACGTCTATCTCGAAAAACCGCTGGCGCATAACGTCGGCCAGACCCGCGACCTCACCGACTACGCCCGCCAGCAGAAGCTCGCCACCCAACTCGGCGCCCAGCGGCATGCGATGCCGAACATGCATCGTGTCGTGGAGCTCATCAAGAAGGGCGCGATCGGGCCCGTCAGCGAAGTGCACAGTTGGATCGGCGGCGACCGCGGCATGCCCGAGATCCCCGCCGACAAACCGCCGGTTCCCGCGCACCTCGATTACGACCTTTGGGTTGGCCCCGCCGAACCTCGGCCCTACCATCCTTCGTTCTGCCCCTACGGCTGGCGATTCTGGTGGAACTACGGCACCGGCGAAACCGGCAACTGGGGCTGCCACATCCTCGACATCCCCTTCTGGGCCCTCGACCTCAAGTATCCGACCCGCGTCGAGGCGACCGGTCCGGAAGTCGACGCCGAGCGCACCCCCAAATCGATGCACGTCACGTACCGGTTTCCGGCCCGCGGCGACCAGCCGCCGCTGGCGCTCCACTGGTACCACGGCACACCGGAGATCCTCGGCAAGTTGGGGCTGCGGGCGAAAGGCAACAACACGCTGTTCATCGGCGAACAGGGAATGCTCCTCTGCGGCTTTGACCAGCGGCAACTCTTGCCGGAAGAGAAGTTTGCCGACTACCAGGCCCCCGATCCGTTCATCGCCGACTCGCCCGGCTTCCATCAAGAATGGATCCGCGCCTGCCGCGGCGAAACACCCGCCACGTGCAACTTCGACTACAGCGGCCCGCTCGCCGAGACGGTTTTATTGGGCAACGTCGCCTATCGCGCCGGCGGTTTCGACTGGTACGCCGAATCTCTCGAACCCGGGGACAACGCCCAGGCCGCGGCCCTTATTCGCGAACCTTACCGCAAAGGCTGGGAAATCTGACCCGCGGTGCCAGCACCCGACTGGCGGCGCGGCGCGTGGCTCTGCGGGGGCGATCAATCGAGCGGTGCTCCCAACGGCGACACGAAGCGAACCCCTTTTTCGTAGATCAGCAACGCCACGCAGCCCCCATGGCTACCGGGCGAATGTTGCGAGCCAGGGGGATGGATGGTGAAACTCCCTTGCGGGTAGACGCCATCCTCGTCGTACTGATCTCCGGCGAGCACCAGCATGTGCTCAAAGCCAAGGTGCTCGTGCAGCGCGACGCGAGCGCCCGGCTCGTAGCGAAGCAGCACGGCGGCCGCGCCAGTGTGCTGGTCTTTGTAGAGCCAGTGGGCCGTTACGCCAGGGCGGAACAGCTCCCAATCGTCGGTCTGGCGCAACTTAGCGGCAGTATTCAAGAGATCGGAAATGACGATCGAACCGGTCTGCACAGTCATGGGTAAACCTCAGGACGAAGGATGTGGCGATCGCGGCGCGGGATCGCGCTGGAGCGCGGCCGCGGTCGGCAAGCCGCGCGAAGCAGAGACGTCGAACCAATGATCTTCGAGCCAACCCAGGGCAAGCATCAGCCAGGTGGTGAGCACGAACGGAGCGGAGAGTGCCGGCAGCCCAAGGTAGGCGAACGCCGGCATGAGCATCGTGGCGATGACCGCCCCTAGAATCGAAAGTCGCAGCTTGCCGCCGCAGAAGAGAAACACCGACACCGCGGTCAGCACGCCGTTGAAGCCATACAGCCCCTGGTCGACATCGCCGAAGCCAGTCACACCGCCGTGGTAGCACGACATCACGGTGCCGATCACCGCCCCGCACAAGGCGAGCAATGCGTGGCGCCAATTGCTGATTAGCACCCCGACGAAAAACAACATCCCCGAGCCAATCGCAGGCGAGAAGAGCGCCTGCCCCAAACCGAGCAACACCGCTTCGACCGGGTGGAGTGATTCGGGCGGGGTAGGTCCGAGCGCGATCGGTTGCAGCACGCTGAGCCAAGCGGCCAGCGCGTACAGCCCCCAAAACGTCACTACGTAGGGAAAGGCGAGCGTCGGAAAGGGGAGCAGGACGTCGGCGACGCGTGTGAGCACCACGGTGCTGGCCACGGCCAGCAGCAGCACGCCCCACATGCCGATATCGTTCCAACCCGCGTGAAAAAAAGCGGGCAGGGCGAGTGCAATCAAACAGGGATTCAACCCTGGCAGTCCGGAGTCGAGCGCAGGCCCGCGTTCGCCGAGCAACATGCGTCCGCCCGGCGCCAGGGCCGCGGCCACGAGAAGATACGCAAAGGCGACGGGCGAGGCGACCAGCACGGCGACCAGGAAGCACAGGCCGGTCAGCTCATTGCTCTGAAAGCAGAGCTGCGCACATCCGCGTAGCACGAGTCGCCAATACGCGACTGGCGCTGGCGACGCAGGCTCGACGATCGTCTTGACGCTGTGGTTCATCGCCTGGTGCCGTGCTCCCTGGACACGCGGCGCGTGCGCCAGCATCACCTTGGTTTCTTCAGGCCTCGACTACGAACGGAGCGCGGCGGGCGCCGGTGCATCCGCGATGGCATTGGCGTAGCGCCGCCAATCTCCATAGGCCGAGATGTCGCGCTGCTGGCCTTCGGCGAGATGCCGCGGATAGAGGATTCCGTACACCTCGCGTCCGTTCTCGAGCCGGACCGAGCCGCGATACAGGTTCGGTGGTTCGCCGGCCTCGATGTGCTGCCAAGTTTCGTCATCGACGAGATACAATTCGCCCGTGACCGCCACCCCGCCAGGTTCCCCGTCGGCGAGGCGATACATGCCGGGGTGAACGTCGTTGACCGAGTAGAGCCGATATTGCGGATCGGTTCTGAATTCGCCGAGGAACTCGGCATCGCCCATGTTGGCGTGCAGCGGCAAGCCGCGCATCAACGTGCCGTTGACAAACAACTCGAATGACATGGTGGGAATCTCCGTCGCGGCGCTGGCCAATTCTGCACGGCGAACCGCACAGAACTGGCAAGCGCCGCAGGCCTGTGGGTCAGTGGCGACTCGCCGGTTATCAAATCCGCTAACCGACCGAATCGAGAACAACCGGACGTGGCAAACGCGCCGGCTTAGCCGACCGTCGCCAAGAGTTCCGCTGAGTCGGCCGGGTTTGCGGCTTCTCCGCGAATCGTCGCCAACAGGTCGGCGGACGTCGCGTGAGCGCCGAACACCCCGCCTTGCATCGTGATCATGTTCAGCGCCGCCTGATGATTCCGCGGGTCGGTGGCAGCCGTGCAATCGCTCAGCAGCAGGCATTCGATGCCGCGATCGTTGGCATCGCGCATCGTGGTATGAACGCAGACGTCGGTGGTCACGCCGGCCAGCACCAGGTTCTGCACGCCGGCCAGGTGCAGCAGCATCTCGAAGTCGGTCGCGTAGAACGTTCCTTTGCCGGGCTTGTCGATGACCGGTTCCCCCTCGAGGGGAGCTAGTTCCGGAATGATCTCCCATCCCTTTTCGCCACGGATGAGAATGCGGCCGCAGGGTCCGGGATCGCCGATACCGCCGCCGATCTGGCGCGAGCGCCAACGCTTGTTCGGCGGCAGGTCGGCCAGGTCGGGCCGATGCCCTTCGCGCGTGTGAAAAACGTGAAAGCCCTGCTTGCGAAACTCGCTCAAGACGCGATTGATCGGTTCGATGGGGGCACGCGTGAGCGCAATGTCGTACCCCATCTTCGACACGTATCCTCCCTCGGCGCAGAAATCGACCTGCATGTCGATGATCACCAGGGCCGTGTTTTCGGGGCGCAGATCTCCGTTGTAGGGCCAGGCGTAGGGGTTTGCCTTAACGTGCGACATGGTATTGCTCCTTACGGGTTCGTGAACATTTACAGCACGGGTGACAAGAGCCGGCGGTCGAATGGTGCCCTCGCACTAAGCGAAAGCGGGTTCCGTCAGGCAACCGCTGGCTGCCGCCTCGAGGAGTTCGAACAGGACCTCCGCCTGGCAGGTCCAACCGACGATGCCGCCTTGGGCGGTCAGCGCCCGCAACGTCATTTCCTTGAATTCGGGGAAGTAACTATCGGTGCCGTCTTCGACCAGCAGGCAGTCGTAACCGCGGTCGTTGGCGCAACGCATGGTCGTTTGTACGCAAACGTCGGTCGTCACGCCGGTGATCACCAGGTTGGAGATATTGCGTTTGATCAGGTATTCGTGCAGCGGGGTGCTGTAGAACGCGTCCTTACCGGGCTTGGCAATCACCAGTTCGCCCGCGATAGGCGCATTGTCGGGCACAAAGTCCGAGCCCACTTCGCCATCGATGAGAATCCGCCCCATCGGCCCCAGGTCGCCGATCTTGATTCTGGGGTTGCCGCGGAGTCGCTTGGCAGTGGGCAGGTCCGACAGATCGGGCTTGTGGCATTCCTTGGTGTGGATCACCGGCAACCCCGCCTTGCGAAAGGCGGCCTGCAGCCTGGCGATCACCGGAATGCAGGGTGCGACGTTGCTGATCTCGTTGCCGAGCGACTCGGCGAATCCGCCTGGCAAGCAGAAATCGCGCTGCATATCGATGCACAGCAGGGCGATGTGATCGAGGTCGAACTCGAAGGGAAACGGATTGGCGTTGATCGTCGGCATGATGCGCCTAGCTCCTCAGTGATTCGTGGGCGGGTCCGATACTGCTGAGGACAGAGGTGGCAACGGTTCTCGGCATTTCCTCAGGAAAAGATGAATGCCAGAAATGCGTTCTCAAGCGCGCCGTCGGCAGGCTAAACGGCAAGGACGTCGAGGCCCGCGTTTTTGCAGGCCAGTGAACCGTAGTTCAGGGACGTGTGCCATGAGAGGGAATGTTCCCGCTCGCCTCACCATCGACGGAGATCGCTGCGACTCGAGCGCCGGTCGAACCGATCAGGCCCGTCTTAACGAGGAACTTCGCGAGTTGATCAACTGTCCGCTGCGGCGAGGCCAGGGCTTGCGGAGAATTTGTAGCCGGCCTCTGTGAGGCCCGGAATTCTTGCGCGTGCGGCGAGTCGCTGTTGGAGCTCGTCCCGCGTGACGACGATTTCAGAGAGACCTCTTGTGCCTGCGACACCCCGATGAAATCGGGGCCACCCGGCGGAGACGCTTGAGACTTGAGGCTCCGGGCTTGAGGAAGGCCGGGGGAATTATCCGCGGATTGCGCCGATTTCGCAGAACATTGACTTAAATCGGCGTCGTCTGCGAAATCTGCGGATCGTCGCCGTTCGTGTTCTTCGTGCATTCGTGCGAAACGAAGGCTTGAAGCGTGAGGCGATAGTCCTGAGGAAGAGCACTGCTGGAAAAGCCAGCAGTGGCACCCGGCGAGTGAGGAGAATTTGTAGCCGGCCTCTGTGAGGCCGGGGATCGCGCGTCAGTCCGGCGTCGTTGAGGTCGGAGACTCGGCTACAGGTTCGGCGTGCGCGGACGGATGTTACTTCTTGTTGATCCGCTCCAGCGCGGTCTTGGCGGCTTCTGCCACGTCGGGCTCGGGGTCGTTGGAGAGTTCTTGCAGGGCCGAGACCGCGGCACTCGCCTGCGCCCCCAGATCGCCGAGCGCGTCGGCCGCTTCGCGCCGGACCATCGGGACCTGGCTCGAGAGACCTTCGATCAAGTGGGGCAGCGCGATCTTGGCGGTGTCTTTGCCGGCCGGATCGATCTGCACGAGCGCCCACGCGCAGACCAGGCAGAGGACGTCGTCGCCGTGGCGCTGGAGATGTCCCTTGAGCGGCTCGATCGCGGCCTTGGCGGCAGGCCCCATGCGGCCCAGCGCGAACGCCGCCGCGTGGCGGACATCTTCGGCCGGATCGTCGAGCGACTTAAGCAAGGCGGGAACGGCCTTGCTTTCGGTGCCGACGGAGCCGAGGGCGAAGAGAACTTCGCGGCGGACTTCGGGACGCTCGTCGGCGAGCGCCTTGAGCAGCGCGGCGCTGGCCGGCGCGCCTTCTTTGCCCAGCGCGTTGATGATCGCGGCGGCCGGCCCGCGCGTGGCGGGATCGGCGAGACCGGCTTGCAGGGCGGGCAGCGCGTCGACCCCCAAGCTATGCAAGGCCGACATCAAGTTGGCCACGCCCATGGGGCTGGCCGTGGGGATGGCCTTCAAGAGAGCGGGGGCGACGATGGTAGCCGCCGATTTCAATTGGCCGAGCGCGGCAGCCTGCGCCCCTTCGAGCGGGGCGTCGCGCCCTTCGAGCGAGCGGACGAGCACGGGGACGGCGGCGTCGGTCGTCGCCTTGTCGTCGGGAGCGATGCGGACCATCGCCCAGGCGCTGACGGCCGCCAGCAGTTTGTCGTCGCTGCTGCTGGCGATGTGCTTTTTGAGCGCCGGAAGTGCCTGCTTGCCGGCCGAGCCGAGGCTCCCCAGGGCATACGCGGCTTCGACGCGGACCGGCTGCACCGGGTCGTCGAGGGCGGCGATCATCTTGTCGACGGCCGGCGCGGCGTCGGCCTCCATCGAGGCCAAGGCGTGCAGCGCCTGCATGCGAACTTCGGGGGCCTTGTCGGCCAGGGCGCTGGTGAGCCCGGGGACGGTCGCCTTAGCCGGGGGACCGATTTCGCCGATCACCAGGCAGGCCCAGTAGCGCCCCTTTTCGTCTTCGAGCGCTTTTTGCAGGAAGGGAACCGCTTGCTCGCCCGACTCGGCCAGGGTGTCGAGCACCTGGGCGACGACCGTCGGCTCGCTGCTGTCGAGCAGTTTGACGAGCAGGGGGAGCGTCTTCTGTGGATCGGGCTTGAGCGTGCGCAGCGCCACGACGGCGGCGCGGCGGACGTGCGGATCTTCATCGCTGATCGACTTGATCAGCGGCTCGACGGCCGACTCGCGGGCGGCGGGGATTTTGCCCAACGCGTGGGCCGCGTGCCAACGCACACGTGGCTCGGAGTCGCCGAGCAAGGCGACTAGCGACGGGACGGCGTTGTCGGCGCCGGCGCCGATCGAAGCCAACGCGCGGGCGGCGTGCCAGCGCACTTCGGAATCGTCGTCGGCCAGCTTGTGTTGCACTTCCGGCACGGCCGGCGCGGCGCTGGGGCCGATGGCGGCCACGGCGGCCAGAATCGCATTGACGTGTGGCGAGGTCTTCGCCTTGCCGAGCGCCGACGCGAGCTCGGGCACGGCCGGCTCGCCGATTTCGGCCAGGGCCGTGACGACCTCGCGGCGAATCGTCGCTTCGTTACTCCCCAGCGCGCCGACGAGCAGTGGAATCTGCTTCTGCAAGTTTTCGGGCTTGCGAACGTGAATGCGCACCAGGGCCCAGGCGGCGACGACTTGCGTAAAGGCGTCTTCGCTACTCAGCAGTTTTTCGATTTCGGGCGCGGCCTCTTTGGCGGCCGAACCCAAGCGGCCCAGCGCGTAGAGCGCTTCGTAGCGCTCGGCGAGCTCTTCGGAATCGAGCGCTTCGACGAGCACCGGCACGGCGGCGCGAGCGGCGCGCCCCATGTGTCCCAGCGCGTCGAGCGCGGCGCGGCGGACCGCGGCGTCGTGATCGGTGGCGGACTTGGCCAGCAAGACGACGACCTCTTGCGAGGGGAGATTGGCGTGGGCCAGGCTTTCGACGGCGGCGGCCCGCTTGGCTGGGTCGGGGTCGGCGAGGTGGCGTTTGTAGTTTTCGAGCGTCGGCGAGGTGTGTCGCGGCGTGGCGTGGTCGGGCGCCTCGGGTTTTGGATCGGCGCCTAAAACGAGCAGTCCCAACAACATGCCCAAACCACTAGGCAGCATGCCCAGACCACAGTGCAGCATCGGAGATCCCCAAAACGGGCGGTCAGAACCGCGTGATTGTCGTAGAAAAAAAGCGGGCCGCGGGCCAATTTCGCTCCACCCGCCGCGTATCATTCCACGGATGCGGTGGCGGGGGGCGCAATTTAGCCCCCTGCCGAGTGGACGAAACGTCCATGTAGTATAATCCGAAACAGGCGTGTTGGCAGGTTCGCCAGTTCGACATAAACCCGGTGGTTGAGCGCAGGCTGCGAGGAGACTGACGATGAAGATTCGAATTGTGCTTGCTCTGACGGTCGCGGCCAGCCTGGCTTCGGCATCCGGGGCCTTCGCGCAGCGTCAACAGCCCGGCGGCAATCAGCTTCCGCTGCCCGAGCCGAACTACTGGCAAGGCGTTCGCCCCGGTGGCGGTTACTACGGCGGCTGGGGCGGTGGCTGGGGAGGCGGCGGCTGGGGAGGTGGCGGCACCATCGCCGGCAGTTACCTGCAGGGTTTGGGTTCGGCGATCCAAGCGGCCGGCCAATACAACCTGATGACCGCGCAAGGCGCTGTGTACGCCCAGGAGGCGCGCTCGGCCGACCTCGACAATCGCATGAAGGCGACCGAGACCTACTTCCAAATGCGGCAGGTGAATCGCGCCGCTCGCGAAGCCGAGCGCGGCCCGCGGCCCACGCCCGAAGATTGGGTGCGCTACGCCAAGCTGCGTGAGCCCAAGCCGTTGACGACCAGCGAGCTCGATCCGATCAGCGGTTCGATCGAATGGCCCGAGATCCTGCAAGCTGACATTTACGCTCCCTATCGCGAAGAGCTCGACAAGCTGTTCGCCGAGCGGAGCGCCGTCGGCGGCAGCCTGGGGACGACCAACTTCGACAAGATCAACAACACGGCCAACGAAATGCTCGAAGAGCTGAAGAAGCACATCCGGGAATATTCGCCGTCGACCTACATGGTCGCGCGGCGGTTCATCGAGGGGCTCGGCTTCGAGGCGCATCGCGCCACGCTGCTGCCTGAGCCGCAAGCCGGCTAGTTACACGTTCGGCATGCCCACGACAAGCGTGGGCATGGCAGCCGTCAGCCGCGTCGGCTTAGAAGGCTTCTTGTCGCTTCGCGACCCAGCCGGCAAGCGGCTGGGCCACCCATTTCCACAGATTGTTAACGGCGTCGCATGGCACCCGAAGGGGCTGCTCTAGGCATCGCTCGGCGGCGTCTTCTTCCAGGCCACGTCGGCCACGCCGGCCGCTCGATTGGCCAGCCGCGCCAGCACGAATAACAGGTCGCCCAGCCGGTTGAGATAAACGATCGGCTCGGCGGCCAACCGCTCGCTGGGAACGGCCGCCAAAGTGACCAGCCGCCGCTCGGCGCGTCGGCAAACGGTGCGCGCCAAATGCAACTGGGCAGCACCCCGGCTCCCCCCCGGCAGAATGAACTCGCGCAGCGGCTCCAACTGTGCCTGACCGCGGTCGATCGCCTGCTCGAGCACCGCGATTTGCGCGGCTCCCAGCGAGCGCAGCCCGCGCTGCTGGGCGTCGGGCGTGGCCAGCTCGGCCCCCAAGTCGAACAATTCGTTCTGCACCCGTTGGAGCAAAGCGTCGATTTCTTCGGGGAGTTCCGCGACTCGCGCCAGCCCCAGCACGGCATTCAACTCGTCGACCGTGCCGTAGGCTTCGATCCGCGGCGCATCCTTGCGGACGCGCGGACCGCCGAACAGCCCTGTTTCTCCGGTGTCGCCTGTCTTCGTATAAATCTTCATGGCGTCCGCCAGGGGGTCTCGCGGCAATCGCTGGCGTACGCGGCGGGCGTTGAGCCAGCCGCCAGCGACCTATAATCTAGGCAACGCGGCAGCGAGAATGAAACGGCCTATCAATCAGGAGAACTGCAAAGTCGAAATGCGAGGGGGACAGGTACATGGTTTCGGCCGTCGTAAGTTGGCAGAGACGACGTTGGTGAGCCGAAAATGTACCAGTCCCCGACTTTCCAGTTCTCCTGGCCGACCGACCGAACGCCGGGCATACGATCTCAAACCGCTGAAATCGGGTCGTGCCCCGCACGGCAATCCGTCGTGCCGGGCGGCGAACTCGTACGGGAGAAGAACGTGACGAAATCCAAGTGGCATGTCGTCTGTCGCGCTTTGCGCTGCTGGGCTGGCGAGCAGCGACACCTCCAGCGGGTTTTGCTGCTGCTGCTGGTGATTGCCTCGCTGAGCGCTATGCGAGTCGCCTCGGCCGAGGAGAAGCCCGCCGCACCGGCGTCGGCCACCGATGCAGCCGCCGATGCTCCGGTTACCTCGGAGCTGGAAGCAAAGTTTCTCACCAACGTGCGGCAAATCACCAAAGGCTTCCTCAAGGCGGGCGAAGGTTACTTTTCGCCCGACGGCCAGGACATCGTCTACCAGGCGGTCACCCCCGACTACATCTTCTATCAGATTTACACGCAACCGTTGGCCGGCGGCGTGCCGCGGCGAGTGAGCACGGGGCGCGGCCGGACGACGTGCGCGTATTTCTCGCCCGACGACAAGCGGATCTTGTTCGCGTCGAGCCATCTCGATCCCAAGTTGTCCGAGACCGAAGCAGCGGCCCGCGCGATAGACGCTGAAGACGCCCGCACCGGCCGCAAGCGGCGTTACGACTGGCCGTTTGATCCGTACTCCGACATCTTCGAAGTCGATCGCGACGGCGGCGACCTGCGGCAACTCACGACCGAGCTTGGCTACGACGCCGAAGGAGCCTATTCGCCCGACGGCCGGCAGATCGCCTTTTGCAGCGACCGCGACGGCGACCCCGACATCTACGTGATGAACGCCGACGGCAGCAACGTGCGGCAGTTGACCAACGCCAACGGCTACGACGGCGGTCCGTTCATTTCGCCCGACGGCAAGTGGGTGGTGTTCCGCAGCGACCGCCAGAAAGAAAACTACCTGCAGATTTACGTGATCGGCATCGACGGCCGCAACGAAACGGCGCTGACCGACAACAACGGCGTGAACTGGGCCCCCTACTGGCACCCGACCGAGCCGTACATCATCTGGACCGGGGCCGACCACTCCGACCCCACGGCGCGCCCCAACTACGACTTGTGGCTCATGCGCTACGGCCGCGAGAATGGCCGGATCACGCCGGGGCCGATCACCCGCGTGACCGATCACCCGGGGGCCGACGTGCTGCCGGTCTTTTCGCCCGACGGCCAACACCTGATGTGGACGTCGTCGCGCTCGAGCGACCAGACGAGCCAGTTGTGGTACGGCGATTTCAAATTGCCGGAGTGAGGCGCTGACGCCTTATTGGCTGTAGCCGGGGGTCTGTGACCCCGGACCGGCCTCGCAGAGGCCGGCTACAGGAAAGGGGACCTCTAGCCGGGGTCTGCGACCCCGGTCTGGCCTCGAAGAGGCCGGCTACAGGAAAGCGCAATCTGGCGGATCGAATCCGCTGGGCATGCCCACGACAAGCGCCGGCGTACTTGCAGCTCGCGCGATGCTAGCCTGAGCGAATGGACGAGAATTCCTATCGAGCGCCGGCAGGGCAGGAGCCTGGCCCCAAGCGACGAAGGCAGCCATGGCGCGCGCTGGCGAACGTCGGCGGCCTGACGATGCTGGGAGGTTTCTTGCTCGGAGTCTTTCAGGTTCTGTGGACCTATGAGCAGTTGGCCCCCGGCGCGGCGGTATATCGGATCAGCGTGTATCCCGGCTTCATCGTGATCGGCGGCGCCTTGTTGTTGCTTGTCGCCGTCGTGGGCTGGCTGGCGACGTGATCGCCCGGGAGGTTCCAAGGGTACCTGTAGCCGGGGTCTCGACCCCGAACCGGCCTCGATGAGGCCGGCTACAGGAAAGAGACCCCGGCCTCGAAGAAGGTCGGCTACAGGAATGAGCGACGGCGGATCGAATCCGTTGGGCATGCCGCTAGCAGTCAGCGGGTCGCAACTGACACGCGGCGGAGTACCGCCACGCGAAGGAGTACCGCCAACTACGCCGAGCGCCGGTTGCGCTTGGCGATCTGATCGCGGAGTTGCGCGGCGAGCTCGTATTTTTCGTTGGCGATTGCGTCGGCCAGCTTCTCGTTGAGCGTCGTGCCGACGCTGTAGTGCTCGCGAAGCGTCTCGCGCAGCTCGATCAGGCGGCGAACCATCTCGTCATCGTCGTACGACTCGACCGCGTCGTGTTCCTCGAAGAAGACCTTCAATCGATTGAGGCCCCGATTAACCTCTTCGACCGCCTGCTCGGGTGAGGAATCTTCGAGAGCGGCCAGCGCCCCCGCCTGGGTGCGATGGAACAGCACGAAGGGCCGGTACTGCTCGTGCGAGGCCAGCCATTCCTCGTTCGGCGAAATCTGCCGCAGAAAATCCATGAACGCCAGGTTGTGATCGGCATCGCGCATCGCCCGCCGATACTCGCGCAAGGCCAGCCAGCAGATGCGGCGATGATAAAACTGTGCCAACTCGCGGTCGGCCTCGGCACATTGATCCTCGTCGAGCGAGAAATCGTCTCCCTCGTGGATGGTCAGGCCGACGAGGTAGTCGAAGTACGACTCGCAGCCGCCGGGGCGCCAGCCATCGGGGCGGTGCTCGGTCTCGAGCTGCAGAATGCCCATGTCGACCCGCATCTGCAGCACTTCGCGGCCGTCGGCCGCTTCGACGAGCCGCACGCTGATCTCGCCGGGGTCGTAGTCCCACGCTCGCAGAACGTGGTCGATATCTTTTTGCTTTGCGCGTCGAGCCATTTATTTGCGAAGCACACGAATAGAGAAGCGTAATCAAGCGGTGCGGGGTGTGTGCGGCTACCCGCACAACATTATACGCGCGCCTGGGGGTTGGGGGCCACTGTGAAGTAGAGGTGGCCGAAAGTGCCGTCGGCGCGGGGAGCCGTAATCTGGCAGCAAATTTCGCTCCGATTGGCGCAATGGTGCAAAAACTGACCAAGCGAGCAGAAGCCAGCGGTGCTTCAGTGGTCGCAGACGCGCCAACCGCCATGTCGCGTGCACGCGACTTAGGCGGCGCGAGAAGTTACCGGTGCGTTGCTTGCCGACGGTGCAGCGGTCTGCTCGTCGCGGCGCGAGCGCGCCAGAGCCAGCCCCATTCCGAGCCAACAGAAGATGGCAAACCAGGTGGTCACGCCCCAGGCCAATAGCAAGTCGCCCAACGTCTTGCCGAGCAAGTCCTTGGCCACCAGTGGGCCGCTGAGCCAGAGCGCGATCGCCAGCAGGCGAATCGCCCAACCACGCTGCTCGGCGTGCAACCGACAGATCAAGAAGATCGGCAAGAACAGCACGGCATAATGGGCTTTGCCGCTCATCGGACTCAGCAGCAGCATCAATACGACAATCGCTCCAGCCTCGATCGGCGTGCGTTGCTGGCTCCAGGCGATGGGGGCCGACGCCTCGGGCCCGAGGATCGCGGCGCGCCGCCAAGGGCGACCGCCATAACAGGCCGTCAGCGCGACGAGCCCGGCGGCTATTGACAGCACGACGAGTTGCAAGCGCCGTGCCGTGACGGCGTCGAGCGGCTGTTGAGTCGCGGCCAGTTCGCGCCAGTTGGTCGCCAGGCCCCAGCGATAGTAGCGCTGCACGAGCCCCCCCAACGATTGATTCAGCACCAGGTCGCTGTGCCAGTCCCCCGGCGCGCTGTGAGCGACTCCACCGAGAAACATCTTGCGCCAATCGCTCACGTACGAGCGGCCCGACGCTTGCGGAAACAACAGGTCGGGCAGCAGGTTCAGCCCAACCGCAACCGCGACGAGCAACAATGCCGCGCGCGGCCGCCCGCGCCACACCAGATACGGAGCGAACAACAGCGGCGTGCACTTCATGGCGGTTGCCGTGCCGAGGCAAACCGCCGCGCGCAGGTCGCGGCCATGCCAGAGTAGCCACACCCCGGCCATGACCAGCGCCGCCAGGATCAAGTCGGGCTGCACGTTGTCCAACGGCGCCAGCAGATAGCGAAATCCGATCACCAGGCCGGCGGCCAGCACCAGCCACCAGCGGCGCGGCAAGGCAACCAGCGACGGCGCGCCGGCCAATCGCCAGGCCAGCGCGATCGCGCAGCCACCGGCCGCCGCGTTCAGCGCGTAATAGGCCAACAGCGACGACATGCCCGGCAACTGAGCCAGCGGCACGCTCGCCAGCGCCATGAATGGTGGATAGGCGTACGCGTCGCGCTCGTGATGGTGAATCGGTTGATGGCGAACCATGCGGTCGGCGGCCCGCGCAAAGCAATCGAACCACAGGTTCGTGCGGCCGCGGCGCAGAACCGTCCCCGAGTAGAGCGTGAAGAACACCACGGCCGCGACCAGCACCGCATGTTCCCCAAGCCAAACGCGCCAAGGGGCGCGCTGTCGCAACGGCAACGTCGAATGTTCGGTGGCCAGCTCAGCAGGCATGCGCATTACCAGGGAAACTGCGGGCGGACCGGACGATAGCCGATGGCTCGCCGCCGGATCAAGCTCGTCTTGTGGCTGTTGCCGAAGCGACCTAAACTTTCGGCCCCGCCACGGAGGGTGGGTATCGATCCAGTCAAGCTGAGCGGGCGACTGCTACCGTTCCGCGTTGCCTTCGGGACACCAGACGTATGGATACGTTCCCCGGTGCTAGCACTCGCGCGACCGAGCGGCGCGCCACGCGTCGGCCGTGGGCGACAACGCCATCGAGGTTACTGGTCCATCCGAGCGCGTCGGCGTCGGCCACCTGGCTCAGTCCACGCGCGACGACGATGGTCGACCTGGCGATTGTCGTTCTCGTTGTGGTGGCCGCCCACGGATGGCGGCTAAGCGATCTGTCGATTCGAGGCGAAGAGCCGCGTCGCGCAACGGTCGCCCGCGAAATGATCGAGACGGGCGATTGGATCGTGCCTCGACAGCAGGGGACGTTGTTCTTGAGCCGGCCACCTCTGCAGAACTGGTTGATCGCGATTTCGGCCAGGCTCGGCGGTGGATTCAACGAGGTCACGGTGCGGCTGCCGGGCGTGCTGGCGGTGCTGGCCACTTCGCTATTGCTGTATGGCGTGACGCGGCTGTTCGTCGCGAACATCGGCGCGCTCGGGGCGGCCATCAGTTACGCCACGATGATTCAAGTGCTCGAGCTCGGGCAATTGGCCGAGACCGAGACGCTCTTCACGCTACTAGTCAGCGCTTCGTTGCTGCTGTGGATCGCCGGGCATGCCTCCACTTGGCACCCGGCCGTCACGTGGTGCCTGCCGTATGCGATCGTCGGCCTGGGAACGCTCACCAAGGGGCCGCAAGCGCCGGTCTATTTTGCCGCCACGGTTGGGATGTACTTGTTGCTTGCGCGCGACTGGCGATTTGCCTTCTCGCGCTGGCATCTGCTGGCGATCGGCGTGGCCGTCGCGATCGTCGCCGCCTGGCAAGTTCCGTATACGTTGGCGGTCGGCTGGGAGGCCTCGCGGCAGATCTACCAGGGAGATGTCGCCCTGCGGTTCGCCGACACCCGCTGGTCGACGATCTTCAAGCACATCGCGGAGTACCCCGTTGAGGTGATTGTCTGCACCTGCCCTTGGTCGCTGTTGCTGCTGGCCTACATTCATCGAGGGCTGTGGCAATCGCTGGGGCGAGCGCGGCCCTACGTGGTGTTCGTTTGCGTGGCAATCGCGGTGACGTTTCCGACGTGCTGGCTGGTCCCCGGCGCGCGCGGCCGGTACTACATGCCGCTTTACCCGTGTATCGCCGCGCTGTTTGGCGTGGTCGTGGCCCAATGCAGCGCGCAACGCCCTGCGATCTTCTGGCAATATGCCTGGCGACGCTTCCTGCTGGGGGGCGTGCTGTTGATGCCGGTGTTGGGGGGGGTGGTGCTCTATTTCTCGCTCCGCGGCGGATCGACCAAGAACTTTTTGGTGCAGACGCCGCACTTCGCGGCGATGTTCCTGTTCTGCACGCTGGCGGCGACCGCCGTGACGTGGCTGGCGGCGCGGCGCGGATTTCGCTTTGGCGCTTATGCCGGCTTGCTGGCGATCGCCGTGGTCACGATTCTCGCCTGGCGCGGTGCTGTGCTGAACAACTACGTGCGCCGCCAGATCGACACGGCCGGCGCCGTGGCGCAATTGCAGCAGGTGCTGCCGGCCGATGCCCGGCTCGTGGCGTTTACGGGCCGCGAACTGTTGCAGGTGCAGTTCGCCTATCACTATCCGCGCACCGTGCCGCTGGTGGAAGAACCGACACGCGACAATCCGGACGCCGGCGATTGGAGCTACTTCTGCGTCAATGAAGAGCAGGCCGGCGCCGGCTTGCCCGAGATGCCCTTCGCTTGCGAAGTCGTCGCCGTGATCCCGTGCGGGCGACACGCCGATCGCAAGCCGGGCTCGGCGGGCGTGGTCGTAGGCCGCCGAATCGATCAACACGCCGCGCGACACGCTCAAAACAACGAACACCACTAACGCCGGCCGCAACCGATGTCGACCTCCAGCACGCCGCGACGCACCGCCGGACAATTCGTGCAACATCACCTGGCGATCGCGCGGCGCGAATTGGCCGATCCCCATTCGCGCGAGTGGTTTCACCTGGCGCTGCGCTTGTGGCTGGTCTTCTCCGTGGTGGTGACGATCAAAACGTTCGTCAGCCCCGAGAAGCACACGGTTTACACGATCTTCGACCTGGCGTCGGTCAACTGGTGGCGCGGGGAGTCGATCTACGTCGCGAATCACATGACGACCGGCTTTCGCTACACGCCGACATTTGCCGTGGCGCTCACGCCGATGGCCATGTTGCCGCGGGCGATCGGCGGCACGCTCTGGACGCTGGCCAATGTTTGGATGCTCTACGGCGCACTGCGGATGTTCGCCCGCGACATGCTGGGTGGGTGGTGGACGCGTCGCCGCGAAGCGGTGCTGCTGTTGATTGCGCTGGTGCTGTCGATCCGTGGCTTCTGGGCCGCGCAGTCGAACGCGCTGCTCTTGGCGCTGGTGCTCTTGGCCGGCTCGATGATTTTGCGCCAAGCCTGGTGGCGCGCCGTGCTCTGCTTGGCGCTGCCGGTGTACATCAAGATCTGGCCGATCGCCGCGGCGCTGGTGCTGGTGGCTTGCTGGCCACGGCAATTGAGCTGGCGCTGGCTGGCGATTATGGCTGTGCTGGCGGTCGTGCCTTTCGCGACGCAGCGTCCCGCGTACGTCGCAGGGCAGTATCAATCGTTCGGCGAGTTACTGATGGGACCATGTCAGGAGCGGTGGTCGGCCTTCCGCGATGCCTGGACGATCTGGGAAGCGATCGGCACCCCCGACCCTCGCGTCTTTCGCATACTGCAATTGCTGGCCGCCGGCGGCGTGCTGGCAGGCTGCTTGTGGAAGCGCCTCAGCGGCGCGCCAACCGAGCGCGTCGTGCTGGCGGCCGTGGCGCTGTGGCCGGCGTGGCAGTTGTTGTTCGGTCCGGCGAGCGAACGCAACACCTACGGACTGCTTGCCCCGGCCATGGCACTGGCCTTGGTCGAAAGTTGGCGCAGCAGGCGCGGACTCTGGTTGGCCTGCTTGGCGCTGGCCTGCTTTTTGATCGGTTCCGGCGGTATCGAGCGCTCGCTGGTCAAATATGCCTCCGCGGCCCAGGCGATTCTTCCGCTGGGCGTGGTGGTCTATCTTTTGTGGTTTCTCTACTACGGCTGGCGCGAGCCGACGACGCCGGCGAGCGACGAACGCGAGACGGCCGCGCCGAAGCACGTCTTGCGACCGCACATCGCGGCGGCGACGGCGACGGCTGCGGCGCCCACCGCTTCGACCACCGAAGGGGCGTGAGCCAAAGCTTCGCGGCCGGTGCCAGTGGCGCCGCATCTAACTGTCGGCAGCAAGAAACGACGGCTGAAATCGCCGTGCCTGTCGTGCCACACTCCTGCTGCTTGTTGCCCCCGCAGGCGGGGAGGTATTCTGACTGGCGAGCTGATCCGCAGCCGCGAGGCAATAATTGCTCGCCGCGGTCCGGGTCGGCTCGATCCTTCCGCCCCCGCTGCCCGCCCCTGGAGTTTCTCAGCGTGCGCTTCTGGCACCTTGCGATCGACTCGGTAGTGGCCACGGCCGCGCGGCTGCTCGCGCTGCTGTTGCTGGCCGGCGGAGTGGGGGCCGAGCGATTGCGGGCCGCCGACGGGCCGGCAGTCGATTACCTGCGCGACGTGCGGCCGATCCTGGCCCGCAACTGCTTTCAATGCCACGGGGCCGATGAGGCGGCCCGGCAGGCGGGCTTGCGGCTCGACGAAGCGGCGTCGGCCGCGGTCGAACTCGAAAGCGGCCAGCGCGCGATCGTACCCGGCGATCCAGCCGCCAGCGAGTTGATCGCGCGAATCACGGCCACCGACCCGGACATCGCCATGCCGCCGGCCGAGATCGGCAAGCAAGTGACCCCGGCGGAAGTCGCAACGCTGCGGGTGTGGATCGCCGCCGGCGCTCCATACGCCAAACATTGGGCGTACATCAAACCGGTGCGACCGCCGCTCCCGCAGGTGAACGACGTAGCGTGGCCCGCCGGCCCGATCGACCACTTTGTGTTGGCACGACTCGATGCCGAAGGGCTCAAGCCCTCGGCAGCGGCCGATCGCGCGACGCTGTTGCGACGCGTGACGCTCGATCTGCTTGGGCTGCCGCCGACGCCCGCAGAAGTCGCCACGTTTGTCAGCGACAGCCGACCCGACGCCTACGAGCAAGCGGTCGATCGGCTGCTGGCATCGCCGGCGTATGGCGAGCGCTGGGGGGCCGTGTGGCTCGACCTGGCGCGCTACGCCGATTCGCAGGGCTATGCCCCCGACGGACCGCGCACCATCTGGCGGTGGCGCGACTGGGTCATTCAAGCGCTCAACGACAACATGCCGTACGATCGCTTTACGATCGAACAACTCGCGGGCGATTTGCTGACCGACGCCAGCCCGACCCAAGTGTTGGCGACCGGCTTTCACCGCAACACACAACTCAACACCGAGGGCGGGGTCAATCTCGAGGAGTTCCGGCACGCGGCGGTCGTCGATCGCGTGAACACCACGTTTGCCGTCTGGATGGGGACAACGCTGGCCTGCGCGCAGTGCCACAACCATAAGTACGACCCCTTGAGCCAGCGCGAGTACTACCAGGTCTTTTCGATCTTCAACAACACCGACGACTTCAACACCGACGAGCCGACGCTGGCCACGGCAATCGTGGGGGCCGAAGCCGAGTTTGCCGAAGCTCAGCCCGAATTGGCGGCGGCCCAAACGGCCTACGACGAGGCAACCAAGGAGCGCGACGCCGCCCAGCCCGAATGGGAAAAAACCGCCGCCGCGTACGACAAGCTGCCCAAGGAGATCGCCGACATTCTGGCCGTCGCCGCCGACCAGCGCGACGGCAAACAGAAAGACCAACTGGCCGCCTATCACCGCGGGCAATCCGAATCATGGACAGCGGTCGACAAGCGACTGCGGGCCGCCCGCAAGCGGTACGACCAGGTTGCCACGACCGTGCCGATCCTGCGCGAAGGGACACCGCGCTCCAGTTTCGTCTACCTGCGGGGTGAATTTCTCAGCCCTGGCGAGCCCGTCAGTCCAGGTGTGCCGGCGGCCTTTCATCCGGCTCCGAGCGACGTGAAGCTCGACCGGCTCGGCCTGGCGCGCTGGCTGATGGATGCCGAAAATCCACTCACCGCGCGGGTGGCCGTCAATCGGCTGTGGCAGGAGCTGTTCGGCATTGGCATCGTCGAAACGGCCGAAGAGTTCGGCACGCAAGGCGATCCGCCGTCGCATCCCCGCCTGCTCGATTGGCTGGCGGTCGAATACCGCGACAGCGGCTGGGACACCAAGCGGTTGCTGAAGCTGTTGGTCACTTCGTCCACGTATCGGCAATCATCGCAATTGAGTGCCCAGCTGGCCGAGCGCGATCCGCATAATCGCTTGCTGGCGCGCGGCCCGCACGTGCGGCTGTCGGCCGAAATGGTGCGCGACCAGGCGCTGGCGATCGCCGGGCTGCTGAGCGCGAAAATGTATGGCCCGCCGGTCCAGCCTCCCCAGCCCGAGTTTGGCCTGGCGGCGGCCTTCGGCAGCAGCACCGACTGGAAGCCGAGCGAAGGAGCCGATCGCCATCGCCGGGCGATCTACACGCGCTGGCGGCGCAATTTGCCCTACCCGTCGCTGGTGGCCTTCGACGCGCCGGAGCGAAACGTGTGCTCGCTGCGGCGGATGCGCACCAATACGCCGTTACAGGCGCTGGTGACCTTGAACGATCCGGTGTTCGTCGAATGCGCGCAAGCGTTGGCCCGGCGCGTGCTCGTCGAAGCATCGGCCGACGACGCGGCGCGGGCTCGTCGCACCCTGGAACTGGCCGTGGCCCGAACCGCCACGCCGGCGGAAGTCGAACGCCTCGTGGCCCTGGTGGCGCACGCTCGCGAGTCGCTGGCCGCCGATGAGGCGAAGGCCACGGCCCTGGCGACCGATCCGATCGGTCCGTTGCCCGAAGGAATGAACGCCGTCGACGCGGCGGCCTGGACGGTGGCGGCCAACGTCGTGTTGAACCTCGACGAAACCTTGAGCAAACCGTGAGCCGCGCGATGCATTCACTGCAACTCGACATACTGGTCAACCGCACGCGGCGCCACTTTCTCCGCGACTCGGCCATGGGCCTGGGAAGCGTCGCCCTGGCGATGCTCAATGGCGGGGGCGCTGCCGCCGGCGCCGCGCCGGGCACGGTCGCCCATCCGGCCGACGCCGTCGCCGATCCATTCCTGCCCAAGCCGGGGCACTTCGCGCCGCGCGCCAAGAATGTGATCTTCTTGTCGATGTCGGGCGGACCGCCCCACTTGGATCTGCTCGATTACAAGCCCGAGCTGGTCCGCCGCGACGGCGAAGATTGCCCCGAATCGCTCACCAAGGGGAAGCAGTTCGCCTTCACCAGCGGCACGCCCAAGCTGTTGGGGACGCGGCAGCAGTTCGCGCAGCACGGCGAGAGCGGCGCCTGGTTTTCGCAGGCGCTGCCGAACCTGGCGGCGATCGCCGACGAACTGGCGATCGTCAAGTCGGTCTGGACCGAGCAGTTCAATCATGGACCCGCCGAACTGCTGCTTTACACTGGCTTTCCCCGCGCGCAAGGGCGGGCTTCGCTGGGTTCGTGGGTGACCTACGGACTCGGCTCGGAGAATCGCGACCTGCCGGGCTACATCGTATTCGTGTCGGGCCGCTCACTCCCCAGCGCCGGCAAAGTCGCCTGGGGGAGTGGCTTCCTGCCGTCGGTTTACCAGGGGGTGCAGTGCCGCACCGGCGGCGATCCCGTGCTCTACCTTAGCGATCCGGCCGGCATGGATCGCCAACTCCGCAGGGCGAGCCTCGATACCCTGGCCGAACTCAACCAGCTCGAAGCCGAGCGACTCGGCCAACCCGAAACCGTCACGCGCATCGCGCAGTACGAGATGGCTTATCGCATGCAGACGGTCGTGCCCGAGACGATGGACATCAGCCAGGAGCCGGCACACGTGCTGGCGACTTACGGCGCGCAGCCGGGGGGGGCGAGTTTCGCGAACAACTGCCTGCTGGCCCGCCGGCTCGTGGAGCGCGGCGTGCGCTTCGTGCAGCTCTTCGACTGGGGCTGGGACTTCCACGGCACCAACCCCGAGCAGGAGATCGAAGCGGGCCTGATCACGCGCTGCCAGTCGATGGATCAACCCGTGGCCGCGCTGATCGGCGACCTCAAGCAGCGGGGGATGCTCGACGAGACGCTGGTCGTTTGGACCGGCGAGTTTGGCCGCACCCCCTTTCGCGAGGGGCGCACCAAAGACGGCAAGCTGCTGGGGCGCGATCATCATCCGTTCTCGAATTCCATGTTCCTGTGCGGCGGCGGCCTGCGGCGCGGCGTGACTTATGGCGCCACCGATGAGTTGGGCTGGGCACCGGTCGAAAAGCCAGTCCATCCGCACGATCTGCAAGCGACGATCCTGCACTTGCTGGGGCTCGATCACACGCGGCTGACGTATCGCTTTCAGGGGCGCGATTTCCGTCTCACCGATGTGCGCGGTGAAGTGATTCGCGAGTTACTCGCTTAGCAGCAGTTTTCGCGTCTCGCGCCCGAATACGAAGAGCATGCGTCGCGTTTAGCTGCGATCGGCGCCCGGCTCCCACGCCAGCGGCAACCGCACGGTGATGGTGGTTCCGCGACTGGGACCGTCGCTAAAGACGGCAACGCGACCGCCGTGGATTTCGACCAGGCTATGCACGATCGCCAGGCCTAGTTTCGCCCGGCCGCTTACCGACGAGTGTTCGCCGGGGCGAAACGGCTCGAACACCGCGGCGAGCTGCGTCGGCTCGAGCCCCGCCCCAGAATCGACGACGCTCAGCACTGCTTCGCAGGCGGGCCGATCGACCGCCAACGTCACTTGCACGCGACCATCGCGGGGAGTTGTTCGGCGCGCCTGGTCGAGCAGCTTGGTGACGATCTCAGCCAGCCGCGAAGCGTCCCCCACGATCGGCACCGGGCCAGCGGCAATCTTTTCGATCAGTTCCAGGGCGTCGCCTGCAAGCAGCGGCCGATACTCGTCGAGCGACTGGCGCACCGTTTTGGCCAGGTCGAGCGGCGCGGGGCGCCAACGCTCCCGGCCCCGCTCCAAACGCGAAAGCTCGAGCAGGTCGTCGACGATGTGTCGCAAGTAATCGACATTCTGCTGAGCCGCCGCCAGGGAAGTCTCATCCGCGGCGGTCGCCTGGCGACTGGCGTCCCACTGATCGATCGAAGCCGCCAGCGCAGCCAGCGGGCCGTGGAGCTCACGCGCCAAGTTGCTGAGCGTCTCGCTGACCTGGAACTTGGCCTGGCCTAGTGCAGTTTGCACGCTCTTGAGGTCGTCGACGTCGATCGCATTGCCGATCCAGCGCAACACTCGTCCCTGCGCATCGCGTACGCAAACGGCGCGCGAGTGATACCAGCGGTACTCGCCGGTGGCGGCATTGCGCACGCGATGCCAGCAATCGAAGGCCAGGCCCTTGGCCAGCGAGTCGCGAAACGTGGCAATCGTGTGCGCGCGATCGTCCGGATGTACCGTGTCGACCCAACTGCCGGGCCGGAAAGCTTCTTCCCGGCTCTGCCCGCTATACGAGTACCAGTAGTCGTTGACGTACAGCAAGCGTCCTTCGGAATCGCGCACCCAGACGATGTGTGGCAAGGCCTCGATCAGTTCGCGAAAGTGGTCAATCGCCTCGGGCTGGGGGCTCGGGACAGTTTGCCGGTGCAGGGCATGTGGGCAAATCGTCCCTTCATAGAGCCGACCTCCCGCGTGCGGCAATTGCACTAGTTGCACTTCGCAGAGGAACTCCTGGCCGCGCGTGTCGCAATGCACCCAGGGAAACGTGTGCCTGCCGTGGGTGCGCGCCGCGCGCAACTGCTCCACGCACGAGCGCGGCGTCGCCAGTCCGTCGGGCTGCACCGGCGGGCTGAAGTCGAGCGGGCTGGAGGCTAGCAGCTTCTCGCGCTGGCAGCCAAAGAGCTCCAGCGCCGCGCGGTCGGCGTAGACGAAACGATTGGTCGCGCTGTCGAGCACGACCGTGGCCGTCTGACGAACAGAGGAGTGCGGCGGGTCGGCACCGCCTTCGGAGAACGTCATGAAAAAACTCTCTGCGAAATGCGCACGATCATCAATACGAGATGCCGTCGACTGGGAAGCAAGTCGCGCAGAATGACTACGCTCGATCGGCCGCGACGATCGCAGAACGCGAAAGACTGCCCAGCTTTTGTCGTCGAATTCAATCCTTCGTACCGGCCCTGACGTGCGGCATTCTATCGCGGCTCCTTGGCCGATGCGAGAAAGTAGCAAGACAGTTTTGTCAGTCGTCGGAGACAAAAGTCGATCTACTCGGATCAAAAAACTTCACCATGTTGCTTAAATTGGGCACGGTTTGACAGGCGGAATACACGCGCCAAGCAAGCGACCTGCAACAGCCAGATGGTCGCAACGTATTGAAGCGCGTGGCAAGGGGGTTCACCGTGATCGGTTACTGCCGCTAACAATCGCGGCTAGCTAATTAGGGCCCGTTGTTGACGTCGCGACGCCACGAACCATTTTGAGCGCAATGGGGTTCCGCGAAGATCACCGGCCTGGCCGCAGTTTCTCGGCCGGCTTCCGTATTTGCCGCCACTTCCCGCTACGCGGTGCTGGAGAGGCTAGAGCGGCTTGATCCACGATACCTGCGTGATCAGGTGATCGAGGGCGGCGAACGAAATCGACGCGTTCGTGGCATAGCGCGGCGACGAATTCGCCGGAAATGTCGCCAGCGTGGCGTCGCCAACCAGAAACACGTTGAAGTCGCCCGACAGGTTTTCGTAGCCGGCCGTGGTCTTGCAGAAACACATGTCGGTCGCGTAACCGACCAGCAGCACGTGCCGTACCCCTTGCTGGCGCAAGAAGTCGCGCAGCACGCCGTAGCCTTCGGCGTCGTAAATCACAACGTCGTCGGGATCGGTTGTGATGTCGCGCGTGACCGGAATCGGCAAGTCCCAGAAGCCCTCGCCGTTGTAGCGCGGTCCGGCATCGAGCCCGCGGAACTGCCGGAAGTAGTCGACAACCGGCTTGTCGGCGGATAGTTCCAAGGCGGCCGGCACGCCTTCCGCTTCGTAGCGAAAACCGTTGAGCCGGGCAGTCAGTTCGGCGGCTCCTTCGCGGCGCTGGGCATCGCTCGGTCGGCCGTGGATCGAACGATACAGCTTGCGGCGGATCGGGTCTTCGCGCCCCGGCAGGCTGTATGCGATCAAGGCCACTCGCGAGCGCCACTGCTGCAAGAAGGGATCGATCACCTCGCGCGTGTGGCGGGCCGCCAGGTGGTTCTTCTCTGGCGTGCAGAAATCGGCCGCGCCGGCGGGCTCAGGCGTGCGCCAACCTCCACCGTCGTCGACGCCCCAGGGATGCACCATGATGATCGCGGTCTCGCGAGCCCGCAGGTGGTTAGGCATCTCGATAATGCCGCGAGCGTTGTAGCTGAAGCGCCAGGCTCGCACACTCAGGTCGGCATCGCGGTCGTCGACCAGCAGCGGCGCTTCGAAGCGGACGGTCTCGCGAACCGGTTCGACGAACTCGGGATGGTCGGCCAACAGCGGCGCGGGTTTGTCGAGGCGCCGCAAGGCGTTCTCGTACGTGCGCGTTTTGGCGGCCGCGGGGGATTCGGTCGTCGCCGCCGGCTGCGGTGCGGCCTTCGATGTTTCATCGCCACCCGACAACAGCCACGCGGCGAGAGCGATCAGCGCGGCCAGGCTCACGGTTGCCAGGCGCAGCGCGCGTCGCATCGCGGTCCCGCGGGTTCCGCGCGTTGGCGGCTCGCCGACCTGGCTGGACGACGCGCGCTCGGCAGGTGAGGTGGCTGTTCGGAACCTGCGGATCGATTGTGGCGATCGCATCGCAGTTACCTTTCGGACCAGGAAGTAATCGAACTGCCGACGACCGGCATTATGCTACCGCGCTAGGGGGGGCCTGGCAGCTTCGAGCGGTTCCGGCTGGTGGGAATGCGCCAGGCGGAACGATCGTGTACTCGCGGATGCCCAGGGCGCGAGTGTTGGTGTCCCGTCGGACGCGCCGCGAGGGCGAGTCGGGTGCGATTGTGTCGTAACCTGCTACTGGGGGACATGCTGCGCTTCTGGTGCGAGGCTGCGGGAACGCCGCTGCTTGCGCGCCTGCCAAGGCGAGTGCGTTCCTCCCGCAAGGTAGCGACATGCATCTGCGTCACCCGTCCTTGACGACGAAGCTGAATTTGCTGCTGGCAGTCACCGCCGGCACGGCATTGTGCATGTCTTGCGCGGTCTTCGTCACCAACGATCTGCGGATGATGCGTTCGGCCAAGGCCGACCACTTGATGGGGTTGGCCGACACGCTGGGAGCTTGCTGCGTCGACGAGCTAGCCCGTGGCGATTTGCCATCGGCCAGCAAGGTGCTCGACTCGCTCGAAGCACATCCGTCGGTGGTGTTTGCCAGCCTGCACGATCCCACCGGAAAGGTGCTGGCCACGTATCACGGCCCCCGAGCGACGCGCAAACTGCCGGCGCCGCAGCCGCAGCCGCGCGGCGCGTACTTCACCGAGGACGGCCATCTCGGCGTCTCGAGCCTGATGGATCTTGATGGCCAGCCGCTGGGGTCGGTTTACCTGCACGCTGGCCTCAACGACTTGCGGGCCGAATCGCTGCACTATCTGCGCGTGGTCGCCCTGGTGATGCTTGCCTCGTTGAGCGCGTCGATCTTGATTTCGAACCGGCTGCAACGGCTGGTTTCGGAGCCGATCTTGCGGCTCACGCGGACCGCGCAGCAAATTTCGGCGGCGCGCGATTATGCCGTCCGCGTCGAAAAGGGGGCAGACGACGAGCTCGGCACGCTGTGCGACGAATTCAATCGCATGCTCGAGCGCATCGCCCAGAGCGAAAAAGAGCTGCAAGAGGCCCGCGATTTGCTCGAACAACGTGTCGACGCGCGGACCGCCGAACTGTCGCGCGCCAACCTAAAGTTAAGCCGGGAAATCGCCGAGCGCCGCCGTGCCGAGGAAGAGCTCGTCACGCTGCACGAACAACTGATCGAGGCCGCGCACCGCGCCGGCATGGCCGAGATCGCCACCGATGTACTGCACAACGTGGGCAACGTCCTCAACAGCGTCAACGTGTCGTGCACCCTGGTGGCCGAGCGGTTGCGGACGAGCAGCGTGCCCCAGGTGCAGCGGCTGGCCGAACTGCTCAACGAGCAGGCCGAGAGATTGGGAGAGTTCCTGACCACCGATCCCCGCGGTCAGCAGGTGCCCGAATTCCTCAACTTGTTGGCCGAAGAATTGCGCGTCGAACGCGAGTCGTTGCTCGAAGAAGTCGGCGCCCTGGCGCACAACATCGATCACATCAAGCAAATCGTGACCATGCAGCAGTCGTATGCGGGGGTGTCGGGCGTGGTCGAGGCGGTATCGCTTGAGCAATTGTTCGACGACGCGGTGCGGCTGCACGCGCCGTGGATCGCCAAGTACCAGGTCGAAGTCGTGCGTCAGTTCGAGCCGTTGCCCGAGGTGCGGCTGCAAAAGCAGAAGTTACTGCAGGTGCTGGTGAACCTGTTGCAGAACGCCCGCGACGCACTGCTGGAAAGCGGCCGCAGCGACCTGCGACTTGTGCTGCGCATCAATCGCACGCCGCACGACACGGTGCGGCTGGAAGTGGCCGACAACGGCATCGGCATCAACGACGAAAACCTGACGCGCGTCTTCTCGCACGGCTTTACGACCAAAGTGGGCGGACACGGCTTCGGGCTGCATGCGTCGGCCAATGCCGTGCATCAGATGGGCGGCCAACTGTCGGTCGCCAGCGACGGCCCAGGGACCGGGGCAAGTTTCACGATCGAGTTGCCGCTCGAGGCGGTCGAGGTGCCCGTATGAACGCGGAGCCGAATCGGCGCATTCTGGTGGTCGACGACAACGAGTCGATCCACGACGACTTTCGCAAAATCCTGTGTCGGCCGGCGGCGCCGAACAAGATGCTCGACAAGGCCGCCGCGGCGCTGTTTGGCCGGCCGCTGGCCGCCACGCACGCCTACTGCGAGTTCGAGCTGGCCCACGCGCTGCAGTCCGAAGAGGGGATCGCGCTGGTTCAGCGTTCGATAACCGAGGACCGCCCGTTTGCCTTGGCGTTTGTCGACGTCCGCATGCCCCCCGGTTGCGACGGCGTGGAAGCCGTACGGCGCATGTGGGCGATCGATCCGCACTTGCAGGTCGTGATCTGCACGGCCCATTCCGACTACTCGCTCGAACAGATTCTCGAACGGCTCGAGCGCACCGACCGCCTGCTGATTCTCAAGAAGCCGTTCGACAACGTCGAGGTCAGCCAATTGGCGATCGCCCTGACCCGCAAATGGGAGCTGGCCCGGCAAGCGCGACAGCGCTGCGACCGCTTGGAACGCACGGTGGCCGAGCGCGCCCGCGACATCGTCGATACGCGCGACGTGGCCGTGTTCGCGCTGGCCCAGTTGGCCGAATCGCGCGATCCGGAGACGGGCCAGCACCTGGAACGGATCCGCTCGTACTGCCGCATTCTGGCCGAACAACTCCGCAAGGAGGGACCCTACACCGATTTGATCGACGAGCAGTTCGTCGAGGATATCTATCGCTCGAGCCCGCTGCACGACATCGGCAAGGTCGGGATTCCCGATGCCATCTTGCTCAAGCCCGACCGCTTGAGCGAGCGCGAGTTCGCGATTCTCAAACGGCACACGGTGATTGGCGCCGGTGCGTTGGAGCGGGCGGCGACCCATAGCGGTTGTGGTGGTTTTCTGCGGATGGCCACCGATATCGCCCGCTACCATCACGAACGCTTCGATGGCACGGGCTATCCGGCTGGTCTCAAGGGGCTGGAGATTCCGCTGGCGGCCCGAATCGTGGCGCTGGCCGATGTTTACGACGCGCTGACCAGCGTGCGCGTCTACAAATCGGCATACGATCCCGACGTGGCACAACTGATGATCGAGCAACAGAGCGGCAAGCACTTCGATCCGGCCGTGGTCGACGCCTTCCGGGCTCGCGCCCACGACTTTACGGAAATGCAGGGGATGCTCGGCGGCGTGAGCGAGCCGGACGCCGGGAGCTCGTTGGGCACCAACGGCGCTCTCGATGGCGAGGTTGTCGAGGCGGCGGTGAGCTGATTCGCGTTCGAGCGCGATCTGGCGCTCCTCCGGAAACACGAAGAGCCGAGGCATCGTGAAGATGCCCCGGCCCTTGGGGATCAAGCCTTTTGTCGCGCGTGCGACGGTGGAGTCGCTGCGAGAAGAGCAGAGGACAGGCCGTGCTGGGCACTGGCCATCGCTAGGGTCCTGGGCTCACGCGTACTTGGTTTGGCACCTCCGTCGGAATCAGCGACAAAAGGCTCGATCCTCGTGGCCGCTACGGGTTCGTTGGCTGTCCCCCTTGGCGACAGAAAAACATATCGGCAGAAAACCGCGCCGGTCCGACTTCTTTTTTCCACGGCACGGCACTCGGCAAACTGTGCGGCCTGCGAAAGTCGGTCCGCCAGGGGCGACACCCTGCGGGCTGCCCTGCGGCAAGCCCACAGCAAAACTCTACTACAAAAACGGCCGCGCGGTCGGAGCGTGGTCGTCTCGGCGACCGGCCGGGCGACGTGCGCCGTCTCCGCCGGTGGCCAACGCTGTCGAGCTAGCGGTTAGTGGGCCAGGCCGGCATCGGCCGTACACTCGCGATGCCCATAGAAGCTGTACAACAGCCCGACCAGATTGAACATCGCCAGCGTCATGATCATGCTGCCAACGACGAACTGCCACTTCGTTCTTGCAGGCAGGCCTGATTCTTGCGTAAATCCAGAGTGATGACGAAGTTCCCACAGGAGCATGCTGTGCTCTCCGCCGGCACGCCGTTGCCGCCTCGCGATGCTGGCCAGCCTTTCAGCGGGGGGCTGGTCCGGCGTCTTGATGCCTGTTGGCGAGCCGCGCTCGTCGTAGCAGTTTGCTGCGGAGTCAGCGTCGTCGTTCGAGCGCCGTACCGGCACTGCTATTTTGCCGGCGACGACATGAATCTGCTGGCCGAAATCGGCCTGGCCCGCTGCGGGAAGCTTTCGTGGCTGGCCGGTTGGACCGAGGTCATCGGCCCGCACGTCATGATTCTCTGGAAGGCGATCTTCTCGTTCGAGTGGTTCGCTTTTGGGCTCGACCCGTTCAAGTTCCACATCGCGATCGCAATCGTTCATGGCCTGACAGCGGCAGCGCTGTTTTGGCTCTGCCGACTCTGGCCGGTTGGTCTCCCCATGGCTTGGACGGCGAGCCTGGCCTGGGCAGGCGCGGCCATCGGCGGCTGGGACAACCCGACGTTGTGGATCATGTGCGGCGGCCTGACCGTCGGCCTGGGTTTCTTTCTGGTTGCGATGTGCTTCGCGACCCGCGCTAGCGCCAACGACGGCTTCGCCAAGCCGATTGCGATGGCCGTCTTCTTTGCCCTGGCGATGTTGACCTGGAGCGATCTGGCGCTGTTGGCCCCGGTGCTCCTGGTCGAATTGGCTTGGCGGGGACTGTGGCGCTTGGGGTGGTGGAACCGGACGATCTGGCTGTCAGCTTTTCTAACGCCGATCCTCGCCGTCGGTCCGCTACTGGGCTGGCTCGTCATCGACGAAATCGGCGGGAAAGGACGGCCCCACGGCGTCGATCCCGCGCAAGTTCTCGTGCGCACAACTGGCCAACTGGCGGTCGCACTGGGCACTTTGACTTACGGGCAGGTCGGCGCGCCCGACGTTGTCGCTAGTACCATGGGCGAGATGGTCGATCGAGATGAGTATGCGGCCACGCTGGCGCCGCAAGAACGCTTGTGGCCGAAGCTCGTTTTGGTCGGCCTGGTACTGATCATCTTCGCGATTGTCCGACGGCGAATCGAGTGGCGGCTGCTATCGCTGTTCCTGATCGCGGCGCTGAGCTTCCTGGCGGCCGCGAACGCCGGGGGCTTCTCCATGTCGTTTCGAGACGCCCTGAACCATGGCCACTATTTGTACATGGCGTGCCTGATGTGGAGCGTCGCAGCCGGAAGTTTTGCTCAGGCGATCTGGCCGGCAGCGGCGCGCGGCCGAGTCGTGCTGACGATCGGAGGCATACTGCTGCTGGCGGCGTTTCTGCTGCATCAGCGGCAGGTTGCCGCGTCTAGCGCTCGGATCCACGACGCCGGTTTCAGCCCCTCGACCGCCACCGTGCGCGGGATCGAGAGCATTCTCGTTCGACTGACGCAGCGCGGGGCCGACGAAGGCGAGGCAATCCTCCTACCCGACGTGCCAATCGGCGTCGAAGCCGGTTATTACACGTGCTGGCCACTGGCCGCGTTCGCCGAGCTAAACCGTCGCCAGCAAGAGCAATGGCTCAAGATCGTTCCGCTGCAATCGTGTGACGACCAGCAAGTGCGTAAGGCCATCGCTCTGCTTCGCGGCCTGGGCGATTCAGAAGCTCAACGCCTGGCCGACACGATCGACCAGGCCCACCCGTTGGTCAAAGCTCTGAGCTGGCTCGATCGCGAGGTCTCACGCACCGGCCAGTCGATTCAAGTGCCCGACGGCATCATCAACTTGCCGTGCGGTCGGGTCTCGGTGCAGGCCTTGTGGCGGTTTGAACTCACCTCGCCGTCGGGTAACCCTCGCGTACAATTCCGCGACCACTGGACGAGCGGGCAATTCGACCAGGAGTTTCCGCAATTAGCCAGACTGCTGCGGACTTCCACGGCCACCGAAGCAGGATACCTGCTGGCCACGTTCGATCGCTAAAGTGCCAGCGGCGCATGAAGGTCAGCAAACCGATTCAACGCTCGTTTACTCACCCGCCAACGGCTACCGCACAAACCGCAGGCGCGACTAGTCGAGCAGGTTCCATTGCCGCCCCAGCCAGCTGACCGCTCGCCGCGGCGCATAAACCAGCACCGGCCGCCCCAGCAACTGCTCCATCGCCACGTTCGGCGCCACACGACTGTCATGCGACACGGGGCTGTTGTCTCCCAACACGAACAGCTCGTCCATGCCAACACGCCAGGAGCCGTTTTGGTCGGTCCCTTTCGCGTAGCCGGTCGGCAAGTTGGTGTAGTAGATGTCGCGGAACACCTGGGCGCCGCGCACGCGCACGTCGACGCCATGGGCACCAATCGAGAGCGGGGCACCGTCGCTCGCATCGCCATCGGCGTGCGTGGCGTCAGCGTTTTTTGCCGGCCCGCGCGGAACATGCTCCAACATTTCAAACGGCTCGAACAGCGCTTCACCGTCGAACGCAACCATGAACTGCCGATCGATCGTCGAGACCTCGCAGCGCACGTCGTTAGTCTTGACGGCGCGCGGCAAATTGTCCCGCTCGAAAACAGTCTGGCCATCGACCGCCAAAGTCGCGCCGGGCCTGCTCACATCAAGCGTTACTTCGTAGACGTGATTGCCGTCGGCCGCGCGGAGCTGCACGGTTCCGTCCCCCGCGACCCGCAGGTCGCAGCACAGCAGTAGCTCATTGACGGTGTGCAATTCGAGAATCGGCCGCGATTGGTTGTAACCATAGTGATCGTCGATGCGCATTGCCTGTGACGGTGCGCCTTCGTTCGTCGCTGGTCCGCGTGGGCGAAAATCGATCCAAGCCAGCTCGGCAGCAGCCGCGTCGTCGGTCGATGCCGTGCCCACGAATCGAAACTCGCCCGGCGCAAACTGCCACGCGCGCTGGTCGGCATCTCGCGCTTGCCAACACGAGATTCCCCTTCCATCGGCAGCTCCCTCCGTCGGCATTGGCCGATAGCGATCGTCGTTCACCAGGATCGCCAGCGAGCGTTGCACGTCGAGCGGCTTCGACGCGATCTGGCCATCGACGACGACATTGCCATCGACCAGGCGAATTGTCTCGCCCGGAAATCCCACGACCCGTTTAACCGCTCGCGCTTGGCCAGCGCTGGGGTCTCGAAATACCACCGGTTCCCACCGCCGGGGGCGTCGCCAGCCAAACGCTCCGCGAGACACCAGCAGCCCGTCGCCTGGCGCATCGGGCAAGTCACCCAGCGGGTTGGCGCTCGATCCGCAATTGGGGCAGATGGCTCGGGCCTCGGTCCAGAGGGGCTCACTGTCGGGTTGCGAACCTACGGCGAACGCGATTCCGCAGGCGGAGCAGACGACGTCCCGATGCGGCCCGACCAGCGTGGGGGCCATCGAACCGCTAACGATCACGCACGACTCGGCGAGCCAGGTACGGACGAGCGGCACGAAAATGGCCAACATCACCAGCCATTCCAGGCCGTTTCTCACAACAGATTGCCGCGGAGGTCGCTTGGGCACGCGTGTTGCGGTGTAGGTGTCGGACGAGCAGTTGCAAATCTTCAGAGATTTTTCTCTCGATGTAATATATTCTCCGACAACATGTTGCGGCAACGCAACAAAGCGATGTTAAACTTTTCTGTTTGCGAACATGCAAATCGTCGGCCAAATTTGCACGAAGCGCGCCGATGCAAAAAGTCAGCGCCAAATACCCCTCAAACGGGTGGTTTGCAACGATTTCGACGCGCGCCAGCCATGGCCTAGGTTTTAGCAGCCTTCTCGCCGCCAGAGAGCGAGCTTCGGGGGAGATGTCAACGATGCGTTACGCCTTGAGTTCCTGGGTTGTCGCCTTGAGTTTGGCCGTCGGCCTGACCGACTCGCGCGCCTGCTCCGATTGCGGCACGCCGGTCCGGACGTATCGCCCGGTGTATCAAACGGTTTACGAGGAGCGGCAGGTCACGGCCTACCGACTCGAACTCGAAACGGTCTACGAAGAGCGGCAGGTCACCAGCTACCGGCCGGTCTGGGAGACTGAGCTCCGCGAGCGCCGCTATACCGTCGCCCGACCGGTCACCGAGACTTCGGAGCGCGAAGAGCGCTATCGCGTGCTCAAGCCGGTCTACGAAACCCAGATGCGCGATGCCAGCTACAACCGCATTCGCAACGTCTATGAGACGGCCGAGCGCGAAGAGCGCTACACCGTCGCCCGCCCGGTCGTCGAAACCAGCGAGCGCGAAGAGCACTATACGGTGCGCCGCCAGGTAGTCGAAACGGCCGAGCGCGAAGAACAATTCACCACGTACGAGCCGGTTGTCACCTATCGCACCGAGATGGTCGACCAGGGGCACTTCGAGGATCAAACCGTCGTGCAGCCGGGCCGCGTCTGCAAGAAGCTTGGTTGGGCCCCCGGCGGCTGCGTTGTCGATCCCTGCACCGGCACGTCGTATTACCGCGGCGGCACCTTGGCCTGGATGCCGGTCAAGGAGCCCGATACTTACACCGTGCAGCGCGTCTATCGCCCCAACATCGTCGGTGTGCAAGTTCCGCAGACCACTTACGTGGCCAAGCTGAACGTCCGCAAGGTGCCGATCCAAGTCGTGCGCTATGTCGATGAGCAAATGGTCCGCAAGGTCCCCGTGCAGACCTGCCGCACCGTGTACGAAGAACAGGTCCGCAAGATCCCCTATACGGTCTGCCGCCAGGTGGTCGAGCGGGTCGAGCAGCAGGTGCCGGTCCAGGTCTGCCGCATGGTCGAAGAAGAGGTTGTGCGCAAGGTTCCGGTAACGACTTGCCGGATGGAATACGAAGAGCGCGTCGAACAGGTTCCGGTCCGTGTGTGCCGCCAGGAGCTGGTGCAACAGACGGTTCAGGTGCCGGTCACCGTGCAGAAGCGCGTGCCGATTACCTACAGCTATCGCGTGCCGCATTGCGAAATGAGTTGGACGCCGTCGGCTCCGGCCACGGTCGTGACGCCGGCTCCGTCGCTACCGGTTGTTCCTGGCCCGCCGGCCTCGTATCCCGCTCCGCCGGCTGGTCAGGGGAGCGCTCCGGCGCAAACCTATGCCGAGCCGGGCGAGCCAACTCCCGCCGATTCGACGACCGCCAAGCCGAATGGCGCCACCAACGGCACGCCGCCGGCCAACGGATCGCCGAACGGCTCCGGCACGACCAACGGGGGCGGAACTCCCAGCGAGTCGGGTCCGCCGGCGACCTCGCCCCCCGTGGTGCCTGAACCGACCAACGGCGACTCGGCCGACGCCTGAACACACACAACCGGAGCGACGCTCCCGGCAGTGCGAAGCTCTCCAAACCCTCCGACTGGCTCCCTCGTGGAGCCAGTCATTTTTTTGCGCTCGCCAGCCGTGCGGTTTTTTCCAGCACCGCGAATGCGAATCGCTACAATGAGCGAAACGCTCGCCGCACGTTCTGGCCGCACAGTTGGGCCGGATCGACGGTCGCCGCGAGTAGCGTGGCCCCTTCACGCTTGTATTTCGTCGCCACCGCACAAATCGCGCAGCATGCGTCTCGGCTAAGGATGGCAACTCGATGAGCATGTCCGGCGAGCTCTTTCAGCGACGCGACGCGGCCGAACTCGTCGGCCTGTTCGGTCAACGCGTGGCATTCGTCGGTCGCCTGGCCGGCATGTCGAAGCGCGACGCTCAGAAGCTGTTGCGCGACCATGGCGCGCTGGTGGTCGAAACCACCGACGATGGGCTCGATCTGGTCGTGTTGGGCGAAGAAAGCTGGCCACTCGAAGCCGCCTGGACCGACGCGCTGGACAACGAGCTGCTGACCCGCGCCGAGCGTGGCCAGGTGGCCGTCATCAACGAGACCGAACTGTGGCGCCGCCTGGGGCTCGTCGACGGCGAGCAGCAGATTCGCCGGCTCTACACACCCGCCATGCTGGCCGAACTGCTGGGCGTGTCGATCGCCGTGGTCCGCCGCTGGCATCGCCGCGGGCTGATCCAGCCGGCGCGGCAAGTGCGGCGTTTGCCCTACTTCGATTTCGAGGAAGTCGCCAACGCCCGGCGCTTGGCCGCACTGCTTTCGGCCGGGATTTCGCCACAGGCGCTCGAACGCAAGCTCGCGCAACTGCGGCGCTGGTTGCCCGGCGTCGAGCGGCCGCTGGCCCAGTTGTCGGTGATTGTCGAAGGTCAGCAGCTCTTGCTCCGCCAGGGCGAAGGGCTCCTCGAACCTGGCGGACAACTGCGGTTCGATTGGGAAGGACCGCCGCGGCTATCCGGTGAAACTCCCCGTACCGAAGGCCGCGACGAACCACTTACCGCCGGCATCCGCAGGCCACCAACTTTGGGCAAGGCCTTTCCCGTTCCAGACTTCTCGTCGTTCGAGCCGGCAGGTCGGGCTGGCCATGCGGCCGAAGATCTGCTCGCCGCGGCCGGCGATCTCGAGGACACCGGCGAGCTCGAAGACGCGCTAGCGCTTTACCGGGCGGCGCTGGCCGCCGGTGGACCGCATCCCGAAACTTGCTTCCGCCTGGCCGAGTTGCTCTATCGACTCGGCGATCTGTCGGCGGCCCGCGAACGCTATTACATGGCGATCGAGCTGGACGAAGATTACGTCGAAGCGCGGGCGAACCTGGGCTGCGTGCTGGCCGAGCTCGGCGAGCCCGAGTTGGCCGTGGCGGCTTTCGAAGGGGCCCTCACGCACCATCCCGATTACCCCGACGCGCACTATCATCTCGCGCGGTTGCTCGACGAGTTGGGGATGTCTCCGGCGGCGGTTCCGCATTGGGAGGCGTTCTTGGCTCAAGCGCCCGACAGCCCGTGGGCCGAAGCGGCGCGGCAGCGTCTGGGGTGGGAAGATTAGGGAGTCGTTGGGGGTTGCGGTGGTCTACTCAGACTTTGCCGAGCTCAGCAGCAGTGCCCCCACCCCCAAATGGGGCAGCCGGCAGGGCCTAACTTCTTGTCCCACTTGGCTCAAACGATGCTGACATAGCTAGCCGACCCGTCTACAATGCGGGTGGCGCCTCGACGAATGCAGCTAGCGAATCGGCCGCCGAGCGAAACTCTCGCGACCGCCGCTGGTTAGTAGTGGGAGAGGGCCCGCCCGGCACCGTGATTTGACGGTGCGCGCCAAAGTCCTCAGCCCGAACGCGGTTGCCGCCCGGAGTCGTCGCTGCGCGTCGGCCGCGGGAAGTTCGTGATCGCTCCCCCCTCGCTCGCGCTCGTAGAACTGACTGTTCCCCAGGGAAGTCCTGCCATGAATACCTCCCCTCTCGCGCGCCGCCGCGGACTTACGCTGTCGCGGGTGCTGTTGGCGCTGGTCGCCGTCTCGGCCGTTGCGATCGGCTGCGGCGCTTATCTCACTTGGGGTAGAAGCGAGCACGTCGACACGCACGCCATGATCGTCGACAAGGTGAGCCAGGGAATGTTCCGCCACGTGGTGACCGAACGTGGCGAGATCGAAAGTTCCAGTAACGTCGACGTCGTCTGCGAAGTGCAGTCGAAGAACTCCGGCGGCACGGCCATCCTCGAAGTCGTGCCCGAAGGGACGATCGTCAAGGCGGGGGACCAGCTCGCGCGGCTCGACGCCTCGGCCCTCGAAGACGAGCTGATCCGGCAGGAGATCGAGTGCAACACCAGCCAGGCCGCGATGATCCAGGCCGAGAGCGTGCTGGCCACGGCCAAGATCAATCGCCAGGAGTACCTGGAAGGAACCTTCAAGCAGGAAGAGCAATTGATCCTGGGCGAGATTTCGGTCGCGGAGGAGAATTTGCGCCGCGCCGAGGATTACGCCAAATACAGCGAGACGCTGGCCGTCAAGGGATACGTCACCGATCTGCAGCTCGAGGCCGATAAGTTCGCCGTCGAGAAGTCGGGCATCGATCTGGAGACCGCCCAAACCAAGCTCCACGTGCTCCGCGAGTTCACGCGCACCAAGATGGTCGGTCAGTTGGATGCCGACATCAAAACGGCCGAGGCCAACCTGGTGTCGGCCCAGAACACTTACAAGCAGCACGTCGACAAGTTCAAGTTGATCGAAGATCAGATCGGCCGCTGTGTGGTCAAGGCACCCTCCGACGGGCAGGTCGTCTACGCCAACAAAGGCAATAGCCGCGGCAGCGGGCAGGAGGTGATCATCGAACCGGGGGCGCTGGTCCGCGAGCGGCAAGTCATCATTCGCCTGCCTGATCCCAACAAGATGCAGGTGAAGGCCAAGATCAACGAATCGCGGATCGATCGCGTGCGCGCCGGGCAGCCGGCCATCGTGCGGGTCGATGCCTTCCCCGAGCGCGAGATGACCGGGGTCGTCAAAAAAGTCGACGACTACCCGATCGCCGGCAGTTGGTGGTCGACCGTCAAAGAGTACGGCACGACGATCGAGATCTTCGATCCGCCCGAAGGGATGCGCCCCGGCATGACGGCCGAGGTCCGCATCCAGGTAGCCGAAGTTCCGGATGCCGTGCAAGTGCCGGTGCAAGCGATCGTCGAGCACGGCGGCGAACATTTCTGCCTGGTGCCGTCGGCCACGGGAATCGCGGCACACAAGGTGGACATCGGTCCTACCAACGACAAGTTCGTGGTGATCGAGCAAGGGGTGACCGAGGGCCAGCAAGTGGTCGTCAATCCGCGTAATTTCGTGAAGTCGGTCCAAATGCCGGCCAGCAGCGGCGCCAAGTCGGCCGAGAAAGATGCCTGGGCTCGAGCGGCCGAACGCAGCAAGACCGAAATTGCGGCAGCCGACGAACCGGCCGTGCGGCAAGCGTCGGCCACCTCGGCCGAGGCGGGCGGCGCAACGCTGGCGTCTGGCGATGGCGACACGCCGCGCAAACGTCCGAACATCGACTTGAGCAAGATGTCTCCGGCTCAGATGGCTCGCATGGCCCTGGAACAGTACGACTCGGACAAAGACGGCAAGCTGTCCCCCAGCGAAGCACCCGATCACATGAGCGGCAATTTCACGCAGACCGACAGCAACAGCGACGGCAATCTCGACCTGGCCGAGTTGACGGCGGCCACGGCCAAATTCGTCGCCCGCATGAAGGCTGCCGGTCTCGGGGCGCCGGGTGGAGCACCGTCGGGAGGCGGCGGCAACCAGGTTGCCGCGCCGAACGCGGGGGCCACCGGTCAGTAGGCGAAACTGCGGCGCGCGGCAGGGTCTTGATGCCAATCTGCGAAGTCGAGTGCTAGCAAGCAATTACCACGACAGCGCCTGGTCCGGTCATCGCGGCATTTTGCTGCCACACGTATTCACGAACTTCGCCGCTGCAATTCCTGGTCTGGAATGCTAAGGTTACTAGTACCCGTGCGGTTAACCGCAGTTTGGCGCGCGAACGCTTCTTGTTGTTCGCATCCATTCGTAGCACACATCCAACTTCGCATCTTCAACACGGAATCTACTCAGTAATGACGGAGCTTGATCGCATCCTGGAGCAGGCCCTGGCACTCCCGGCGACCGACCGGCAGTTCTTGGTCTCTGCGCTAACGCAAAGCTTGCCCTCGTCGGAAACCGACGGCGACGACCACGGCGAAGACGTGTACTCCGGCGCCGATTTCCTGGCCGAGCTGCGGCTGCGCTCGTCGTCTCGCGACGGCACATTGAGCGGGCCGGCCGCCACGTTGATCGCCGAGATCCGGCAACAGCAGGCCGGTGCTCGTCAGTTGTAAGCGACGGCCCGCTGCCGACAACACAATCGATCGTCTACTCAGTCGCGGTGGCGCTAGGGCGCGTCTTCCGTAGCAGGCTCTTCGCTCGGCGGCGTCGAATCGGCCGCCGAATCGAGCGTCACCCACAACTCGCCGAACATCCCTTCCTGCTCGGTCTGCACGGCGTGGTGCCGCACGAGCTCGAGAATCGCCAGGAAGATGCTGATCAGCGTCGACTTGTGCATCCCTGGCTCGAACAGGCCGGTAAACGCCAGCCGCCCCTCCCGACGCAGTTGGTCGTGCAGTCGGGCCATGTAGACGTGGATCGGCGTTTCGTCGTAGACGATGCTCCTCGGCGCCTCGGCCTCGTGCTCGCGAAGCACGCGCGCGAACGCGCTCACCAGGTCCCACAGTTCGACCTCCCGGAGCGGTTCGCCGGCCAGATCGCGCGGGCCGGTCGGCAGGTCGTTGGCCACCCGCGCGAAGCGCTGCTGCCAGCGGCGCCCCAATTCGTCGAGCGAGTTGGCCGCGTCCTTGTACTTCTTGTATTCGAGCAGTTGCTGCACGAGCTCTTGCCGGGGGTCTTCCAGCTCCTCGATCTCTTCACCGCCGCGCGGCAGCACCATCCGCGACTTAATCTCGACCAGCGTGCTGGCCATCTCGAGAAAATCCCCCACGGCATTCACGTCGAGTTGCTCGAGCACCGCGATGTAGGCCAGGTACTGATCGGTCACCAAGGCGATCGGAATGTCGACGATGTCGACCTCGTGCTTGCGCACCAGGTAGAGCAGCAGGTCGAGCGGCCCGCGAAAGGCGTCGAGATCGATGCGAAATTCGCTCACAACTCGGCTCTCGTGCGTTTGATTGAGCGTGCCATACCCGATGGCTCGATAGCTCGCCGCGTCCAACGGGCGGTGGCAGGCCGCCCGGCTGCTGATTCTAACCGGCCAACGCCGTTGCCGCGGAGGCCGGCTTGCTGCCGAGGCGTGGCCCACTACCCTCGGCGCTTGGAGCGGCGGCCTGGCGGTGGATCAACCGCCAACTTGTACTTCTTGTACTTGGCTTGCAGAGACTAGCGAGCCGAGCCACATTAAGATGGCATTAGCTAGCTGTCCGCGGAGGCGACCGCGGGGACTGCCCCGCACGGTCGATTCTCCGGACGTTCGCGAAGCGTTGGCGTGGGGGGCCCGCTCGCCATGATCGAGATCAAGCACAAGTCGACCGGCGCCCTGCTGTTGTCGGTCGACGCGGCGAGTCTTAAGGGCCTTAAACTCACTGGCTCGAAACTTCGCGGCGCCAATCTGGCCGGGCTGGACCTGTCGCAAACCAATCTCGCCAGCAGCGATCTCCGCGAGGCCGATCTCACCGCCGCCCGACTCACCGACGCCAACCTGCAAGGCTGCGTGCTCAACGAGGCGGTGCTCGAACGGGTCGAAGGCTTGCGGGTGAATCTCACCGATGGCTTGCTGGTGGGGGCCAATCTCAATGGCGCGAACCTGGCCGCCGCCAAGTTGCGCTACGCCAAGCTCAGCGGCGCCGAGTTGCAGGGCACGGTTCTCGCCGACGCCGACCTGAGCATGGCCGATTTGCGCGCCAATCTAGCCCGCGCCGATCTCAGCCGGGCCGATTTACGGGCGGCGAACCTTTCGGGCGCCAATCTCCAAGGCGCGCATCTCGGCGGGGCCAACCTCACGGGGGCGAACCTGACCAGCGCCAAGCTGATCGGCGCTCAGTTGCAAGGATCGGTGAATACGCGCGGCAAAGTCGATGCTCCGGCGACACCCAAACGCAAAGCCGCGCCCCCTTGGTGGCGGTTCTGGGGCTAGCAGCTCGTCCGCTCGCGCCGGCATTCAATTCGACTTATACTGACGCCCATGGACACGTTCGAGCTGTTCGCGCTGTTGGTGCTGACCTGCCTGATCGGCGCGGGAGCGGCCGGCATGGTGGTCTACGGCTACCTGCGGCGGCGCGCGGTCGAATTGCCCGAGCCGCCGACTCCCCCCGCCTCGCTGCTGGAACAAACTCGCGAGCTGGCGCGCGAAAAGCTGCAGCTCGAGCTCGATATCGAAACGCATAAGCGGATCGAAGAAGAGCTGCGCCGCTCCGAAGAGAAGTATCGCGCGCTGATCGAAAACGCCAACGACTTGATCGTGATCGCGCAAGACGGCGTAATTCGTTACGCCAATCCCAAGGCAGAGCTGGTCTTCGGCTGGCACACCGAAGAGCTGTCCGCGCTGCCGTTCACTGAGATTGTTGCCCCTGAAGATCGCGAACTGGTCGTCGAGCGCTACTATCGCCGCCACTTGGGCGAGCCCGTCCCCGAGCGCTACAACTTCCGGGCGGTCACGCGCGAGGGGCGCACCTTGTGGGTCGAGATCAACTCGGTGCTGATCGGCTGGGAGGGGCGCCCCGCCACGCTGTGCTTTTTGCGCGACGTCACCGACCACATCGAGGCCGAAGCCAATCTGCGCGCGGCACGCGAGGCCGCCGAAACCGCCAACCGCGCCAAGAGCCGGTTTCTGGCCAACATGAGTCACGAAATCCGCACGCCGATGAACGCCATCATCGGGCTCACCGAGCTGACGCTGTCGATGTCGCTGGCCGCCGAACAGCGCCGCTACCTGGCGGGCGTATTGGAATCAGCCGACTTTCTGCTCTCGCTGTTGAACACGATTCTCGACCTCTCGAAGATCGAGGCCGGCAAGCTCGATCTCGATCCGGTCCAATTCTCGCTGCGCGAAGAACTCGGCGACACGATCAAAACGCTGTCGCTGCGGGCGGCCGAAAAAGGGCTCGAACTGTTGTGTCACGTGCGACCCGATGTCCCCGATCGGCTGATCGGCGACTCGGGCCGGCTGCGGCAGATCGTGCTCAACCTGGCGGGCAACGCCATCAAGTTCACGCCGGCCGGCGAAGTGCTCGTCACGGTCGACCCGTTGTCGACCGCCGACGGCGAGGTGCTGCTGCGGTTTTCGTTTCGCGATACCGGCATCGGCATTCCCGCCGAAAAGCAGCAGGCGATCTTCGAGCCGTTCGAGCAGGCCGACGACTCGACCACCCGTGAGTTTGGCGGCACCGGCCTGGGCTTGGCCATCTCCTCGCAACTGGTCGACATGATGGGGGGCGATCTGCGGGTCGATAGCCAACCGGGAGCCGGCACGGTTTTTACCTTCACCGCGAAATTCCGCCCCGTACCTTCCACCGAACCCGAGCCTTCGCTGCCGGCCGACTTGCGGGGCCAACTCGTTTTGGTCGTCGAAGATCACGAGCCAACGCGCGACGCGCTGTGCGAACTGCTGACTGCCTGGGGATTGCAGGCCACGACGGTCAATGACGCCAGCGCGGCGCTCGCTTCCCTGCCACCGCAATCCACCGAGGCCGCCGCGCACCAGCCAGACGCTGACACCGCGCCCGCCTACTTCCTGCTCGACGACACCTTGCCCGATAGCGATGGCGCCACGCTGGCCGGCGAGTTGCGGGCACGGCTCCCGCAGGCGGCCATCGTGCTGTTGATTCGCCCTGGCGATCCCGAGCGCGAGTTGCTGCTGCGCGAAACGCAGCCGGGGGTCACGCTGGTCGCCAAGCCGGTGATGGCCTCCGACCTGTTGGAAGCGCTGATGGTTGCCCGCGGCGGCGGACAGGTCGGCCCAGCAGACATGACCGATAAGCCCCATGAGTTTGGCCGCGCAGCGTCTCCTTTGCGCATCCTGCTGGCCGAAGACAATCCGATCAATCGACGCGTCGCCGTCCATCTGCTCACCACGCGTGGTCATCGGGTGAGTTGTGCCGGCGACGGTCGCGAAGCGCTGCGCCAAATTCGCGAGGACGAATTCGACCTGGTGTTGATGGACCTGCAGATGCCGGTTCTGGGGGGAGAAGAAGCGACCGTTCAACTCCGCGCCGCCGAGCAGGGAACAACCAAACATCTCCCCGTCATCGCCATGACGGCCCACGCGCTCAAGGGAGATCGCGAACGCTGCCTGGCAGCGGGCATGGACGACTACATCGCCAAGCCGATTCGTGCGCGGCAACTTTTTGAAGTGGTCGAGCGCTATGGGCCCGCTCGAGCGCCGAGCGGCGAAATCGCCCCGCAGCCGACCGACACTGCCGCGACGACCGTGGCTTCGAACGCAGCCACCGAACAAGTCGTCGCGTCGAGTGCTCCTCCACCGGCGGCGGCCGCCGGCAATTCGGCAACCAACGCGGCAAACGGCGCGGTCGACGACGATGCCTCGACCACCGCCTTCGATCTCACGGCTGCCCTGGCAGCCGTTGGCGGAGATCGCGGGCTGTTGAAGGAAATCGTCGCCCTGTTCCGCGCCGACGCTCCGGGTTGGCTCGCCGAGTTGGCCGATTCGATCGCCGCGGGCGATGCCGGCCGCTTGCGGCGGATCGCGCATACGCTCAAGAATTCGGCGGGTTATTTCGGTGCCGGGCCGACCTACCAGCTCGCGCTGGCGCTCGAAGAACGCGGCCGTAAAAGCGATCTGGCGGGGGCCGAGGCCATCCGCGCCCAACTCGTCGACGAAGTTGCCCGGCTCGAGCCCGCGCTGGCCGCTTTCGAACAGCAGGGGTAATCCACGGTGATCCCCCTAGGAGAACTGCAAAGTCAAACTGCGAGGGGGACAGGTACATGTTTCGGCCGTCGTAAGTTGGCAGAGACGACGTTGGTGAGCCGAAAATGTACCAGTCCCCGGCTTTGCAGTTCTCCTCGGTGCCCCCCCTGACCGGGTGCTTTCCGCTCTCTGGGTCGCTATGCTGAAAGCCGCGAACTGACAGCACCGGCATGCGGAGCACAGCGACTCATGGCCACGATTCTCGTCGTCGACGACTCGCCCATCGACCGGCGGCTCGCGGGGGGGCTCGTCGAGAAAAACCCCGAATTCTCCGTTCGATATGCCGAGCACGGCGCCGCGGCCATCGCCCAGATCATGCGTGAGCCCCCCGATCTCGTGGTCAGCGACCTGCAAATGCCCGAGATGGACGGCCTCGAATTGGTCGAAGCGGTGCGGCAGCGGGCCCCCCTGGTTCCCGTGATCATCATGACCGCGCACGGCAGCGAAGAGATCGCCGTGCAGGCCCTGGCTCGCGGTGCTGCCAGCTATGTGCCCAAGGGTGCTTTGGCCCGCGATTTGTTGGACACCGTCGAAAACGTCTTGGCCGTGGCCCGCGCCGATCGCCGCAACGAGCGGCTGCGCGAGTGCCTGGTCAGCCACGAAACGACTTTTGTGCTCGACAACGATCCGCAGTTGGTGCCGCCACTGGTCGATCTGCTGCAAGAACTTGTCACCCGCATGCGGATGGGTGACGAAACCTGCCGCATTCGGGTAGGCATCGCCTTGGAAGAGGCGTTGCTAAACTCCCTCTATCACGGCAACCTCGAGCTCACGACCGACGAACTGCGCGAGGCCAGCACCAACCTGCTCGAGCAGCCGAGCGACAACCCGATCGATCACCGTCGGCGGCATTCCCCCTATCGCGAGCGGCACATTCACGTGCATGCCCACGTCTCGCCTGACGAAATCGTCTACACGATTCGCGACGAAGGGCCCGGCTTCGATCCCCGGACCGTCCCCGACCCGAGCGATCCCGCCAACCTGGAGCGCGAGAGTGGCCGCGGACTGGTCCTGATGCGCACCTTCATGGACGAAGTGCAGTACAACGAGCGCGGCAACGAGGTGCGGATGGTCAAGCGGCGGGAATCGAGTGTTTGACTAGAACCGGTTTCAAAACCGTCGGGGACTGTCCCGATTTTACGAGGTACTCCGAGCAAAATGGGACTGTCCCCCTGCTTTGGACGGTTTTGAAACTACTTCTACGGATTTCCCCTGTCGCGTCCGGCCTTACGCTGGTTGGCGCCCGCATACTCGGCGCGGCGATGCATAAGATCGGCATGATGGAATTGGTCCTGGTCGCAGGCAGCATTTGCTGTCTGGCGGCGCCTGCGCTGATCGCCGGCGCCGTGGTTTATTTTGTCTCGCGTCGTCGCCAGCAATAGTTTTGCCACGCCGACGAATCAGCATCCGCTCCCGAGGAACCGACTCTTGTCGCACGAACAGCTCTGGGCCCCTTGGCGTCTGGCTTATCTCAAGCCCGATGGCTCGAGCGCGCCGGCCGCCAAACCGCTGACGCTGCTGCCCGGTGGCGATGCCGATTGCTTCTTGTGCCGCAACGTGGTCGACAAGGCCGATCGCGAGAACTACGTTGTCGAGCGCACCGAGTCGACCATTACCGTGCTGAATCGCTACCCGTACAACAACGGCCATCTGCTCATCGCCCCGCAGCGGCACCTTGGCCGGCTCGATCAATTGTCGGCCGCCGAGCAAACCGGCTGCCTCGACACCATCACCCGCATGGTGGCGCTCCTCGAGCGGACGATGGGGCCCGAAGGGTTCAACATCGGGCTCAATCTGGGCCGCGTCGCCGGCGCCGGTTTGCCCGGTCACCTGCACTGGCACATCGTGCCGCGTTGGGCCGGCGACGTGAACTTCATGCCGGCGCTGGCCGGCATCAAAGTCATCCCGCAATCGCTCGACGCTTTATGGGAGCTGCTGACCACGGAGTTGGCGCGCGAGCGTGGCTGAGCACCGACCTCTAGCCCTTCTTCGGCAAAGGTCCAGCAGCGCGCGAGCGAACTGCGCACTCGCGCGCTGCCGGCGACTCAAAAGCTGCCGCGTTCACGGGGCTTCGAAATCGATCGCCGAGCGACCTCACTCCCCCGCCGCGTGCGCTTCGGGGTTTACTTCGCTCATTGCCAGTTCGGTGAGCTTTTCGTCGGTCGTCTTCTCCTCGTCGAGCGTTTCCTGCAAGAGTTGCGCGGCTTTGTCGTGCCCGAGCAACTCCGCCAAGGTGCGGGCTGTTCCATAGCCTGAGATTTCGTAGTGCTCGACCCGCTGGGCCGCGGCGATGATGGCGGCATCTTTGACCGCCGGCTCGCCATCTTCTTCGAGGATCTCGGCCCCCTCGGCGATCAACCCCTCCATGGCCTGGCAGTGCTCGGCCCGGGGAGCCTTGTCGATCAAACCGAACACCTTCTCCAGGCGTTCGACCTGCCCCTTGGTCTGCTCGAGGTGTTCTTCGATCGATTCACGCAGCGCCTGGCTGCTGGCCCCCTTGGCCATCTTGGGCAGGGCCTTGACGAGTTGCTTTTCGGCGCTGAGCAGGTCCTTCAATTCCGAGACGAATAGGGTTTCGAGCGAATCGAGTTTCATGATTCTGGTTCCTCTCCAACTTGGTCCCACGTTGTTTCGACTTGAACTTGAGCCGGCGCGGCGAACTTCGACACAGTGAATTCGCGCGCATCGACGATGAAGAATCAACGACGAGGCAAATCCCATTCCGGAGCGCAAAACCAGGGAGCAGCGCGTTTCGCACCGCGCGCCGATGATCTGCTGGCCGTCGCCATGGTTGCCAGCACGCCAGACCAAACGTCACTCGGCGGCCAATCGCCTGCAGGCGCGCTGGTGTTACACCTCGTCGTCGGGGCAGCAGACGCGAACCTTAACCCTCGACCGGCTGTTCATTTACCATCCGTCCGCTGGAAAATGTTTTCGCGCCCCCAAAATCGGCCGGCCCGCCGCGTATCAACTTCTGAACGAAGGCAAAGCGGGACTTTGCCCGGGCGGATGAACCGCTCGATACCACACGGGGCCACGGCCGTCTGCTGGCGGCCGGTTACGACAGGGAACTGTCCGATGATCTGCATTTCATGCCGCAATCCGCGATGCCGGCGCGTGCTGGCTGTTCCCAAGAAACTGCAGGACCAGGTTTGCCGCTGCCCAGCCTGCGGGCATAGTTTCTGCGCCTCGAGCGCCGCCGCCAACGCGGGGCCCAACGCCGACGGGCGCCTGGCGTTTGTCTCGCAGATGGCTGCCCGCCAGCGCGCAGGCAAGCCAGCGCCGGCCCCCGCGCCGGCCGAACCGACCACCGCGGCATCGACTCCGTTCAAGCCGGTCACGCCCGAGATTTCGGACGACGCCGCGCAGACCGAACCGCTGACCCTGGCCGAATTGCGACGTCGCTGCTATGTCGAGTTGGGCAATGAAGTTCGCCGTGCCGGCGACCCGCTCGTCGCCGACCGCGATCGACAGCGACTCGACGAATACGACGCCCGCATTTCGCACTTCTTGACCTGTCTGTCGGCGTTGTCGCACGCCAACGAAGACCCGAGCCTGCCGCGCCGGCTGCGGCGACCCGTGCTGCGTTGCCAACAGCGGCGCGACGGCTTGCTGGCCGACATCGGGCGGCGCGCCTTCGAACGGGGAGCCGTCTCGGCCGACGTGCGCCGCCGCCTCGAAGCAATCGCCGAGGTCGAGCGGCTGCTGGAACGTCGACACGGGCCGGCGGAGTTCGCTCACACCGAAACGTCGCATCGTGCCGCGCCGCAGCCGCCGGTGCGCAACCGGGTGTCGCGACTGGCCCGGGCCATGTTCGCGGCGCTCATCTAAGCATTAACTTCGCCAGGCATCGGGCGGCGGTCTACAATGCGATCGTGATTTGGTGAACTCACCAACCGCGATCGAGTGCGGGCCCGCATGCACCAAGCCCAATCGACAAACCGAGCGCGCGACATCGGCGGTTTTACGCTCGTCGAGTTGCTCGTCGTGGTGGCGATCATCGGCGTGCTGATGGCCCTGTTGATGCCCGCCGTGCAGATGGCGCGCGAGGCGGGGCGCCGGATCGCCTGCGGCAGCAACCTTAGGCAGTTGGGGATCGCGCTGCAGCAGTTTCACGAACACTACGGCCATTTTCCGCCGGGTCGCGGCGGTCCGCCGCCGACGGTCTTCTCGCCGCAGGCCTACCTGTTGCCGTTCGTCGAGCAAGGGGGCCTGCAAGGGCAACTCGACCTTAACGCGGCCCCGACGAACCTGGTGATCGGCGGCGTGCCATACAGCGGCGCGGTCAACGCTGCCGCAGCCGCGCAGACGGTGCCGATCCTCCAGTGCCCGAGCGATCCGGCAGCAGGACGAGTCATGGGTTCTTCGTTCGGCGGCACGAACTACGTCGCCTGCGTCGGCAGCGGCACCATCGACAATGGCACCGTCGTCCGCGCCGACGGCGTCTTCTTTCTGACATCGCGAGTACGCGTCGCCGATCTGATCGACGGATCTTCCCATACCGCGGCGTTCAGCGAACGCCCGTTGGGCAGCGGTGAAGCCGTGACGAGCGCACTCCCGGCCGACGTCGGGCTCTATATTCTGGAGCTCAACAGCGTCAACGTTTCGATCGCCGCGTGCAGTTCGAGCAGCAGCGGCGGCTGGTACAGCCAGCGCAGCGCCAAATGGATCTTGGGCAACTACGGCAACACGCTTTACAACCACTACTTCGAGCCCAACGCCCGCCAGTGGGACTGCATGAACCCGCCGCAACAGAAAGGCTTTCTGGCGGCCCGCAGCGATCATGTCGGTGGTGTGCAGCTACTCTGCTGCGACGGCAGCACGCGGTTCATCGTCGACGCGGTCGACCTGGCGGTGTGGCGCGGGCTGGCCACGCGGGCCGGTCGCGAGGCGGCGACGCCGCCGTAAATTTCGTCACTCACGATACGGGGGACTGCGGCTCGGGGACTGTCCCATTTTTCGGTGTGCAACCGTGCGCTCGCCAAACAGCGTCGCCCGAAAACATGGGACTGTCCCCCTCGGCGCGGCACGCGATTTCCAGCGCGTCACCCCGCAATTTTCACCCGCGCCAGATAAATCGCCGTGATCGGCTGGCCGGCGTCGTCTTTTTCGTGGCTCGAGTAATACGACACCAGCGCGCGGGTACCAGCTTGCTTACCGTCCGCGAGCTCGACAAAACCGGGATACGAGCAATCTCCACCGCTAGGCAGTTCGGCAATCTCCTGCAGCTTGTCGCCGACCAGCCAATAGAGGGCCGCGCGGGCTTCGCCGATCGACTTGCGACCGCCGACCAGCCAATGTTCGCCCCAGCGCACCAATAGCGGTCCGCCAATCTGGCGCCCGAGGTCAACGCGCTGCCAATCTTCGTACGGCGGTCGTGACCGGCAGAGTTCGGCGTTCGTGCGGCCGCCGCCGCGTGCCACGGCCGTGATCGCGCCGTCGCGCTCGAAGACGAAGGCCGTCTCGTCGCCACGAGTTTCTTGAAAGAACGCCCGCGTGCGCCACACCAGCCCGTCGTCGCTTTCGAGCATGGCCGATTCGACCGTTTGCGGCTCGGGCTCGTCCGATTCGGCGAAGTGGTGCTTCCGCCGGCCGCACAAATAGGCTCGGTCCCCCAGCGCGGCTGCCCGCCAGACATAGTGCCCATAGGTTCCTTCGAGCATCGTGGGACCGTGCCAGGCCGCGCCGTCGTCGCTCCAGCAGGCGAAGCCCAGATGTTGATTGAGGTCGCGCGTTTTGGGGCTCGAGTCGCCGCAAAACCAGGTGCCGGTGTAGACGAACAGCTTGTCGCGGAAGATTAAAAAGTGGGGATCGCGGACGTCACGCTTCGGCACGCTAAAACGATGCACTTGCCGCCAGGTGTGGGCGTCGTCGCTCGCTAACACCAGGATCGACGAAGTGGGATGCACCATGTGTCCATCGGGGCAACTGCGGAACGCCAGGTAGTAGCGATCTTTGAACCGGCACAGATCGGTGAAGGCGTTGTGCTCGCCGTTGTGGAACGCCCGCTCGACCGACTCGACTTCGACGATCGGCGGCGCGGCGCTGCTTGGCTCTGCACCACGCGTCGGACTTGTAGAACCGACGGCGATGGTCATCAACCATAGCGCCAGCGCCCCGCGGTAGATCGGACCAGGTTCAGTCATCGCAAAACTTCTCCTCGCCGCGATCTTCGGCGGCCTATGCCGTTGAATCGCTCAACGCTACCGCCGCCGCTGCGCGGCTGAAATCAATCGCCGCCCAGTTGCTAAAAAGCCTGGCCGACACCACTTCGGCGGCCCCCGCGGTAAAAACCCGGTCCGCGGTCGACTCTCCTCACTCCCCCGCTTCGCAATCCGCATCATCGCTTTCATCCGCCGTCGGGGAGCGACGGCGGCCGGGCAAGTCCTCGGCGTACCAACGCTCGAGCACGTCGCGCCAACTCCCCGCGGCCCGCACCGCCACGAAGGCGTCGCGCACCCCCCGATGCTCCGGGTGCAACCGCGAGTACTTGATGCCGAACTTGCGCATCGTGCGGCAAGCTTGGTCCGCGCCGTAAATCTCCTCGGCCAGCCGATAATGCTCGGCGATCACCTCGCGCTGTTCGTACAAGCTCGGCGGCGCCGGCAACGGTTCGCCCGCCAACAGGGACCGCGCCTCGCGAAAGATCCACGGGTTGCCGATCGCGCCGCGGGCGGCGGTCACACCGTCGACGCCGGTCTCGCGCATCATCGCCACGCATTGCTCGGCGGTGAACAGGTCGCCGCTTCCCAGAACAGTGCGCGCGCCGGCATGCTGTTTGACCTCGCGCAGAAACTCCCAACGGCTCGGCCCGATGTAGCGCTGCTCGACGGTGCGGCCATGCACGGTCACGGCCGACACGCCCCGCTCCAGCGCGCCGTCGAAGATCGTGAAGAACCGCTCGCGGCTCTCGGGCGTGTCGTCGAGCCCGCGACGCATTTTGACCGTGACCGGGATCGGCTCGGGGACCACTTCGCGCACGCGGGCGACGATTTCCAGCGCCGTCTCCGGCTGGCTCAGCAGAAACCCGCCACGGCAACGCCCCAGCACCTTGCGCACGGGGCAGCCGAAGTTGATGTCGATGACGTCGTAGCCGGTCTCCACCAGGCGGCGGGCGGCGGCCGCGAAGTCGGTGGGCTCGGCCCCCATCAATTGCCCGCCAATCGGATGATCGTCGGCCTGCAGGTCGAAGCGCCGCGTGCCGCGTTTGCGGGCGGTCACGACCAGCACGTCGACGAGCACCTCGCACAACGCGTAATCAGCCCCCAACCGGCGGGCCAGCACGCGCATGGCCCGATCGCTGTAGCCCGAGAGGGCCGCTTGCACAACGGGAAAGCCGATTTCGAGGTTGCCGATGCGCAGCGGCCGATAGCTGGCGGCGGTCGATTGATCGGCATGCAGTGTGGCGGCGGCGGTGCTCATGGTTTATCGTTCGATTCTACAGCGCAGCGGCCCTGCGTTACGATGGGGCCGAGATCGGGTCGTGATACCGTTTGAGGCGTTAAGGACGAGTCTCGCGCCCAACTGATGGTGGCCCCTTCGCGGGGCAAACGGGCACTGGCGAAGCCAGTGGCACCCGAAATTCGGCAAACGTATCACTAGCGGTTTTTGATTCGACAACCTGCGAGAAATCATATCGATGTCGACATTCGCGGATCGGGTTGCCCTGGTTACCGGTGGATCGCGCGGGATCGGTCTCGCGACCGCCCTCCGATTGGCCGCCGACGGAGCCGACGTGGCGATCAGCTTTGGCAGCCGCCAGGCCGACGCCGACAAGGCCGTGGCCCAAATCCAACAACTCGGCCGCCGCGCCGTGGCCGTGCAATGCGATGTCTCGCAACCTGACCAGGTGCAGCGGATGGTCGACACCACGCGCCGAGAACTGGGGCCGATCGACCTGCTGGCGCACTGCGGCGCGATCAGCAACGTCTGCACCCACAACGAGCTGACGTGGGATCGCTGGCGAGAAACGATCGACGTGAATCTCAACGGCGCCTACCTGGTGATGTTCGCTGTCAAGGACGAAATGCTCGCCCGGCAGTATGGCCGCATCGTCATGATCTCGTCGATCGCCGCGCTGCGGCCCCGGGCGATGCAGATTCATTACGCCACGGCCAAACTCGGCGTGGTCGCGCTCACGCGCTGCTGCGCCGAGGCGTTCGCGCCCCACGTGCGCGTCAACTGCATTACGCCGGGGCTGACCGATACCGAGATGATGCACGTGCTGCCCGAGGAACGGATTGCCGCGATCGCGGCCGAAACTCCCTTGCAGCGCGTCGGCCAGCCCGAGGAGATCGCCGGCGCCATCCGATTTTTGCTGAGTGACGAATCGAGTTTCATGACAGGGCAGACCGTGTCGGTCTGCGGCGGCCGCGTCATGCTGCCTTGAACAGCTTGAAATCCACTGCATAACCATGAATCGACCGCTAGGTTGTCAATCGTTGGATGGGATGTGCCACGGCCTGCCAACAGGCAAGCCGTGCGCGAAGCCAATGCCACGCACTGCTTCTGCGAAGCAGTGGCACACGAGCCATCTGCTGAAACTGTTGCTTGTTCTGATGGGGTTGTCCTTTTCGACGCGCAGCTTCGCTGCCGAAGACAGTGGCGCCACTGCTAAGCCCGTGCGTGATGCGGTCGTGCTCTCCGACGAGGCGCTGCGCATTCATCGCGCGGCTCCGGTCTTCGATGGCCACAACGATTTGCCGTGGGAGCTGCGGCAGAAGCATCAATCGCAACTGGCGACCGTCAACCTGCGCGAAGTGCAGCCGACCTTGCAAACTGATATCCCGCGGTTGCGGCAAGGTGGCGTCGGCGCGCAGTTCTGGTCGGCTTACGTGCCGGCCGACACGGCCCGCACCGGCGGCGCCGCGCGGCAAACCCTCGAACAGATCGATCTCATCCACCGCATCGTGCGGCAATACCCTGACGTGTTCGAAATGGCCAGCACCGCCGACGACGTCGAGCGGATTCGCGCGGCCGGCAAGATCGCCTCGCTGATCGGCATCGAAGGGGGGCACTCGATCGAGAACTCGCTGGGGGTGTTGCGGACGTTTTACGAACTGGGCGCCCGCTACATGACCCTCACGCACGCCGACACGCTCGATTGGGCCGACGCCGCCACCGACGCCCCCCGGCATGGCGGGCTGTCGCTGTTCGGCATCGAAGTTGTGCGCGAAATGAACCGCCTGGGCATGCTCGTCGACATTTCGCACGTTTCGGTCGAGACGATGAAAGCGGCTTTGCGTGCTACGAAGGCACCGGTGATCGCCTCGCACTCGTCGGCGTACTCGATCGCCAAGCATCCGCGGAATGTGCCCGACGAAGTGCTGGTGTTGATCAAGCAGAACCGCGGCGTGATCATGGTGAACTTTTTCTCGGGCTTCGTCGTGCCTGAGTCGGCCCAGGTGATGGCCGACATGTTCGCGGTACATCGCGAGTTGCGGATCAAATACCCCGACGACGCCGAGTTCAAAAAAGCGCTTGTCGCCTGGCAAGAGGCGCACCCCATCGCCGCCGGCACGGTCCACGACGTCGTCGATCACATCGAGCACATCATCAAGGTGGCCGGGCCCGAGCACGTCGGGCTGGGGAGCGATTTCGACGGCGTCACCAAGGTGCCCGTGCAACTCGAAGACGTCTCGTGCTATCCCTTTATCACCCAAGAGCTGCTCAATCGCGGTCACACTCCCGACGAGATCAACGCAATTCTGGGAGGCAACGTGTTGCGGGCGCTGCGCGAAGCCGAGCAGGTCGCCCGCGACTGGAGCAACGACGATCCCTGAAGGGCGGACCCGCGGAGCTCGCTGCATTATTTCAATCCGGCAATAACTCTTGAGTGCCCCGATATGGCCGCTGACGTCGCAAACTTGATCGAACAACTTGCCAGCGACGACGCAGGCAGTCGCGCCACCGCCGCCGAGGAGCTGGCGCGCTTGGGCGAGGGGGCCAGCGATGCCGCGGTGGCGCTGGTGCGCTCGGCTGCCGACCCCGATGAATCGACGCGCGACTGGGTGATGGCCGCGCTCGAGGGCGTGGGACCGCCGCCGGTCGACTCGGCGGGCGAGCTCGCGGAGTTGCTCGGCGACGCGCGCCCCGATGTCGCCTATTGGGCCGCCACGCTGCTGGGCCGCTTGCGTGGCAACGCGGCGCCGGCCGTTGGCCAGTTGGCCGCCGCGCTGCAGGCCCCGTCGGGCACCAGCGTGCAAGAACGCGCCGCCTGGGCGCTGGGGCAAATCGGCCCGCCAGCCCGCGCCGCGAAGGAATCGCTCGAGCGGGCCTCGGCCGCAAGCGATCAACCACGGCTGGCACGCCTGGCGGCCGATGCGCTCAAAAACATCGACCAAGCGAGTGGATAATTTATCGCCTCGTACTGAGTGAAGTCGTCGACGGCTTGTCACCCCCAGGGCAATCGCATCTTAATCTCCGGAAAAACCGCACAGAATGCGTTCCAAGAAGTCTTCGTTCCAGCCGGCTTGGAGTCGTTTGCCTCGGATGCTTCCTTTTGAGGAAGTGTCGCGCTGCAAAAC